>NZ_JCAQOW010000006.1:649926-2469190 GCF_059567865.1 Delftia sp. BGA-UO-ETr-SB1 | reverse complement strand
CGAGGATGGCTTGCGGGTTGCGCACCAGTGCCTGTTCCACATGCGACCACCGAGGATTGGCGGCCCAGGGCGCAGTACCTCCGTCCGGCTCCGTGCTGCCGCCGCGCAGCAGCCAGATGTCTTCGCTGGCACTGTGCAGCTGGCCGCCCGGCGCCAGGGGCTGGTCGAAGGTGATGACGCGGCCGCTGGCATCCAGCAGCAAGGTGGACTCGTCCTGCAGGCGGATGCTGAGTTCCTGCAGCAGGTGCCAGCCATGGCCCAGCAGGCCGCAGGCAGCGCCGTGCTCGGGGTTGACGTAGCTGCTGTACTGGCGCTGCCAGGCCACGGGCAGCGCCGCCGAGGGCAGGGCGAAGTCCAGGTCTTCTGAGCCCAGCAGGACCTTGGCGCCCAACTGGGGGTTGACGGGGGAGCTGACGGTGATGCCGCCCGGGCAGACGGAGCAGGCCAGGCCCCCCTGGCTGCCGATGAGCACGGTGAGCGAGCCGGTAACGATCTTGCCCTTGACGACGCTGTCGGTGATACGGGCTGCGGGTTGGCCACTCATGCGAGGCTGCTCCTGGAGAGATGGGGGAGAACGGGAATGCGGATACGGGGAACGCGGTACGGGCTGTCTGCCTTCAGCAGTTGAGCCGGTCCGTGGGCGAGAGGATCTGGATGTCGCCGGGCGTGATGCGGATGGTGCTTTTGCCGCAGGTCAGCAGGATTTCCTGCTGGGCTTCGAGCCGGATCTTGGCGGCGTTGAGCTCAATGCTTTGCCCATCCATGGTGAGCTGGGAGGCCTTGCCGCCTCCACCGCTGCCGCTGTCACCACCGCCACCGCCACCGGGCGCCGTGATGTTCATGGCCATGCCGCCACCGGCTCCGCCTCCCGCGCCACCACCCCCGCCACCACCGCCCACGGTCAGCGAGTACTGCGAGCCCACTTCCGTGCTTTGCTTGCTGCCGACCTTGACCTGGCGCTCCTGCCCCACGGTGAGGTTCTGGCTCATGCCGACCGTGGTCTGCATGGCCACACCGATGTTCTCCATGTAGTTGACGCCGATGTTCATCATCTTCATCACACCCACGTTCTGCATGTAGGCCATGCCTATGGTCTGGGTCTTGAGCAGGCCCACCGTGACGTGCCAGTTCTGGCCTATCTTGTCGGTCTCGGTCTTGCCAACGGTCTTGCTGCGGTTCTTGCCGATGGAGATGTTCTCGTCGATGCCAACGTCTTCATTTCGGTTGTCGCCGATGCTGATCTTCTCGTTGTGGTCCACCCGCTCCGTGCGGTTGTTGTGCACGGTGATGGTCTCGTCGCGGTCCACGGTCTCGGTGCGGTCGCGGTGGATGACGTTGGTCTCGTCCCGGTCCACGGTCTTGCGCCGGTCGTTGCCGACCCATTTGTCCTCGTCGTTTTCGACCTCGGTGAGCTGGTCCTTTTGCGCGTGCAGCCACAGCTGTTCTTGACCGGCCTTGTCCTCGAAGCGGATGGCGTTGGCGTCACCCGGGCCGTTCTTCATGCCCGCGCCTGCGGCACCGCCCTTGCTCGATCTTGTCTTGATGCCCGATTGCGTGGCGTTGGCCGGCAGCGCCCAGGGCGGCATGTTGGCCGCGTTGTAGACGCAGCCCGTGACCAGCGGGTAGTCAGGGTCGCCGTTGAGGAAGTCCACCACCACCTCATGCCCTATGCGCGGAATGGAGATGGCCCCGAACCCCGGGCCTGCCCAGTTCGTGGCCACGCGGATCCAGCAGCTGGAGTTCTCGTTCATGGCGCCCAGCCGGTCCCAGTGGAACTGCACCTTGATGCGGCCGTATTCGTCGGTCCAGATTTCTTCTCCGGCCGGGCCCACGACGACGGCGGTCTGCGGGCCCGTGGTGCGGGGCTTGGGCGTGGTGCGTGCGGGCGTGTAGGCAAGACTCGTGGGCTGGGCCTGCAACTCGTAGCGCTGGAAGGAGCCGTCTTCCGCGGCGCTGCCCTTGGCGCCCGGCGCCACGGCACTGACGCGGGGGTTCTCCTTCAAGTGGTAGCTCAGGCCCGTGATCAGGTACTGCTGGTTCTGGTCGCCGCGCGGGTAGTTGTAGAGGCTGAAGGTGTAGCCCGTGGCCAGCGCCCGGTGGCAGGACTGGCCCCGCACCCGGCTTTGGCCCGTGAGGCTTTCCTTCAGGCGCACGCGGATGTAGTCCTCGCCGTCGCTCAACTGGGTGTAGCCGCCCGGCCATTCGTAGATTTCGTGGCCGTCATGGGCGTGGCCCGGTGGGTCGCGCCGCAGGTGGGTGAGGTCGGCCCGGGGTTTCTTGAAGTCGTAGTCGTCGCTGTAATGGCGGCCCGATTTGATTTCCTGCTCCAGCTGCCAGGCGTGGATGTTTTCCTGATCGCCTGCAGCGGCTTTTTCCGGGGGATAAAAGGGAATGGATGCGCCCCCGGGCAATACGCTGTGCGAGGCAATGATGTCGTCGCACAGCACCAGGGTGTGCTGGCCCGAGGCATGCTCGAAGAAGTAGTAAATGCCTTCGTGCTCCATCAATCGCGAGACAAAGTCGCAATCGCTTTCGTTGTATTGAACGCAGTAGTCCCAGCTGCGATAGGCGCGCGTGAGTTTCTTTTGCAGGGGATGGCCATAGGCGCCCAATACCTGCTCGATGATGTCGGGCACGGTCTGGTTCTGGAAGATGCGAAAGTCGCTCTTGCGCGTGGCCAGCCACAGCCAGGGGCTCAGGCGGGCCTTGTAGGCGTAGTGGCGGTGGTCCTGGCCCTGCATGCCAAAGCGGGTGACGATGCCGTCGATGAAGCGCCTGCCGCCGCCCTGGGTTTCTATCTCTATGGTGGCGTTTTTGCCCAATAGGGCCTTGGGATCGATGCTTTCGCTTTCGCTGAGCATTTCCACATCGAGGCTGAAGAGCTGGCTGATGTCTTCCTGGCCGCGCAATTCACGGAAATGCAGCTGCTCGCCCAATGGCGTATGTATGGTGACTCGGCGTGTCATAGTGCGCGCCGCCCTGCGGGCGGCCTCCCTGCTCTTGGTGAGCGGGGATCATAGACAAGCCGATGGCCATAGGGCAATCAAATGCAGGGCCGGATACATCCTGTAAATGTAAGCAATTGCCTATCTTGGATACAGGCATGTATTTGAATGGCATGCCACCCATTGATCTTCAATACCATTCAACCCTCCATCGCGCCTTGAATTTCGCCTTGAACTGCGAATGCATTGCGCGTGCTCACACTCCCAAATACCGTTCCCACAGCGCTCTGTCCCCATCCAGCGCGGCCGAGTCTCCGCTCCACACGACCTTGCCGCGCTCCAGGATGAGGTGGCGGTCGGCCAGGCCCAGCAGGCGCTCCACGTATTTGTCGATGACCAGGATGGTCTGGCCGGCGGCGCGCAGCTGGGCCAGGCAGGACCAGATCTCTTCGCGGATGCGGGGGGCCAGGCCCTCGGTGGCTTCGTCCAGGATCAACAGGCGCGGGTTGGTGACCAGGGCGCGGCCTATGGCCAGCATTTGCTGCTCGCCGCCTGACAGCTGGTTGCCCATGTTGGAGGCGCGCTCGCGCAGGCGGGGGAACAGCGCGAACACGCGCTCGGGCGTCCAGGGCTCTGCCGCGCCGGGGCTGCCCGAATTGCGCTGGGCCACAAAGGCCGTCAGGTGCTCGCGTACCGTGAGATTGGGAAAGCACTGGCGGCCTTCGGGCACGATGGCCACGCCGGCGCGGGCGATGCGGTCGGTGGCCCAGCCGGCAATGTCCTGCCCGGCAAACACCATGCGGCCGGCGCGCAGCGGAAGTTGGCCCAGCAGCGTGCGAAGCAGCGTGGTCTTGCCCATGCCGTTGCGGCCCAGCAGGGTGACGACCTGGCCTGCCTCGATGCGGAGGTCCACGCCGAACAGCACCTGGCTGGGTCCGTAGCCGCTTTGCACGGCCTGCATTTCGAGCATCACGCGCCCTCCTTCACTTCTTCGTCTCCCAGGTAGGCCTGGCGCACGTCGGCGTTGCCACGTATCTCTTCGGGCGTGCCGGTGGCGATGATGCGCCCGTAGACCAGCACGGAGATGCGGTCGGCCAGGCGGAACACGGCCTGCATGTCGTGCTCCACCAGCAGCATGGCGGCGCGGCCGCGCAGGGACTCGATCAGCTCAGTCAGGCGCAGTGTTTCATCGGGGCCCATGCCGGCCATGGGCTCGTCCAGCAGCAGCACGCCGGGGCGCGCAGCCAGGGCCAGCGCGAACTCCAGCTTGCGCTGCTCGCCATGCGGCAGCGTGCCTGCGGGGCGCTGCAGCAGGCTGGCGTCAATGGCGCATTCGCGCGCCAGCTCGCGGGCCTGCTCATAGAGCGCGGTCTCGGCCGCGCGCGGGCGCCAGAAGCTGAAGCTGCTGCCCGCATGCGCCTGCACGGCCAGCACCAGGTTGTCCAGCACGCTGGACTGCTTGAAGATGTTGGTGATCTGGAACGACCGCGACAGCCCCGCCGCCACGCGCTGGTGGGCGTTGAGCGCGCTCACGTCGCGCCCCGCCAGCACCAGTTCGCCCGCATCGGCCGCCAGCGTGCCGGACAGCAGATGGATGAGCGTGGACTTGCCCGCGCCATTGGGGCCGATCAGCGCATGGATCTCGCCAGGCGCCAGCGACAACGAGACATGGTCGGTAGCCAGCAGCGCGCCAAAGCGGCGCACCAGGCCCTTGGCCTCCAGGGCTGGAGTGGGAATGGAGATAGGTGTGGCCGCGCCGCTCATGCCTGCCTCCCGCGTGCGGGCCACAGGCCCATCAGGCCGCGCGGCGCACCGAACACCACGCACAGCAGCAGCAGGCCCAGCGGCAGGTGCCAGTACTCGGTCCACATGCGCAGCACTTCCTCCAGCGTCAGCATGACGACGGCGCCGGCCACGCCGCCCCAGCGCAGGCCCACGCCCCCCACCAGCACCATGATCAGCAGGTTGGCCGACTGGGTCCAGTGCATGAGGCTGGGGGAGATGAACAGGTTGTGGTTGGCCAGCAGCGCGCCCGCCAGCCCGGCCACGGCGCCGCTGAGCACAAAGGCTGCCAGCTTGATGCGATAGACCGGGTAGCCCAGCGACTCCATGCGCGACTCGTTCTCGCGCACGCCCTGCAGCGCCTTGCCGAAGCGCGAATCCACCAGCCGCCCAAACACCGCCATCAGCACCGCGAACAGCGCCAGCACCACGTAATAGAAGGAGACATCGTGGCCCAGGTCCAGCCCGGGCAGCACGGAATGGCCGGGCAGGTTGAGCCCGTCCTCGCCGCCGTACTGGCGCAGCGAGATGAAGATGTAGAACAGCATCTGCGCAAAGGCCAGCGTGATCATGATGAAGTACACGCCGCGCGTGCGCAGCGACACGGCGCCCGTGGCGGCGGCCAGCAGCCCGGCCAGCAGCGCGGCGGCCGGCCAGGCCACGAGGGCCGAGGTCACGCCGTTCATCGCCAGGATGCCCACCGCATAGGCCCCCGCACCGAAGAAGGCCGCATGCCCCAGCGCCACCATGCCGCCATAGCCCAGGATGAGGTTCAGGCTGGTGGCGGCCAGCGCGTAGATCAGTACGCGGCGCACGAAGGAGATGTAGAAGTCCAGCCCCAGCGCCGGAGCCACCAGCGGGAACACCGCCAGCGCCAGCAGCGCGAGCACGGTCCAGAAGAACCGGGCCTGGAACCTGCCTTGCAATGTGCTGTGTTCCATGCTCAGCCTCGCGCGGGGAAAAGGCCGGAAGGCCGGTACACCAGCACCACCGCCATCAGCACGTAGATGGAAATCGCCGCCAGCGTGGGCCCCACGCTGGATGCCACGGCCGGGGAGAACACCTGGCGCAGCAGCATGGGCAGGAAGGCCCGCCCCGCCGTGTCCACCATGCCCACCAGCAAGGCGCCAACCAGGGCGCCACGTATGGAGCCTATGCCGCCGATGACGATGCACACCAGCACCAGGATGAGGATTTCTTCCCCCATTCCGACCTGCACCGAAGTGATGGGCCCCAGCAGCGCCCCCGCCACCGCCGCAAGCATGGCACCCAGCGTGAACACGCCCAGGAACAGCAGCGGCACGCGCACGCCCATCAACGTGGCCATCTGGCGTTTGGAGGCGCCTGCCCGCACCAGCACGCCGGCGCGCGTGCGCGTCACGAACCAGTACAGGCCCAGCGCGGCGGCCAGGCCGAAGACGATGATCATCAGCCGGTAGGCCGGGTACATGAGATCGGGCAGCAACTGCACGGGCCCGGACAGCGCGGCCGGCATGTTGAGCAATACCGGAGCCGGGCCCCAGACCATCTTGACCAGGTCATTGGCAATGAGGATGACGGCATAGCTGCCCAGCACCTGGGCCAGATGGTCGCGCACGGCAAGGCGCCGTATCAGCACCAGCTCCAGCACCACACCCGCCACGCCCGTGGCCACGGCCGCCACCAGCACGGCCGCGGTGAACGAGCCCGTGCGCTGCATGGTCTCGGCCGCCACATAGGCGCCCGCCATGTACAGCGAGCCATGGGCCAGGTTCATGATGTCCATGATGCCGAACACCAGGGTCAGCCCGGCCGCGATCAGAAACAGCATCAGCCCGAACTGCAGGCCATTCAGCAATTGCTCCAAGAGCAGCGTCCACGTCATCCACACGCCCCCTGCCGCAGGCGCAGTGGCCCGCGCGCGGTCAACAAATCATCCGGCTTTGAAAATCAAGATCAAGGCACGCCGCGCCCGACGGGGGCGCGGCGGCGGGGTCACATCTTGCAGTCGTTGACGTAGACGTCCTGGTACTTGTCGAACACCTTGCCCACCAGCTTGTTGGTGATGCGGCCGCTGCCGTCCTTCTCTATCACGCGCTGGTAGTAGGCCTGGATGGGATAGTGGTTCTTGCCGTACGTGAAGGGGCCGCGCACCGAGGCGTAGTCGGCCTTCTCCAGCGCCTTGACAATGGCCTGGCGGTCCGAGGCCTTGCCGCCGGATTGCTTGACCGCCGCATCCATGGCCATGATCACGTCATACGCCTGGGCCGCGTAGACCGAGGGGTTGCGGCCCTTGTACTCCTTGCGGAAGGCCTCGACGAAGGCCTTGTTCTGCGGCACGTCCAGGTCATGCGCCCACTGCGCGGTGTTGACCATGCCCAGCATGGGCTCGCCCACGGCCTGGATCACGTCCTCGTCGGCCGAGAAGCCCGGGCCGATCAGCTTGACGCTTTGCGACAGCCCCGTGGACACGAACTGCTTGACGAAGTTGATGCCCATGCCGCCCGGCAGGAAGATGTAGACCGCATCGGGCTTGGCCGCGCGGATCTGGGCCAGCTCGGCCGCGTAGTCGATCTGGCCCAGCTTGGTGTAGACCTCCTCGCCGGGCGCGGTCTTGTAGCCGCGCTTGAAGCCGACCAGCGCATCCTTGCCCGCCGGATAGTCGGGCGCCATGATGAACATCTTCTTGAAGCCACGGTCGGCCGCCAGCTTGCCGGCTGCCTCGTGGAAGGCATCGTTCTGGTAGGACGTGCCGAACCAGAACGCATTGCACTGCGCGCCCGCGAACTGGCTGGGGCCGGGGTTGTTGGACAGGTAGGGCACCTTGGCGCCGAACAGCGCCGGGCCCACGGCCAGGGCCACGTTGGAGCCAATGGGGCCGGTGAAGAAATCCACCTTGTCGCGCTGTATGTAGCGCGTGACCAGCTGGCGCGCCTGGTCGGGGTTGCCGCCCATGTCGGTCTGCAGGAACTCGGCCGGCTGGCCGCCCAGCTTGCCGCCCAGCTGCTTGATGGCGAGGTTGAAGCCATCACGCGCCTCGGCGCCCAGCGCGGCAAACGGCCCGGAAATATCGTTGGCGATACCGACCTTGATGGTGTCCGCCTGCGCGAGCGCGGGAACAAAGGCAGGGGCCAGGGCCGCTGCGGCCAGGAAGGGGGTGAGGAAACGCATGCTGCTGTGCTCCTTGCGCGGGCCGCGCGGATGGCAATCGGTGGTGAGGCAGTCTTCCGTCACGCTGGACGGGAAACTCTGTAAGGGCTGGAACGGTTGGCGCAGGTCTTAGTTTAGGTTTAAAGTATTTTGCAGAACAAGTCTGGGACTTGTACCAATACCTGCCATACAAACCATTTCGCGCCATCTCCGTTCCAATGCCAGCACTCTACCGTCACTACGACCGCGCCGGACTCGATGTCCAGTACAACGCCCGCGCGACGGTACCCGACATCACCCCCATCATCAAGGCCTATGCCGACGACAGCCGGGCCGCGCGCCAGAGCCTGCCCTGCGCGCTGAACGTGGCCTATGGCGATCATGCCGACGAGCTGCTGGACATTTTCCCGGCAGCAACCGGGGCGGCAGGCGCCCCTGTTCTCTTCTTCATCCACGGCGGCTACTGGCGGCTGCTGTCCAAGGACGACTCCAGCAGCCTGGCGCCCACCTTCACGCGCGCCGGCGCCGTGGTGGTGGCCCTGAACTACTCGCTGGCGCCCGCCGTCACGCTGGACCGCATCGTGGACCAGACACGCCGCGCCCTGGCCTGGGTGCATGCCCACATCGCCCGCTACGGCGGCGACCCGGGCCGCATCCATGTCTGCGGCAGCTCCGCCGGCGGCCACCTGGCGGGCATGCTGCTGGCCGGTGGCTGGCATGCGGACTACGGCGTGCCCGAAGACGTGGTGCGCGGCGCCGCACCGCTGTCGGGCCTGTTCGACCTGCGCCCGCTGGTGCACACCCACATCAACGAATGGATGCGCCTGAGCGAGCAGGACGCCATTCGCAACAGCCCCGCTCTCCTGCCGCACGGCGCGGCCTGCCCGCTCATCGTCAGCTACGGCGAGAGCGAGACCGATGAATTCAAGCGCCAGAGCGACGACTACCTGGCCGCCTGGAACCAGCGCTGTGGCCCCGGTCCATCGTCAGGCCAGTACGTGGCCATGCCCGGCACCAACCATTTCGACATCGTGCTCACCCTGAACGACCCGGCCAGCCCGCTGACGCGCGCCATCCTCGCGCAGATGGGCTTGAGCGCCCCCACACCGCAGAACCAGCCATGACCCACGCTCCCGACCTGGAGTCGCGCGCCGCGCCCGACGACCACCATGCGCTGCGCCTGTGGCTGCGCATGCTCACCTGCTGCAACCTCATCGAAGGCGAGATCCGCAACCGCCTGCGCAGCGAATTCGACACCACCCTGCCCCGCTTCGACCTCATGGCCCAGCTGCAGCGCGCGCCCGAGGGCATGAAGATGGGCGAGCTGTCGCGCCACATGATGGTGACCAACGGCAACATCACCGGCATCACCGACCAGTTGGAGAAAGAAGGCCTGGTGGTGCGCACCAAGGTGGAGTCCGACCGGCGCAGCTCCGTGCTGCACCTCACCCCGCTGGGCCGCAAGACCTTTGCGCGCATGGCCAAGGCGCATGAGTCCTGGGTCATGGGCATGTTCGGCGACATGCCGCAGGCCAGCCGCAACGCCCTGTACCAGGCGCTGGGCGACCTCAAGCAGCAGGTGGTGGCCCACCGCTCGCCCACGGACTGAGCGCGCGCAGACCCAACCCCGTTCAGCCCTGAACGCAGTTGCGCCCTGCGGCCTTGGCGCGGTACAGCGCACGGTCGGCCGCTTCCACCAGCGCCACGGCGGCACCTTGGGTGGAGCCGGGGGTAGTGCCTTGTGTCGCGCTTTGTGTCGCGCCTTGGGTCGCGCCAGCCTCATCGCCCTGCGTCGTGGCCACGCCAATGCTGGCCGTCACATGGCCAAAGCGGCTGATGCGGTGCTCCAGGGCCAGGCCCTCGATGCGCGCGCGCAGCCGCTCGGCCACCTGCTGCGCGCCGGCCTTGTCGGTATTGGGCAGCACCACGGCCAGCTCCTCCCCGCCATAGCGCGCTGCCATGTCGCCGGGCCGCTGCACCGCCTGGGCCAGCGCGCTGCACACGGCCTGCAGGCAGGCATCGCCCGCCACATGGCCGTAGGCATCGTTGTAGCCCTTGAAGTAGTCCAGGTCGATCAGCAGCAGCGACAGCGGCGTGCCCTCGCGCGCAGCGCGACGGGCCTCGCGCTCCAGCACCTCGTCAAAGCGGCGGCGGTTGGCCAGGCCCGTCAACTGGTCCTGGGCGGCCAGCACTTCCAGCCGGCGATTGGCATCCAGCAATTCCTCGCGCGCGCTGACCAGGGAGCATTCGGCGCGCGAACGCAGCCGCATCGCCGCCGTCAGGCGCCAGCCGATCAACGCAATCGCCAGAAACAGGCCCAGCACCACGGCCAGCGTCAGCAGCGCCTGGCGCCGCCAGGAGCTCAACGCCTCATCGCGGCCCAGGGCCACCGTGGTCACCAGCGGATAGCGCTCGCTGCGCAGGAAGGCATAGATTCTTTCCGTGCCATCCAGGGCCGAGCGGAACGACGCCGTGCCCGACATCGCCCCCACGTAGTGGCGCAGGAAATTGGGCGACTGCGAGAAGTCCCGTCCCAGGTCCTGCTCGCGGAACGGGTGGCGCACCAGCAACTGCCCGCCCGGCGTGCTCAGTGCAATGGCCCCCTTCTCGCCGATATCGATCTTGCCGAACAGCCGCAGGAAATTCTCCACACCCAGCGCCACCACCACCGCGCCTGCAAACTGGCCCTCGGCGTCCGTATAGCGCCGGCTGATGGTGATCACCCATTCGCCCGTGGAGCGGCTGCGGATCGGCGGCCCGATGTAGATGCCTGACGATGCGTCGTCACGGTGGTGCGTGAAGTAGTCCCGGCCGGAGCTTTCCGATCCTTCGGGGAATGCCCCCTTGGACGACATCAGCCAATGGCCCTGCGCATCCACGATCAGCAGCTCGTTGAGCTGGTTCAGCAGATGCTCCTGCCGGTTGACCAGATACAGCACCCGCTCCAGGAGCACGGGGCTGGTGCCATCCACCTCCAGCCGCTCGGCAATGCCCAGCAGCAGCATGGAGCTTTGGGTGATCACGCCCTCGGCATAGGTGTTCAGTGTCTGGGCCAGGTTTCGGTTGCTGGTATCGACCTCGGCCAGCGTGCGCTGGCGCGCCGCCACCAATTGCCAGACCGTGGCCGCAGAAACCGACACGAACACCACCGCCAGCAACCAGGCCACCAGGCGAGCATCACGCTTCACGGGCCGGCCTCTGCCCCCGCACCAGGCCTTTGTCCACCAATCCCTCTCCATCACATGCACCTGCGCCATCTCGGCAGTCCTGCTGCCGTCCGATCTTGGGTTTTCTGCGTCCGGCTCAGCACCTGGGCAGCGTCTTTGCGCGGGCGTTTCCGACCTTGACCCAAGTCAAGCCGGAAAAACCCGCGAACCCGGTATTGTCCCCGGCTTCGGAAAAATCGGCCGGACGGGCTGGGATTGGGGGGGCTGCCGGCCGGGTAGGCAACGTATTTGCGATAACATTTCGCCGTCCCTCAGCGGACGCGGGCTTGGCGGCCCGGACACAGGCGCAGCAGCCGCCCCCTCTTGATGGTGTGCGGCTTTCAGTTTTCCCAGTGCTGCGCTGGACATGGCTTCATTTCAATGCAGCCATGCGAAACATCCATACACAGGAGCCGCCATTGACCGACACCACCCTCCCCCGCACAGCGCATGCTGGCGCGCCAGTTCTCATTCCTGTCTCAAGACACCAGCAGGCCGTGCTGACTCATCGCTGAAAGGGACAGGCATGTACTACCCGATTGCCGAGGAAGAGCTGCAAGTGGTTCAGGACTGCATGCAGCAGATATCGCTGCTTGTGGACCTGGGCTGCGGGATTTCTGCCGTGCAAACCACGGTCGGGACTGAAGCGTTGTTGAGCTTCCTGATTGCACAGCGGGAGGCGCTGCAGGGGGCTGTTGAGGCGGTGCAGGCCCGGGAGGTCATGAGGGGGCCTGCGGGTTAGGCAGGACTGCTTGAAGGGGCGGAGCGCGTTCAGCCAAGTGCAGACATTCGCACGCCGACTGATGCGCCTGAAACCCCTCAATCCTTGAGCAAGCGCGCCTTCACCGTTCGCCCCTTGATCTTCCCGCTATTGAGCCGGGCAACCACGTCATGCGCAATCTTGCGGTCCACGGCCACATAGGTTGCGAACTCGTTGATGTCGATCTTGCCCACTTGCTCGCGGGTGTAGCCCAGGTCTGCGGTGAGAGCGCCCAGCACGTCGCCCGGGCGGATCTTGTCCTTGCGGCTGGCATTGATGTGGATGGTGGCCTTGGATGGCAGGAGCCGGCCGCCGGGAGCCGGTGTCAGCTCGTCCAGCGGGTACCAGACGGATGGGCTGCCCTGCATCTGTTCGATGTTTCCGACCGCGCCCATTTCGTCCATCGTCGCAAGACTCAGGGCCAAACCTTTCTGGCCGGCGCGGCCTGTGCGGCCGATGCGGTGCACGTGCACTTCAGGGTCGGGCGTGATGTCCACGTTGATGACGGCGCCCAGATTGGTCACATCGAGCCCGCGAGCCGCCACATCGGTGGCGACCAGCACGGAACAACTGCCGTTCACGAAGCGCACCAGCACCTGGTCACGATCACGCTGCTCCAGATCGCCGTGCAGCTCCAGCGCGCTGTAGCCCTGGGCCTGCAGCAGCTCGGCAAGGGCCCGGCAGCGCGCCTTGGTATTGCAGAAGGCCAGCGTGCTCTCGGGCCGGAAATGCTCCAGCAGGCGAGCCACCGAGGGCAAGCGCTCTTCCTTGTCCACCTCGTACCAGCGCTGCTCGATCTGCTCGCCGCTGTGCTGCGCGGCGACCTTGACCGTGACCGGGTCACGCATGAATCGCGCGGCCAGCTTGGCGATGCCTTCAGGGTAGGTGGCGGAGAACAGCAAGGTCTGGCGCTGCGGGGGGCACTGCTTGGCGACTTTGGCGATGTCATCGACGAAACCCATGTCGAGCATACGATCCGCTTCATCAAGCACCAAGGTATTCAGCGAATCAAGGTTCAGATTGCCCCGGTCCAGGTGATCGATCACACGGCCGGGCGTGCCCACGATCACGTGCGCGCCGTTCTCCAGGCTCGCGTTCTGGCCGCGCAGCGGAACGCCGCCGGACAGGGTCACCACCTTGACGTTGTCTTCCGCACGCGCCAGGCGGCGAATCTCGGTCGTCACCTGATCGGCCAGCTCGCGGGTGGGGCAGAGCACCAGGCCTTGCACCGAGAAATTGCGCGTATCCAGCTTCGCCAGCAGCGCCAGTGCAAAGGCTGCAGTCTTGCCGCTGCCGGTCTTGGCCTGAGCGATCACATCCTTGCCTTCAAGCGCAGGGGGCAGGCTGGCGAGCTGGATCGCCGTCATTTCAAGGTAGCCGAGCCGCTCAAGATTGGCGAGCGTTGCCGGCGAAAGCGCAAGTTTGTCGAAGGAATTGGGGGAAGCCGAGGGAGGAGTCATGGGGGCATTTTAAAGTTGGCGATTTCAAGACCGCAGCGCACAGGTTGGTCACTGAAAAAGAACAGGAGGCATGCTGGGCCATTGCCAGCATGTGCGAGAGGACGGCCAGCGGGGGGGGGGGTTGAAGCCATGGATGGCAAAAGACGCGTCAACCGGCGACGGCCCCCGGGCGAGACCCATGCGTCTTGGCCCAACGCCGTGTTTCTGCATGCCGCCCCTGCAACGCATAACATCTTGACACGCTTTAGGACTGAAAAGTGTCCGCTCACATCCGAAATCCTTGGAACACTCTGCGCCACGTGCCGAGGAGCGGGGCAGTCCGTCACCCCGCCCCGGCCGCCGCCTGAAAGCCCGCAATGCACCCCACACCACAGGCTGCAGCCTCCACGCTGCAGCCGCCCGACCGCGCGCCCGCGAACTCCTTGCCTGCCTGCGCAGAGCCCGGCCACCTCGGCCATGAAGCCAAGAGTTCCTTGATCCCCCCCGCCCTGGCCTCCTCCCTGGCGGCCGCGCTGCTGGTGGCCTGCGGAGGCGGCGGGGGCGATACGGCACCCGGTACCGGCAATGGAGGCAACGGCGGCACGGGCACCGGCCCTGGTGGCGGAACCGGTACCGGTACGGGCACCACGGCCACCCCTGCCAGCGACGAAGAAGCCGCGCGTTTCCTGCTGCAGGCGCAGTTCTCGGCCACCGACGAGGAGATCGCAGCGCTGCGCGCCAAGGGCTACGGCCCCTGGCTGGCCGAGCAGTTCGCGCTGCCCGTGGACACCACGGGCACGGCCTGGCTGATGCAGCGCGGCTACGGCGTGGCAGAGGCCGGCACGCGCTACGACAACGTTTCGTACCCCTCCGACTTCATGCTCTGGAGCCAGCTTTTCACGGAGCGCGACGCCGTGCGCAAGCGTGTGGCATTGGCGCTGTCGGAGATCATGGTGGTCTCCACCACCGGGCTGGAGCAGCCCTGGAGCATCTTCCTGGCCTCCGGCTACTGGGATCTGCTGAACCAGCACGCCTTCGGCAATTTCCGCACGCTGCTGGAGGCCGTCACGCTCAGCCCGGCCATGGGCATCTACCTGAGCACGCGCGGCAACCAGAAGGAAGACGCCCGCAGCGGCCGCCAGCCCGACGAGAACTACGCCCGCGAGGTGATGCAGCTGTTCACCATCGGCCTCTACCGCCTGAACCCCGACGGCACCGAGCAGCGCGACGGCAGCGGCAACCGCATCGACACCTATTCGGCAGCCGATGTGAGCAATCTGGCGCGCGTCTTCACCGGCTACGACTACGACACCAGCAAGAACCAGCCCACCAACCTGAGCGGCAGCACGGTGACGGGGCTGCAGCAGGCGCTGCTGCCCATGGCCTTCAACGCCGCGCGCCATTCCACGCTGGCCGCCACTTTCCTGGGCACCACCGTGGCTGCGGGCACGTCGGGGCCAGCGGCGCTGAAGGCGGCGCTGGACACGCTGTTCAACCACCCCAACGTCGGGCCCTTCATCGGGCGCCAGCTGATCCAGCGCCTGGTCACCAGCAACCCCAGCCCCGCCTATGTGGGGCGCGTGGCCGCCGCCTTCGCCGACAACGGCAGCGGCACGCGGGGCGACCTGCGCGCCGTGATCGCCACCGTGCTGCTGGACCCGGAGGCGCGCGGCGCGGCAGGGCTTGCCAGCCCCCAGTACGGCCGCCTGCGCGAGCCCATGGTGCGCTTCGTGCAATGGGGCCGCACCTTCGGGCTGCGGTCGGCACGCGGCACCTGGAAGATCGACAACCTGAGCGACCCGGCCACCCGCCTGGGCCAGAGCCCGCTGCGCTCGGGCTCGGTGTTCAACTTCTTCCGCCCGGGCTACGTGCCGCCCTCCACGCCCCTGGCCACGACGGGCCAGGTGGCGCCGGAGTTCCAGATCGTCACCGAAACCAGCGTGAGCGGCTACCTGAACTTCATGCAGAACGTGATCCGCTTCGGCTACTACGTGAACGCGCCAGACTTGCCCCAGGGCGGCAGCAGCGCGGCCAACGGCTTCGACATCACCTGCAGCTACGCCAACCTGCTGCCCCTGGTGGCCGACGCCGCCGCGCTGGTGCGCAAGGTGGCACTGCTGCTGTCGGCAGGGCAGGTATCGGCCGCCACACAGGCGCGCATCGTGGCAGCGCTCAATGCCACGCCGGTGACGGCCACCAGCAACGCCGCCACCCAGCTCAACCGCGTGGCAGCCGCCGTGCTGCTGGTGATGGCCAGTCCCGAATATCTGGTGCAGAAGTGACCGAACGTCTGCAAAGCAAAGCGATATCGCCATGAATTTCATCGACCCCGCCCGCCACACGCGCCGCGCATTCCTGCGCCGCAGCACGCAACTGGCCGCCGCCGGCACCGCCCTGCCCTTCGCCCTGAACCTTGCCGCGCTGGGCGAGGCCGCCGCCTTCGAGGCGAACGACTACAAGGCGCTGGTCTGCGTCTTCCTCTACGGCGGCTGCGACTACGCCAACACCGTCGTGCCCTACGACAGCACCCGCTACGGGCAGTACTCCGCCATCCGCGGCGGCAACAGCGATGGCACGGCCGGTGGCATTGCCCTGGCCCGCGCCGCGCTGGGCAATACGCTGCTGCAGCCGCGCACGGCGCTGGCCGGTGGCATGCAGTACGCGCTGCACCCGTCCATGACGGGCCTGGCCGGCCTCTTCAACGCGGGCCGCGCGGCGGTGCAGCTGAACGTCGGCCCGCTGCTGGTGCCGCTCACGCGGGCCCAATATGCCACCGGCGACCGGCGCAGCTACCCGCTGCCGCCCAAGCTTTTCTCGCACAACGACCAGCAGTCGGTCTGGCAGTCGCAGGGCGCCGAAGGCTCCACCGTGGGCTGGGGAGGCAACCTGGGCGACCTGGCGCTGTCGTCCAACGCCACATCGCTCTTCACCTGCATCTCGGCCACGGGCAACGCCGTGTTTCTCTCGGGCGACCAGGCGCTGCAGTACCAGATCAGCCCGGGCGGCGCCGTGCCCATCAACGCCGTCAAGGGCGCCAACGTCTATGGATCGACCGCCGTGCGCGGCCTGCTGAGCGAGCTGGTGCAGACGGCCGGCAGCCACGCGATGGAGGCCGAGTACGCCCGCGTCACGCAGCGCTCCATCAGCGCCGAGGGGCAGATTTCTTCAGCCCTCTCCAGCGGCAGCCTGTCCACCGCCTTCCCTGCCAGCAACCCGCTGGCCGACCAGCTCAAGGTGGTGGCCCGGCTCATCGCAGGACGCAACGCGCTGGGCACGCGCCGGCAGGTGTTCTTCGTCTCGCTGGGCGGGTTCGACCTGCACGACAACCTGATCGCCAACCAGCCGCAGCTGCTCGACAAGGTGAGCAGTGCCATGACGGCCTTCTACAACGCCACGGCCGAACTCGGCGTGGCCGACAAGGTCACGGCCTTCACCGCGTCGGACTTCGGCCGCACGCTGACTTCCAACGGCGACGGCTCTGACCATGGCTGGGGCAGCCACCACTTCGTCGTGGGCGGCGCGGTGCGTGGCGCGTCCTTCTACGGCGCGCCACCGCCCATCAGCGTGGGCAACGGCAGCGGCAGCGAAGACCAGTGGCATGTCGGCCAGGGGCGCCTGTTGCCCAGCACCGCCGTGGACCAGTACGCCGCCACCCTGGCGCGCTGGTTCGGCGTGGCCAATACCGAGCTGGCGGGGGTGCTGCCGCACATCGGCAACTTCGGCGGCTCGGCGTATCCCATCGATCTGGGGTTCATGGGCTGAAGCCTTGCTTTTGCGATCGCGGGCTTTGTGGTCAAGGCACGAATGATCAGCCGGGGCCGTCGCTCGCTGCGGCGAGAAGCGGCACCAGGACATCACCAATCGGTGTCGGAACTCCGCGCGCCCGGCCGCGGCGCGCGATGACACCGTTGCGGATATCCCATTCGAGCGGCCGGCCTGCTTCGCGATCCGCCAGTATGGACGTGCCCAGGTCGGCCGGAAATGCCTGGAACTTGTCGAGGATCGCCTGCGGGACCTCATCGCCCAGTTCAGCACCTTCGGCGCGTGCCACGGCCAGGCACTCCCTCAAATAGTCCAGAGTGAGCTTAGAGATGTCGTGCCGGCCGAACATGCCTGAGCGGCGATGCGTGAGTGCCATGAGCCCGGCCGCTGCGTTCTGCAGCAGCTTTTGCCACGCCAGGGATTTGAAATTCGAAACCAGGTCTACCGAGCATCGGGTGCCTTGCAGTGCCTGCGCGACCACGAGGGCAGCGGCCTCGTCAGGCAGGCTGATCCGGGCGTCGCTGCGCAGTAGCACCGACCCGTCGGGTTGCGCCTGTGCAGGGAACCACACGACTGCGGGAACGATTCGCCCCTGCGGGCACAGCGGGGTGACACTCTCCACCTGCTCAACCCCGTTTTGCAGGACACACACGACGGTTTGCGGACCGCTCAACGCCGCCAGCCAATGCGCAACCGCAGCAGTTTGAGTCGCCTTGACCGCGAGAAAAACGAGATCCGCCGGACCTTCGACCTGGGCCGGATCCGTTCTGACCGGGCCGGGAACCACGATGCGAAGACCGCTGCCGTGCAGCGTCAGGCTGTCGCGCGGCGTACGACCGCACAGCAACGGCGTGCGACCGACTTCATGCAGCGCAGCAGCAACCGTTGTCCCGATTGCCCCGGGCCCCAGCACCGCGATGCGTGGATGGGTTGGTTGATTCACTGAAACGAGCTCCTTGATATTGGTGCGCAGCGGCAACCCGGGCACCATTGAAAGCGGTGATTATGATGTTCTGCGCAATGGAGGGGCAAGTCGGCGGGCCTTGCCTTTTGGAATGCAATATGAGTTGACATATATTGCAGTATTCCTCAACGACTGGCGCATATCCGGCTTTTTGATTCCGTGCCTTTGGGCAAATTGCTCCACTTCCGTCGTGTCAAAACGGGTTGTCTGGATAAAATCCAGGGCCTCGGCGCTGGTATTCAAAAACCTCGCAATGGGACGAATACCCAGAAGCCATTTCAGCAATCGCAGCGGAATATGATGCCCGGGCGCCTTCAGCCCAAGAGGTTGTGCCACCTGCGTGAGAAGTTCCTGCAAGCCAGGGCTCTGGGCATCGAGGGCCAGCAGTTCCTGGCCCACCATGGAAGGATCAAAGGCGCAAGCCGCCACCAACTCGACCAGATAATCCACAGTGACCAGTGGCAACCAGTGCGCGGCAGTACCGGGTACTGCAGCCAGCTTTCCCTGCACCAGATTGCGTATCAGATCCACCAGCGGCTGGCCATCCGCGATATGCCCCGTGCGGCTATGTCCGCAAACCGTGGCGGGGTGTACAACGGTCATCTCTCCATCCTTGGCATTCATGAAGCCGAGGGTCGCGAAATGCGCCTCCAGTTTGCTCGCCTCGTAAGCACCGACTTGGCGATAGATGGCAGGCCAATCCGTCAGCTCCGGATGGCCGGGATCAATCCCGATGCGTTGCAGATGTTCATTGTTTTTCAGCATGTAGCCGCCAATCATCACCAACCGGCTCTCTTGCTCGGCCGCCAACTGCGCCACGCGCCTTGCCCCTTCCACATTCACTGCACGTGCCTGCTCCATCGAAAGGCCCCAGGCGAAGTGGGCTCCCAGATGGAATACGACCTCGGCCTGCCGCAGGACCTCTCTATCCGCAGGGCTCAGACCAAGGTTTTCTTGCTCCAGATCGCCGGCTACGGCAAAGACGCGGGCTGCAACGCCACCCAAACCATCGACCTGCTGGCGCAGTTCAGCGAGGCGCTCCGGGCGACGCATCAGTACCCGAATGGTGTGACCTTTCGCGCTCAGGTACGACAGCAAATGCTGGCCGATGAAGCCCGTCCCTCCCGTAACAAAGCACTCCACGCTCATTTTTCTACTCCTTGGCACGATGAAAAAACCAAGTGTAGACTGTCGACTCAACTCTACAGTCAAGCGATTTTTCCATGAATATCGGAGAACTTGAGATCCGCAGCGGCGCCACGCGCCATACCTTGCGCTATTACGAGAAAATCGGCCTTATTTCACCCTTGCGGCGAACCAACAACTATCGCGTTTACACACCGCAAACCCTGCAAGACCTGGACTTTATCCAGCGGGCACAAAGCATGGGATTTTCTCTTGGGGAAATAGGCGAAATTCTGAATGCTCAGAGAAACAAGTCAATAGATTGCGCCGGGGGTGCAAGACTGATTGAAAAGAAGATGGCGGAAATCAGAAAGAAAATCACTGACCTCAAAAGCATTTATCGGTATTTGGATGCGGAGCGCGCAAACCTTGAAGCCAGTGCGGCCAGGCAACTTGAGCTTCAGCAACTCAATGGCTCTTCCAGTTAACGGGGCAGCATCCGGAGTGCAGGTGCTGCATGATGGATGTCCTGACCGAGCCGTCCTGCACCCACCAGAACTGCAGCCCAACCCACGGAGCCAAGCATGACCAAGCCCCTCTTCATCAGTCTCCCCGTGACCGACCTCGGCGCCTCCACCGCCTTCTACAAGGCGCTGGGCTTCAGCCAGAACCCGCAGTTCAGCAGTGAGGATGGTTCCGCCATGGTCTGGAGCGAGGCGATCCAGGTCATGCTGGTCACGCATGCCAAGTGGCGCACCTTCACCCAGCGCCCGCTGCCGCCGGCCGGCTCCTGCGGGTTGATGCTGTCCCTGGCCCTTGAGAGCCGCGCCGCCGTGGATGCGATGAACGAGGCCGCCGCGGCCCATGGCGGGCAGGCCGACGTGAATCCGATGGAGGACCACGGCTTCATGTACACGCGCGATCTGGCCGATCCTGATGGACACATGTGGGCGGCACTGTGGATGGACCCGGCGGCCATGCCTGCATCCGCTGGGTGAGCGAGCCTGAACGCGGCTGGACGCCACTTCAGGCTTGCCGCGCAGATAGCCCGGAATTCGGCGGTGCATTCTGCGGTGCGGCGGTGATGCGCGGATACTGTCCCGTCCCCCACTGCGGAGCAAAGCATGCGATTGCCGAAGTCTGGACTCATTCCCTGGTTGCTCATGGTTGCAACCCCTGTGTTGGCGCAGATCAATGCGGGAACCCTGCCTGCCACTGCATCGCCTCCGTTCAAGGTCAGCAAGGTCGCGCAATTCGATCTGCCCTGGCGCATCGCCTTCCTGCCGGACGGGCGCATGCTGGTCACCGAGAAGGTTGGCAAGCTGTTTCTCGCGGCCCAGGACGGGCAAAAGCTCGAAGTCACCGGCGTGCCGCCCGTGCTGCATGAAAACCAGAACGGCCTGCTCGGTGTCTACCTGGCCCCTTCGTATGCGAGCGACGGGGCCATCTACCTGACCTATTCGGAGCCCGGAGAAATCCGCGGCACGTCGAGCCTGGCGCTCGCGCGCGCCACGCTCAGGATCGGTGCCGGCACCGCTGCGCTGGAAGACCTGAAAGTGATCTGGCGCGACCCCGTCAAGGGCAAGGGTGGGCAGGTGGGTGCCGCCGTGGCTTTTTCGCCGGACCAGAAGTTTCTGTTCCTCACGGCAGGGGACCGGCAGCGCTTCACGCCTGCCCAGGACCCGAATCAGCCGGCCGGCAAGATCCTGCGGCTGACCTTGGACGGCAAGCCCGCGCCCGGCAATCCGATGCAGGGGCAGACCGGCGCAACGTCGGTTCCGGTGATCGATCCGCCCAAGGACACCGAGGCCGCCAAGACCGCGCCGGTGTTGCGCACGTTTGTCTTTGACGGTCCGAATCTGACGCCGTCCGAGACCTGGTCCACGGGGCATCGCACGCCCTACGGCCTGGCGTTCGCGCCGGATGGGCGTCTTTGGGAGCTTGAGCATGGGCCGCGCGGCGGCGATGAGCTCAACCTGATCGAGCCGGGCAAGAACTATGGCTGGCCGCTGGTCTCCTATGCGGTGAACTACAACGGCGTGCCCATTGCCAGCCCGGATACGCGAACGGACCTCACCAAGCCCGTGATCTACTGGACGCCTGTCTTCGCGCCGGGCAGCCTGATGTTCTACAGCGGCGAGATGTTTCCGCAGTGGAAGGGCTCAGCGTTTGCGTCCGGCCTGCTGACCCGCGCCCTGCACCGGATCGAGGTGAACGGTGCGAGCGCCACGCCTGCCGAGCACTGGACGGTAGGCTTTCGCGTCCGCGACGTGGCGCAGGCGCCGGATGGTGCGCTGTGGCTGATCGAGGACGACCGCAAGGGCGGTCTGTATCGGCTCACACCGAAGTAGGCAGCTGGGGGATGGTTGCCGCGCTGGGCACGGCCTGCGGGCACAGGCCCGGCGCTGGCAGCGCCACCTGCCATCAAAGGCTCAGGTCCATGCCCAGCATGGTGGCCAGGCCGAAGGTGAAGAGCAGCACGCACAGCAGCAGCAGCGTGAAGACGGCAACGATCTTGCCGCTGGCAATGAGCAGCTCACGCCGGCTCGCCCCCTTCTTCTTGCCCTGGTCGTAATGCCACTTGATGGCGAAGAACATGGCCGTGCCGAACACGAGCACCTTGAAGGTGACGAAGACTATGGGGACCCAATCGATCATTTTGAGAGCTTCCAGCCAATGACTTGGCACTGTCCATGGTGGGGAGCCTCCCTCCCGGACATGGGAGGCGAGAGCGTCAGCGACGGCCATGCAAGCACGGTGCTGCCACACCTTGTGGCGCATACTACCCAAAAGCAATTTCCATACATGAGCCCATACGTCGCCGCTTAAATCCATGCAAGATGAGCCATTGCCCCTATGGTTGCCGCAACTGGCCGTGCAGGGCGGCCCCCGATTCCTGCAGATCGCCGATGCCTTGCAGGCAGCGGTGGCAGACGGATCGCTGAAGCCCGGTGACCGCCTGCCCCCACAACGCCGGCTGGCGGCCCAGCTGGAAGTGGACCTGACGACGGTCACGCGCGCCTACGACGAAGCCAGGCGCCGCCAGCTGCTGGAGGGACGCGGCGCCAGAGGCACCTATGTCGCGGCGCCCAAGGTGGAGCTGAACGCCGTGCTGGACCTGAGCATGAACACCCCGCCACCGCCGGCTGGCGTGGACCTGGACGACATGTTGAAGCAGGGCCTGTCGCAAGTGCTGATGGGTGCGGATGCCCAGTTGCTGATGACCTACCACCTGGGCGGGGGAAGCGACTCCGACCGCAAGGCGGGCGCCAAGTGGCTGCAGCCCATGTTCGGAGATGTGGATGCCCGGCAGCTGGTGGTCTGCCCGGGCGCGCAGGCGGCGATTGCCGCCCTGGTGCTTGCGCTGACGGAGCCTGGCGATGTGATCCTGACCGAGCCCACCAGCTATCCCGGCCTGCGTGCCGCAGCGGCCCAGTTCGGCCGTCGCATCATTGCGGTGCAAGCGGACAGCCAGGGGATCATGCCCGAGCGGCTTGAGCAGGCATGCCGACAGCACAGGCCCGGGCTGGTCTACCTGAACCCGACACTGCAGAACCCGACCGCCATCACGCTCGCCGAGGACCGGCGCCAAGAGATCGCCAGCATCGCAAAGCGCTGCCATGTGCGCATCGTCGAGGACGATCCCTACTGGCTGCTGGCCGATGCCCCGCCGCCGCCGATCGCCAGGTTTGCCCCGGAGCAGGTGTACTACATCTCCACCCTCTCCAAATGCCTGACGCCCGGTTTGCGGGTGGCTTTCGTGCTCCTGCCTGACCCGCACGAGCGCCAGCGTTTCCTGGTCGCGCTGAGATCGTTTGCGCTGATGGCCACGCCGCTGACGGCCGCCCTGGCCACGCAGTGGATCCTCGACGGTTCGGCCGGAAAATTGATGGAAGGCGTGCGCAAGGAGGCGCGCCTGCGCCACCGGATGGCCAGGGATGTGCTGGCCGGCCGGTACAGCGGAGCGGGAGACGGCCTGCATGTATGGCTGGAGCTGCCGAGTTACTGGAGCCCCTCGCAGCTTGCGCGTGCCGCCGACAGCGAGGGCATCGCCGTCACGCCGGCACAGGCCTTTGCCACCGGCGGCGAATCCGTGAATGCCATCCGCATCTCCCTGGGCAGCATCAAGGACCGTGGACGCCTGCAGGCGGGACTTCAGCGGCTGTCCCATCTGCTTGCGCGCCTGCCCGAGTCGTTCAGCGCCGCCGTGGTCTAGCGGTTCGGCGCGCATCGAGGCGTGAGGCGTTGTGCCGATAGGTGGCCACAACGGCTCAAGGCGCCCCGGCAACCCGGGGGGTGCACGCCTTTGAAAGCAGGCCCGGGCATGGCTCGCTGGCCGCTCAAGGCTCCAGAGCGAAGTCCACCGCCGCCTGCGCATGCAGGGCGGTGGTATCCAGCACGGGCACAGGGCAATGCTCCTGCTGCACCAGCAGGCTGATTTCCGTGCAGCCCAGCACCATGGCCTGCGCACCCTGCCCGGCCAGCTGCGCCATGATGCGCTGATAGGTGCGCCGCGACTCTTCAAGAATCCGGCCCGTGCACAGTTCCTCGTAGATGATGCGGTGCACCTCGGCGCGGTCTGCCTCCTGCGGCACCAGCACCTCCAGACCCTGCTGCTGCAGCCGCTCGCGCATGAAGGGCTGCTCCATGGTGAAGCGTGTGCCCAGCAGCCCCAGCTTCCGGTAGCCGCGTGTGCGGGCTGCGTCGGCTACCGGGTCGGCAATGTGAAGAAAAGGGATGCGCACCGCTGCCGCAATGCGGTCTGCCAGCTTGTGCATGGTGTTGGTGCACAGCAGCACGCCGTCCGCCCCGCCCTGCTGCAGCCGCCGCGCGGCATCCTCCAGCAAGGCGGCGGCGTCGTCCCATCGGCCTTCATGCTGGGCCTGCTCGATGGGGCCAAAATCCACGCTGTACATGAGCAGTTTTGCGGAGCGCAGCGGGCCCAGCCTGTCACGCACACCCTGATTGATGAGCCGGTAGTACTCGGCGCTGGACTCCCAGCTCATGCCACCGATGAGACCGATGACGCGGTGAATTTCCTTGTGGTTTGAGTTCATGCCCGCAGTTTGGGCAGCGGCCGATTTCGCGTCTATCAGGAAATTTCAGTTCAGGAACGCAAGGCGAGACAAGGGCCATACAAGGCAATACAGCGATGACAGATCACGAACCACCGGGATTCGAGGTGCAGCTGCTGGGCCGCACGCCCTACAGCAGCCATGACCCGACCCGCCTGCATTCGCTGGGCATCGCGCTGGAGCGCCAGCAGGGCGTGCATGCCATTGCCAGCGATCGCCGCGTCGACTTCGATACCTGGCCCGGGACGGTGGCATGCACGCCGCCGGGCGTCGACGTATTTTCCGAATCGGCTACGGGCGGCGAGTATCTGGTGGTTCGCTGCACCCAGGCGCATTGGGAACAATGGCTCAGCGACGGCGCGTCTGCAACCAAGGCCCGGCGCGTTGTGACGCCCGGGCAGCGCAGCGCCTTGCAGATGGCGCACCAACTGCGCCAGCTGCTGCTGAGCACCGAACCGGACACGCTGGCCATTGAGCAGGCTGCGCTGTGCTTCATGGCCGGGCAATGCCACGCGCCCACCGCCCGCGTCGAGGCCTTGCGCCCGGTGTACCGCCCTGTCCTGGAGCGCATGGCGGCCGAGTTTGCGCAGCCGTTGAGCATTGCCCAGCTGGCCCGGATGGTCCAGCGCACGCCGCTGCAGTTTCTGCGCGAGTTTTCCCAGCTGCTGGGCATGACGCCGCATGCCTTTCTTGTGGAAACCCGCGTACAGGCGGCCCGCTCCATGATGCGGGCAGACGCCCATTCCCTGGCGGGTATCGCCCACGATTGCGGCTTCAGCCATCAGTCGCACATGGGCGTCGCTTTCCGCAAGACTCTGGGACTGACTCCCCGCCAGTACCTGGCCCGCATTCGTCACACGGGCAAGCAATGACGGATGGAGCACCTGAGACAGCCACAGCCGGGACATAGGGCTTGAAGGGCTTTCCAGGGAGTGCCGGGCCCTTTCAGCTGCCCGTGTTGGATTTTCATAACTATTGTCAATCCGAACAGACGGACTCGACCTGCGCACTTCAACCGCGCATACTTAAGTCTGTTCTTCTCACTACTGCTTTGGGTTGCAAACGGGGTTGCCACTGAGGTTGCAACCGGAGGTGCGATTGGGATTTTCTATCGCGCGGCAACCACGATTTGCCGCGCATCGGTCAATGGAGCGGGTTAATGATAATTCATTCCTTTTATCAATTCATATCGCACCGCTTGACCATCGCACTCAGAGCCGAGGATAGCCAGCCCGCAGGCAGCGTGTGAATTTAGTGTGCGTACACATCTGATAGAGCAGATCAACGAAATGACCCTTCGTAAATC
Organism: Delftia sp. BGA-UO-ETr-SB1; assembly: GCF_059567865.1. Lineage (NCBI taxonomy): Bacteria > Pseudomonadati > Pseudomonadota > Betaproteobacteria > Burkholderiales > Comamonadaceae > Delftia > Delftia sp. BGA-UO-ETr-SB1. The sequence goes on along the minus strand of NZ_JCAQOW010000006.1, from coordinate 2,443,697 downwards.
CACATTCGCACCTTTGAGCAGAATTTTCGCTTTTGCCATTGAACTGGATGGAGTCGACCGTGTTCTGTCTGTCGTTCGTCGGCATCTCGGCATGGATGTCGCCTTTGTGGCCCGATTCCGGGAAGAGGATCGGGTGCTGGAGCATGTGGACGAGAGCACTGCCGGGGTGATTTTCCAGCATCAGAAGATTCCATTGAGCGAGGGCTATTGCCAGAAAGTGGTCAATGGCGAATTGCCGGAGTTGATTCCCGACACATCCCTGTTGGCCGCTGCCCAGGAGATACCGGAAACGCACACCATTCCCATCGGCTCGCACCTGAGCGTTCCCATCCGCCTGGATGACAACCAATTGTTCGGCACCTTGTGCTGCTTCAGCCACCAGCCCAATCCTGCGCTGAATGCGCACGATATGTCACTGCTGCGGGCATTCTCCGATTTATTGGGACTCCATTTCAGTGCGACTTCTGCCGTCCGGCATGCAAGAGACAAAGTGACGCACGAAATTCGACTTGCAATGCAAGGCAATGCGCTGCGCCCCGTATTTCAGCCCGTATACACCATCGCGACCGGCAAGCTGCATGGTTTCGAATGTCTGTCACGCTTTGACCTGGAGCCACGTCGCCCGCCCGACCAGTGGTTCAAGGCAGCGCATGAGGTGGGGCTGGGGCTGGAGCTGGAGCGCCATGCGATCGACACAGCGCTTGGCGCACTTGGCAGCCTGCCCACCGACTGGCTGCTCGCCGTCAACTGCTCGCCGCAACTGATCCAGTCGGGGCAGTTGCCCAGGCTTCTGGGTTCGGACCGGGATCTCTCACGCGTGACGCTGGAAATCACGGAGCATGCCGCCGTGGATGACTACAGGGCTTTGGCCGATGCACTGGCGCCGCTGCGGCGCCGGGGCGCGACCTTGGCAGTCGACGATGCGGGGGCCGGCTACTCCAGCATGCGGCACATCCTGCATCTGCAGCCAGACATGATCAAGCTGGACATGAGCATCACGCACGATGTCGATACCGACCGCAGCCGCCGTGCGCTGGCCAAGGGCCTCACGAGCTTCGCGCACGAGATAGGAAGCGTGGTGGTTGCCGAGGGTGTGGAGACAGCCGAGGAATTCAACACTCTGGCGAGCCTGGGCGTGGATTTGGCCCAAGGCTACTTTTTTGCCAAGCCGATAGGGCCGCAAGAGGCGCTGGCAATGGGCGCTGCAATATAGGCCACGATCTTCCTGCAGGCATCCTCGTCTGGCTGGCTGCCCGCCGCCTGTTGGCCGAAACCGCCGAAGGCAGTACCCAGCCACCAATTGACCGAAATCAAGCGCCACCGGCAATTGCGCCCGGCCGCCGCGCACCCGGCGCATAATCTTTCGCATTCTTTCCCCCAGCCCATCCGCCATTGCAGGTCTGCATGCGGCAGGCGCGCCCAGCGGCCATCGCGGCGCTCCAGCATTTCCCCAGACTTCCAGCAAGTGCCTCTTGGCAGGCGGCCATGGGCATGCCTACGGTGAACCCAGATGGAAGTTTTGCAGCAACTCGAACCCCTCATGCGCGAGATCATCGCGCCCCAGGCCGCGCAGATTGACGAGCAGGCGCGCTACCCGCGCGCTGCGCTGGATGCGCTGGCCGCAGCCGGCCTGCTGGGCCTGATCAGCGCCAGCGAGGTGGGCGGCCGGGGCAAGGGTCTGGCCGAGGCGGTGCAGGTCATTGAGCGCATTGCCCAGGACTGCCCCTGCACGGCCATGGTGCTGACCATGCACTACTGCGGCGTGGCGCTGATCGAGCCCTTTGCCGATGACGAGGTGCGCCGCGACATTGCCGCCGGCCGCCACATCACCACGCTGGCCGTGTCCGAGGCGGGATCGCGCAGCCATATCTGGGCACCCACGGGCACGGCCACCGCTGCCGAAGATGTCATCCACCTGAATGCGCTCAAGAGCATGATCACCTCGGCCGGCGAGGCCGATTCCTATGTCTGGATCTCGCGCGCCACGCAGGGCGAGGGCAATACGCTGTGGCTGGTGGACAGCCGACTGCCGGGGCTGTCCATTCCCGGGCGCTTCAACGGCATGGGGCTGCGCGGCAATGCGTCGTCGCCCATCGAGGCGCGCGATGTGGGCGTTCCACGCGCCCGCATGCTGGGCGCCGATGGCGAGGGCGAGGCCGTGAAGGGCCGCCACCTGATGCCGTTTTTCCCCACGCTGATCGCCACCACCTCCATCGGCCTGATGCAGGGCGCACTGCGCCGCGCCGTGGCCCATGTGGCGGGCACGCGCTTTGCGGAAAGCGGCAGCTCGCTGGCCGACCTGCCCACCATCCGCGCCTACCTGGCCCGCGCCCAGCTGCGCCTGGAACAGGCGCGCCTGCTGCGCGACGACACCGTGGCCGCCGTGCAGGCCGCCCGCCCCGACACGCGCACGCGCCTGCTGCAGACCAAGGCCGCCGCCGCCGAAGCCGCACTGGAAGTGACCGACATTGCCATGCGCGTGTGCGGCGGCGCCGCCTTCCGCAAGGAGCTGGGCATAGAGCGCCTGTTCCGCGATGCGCGCGCCGCCTCGGTCATGGCGCCCACCACCGACGTGATCTACGACATGCTGGGCAAGGCCATGTGCGAAGCCGCTGCCTGAACCTGCGCCGCAGATCCTGTCGATAGCCTCAATCCTCTTCCCCATCCAGCAAAGGACTTCCGAATGACGACAACCGCCCCCGTGATCAAGCTCGGCGCCGTGGCCTACGCCCCCAAGGTGATCACCATCTGGGAAGGCTTCAAGGCGTATTTCATCGAGCGCGGCTACTACTTCGACTACGTGCTCTATTCCAACTACGAGTCGCTGACCGAGGCGCTGATCGCAGGCGATGTGCACCTGGCCTGGAACTCGCCGCTGGCCTTTGTGCGCGCCGACCGCATGGCCCGCGCGCGCGGCCTGCGCGTGGAATCCATCGCCATGCGCGACACCGACCTGGACCTGCATTCGCTGCTGGTTGTGCCCGCCGACAGCCCCATCCAGAGCGTGCAGGACCTGCGCGGCAAGACCGTGGGCTTCGGTGCCGTGGATTCGCCCCAGGCCACGCTGATCCCGCTGGACCATCTGCGCCAGGAAGGGCTGCTGGCCGGGCGCGACTACACGGCGCGCCGCTTTGACGTGCTGGGCGGCAAGCATGGCGACCACATCGGCGGCGAGCGCCTGGCCGCCGCAGCCATGGTGACCGGCGAGATACAGGCTTCATGGATGGTGGGCAAGAACTACCAGGCCTTTGCGCGCGAAGGCACGCTGCCGGCCGGCGGCACGCGCGTGCTGGCCACCTCGGGCGCCTTCGACCACTGCAACATGACGGCCGGCCCGCACATCGATGCCGAACGCGCCGCCGCCTTCCGCGACATCCTGCTGGCCATGTCCTGGGACGACGCGGCCGTGCGCCCGCTGCTGGAACTGGAAGGCCTGAAGGTCTGGCACCCGGGCCGCGGCACGGGCTACGGCCTGCTGGAGCGCGCGGTGACAGACGAGGCCTTCTACGACGCCGAAGGCCGCATCACCGTGCAGGACTACCGTTACTGATACGCGCCATGGCCATGCCTGATTCCGACAGCGGCGCCCTGCACGCCCGCACCCTGCACGCCTCCACCCTGCCTGTCATCGACCTGCAGGGTCTGGGCTTCGATGCCGGTGCCCATCTTCTGGTCAAGCACGCGCTGGCCGCCCTGCCCGTGGGCGGGCAGCTGCGCGTGACCGGCAGCGCGCCGGGCTGGCAGGCCCAGCTGTCGGGCTGGTGCAGCGACCAGGGCCACGGCCTGCGCTGGGAGGACGGCGCGGGTGCTGCACAGGCCATGGCCATCGTGGCGCGCGGCGGCGCCCAGGCCGGGCGCTGGCGCGGCGCGGCGCAGACGGGCCGCAGCGATGCGCGCGCGGGCGGCGATGCCGTGGCCGCGCAGGCCCAGCCTTTCTGGGGCCTGGCCGCGCGTGGCGCGCAGGTGGAAGCCGGGGCGCCGGCCTTCCATTTCCGGCTCAGCGACAAGCTGCAGGTCTGGACCGACAGCGCCGCCGACCTCTACGCCCAGGCCGTGGCCGCGCAGTGGAATGCCGACACCGATATCGACTGGTGCGATGCACCCGAGCTGCCCGCGCCCGTGGAGGACGCCATCGTCCAGCTCATGACCTACATGGTGGAGAACGAGAACGCGGCCCTGCTGGTGCCTGCGCGCTTTCTGGGCCAGCTGCACCCGCACTACCGCGAGCTGCAGGCGGCGCTGGCCATCCAGGTGGCCGACGAGGCGCGGCACATCGATGTCTTCACGCGCCGCATCCGCCGCCACGGCCGCGAGCCCGCCCTGTCCACGGCGGGCGGCCAGGCCTCGCTCAAGAGCCTGCTGGACGAGACGGATTTTTCCGTGGCGGGCTTTTTGCTGTCGGTGCTGGGCGAAGGCACCTTCGTGCACCTGCTGCAGTTCCTGCAGACCGAGGCGCCCGACCCCCTCACACGCCAGATCTGCCGCCTGGCCGCACGCGACGAGGCGCGCCATGTGGCCCTGGGCATGTCCCACCTGCTGTACCGCCTGCAGCACGAGCCCGGCTTCCAGCATCAGCTGGCCCAGGCCGTGGAGCAGCGCTTCGACAACCTGGCTGGCACCTCGGGCCTGAACAAGGAAGTCTTCGACGCCCTGATCGTCATCGCCGCCGGCGCCCTCACCCCCGAAGCCCTGGCCCGCGGCGCCGCCCGCGTGCAGCAGCTCATGCGCGACATGGCCGACGGCCGGTTTTCCAAGCTGCTGCGGCTGGGGTTCGAGCGGGAACACGCAGAGCGGCTGGCTTCGTTGCATACGAGGAATTTCATGTAGCCGGGGAACAGCCACTTGAAGGCTGCGCAAGCACCCTCAATTCCGGCGAATGAAGCTCAAGCGCGTGCTCTTCTACTGCCTGCTGCCTTTCGCAGTGGCGCTTGCGCTTGTCGGGTTTCCCATGCCGGTGGCGCCGCCCCGCGCGACCAAGGCGGGCCAGGAGCAGTCTGCGCCTGCGCAAGAGCGGCGTTGAGCTGCGGGAGCATTTCTCGCACGGCGAGGCCCGAACGGCAGCCTCAATCCACGATCAATTTATTGCTGTTCAGCAGCTGCGTGATGATCTGCTGATCCGTGGCGGCACCGGAATACAGCGTCTGCAGATTCACGCCTTCCAGGATGATCTGCTGTGTCTCGGCCGATGCTGAGTAGCCTGCACCCACCGCATGGGAGTCTGCACCGAAGCCGCCCGTGTGGCTGACATGGACCCAGGTATCGCCTCCAGTGATCTCGAAGTGCAGGTAGTTGGCCAGGTTGCCTGCGGCATTGCTGGGGCCTGCGGATTCACCCTGCAGCAGGTCGCGCAGGTCCAGTACATCACCGCCTGCGCCGTTGGTTCCCGCTGCCGCCGTGGAGAAGTTCTGGATTCGGTCCAAGGCCGGCGTTCCCGCCGCCCCCTGATCTCCCAGCAACCAGACAAAGACATCCACAAAGTTCTCGCCCGCATCGCCGCCTATCAACAGGTCGTCGCCGGAGCCTCCGATCAGCCGGTCCGTGCCCGATCCCGCGTTGAGGGTGTCGTTGCCGCTGCCGCCGATCAGCACATCGGAGCCCGAGCCCGCCGACAGGTTGTCGTCGCCAGCGCCCCCGAAAACGATGTTGTTTCCGCTGCCGGCGTTGATGGTGTTGGCGCCGTTGCCACCGGTGATGTATTCGTTGGCCGAGCTGCCCGTATGGTTGCCGCTCTCGGTCGTGGTGATATCCACGGTCGTATATGAGGCCTTGAGCGTGACCACGGTGGATGTCGATGCCGTGAAGCCGCCGCTGACCTCCGTCGCCGTGACCTGGACCGTGAGATACGTGGCGTTCGTGGTGTAGCTGCCAGGCAGATTCAGGATGAGATTGGGCAGGTCGGCCTCGGTGAATTGCCAGACACCACCACCCAGGTTCGTACCCGCATTGAAGGACAGATTGGTGGGCAGTCCACTGATCCTGATCGACAGGGTTTCCGAGCCATCCGTATCCACCAGCTTCGTGGTTATCGGAAACCTGACGCTGGTCCCGCCTGTGCCGTGTGCGATGGCCAGCAGGGACTTCAGGACAACGACCGAAGGAGCGCTGGCCGTTCCAACCGACAGATTGACCGTGCCGATACTGGTGCCGCCGCGCCCATCGCTGACGTCGTAGAGAAAGCTGGCCGGTCCTTCGTAGCCTGCAGCGGGCGTGAACAGCACCCCGCCCGCCTGCAATGCGAGGCTGCCATTGACCGGCGAATGAGCCAAGGTGATGGTCAGGCTGTCGCCGTCGGCATCCGTGTCATTGGCCAGCAGCGTGGCAAAGCTGATGCTCAGCGGGATGTCCGTGGCAACCATCAATTGATCTGCCACGGCAACCGGTGCATCGTTCACGGGAGTGACCGTGATGGAAACGGTGACGATGTTTCCCATGGCCTGCCCGTCGCTGGCACGGTAGGTGAAGCTATCGGAAGTCGTCTCGCTGCCGTTGTGGGTGTAGCTGAAGGTGCCATTCGCATTCAGGGTCAAGGTTCCATGCGCAGGACCCGTCACCAGCACCGCGACGAGCGGATTGCCGTCAGGGTCCGTGTCGTTGGCCAGCACGCTGGTTGCACCGCTGGCAAGGACCGTGGCCACAGCGCCCTCGGCCACCACTATCGCATCGGAGACAGACACTGGCGGTTGATTGCCGGAGGGCGCAGCAGCAACCGTCACCGACACGCTGGCCGTGGCAGAACCGCCCCTGCCGTCGCCAATGGTGTAGGTGAAGCTGTCGCTGCCGGTGAAGTTGGCGTTCGGCGTGTAGACCGGATTGCCCGTGACGGCATCCACGACCACGGAACCGTGGGTGCCCTGGGTGATGCCGGAAACGGTCAGGCTGTCCCCATCCGCATCGCTGTCGTTCCCGCGCACGGCGATGGTGACGGATGTATCGGCATCGGTGGTGGCCGTATCGTTGCCGGCCACGGGCACCCGGTTCACGAAAACACTCAGCGTGCTGGACGCGCCGGTCTGCACGGTGTAGCCGATGGCCAGCGGATGGCCGCCGCTGTAGTTCGCATCCGCCTGGAAAGTGAAGCTGCCGTCTGCCTGCAGCGCGAAGGTCCCGCGCCCCGCCACGTTCCGGGAGCTGCCGGCCGCCACGGTCTGGCCTTCATAGGTGAAGCTGGCGACCACGAGCGCCCCATCGGCATCGGAATCGTTGGACAGCACATTGCCCGTGCGCTGCCCGGCCGTGTCCACCTGCACGCTGTCGGGCGCAAGCACGCTGGGATGGCTGCCGCGCACGGTGTCCGCCGCCTCGGCGCACAGTTGCGCCACGTCCACCCAGCAGGAGCCGCCCGCCTCCAGCGTGGCGCCGACCGCGCAGGCTCTGCCGGGACGCGCGGCCGTCGTGGGAATCGCGCCGGGCACGCCCAGCGGAAAGCAGATGTTCCACACAGGGTCCGTGATGCCGGTGATTTTCAGCCGCACCGACGTCTGGTTGCTATAGACCACGGGCAGGAATCCCTGCGGTGCGCCATCGGCACCCACCGCTGTCGTCTGCACGGGAACGGTGAGCGTCTCGCCTGCGGCCTGGTTGAAGGCTTCCTGCAATTCCTGAATCTGGGCCTGCACCCGCTCGCCCCAGACCGCCGTGGCTGCGGTCACGACAACAGCACCGTCCATGGCCCATGCACGCAGGCCGACCAGGGAGATCCGCCCTTTTTGCACACCCCGCACAAGGCAGGCCCCCAAGGCCAACGCCAGCAGCGCAAGAGCGCCAGGGTGGTCCACAGGAATCGCCGCCGGCGCCACGGCTGCCAGCGGTGCCACCGTAATGCTCTGGGCCTGGGCGGCCGGCACGGCACAGGCCACGGCCAAGGCGCCCAACGCCTGTGCGAGCCCCGTGCCACGGGCAAGGAATTGGATAAGTTGCAGCATGGGTCTGGCCTGGAAGAAAAGATCCGAAGATCCGAACAGGCGGGGAGCGGTCCCCGCCACTGCCTTCAGGCAGGCCACAAATGACTGCGCTGCTGACAATTTCTTACTCTAGACGACGGCCTGCGCAGCGCATATCCCTGAAAGCAGGTAATTGGCAGCTGAGAAGCCCTCCTGATACACGCCACTTGAAGGCCGTTGGCGTATTGCGTGCGGTTGAACAGCCAGGGGGCGGTGTTGCCAGCCAGCACGGCTGCGTCGGTGTCGCTGTGCAGGGTCTGGGTGTTGTCTGTCCCGCGAATCTCGAAGCTGCGGCGGGCGTGCAGGCCGTCCCACTGGATGCGCTCATAGGCCAGCGGGCTGTAGGTGGCCGTGCGGCCTTGCGTGGCCTTGTTCAGGCCTGCGTTGCTGAGGAATTTTTCTGCGCGAAGGTTGCCTGCGTTGTAGCGGTATTGCCGTGATCCTTATCTACGCTGACTAGCTGGTCAGGGCCGCTGTCGCGATAGTTCAGCGTAGTTGCAGCACCGGTGTCCAGATTCTGTGGCTTTTGCCAGCACTCGATTTACCCCTCTACTTCCTCAAAGGTAGCAAATCTCGACCATCAATTTCATAAATATCGGTACTGAAAACAACTGAGAAATTTTCAGAATTTATGTCAACAACAGCCTTAAAAATAACAAAAACTTCATTTGACGCATTAGATATAACATAACGCTTCGCACCAGTATCAGGATCGGTTTTGACGAGAATATATCCACCATTCCTCTCTTCCCAAGAGTCTCCCGCGCCTAGTACTGACGAAGGAATTCCTGTAAAACAAAATTCCCAAACTCCTTCACTTTTTTTGCAACCTCCATAGTTAGTAGAAGTTCTAAACCAAGAAGGCCAAGTCTCTTTTGGATAACTTCTCAGAAAACCTTCAAAGAACAGTTGAAAAGCCTTATCAAATTCACTAGTCAAATTATCTTTCTTCACTCTAATTTCCCCCATAGATTCTTGACCATTGCTTACGCATAATTTCAGACTGAATGATTGCGTCGTCTGATGGAAGCTGACCGAACGTATGATGCCCGCCGTCACCCCATATAGCGCTACGCTGCTGCCCCATCTGTTGAAGAAATGGTCTATCCGCTGGAGCGGGGTTAATAGAATAGCCAGGCGGGTGAGTGTGACCCGACCATTTCTTATAATTACCCGCCAAAAGACCATCTAGCATTTCTTGAGAAACTGATATTTCATTTCCATATACTCTTATAACTAGTCTCCTGCTGCCCAACGTGAACATACTATATTCATCACCAGTAACTTGACCAATTGCCCGCAAGTCGTTCATTGAGACGTTTTTCTTTGAGAATTCCCCAATACTTGCTTGCGTCGCTAACTTCTCATGAATTTCAGCTTGACGCCGAGAAAGCATGGTTCACGGTCGCAACTCGGCCAACTGGCCAGAACTAGCCGTAGCTATTGTATTTTTGGGACCAGATGCGCCTATAGGATCTTTCGCATCGGGCGCCGCATCATTTCCGTCGAACCCCGCCGTCTTGCTCGCCGGCTGCATTTCCATCTTTGCAGCAGACGTCAGCGTATCCGGTTCTTTCAGAATTCTGTGCGTTGTGTCTTTTTGCACATCGACGGTGCGAACTTGCGGCGCTTCTGGCGCCTTCGCCGCCAGCACAGGCTCCGCCGCCTGCAACTCCCTCGCAAGCGCCCTGGCAACCACTCGCTACTTGGCCGCAGCGTTGCCCGCCCCCGCCAAACCCTTGTCCGCCAGGCTCGCTGCACTCCGGGCCGCTTGGGGCAGGCCTGCAATGGCCAGACCGATTTCACCGGCATAGTTGCCGCGCAGCATCGCTGCCGTGAAGGTGTTGCCGTTGGCGTCTTCCGCTTGCGCCTTTTCATCAATGTTGGCGATGGCTTGCCTGACTGCAGACGGCAGTTGGCCTGCGTTGTCTATGACACCATTGATCAGGTCCAGGCGCTCACTGTTTCTTCTCTGCGCTGCTTCACTGCCAAACAGGCCCAGGTAACCGTCACCGATGAATCTGGCGGTGTCCAGCGTGCCTTCCACCGCCTTGACGGCGGTGAGCCCGATACCGCCAACCAGGCCACCGGCAATCTTGGTCCCGCAGTCACGCCAGCTGTCGCACTCTCCATTGGGGTCTGTATACCGATACGGGTTGTACCTGCCGTACTGGTACGCACCCCAGGTGATCGGCAGCCTCGCCTCACCCTCCACCGGGTCACGGCTGATGAACTGGCCGCTGGCCGGGTCGTAGTAGCGTGCCCTGGCGTACAGCAGGCCAGTTTCCGGGTCCGCGTAGTAGCTGCCGAAGCTGTTGCCGTTGCTCTTGAGGCCTACGCCCGCGTTGCCGCTGGCTTCGCTGTCCACGCTGCCGTAGGCGCCGTACAGCAGCAGGCTGTCGGCCTTGGCCGTGCCGCCTTCGCTGGCAACAGTGGCCACCAGGTTGCCGTTGCTGTCCGCATGCAGCTGCGTGGTGCTGCTGGTGCTGCCCAGGCCGTTGGCGTATTGCGTGCGGTTGAACAGCCAGGGGGCCGTATTGCCGGCCAGCACGGCTGCGTCGGTGTCGCTGTGCAGGGTCTGGGTGTTGTCTGTCCCGCGAATCTCGAAGCTGCGGCGGGCGTGCAGGCCGTCCCACTGGATGCGTTCATAGGCCAGCGGGCTGTAGGTGGCCGTGCGGCCTTGCGTGGCCTTGTTCAGGCCCGCGTTGCTGAGGAATTTTTCTGCGCGCAGGTTGCCTGCGTTGTAGCGGTACTGGGCCAGGGTCTGTGCGCCGCTGCCTTGGTCCTGGTCCACGCGGACGAGCTGGTCCTGGGCGTTCCAGTGGTAGCTGTTGGTGGAGGTGACGGCACCCTTTGTCTGCGCCTGCGTGAGGCGGTTGCCGTTGGCGTCGTAGGTGTAGCTGGCGCTGGCTGCGTCGCTGATCTCGGTGCTGCTGGTTTCGACTGCCCCGCTCTGGCTGGTGCGGCGATTGAGGGCGTCGTACTGGACGGTGGTGCTGCTGCCACCCGGGGCACAGGCAGTGACTGCGGTATCGCCGCATCTCGTTCACTGAATATCAGTGCATCCTAGCCATGAATTTCAATTAATTCCTTCAAATATTTTTCCATAGCAACGAAATGTATGGCTGTTGCAAAAGGTCGCTTTGGATCCTGTTTTGAGTTTTCTCTAATTAAAGAGGGAATCTCCTCGTTAAGCCAGAGTTCTCGATGTGGATATATAGCATATTTTTCCCCTTCAATATCCTCAATTAACATGTGGCCACGCCAAGCATCCTCATATAGCCTATTTGAAATCAGAGAGATGAATATAATAGCCTCATCCCCAATAGACAATTGGGCATCCCCCCACGTCCCAGGAGAGCAGACAAAATCAATTTCCCTTCCTAAAGCAGATAAATCAATTCCTTTCTGCGTCGATAATATCTCCACCACTATCGCCTTCAATACTTGAGGCTCTGGGGAACTGATAACACGAGCCACTATGACATCATGCTTTTTTACCTTACTTACCAAAAAATCCTGATTTTTCATTATGGCTTCCATGGCATACCCAATTTCTCCAATAATGGCATGTAGTTTCTCATATTACCCGTCGCCTCTGGTATAGGTATACCAATACTCATTGGAAATGTCGCACAATTGAATGTGCATGAATTTTTCCCGGGGAAACCATACATAGCATTATTCATCGGACTATTTATTCCGATTGCATTATGCGCTAATTTTATCATATCAAATTGCTCATGAGACATAGAAATCCTATGTTCTATTACCGCCTGAGGAACACCACCTCGGCTAGCAGCGCTGCTGTTAGCAATTGATCGGAAAATAGCCGTGTCATCCGTGATAACTCCGGGATAACTTGCACCATTTCTTAGCGACTGCACCGCTTCAAAAGCAGAGATGCCATCAGGCATTTTTGGCCCAAATCCATAAATGGTTTTTCCTCCATCAAATGAATAACCAACATGCCCGGTTACAACATAAGGATGAGGCGCATCTAGAGCCATCAAATCTCTAGTAGAGCCTGCACCTCGAAAGCCAAAAAGGCTGACTGTTGGAACCTCTGTGTTTGAGGGCACTTCGCTTGCTGAGCTGTGTGTCCGAGCATCATTCCTCACAGCCTGAGCAGTCTTGCTCACCGACTTCCATTCCCCAGCCGCCCGAAGCCTGGGCCCTTCGGCTACCAGTGTCGGCGTTGTGTCGCTCACCTCTGGCCGGACTCTTGCCGCTTCTATGGTCGGCGTCTTCGCCGCCAGCACAGGCTCTGTGGTTTGGAGCTCCTTTGCCAGTGCTCTTGCTACTGTCCTCCGATCCAGGCTGCTTTTGATGGCATTTGCCAGAGGTACCGATCCGGCCCCCAACGCACCACCCACGCCCGCTGACGTGGCCGTTTGCTGCAGGTCATAGCCGCTCTGGATGCCACCACCCATGTGCGCCGCCTGCGTGGCGGCATCGCCTGCCGCGCCGCTGCTGGCTCCTACAACGGCAGCCACTGCTACACGTCCTGCGGTGCTGCTGGCTGCGCCCACCAAGGCACCTCCAGCAGCTCCAGTAGCCACGTTCAGTCCCGCTACGGCCAGGCCGCCGCCCACGCCTGCACCCCAATACTGGCCTTGGCTGATCTTGCCTTCGTCGTAGGCATCTCGCATGGGGTCGTGCACGCTGGCAAAGCCCAGCGTGGAGGCCACGTATAGGCCTTTGCCCAGGGCGTAGAGGGCGCAGGTGAAGCGGCCACATCCTTCTGCAGCGTTGTCGATCAGGGTGGAGGTCGACTGCTCCCCATTCGGATCAACATACCGATACGGGTTGTACCTGCCGTACTGGTAAGCACCCCAGGTAATCGGCAGCCTCGCCTCACCCTCCACCGGGTCACGGCTGATGAACTGGCCGCTGGCCGGGTCGTAGTAGCGTGCCCTGGCGTACAGCAGGCCCGTCTCGGGGTCTGCGTAGTAGCTGCCGAAGCTGTGGCCGTTGCTGCGGATTCCAGTACCCGCGTTGCCGCCGGCTTCGCTGTCCACGCTGCCGTAGGCGCTATACAGCAGCAGGCTGTCTGCCTTGGCCATGCCGCCTTCGCTGGCAACAGTGGCCACCAGGTTGCCGTTGCTGTCGGCATGCAGCTGCGTGGTACTACTGGTGCTGCCCAGGCCGTTGGCGTATTGCGTGCGGTTGAACAGCCAGGGGGCGGTGTTGCCGGCCAGCACGGCTGCGTCGGTGTCGCTATGCAGGGTCTGCCGGCTGTCGGCGCCGCTGATCTCGAAGCTGCGCCGGGCGTGCAGGCCATCCCACTGGATGCGTTCGTAGGCCAGTGGGCTGTAGGTGGCCGCACTGCCTTGCGTGGCCTTGTTCAGGCCCGCGTTGCTGAGGAATTTTTCTGCGCGCAGGTTGCCTGCGTTGTAGCGGTACTGGGCCAGGGTCTGTGCGCCGCTGCCTTGGTCCTGGTCCACGCGGACGAGCTGGTCCTGGGCGTTCCAGTGGTAGCTGTTGGTGGAGGTGACGGCACCCTTTGTCTGCGCCTGCGTGAGGCGGTTGCCGTTGGCGTCGTAGGTGTAGCTGGCGCTGGCCGCGCCGCTGATCTGCACGAGCTGGTCACGGCCGTTGTAGTGGTAGTCCAGCGTGCCTTCGGGTGCCGAGGCACCCGTTTCCAGTCCGTTGGGGCTGCCGACAGGCGGACCCGTGGCACCGACGGTGGCGACCACGTTCTGCTGGATGCGCCGGCCTCCCGCATCCAGCTGCCAAGTGGTGCGGCGCTCGGGCGTGGTGTGGCTGGTCAGGCGGTCCTGGGCGTCGTAGGTCCAACTTTCCACGCGGGTGCGGTTGTGGCTGGCGCTGTTGCTGCCACCGGGCAGATGGGCGCTGAGGGCCGCGCTGCGGTTGGCGGCAGACAGGGATTCCGTTCTGCTGCTGCCGATGCGGTTGCCGTTGACGTCGTAGGTGTAGGCAACGTCCAGCAGGGTGTTGCCTGCGCCTGCCGTGGCCTGGGTGCTGCTGGTTTCGCCAGCCACGCGGCCTGCCTTGTCGTAGCGGGTGCTGGTGCTGCTGCCATCGGGGTGCAGCAACTGGATGACACGGCCGGATTTGTCGTAGCTGATGCGGGTGGTGCCGCCTGCCCCGCTCTGGCTGGTGCGGCGGTTCAGGGCGTCGTATTCGATGGTGGTGACGCTGCCGCCCGGGGCGGATGCGGTGGCGGCCGTGGTGCCGATGCGGTTGCCCTGGGGGTCGTAGCTGTGCGTGAGGCTGTTGCCCCAGGCGTCAGTGGCCTTGACGGGCCGGTTGAAGGCGTCGTAGGTGGTGGTTTCGGTACGCGTGCCCTGGCTGTCGGTCTGGGCGGTGCTGGTCAGGTTGCCGTTGGCGTCATAGCCGAAGGTGGTCTGCAGCACGCTACCCGGGCCGTTGCCCTGGCTGGCCGTGGTGACGGTCTGAGTGCGCCGCCCGCGGATGTCCAGGGTGTGGAGGAAACGGTTGCCGTTGGCGTCGGTGTGTTCGGTCAGGCCGTCTGCGTTGTCGTAGCCATTGGTCTGTACGGCTTCGCCGGCCTGGGTGGCTGGCAGGGTGGTGCGGATGCGGCGGTTTCGGGCATCGTAGGCATGGCGGGTGCTTTGGCCGTTGAGGTCGCGTTGTTCAAGCAGGTTGCCGCTGGTGTCGTAGGTGATGGTGGCCTGTGCCTGGCCGTTGTCCAGGGCCTGGGTGATGGTGGCCAGGCGGTTGGCCGGGTCGTAGGCGTAGCTGACGGTGGCACCGTTGGGTGCCTTGGCCTCGGTGAGGTTGCCTGCCAGGTCGAACATGCTGTGGGTGGTGTTGCCCAGGCCGTCTGCCACGCTGATGGCGCGGCGGCGCTTGTCGTAGCCGGTGGTTGTGGTACGGCCTTCGGAGTCGGTGGCCAGGGTGACGTCGCCCATGCTGTCGCGCTGCAACAGGTCGATGGCGCCCAGGCTGCGGTTGGTTTTGACGAGCAGGCCGCGCTTGTCGTATTCGTAGCCGACCTTGTTGCCACGCGCATCGGTTTCAAACTGGATGCGACCGGCTTCGTCGTATTCGGTCTTTTGCAGCTGGATGCCGGCGCGGGTGGTGGCGATGACGCGGTGGAGCGCGTCGTACTGGTAGCTGGTGGCGTGGCCGTTGGCGTCGGTTTCGCCGGTCTTGTTGCCGTGCAGGTCATATTCGACCGTGCCGACCTGGCCCAGCCCGTCGCTGGTAGCCGTGCGCAGGTTGAAGTCGTTGTACTGGTGGGTCAGCACCCTGCCCCGTCCGTCGGTCTGGGTCAGGGGGTTTCCGACCGCGTCATAGGTGGTGGCGCTGGCGATGCCCAGGTTGTCACGGACCTCGATGGGGCGGTTGCGGTTGTCGTATTTCGTGGTGATGACGTTGCCGCCGGGCGCAGTCACGCTGACGATGTTGCCGGCTGCGTCGTAAACGGTGGAGGTGACGGCATTGCCCGCAGCTGTAGGCTGGCTGCGGCTGAGCTGCCGGCCGATGGCATCCCAGGTGAAGGTGGTGGCGTTGCCGCGCGCATCGCTCTGGCTGGTGATGTGGCCGTCGGCGTCATAGGCCGTGGTACCGAGCAGGCCGATGGAGTCCTCGCTGCGGATGAGCCGGTTGAGCGCGTCGTACTCGAAGTTGACGATGTTGCCGTTGGGCCAGGTTTCCGTCACGCGGTTGCCGACCTTGTCGTGGCCGTACCGGGTCTGGTGGCCTTCGCCGTCCTGCTGCGCCACGATCCAGTTGCGCGCGTTGTACTGCCATTTCTGTGTCTGGCGCAGCGGGTTGGTGACCTGCAGCTTGTTGCCCACCTTGTCGTAGTCGGTGTGGGTGACACGGCCCAGGGCATCGGTCTCCGCCACCACACGGTTGAGGGCATCGTAGGCGAAGGCACTGGTGTTGCCGTTGGCATCCGTGCGGCTGAGGAGGTTGCCGCTTGCGTCATAGACCATGCTGCGCTTGCTGCGGCCCGCGATGGTCTGGCTGAGCAGCCGGTTCAGCGCGTCATGGACATAGGTGGTGACGCGGCCCAGCGCATCGGTCTCGCTGGTCTTGTTGCCGTTGCCGTCATGGACGGCAGTGCTGGTGGTGTCGTCGGCAAATTTGGTTGCCGTGCGCTGGTTGAGATGGTTGTAGGTATGCGTGGTCTGCCGGCCGAGCGCGTCGGTTTCCGTGGTGATGTTGCCCACGCCGTCATAGGCATAGCCGGTGGTCTTGGGCGGGGTTGCAGGCTCGGTGCGCAGGACCAGGCGGTTGGCGTCGTCGTAGGCGTAGGTGGTCTTGTCTCCACGCAGATTGGTCTCGCTGGTTTTGTTGCCCAGCAGATCGTAGGTGGTGACGATGGCGCCCGAGGGCAGGCTCTTGCGCAGCACGCGGCCCATGGCGTCGTACTGGTAGCTGGTGGTGCGGCCTTCTTCGTCGGTTTCGCTGAGCTTGTTGCCCGCCGCATCCCAGGTCTGGATGCGCTGGCCTGCTTCGGCCGTGCCTGCGGCCAGCGTGATATGGGTCAGCTGGTCCAGGGTGTTGTATTGCATTTCGCTGGTGCGACCTTCGGCATCGACCACGGCGATCTGCCGGCCCCGGTTGTCGTGGCGCACAGCGGTGGTGCCGCCCAGGGCGTCAATGACGGCGTTGCGCATGCCGCGTGCGTCGTAGCGCATGTGGGTGACATTGCCGCGCACATCGGTGGTGCTTTGGCGGTCTCCGTTGGCGGCTACGCTGTGGCTGATGCGGCTGCCATCGGGCATTTGCTCGCCGGTCAGGTTGCCGCGCGCATCGAAGCTGGCTGTGGAGGTCAGTCCACGGCGGTCCGTGAAACTCAGGCGCTTGTTCTTGATGAAGGGCGGCGCAGTCTGAGCCAGCCAGGTCTGCGATGTGGAGACGGCCTGGGTGCCGCCGCTACCGCTCACCTGCTCGCTGGTCTGGTTGCCGTTGGCGTCATAGGTGTAGCTGGTGACGACGCCGTTGGCATCGGTCTTGCTCAGCATGAGCACGTCGTTCACGGCCCAGGTCATGGACGTGGTGCCCGCTGGGCCGGCAATGCTGAGCGGGTTGCCGTATTTGTTGAAGGCGTAGCGGGTCAGCTTGCCACGGGCGTCGGTGACATCGGTGGCCGGTTCCTCCGGCTTGGCGTTGTAGGCGAAGGCGGTGTGGGCACCATCGGCGGCGGTGACGCCGATGACGGTGGATTCGAACGAAGGGATCTGGCCATTGCCGAATTGGCGCAGGACGGGACCGGAGTGGTATTTGAACTGCGTGGCCTGGCCCAGCGCGTTGGTGTGGCTGAGCAGCAGGTTGGACATGCCCAACGGGCCGGTGTGGTCGCTGTAGCTATAGCTCTCGGTGGCCTCCGGCGCGTCGGTGCGGGTGATCTTAACAAGGTTGCCTGCGGCGTCGTACTCGAACGCCAGCCCCATGTCCTCGGGGCCCTGCACTTTTTGCAGGACGTTGACCGCAGCGCCCGAGCCCACGAAGGCCCGGGTCTGGTAGAAGAATTGCAGGGACTGCCCATAGGCGTTCTGTACCTGCAACAAGGGCGCATCCACGCCGATGTCATAGGTGAGGGTCAGCGCGTTGCCGTTGGTGTCGGTGATGGACTGCAGGGCCCACTGGCGCTTGCCGCCGATGAAGCCGAAGTGGTAGCGCGTGCCATCCTTGGAATAGAAGTCGTAGCTGCGGTCGCCGTTGTTGGCGATCAGAGTGCCGTGGTAGCCCTTGGCCGGTGTGAGCGTGCCATTGCCCTGGGGCAGGAAGCGGATGAAGCCGCCGTCTCCGGCATTGACCAGGATGTCGCCGCAGGCCGTGGTGGACAGGGAGGCATCGAAGTTGTGCCCCCAGTTCACGCCCAGCACGCCGACGCTGCCCGAGCCCCCGGAAGAGTAGGACGGGCGCAGCGCCAGCTGCGGCCCGCGTGCGGCCACGCCCATTCCCATGCCGGACAGGTTGATGCGGCCGGATTTGACATTGACGCCCTGAATGAGGATGTTGCCCACCGGCAGTGCGTCGTTGAGCATCAGTTTGGAGATGACCATGCCCTGGTTGGGCTCGACCGATCCGTCCTTGTCGCTGACGGCGGTGAGGGTGAAGGCGTAGCCGTTCCTGGCAGGAAGCAGGGCATCGGGCGCCAGCGTGATGCTGTTGGCGCCCATGGCAAATGCCTGGCCATCGACCAGGCGCACGGGGCTGCCCGTGGGCACCGGATTGTCGTCATCGCTGAGGCGGGTGGCCTCCAGCGTGATCCTGGCGTTCTGGCTCAGGATGAAGTTGAGCGCACTGCCCTGGGCGCAGAAGCGGTCATTGGCAATATCCACGTCGCGCATCAGGCGCAGCACGCGGTCGTAGCTGGTGACGATGCGCTGCCTGAAGGGCAGCTCCATCTTCTCGGAGATGATGTCGTCGCTGACGTAGGCGTCGGCCTGGTAGGTTTTGACGATGTCGAAGCGGTTGCCGCGCTCGATCTGTACATCGCCTTGCTGCTGTTTGCTGCTCGAAGGGCGCCAGGCGATGATTTCACCGTTCTCGAAGAGGCGGACATCGACGGAGGGCGCCTTGTAGGCTTGCGGCTCCAGTGTGAAGCCCACCTTGATGGGGTAGACGTTCAGACCTGCATCCGACAGGTACAAGCGGTTGGGGTCGGTGTTGGCGTCGGTATCGGCCGAGGTGATGGAGCTGATGCGGGCGCGCACGCCGAATACGGCGCTGCCTTCACTGGTGAGGTTGATGGCCAACCTCTGCGGGATCGGCTCCGTTCTGCAACCGGCCGGCTGGGTAATGACCCGATCGACGGTATAGCTCGCGTTCACGCCCCAAGTCAGCTGGTTGAGAGCGGGGCCGAGGCCGGTCAGCAGGTGGGTCCGCCAGACCCCTGGCTCTTCCGTGACCAGGTCCAGAGCACTTCCGCCCGATGAAACCTGCGGCTGGACAGAGGCCTTCGTAAATGGCTCGAACCGGCGAGCCCCATCGAAGACACAGAGCCCGGAAACATTGCGGCTCACGCCGGCCCGCTCC
Organism: Delftia sp. BGA-UO-ETr-SB1; assembly: GCF_059567865.1. NCBI lineage: Bacteria > Pseudomonadati > Pseudomonadota > Betaproteobacteria > Burkholderiales > Comamonadaceae > Delftia > Delftia sp. BGA-UO-ETr-SB1. Next base: position 2,424,771 of record NZ_JCAQOW010000006.1, on the reverse strand, counting down.
TGCAAAAGTGTCAGGCGAAAGGGGGCCGCATAGCGCATGCCCAAACCAGTCGCCGCATTGGCAACGCCGTCCTTGTCGACAAAGGCGCTGACCAAAGGGAATATCTGTGGTGGCGTGGTACAGGATCTATCCACCCGTACCTGGACGGTGGTGGAAAGCTCACCTGCGGAAACCTGCACAGGAGACACCGTGCCGTTGGTCGGCCCTGGCGTGACGGACAGGAAGGCGATGCCATAGGTGTTGCTGTCTTGCGGACTGTCCACGGTAGCGGGCTCAGGCCGGACAGCCGGATCGCAGCTGGCAGTTGCCGCCAGTCCCGTCCCCGTGATGCGCATGTTGGCGACGGGATTGGCAAATTTGTCCAGCACTTCGATGGAGAACTTGCTGGCCAGGGTGGCCATGCCAGGCATGGCATCGGCTTCATACAACAGTTTGGCGTTGAGCTTGGCCGGCACATCGGGCAGCGCAAGCGCCCGCAGAGGGAACAGCGGCTTGAGCATGCCCGAAGCCGATGCAACGGAGGCATCGAAGATGTTCAAGCCGGCCTGCGTGACGTACTTGTCCGTGCTTTTGCGCAGGACATAGATGGGGGATATCGACGTGGACTGGCCCAGCGTGATGGTGGTGGAGGCCACACCCAGTGCATTGGTGGTGGCGGTGGCCGGACTCACGCTGCCGCCGCCGCGCACGGCCAGGAAGCTGACGCTGGCGCCCTTGACGGGCCTCCCGTCGCGGTCGCGCACGCGCACGCTCATCGATTGCCCAGCCCGGGCGCGGCCCGCGGTGCCTTCCAGATCCGCGCCTGCATTGAGCATCTCGACGCTGGCACCCGAAGACGGGTCGTTGTTGGCCGCATCGGTATGGGCGCCTGCCAGGGCATCGGCCAGGAACTGGAGCGTCCAGGGGCTCTGCGCCGTGGCCCCGCCGGCAATGCCGCCCGAGAGGAAGTAGCCGCTGGCTCCCGTGGCAGGGTCGCTGACGATCCAGCCCATGCCGCGCCATGCGGCATGGGCGATGCTCTGCGCGGGAATCTCCACGCTGTAGCCCGACTGCAGCCAGGAGCGCAGTTCGGCCCGGGTGGCCTGCGCCAACGGCAGCGTGGCCAGTTCAGGCGCATTGGGCGATGTGAGCGTGAGCACGGTGGCGTTCTGGGCCCGTGCCAGGGCGATGAGCTTGTCCGCGGACACGGACTCGGCGCCGAACTGCGACTGGAACACGCTGTGCTCCAGCGAAGAACCAGCCAGTCCTATGGCGGCCTGCAGCCTGCGCGCACCGGCCGCATCGGCGGCGATGACCTCGGTGGGGTGTGCTGCGGCGTCCATGGTGACGCCCTTCCACTCCAGCGTGTACGGCACGCCATTGATGCTGTAGGCGTTCAGGGCATTGCTGACAATGGTCACCGACGGCGCCGGGTGCACGACGGCGGCGCCGCTCAGCGCAGCGGCGCCGGCCTCGAAGGCGCTCCACTGCGATTCGTAGCGCTGGACGATGCCATCCAGCAGGCGGGCGGCATCATATTCGCCATCGCGCGCCGAAGGTGTAGGGCTGCGGGCCACGCCGGACTGCCCCACGCCGATGGCGTGATAGGCACCGACAAGGAAGTTCTGCTCCACGGTCTGCGTGTTCGCCGGTGTCTGGATATCCAGGCGGAACTTGACCTGGCTGCCGCCCGCCAGGGGTGTCAGGCCCACCTTGTGCTGGTAGCCGTCCAGACGCAGTTCCGGGCGCAGCTGATAGAGGTAGACCGGCGCCAGGTCCAGGCCGCCTGCCAACAAAATGGCGCGATGGTCGGCCAGCTCTGCCGGGATGTAGTTGATGGTGGCACGCTGGTTGAACAGGTCGTGTACGGGCAGGCTGATATCCAGGCCGGCCTCCCCGGCTCCCGCAGCGTCATTGAACAGGCGCAGGCGGGCCGTGGAACGAACCGCGCTTGGCAACGCAGAGGATTCCGCCGTGGTGGCCATTACCGTGAAGGCCAGGGTGTTGGGCAGCAAGCCCAGCGTCTGGAGCCTGATGGGCGCAGGCGCCACGGCGGCCTCGTAGCTGGAGGATTTCAGTTGCAGTGCCGCATCAACGCGCTCGCGCATGAAGGTGCCGAAGTCCACCGCCTGCACCTTGGAGCGGTACTGGCTGGCAAGCTCCTGGAGATCCAGGCCCAGACCTGCCAGGCCCACGCTGGCGGATTTGGGCTGCAGGGCCTTGTGGAACACATCCAGCGGCAACCAGGTCTTGCCGGAGGCATCGAGCACGATGCCGCGATAGTTGGTGTAGGGGACCTGCACGGCCACCCAGGTATGTTCGATGCGAACCATCGCAACGCGCCCACCCTGCACAACGGGCGAGTAGGCAATGCCGGCCTTGGCCAGCATTTCAGGCACCTGGCCGGGATCGCCCAGGCCGGCGGCGCTGGCAATGCCGTCCACGCCGATCTCGGCCACGCCCTGCACATAGCGGGCGGGCGCACCTGCGGCACGCAGCATGGCGATCAGCAGCGAGGCCTGGTCCACTGCATTGCCCGCGCCCGTGCGCAAGGTACCCAGGGCACCCTTGGTGCTGCCGCTGTACCACTCGCTGCGAATGCCGTTGCGCACGTACTCGTAGATGCGGACATAGTCGTAGTCGAGTTCCTTGGCCTTGGCGAGGATTTCCTCGCTCAGCGGTGCTTCCGGTGCATCGGCTACGTCCTCCGGCGTGGCGGAAACCTCCTGCCCCGCCTCGTAGCTGGGCAGGATGGCCGGGGCGTTCACCGGCGCACGCACAGCCAGGCCCAGCGGCCGTACGGGCAGCATCGCGGCGCGAAGTACCGGAGCATTGACTTGGGCGTGGCTGGTCGCCTGAAGCGCCTCGCGCAGCGCCCCCATGGCCTGTGCTTTTTGCTGCCTGTCGCCATCCAGCCCTGGCATGGCGGCGGCCAGTTTCTGCAGCAGTTGGTCGATCTGCGCCTGCACGGAAGCACGGCGCGCTTCAAAGGCTGCGGGCAGCGACGGGTCGGCAAGCCGGCCCTTGAGATCCAAGCTGTCTTCCTGAGCCAGCATGGCACTCGCACGAACGCGCTCATGGGCCTGCCGGATGCGGGCCACATCCCCGGTGGCCACGGCTTCGGCCATGGCCTCAAAGGCCTGGGCCAGTTGCTTGCCCGTGGTGTTGCGCGCGGCAATGCCCCCGCCTGACCGGTTGTCCACGCTGCGCAGCAGGGCCGAGGCATCGCGGCCTGCCGAGATGGCGTTGATCACGTCCTCCTGCGTCACGGGCGCAGGAGTCGATGGCTGCTCAGCCCGAGCCGGCGCGCTCTCCACGAGCAAGGTGGCCAACACCATGGCGGCCCAAAGGTGGCGCAGCCAGGCCGAGGTCTTGACACGGGCGGGGAAGAAGACTGGAGACATCATTTTTTTCGTGTTTTTACGAGAGCGCGATGGGCAACGAATGCCATGGCCAGGCACATCAGTACCAGCATGGCCCGGTCCGAGGGCCAGGCAGGCACTGCAACAGGCTCCTGCACTGCGGTGCCAAGGACCGTGAAAACGACGGTCCGCTGTGCCTGGTTGCCTGCACGGTCGCGAGCGGTGATCTGCAGCACATGGGAGCCCGGACGGCTCACGCGCTGGCCCTGGCTGAACGGCTGCCCGTCCAGGGTGCTGGCAACGCTTTCCAGGTGCGCGTCCACGACCTTGAACGAGATGGTCTGGCCGGCGGGATAGCGGCCGCCATCGGCCACGCTGAGTTGCTCGATGGCAGGCGGCGTGTTGTCCACCGTCACCGTGCGGACCACGTCGGGATGGCTGACCCCCTGGCTGTCGACAGCACGCACGCGCAGCAGGACAGGGCCATCGGCCAGTTGGGCAAGAATTGCCTCATGGGCTCCACTGCCACGCGATGCCATGGCGGTGTAGGAGGCACCGGCAGCAAGGGCCATCTCCAGGCGGCTGATATTCGCGGCAGGCACAACCGTGGCCAGCACAGGCACTCCGGATCGGACCACGGCATTGGCCGCTGGCGCCGTGATGGTGACAGCAGGCGCGCCCCCGCTGCCTGCAGTCACCTGGAACCTGATCGTCACGACGGTTTCATTCCCCGCGATATCGCGCGCTGCAGCGGTCAGGACATAGGTGCCGGGCGTGCCGACGGGGCTGCCGGATACGTAGGACTGCCCATTGAGCATGATGGAGCTGTTGGCCAGGTGGGTGTCGCTGACCGCGATAGCGGCGCTGGCAGAGCCGGTATACCGGCCGTCTTCAGCCACGCCCGTGACAACGACCTGGGGCGCCGTGTTGTCCACGGTGAAGCGGCGTACCTGCACGTCCGAAACGTTGCCGGCGTTGTCGGTGGCACGCACCGATGCGGCGTGTGCACCATCGGGCAGGTCGCCCACGTCCAGTGTGTGCTTGCCGGTGGTGGGCGACAGGGCCAGGCTGCTCCATTGCGGCTGTCCGTCCAACCTGTACTCCACCGAAGACACGCCGGAGCCGCTGTCCGTGGCCGCAACGCTCAGTATCGCCGCACGGCGCACATGCGCACCCTCGGCCGGCTGATCGATGAAGACGGCAGGCGGCGTGGTGTCAGCCACGGGCAGGCGGATGGAGAACTGCAGCGAGGCCGTGGCGCCGTTGCCCGCCTTGTCCACGGCCTCGACACTCAGGGTGTAGTCGCCATTGGCGGCCACAGGCGCGCCGCTGGCGTACGCAGAACCATTGAGGGTGATGGAGCTGCCCAGCAGTGCCAGATCGGTGATGCCGATCACAGGCGTCACCGCCGCAGCGTACTGCCCTGCGGCGACACCGGAGATGGTGATCACGGGAGGCGTGTTGTCCACGGTGAAGCTGCGCGCATCGGTGGTGGCCTCGTTGCCCTGTGTATCCCGGGCGCGGACTACGACGCTGTGCACGCCATCGGCCAGCGCGTCCAGCGAGGCCGCATACAGGTTGGCATTGCTCTGGCTGGCGTCGACTGCCAGGGGCGCGAAAGTTCCACCGTCGATGCTGAACTGCGCCTCTGCCACAGCGGATTCCGCATCCACGATGGCAGCGGTCAGTCCGGTGGTGGCACGCCGCAGGTAGGCGCCGGCCAGCGGTGTCCTGATGTCGATCACAGGTGCCGTGGTGTCACCGGCAGTGGACTGGATGCTGAAGCGCACCGTCCGGCTGGCGGTGTTGCCAGCCAGGTCGATGGCATCCACCTGGAGAACGTGGGAGCCCGTCTGGGAAACCGGTGTTCCCGACACATAGGGCGATCCATCGAGGCGGATGTGCGTGACGGACAGGTTCAGGTCGGTCACCACGATGGAGGGTGTCACGGGGGACGCATAGGCGCTCTGCGCAACGCCGGAAATGGCGATGGCCGGGGGCAGGCTGTCCACAACAAAGCTGCGCTGCACGGGTTGCGACACGTTGCCGGAATGGTCGGTGGCACGCACAGAAAGCTGATGGGCACCGTCGGCCAAGGCCGGCAGCACGCCGGCATAGCCGGCGCTGACCGGATCGGACAGCGTCATGCCCTGCCATGCGCGGCCATCGAGCTGGAATTCGACATTGCGGACGCCCGACAACAGATCGGTCGCCCCGGCCAGCACCGACTGCGCGGCGCGCAGATAGGCGCCACTGGCCGGCTGCTGGATCACCACCGTCGGCGGATCCAGCTCGAACAGGGAGACCTCGCGCTGCCTGAGCAAGGTGGGCTGCAGATCGCTTTGCGCGTTCAAGCCCATGCCCCGGGCAGCGACCCAGGACGTGCGCAGCTGGATCCACAGCGTGCCCATGGGCATGCCGGTCGCGGGGAAGCTGAAGCCCTCGCGCGCCTGCGCGCCCCGCGCCAGCGATGCGATGTCCTTCGCCGAGCGCGCCAGCACCGTGTTCGTGCGAGGGTCGATCACCGTCACCTCGTACCGCAGGTTGCCCAGATCGGTTTCCCCTGTGTTGGTCAGCACGGCCGTACCTGAGACAGTGCCTGTGTACGGCGCACTGGTGCGGTCGAGCACGATGTCACCCGCCAAGGCGGCAATGGGATCGGCTGCGGCGGTGATTTCGAACACGGTGCTGGCATAAGCCATCTCCCGTTTGTCCACGCTGACCCGCAGTTCGGCCTTGTAGGCACCAATGGCCAGGCCAGCCGTGCCCAGCGTCTTGACCAGTTGCGTGGCCGAGACCAGGCCGATGCTGTCAGTCACCTCCAACACGGCCGCGCCACCGGCATCGAGCACATGCATCGACGCTTGCGCCGTGCTGGCGGTCGGCGATGTCCCGGCAGGGTCGATCTGGGCGACGATGCGGGCCGCCGTGCCCGACGGGTAGCTGGAGCTGTCGCTGTTGATCCGGGCGCTGATCTGCACGCGGGGCTTGACCAGGAAGCCTGCAGTGGCCTGGGCCAGGGTCTTGCCGCCATCGGTCCAGACCGCACGCACCTTGTAGGGCGCATCGAAAACCCCAGGGATGGTCCAGTTGAAGTCCACGTCACGGCTTTCTCCATAGGACAGCGGCGTCTGGTTGAGCACAGGCAGGGAGGCGACGACATAGCCCTGCCCGTCTTCGATGGTCAGCTTGAGCTGCCCGGCCGCATCGCCCTGTCCGTTGAAGAGCTGCACGCGGCCTGCCAGGACGGAGCCCACCTGGTAGACAGACTCGGAGACGCCGATGCTCAGACTGCGCTCGGAGGTCGCATCCACGACGCGCACCGGCAGCACCAGCACGTTGTTGTCCTCGGACACCTCGGACACTTCGTCCTCTGCATCGACCACCACGCTCACCTGCCAGTCACCAGCGGCGTTGAACACGGCATCGGCCCTGAAGACCTGGCTGCCGCCTTCCGACATGACTGCGGTACGGGTATTCAGCAGTTCGATGCGCGAGCCTCCGGGCGACGTGGCGAGCATGCGCACGGAAGCGCCCGGCGCAACGGCCTTCCCGGTGTTGTTGACGACCAGGGTGATGCGGGCCGGCGCGCCGACCCTGGGCACCTGGGGCAGCACGCTGAGGTCGCCCACCTGCACCGAGAAATCGGGCCTGGCGACAGGTGCCGCACCGTAGGTCACGCTGATGGCCTGGGATGGGGGTCCGGTCCTGCCGGATGCATCGGTGGACTGGGCCCGCAACAGGTTCAGGCCAGATTTGAGCTGGACGGGCGGGAAGATGGCCGTGCCGGGCAATACAAGCGCCCTGGCACCCGCTGTTCCATTGACCAGCACCGCGCCGGAAGCGGCCCATTGCATCCCAAGTGCGAGGGACGGAACATCGCCAACCGAGGAAACCTCGCCCTGGGTATCCTGCACATGCAGCTGGGTGCCGCTGAAAAAAGCCAGCGTCCCGCCGGGGGAGAGCGCGAAGTCCCCAACACTGTCCGCCTGGGATGTCACCGCAACAGGCAAAGGCTGCCCCAATTGCTGCCGGTAGACCTGGTTGAGCGAAGAAGCCGCGTCCCAGCCCAGGAAGTAGAGCGACTGGCCATCGGCCGCCCATGCCAAAGGGCCTGCCCCGCGCCCCAGCGGCGCGACCTGTCCATCGGCCAATGACAGCAGCAGCAGATTGTCGCCATCCAAGACTGCGACATGGCGACCTTCCGGCGATATGGCAAGCCTGCTGAAACCGCTGGACGCCGTGGCGATGGTGCGGCTGGCCCCTGAGCCCGCATCCACTTCGACCAACTCCCGCCCTCCGTTGACACTGGCAATCCAGCGCCCTCCATCGGGGTGCCATGCCAGCGCCGAGACAGGGGCGTCGAAAGCGCTGTCGGCGCTGCTGCCGTCCGCCACCCGCACGACCCTTGTTCGCTCGGAGGAATTGATCAACGCAATGTGGCTTGCATCGGGTGACCAAACCAGCCCGGACCAGGAGCGCACCCCAGGCACCACTTGCTGCGCGACCGCAGATATGCGGCCATCCAGCCCTGGCGTGGCACGCAAAATGGTCATTTTTTCGTTGCCCACTGTCGCCACCAGGTCTGCCCCAGGAGCAGGGACTAGCGCGTCCAAAAGGAAAGTCGTGATGAACGACGACTTCAGGGCCGCCAATGCGGTCACCGTTCCCACGGCCACGCCATCACGGCTCAAGGCCATTTGCATGGCGGGCTCGCCGAATGCACGCACAGCGGTGGTGTCCTGCCCTACTTCTATCGGATGCATGCTGTCCGTAGGATGGAATATCACCGGTGCCATGACGGCGGCCTGCGGCTGCACCATGCCATTGACCTCGTTGGAGGATGCGCCTTCGATGCCCGCAGCGTTGCGCGCGCGGACCACGTAGTAATAGCGCACGCGCTGGAGGACCGTGGCATCGGCATACGCCAGGGTGCCGACCTCCGTCATACCCAGCAGGCTGTATGGGCCATGTGCCGTGGTGGAACGGTAAACCGTATAGGAGACAGGGCCCGGGCCCGAGGAAGGCGCCAGCCATTTCAGGCGCAGCTCGCCACCGCCTGCGGAAACCTCCAGCGACAGTTGCACAGGCGTGCCAGGCTGCTCGACGCTCACCACGGCCACGGCTTCGTTGGACAGCTGGCCCACGTTGCCGGTCTGGTCCAGCGGACGCACGGTGTAGGCGTAGCGTCCGTTGTCCAGCGGACCGTCCACAAGGCGGAGAGGCTCGCCGGCAGGCACGGTGGCGATCACCACCCCATTGCGCAGCACCTCATAGCTGGCCAGGTCGGCGGCCACGCTCTCGGTCCAGCTGACCGTTGCCAGGTTGCCCGTCAGATCCACGCTGGCCATCACGGGCGGCGGGGGCGTGAAATCCCCGATACCGCCGGGGCTGGCCCTGGTGGGCTCGCCCAGCAGGCCCAGGGTGCTGAGGGTCCGCACGGAGACCGTATGCACGCCGTCAGGTGCAGCCACCTCGGCTGAAGTGCCCGGCACCACAGGCAGCGACATGGCTTTCACGTCACTCACCGACCTGGAGCCTGCACTGCCGGCATCTGACACTGCGGCCAGAACAATCCGAAGGCGATCCGTGTAGTAAGGAGGGTCCAGCACGAGCTGCAGGCTTCTGGACGTGTTGGCCGTCTCCTCCTTCAGCGGAGCCCAGACAAAGCCATCCCAGGCTTCTATCGCGTAGTAGGCTGGAGGCTCCATGCCCGCACTGCCATTCCAGACGACGGACACCTGGGACAGCAACTGCTTTTGCGCCAATTCCAGCTCCATGCTCGGACGAAGGTCAAGCCTGTAAGGCTTCCATGCAGTTGCTTCATCCGAATCAAGGGCCAGGTCCGGGACATAGTAGGAGTCTTCGCTGGTACTGGCCGTTGCGCGGACGAACTCCAATGGTTTCGCTGCGGGCTTGCCATCGAGCTGGCCCACATAGCCCGCCACATCAGCGCTGGTGCTGGCAGCCCAGGTGGCCTGGTACACGCTCCCGGACGCCACCGCCGTGACGGTGGCTGGAGCGGCAGGCAGGTCGCCCCGCGCCACGCGGGCGCTTGCGGCCTTGCTGCGGTTGCCTGCAGCGTCGGTCTGCCTGGCAGACAGAGTGTTGACCCCCATTGCCAGCGGCACGGCGTCCACGCCGAATTTGCCTTGTGCATCGGGCGTCAGGGACAGGCTGGTGCGCTCTCCTGCCTGCGTCTCCACCACCAACTCCACGGGCCCCGAGCCATGGGAAGAGGAACCGGCCAGGCGCGATTGCGCCCGCGCCACCGGCGTGTAAGGCTGCTTCAGCAGCGGGGTATAGACGCGGGCCGTGGCAGCCGCCGATGGGTCTGACGCGTTGTCATCCTGGTTCACCGCCAGCACCTGGTACTGGTGGCTGCCGTCAGGCCTGTCGGCATCCATGAAGGTGGTCACCGCGACGGGTGCCGTGGTCAGGCGCGTGACGCGGTCCTGCTCCTGCGTCGCCTTGGGGTCGATGCGTTCGACATGGTAGCCGCGCACATCGCTGCTGGCACTGGCCTTCCAGTTCAGGTGCACATCGCCGCCGTCGACCCTTGTGGTGAGTTCGGAAGGCGCTTCGGGCCTGCGCAGGTTCTTGCGCAGCACCGTGATGGCAGGAGGAGCGGCATCGGTCCGGCCGCCCAAGTCAGTAGCCACCGCGCGCAACTGATAGTCGCCGTTGGCCAGCGCCTTGGTATCCCAGTCAACGCTGTAGGGCAGCTTGGTGCTGGCGCTGCCGATGTCGGTCCAGGCCGCCTCGGCCGCTGCCTTGAACTGGAAGCGGACCGATGCGATGTCGGTGTCCGGGCTTTGTGCCTTCACATACACCACGCCATCGACACTGGCTCCATTGGCCGGCTCGACGATCACCGCCTGGGGCGCACGGTTGTCCACCGTCACGCTGGCGGGATCGGAAGGCCTGCTCTGGTTGTCTGCCTTGTCAACCGCCACCATGGTGTAGACAAAGCGGCCATCCGGCAGCGCCTTGTCCAGATAGGTGGTGCCATCGAGCAGATATGGGCGGATGGAACTGTCGTTGGGGTTGGTCTGGTTCACCAGTTGCCCGTTGCGGTACAGCAGATAGCCGGCGAGGTCCGTTTCGGTACTGGCCGTCCAGTCCAGGCGCACATCGTTGAGGCCGGACAATTGCGCACGCAGGCCCAGGGGCTTGGCCGGTGGACGGTTGTCGATGGTCACATCCACCTCGGCCGTGGAAACACCTCCTTCGATATCTTCTGCGAAGAGGCGGAGCCTGTAGGCGGCACCTTCGGCCAGGCCTGCAGTGGACCAGGTCGCGAGCACATCGCCCCTCACCGGCAGGGGAGAGGTGCGCAGCTCCTTCCAGGCCGTGGGCGAGGCACCCTCACCGACAGTCACCTGATAGGCACGGAAATTCACGGGCGCGTAGGCACTGCCTTCGATGGAGACCAGCCCACCCACCGCTGCATTGGCTGCAGGCTTGCTGATCTGCGCCAGCGGCCCCGAGGCCTTGACCGCGATGGTGAATACGTTGGAGCGCGCGCTTTCCGCACCGCCGCGCGACAGTGCGGTCACCGTATAGGAGTAGGTTCCATCCACCAGGCCGGCGTCCAGATGTTCCAGGCTGGCCAGGGGCTGCGGATTGACCCGGACATCATTCCGATACAGGTGGTAGCCCACGATGCGTGCGGCGTCGCCGACAGGCAACCAGCTCAGACGCACGGCATTGCGCTGCTCACGCTGGCCTGCCAGCACAGGCGCCTGGGGCGGTGTCGCATCGATCTGCAGGGGGACATCGGCAACGGTTGCATTGCCGCCCTTGTCCACCACCGTGAGACGCAGCGTGGCCGGCCCGTCTGGCGGCAGGCCCGCCAACCGTGCCAGTTCGGCATTGACGAGATTGCCAGCCCCCCTACCGATGATCGTCAGGCTTTGCAGGTTCTGGCCCACGCCGCTGCCCAGCTCGAGCTTCCACGACTCCATATTGGCATCGCTCGCGGTTCCCACCACCGGCACCATTGTGCCGATCGGGGCATTGGCCGCAGGCGAGGTGATCAGGGCCACGGGCGGCGTGTTGTCCACATTGATGCCGGCATTGGCCAAGCCCACATTACCCGCCTTGTCCGTACCAATCAACTGCATGGCATGGCTGCCATCTGCAAAGGCCGCGCCATCGAAGGGGAAGATCAACACCGCTGGCGACGACGAAACTGGTGGCGCGAACACGCTCTTGTCGCCGATCTTCAGTTCGGCGCTGAACAGATTGCGATCATCCAGCAGGCCCGAGATATCAGCCGGGCGCACGCGGCTGACAAAGGTGCCAGGCGCCGGATTGGAAAATGAAACTGCTGGCACCTTGGAGTCGAGTTCGAAAACCGGCGTCTGAAAGCTGACGGCATTCTCCGCTTCGTCGCTCGCCTGCGCCGTAATACGGTACAGGCCGTCATCCACGCCCAGCTGGCTTAGCATTCCCAGCGGCATTTTGGTGAAGGTTTCCGAGCCTTCGGCCAGCAACAGGCGCCGGGTGCTAGGCAGCGGCCCTTCGATGTGGACCTGATATCCACTCAGGGATCGATCGGACAATGAAGCAATGAATGCCGCATTGCCGGGCATGAAGGGATTCAGCACGGAATCCAGCGTGAACAACGGCGGCGTGCCGTCGAGAAGCACCGTCTTTTCCTCGACCTGGACATTGGTCTGATCTGCCTTGGAAGTGGCCCGCAGTTCCACGGTGTACACACCGTCAGGCGCGGGCTTTGACGCATCGTCCAGGCCATTCCACGTGACAGTTTTTTCACCCGGCATCGCCGAGTACTGCGCGAGCAGATGCCGCACCGTGACACCATCACGCTTGATGTCCACATCCACAGCCGCTGGCTGGAACATGTCCTGGACGATGTGAAGGGCATCGCGGCGGCCGTCGCCATTGGGCGAGAACGGGCTGGGGGACACTGCGAATTTCCGGATCAATTCCGTACGGGGCTTGAGGCGCAGATCGCGGGTCAACTCGGACTCCAGCTCCACCTTGTCCACCGCACGCAGGCGCAACGTCACCACGCCCTCCAGCGAAGTGGCATTCAGAGTGGCCAGCAGCATATTCGGATCCACTCCCCGTGTATTGGAAGCCAGCAACATCCAGGCGCCCGGCGCCTTCTCCACGCTGTAGTCCAATACCCAGTGCCGCAGATTCTTGTCCTTGGTACTGCCAAGAATGTCCAGGAAAGAACTGGTGACATCGCCTGCCAGAGGCCTGTCAAGACGCACCTCCGGCGCAGTTCTGTCCACCTCGACCATCAACTTGCTGCGCGGGCCATCCAGATCATTGCCGGGGCTGGGCGCCTCCAGATTGCCGCAACTGTCTTCATACTGGATATCGAAGGTGTAGTAGCCATCCGAAACATGGTTGCCAGTATCATCCTTTCCATCCCAGACGAACTCCCGCTGTCCTGCAGGCACGGCAAGGCCAGCCACCAGCCGGCGTACCGACCCGGTCTCCAGATACCATCTGTCACCATTGACGATGACGCGGCGCACGAGCACTGTCACGGACAGCGGCTCCATAGGATTGATGGCAAGTGCCACACTGCCGAGACTGCTGGAGGTTCCAGGCGAAAACAAGCGCTGGTCCACGGAAGCCGCGCCGACCTCCACCGTTCCATCCAGATAGAAACTGACCTGCCTGCACGCCATGGCGCCAGACCAGTCGTATGTCGTCACGCGCGTTGTCACTTGGCCAGAGATATTGACAATCGGCCCCAGCGGACCTGCAATGCGCTGACGACTCATGTATGGGCGCTCTTGCTGGGCATTAGAGGGTTTGGCAAACTCCTTCAAGGTGTAGGGCCAAGCCACACTGAACCTTCTGGAATCGTCCCTGGGATCCGGAAAAACAAGGCTGGAAAGGGATCCCGCCACAGGCTCCCAAGAGGCCTCGTTGCTGCCGTCGCCCGGTTGGAATTCCTGCAGATAGTCAAAGCCGGCCGCATCATCGATTTCCACCACAGGCCGCAAGGCGTTGACGATGGTATCCGCAATGCCAACACCACGCTTGTGCAGTTCGGGGACTGCGCATACGCGTTGATTCTGCTGGGGATAAGTGATCCTCAGAGTGGCGGGCGTATGGTCGACCGGAACCACAAAGAAGCCGCTGCGCTTGATGCCATCTCTATCAGTGGTGATGCCCTTCAACGTGACTTGCCCCTCCGGCAAGGCGCCATGGTCAAAAGTGAATTCGTAGTCCTGATAGGTCGGATTGACCACATTGAAAATCAACTGGCGGCTTCCGTTGGAGTGCTCCGCATAGACCTCCATGGAAAGCAACGGTACATCACTCGATTTTCCTGGTATGGGCGTAGCAAATCCCTGCATACGATGGGGAGCATTTTTTCCGCAAGTAGAAAAATCAGGCCGCGCCTTGAACTCAACGCCCCCGCAGCTGCTCACCACACGGGTGGCACCGAGTTCCTGCCCATTGTCCAGCGTAGCCACAGCGCGTAGCTTGTAGTTGGCGCAGGAAACATACCGTCCCTCACGGGAAAACGAAAATACGCTGCCATCCGGGACGATCGAATTCAGTTCCTGTGTGTAGATACGGCGCTCTACAGAGAAATAAGGATCATTTAAGCTTGAAACAAATACCTCTAGCTTGCGGGCTGCACGCGATGTTTTCAAGTAAACCCCACCCGCCAGCATTGAATCATCACTGATGGATCCATCCATTCCAATGGAATGCGTATCCTGGACAACAATCTCATTTGTCAAATATTGGGAACCACTTTTACCTGTCAGCTTGAGCCGCAGACGCATTCCCCTATCTGAAGCGATATTTTTATTGAAAAACCCAACCAATCCATAATTCTGCGGAATGCCAACATTGGAATCCAATTCCGAACGATCGGCCACCCAAAATACCTTTAATTCATTCCCATCCAAACCATTATTATGAACATAAGGTACCTGCTGCCCATTATTGATGGGATAGACCTTGTCAACGGCTTTTTCAAGCCACTCCCCCTTTTGAGCCAGGACGTCCTCGTTAAACTGCACAGAAACCGCCACTATCGGTTCGTTAAGGGTTTCGGCAAATATCATGGCGACCCCCGCTGAAGGTCGGAGATCCAGAAGTTGCCGGTTTTCCATCACCCCATGCATCGTGGGAGAAGGCGGGTCCTCATCGTCCTCAAGATCCCGGCCCAGGATTCCACCTGCCAATAGTAATTTCACATCAGGCTGTGGCGGATCGAACTGAGCCACCGTACGATTTCCCGCCAGATCTACAACAGCCAACCGGTAGCGCCTTCCCACATAATCAGCCAGCGACAAATAGACTGCGCCACCACCATTGAGATTGGAGATTATCTTCTGATCGCCCTGATAAGGACTCCAGTGGGTGGGAGACGCCCCATTACCGACCTCCAGCTGAATCGATTCCATATTGGTATCGGATACCGACCATCGCAGTTCGGTAGAGCGCGCCGGAGGTATATTGTGAGTATAAAACGGAGGACCACTTTTCAGCACATGGATGACGGGAGCCGAATTGTCCACATTCACAAAGAAATCAAAACCAGCAACATTTATCCTGTATTCCCCATCAATTACCACAAGACCATTATCGTCACGGCCATCCCAGAACAGTGCAGCGTCCATGCCACCGGCCGGATGGTTTCGGGATATCGATCGCACCAGGGTACCCTGGCGATTGAAGATGCGGAACTCCAGGTTCACGGACTCCAGCACGCGGTAACTGAGCTTCATCTCGTCCCTGACGCCGTCACCATTGGGTGAAATGAAATCTGGCTCACGCAATATATTGGTGATGGGGGGGCCCGACTGGGAAATCGCAATGCGACGCAGCTTCTGCCTGCGGTTGCCGGCAAGGTCCTCGGCTGTCAGGCGTACGGTATACCGGCCAGAACCCGGTGTGACCCAGATTGCAAGATCCTTGTCCCAAACTGCCGTGGTGCTGGGAGGAATGATGGGATGCCAGACGTCAGGTGCCTCATCACTGGCGTACTCCAGCCAGTACCGCGCGAAGTTTTTGTCGGCGACACCTCCCTGAATCTTGACTGATACGCCATCGCCACGCCGCGACAACACCAGATCTGTCTGCAGATTGGCCATCGAGCGGAAGACTTTACGGCCCCCTCCATAACGATTGCATGAAGCAGGAAGGCTGCCTTCGTAACTGATAGCCCTTCCTTGCTCCACGAACCAATTATCCTTCCAGTTGAAATCTGGAGGCTGATCCTGCCAATTGGGTCTATACGGATTCCCATCAAATATCATCTCAGAAACTGCATGAGGGCTTCGCAAATCAACTATGTAGGTTTTATCATTATCTTTCCTCTCATCACCAGGCGTGAAAACAGACACTAGCAATTCATATCGCCCAGGTATGACACGGTACACGAAAGATATAACAAGCTGCTCATTGCGTGAATCAAATACATTTTTGAAAGAAGCTATCTCCGATCTTTTACCTGAAGAAGCATTCACACGCTGGATCGTGGCCTCGCATTCTACAGAATAACCATCTCCCAGATCCCTGCATCTTGCGGCAGTCGGAATATAGAATTCTGAAGAATCTTCTGCCCAAACATTCATTAGCCGCCTATCCCACCCCACCGTTAACCCAATATCCTCTGGAATCTTAATTTCATTGAAGAAATTACCATTCGCATCGAATATCAACCAGGATTTTTCCGTGTTCCCCATGAGAAATAATCCATTGGGAGACCAGTAATAGTTTTCCGCAGGCGGCAATTCCCTAACTGTATGATTCGAAAGATTAGCCAGGCTAATCTCATTCCCCAGCGCGATGAACCTCATCCTGTCAGGCGACACCCTTGCTTCTTTCGCACCGGGAATCACCAAGGTTCGCCGTCCATTGACAATATCAATCGTCGCCAGGCCATCACGACTTGTCTCGACAAGCACTTCGCTGTCGTTATTGACGAGTCCCTTGAGGCCGAAGACGTCATCAGTGGGAATACCTCTTAAACCCTCCCCTTCTCCACCTAAAATGACCAATTGAGGGGAAGCAACTAAATTCTGACCGACTATTTTTGTTCCCTGAGCATTGGAAACGAATTTTCCCCACATAGTGCCATTGCTGTCGCTTAGCCCTCTCATGACCAAGCGCAGGTTATGCCCCCACTCATCCGATCGATAGATGCCAGCTGGACGATCCGTTTCCCAATCCCAGGGATATGCCAGGAAAAAACCTTCACCATTGCCTATGGGAACAAGATCGGTTGGCATCTGCCAAATTCCACAGGTCAAAGCCGCGCTCATGCCCATAGGCGTGCCGATGGCCGCGAGCAACGGGCTGCGATTGGTGTCCACCTCTACGGTGTCGCTACCCAGAGCCATGCCGTCTGCATTGCGCACTGTCAGTTCATACATGCCGTCCTGAACCAGCCGCCCGTCGTCGTCCAGGCCGTCCCATTGCCATGAACCGATAGGCCCGGAATCCCGCGGCCGGCCGGTGCGCAGCGCTCTACCCTTGTCATCCATGACCTGCACGGTCACCGGCATCGCCGTGGGCAGGCGATAGGTCATCACGGTGCTGTCCTTGGTACCGTCTCCATTGGGCGAGATGATTTTTTCCGACAACGAGAAGTTTCCACTCTGGGCGCCTAGGGTGATGGTCGCAACGTTGTTGTCCCGCACCCGCTCCTTGATGGCGAAATCGGGGTTCACCACCACGGTGAAGGACGCTGTATCCGCCATGGCAGGGGCATTGAATGCGAACTGCACCGTTGCGGTGGCCTTGCCAGCCAGCCTGGGCAATACCACATCCGGCGCCAGCTTGATTCCCTGGTCCCGGTTGCCGTTGAAGAGGCTAAAAACCACGTCGGAGGCCAACTGTTCACCCAGGTTGGAGACGATCACGGCAAGGCGGGTGGCTTCGCCGGACTGAGGCTGGGCTGGACTCAAGGTCAACGCGCCCTGCGAAACCGTAAAATCCGGCAGTGTCAACACCTTCAAGGAGGTGAAGGCCACGTTATCGTCGAGCGTGATCTCCTCGGGCTGCGAGCGCTTCGGATCGACCGCGGCAAAAATCAGGCGTTCGCTGGCCGTGGGAACTTCCCAGTTCACGGTCGCACTGGTGCTGGCACCGGCAGCAAGAGATGCCACCCGCGTGGCGCCGACGGAAATACCTCCAGCGGCTGGATCGCCGTCGAAGAACTCCACTTCAAATCCGGAGGCATCCACGTCGCCCACGTTGCGCACCAGCGCATTGAGCGCCATGATCGAGCCTTCCAGCGCCGGGCTCGGCGAAAACGCCAGGTCCCTGTAGCTGACCGCCAGATTCAGGCCGGCCTTCGCGGCCACCTTGAAGTCCAGCACTGCGGTGTTGTCCGAGGCATCGCTGTCGCCGCTCTTCTTCTCGGAATCCATTTCGACGATGAAGCTGTAGTCGCCGCCCGGACCTGCGCGCCAGGGGATCTGCTGCTCCACGGCGCTGCCTGCGGCGATCTGCACCACATTGGTCATCAGCGCCGTGGTGCCTGCACCGGACCTGATGCTGTAGCGCACATTGAAGGACGCCGAGTCCAGCGTGCCGGCATTGCGCAGGCGCACGGCAAACATGGCGTCTGCGCCGGGCCGTGGCGCGACCGGGTTCAGCGAGATGTCCGCCTTGCTCACGGCGAGCGAGACGCCGCCTGCCGTCCTGACCGTGGCGGAACTGCTGTTGTTGGCGCGCGAGGCTTCCTTGAGCAGCCCATCGGGGTCCAGCTCCACGGTATAGACCGTGGTGCCGGGCTCGGACAGCGTGGGTTTGAACTGCAGTGCCGTCGTGGCGCGTGCGGCCAGATCGAAAGTGGTTTCGGCAACACGCACGCGGGTGGCCCCGGTACCGCTCCACAGCACGGCCTTGGCCTGTCTCACGGCGGCCATGCCGGCGTTGCTGACCAGCGCATCGATCTGGATCGTAGCCGGCAGGGTGGTCACCGTCGAAGGAGTGGCCAGCACATCGCCATCACCCAGCAGCAGGTCCGCTAGTGGGTTGGCGCTTTCCACCATCAGCTGCAAGGAGGTGATGTTGTCCTGCCGGCTCAGGTCGGCGGTCAGCTGCTCGAAATCCACGACAGCGAAGACCGTGCGTGGTCCGGCACGCGATGTCGTGTTCCAGGTGGCTTGCACAGTGGTGCCATCTCCACCGACCAGGGCCGCAATGGGGATGGGTGCGCCGATGGCCACACCGCCTGCGGCGGGGTCGCCATCAAAGAAGCGCACCGTGCTGGCCTGGGACTGCAGGGAGCCCGCGTTGACGACCCTGGCGGACAGGGTGACCCGCTGTCCATCGAAAATCGGCAGCGGAGAAGCCTGCAGGTTTCCGATCGCCAGATTGGCGGTGGCCGCGCTGCGCAGCATTTGCAGTGCCAGCACGGTGTTGTAGACGCTGCCCTGCCAGCTTCCATCCATCCGCTGGTTCTCGGCAACGAAGCGCTGCGCTGCGGACAGGTCGATCTCCGAGCCGAAGCCGGCGGCGCCCATGGCCATGGAGGCATGGGCCGTGTCGTGAATGGAGCTGGCGCCGTCGCCAAAGCCGCCGTCGGCGTTCTGCCGGCTTTTGAGAAAAGGACGGACCTTGGCGATGGACGGCTGGGCATTGGCCAGGCCGGCCAGGGCCTTGAGCGCCTGCGCCGAGACATGGACACGGCTGGGGCTTGCGGCCGCATTGCCCCAGCCGCCGTCCAGGTTCTGCCATGACAGCAAAAGGTCCACGGCAGGCCGGATCACGCCCTCATCGGCGTTGGCCAGGCGCAGGGCCTGTATGGCCAGCGCCGTGTCCAGCGGGTTGCTGCGAAGGCGTTCGCCCAGACCCCATCCGCCATCGCCATTGCGCGCTGCCAGCAGGGCAGAGACATCCTCGGCCCGGCGCTCGCCGGCGGTGCTCTCTATCAGCCTTCGGGCCAGAAAATCGGTGTTGCCCAGTTGGCGGGCCGCTATCCAGGCTCCGGCCGGCCCCAGTCCGCTGTGAGCGGGGTCGGCGGTTCGCAGGTACGCGCGGGCCAGCAGCGTGTCACGCGGCGCAAGTCCCGCTGCGTCCATGAAAGATCCATCGGACCGTTGCTGGGCTTTCAGCCAGGACAGGCCGGCCGCATTGTTGCCGGGATTGCCCGTTCCCGGAACACCCGGAGGCAAGGTGGTGCCGGGCACGCCTGGCGAGGTGGTGTTCGGCGGTTCAGCAAAGACGTTGGCGGTTCCCAGGCCATGGGTAAGTGCGTTGTAGCGCATGCCGACTTGCCTGCGGGCCTGCACCACCACGTCCAGGTCTGCGGGATTGATGGTTTCACCGGGCCTGACCAGATAAATGAAGCCGAACCGGAACGTCTTTTGTGAAACATCGGCAGAGGGAACGCGCGGCCCTTCGGCCGCGATGATGTCGTCTATCGTGACGATGCGCTTGGTGCCCCGGATGGTGGTTCCCACTGGAGGGGGCAGTGCATTGGCATCGATGTCGGGAGCCTCGATGAGAAAAAAGGGAGGCACCTTCGTCTTGTCGATCAATCCGGCCAGGTACAGATCCAGCGGGCTGAAGGTGCTTTCGGCATCCGTCGCCGTGAAAGAGCCATCGCCGTTGTCACGCCAACTCGCACCGTAAAGAACCGAACCATGGCTTTCCAACAGGTAGCTCCAATGGGAGCCATCCTTGCCGAGCAGCCCCGAACTGATCTGCCCATTCCAGTCCCGGAATTTGACATGGCTTGCCCATCGGTGCTGCATCTCATGCGCGAATGTGGACAACATGGATTCATAGTCGGCACTGGACGTTGCGCTTGTCCAGCGGGAGGTCGCTGCCATGTCGATATAGCTTTGCAACACGCCCTTGCTGCCATACGCCTGTGAGTTGTCAAATTGCTTGATGCCTATGCCAGCGGTGTCGTTGCGCACGCCCCGGTGAAAAGCCAGCGCGTTCTCTCCGTCGGCTGAGCCAGTGGGGTATTCGAAGCTCGAAAACACCACAAGGAAGTCATAGACATCGGCATGCGTGCGAAAGAATTCCTTTCCCACCGTTTCGGCGGGTGCAGGCAGGTCAATACCGTATTTGCCGGAAAATTCGATGATGCTGACACCCTTGTCATCGCGCAGGAAGCGCGCAATGCCCGGCTCATCGGTCGAAGATTTCCGGACAGTGGCAGAAGCCTGCTGATGCTGCGACGACGCGGCCGCGGTCTGTAAAAAGCCTGCCAGCAGTACCAGAAGGAGCAGTGCCGCTGCATTGCGCAGCCACTGCATCACCCGTTGGTCCATTTGCCCGCAGGGGGCCCTTGCAGCCAGGAGGCTCTCCACTGCCGCCCGCATCATGGCGACACAACCATCCATCCACTTGTCATGGACCGCGCAGGGGCCGCTGATTGGATTTTCCGGGTCATCTGGCGGCCATCGGTCGAAGTGATCTCGATACGCTCGACAGACTCACGCCCGGGCACGTTCATGGGACGGAACACGGCAGTGTTGCCGGATACGGACTCCAGCGACACAGACAGACGGGGAACCTGGGCGCCTTGCCGGAGTATGGCCAGTTCCGCTCCAGCTGCCTTGACCACGACCTGCTGGCGCCGCGCATCCAGCGCAACCACCTGCAACTCGGCCTGATCTGCTGTCGCCCAGCGCCAACGATCCCGGGCGGCGGCAGACCCATCTTGCTGCCCGGTCTGGGCCGTGGAGATCAGCGGCAGGGCAAATACTGCGAGCGCGATCAGCATCTGCGCAGCCGTAACTGCAATACCCCTGACTACTGCAGCCATGCCTGGCCACACATCTCCACGGGCCCACGATGGCCCAGGCATTGCCAGCGAAAAAATGGCTGGAATGCCTCTCTTGATATTTCCCATCCTCTCCTCCCCGGCGCCTTTTTTTGGCTAGCTTACTAATCAAAAAACCTGACTGTCGTTAAATTTCTTTGATGTGCGCTGCCAAAGCTTCTTGCACAGCAGCGCACCACTTGAGCCCTTGGCTCAAGAATCCATCCATCGAAACCCTCGATAAATCCCAACAGCCCATGCGCATGACCGGACCCATTTACGCGCATGCAGCGCCATCCCTCTCACTGGAGGCGCATACACGTCAAAAGGACGTTCACATCAGGCCATCCGCCAAGATCGGCAAGCCCCCATCCCTGGCATGCCTGTGGCGATGTACATAAGTCTGAAACGCGCAAACCCATGGAAATCGCCTCAAGGGCTCAATCCATGGGTTTACGAAAATCTTGTATTGGAAGCACAAAGCGCGTCTTTCGTAACGCTTTGTATGCAAGCATACCATCGAGTTATGCAATTCCACCAGAACAATCTTCAGGCCATTGGCTTGGGCAGCTCGGGCGAAGTGACCAAATTCATCAAAAATCCGGTGGCTCATTGATTGTCTATCCAGTGCAATGGACTCGCTGGGGTTTGCCGAACGGGCTCGACAGCTATCTTTATTGCAGCAAGGTCGAACAGAGCCACCGTGCCGCTTTTTACCGCCCCGCCCTGTCTCCTCAGTGAAAGCATCAGACTGCGCACAGCATGCCCATCAAGACATCTGCACCCTGCTATCGCAGCCGCGCCAATCTCCGCCCGAACTGCTTCAACTCCAGCGCGGCAGCCTGCGCCACGCGTCCTGCATCGCTTTCGCCGTCAGCCGACCCGGCCACGGCCAGCACCGCCAGCCGGCTCTGGTAGCGCGATTCCTGCAGCGGCCTGAACACCAGCTTGCCCCGGTACAGCGAGGCAAAGGACGAGGGGACGATGGCCACGCCCAGGCCGCAGGCCACCAGGGCGAGCACGTTGACGAACTGGCCAGCCTCGTGGCGTATGGAAGGGGTGAAGCCCGCGTCCAGGCACAGGGCCACGGTGCGGTCGAAGTAGTCGGCGTCCTCGTAGCGCGCAAAGCCCACGAAGGGCTCATGCGCAGCCGACTGCAGCGGTAGCGCGCCTTCGCCAGCCGCCAGCGGGTGGGACGGCGCCATGGCCAGGCAGTAGGGATCGTCCATGCCGGCCACTTCCTCGGCCAGTGGCTCGCCCTTGCCGGGGCGCCCGAAGCCCAGGTCCAGCTCTCCGGCGCGCAGGGCGCGCAGTTGCTGCGAGGTGATCATCTCGCGGGCTTCCACGCGCAGGTTCCAGCCGGCGTCGGCAATGCGGCGCAGCAGGCCGGGCAGCACCGAGTGCATGGCCGACGGAACCAGGCCCAGGCGAACCACGCCCTGGCGGCTTTGCTGGCGTTCGCGGGCGCGAAGCGGGGCCTGCTGGGCGCGCGCAAGAATGGCGCGCGCGTCCTCCAGCAGGGACTCTCCCGCAGGCGTGAGCCGCACGCCGCGCGGCAGCCGTGTGAACAGGGCTGCGCCCACCTCTTCCTCCAGCTGCTTGAGCTGGGCCGACAGCGGCGGCTGGGCAATGAAAAGCTTGCGAGCGGCGCGGCTGACGTTGCCCTGCTCGGCCACGGCGACGAAATAGCGCAGGTGGCGCAATTCCATAGGTGTTCACCCTTTGAAAACATACTTGCTTCGTATGCTTCAGATACTAATTCAGTCTTGGACATACCTCTGGCGTATGGAGACACTGCCGCCATCGCCAATTTCCAACGGGCCAGCGGCCCCCACGCCATGCAAGCACTGCGCAAGACCGAGCCGAGCCACGGCCTGACACTGACCCAAGCGGACATGCCCGCGCCCGGCCCTGGCGAAGTGCTGCTGCGCGTGCATTCGGCCGGTGTGTGCGGCACCGATCTGCACATTGCCGAATGGACCCGCAGCTACCACTTCCTGACCCCAGCCCTGCCCGTGACGATCGGCCACGAGTTCAGCGGCGAGATTGCCGCGCTGGGCGAAGGTGCCGGGAACCTGGCCCCGGGCCTGACCGTGGGCCAGATGGTGGCCGTGCGGCCCTCGGTCACCTGCGGCCGCTGCGCGGCCTGCACCAGCGGCAACTTCGATGGCTGCACCACGCGGCGCGGCATTGGCGTGCTGCGCAATGGCGGCTTTGCACCCTGGGCCGCCGTGCCGCTGCGCAACTGCGTGCCGGTCCCGCCTGGTGTGCAGGGCGACGTGGCCGCGCTGGCCGAGCCGCTGACCGTGAGCCATGAGGCCGTGCGCACGGCCGGCGTGCGCCCCGGCCACCGCGTGCTGGTGCTGGGGCCGGGCAACATCGGCCAGGGCATTGCGCTGTTTGCGCGGGCCGCAGGCGCCGCCCAGGTGGTGGTGGCCGGGCATGGCGATGCGCCGCGCCTGGCGGTGTTGCGCGCCATGGGCTTTGACGATGTGCTGGACTTCGAGGGCAGCGATATGGATGCGGCCCTTGCCCCCTATCTGGCCCGGGGCCGGTTCGATGCCGTGATCGAGGCCACGGGCGCGGCCGCCGTGATTGCGCCGGCGCTGCGCGCGCTCAAGGTGCATGGCGTGCTGGTGATCACGGGAATCCATGCAGCGCCCGTGCCCATCGACCTGACGGCGCTGGTGCGCAACCATCAGGAACTGCGCGGCTCCTACCGCGCGCCCGAGAGCGCCTGGCCCGAGGTCGTGCGCTTCATGCAGGAGCACCAGCCCCTGCTGCGCCAGATGATCACGCACCGCGTGCCGCTGTCGCGTGCCGAGGAAGGCTTTGCGCTGGCGCGCGCGCGCCATGCCAGCAAGGTGCTGGTGCAGCCGGAGCACCAGGCATGAGTGGCAGCAACGCCTTTCTTGCGCTGTGGAACGGACTGGACCGCAGCGATGCGCGTGAGGAATACGAGGCCTGGCACGCCATGGAACATGTGCCCGAGCGCGTGGGCCTGCCGGGATTTCTGTGGGGGCGCCGCTATGTACGCGGTTCGGATGCAGGCGGCTCGGATGCAGGCGGTGCGCCATCTGCCGCAGGCAGCAGCTACTTCACGGTCTATGGATTGCAGGGGCTGGATGCGCTGCAGACGGCGCAGTATGCCGATGTGGTCGCCCATCCCACGCCCTGGTCCGCCCGCATGCGGCCCCGGTTGAGCGCCTTTGTGCGCCGGCCCTGCGCGCTGGTGGCAACGGCAGGCGCCTCCACCGCCGCGCACCTGGTGGCGGTGCGCGCCACCACCGCCGACCTGCCCGGCTGGTCCGCCGCAGCCACGCAGGCGCTGGCCGAGGCCGAGGACAGCGCCCTGCTGGTGCGCGCCAGCGCGGGCGCCGTGCCGCCCGCGCTGGACCTGGCCTACCCCGTGGGCGGCGAACGCATTGCCCAGGCCGTGGCCGGCCAGACCACGGTGGTGCTGCTGGCCGAGCATTGCACGGCCGAGGGCGCGCGCCAGGGTGCGCAGTGGCTGCTGGAGCGGCTTGCGCCCTGGAGCCTGCCGGGCGCGCAGGCCGAATCCTTTGTGCTGCAAAGCCAGGTGGTGCGCGGGGGACCTGCCTGCGGATGTGTCACAGCGCCCGCACTCCCGATTGCCGCCGCGCCTGGGACCCATGGACCGGTATTTTTCGCGCTGAAGCCAGATTGCAGATGAACATTCCAGGAGACAAGAACATGAACAAGCCCCAGACAAGCAGGCAGCCACTGCTGCAGCCGTCAACGCGCCGTGCCGCCCTGCTGTGGTGCGCTGCCGCGCTCTCACCGGTCTTCCCCGCCCATGCCTCAGGCGACAAGGATGCGTGGCCCACGCGCCCGCTGCGCTTGATCGTGGGCTATGCCAGCGGCTCCTCGCCCGACGTGCAGGCGCGCCTGCTGGCCGAGCCATTGGGCCGCGCCCTGGGCCAGCCCGTGGTGGTGGAGAACAAGGGCGGCGCCAGCGGCAACATCGGCGCCGATGCCGTGGCCAAGGCCAGCGACGGCCATACGCTGGGCGTGATCGGCAATGGCCCGCTGACCAGTTCCAAATACCTTTACGCCCGGCTGCCCTACGACCCGGGGCGGGACTTTGCGCCCATCGCCATGATCGGATCGGCGCCGCTGGTCTGGGTGGCGCCGCGCGCCGCCGCCACCGATACGGCGGCCTACCTGCAGTCCCTGCGTTCCGAGAACGGGCAGTTCAACTTCGGCTCGGTCGGCAAGGGCTCGGGCACGCACCTGGGGGCCGAGCTGATCAAGGAATCCATGGGCCTGCGACTGGCCCATGTGCCCTACAACGGCGGCCCGGCCGTGGTGAACGCCCTGCTGGGCGACCAGGTACAGATGGCGCTGCTGCCGGCCTCCACCGTGATGCCGCTGGTGCAGTCGGGCAAGCTGGCGGCGCTGGCCGTGACCTCCAGCGAACGCAGCCCGCTGGCGCCCGGCGTGCCGTCCATGCGCGAGATCGGTGCGGGCGCGGTGGACATCGAGGTGTGGAATGCCGTGATGGCGCCGGCCTCCATGCCCGCAGCCCACCGTGCCCGGCTGTCGCAGGCGCTGGAGCGCATCCTGCATTCACCCGAAGTGCGCGACAAGCTGCTGGCCCAGGGCTGGCGCGTGGACGATGTCGGCCCCGCCGCCCTGTCCGCACGCATGGCGCAGGACAACCGCACCTACGGCGCGCTGATCGCCAAGAAGAACATCCGGCTCGACTGAGCGGACAACGCCAGCCGAGGCGGCACGGGACAGCACCTGGCAGCACCTGGCAGCAGGCAACGGCCAGCGCCCCATTTTTTCCATACCCCATAGAGGAGACATCATGAATACCTTGCAACGAGGAGGCTGGGCCGTGGGCGCCGCAGCCCTGGCCCTGGCAAGCCAGGTGCATGCGCAGACACAGACTCAGGCGCAGACACAAGCGCAGACATCGGCCCCGCCCGCGATCCCCAGCAGCAGCGTGACGCTGTACGGCGTCGTGGACATGGCGGTGGAGTCGGCGCGCACGGGCAATGGCGGCCTGCAGCGGCTGGAAAGCGGCGTGATCGCCGGGTCGCGCTGGGGCCTGCGCGGCACGGAGGACCTGGGCGGCGGCCAGCGCGCGCTCTATGTGGTGGAGGCCGGCTTCAACGGCGACACGGGTGCCAGCGGCCAGGGCGGCCTCGCCTTTGGTCGCCAGGTCTTCGTGGGCCTGGGCGGCGGCTGGGGCCAGCTCACGGCCGGGCGCCACTACACCACGCTGCACACCTCGCTGGCCAGTTATGCGCTCACCGGCCTGATCTGGGGCAACGCGGCCAACTATTTCCGCGACGGCACGGTGCTGCGCGCCAGCAATTCGCTGCGCTACCAGTCGCCGAACATGGGCGGCTTCACGGTGCGCGGCATGTATTCGTTCGGCGAGGCGGCGGGCTCCAGCGTGGCCAGCCTGTACGGCGGCTCCGTGGACTATGCGGCCGGGCCCTGGGCACTGGGTGCATCGTGGATGCAACGGCGTACCACGGCCGTGAATACCGACCGCTATGCGCTGCTGGGCGCAGCCTATGACTTCGGCGTGGCGCGCGCCGCGCTGCTGCTGTCCACGCGGCGCGACGACCTTCCTGCCGCCACCAGCGGCCAGGGCCGTTTCTACGAGGCCAGCGTGACCGTGCCCATGGGCATGGCGGGCCAATGGCTGCTGTCCTATGGTGCCTACCACGGACAGGCTCGCGCCCAGAGCGATGCGCGTGCGCTGAGCGTGCGCTACGACCACTCGCTGTCCAAGCGCACCAAGCTCTATGCGGGCGTGGGCCGCATCCACAACGAGGCGGGTGCCGCCTTCACCATCAACACCGCCAGCAATGCGGGGCCGGTGGTCCAGGCAGGCAGCCGGCCCAGCTCGGTGGTGCTTGGCATATCGCACGCCTTCTGATTGCCGGGGCAGGCGCGGCCAGCGCCTGCCATGCCGACAGGGCGGCCCGGCTGGAGTCTGGCCGTTGTAACAACCCCATGAAATCCAGGGAATATTCGCCTATTTGAATGGATTTTTCCAATCAGAAAAAGTCTGTCCAATCAGCGAATTAGGAGATTTGCAAGAGAGAAAGTTTCGCAAAAAGACAAGTGCCTGCGTGATCCGGCAAGAAAAATAAAATCCAAATGTAAACAATTGTTTATCTGGCCTGTAAGATTCTTCCAGTCAATCAGTGTTTCCCCAGGAGGGTGTTGTGAAGCACCTCGCCGATGCATTCATCGGGAAAATGCATCGCACCTGCCTGGCCATTGATTTTTTCATATAAGAATTCTTACTCATTCAATCTTTTGACGCACCACATCCACGGCCACCAAGATGAGAGCGCATCCAGATTATGGAGAATAATATCCGCCCATCACCAGCAAGCCGATACTGGATATAACAAAATCAGCCGGGCCGAGGAATTGCTACAGGCCTGCAAATGGCCAGAGCCTTCCATATATCCCCTGCTGGTGCTCAGATATGTGCAGGAAGCGCAGGCCATTTTCGAGCTGCACCGCATGCCCGACCGCGTGGTCTCATGCCGTATTGCAGCCGCCTTCATCCATTGCCAGCTGGGCGAAGAGCGCAATGCGATTGCACTGGCCACTGCCGCAATGGCCAATCCCGCACTGCTGCAGCCGGAATCCATGGCCTGCGCCACCTATGTGAGGGCGCTGGCGCACAGCCGGCTGGGCGAGCTCGATACCGCCTTGCAATTGATCGAAGGCAAGGACCATGATTTCGCATTGATGGCGCCGGGCATCACGCCCTGGCTGTCCGCCCTGATCAATTGGGCCAGAGCGCAGATTCTGTGGAAGATCTATCTCTACAAGAATCACCAGAATCTGTGGTGCGGGCCGCCCCCGGATTCAGGCCTGGTCCAGCTCGGTGCCGCGGCACCCGACAGCGCCGACCTGCAGGCGCTGCTGGAGCGGGTCGGCCGCCAGCTGCCAACGGGCCTGGCCTGGCCCTACAGCGATTTGCTGCAGCTCTCGGTCAAAGGGCTGGATGCGGGCCGCCGCGAAGCCGCTGGCGTGATCCGTGCCATTGAACGCATCGGCGTCCGCCACCAGATCAAGAACCCGCCGATTGCCGGCTGGGCCTGGCTGAGCAGCGCACTGGTGCACTGCAGCAAGCGCCAATATGCCCAGGCCCTGCAGGCGGTGATGCTGGCAAAGTCCACGGCCCAGACCTACCAGCTCGAAGGCCTGTGCCGCAATGCCCTGGTCTACGAGTACCACATACAGGAAACGCAGGGCGATTTTGCAGGCGCCCTGTCCACGCTGAAGGCGCTGAACATCATGCGGCTCAAGAGCATGGCCATCAGCCCCTATCTGGAGAAATCCAGATTCACGGCCATGGACGAGGCACGGCTGCACGATCTGGAACCCGCCTATGTCAAGCGCGCCCTCCAATACATACAAGAAAACCTGGACAAGAAACTACCGATCCAGACAATTGCCGACCATTGCCGCGTCAGCCGGCGCACTTTGGAGGTTTCCTTTCGCAATAGCCGGTCGTGCAGTATCGGTGAATATATAAGGCAAAGCCGTATCCATCTTGCGGCCGAATCGCTGCTGACCACCGACCAGAGCATAGGACAGATTTCCTCGCAGCTTGGTTATTCCTCGCTCTCATCATTTTCCAGAGATTTCTCCGGACATTATGGAATACCGCCGTCTGTCTGGGTGCGCCATCATCGATTGGCGTGATCCGGATTTTTATGCGATGCGGCCCGATTGTGTGGCACGCAGCCATATTGAATACTGAAAGGAATACGCATGAAATACCTGAAAAACATGAAGACGGGCTCCATGTTGGGTCTGGGATTTTCGATTCTGATTGCCATCGCGCTGTCGATTGCGCTGTATGGCCGCGCCCAGCTGGTACAGGCCTCCGATGATGTGGCCTACCTGGCCGACAAGCGGATCACCAGCCTGCTCCGGCTGGTGGAGATCAAGGGCTCGGTGGAGTTCATCTTTCGCGGCGTGCGCAGCATGGCGCTGATGGAGGACGCCGGGGAAAAGAAGCTGGCCAAGGCCGCACTGGATGCACAGCGCCAGAAGATCAGCCAGTTGATGGAGAAATTCCGCGAAGGCCTGAGCACCCCGCAGGGCGTTGCGCTGTACGACAACATGAAGAACGCGCGCATTGCCTATCTGCCGCTGCTCGACCAATTCATGGAGGCGGCCACGCGCCACGACCTGCAGGCCGTCTCGGCCATGCTCGGCGAAAGCGGGGAGTTCCGCAAACGCCAGGACGCGTTCTTCAACTCCATCAATGACATCCTTGCCCACCAGCAGGTGCGCGCCACGGAAACGGCGCAGGCCTCCGAGGACAAATCCCTGGCTGCCGGGCGGCTGATGCTGTCCCTGGCGCTGGCCGCACTGGCCATAGGCGCGCTGGTGGGCTGGGCCATCACGCGGCGCATCACGGGCCTGCTGGGCGGGGAGCCCGCCTACGCGGCGCAGATCACGCAGGAAGTCGCCAGGGGCAACCTGGCGGTGGCCGTGGCGCTGCGGCCCGGTGACACCACCAGCCTGCTGGCTGCGCTGAACTCCATGCGCGCGAGCCTGGCAGACATCGTCAGCCAGGTGCGCCACAGCAGCGAATCGATTGCCACGGGCGCCAGCCAGATCGCCTCGGGCAACGCGGACCTGAGCGCTCGCACGGAAGAGCAGGCCGCCAACCTGGAGGAGACGGCAGCCTCCATGGAGCAGATGACCGCCACCATTCAGCAGAACGTGGACACGGTGCGCAGTGCCTCGGGCCTGGCCCAGTCGGCCAGCGCCACGGCCGTGCACGGCGGCGAGGTGGTGCATGGCGTGGTCAGCACCATGGAGGACATCACGCACAGCTCGCGCAAGATCGAGGAAATCATCGGCGTGATCGACGCCATTGCGTTCCAGACCAACATCCTCGCGCTCAACGCCGCCGTGGAGGCCGCGCGTGCCGGGGAACAGGGCAAGGGCTTTGCGGTGGTCGCCTCGGAGGTGCGTTCCCTGGCCCAGCGCTGCGCCAACGCGGCCAAGGAGATCAAGGGCCTGATCAGCGAGAGCGTGGGCAAGGTCGCTGCCGGCTCCCGCCAGGTGGCCGAGGCCGGCAACACCATGAACGACATCGTCACCCAGACGCACCGCGTGGCCGAACTGATCTCCGACATCGGTGCCGCCACGCAGGAGCAGTCCCAGGGCGTGACCCAGGTCAGCGACGCCGTGCAGCAGCTCGACCAGGTGACGCAGCAAAACGCCTCCCTGGTGGAAGAGTCTGCCGCTGCCGCCGACAGCCTGAACAAGCAGGCGGCGCAGCTGGTGCAGCTGGTCAGCGTGTTCCGCCTGGATGAAAGGGAGGCCCGGGCACAGGCCGTGTCCGCGCCGGTTGCAGCGGCCGGGCTGGCGCGCGCACAGACCGCCAGGCCGTCTCCTGCGCTGGCCCCTGCCGTGCCCCGCCCCGCCAAGCCCTTGCGCGCGGCAACGGCTGCGGCCTCCAGCGCGCCTGTGGCGCTGCCCGCCAAAGCGGCGCCCCCCCGCCGCGCCACGGCGGCCGGAATGGCCGAGACCGATGAGTGGGAGCAGTTCTAGAACAGGCTCAGCGCATCACCAGGCCGCCATCGACGAACAGTACCTGTCCCGTCATGAAGCCGCTCAGTTCCGAGGCCAGGAACAGCACCGGCCCCGCCACATCTTCGGGGCTTGCCAGGCGGCGCAGCGGCGTGGCGGCCATCAGCGATTCTCGGAAGGACTCGCGCGTGTCCTGGGTGCCCTGCGTGGGATAGACCAGCCCCGGCGCGACGCAGTTGACACGTATGCCCACGGGCCCCAGCTCGCTGGCCAGGTTGCGGCTGAAGGCCACCAGCGAGGCCTTGGCCGTGGTGTAGTCGTGGTAGGGCACGACGGGGTGCTCCACCAGGTTGCTGGCAATGTTGACGATGCTGCCCCGCGCACGCTGGCGCATCTGCGGCAGCACGGCGCGGCAGACGTTGAAGGCCGCGCCCACGGCACCGTCGTATTGGGCCTGGTAGTCGCTCCATTGCAGGTCGTCGAAGAGGCGGCGGCGCTCGGGGTCGAAGGCGTAGGGTTTGAAGGCGTTGTTGACCACGATGTCGATGGCGCCCGCCTCGCGCGCAATGGCCTCTGTCATGGCCTGCACCGCAGGCTGCGAGCCCACATCGGCCTTGATGGCCCAGGCATCGCCTCCGGCCTGCTTGCCCGCAGCCTGGCAGGCCGCCACGGTCTGCGCGGCGGCAGCATCGTTGGACAGGTGGTTGACCGCCACGAGGGCACCCTCGCGCGCAAAGGCGATGGCAATGGCCGCGCCTATGCCGCGGCCAGCGCCGGTGACCAGCACCACCTTGCCGCGCAGGCCCAGGGAAGACGGCTGTGCCATCTCAGGCCCCGGGCAGCAGGCTGGTGTCCACCACGTCGGACACCTTGATCTGCCTTTGCACCATGCCCAGCGCGCGGTAGGCGTCGGCGCCCTTTTGCAGGGCGGCTAGGTCGAAGCTGCCCAGCGGCTTGCCGGCCTGCAGCGGCTGCGAAGACGCATTGCGCAGGCGGATCACATCCAGGTTGATATCGCGCTGCGTGCCGTCGATGGCGTGCTTGCCGGCCAGCGTGGCGGCTTCCTCGGGGTTGGCCATCATCCAGGCGGCGCTGTCGCGGTAGCCCTTGAGGAAGGCGCGCAGCAGGTCCTTCTTGTCGCGCAGCGTGTCCTCGCGCACCACGAACATGTCGCTGGAGATGTTGAGGTGGTCGCGCACCTGCATCACATCGACCTCGCCAATGCCTTTGCGCAGGCCCACGGCCAGGCCGGTGTCGGTGGCGGCCGTGGCATCGACCTGGCCCTGCATCAGCGGCGCGAAGTTGAGCAGGCCGGTGACGACGATGGTCACGTCCGACTCCTTGAGGCCGGCCTGGTGCAGCATCACCAGCAGGTTCTGGCGCGTGCCGCTGGACAGGCTGTAGACGCCGATCTTCTTGCCCTTGAGGTCCGCCGGCTTGCGGATGCCGGCCGACTTGAGCGAGACCACGTTGAACACGTTCTGCGGATAGATGTCGTAGATGGCGACCAGCTTCTCGCCCTTGTCCAGCGCCATGAAGAAGGAGCCGGGATCGGTGAAGGCCACATCGGCCTGGCCGCTGAGCATGTTGCGGATGGCGTCGCCGCCGCCTGCGCCGGGCAGGTAGGCCAGCTCCACGCCCTGGGCCTTGAAGAAGCCTTTGTCGGGCTCGGCCAGGATGTTGGTGATCTCGCTGATGGGCTTGCTCCAGCCGGCCAGGCGGATCTTGCCCTGGGCGGGCGCGGCGGCTGCCGAGGTGCCGGCCAGAGCCAAGCCTGCCAGGCCAGCGGTGGCGCCCAGCAGGCTGCGGCGGGTGAGGAAGGGAGATTGCGGTATGTGCATGGCGCTTGGGAAAAGGTTTCGGAAGTGTTCAGGGTGGTCAGGCGGCGCGCGAGCGCAGCAGCCGGCGCTCCAGCACCAGGCAGGCCTGGTACAGCAGCAGGCCCATGGCGGCGATCAGCACCAGGGCCGCAAACATGAGGGTGGTGTCCATCATTCCCTGGGCGGCAATGACCACGGCGCCCAGGCCCCGGCTGGCGCCCATGAATTCGGCCACCACGGCGCCGACCAGGGCCAGCACCACGGCCACGCGCAGGCCCGCAAGAATGGCGGGCAGACCCGTGGGCAGCTTCAGGCGCAGCAGCGTCTGCAGCCGCGTGGCGCCCAGCATGCGAAACAGCTGCAGGCGCTGGGCATCGACCTGGCGCAGGCCAGTCAAGGTGTTTTCCATCAGCGGGAAAAAGCAGATCAGCGCCGTGATCAGCACCGTGGGCAGCATGCCGAAGCCGAACCACAGCACGAACAGCGGCGCCAGCGCCAGCTTGGGCACGACCTGGCTGACCACCACATAGGGCTTGAGCACACGCTCGAGCAGCTCGGATTCAGCCAGGGCCATGCCCGCAAGCAGGCCGATCGCGCTGCCGGCCGCCAGCCCCAGCAGCAGGGCTTGGAGCGTCGCCCGGATGTGCGGCCAGAAATAGCCCGTGGCCAGCCCTGTCCACAGCGATGCCGCAATGGCCGAGGGCGCCGGCAGCACCAGGGCGGACAGGCCCCATTGCCGCACCAGCAGCTCCCACAGGCCCAGCAGGACCAGCGCCAGCGCGGCGGCCAGCAGGCGGGCATGGAACAAGGACACCGTCATGCCGCCGTCCTGTCCATGGCTACGCGCACGCGGGCGCAGTGCTCGTTGAACACCGGCCCGTGGCGCATGGCCTGGGTGCGCGGCGCGGGAAGATCGACCGCCATGTCGGCCACGATGCGCCCGCCGTGCATGAGGGCGATGCGGTCGCCCAGGTAGACGGCCTCGTTGATGTCGTGGGTGACGAAGAGCACCGTGGTGCCGCGTTCGCGGCAGGTGCGCAGCAGGTCGTCCTGCAGCTCGGCGCGCGTGATGGCGTCCAGCGCGGCAAAGGGCTCGTCCAGCAGCAGCAGCGGCGGGTCCAGCACCAGCGCCCGTGCCAGCGCCACGCGGCTTTGCTGCCCGCCCGAGAGATGGCGCGGATGGCGCTGCGCGTGGCTGACCAGGCCCAGCTGCTCCAGCAGCGCCAGGGCGCGCTGCTCGTCCTGCGGCGCGGGGCGCCTTTGCAGCGACACGGGCAGCAGCACATTGCCCAGCGCCGTATGCCACTCCAGCAGCGTGGGCGCCTGGAACATGAAGCCCAGTTGCGGGCCGGGCTCGGCCAGCTCGGCGCCACGCAGCAGAATGCGGCCCGACTGCGGCCTGAGCAGCCCCGCCGCCAGCTTGAGCAAAGTGGTCTTGCCGCAGCCGCTGCGGCCCAGCAGGCAGTGGATCTCACCGGCCTGCACGCGCCAGTCCACGCCGTCCACCACCGGCGGGCGGCCCGGGTAGG
This sequence comes from Delftia sp. BGA-UO-ETr-SB1, assembly GCF_059567865.1. Lineage (NCBI taxonomy): Bacteria > Pseudomonadati > Pseudomonadota > Betaproteobacteria > Burkholderiales > Comamonadaceae > Delftia > Delftia sp. BGA-UO-ETr-SB1. The sequence continues at coordinate 2,390,774 of NZ_JCAQOW010000006.1, read as the reverse complement.
TGAACACCACCTGTTCGATATCGAGAAACGCCATGCCGTCAGCCCCGTCTGTGATGCCCGTCATGCCCGTCGTGCCGGTGTGCATGGATGTCAATCCGCATACGGGGCGAACGGCTGCGCCGCCGCCTCGGCAGATTGCTCGATCTCGGTCATGCGCACCAGGTCCAGCAGGTTGAAGCGGCCGTCATGGTGCCAGCCGGCCTCGGGCATGCTCATGGAGCCGATGGCGCTGATGCGCGTGACGCCGGCCGCGCCCAGCAGGCCGGCCAGGCGGTACAGCTGCTCGGGCGAGGCGGCAATGCCGGCCGTCTGCAGGTATTCGCGCTGCGCGGCCACCACGGGCACGGCGTCATCCAGGCGGTCCACGCCCACCACGGCAATCGTGCGGTACAGGGCCGTGGGCGCCAGCGGCTGCAGGCTGTCGCTATACGCCACGCTCCAGGGCGCGTCAACGGGGCCCAGCAGTTGCTGCGCGTCGCCCGACCATTCCACGGACTGCTGCCAGCGGGCCACGGCGGCGCCCTCCTCCAGCTCCAACGGCCGGCGCGCAAAGCGCCGCTGCAGGTTGGCCAGCTCGGCCGCCAGATAGTCGGCAAAGGCACGCGCAGAGACGGGGGCGCCGCGCTCCACATAGAAGACATGGGGCGAGTAGCAGCCCTGCTGGTCGTAGCGCATCACGTCCCAGGCCGCCAGCCGCGCCACGGCGGGCGCCTTGAGCGTGTCCAGCGCGGCAGCGCCCACCATGCCGAAGCCCAGCTTGTGGCCATGCGGCAGAAAGCGCGTGGTCACGGGCAGGCGCTGGCGCAGTGCCTGCAGCGTCTGGTTGCCGCCGTAGGCGAGCACGGTGTCGGCCTCGGCGTGGAGCGCGGCGGCGGCATCTCCATTCGCGCCATCCGCCCCATCCACCCCCCCAGCACCGCTCCACCACACCACGGCCAGGCAATCGGCCAGCGGCGGGTGCACCTCGGCCAGCAGCCGTGCGAACCAGCCCGCGAACAGCGGCTCGGCGCTGGCCAGCTTGCCAATGGCGGGCGCCTTGACCAGCAGGCCGCAGACCAGGCTCCACAGGGACAGCGCAGGCACATTGCCGGCCCAGCTGTGCATCAGCAGGTCGGGGCCGAAGGCACGCACCGCGCCGCCCTTGGGCGCGGGCTGGAAGCCGTCCAGCACGGCCGGGTTGGCAAAGTCCTCGGCCACGAAGCGCCGCAGCTGCGCGGCGCGAAAGGTCTTGAAGAAGCCCGTCAGCCCCAGGCGCACCATGTCGGCGTCATAGCCGCTGACCACGGGCAGCCAGGTCTCGGCCTGGCGCCGATAGGGATCGCTGCGGTCCAGCAGGCGGGCGATGGCACGGTCGATGGCGTCGATGATCTCGGCCACGGGCATGGCCCTGAGGTGGCGGTCGGCGGCACGGCGCACATGGGCTGCCAGCGCATGCATCTGCGGGCCGGTCAGCAGGGGCACGGAGACTTCCAGCCGCACGCCACCGCGTTCGAAGGGCAGCACATGCCACTGCACCTCGTCCTCGCGCAAACCAGGCAGTTCGGGCAGGTAGCCGGCCGTGATCCGCTCGATGTTCATGCAGCAGCGGCCTTCACGAATTCATCGACCGCCAGCGAGCAGCCCTTGGCCGCTGCGCCCTCGGCACGCCCCAGCAACAGGAAACCGCTGTTCTCGCCATGGCCGGCCCACAGGCCCACGTCCTCGGTGAGGATGGTGGTGACCGCGTTGTAGTTGGCCAGGTCGCAGTGCACGAGAATGCCGCGCTCGCCGGGCGCCACGCTGCGGCCGGTGACGGGCTCGACCAGGCGCGAGCGTATCCAGTGCGGCCCCGACTTGACCGAGGGCAGCGTGGCATTGCCGTCGTCATAGAACTGCGTGCTCAACTCGGTCATGCCGTACATGTTGATGCAATGGTTGCGGGGCACGCCCAGCAACCGAGACAGGTCGGCGTAGAAATCCTCCAGCGGCAGCTCGCGCGACTGGCCCTTGTAGCCGCCCGTGTCCAGAATGCGGCTGCCCGACGGCAGGCAAAAGCTGCGGCCCTGCTCGCGCAGCGCATCCATCACATGCACCAGGCTGAAGCTGGCGCCCAGCAGCGCATAGGGGCGGCCGCTGCGCTCGGACTCCTCCAGCACGGCGCACAGGCCGGGCATGTCCAGGCCGTCGGGGGTGAGGAAGTAGCGGCTGTCGGGAGTGCCGAATTCCGTCTTGGCCAGCGCCAGGTAGTGGGCCAGCGAAGAGTTGGGCATGGCCTGCTCGTCGGGAAAGAGGATGCCCATGGGCAGGCGCTCGTGCCCGGCCATGAAGCGCTGCGCGAAGTTGCGCGTCATCGACGCATCGTAGACATCGAGCGCGGGATGGAAGTGGCGCCCGCGCGAAGACAGTCCCTTGGCCTGGCCCGTGGTGCCGCTGGTCATGAACACGCGCTCCGCGGGCGAGGCCGGCTCGCTGCGCAGCTCCATGGCCTTGAACGCATCGATGGGCACGGCGGGAATGTCGCTCCAGCTCTTCACATTGCGCAGCGTGGCGCCGCGCCGCTGGCAGAAGCTGCGAAACGGCGCATTCGATTCGTATTGGTAGGCGAACAGCCGCAGGGCCAGTGCGTCGAACTGCTCGTCGGTGCAGCCGTCCATGGCGATGAATGCAAGCAGGTCTGCGACCAGAGAAGCCGCCTGGGGCCGGGCCTTGTCCATGGAATTCCTTCGAGAGCTGGGACGTGATGCTCCGAAGGCTCCCCGCCCGTGGCGCATGGGCGGCCACGCAGGGGTGCAAGCTCTTCTTCCGCCGGAATGACCCGGTTCAAGTTCTCGGGTGTGGATCTCAGCACTGGCGTGCACCCCGGAGCGGAGGGCTATCTTACAGCAGGGTCGCCAAGGGTGCAGGACCGGGACAATCCTGCTGCGGGCCGCATCAGCCCACGGCCGTCAGCCGCCGCATCACCCACTCCACGGGCCCCTGCGCCACCTTCCTGCTCCAGGCCCAGGCGGCCAGGCTGGCGATGATCACGTACAGCGCGGCGGCCACGGCCACTTCGCGCAGGCTGCGTGAGCCGTCCAGCGCGCCCATGGCCTCCAGCAGGCCCATGCCGATGAGGATGTGTGCCAGGTACAGGGTCAGCGTCATGCGCCCGGCCGGCAGCAGGCCGCGCCACGGTCCGGCGGGCCAGCGGTCGGCCAGCCGCAGGCAGGCGCCGATGGCAATGCTGGCGCAGCCCAGGCCCATCAGCAGGTAGGCTGGGCCGGGCGGCATGGGGCCGGTGGCCAGCCAGGCAGCCCATTCACTCTGTGCCGCAAGTGCCGAGACGGCGCAGGCCAAGCCCACCATCGCAACACCGCAAGCCACCAGACCCCATTGCACGCGCGGCTCGGCCAGCGGCAGGCGTGCCAGCAGCATGCCGCAGAGGAAGAACGCAAACCAGGGCAGCACCGGATGGAAGCCATTGAACAGCAGGTTGCGCGCAAAGCCGGCCGGCTCCCACAGGCCCTGGTAGGAAAGGCTCGCCCAGTCCCAGCCCTGGCTGTAGTCCAGCTGCAGCAAGGCCCAGACGGACAGCACGGCCACGGCCGCCATGCCGGCCAGCAGCGCCCGTGCACCGGCCTGCAGCCAGGCGATGGCCAGCACGAAATACACCGCGTAGTAGTGAATGATGTCGGCCGGAAAGATCAGCAGGTTCATGCCACCGGCCACCAGCAGGAACAGCGCGCGGCGCAGTGTCCAGAGGCGCGCCGTGGCCGGCTCCAGCGAGCGCGTGGCCAGCACCAGGCCCAGGCCTGCCAGCACCACGAATGTGGCCGAGGCCTTGCCCTCCAGAAAATGGAAGAACGACAGCAGCCAGCCCGGCTCCTGCAGCGCGGGATGCATGGCCTGCTTGAAGTTGACGAACACCATGCCTGCCAGCGCCAGGTAGCGCGCCAGGTCCAGCCCCGCCAGGCGGGCGCCTCTGCCGGTGGCGTGCCTCATGTCGCGTCCCCCCGTGCCTCGCCTCCAAGAAGGCAGGCCAGCAAGGCGGGATGCAGCACATCGACCCCTTCATCCCCCCCCGCGTCTTCTTGCGGCGTCACCGCCAGCGCAAAGCGCAGCGCATCGCTTTCCACGGCATCCAGCAGCAGTTGCGCGGCCAGGCGCACGGGCACGGCGGGCCGCAAGAGGCCCTGCTGCGCCCCGCGCTCCATGAAGCCTGCCAGGCCGTCGAGCATGCGCCTGCGGTTGGCCTCGAAGGCCGGCGCCAGCCCGGGCGAACGCGCGATCTCGGACAGGCATTCGGCGCTGAGCACGGCCCATTCCCGCTGGCGGCACAGCGCCTGGTAGGCGGCCAGGAATTGCGCCACCACAGGCAGCGAAGGGGCTGCGGCCCGCTCCAGCGCCTGCAGCAAGGGCAGCAGCTCGGTCTGCTCCTGCGTGGCGACCTCGGCAATCAAGGCCTGCTTGCTGTCGAAGTGGTTGTACAGATTGCCCAGGCTCACCGAGGCAGCCTGCGCGATGTCGCGCATGCTGGTGCAGTGAAAGCCGCGCTCCACGAAGCACTGCAGGGCGGCCTCCACGATGACGGCCCGGCGCTCGCTGATGTCTTCTTTCTTTTTCATGCCCGAATGATGAACGAACGTTCATTCATAGTCAACACCGGGGCATGGAATCACAGCGGCGGCTGGGGGCCCACGCCGGAAGGAACGGCCTCCTCGTTGGGCCTGCAGGGCTGGCGCAGCATGCGCCGGCAGTCCGGCAGCTGCCGCTCATGGGCATAGGCGATGTGGCCCAGCACGATCTTCGACGGCCGGCTGCGGTCCAGCCAGACGGTGTTGGTCGAAGGCGTGGACAGATGGTCGAAGGCCCAGTACCCGGTCTGCGAAGGCGTGTCCAGGGTCACCCGCAGGCTGGAGCCCGCGCGGAACACATGGGCGAATTTCTGGATTTCCACGCGCATCAGCGTGGGCTCGCCGGGGCGCAGCGGGCGCACGGCGGCCTCGGTGAAATCGCCCCAGGGCCGCAAGGCGGTGGAGCGCTGGCCGTCCAGCGCACGCATGGAAGCACGCAGCCAGCCGCGCTGCACGAACATCTCCTGGCCGTCGGGACGCACCTCCGAGACGGTGACCTGCACATCAGTGTCGCCGGCCGTGGCGCTGAGCCACAGGTCCAGCGAGGCCTCGCCATAAAAGCTCAGCGCGCGCGGCAGCGGGGCCGTGGTGAAGCGCAGCAGGCCCTGCCCGGCGGGGCTGGCCGTCCATTGGCCCGCGCCGGACTCGGTGTCCGCATCGGGATGATTGGCCTCGGCGCCCGGCAGCGGGTAGCGGTAGCTGGCCGACTGGCGCTCGGCCTGCGGGGGCGCATCGCCCAGCCCGCCGCCCGGCTGCAGCCACAGCGTCATGGGCGTGACGCGCACGGGCAGCCGGTCAAAGCTGGCCACGGCCGAGGGGCGCAGCTGCCCATAGTCGCCCCCACCGTTCATCCACTGCATTTCCTGCGCCAGCAGCACGCGCGGCGTGTGCTCGAAGCCGTTGCTCTCGCCCTTGAGAAAGCGCGCGTAAAAGCGCTTCATGGTCTCGCGCAGAAAGGGGGCGTTGTCGGTGTGGTGGTCGCCGTTGGAGCTGATCAGCCACATCTTGTCCGGGGCGATGCTGTCCTCGTAGTAGCCCATGCGGGTGCCCACCTGCTCGTCCTGCCAGGACTGGGTGCCCAGCGTGGGGATGTCGATGCGGTGCGTGGAGTTCATGGCGCTCTTGAGCGCGTAGCGGGCGCCGAAGAAGCGGTCCTCGTCCAGCCAGCGCGCCATGTCCAGGTCGGGGCGCTGGATCTTGCGGATGTTGTCTTCCACGACCTGGGCGCATCCGGTATCGCCATCCAGCGCCCTGGCGTCGTCGGCGGCCTTGCGCCATATCGCGGGGAACTGCCGCCACCAGTTGGCGGGAAAGCCGATGTTCTGGATGCCGCCCGGATAGGCCACGTCGCGGTAGGGATCGGCCACGTTCTTGCCCGGCGCGATCGCCTTGAGGCTGGGCGGACGCTGGGCCGCCACCCACAGCTGGTCGTAGCCCGAGTACGAATAGCCCACCATGCCCACCTTGCCCGTGGACCACGCCTGGCGTGCCGCCCACTCCACCGCATGCGCCCCGGCCGCGCCCACGGAGGCGTCCGCCCACTGGTTCTCGCCGGTGGAGCAGCCCGTGCCGGGCACGTTCAGGCCCATCACGGCATAGCCTTCCTTGGTCCACTCCTGGGTGGTCTGTTCCGTGACCGAGCCCGATCCGTAGCCGTCGTACTCCATCAGCACGGGAAACGGCCCCGGCCCCTTGGGAAAGACCACCGAATAGCGCATCTTGTTGCCGTCAGGCAGCTGGATGTAGCCCCAGATGCGCGGCCCGGGGTTGGTGCTGCCCGAAGAGCCCCCGCCGCAGGCCGCAAGGCCCAGGGCAAGGGTGGCGATGCCGGCCGCGCCGAGCCAGGCGCGGGAATGGCGAAAAGTCATCATGGATGGTCCTCCTGGTTGCTGATGCAGTCATGCCCGCAAGGGGGCAGGCCGCAATGTAGGACCGTCCGGGCGCATGGCGCACGCGTAAGCTGAAGGGGGGCTAAAGGGGGGATGAAGGGGCGCTGAAGCGCGCCTGAAGACAGGCTGAAGGCGAACGCGGCCAGTCGCCACGGCCCTCGGCCCCGGGGGCGGCATGAACTGGCACGACATGGTGATGGCGCTTGGAGCGACGGAACTATCCATCGCCCCCGCAGTCGAACGACCTTCGCTGGAGACCTCAACGCATAACAGCCCGGCCCACACTCCATCGTTGCCGATGGAGCCACTGCCTGAACAGGCAAAGGTGAAACTGTCATGCAATGTCCCGCCTGCCGAGATGCCACGCTCATCATCTCCGAGCGCCAGAACATAGAGATCGACTACTGCCCCCAATGCCGCGGAGTCTGGCTGGACCGCGGAGAGCTGGACAAGCTCATCGAGCGCTCCGCCGCCCAGGCACCCACAGCGCCAGCAGCCTATGAACGCCCGCAGGAACGGCGCGCGGGCCCTGACGGATCCCATGACCGGCGCGAGCACTCCAGCCACGATGGCTACCGCCGCAAGAAGCGCGAAGGCTTTCTCTCCGATCTTTTCGACTTCTAGCACCAAGGCAAGTCCGCTGCGCCGGCATCGGGACATGGCAGCCGCGCCCCACTATGATTCGGCTTTCAGTTCCTTGTCCACATGCCCCGCGCCCGCACACCCAAGCCCGCTCCTGCCGCAGAGAACACAGCCCCGTCCAGCACTGCAGCGCCGGGGACGTCCATCGACGCCTCCTTCCTGCACACCCTCGTGGGCTACAACGCCCGGCGTGCCTCGCTGTCCATCATCGAAGTGTTCGTGGAGCGCATGGCCACCCACGATCTCAAGATGGTGGAGTTCTCCGTGCTCTCCCTGGTGTCCCACAACCCCGGCATCACCTCGCGCCAGTTGTGCGCGGCGCTGGATGTGATGCCGCCCAACCTGGTGGGCCTGATCGCAGCGCTGGAGCGCCGCAAGCTGATCGAGCGGCGCACCCACCCCACCGACCGCCGCGCCGTGGGCGTGCACCTGACGCCGGCTGGCGCCGAACTCACGGCCCGGGCGGAAAGAACGGCGGCGGAATTGGAAATGGATGCCACCTACCGCCTGACCGACGCCGAGCGCAGGACGCTGATCCAGCTGCTGCAGAAGATCTACAACTGAGCGCGCTCAGTCCGCCTTCTCCGCTGCCGGCTGCTCCAGCCCCAGCAGCCGCACCGCGTTGCCCTTGAGGATGCCGGGCATCACCTCGGGCTTGAAGCCGGCTTCCTGGAAATCCTTCATCCAGCGCTCGGGCGTGATCAGCGGATAGTCGCTGCCGAAGAGCACGCGGTCCTTGAGCAGGGTGTTGGCGTACTGCACCAGCTGCCGGGGAAAGTACTTGGGGCTCCAGCCCGACAGATCGATCCAGACATTGGGCTTGTGCAGGGCCACGGACAGGGCCTCGTCCTGCCAGGGAAAGCTGGGGTGGGCCATCACGATCTGCATGTCGGGGAAGTCGATGGCCACGTCGTCCAGGTGCATGGGATTGCTGTAGGCCAGGCGCAGGCCGCCGCCGCAGCGCATGCCGCTGCCAATGCCGCTGTGGCCCGTGTGGAAGATGGCCGGCAGTTGGTACTCGGCCACCACCTCGTAGATCGGCCAGGCCATGCGGTCGTAGGGATGGAAGCCCTGCACCGTGGGGTGGAACTTGAAGCCCCTGACGCCCTCTTCCTCGATCAACCGCCGCGCCTCGCGCGCACCCATGCGGCCCTTGTGCGGATCGATGCTGGCGAAGGCCACCATCATGTCGCTGTTGGCCCGCGCAGCCTCGGCGATCTCCTCGTTGGGAATGCGGCGCCGGCCCAGCTGCGACTCGCTGTCCACCGTGAACATCACCAGGCCCAGGTTGCGCTCACGGTAATAGGCCACGGTCTCGGCGATGGTCGGGCGCCTGCCGTTGCCGAAGTACTTGTCGGCGGCGCGGTCGTACTCCTCGCCGTAGTTGTCGAACGGGTTCCAGCAGCTCACCTCGGCATGCGTGTGGATGTCGATGGCAATGAGTTTTTCGTGGTCCATGTCTGTCTCCTGTGCGGCCTGCTGCCTGCCCCGGCATCAAGGGGAAGTCCCAATAAGAAATTCGCAAAGGCCGCTTGAATTGGTTATTAAATATAACCAAAATCGCGGCCATCAGAAAGCGATGCGGATGCGGGCAACGGCTGCCACGCAACGGTTTCGCGCTGAGGCTTCACACCACCTTCCGAGGAGACAGACATGGACAGAAAGATCCACAAGACCCGTTCCCGCGCCTTGCCGGCCACGCTGGCCGCCGCCCTTCCCGCCCTGCTGCTGTCGGCCTGCGGCGGCTCGAGCGACGGCATCGCGCAGCTGGCCGAGGCCCGCCCCGCCACGCTGCTGTCGTGCACGGACCTGGCCGCGAAAATATCCTTCCCCAACACCCGCATCACCGCCGCCGAGACCGTGGCCGCCGGCACGCTGACGGTGGCAGGCAAGCCCATTGCCGAGCACTGCCGCGTGACCGGCCGCATGCACGAGCGCGTCAGCACCGTCGATGGCCAGAACTACGCCGTGGGCTTCGAGATGCGCCTGCCGCGCGACTGGAACGGGCGCTTTTTCTACCAGGCCAACGGCGGCCTGGACGGCAGCGTGAGCACGGCCGTGGGCGCACTGGGCGGCGGGCCGCTGGGCAATGCGCTGCAGATGGGCTTTGCCGTGCTCAGTTCCGACGCCGGGCATGCAGGCAGCCTGGGGCCCTTCTTCGGCCTGGACCCGCAGGCGCGGCTGGACTACGGCTACCAGGCCGTGGGCAAGCTCACGCCCATGGCGCGCAGCGCGCTGCAGACGGCCTATGGCAAGGGCCCGGACCGCTCCTACCTGGGCGGCTGCTCCAACGGCGGGCGCCACGCCATGGTGGCCGCCTCGCGCTATGCCAACCAGTACGACGGCATCATTGCCGGCAACCCCGGCACGCGCCTGCCGCTGGCGGCCATTGCCAACATTGCCGGCGCCCAGGGCTATGCGAAGCTGGCCACCACGCCCGCCGACCTGGGCACGGGCTTCACCCAGGCCGAGCGCCGCCTGGTCAGTCAGGCCGTGCTGGCCCGGTGCGATGCGCTGGACGGCGCCACCGACGGCATGGTGCAGGCCGGCGCAGCCTGCCAGGCGAGCTTCGACTTGGCGCGCGACGTGCCCACCTGCGGCGGTGCGCGCGACGGCAGCTGCCTCAGCGCCGAGCAAAAGAGCACCATTGCCGGCCTGTTCAAGGGTGCCACCACCAGCGGCGGCAGCCGCATCTACAGCAGCTTCCCGTATGACGCAGGGCTGGATACGGCCGGCTGGGCCGGCTGGAAATTCTCCAACTCGCTGAACCTGGACACCGGCGCCGTGGGCCTGGTCTGGCAGGCGCCACCCGAGAACCCGGCCAGCTTCAACGGCCCGCAGTTCGCGCTGACAGGCAGCGTGGACAGCATGCTGGCCAAGGTCCAGGCCACGACGGCGCTGTACACCGAAAGCGCGCTGTCCTTCATGCTCCCGCCCGACTACGGCAAGCTGCCCGTGCTGCGCAACCGGGGCGCCAAGCTCATGGTCTACCACGGCACGGCCGATCCCATCTTCTCCAGCGACGACACCGTGCAGTGGTACGACACGCTGCGCCGCAACCATGGCGACGCAGCCGACTTCGCCCGCCTGTACCTGGTGCCCGGCATGAACCACTGCAGCGGCGGCCCGGCCACCGAGCAGTTCGACATGCTCAGCTCCCTCGTGGCCTGGGTGGAGAAAGGCCAGGCCCCAGACCGCGTGATCGCCAGTGCGCGCGGCGCAGGCAATGCGGGCGGCGCCAACGCCGACCTGCCCGCCACCTGGTCGCCCACGCGCACCCGGCCGCTGTGCCCCCATCCGCTGGCCGCCCGCTACAACGGCAGCGGCGACATGGAAAGCGCTGCCAGCTTCAGCTGCCGCTGACCGTGCACTGAAGGCGGGCGGCGCCTGAACGGCCCGCCCCCTTCCGCCCTCATCCACCCCTTGTCCGCAGTCCCGCCCCCCGGCGGGGCCGGGCCCCGCTGCGCCTGAAAAAAAGGCGTGCGGACACCCACGCCAAGACGGCAACGATTTTTCAAACCAGAGGAGACATCACCATGCAAAAAACCCCGTCCCCGCTGACCCTGGCGGCCGCCGCCGTGCTGGCCCTGGCCGGCTCCAGCACCAGTTTCGGCGCCTTCGCGCAAGGCACCTCCAGCGTCACGCTCTACGGCATCGTCGATGTGGGCGTGGAGCACGTGAACAATGTGGCGGCGGGCGGCGGTCTCAGCCGCATGCCATCGACCACCAGCCTGGTGCCCTCGCGCTGGGGCCTGCGCGGCAGCGAGGACCTGGGCGGCGGCCTCAAGGCCATCTACACGCTGGAGTCGGGCTTTGCGCCCGACCAGGGCACCTTCAACCAGGGCGGGCGCGGCTTTGGGCGCCAAAGCTGGGTGGGACTGGGCGGCAACTGGGGCAGCCTGACCATGGGCCGCCAGAACTCCATGCTGTTCTGGTCGCTGCTGGACTCGGACATCATCGGCCCGGCCGTCTTCGCCATGGGCTCGCTGGACGCCTACATTCCCAACTCGCGCGCCGACAACATGCTGGCCTGGCGCGGCAACTTCGGCGGCCTGGCACTGGGCGCGGGCTACAGCTTCGGGCGCGATGCCGTCAACGCAGGCCCCAGCCCGGCAGGCACCAACTGCCCGGGCGAGAGCGGATCGGACACGCAGGCCTGCCGCCAGTGGTCGCTGTACGCCAAGTACGACACGCCCGTCTGGGGCCTGGCGCTGGGCTACGAGCAGCAAAACGGCCGCACGCCGGCCTCGTCCACCGACCCGGTGTTCGGCGGCATGACCTCCAGCGCCAAGCATGACGAGCGCCTGCACCTGGGCGGCTACTTCAAGCTGGCCGGCGTGAAGGTCGGCGGCGGCCTGCTGCGCCGCGACAACGATGGCGATGCCGTCAAGCCGCGCAGCAACCTCTGGTATGTGGGCGCCTCGTACCCGGTCACCGAGGCGCTGGTGCTCGAAACCCAGTGGCTGACGCTGCGCTACCGCGGCGTCTCGGGCTACGACTCCGACCTGCTGGTGGCACGCGCCATCTACAACCTGTCCAAGCGCACGGCGGTCTACACCCAGCTCGGCCACATCCGCAACGACCGCCTGGCCACCGTCTCGGTCAGCGGCGGCGCCCCGGGCAGCAACACCGCGCCGGGCCGCTCGCAGACTGGCATCAACGTCGGCATCCGCCACATGTTCTGAGCCTGTTCTTTCCAGCTTTTCCTTTTTTCGATTTCACCAGGAGACATCCATGCAGATGCATCGCCGTCATTTCGTCCAGGCCCTGGGCAGCGCCGCCGCCCTGGGGTCGCTGTCGCCACTGCATGCCCTGGCCCAGGCGCTGGACCAGGTCAAGATCATGTACGGCTTTCCGGCAGGCAGCTCGGGCGACAGCGTGGCCCGCCGCGTGGCCGAGCGGCTGGGCGGCACGCCCTACAGCAAAGGGCCGGGCTTTGTGGAAAACAAGCCCGGCGCCGGTGGCCGCATCGCGGTGGAGGCCCTGAAGAACGCCCCGCCCAACGGCTCGGTGCTGGCGCTGGCGCCCGTGTCGGCCTTCTCGGTCTACCCGCACATCTACCCCAAGCTGACCTACAAGCCCGAGGATGCCATCCCCGTCTCCATCGGCGCCGTCATCTACCACGGCCTGGCCGTGGGGCCTGCCGTGCCGGCCGAGGTCAAGACCCTCAAGGACTTCCTGGCCTGGGCCAAGGCGCACCCCGACCGGGCCAACTTCGGCTCGCCGGGCGCGGGCTCCATGCCGCACCTGCTGGGCGCGCTGCTGAGCCTGCGCTCGGGGGTGGAACTCAAGCACGCGCCCTATCGCGGCACCGTGCCCAGCATCACCGACCTGGTGGGCGGCCAGGTCGCGGCCACCATGAACCCCAGCGGCGACTACCTGCAGTACCTGAAGGCGGGCCGCCTGCGCGTGCTGGCCACCTCGGGCAGGCAGCGCTCGCCCTTCCTGCCCGACGTGCCCACCTTCACCGAACTGGGCTTTCCCGATGTCACGGTGGAGGAATGGTTCGGCTTCTACGCTCCCGCCAAGACCCCGGCCACCACCATTGCCAACGCCAACGCGGCCATCACGGCCGCGCTCAAGGACAAGGCCGTGATCGACGGGCTGGCCGCCCTGGGCCTGCTGGCGCGTGGCAGCACGCAGCAGGAAATGGCGGCCGACCAGCAGGCCGAGTTCGAGCGCTGGAGTTCGCTGGTCAAGCAGATCGGGTTCACGGGCGAGTCCTGATCAGTCGGCGGCAGGCCCATTCCCCTTCACGGGACAAGGCCACACTCATGCAACAAATAATGTTGCATGAAACAGAACAGCCAATTCTCGGACGTCCTCCATGTGCTGCTGCATATGGCCGAGGGCGATGGACCTGCCACCTCCGACATGCTCGCCGCCGCGCTGCAGACCAACCCGGTCGTGCTGCGCCGGTTGATGTCGGGCCTGCGCGATGCAGGCCTTGTCACTTCCGCCAAGGGCCATGGCGGGGGCTGGGTGCTTTCTTGCGAACTGGACCGCACCACGCTGCGCGACGTGCATGAGGCCCTGGGCGCGCCCGGCCTGGTGGCGCTAGGCTTCAGGGAAGACCGGCCCGAATGCCTGGTCGCCCAGGCCGTGAACGAAGCCCTGAGCAACGCGGTGCAGCAGGCCGAGGCCGCCCTGCTCGCACGCCTGGGCACGGTGACGCTGGCTGCCCTGTCCCAAGACTTCCACGCCCGCCTGGCCCGCCATCGCGCAGCAGGCGGCCAGGGTTGGCACCAACTGCAGGAGCACACACATGAAACACGTTGATTTCGCCGTCATCGGCGGCAGCTATGCAGGCCTGTCCGCCGCGCTGCAACTGGCGCGTGCGCGCCGCCAGGTGCTGGTGGTCGATGCCGGACTGCGGCGCAACCGCTTCGTGGACCAGGCCGGCGAGACATCGCACGGCTTTCTCACCCAGGATGGCGTGGCCCCCGCCCAGATCGCCGCCCAGGCCCGGCAGCAGCTGATGGCCTATCCCACCGTGCAGTGGCTGGACGGCACGGCCGAAGACGCCCGCGTGGCGACCGATGGCCGGCTGGAGTTCCGTGCAGCGGGCACGGCCATCAGCGCCGCCCGCCTCGTCCTGGCGCTGGGCGTGCATGACAGCCTGCCGCCCGTGCCGGGACTGGCCGAGCGCTGGGGCCGCAGCGTCTTTCACTGCCCGTACTGCCACGGCTACGAGATGAATGCGGGCCGCATCGGCATCATCGCCAGCTCGGCCCTGGCCCACCACCACGCCGTCATGCTGCCCGACTGGGGCCAGACCACGCTGCTGCTCAACGGCGCCTACACGCCCGGCGCCGAAGAACTTTCCACCCTTGCGCACCGGGGCACCCAGGTGGAGGCCACGCCCATCGCCCGCCTGGAAGGCCGGGCCGACGTGGTGCTGCAGGACGGCCGCCGCCTGGTGATGGACGGCCTGTTCACCCAGCCGCGCACCCGCATCGCCAGCCCCGTGGCCGAGCAGTTGGGCTGCGCCCTGGACGAAGGCCCCATGGGCACCTTCATCAAGGTCGCGGAAGGCCAGGCGACCAGCGTCCCCAACGTGTTCGCCTGTGGCGACGCGGCCCGCGCGGCCGGCAACGTGGCCATGGCGGTGAGCGATGGCGCCATGGCGGGCATTGGCGCGCACCGGTCGATGATGGGGTGGTGATGGGGTGGTGATGGGGTGGTGATGGGGTGGTGATGGGGTGGTGATGGGGTGGTGATGGGGCGGGCCTCGGGCCCGTGCATGGACGCAGATCAACTGCCCGCCGGACGATGCGTGGATACAACAACTTCCCATGCTAACTAAATCCGTAAATATAATTAAGACTGATTCTCATTGACATCTACAAATCAAGAGTCCAGTCCATGCACACCACCAACGGCCGCACGCTGCGGTTCAACTCCATTGTTCTGGCCATGCTGGCCGCCGGCGCAGGGTCCACGGCGATCGCACAGGATGCAGCGCAGGCGCCGACCGCAACGACGCCGACGCTGTCGCAGATCGACGTGCGCGACAAGTACGAGCGCGAGGACCTGCCCACGCTGGCACCGGGGCGCAAGGCCGCCAAGGGTGCACGCCTGGGCATTCTGGGCGCCACCTCCATCGTGGACGCGCCGGTGCATGTCAACGCCTACACCCGCGAGCTGGCCGAGGACTGGTCCGCCCTGTCGCTGCAGGATGTGCTGGAAAACGATGCGGCCGTGGTCTTCACCACCAACAAGGGACACCTGCTGCAGAACTTCAACCTGCGCGGCCTGGATGTGACGGCCATGGACATCGCCACCAACGGCCTGTACGGCGTGGCGCCGGCCAATTCGGTGCCCATCGAGATGTTCGAGCGCGTGGAAGTGATGCGCGGCCCCAACGTGCTGCTGTCCGGCATGCCGCCGCTGGCCAGCGTGGCCGGCTCCGTCAACATGGTCACCAAGCGCGCGCTGGCCCAGCCCATGGCGGACCTGACGGCCACCTACGTCTCGGACTCCTACCTGCAGATGCATGCCGACGTGGGCAGGCGCTTCGGCCCCGAGCAGCGGCTGGGCCTGCGCTTCAACGGCGTCTACGGCTCGGGCGACATGGGCGCCAAGGACGAGAGCCAGAAGCGCCGCGTGGGCGCCCTGGGCCTGGACTACCTGGGCGACAGGGCCCGCTTCTCGCTGGACCTGTACAACAGCATCACCAAGATCGACGGCGGCAGCCCGGGCATGTTCAGCTTCCTGGGCAGCGCGGCCATCCCCGGCGTGGGCCGGCTGCTGGCACCGCCCAGCGGCGACGTGAACATGTTCCGCGGCACCCACGGCCAGTACGACAACAGCGGCCTGCTGGCGCGTGCCGAGGTGGACTTCACGCAGAACTGGCAGGGCTATTTCGCCTTCGGCGCCTCCGAGGCGCAGGGCAAGGGCCTGCTGTTCGGCACCCGCGCCATCGTCACGGGCCTGGATGGCACCACGCGCGGCGCCATCTACAACGTGCACACCGAGTCCGAGCGCCGCACGGCCGAGGCCGGCGTCATCGGCAAGCTGAGCACGGGCAGCGTGCAGCACCGTCTGCAACTGTCGTTCAACATCCTCAAGCACAAGGAAGGCACCTACAACACGGCCTGCAACTACTGCTACACCACCAACATGTACGAGCCGACGACGCCCACCTTCCCGGGCGCGCCGCAGTGGAAGGGCTACACCACCGAGAACGAATTCCGCTCGCTTGCCCTGGCCGACGTGATGAGCTTCGCCAACGACAAGGTGCTGCTGACGCTGGGCGCACGCCACCAGACGGTGAAGACGCCGCTGGTCAACGGCGTGTCGTCCAACTACAGCAAGAGCCGCGTCTCGCCCATGGCCGGCCTGGTCGTGCGGCCCTGGGGCGACAACGTCTCGCTGTACGCCAACTACACCGAAGGCCTGGAGCCCGGCCGCACCGTGGGCGCGGGCTTTGCCAACACCGGCGAGACCCTGGCGCCCATGCAGACCAAGCAGGGCGAGGTGGGCGTGAAGCTGCAGGCGGGCCAGACCACGCACACGCTGAGCGCCTTCCGCATCGAAAAGCCGTCCATCATCACCAACAGCGGCAATGCCCAGGTGCTCGATGGCGAGCAGCGCCTCAAGGGCCTGGAGTGGAGCGCCTTCGGCAAGCTCACGCAGACGCTGTCGCTGCTGGGCGGGGTGGAGTACATCAAGTCGCGCCAGATCAACTCCGGCCGTGAAAACTACGGCGTGCCCAAGCTGCGCGCGCGCATCGGCATCGACTGGGAAACGCCCGTGCAGGGCCTGTCGGTCGGCGGCCGCGTGCTGTACACCGGCTCGCAGTGGGTGGACTCCGGCAACAAGCTGCGCGCCCCGGCCTGGAACCGCTTCGACCTGATGGCCAAGTACGAGACCAGGTTCGGCGCCACGCCCGTGCGCTTCAATGCCAGCGTGGAGAACGTGACGGACAAGAACTACTGGATCGGCATGTTCACCGACGGTTTCGTCATGCCCGGCGCACCGCGCACCTTCCGGCTGTCGGCCACCGTGTCGTTCTGACCGCCTGACGCACTGCGCGGGCCACCCGGCGGGGCGCATGTGTCCTGCCGGGTCTTTTGCTTCCCACGATCGAATTTCCATGCCGCTCTTCACCGTCGCCGGCCTGCTTGCCACCTCGCTGGCCTGCCTGTGCATCTACGCCGCCTCGCCCAACCAGCGGCTATGGGCGGCCGCCTGGCCGCGCCAGCCTGCCCTCCTGGCCGGTGGCGGCCTGCTCGCAGCGGGCTGGCTGGCATTCGCCCAGGACATGCGGACGCTGGCCGCAACGTTCACCTGGCTCACCCTGCTGATGCTGGCCTTCGCCCTGCTGCCCTATATCGGAGCGCTGTTCCATGGCCGACGCACACCCTGAGGCCCGCCCGCGCAAGCCGGCCCCCATCCGGCCGGACTGGATCTCCAAGACCCTGGCCGGCCTGCTGCTGGGCCCGGGCCTGGCGATCAGCGCCAGTGGCCTGCTGGCCGCCCTGCTGCACGGCATGCCGCTGGCGGTGAGCGGGCAGCTGGTCATGTGGCTAGTGCCGCCGGTCTGGCTGCTGGTGCAGTCCCTGGTGTATTTCTTTTCCAGCGGCCTGCGCGCCTGGGCCTGGCTGGGCGGGGCCAACGCGCTGGCCCTGGCCGCCTGGTGGCTGGTGCGCGCGGCAATGCACAGCAGCGCAGGAGGCCTGTCATGAGAGCCGACTACATCCGCATCTACAAATCCGTACACACCTGGACGGGCATCCTCAGCGGCATGGCCTTGTTCATCGCCTTCTACGCGGGTGCGCTGACGGTGTTCAAGGAACCCATCCGGCGATGGTCCACGCCGCCTGCCGCCGTGGTGCAGGCCGTGCCCATGGACGAGGTGCAGCCGCTGATCGCCCGGACCCTGGCCAGCACGCCGGCGGCCGCGCGCGGCGCCATCGTGCAGCTGCAGGGCGACAACGCCATCCCGCGCCTGCAATGGCAGGTGCGCGATCCCAAGGCCGACGACCATGACGAAAGCGCCGTACGCCACTACACGGCCCAGCTGTCGGCCGACGGCAGCGTGCAGATCAGCGAGCAGCGTCCGTCCCGCCTGGTGGAGTTCATCGACGTGCTGCACCGCGTGGTCGGCCTGCCCGTGGACTCGGACCCCAACCGCTGGATCATGGGCGCGATCTCGGCCCTGTACTTCCTGGCCCTGGTTTCGGGCGTGGTGATCCTGCTGCCCTCGCTGGTCAAGGACTTCTTCGCACTGCGCGTGGGCAGGAACCTCAAGCGCATGTGGCTGGACGCGCACAACGTGGTGGGCATCGTCAGCCTGCCCTTTCACATCGTCATGGCCCTGAGCGCCGTGGTCTTCGCCTACCACGACCAGATCTTCGACGTGCAGGACAGGCTGATCCACGAAGGCCAATGGGCCCAGACCTTTGCGCGCCCCTCGGGCAAGGCCCCGGACGCGCCGCCACGCAATCCCGCCGACATGCTCAAACCCTCGCAGCTGGTGGAGATCGTCAGGGCCGCCGCGCCCGGCTTCGAGCCCGAAAGACTGCAGTACGCCCAGGTCACCGGCCCCAAGCCCACCGTGCGCGTCTGGGGCAGGAATCCCCAGGCCGTATCGCCGCGCGCCGTGGGCGGCTTTGCCATGCTCGATCCGTACAGCGGCAAGCTGATCTCGGCCGACTACCTGTCAGGCGGACAGAGCACGCCCAACCTGTTCATCAGCAGCTTCTTCGCGCTGCACATGGCCTCCTTCGGCGGACTCGCGGTCTGGTGGCTGTACTTCCTGCTGGGCCTGGCGGGCGCATGGCTGTTCTACGGCGGCAATCTGCTGTGGGTGGAGACGCGGCGCAAGGCCCAGCGCAAGAGCGCAGACTTGCCCGTGCAGCGGCGCGACACGGCCCTCATGGCCTCGGCTACCGTCGGCGTCTGCCTGGGCTGCGTGGCCGGCATTTCCGCCACCATTGCCGCCGCCAAGTGGCTGCCGGGCCGCGTCGATGACCTGGCCGCATGGCACATGGGCATCTACTACGCCGTGTTCTTCACCAGCATGGCCTGGGCCTTCGTGCGCGGCGCAGCGCGCGCGGCCCCGGCCTTGCTGTGGCTGGCCGCCGCCTGCACGGCCGCGATCGCGCTGTCATCGCTGGTGGGCTGGCTGGCGCCAGGCACCGGCGCGTGGGTGGACACCTCGCTGATCGGCCTGGACCTGACGGCCGTGGCCGGCGTGCTGGCCCTGGCCTGGATGGCGCGTGCCACGGCACGGCGCACGCGCAGCGGCCCGCGGGACAGTGTGTGGTCCGCGCCGCGCGACAAGCCGGCGCATCAGGACACCAAGGACTCACCGGCACCGGCCAGCTGACCTGGCCGGCACGCCATGGGAGTGCGCAGGTGGGCCGGTTGCCTGGTGGGCCGGCCCATCCCCGCTGCTGGGTCTATCCGAAAATGGCGCCGCCCGCATCCAGCGAGGGCGGCCGCAGAAGATCGGCATTGACGCCCATGGCCTCGCTGGCCCGCTCCACGGCCTGCCACAGCGGGGCGGGCATCTGCAGTATTTCCTCGGGGGAGTTCGCGCGGGCAATCCAGTCGCTGATCTCAACGTGCTGCTCGGGGGTGAGCAGGTCCAGGTTCAGCATTTCGTCAATGGTCTTCATCGGGTGTCGGTCTGTCGCTCTTGTGCGGGAGATATGCGGGAGAGGTGCGGGAGATGTGTGGGAGGTATGTGGGCAAGGTGCGGAAAGGAAAACGCCCGTGCATTGTCAGCGGTCCGCGGCAGGCAATCGCTGCAGCAGGGCATCGCGTGCGCGCAGGCCGGCATTGGGCTTTTGCGCCTGCTCATCCTGGATCAGCGTGGCGAACACCAGCCTGCGCTGGTCCTTGGTGGCCCAGCCCACATACCAGCCGTAGGCCCGGCTGGCATCGTAGCGGTTGTCGCTGCCGGGCGACCCGGTGCCGGTCTTGCCATGCACGGTCCAGCCGTCCACAGGCACGGGGTGCCGGGTGATGCGCGCAGTCATGTCGATGGCCTGACTGCTCACAGACAGTTCCCGGCGCACGATCCTGCGCATGAAGGCCACCTGCTCGGCCGCCGAGATGCGCAGCGAGGACACCACCCACGCGCCGTTGTGGCCGGGATGGGCCACGGCAACGGCGGAGACATCCTCGTTGCCGTACTGGAAGGCCCTCACGTAGGCGCCAAACCGCTGCTGGCCCAGCTCCCGCGCCACCTGCTGCGAGTACCAGAACACCGAGTCCTTCATCCACGCCTGGGGCGTGATCTCGCGCCGCCAGGCATCGCCGCCCCAGTCCGGATACTCCGGTTGGTACGGCCACGCGGGCCGGGATTCGTCCTGCAGGATGCCGGCGTCATAGCCCATCAGGCTGATGGCGATCTTGAAGGTGGAGGCCGGCGTGACCCGCTCGGCGCAGGCCGGGCCGCTGTGCACCAGGGACTGGCCCGTGTCGGCGTCGGCGACGATGGTGCACAGTTCGTGCGCGGTGGCCGGAATGCAGAAAAAGGCCACGGCCACCACTGCGGCAGCCACGGGAAGGAATCGGCGCATTGATCAATGTTTCATGAGGGACTGGCGCGCGATGATAGACGGGCTGAGGCCCTGGAAATCCGTCATGTGCCGCGAGCCCGTCGGCGCTCCATCGCCTCTTCGGATGCGACAAAGCCCAGCCTGGCAAAGAACTGCGGGGCCTGTTCACGGCCGGCCCGCAGCACCCAGGTGATCCCGGGATCGGCACCCGTCACTGCCTCGACCAGCCTTCGCCCCGTGCCCTGCCCCCGGTAACCGGGGGCAACCACCACCATGGACAGGTATCCATTGGACAGCCCGTCCGTGATGGCGCGCGCAAAACCCACCACCTGGTTGCCCGCCACAGCCACCTCCACGGCCTGGGACGCACCGATGAGGCGCTCCAGATAGTCCTGGCTGGCGATGCGATGGCCCCAGCCATTGGAAATGAGCAGTTCATAGGCACCCCGCAGGTCGGCTGGGGCGTAGCGGCGGATCAGGGGCAAGTCGCAGACCATGGTCCCGGACATTGTGCCTGTGGACTGTGACTGCTCCTAGGCCTGGGCCTCCGCCTCCTGCAGCTGCCGCCACATCACCTTGCCGCTGCCGCTCTTGGGCAGGGCCTTGACGAACTGCACGATCTTGGGCGCCTTGTAGACGGCCATGTTCTCGCGGCACCACTGGATGATGTCCTCGGCCGTGGTGTCTTCCTTGCCGGCGCGCAGCACGACGACGGCCTTGACCGACTCGCCGCGGTAGGCGTCTCGCGTGGAGATCACGCAGGCTTCCTGGATGGCGGGGTGGCGGAACATCAGCGATTCGACCTCGGCTGGCCAGACCTTGAAGCCGCTGGCGTTGATCATGCGCTTGAGGCGGTCGGTGATGAAGTAGTAGCCGTCCTCGTCCACGTGGCCCAGGTCGCCGGTGCGAAAGAACCGCTTGCCGTCGATCTCCATGAAGACCTGGGCCGTGGCGTCGGGTCGCTTCCAGTAGCCGTCGAAGACCTCGGGGCCGTGGACGACGATTTCGCCCTGCTCGCCCTGCGGGACATCGGCGCCGGTTTCGGGGTCGATGACACGCGCCTCGGTGCTCATGAAGGGAATGCCCAGGCATTGCTGCTTGGGATGCTCGAAAGGGTTGCTGTGCGTGGGTGCGGCCGTCTCGGTCAGGCCGTAGCCCTCGCTGAAGCGCAGGCCGTATTGCTCCAGCAGGCGCTGGGCCACGGCCTGTGGCATGGCCGCACCGCCGCCGCCGATGTACTTGAGGCTGGTGAGGTCGAACTGCGCAAAGTTGGGGCTGCCCAGCAGGTCGATGACCATGGTAGGGATATTGGTCCAGCTGGTGACCTGGTAGCGAGAGATCAGCCGCCCCGCCAGCTCGCGGTCCCAGCGCGGCATGACGACCAGGGTGGCGCCCACGAAGATGGCCGTGTGCAGCACCGAGACCATGCCCGTGATGTGGAACATGGGCACGACGGCCAGGACTACGGTCTCGCTGGTGCCGCTGCCCCAGTAGCTGCCCGCCACGGCGTTGTGGTTGATGGAGCGGTGCGGGTGCATGCAGCCCTTGGGGTGGCCCGTGGTGCCGCTGGTGTAGGGCAGCACGGCCATGTCGTCGCGGCCCACCACATGGGGCGGCGCGGCGTCGGTACAGGCCATGGCCTGCTGCCAGGTGTGGACGCTGCCGCCATCGAGCACGGCCGGCTCACGCCGGGTGAGCAGCCAGTCGTGCCACTGCACGGGCGGGGCGTCGTCGCCCTGCACCCCGGCATCGAAGGCGTCCGTGAACTGGGTGACGACCAGGTGCTCCAGCCGCTGGCCGGGCGCCAGCGCATTGCTGGCCTTGGCCAGTTCGGGGGCCAGGTCGGCCGTGGTGATGGCGACCTTGGCGTCGGCGTCGGTGATGTAGTGCCTGAGCTCCTCGGCCATGTTCATGGGGTTGACCGGCACCACCACCGCATTGGCGCGGAAGATGGCGTAGTGCGCCAGGATGAGTTGCGGCGTGTTCTGCATCAGCAAAATGACGCGGTCGCCGCGCTGCACGCCCAGGCTGTGCAGGTAGGCCGCCATGCGCTCCGTGCCCTCGCACAGCTCGCGGTAGCTGATGGAGCTGCCGAAGTAGCGGATGGCTGCCTTGTCCGGGTAGCGTCGCGCATTGACGGCCAGGTTGTCCCAGACGCTGGTGGCGGGCACGGTGATGGAATGGGGCAGGCGGCTGGGCCAGAAAGCGTGGTGCGCGGGCTGGGAGGGCATGGGTGGATGGGCTTTGAAGTGTCGGTGAGTGGAAGGGACGGCGGCAATCCGCCTTGCCAGCGAGGCTAGGCCCACACCCGCTTCCCGGCATTGGGGAAGGCCCCAGGAGATCGTCGCCAAAGTGACGCTTGAGCGCCCATGGCATACCGATGCCACCGCAACTCGCCTTGTGCTTTCGCAAGCCGGCCACGGACACGCCTTAAGTACGCCACAGGTACGATGGCGCCATGCCCTCCACGCCCGCCATGCCCCACCTGTCCCGCCTGCAGCTGTCGCTGCGCGATCTGCTGGCCCGCCACCGCAGCGCGGCCCTGGCCACCCAGCCCGCCGACTCCCCTGCCCCCGGGGCTGGCGATGCACTGCCCGCTCCCCGGCTGTCCATGGTGCCCTGGGCCTGGAATGCGCAGTTTGGCTGCTTTGTGCTGCACGTCAGCGCACTGGCAGCGCACACGCGGGCCATGGAGCTGCACCCGGCCGTCAGCCTGCTGGTATGCGCGGCCGAAGTGGGCGGCGAGGGCGTGCATGCACTGGAGCGCGTGGCCATTGAAGGCGTGGCCAGCACACCGCCGCCCGGCAGCGTGCTGGCCGATGGCGCGCGTGACAGCTATGTGCTGCGCTTCCCCGAAGCCGCGTTCATGACCGATCTGGGCGACTTCCGCTTTGTCTGCATCACGCCATCCATCGCCCGGCACGTGGCGGGCTTTGGCGCGGCGCGCGATGTGTCGGCCCATGACCTGATCGAAGCACTGAACACCCAGCCCAGCTGACTCACGCGCCCCGCACGTGGGCCGCGATCAGGGCGCCCGCCGCATCGCCCTGCCCCGCCACGCAGGCGCGCACATGGTCTTCCCACATCTGGCCCTGCTGCTCCACCTGGGCATGGACAAAGCGCTGCAGCATGCGCCGGGGATCGTCGCAGCGCTCATAGGCATACGGATCGCCGCGCGTGCACAGCGCCTTGAACTGCAGCCAGGCGGCCTGCCGCGTGACCGGCATGCCCTGCAGGCGCTGCCACTGGTGCAGCAGCTCATGGGCAAAGATGCCTGCGATCTGCGGATGCGACAGGCGCAACGGCTGGTGCGGATCGGACTGCGTGAAGAAGGCGCGCGGCATGAAGATGCGCCCGCCATTCATGGACAGCGCCCTGCGCGTATCGCCCAGCCGCCGCTGGTACACGCGCAGGCGCGGCAGCAGCGCATCGAGCGAGGCGCCGAAATGCGTGCGCACAAAGGCCTGCTCCTGCGCATCCAGTGGCCGGCTCCAGAAGACCATGCTCAGCCGCCTGGCCCTTGCCGATAGCGCCGCGCCATGAAATCCACAAACGCGCGCACGGCCGGGCGCAGATGCCGCGTGCGCGGATACAGCGCGTGGTAGCTGTACTGCCCCAGATGAAAACAGGGCAGCACCCGCACCAGCTGGCCGCGCTCCACGGCCGAGCGCACGGTATGCCAAGTCAGCGCCGCAATGCCCCGGCCCGCGCGTGCGGCCTCGAAGATGGTGGCCACCGAATCGGTGCGCAGCGCCGTGTGCGGCTGCACCTCGGTCACGGCGCCCTGCCCGGACACCACGCTCCAGCGCAATGGGGCCGGGCCCGCCGCAAAGGCCAGGGCGCGGTGCTCGGCCAATTGCCCGGGCGCCTGCACCACGCCCTGGCGCATCAGGTAGGCGGGCGACGCCACCAGCACCAGCGGCGAATGCGTGAGCAGCCGCGCCTGCAGCCCGCTGTCCGGCAATTGGCGGCTGATGCGCACGGCCGCATCCACGCCCTCGGCCACCAGGTCCACCAGCCGGTCGGTGCACAGCAGCTGCAGCTCCAGATCGGGGAATTGCTGCTCGAACTCGGGCAGCCAGTCGCCCAGCTCGATGGCGCCCACGGCCAGCGGCAGCGTGATGCGCAACACACCCGCCACGCGCGCACGGCGCTGCGCCAGTGCGGCCTCGGCCGCATCGAGCTGCTCCAGCAACTGCACACAACTGAGGTAGTAGCTGCGCCCCGCATCGGTCAGGCTCAGCCCGCGCGAATTGCGCTGCAGCAGCTGCGTGCCCAGCTCCGACTCCAGCCATTTGACATGGCGCGACGCCGTGGAATGCGTCATGCCCAGCCGGTCCTGGGCCGCCGTGAAACCCTGCGCGTCCACCACGCCGCAGAACACCCGCATGGCTTGCCATCTGTCCATTGCTCATGCACTCCTTTGGCGGGGATTGTGGAGCATGGACCGCTGATGCCGACCAGCCCGCTCAGCGCAGCGCCAGCTCCAGGATACCGTCCGTGGGCAGCACATCGCCAAACACATCCTCGATCTCGGCCAGCGCGGCACGGTGCAGGCTGTCGGCGTCCACGGATTCGCCATTGCTGCGCGTGATGGCACGTGTGGCCACGGCATCACTGGCCACGATGACCTCGAAGCCCAGCGGCGCGGCATCGCGTGCGGCGCCGGCCACGCAGGCGTGGGTCATGAGGCCGCAGATGACCAAGGTGGTGATGCCACGCGCGCGCAACTGGTCGGCCAGGTCGGTGCCGACGAAGGCGCTGACGCTGCGCTTTTGCACCACGGTGTCGCCCGCGCGCGGCTGCAGGCCGGGGTGGAACTGGACGGCGCTGCCATTGACGGCGAACACGGGCGCACCTTCAGGGGCAATGTGCTGGATGTGGAACACGGCAACCTGCCCGGCATCGGCCCATTGCAGCAGGCGCCGGGCCTGCTCCAGGACCTGCGGGCCGCGCGGGATGGGCAGGCGGCCGCTGAAGTACTCGTTCTGGAAGTCGATGACCAGCAGCGCCGTGGCACCCCGTGGCAACTGGCTGCGCCCCGGCGCGCCGGACAGGGCGCGGAGGGTGGGATGGCTGGTGGATTGGGTGGCCTGGCTGGCCTGTTCTGCGAGTGACATGCAGTGCTCCTGAAAACGGGAAGTGGTTGATGCCTGCAGTCTAGAAACGCACAGGCCCCGCCGCAACGCCATGGAGCGGCCAGCATCTGTGCAGGTTCTGCACAGATCGCCCGTGCTTTGAAAAATGCCCCATCTCTGTGATGGCGCATACGGCCTTGGGCCTTGCATCGCTCCAACCCGCCGCGTGCCGGGAAGGTGGCGATGCCGCATTGAAACATGGCCTGCGGCCCTCCCGCTCAAGAAAGGGCCGCAGGCCGGCACGGCGCTAGTTCTGCAGCTGCTGCCAGACCTTGTCCAGCCGCTTGATGCTGACCGGGTACGGCGTGCGCAGCTCCTGGGCGAAGAAGCTCACGCGCAGCTCCTCCAGCATCCAGCGGTACTCCTGCATGCGCGCATCGATGTGGCCCTTGCGCTCAGCCACCAGGCGCCAGTAGCGCTGCTCCAGCGGGCGCAGCTCGGTCAGGCGGCTGGCGTCGCGCGCAGGGTCGGCGCGGTACTTGTCCAGCCGGCTGGTGATGGCCTTGAGGTAGCGCGCGTAGTGCTGCAGCTGGGTCCAGGGCGCGGCCGCGATGAAGTTCTTGGGCACCAGGCGCTGCAGTTGCTGGGCGGCGTCGGCCGTGGCGTCAGGCGCGTTCTTGGTGTCCTTGATCTTGCGCTGCGCCGCCGCGTACTCGATCAGGATGGTGGAGGCCATGCGCGCCACCTCGTTGGCGATCAGCGTCAGCCGGCCGCGTCCGTCCTGCACGCGCTGCTTGAACTGCGCGTCGTTGGTGGGCAGCGGCTCCTGCAGGAAGGCGCGGTCTATGGCCACGTCGATGATCTGCTCGCGCAGTTCCTCCTGCGTGCCCAGCGGCATGTAGGCGACGGCCATCTTCTGCAGGTCTGGAATGTTCTTTTCCAGGTACTTGAGCGCGTCGCGGATCTGCAGCGCGAACAGGCGACGCAGGCCCACGCGGTGGCGTGCGGCCGCGACCTCGGGCTCGTCGAAGACCTCGATGCCGACGGCATCGCCGTGGTCGATCAGTGCTGGAAAGCCGATCAGCGTCTGCCCGCCCCGGCCGATCTCCATCAGCTCGGGCAGCTCGCCAAAGCTCCATTCCTTGTAGCGGCTGTCGGCGGGCTGGCTGGGCTTGGCATTCCTGGCAGGCGGGGCCTGGTCGGGCTTTTCCGCCTTGGCAGCGGGCGCAGGCTTCCTGCCGGCTTCGGGCGCGGTGGCAGCGGGTGCAGAAGGGGCCTCCGTGACCGACGCCACCTTCAGCGCGGCCAGCGCCTGGAAGGCGCCGCGCGCCTTGGCGCCCAGTTCGGCCTTGAGCGCGCCCAGGTTGCGGCCCTGGCCCAGCTGGCGTCCATGCTCGTCCGTGATGCGGAAGTTCATGAACAGGTGCGGGCTGAGCATGTCCAGCTTGAAGTCGGCGCGCTTGACGTCCAGCGAGGTCTCGTCGCGCACCTGCTTGAGCAGGGCATCGATGAGCGATCCCTGGCCCCAGCGCTCGGGCGTGGTGAAGAGTTCGGCCAGGCGCTGGGCGCTTTCGGGCAGGGGCACGAAGCGGCTGCGCGGGCGCTGCGGCAGGCTCTTGAGCAGGGCCTGGAGCTTGTCCTTGAGCATGCCGGGCACCAGCCATTCCACGCGCTCGTCGCTGACCTGGTTGAGCACGAACAGCGGCACGGTGACGGTGATGCCGTCGCGCGCGTCGCCGGGGCTGTGCAGGTAGCTGGCCGTGCAGTCCACGCCGCCGAGCTTGACCACCTTGGGAAAGGCCTGGGTGGTGATGCCGGCCGCCTCGTGGCGCATCAGCTCGTCGCGCGACAGGCGCAGCAGGTCGGCGTTTTCCTTGGCCGCCTCGCGGAACCAATGGTCGAAGGTGGCGCCGCTGAACACGTCCTTGGGGATCTGCTGGTCGTAGAAGGCGTAGATCAGCTCGTCATCGACCAGCACGTCCTGGCGGCGGCTCTTGTGCTCCAGCTCCTCGACCTTGCGCACCAGCTTGAGGTTGGCGGGCAGGAAGTGCCAGCGCGTATCCCACTGTCCCTCCACCAGGGCCTGGCGGATGAAGATCTCGCGCGCGGACTGCGGATCGATGCGGCCATAGCTCATGCGCCGGCCGTTGTAGACCACCAGGCCGTAGAGCGTGGCGCGCTCCAGCGCCACCACGTCGGCCTGGTTCTTGGACCAGTGCGGATCGAGCAGCTGCTTCTTGAGCAGGTGGGCGCCGACTTCCTCCAGCCACTGCGGATCGATGGCGGCGATGCCCCGGCCGTACAGGCGCGAGGTTTCCACCAGCTCGGCCGCAACGATCCAGCGCCCCGGCTTCTTGGACAGGTGGGCACCCGGGTGCGGGTAGAAGCGGATGCCGCGCGCGCCCAGGTAGGCGTCGCTTTCATCGCCCTTGTAGCCCAGGTTGCCCAGCAGGCCGGACAGCATGGACAGGTGCACGGCGTCGTAGCCTGCGGCCTCGGTGTTGATCTTCCACTTGTGCTCGTTGACCACGGTCAGCAACTGCGAGTGGATGTCGCGCCATTCGCGCACGCGGCGGATGTTGATGAAGTTCTGGCGCAGCAGCTGCTCCCACTGGCGGTTGCTGAGCTTGTGCGAGGGCTCGTCATCCGTGCCGGGACCGGTGTCCTGGGGATGGAAGGCCGCCAGCGCCTCGGCCGCCGGGGCGGCCACGCTCTGCCCGCCGCTGCGCTGGGCCACGGGCAGGAAGGCAGCATTGCGCGCCGATGGCTTGGCGGCAGGCGCCTGGGCCGTGGCCATTTCCTTGCGGCTCTTGGCCACCACCTTGCCGCCACGCGCATCCTGCAGCCATTTCCACAGGCGCAGGTAGCCGCTGAATTCGCTTTTCTCGTCGTCGAACTTGGCGTGCTGCTGGTCGGCCTGCTGCTGGGCCTCCAGCGGCCGGTCGCGCACGTCCTGCACGGACAGGGCGGAGGCGATGACCAGCACCTCGGCCACGGCGCCGCGCGTGCGCGCCTCCAGGATCATGCGGCCCACGCGCGGGTCCAGCGGCAGGCGCGACAGCTCGCGGCCCATGGGCAGCAGCTCGCCGCGCTCGTCCACGGCGCCCAGCTCGCCCAGCAGCTGGTAGCCGTCGGCAATGGCGCGGCCCGAGGGCGATTCAAGGAAGGGGAAATTCACCACGTCGCCCAGGCCCAGCGACTTCATGCGCAGGATGACGCCGGCCAGCGAGGAGCGCAGGATTTCAGGGTCGGTGAAGCGCGCGCGCGTGCCGAAGTCGGCCTCGTCGTACAGGCGGATGCAGATGCCGTTGGCGACGCGGCCGCAACGGCCCGCGCGCTGGTTGGCCGCTGCCTGGCTGATGGGCTCGACCAGCAGCTGCTCGACCTTGCTGCGGAAGGAATAGCGCTTGACGCGTGCCGTGCCCGCATCGATCACATAGCGGATGCCGGGCACGGTCAGCGAGGTCTCGGCCACGTTGGTGGCCAGCACGATGCGCCGGCCCGTGTGGCTGTCGAAGATGCGGTCCTGCTCGGCCTGCGACAGGCGCGAGAACAGCGGCAGCACCTCGGCATGGCGCAGCACGGGCTGCTGTGCCAGGTGCTTGCGCAGGTGGTCGGCCGCCTCGCGGATCTCGCGCTCGCCGGGCAGGAACACCAGGATGTCGCCGCTGACGCCGCCGGACCACAGCTCGTCCACGCCTTCGGCAATGGCATCGTTGAGGTCGTGGTCGCGCTTTTCCTCGAAGGGGCGCCAGCGCATCTCCACGGGGTAGGTGCGGCCCGAGACCATGATCACCGGCGCAGGCCCCTTGGGGCCTTCGAAATGCCTGGAGAACCGCTCGGCATCGATGGTGGCCGATGTCACCACCACCTTGAGGTCGGGGCGCCGGGGCAGGATCTGCTTGATGTAGCCCAGCAGGAAGTCGATGTTGAGGCTGCGCTCGTGGGCCTCGTCGATGATCAGCGTGTCGTAGGCCTTGAGCAGCGGATCGGTCTGCGTCTCGGCCAGCAGGATGCCGTCCGTCATCAGCTTGACCGAGGCGTCCTTGGACAGCCGGTCCTGGAAGCGCACCTTGTAGCCCACCACATCGCCCAGCGGCGTGTTCAGCTCCTCGGCAATGCGCTTGGCCACCGAGCTGGCGGCAATGCGGCGCGGCTGCGTGTGGCCGATCAGGTGGCCGCGCACCTGGCCCTTGTCGTCGGGCGTGGCGTTGACCTTGCCCCGGCCCAGCGCCAGCGCGATCTTGGGCAGCTGCGTGGTCTTGCCCGAGCCTGTCTCGCCGCACACGATGATGACCTGGTGCCGGTCCATGGCCTCCATGATTTCCTCACGGCGGGCGGATACGGGCAGGGATTCAGGGAAGCTGATCTTCAAAGGCATAAGGGGCTGGATTATCCCCGCGCCATGCCGGCGGCGCCACGCGGCTGCAGATTTCCATACGCCTGCCCTGTGCCGCCCGCATGAAAACCCCCGCAGGCCAGGGCCTTCGCCAGTGCGGGCTGGCCGCATGCAAGGCATTGCGCACAATCGGCGCTCGCCTTGCCGGCCGCGCCCGGCGCTGGCCGCCTCACCCGCCTTCCTCGATCTGCTCCCCATGGTTACTCTTGCCGCCCTCGTCATCCCGCTATTGGCCCTGTGGCTGTGGTGGCCCGTCCGCCTGATGCCGCGCCGGGCACGTCTGATGGCGGCCGTCGCCACGGCGGCCCTGGGCTGCACGCCCGCCCTGCTGCTGGTGCTGCTGCGCGAGGGCACGGTCGAGTACCGCACGCTGGCCTATCTGCAGGTGCCGGGCGGCTGGGTGCTGGCCCTGCTGCTGATGCTGGCCGTCTTCATCGTGCTGCGCGACGGCCTCTGGGCGCTGGCCGCCGTGGCCCGGCGCGAGGACTGGAAGCAGCGCCTGCACGCCCCGCTGCTCACGGCCGGCGCCCTGGCCCTGGCGGGCCTGCTGTCGGCCTGGGGCGTGGCCAATGCGCTGCGCCCGCCCGAGGTGCACGAACGCACGCTGCGCCTGCCCGGCCTGCCCACCGGCCTGGAAGGCCTGCGCGTGGCCGTGCTGGCCGACATCCACGCCAGCCCCATCAACAACGCGCGCTATGTGCAGACCATCGTGGACCGCACGCTGGAGGCGCGGCCCGACCTCATCGTGCTGCCCGGCGACATGGTGGACGGCGACGTGGACAGCGGCCGCGCCAACGTCGCGCCGCTGGCGCAGCTCAAGGCACGCTACGGCGTGTGGGCGGCGCCCGGCAACCATGAGTACTACAGCGGCTACGACGCCTGGATGGCCGAATTCCGCCGCCTGGGCCTGAACCTGCTGGAAAACCGCATGCAGCTGATCGATGTGCAGGGCGCGCGCCTGGCGCTGTCGGGCATCGGCGATCCGGCCTATGGCCGCCTCTCGCGCCAGAACACCGACCCCTCCGTGGCCGAAGGCGTGCCGCCCGACATCGACACCGTGGCCCGCCAGGCCAAAGAGGCCGGCGCGCAATACCACCTGCTGCTGGCCCACCAGCCCAAGACCGCCCGCGACAACGCTGCCCACGGCGTGGGCCTGCAGCTGTCGGGCCATACGCACGGCGGCCTGATCCTGGGCATGGACCAATGGCTGGTGGCGCCCGCCAACGACGGCTTTGTGCGCGGCGAGTACGAGGTCGGCGCCATGAAGCTCTTCGTCAGCGCCGGCGCAGGCCTGTGGGCCGGCTTTGCCGTGCGCCTGGGCGTGCCGGCCAGCGTCGACCTGCTGGTGCTGCGCGGCGCCTGATCCTGCCCCGGAGGGCAGCGTGGACGGCTACCGCGCGAACACCATGCACACCGGGCTGGCGCAGTGGGTGCTGGCCAGCGGGCGCCAGGCGTCATCCCGGGCATGGCAGACGATGCTGTCGCTGTCCTCGTTGAGCACATAGAGCAGGCGCCCATCGGGCGAGGACGTGAAAAAGCGCGGCGTGCGCCCACCCGAGGCGAAGCCGCCACTGGCGTGCAGCAGCCCCGTCAAAGGATCGACGTCGAAGACCGCAATGCCGTCAGCGCCGCGATTGGACACCAGCACCTGCCGGCCGTCGCGCAAGACCTCGATGCCCGCCGCCCGGCTGTTGCCCACAAAGCGCTCCGGCAGGGTGGACAGGATCTGCAAGCCCTGCAGCGCCCCGGTGGCCGCATCGAAGCGGCAGGTGAGCACGGTGTTGTCCAGTTCGTTGACCACATAGGCGCAGGCCAGCGCAGGATGGAAGGCGATATGCCGCGGGCCCGAGCCTTCGCGGCAGTCCAGCCAGGGCTGGGGCGCAGGCACCAGCCGCCCGTGCTCGAAGGCGAAGATGAAGATCCGGTCCTGCCCCTTGTCAGGCACCAGCACGAAGCGCCCGTCCGGCGAGAAGGGGTTGAAGTGGGGCTTGGCAAACGGCTGCTCCTTGCGATGCGGCCCGGGTTGGCCCGGTAGCGCAAGCCGCTGCTGCACGGAGCCCAGGCGCCCGTCCGGTGCGATCGACATCACGGCCAGCGTACCGCCTGGCCCGCCATACCCCCGGTGGCCGTCGCTGGCAGCCGGCTCGCCCAGATGGTCGGAGACCACCAGCTGCCGTCCGCCCGGGGCGATGGCCAGGTGCACCGGGTTGCGCCCGCCGCAGTCCCGGGTCTGCAGCAACGCCAGGCGGCCCGTTGCGGCATCGCGTGCGAAGACGCTGACCTCATGGCCATCGCCATGCACGGTGTAGAGCCGGGTGCCGGCTGCATCGAGCGCCAGGAACGAGGGGTTGGCAAGCCCGTCCACGGTCTGCAGATGCTGCAGGACGCCCGTGGCTTCGTCCACGTGATAGACGGTGATGCCCTCGCCACGTGCGTCGCGCTCGCGCGTGGTGCGCGAACCCACGTAGGCGTACAGGGGGCGCGACGCACAGGTGCTCATGCCGATGTGCCCGCCAGCGGTGCGACGGCCGCGCCCTGAATGCCATGGCGCTGCAGCGCCTCGGCCACAAAGCCGCAAGCCTTGGCCTCCTCCACAAAGGCCGCCAGCACGCGCAGGGCCTCATCGCCCCGCCCCTTGGGCAGGCCCATGGCCTGCTGGATCACCATGAAGCGGCCCGGCAGCAGGCGCAGGCCGGGCAGGCGTGCGGCATCGGCCTCCAATTGCTGCTTGACACCGGCGGCCACGTCGGCCGTCGATTCCACGAAGGTCTGCACCACGGCGGGCGAGGACACGGCGCGCTCTATCTGCGCATGCTTGAGCTCGCGGCTCAGGTACAGGTCATAGGCGCTGCCCTTGCCGACCACCACGGTGTGCCCGGCCCGGTCCACCTGGGCATTGTCGGTCAGCGGCGAATCCTGGCGCACCAGGTAGCTGCCCTCGATCAGCACATAGGGCGCGGTAAAGCCGATGCCCGCGCCACGCACGGGGTCCACGGCAAAGAAGCCGAAGTCGGCCTCCTCGCGCGTGACGGCATCCACCGACTTGGCGGCCGTATCGAAGACCACCAGTTCCAGCTCCAGCCCCAGCTGCTGCGCAAGGCGCCGGGCCAGGTCAATGGACACGCCTGCGGGCTGGCCATCGGCCTGCAGCCGCGCAAGGATGGGATTGCCGATGTTGATGGATGCGCGGATGCGGCCAAGCGGCGCGAGGGTGGACAGCAGCTGGGAGGAAAGGTTCATGGATGGCTCGCTTCAAGGGTCAACGGGATGCCCGCCGGGGCGTGGAAGAGGTACGCGAAGGGGTACGCGAAGGTTCCGGGGACGCTGCGCCGGGACCGAGGAGATCGCTGATGCTGGCCAGGTTGCGCAAGGTGCTCGCCAGGTGCTCGCGCATGGCGAGGGAGGCTTCTTCGTTGCGCTCGCGCCCCAGCAGTTCCAGGATGTTCAGATGCTGCTCGCAGTGCTCGCGGTAGCGCGCCCGGTCCTGCATGGAGCGGTAGGACAGCAGGCGCCGCACGCGGTTGACGCGGCGGATGGTGTCGATGAAGAACACGTTGCCCGAGGCCTCGACCAGGGACTCGTGGAAGTTCACCCCCCGGTCGTGGATGCGGTCGGCCGGGTCGGTGGCGATGCCGCCTTCGAGCAAGTGGATTTCGGCCGCGCGGCAGCGTTGCAGCACGGCGCGGTCCAGCCGGTAGCCGGGCTCCAGCAGCGCGGCCGGCTCCAGCGCCATACGCAGGCGGTAGGACTGCAGCAGGCTGTCGGGCGTGGTCAGCATGGCCGCAAAGGTCCAGCCGTAGCCGGGCTTGCGCTCGATCCAGCCCTCCTGCGAGATGCGGTTGAGCACGGCCGCCAGCTGGGCCTTGCTCAGGCCGTAGCGCGTGCGCAGCGCGGCCTCGGTGACGGATTCGGGCAGGCTGGCGCGCAGCCGGTCCTCGGCGATGCGAAAGTAGATGGCCTCGGTCAGGTCCTGGTCGCCGGCCGCCGCCTCGGCCAGCAGTTCGGCCGGAATCCGGTCATGCGGCAGGGCCAGGAAAAACCCCCGGTTGCGCTCGCGCCGCACCACACCCTGCTCTTCCAGCTGCTGCAAGGCCTCGTTGACGGGCTGGCGGGAGACGCGCAGCCGGTCGGCCAGCCCCTGGGCGGCCAGGTGGGTTCCGCTGTCCCATTGCTCGGAACGGGCCAGTGCCAGGATTTGCGAGCACAGCTGGGTGGAGGTCTTCATGCCCCCATTGTCATGCCATGCCACATCAGCGCCCGGCCGCCTGCCGCAGGATGGAAGGAATCACGCCGCCGCTGCGCAGCAGCCCGGCCTCCAGCTGCGTCTCCACGGCGGCCGTGGCCTGCAGCGCCTGCACGCTGCCATCGCCGCGCAGTATGCGCACGGGCACGGCGCAGCGCGGCGCCAGGGCGTCGGACGGTGCATCGATCTCGATACGGTCGCCCGGCTGCAGCGCCAGTTCCTGCGGCCCCATGCCCGCAGGCAAGCGCAGCGGCACGATGCCCATGCCGATGAGGTTGGAGCGGTGGATGCGCTCGAAGCTCAGGGCCAGCACGGCACGTATGCCCAGCAGGCGCTGGCCCTTGGCGGCCCAGTCGCGCGAGGAGCCCGTGCCGTAGCGCTCGCCGGCCACCAGCACCACGGACTGGCCCGCCTTGCGGTAGCGTTGCGCGATGTCCCACAGCGGCGCGATCTCGCCCGATGGCGCATGCAGGCCATGGGCCACGGGGGCACCGGGCGCCAGCAGGTTCTTCAGCGTCTTGCTGTGAAAGGCCGCCCGCACCATCACCTCCCAGTTGCCGCGCCGCGACGCGAAGACGTTGAGATCACCCCGGTCGTCGCCGCGCTCCACCAGGAAATCGGCCACCAGGCTGTCGGGCGGGATGGCGCTGGCCGGCGAGATATGGTCCGTGGTGATGTCGTCGCCCACCACCAGCAGCGGGTGGGCCTGGTAGCGGCCCAGCTGGCTGCCCTCGGACAGCGCGGCAAAGGGCGGGCGGCGCAGCGCGGTGGACCGCGCGTCCCAGGGAAACAACGGCCCCTCGGGCGCCTTCAGCGCATGCCAGGCCGGGTTGAGTGTGGCCCGCGCGAAGTCGCGGCCGAAGTCCTGCGGGTGCAGGCCCAGCGCCAGCGCCGCCTGGACTTCCTCGCGGGTGGGCATGAGGTCGGCCAGGAACACGGGCCGGCCATCGGCCAGGTGCTGCACGGGCTCCAGGCGCAGGTTGCGGGCCGCGTCGCCGGCCAGGCCGAAGGCGATGACCAGGGACGGCGACATGATGAAGCTCAGCTCGATGTCCGGATGCACGCGGCCCGGGAAATTCCGGTTGCCCGACAAAATGGCCACGGCCTTGGCCTGGCCGGCGCGCTGGGCCTGGCGCACCGGCTCCGTCAGCGGGCCGGGGTTGCCGATGCAGGTGGTGCAGCCGTAGCCCACGATGCCGAAGCCCACGGCCTCCAGATCCTGCAGCAGCCCGGCGCGCGCCAGATAGGAGGCAGCCGCCGGCGAGCCCGGTGCCAGCGAGGTCTTGACCCATGCGGGGACCTTCAGCCCCAGCGCCCGCGCCTTGCGCGCCACCAGCCCGGCGGCGACCAGCAGCGCGGGATCCGAGGTGTTGGTGCAGCTGGTGATGGCGGCCAGCGCCACGGCATGGCGCGGCAGCCCGGCCTTCGCGCCGGACGCAACAAAGCCCACGGCCTGCAGCGCGCGGGCGCTGTCGCCATAGTCCAGCAGGTCCTGCGGGCGGCGCGGACCGGCAATGTGCCAGCCCACGGTGTCCAGGTCGATCTCGATCTGGCGTGTGTAGCGCGGCTGGGCCTGCGGATCGAACCACAGGCCCTGGGCACGCATATAGGCCTCGACCAGGGCGACGCGCTGTGGGCTGCGGCCCGTGGCGCGCAGGTAGTCAAGCGTCTGGCCATCGACCGCGAAGTAGCCCGTGGTGGCGCCGTACTCGGGCGCCATGTTGGCCACCACGCTGCGCTGGCCCGCCGTCAGCGTGGACACGCCGGGGCCGAAGTACTCGACGAACTCGCCGGCCACGCCCAGGGCGCGCAGCCGCTGGGTGGCGACCAGGGCCAGGTCGCTGGCCTGCACGCCGGGGCGCAGCGCGCCGGTCAGCCGCACGCCGATGACGTCGGGGATGCGCAGCATGGTGGGCATGCCGAACATCACGGTCTGCGCCTCCAGCCCGCCAACGCCCCAGCCCAGCACGCCGATGCCGTTGACCATGGGTGTGTGGCTGTCCGTGCCCAGCATCATGTCGGGCACGGCCCAGAGCCTGCCGCCGCGCTCCTCGGTAGCCACCACGGTGGCCAGCTGCTCCAGGTTGATGGTGTGCATGATCCCCGTGCCGGGCGGGTGGATGGTCACATGGGCCAGTGCCCTGGAGGCCCAGCGCAGGAAGCGGTAGCGCTCGGCATTGCGCCGTATCTCGTGCTCCAGGTTGGCCTGGGCGGCGCCCGGCGCTGCATAGGCCTCCACGGCCAGCGAGTGGTCCACCGACACATCGACGGGCAGCACCGGATTGAGCACGGCCGGATCCACGCCCTCTTCGTGCAGCGCGTCGCGCATGGCCGCGATGTCGACCAGCGCCGGCGTGCTGGTGGTGTCGTGCATGAGCACGCGGCCCGGCTGGAAGGCGATTTCGGCCTCGCTGCTGCCGTGATCCAGCCAGGCCCGCAAGGCAGCCACGGCAGCGTCCCTTTCCTGCCCCTCCATGTGGCGCAGCACGTTCTCAAGCAACAACCTGAGCACCACGGGCAGGCGCGGCAGGCACTCGCCCAGCACGCCCGGCACATCGGCGGCGTGGTAGCGGACTCCGTCCAGTTCAAGGACGCGGGAAAAGGGGTTCTCGGTGTTTTCCATAGCTGATATTTTGCATTTTGAATTTCTAAAATGCAATCAAACGCCTCATCTCGCTTTCCCTGAAACCCCGGCCACAAGGCCGCCAAGGAGTTTTGACATGTCCGCTCCCTCCCGCCGCAGCTTGCTGCGCAACCTGGGCACCGCGCTGCTCGCCGGCCTCATTGGCCTCATCAGCCTCATCGGCAACCTGCCCGCTGCGGCCCAGGACGCGCCGCAGCGCAGCATCACTCTCGTGGTTCCCTTCACGGCAGGTGGCGGTGTCGACGCCATGGCCCGGCTGCTGGCCGAGCGGCTGCGCGTGACGCTCAAGCAGCCGGTGGTGGTGGACAACAGGCCCGGCGCCAGCGGCATGCTGGGCGCAGGCGCCGTGGCACGCGCGGCGGGCGACGGCCACACGCTGCTGCTGGGCTCGGCCGGCGAAACCGCCATCGCCCCGCTGGTGCACCAGGGCCGCATGCCCTACCAGCCGTCCCGCGACCTGGCGCCCCTGACCCTGGTCACGCGCGTGCCCAACGTACTGGTGGCCTCGCCCGGCCTGCCGGCCGGCAACATCGATGAACTGGTGCGCCTGGCCAAGGCCAGCCCCGGCAAGCTCGGCTACGCCACCAGCGGCGTGGGCAATCCCCAGCACCTCAATGGCGAGCTGCTGCAGTCGCTGGCCGGCATTCGGCTGAACCACGTGCCCTACCGGGGCGCGGCCAACCAGCTGGTGGACGTGTCCTCGGGCGTGGTCGAACTGGCCTTCGTCAGCTACGCGGGGGCCGCACCCTTCATCAAGAGCGGCCGTGTCAAGGCGCTGGCGGTGACTTCAGCGCAGCGCGCCAGCTTCGCCCCCGGCATTGCCGCCATTGCCGAGTCCACGGGCCTGGCCTCCTACGACCTGGACAACTGGTTCGGCCTCTTCGCGCCCGCCTCCACGCCGCCGGCCGTCCAGGCGCGGCTGCATGCGGCGGTGGTCAATGCGCTCAAGGATCCCGCGCTGGCGCAGCGCCTGCGCGAATTGGGCGGCGAGCCCGCCCCCATGTCCCAGCAGCAGTTCAAGGATTTCATCGCCGCCGAGACCGCCAGGTACGCCGCCATCGTGACCTCGGCCCGCATCGTGGCCGAGTGAGGGCGCGCGCCCTTTCCCGGCATTTGCCTTTCCCTTCAGAAAACCACAGGAGACGACATGCAGCTTCATCCCGCACTGGCCGCCACGGCCGCCGCCATCCTGGTCCTGGCTTCGGCCACGGCCCGATCCCAGACCGCCCCCGACGGCTACCCGGTCCGCGCCGTCACCATCGTCGTGCCCTTCGCGGCCGGCGGAAACACCGACGTCAAGACCCGGCTCGTGGCCAGGCAGCTGGCGCAGATACTGGGCCAGCCCGTGATCGTGGACAACAAGCCCGGCGCCAGCGGCAACATCGGAATGGAGTTCGTGGGCCGCGCCGCAGCCGACGGCTACACCATCGCCATGGGCAGCTTCGGGCCTCTGGCCGTCAATCCCTGGATCTATCCCAAGCTCAACTTCGATCCCAAGACCTTTGTCCCCATCATCCTGCTGGAGAAAAGCCCGCTGGTGCTGGTCACGCCCGCCGACAAGCCCTATCGCAGCGTGGCCGATGTGGTGACGGCCGCCAAGGACAGGCCGGGGCAGCTGAACATCGCCAATGCAGGGCCGGGTGGTGCGCACCATCTCTCGGCCGAGCTTTTCGAGGCGGCGGCAGGCCTGGACATGGTCGGCGTGCCCTTCAAGGGCGGTGGCCCCGCCGCCACCGCCCTGCTGTCGGGACAGGTGGACCTGATGTTCGAGCAGACCGGTGCGGCCGCGCCCTCCATACAGGCGCGCAAGATCCGCGCGCTGGGTGTGACCTCGGCACAGCGCCTGGCCATGCTCCCTGACGTGCCCACCTTCGCCGAGTCCGGCTTCCCCCAGGTCACCGTCTCCAACTGGATGGGCTATGTGGCGCCCAAAGGCACGCCGCCCGAGATCGTGGCCCGGCTCCACAAGGCGTTCGCCAAGGCCATGGACCATCCGGAAGTCCGGGAACGCATCGTCTCCCAGGGCAACGAGTTCGGCGGCGGCAGCAGCCAGGAGTTCGCCGCCTTCATCGACAGCGAAGCCGCCAAGTGGGGCCGGCTGGTGAAGGAGCGCGGAATCCGAAGGGACTGAGCGAAAGGCGGGTCCTCCCCCCACCCCCGACCTACCCCTCATTGACCAGCAACGACAGCGCATGTGCCTCGGTAGGCAAAGGCACGTCCCAGCGCTGCAGCAGGCTGAGCAGGGCCGCGTTGGTCAGCGTGGTGTCGCGCGCGCGGTTGCGGGCCAGCAGGGTTGGGCGGCTGGCTTCCAGGTGCACGAGCTCCACGCGGGCGCCGTAGGCCAGGCACAGGTCCACGGTCTTGCCGCGCATCTGGCGCGACAGGTGGGTGGCATTCCAGACAAAGGGCTGGCCCGCGCGCAGCAGGGCCTTGGCCTTGTCCACGGCATGGTGGGCGGCCGCGCCCTCGTTCTGGCCGTGGCGCAGGCCCAGCTCCGTACGCGCATCGTCGAAGGAGACCACGGGCAGGTCGCCATGGTGGGCGGCCACCCAGGTGTTCTTGCCGCTGGCCGGCAGGCCGCACATGACGATGGCGCGGGAGCCGGCCTGCTCGTGCAGCGCATAGTCGGGATGCAGCTGCGCGCCGCGGAAGTAGCGCACCGCCGTCTCGGCCGAGGCAAAGCGGCGTGGCGTGCGCAGGCAGCCCTCTTCCAGCGCGAACTCGCGCACCAGTTCGATGTTGACCAGCACGGACGCAATGTCCGGGCAGATGCGCCCGCGCATGTCGGCCCGCGCCAGCAGGGTAAGCAGGTGCAGGTCCACCTGCCAGGACAGCTCGCGCACGATGAACTCGGGCGAGAGGCCGCGGCGCGAATCGGCAAAGGCGAAGAACGGCACCTGGTGCACGGCGATCAGCCGGCAGATGGCTTCGCGCTGGTCCACGGGCGCGCCGGCTTCCCAGAGCATGAGCCGCGCATCCAGCGCACCCCGGCGCGAATGGCCGGGCTGGCCGATGCGGCCGTCCTCGCCCACCACGGTGGTCGAGCACTTGGCCACGTCGTGGAGCAGCGCGGCCAGGAAGACCGTCTCGCGCTCGGTGGCGGTGAGCGCCGCATGGCCGGGGTCGGCCAGCAGCTCGCGCACCACCATCTGCGTGTGTGTCCAGACATCGCCTTCGCCGTGGTAGACGGGGTCCTGCGGCGTGGTTTTGGCCTGCTCCAGCTGGGGGAAGGCGGCCAGGCAGGCCGCGAAGTCGGGGTCGGCGCCGGGCTGCGGCACCAGGGACTGGATCTGTTTCCAGTTCGTCATGGAAATCTCCTTGCGATGGGTCTGCGCTGCAGGCCTCACCAGCTTTTTGAAATATCGGCCGCAAAGATGTCTGCGCCTTCGCGCAGCCCGTTGGGGACGATGGGCCGCTCGCTGTGGTGCGAGCCCGAGTCGAGGATGACCTGCACGAAGTCCGGCCGCACGAACTTGTAGCGCGCCACGGTCTGGCCGTCCTCCTCCACCTTGAGGTAGAGGCCTTCGGCCAGCTCGGAGCCGTCGGTCTGCCGCCAGCACAGCGGCAGGTCCAGCTTCTGGCGGGCCACCACCTGCTCGAAGGCCTGGCGCCAGCGCGCGCTGCGGCCCAGCGAAGGGGCCAGCAGCGCCAGCAGGTCCTGCATGCGCCGGGGCGCCGCCCCGCTGTAGAGCACGGGCACCGAGACCACGGGCACGCCGGCCAGCAGGGCATGGCGGCGCGGCGTGTCCAGGAAGCACTGCACCGAGCGGTCCCAGATGTCGAACTCGCAGAACCAGTGGGGCAGCGCGTCGTAGAACAGCGAGTGCTTGGCGTACATCCACTCGCCGAACACCTGGTAGCGGTCGTCCAGCAGGGACAGAAGCGCGCCCTCATGGGCCTGGGCCCATTGCTTGAAGAGGTTGAACTGGCGCTCGCGCCCGCCGGGCCGCTCGCTGTCCAGGTAGTGGCCGCGCGACTGCAGCAGCAGCTGGCCGTCGCCGGCAAAGCTCAGCGCGGCGTTGGCGCCGTCGAGTTTTTCCTCGACGACGATGTGACGGCCGGCCAGCCGCTCATAGGGCACGGCGTCGTCCTGGTCACCGGACTGCAGGCGCGAGCCGCGCAGGTGCGGCGTGCGGGGGTATTTGAGGATCTCGACGCTCGAAAGAAAGTGAGCGCCTTGGGCAATGGATGGGGTCATGTCGTGCTTTCCGAAAACGATGCAGCACCCCACGGCGACATGCCGTGGAGCGGGAAAAGCCGACGACGACGCCAGGCGCCGCAATGCAGGGGATGCAGCGACAGCGCGGCCTGGCCCGTGGTGGCCGGGCCGGCAGGCTGTCGAAGGGGAAGATGGCAGGACTGTCGGGGCCGTCCGCAAACCGGACGGTCAGCCGCAAGCCCTCAAAAGGCCACGCACCGCAGCGCACACGCAAAAGACATCCGGGGCAAGGCCAGGATCAGCGTGTGACGAAGTCGTTCAGCAGGAAGCTGTGCGGCGGGGCATGGTGCACCTCGAAAGGGTGAGGGTGGATGGGAGGGGTGCGAGTCTATCGCCCGTTGCCCCGCAGGCACAAGCGGCTGCGCACCATGCCGGGCCGATTGTTGGCTGCTAGCCACGCACGGCGGACTTGAAGGCGGCGCCCAGCGCATCCAGCGCCGCGCGCGGCCGGCCTTCGCGCACGCGGGTGTGCAGCAGCACGGGCAGGCGCGGCAGCGTGGGCAGGCCCAGGCGCGGGCCCACGTCCACGGCGCCCAGGGCCAGCATGCGCGGCGCCAGCGCGGCCACGCCCAGCCCCGCCATGACGGCGGCCGAGACAGCGGCCACGCCGCCGCCCACGAACACCTCGGTCCACGGCATGCGCGCCGAATCCAGCAGTTGCCCGGCCATTGCGCGCACGCCGCAGGGTTCGGCCAGCGTGGCCAGCGGCAGGGGCTCGCCCGCGCGGTGCTGCCAGCCGGGCGCGGCAAACCAGCCGAAGGGCTCCTCGGCCAGCAGCTCGCCGTCGTCACGCCCGGCATGCGTGCGAACGATCACCGTGTCGTACTCGCGCCGGTCAAACCCCTGCAGCAGCGGGCCGGACGATGCGATGCGGATGTCGATCAGCAGCTGCGGGTCCTGCGCATTCATGCGGGCGATCAGGGCCGGCAGCTCAGGCCCGGCCACGTGGTCGCTGATGCCGATGGTCAGCCGCTGGCGCGTGCTGACGGCCAGCGCCAGTGCGCGCTCATGGGCCTGCAGCAGTTCGCGCGCATGGGGCAGGAAGTCGGCACCCAGCGCCGACAGCTGCACGTGGCGCGGCGTGCGCTCGACCAGCCTGCAGCCCAGCCTCTGCTCCAGCCGCTTGAGCTTGAGGCTGACGGCGGCCTGCGTGGTCTGCATGGCTTCGGCC
The DNA here is from genome assembly GCF_059567865.1 of Delftia sp. BGA-UO-ETr-SB1. Classification (NCBI taxonomy): domain Bacteria; kingdom Pseudomonadati; phylum Pseudomonadota; class Betaproteobacteria; order Burkholderiales; family Comamonadaceae; genus Delftia; species Delftia sp. BGA-UO-ETr-SB1. The sequence continues at coordinate 2,348,881 of NZ_JCAQOW010000006.1, read as the reverse complement.
GCGCGCGTGAAGCTGCCCAGCTCCGCGATGTGCACGAAGCTCTGCACGGCATCCAGGTCAAGGGGTCGTTGAATCATTTCAATCCATTATTACTGATATCAGCAATCATGGCTTTTCAAAATAGCTGGCACGGCCTACCTTCGAGGCTCCCACAACGCAAAGGAGCCACACCATGCCCATGACCCGGATCAACATGCGCGCCGGCAAGTCCCCCGCCTACCGCCAGGCCATCTGCGACAGCCTCTACCGCGCCATGCGCGAGACCTTCAACGTGCCGGAGGACGACCAGTTCATGACCATCACCGAGCATGACGGCGACAACTTCCGTTACGGCGCCTCCTACCTGGGCGTGGCGCGCAGCGACGATCTGGTGCTGGTGCAGCTCACGGTCAGCAACACCCGCAGCCTGGAGCAGAAGAAGGCACTGTTCCGCCGCATCGCCGAGCTGCTGGTCGAAAGCCCCGGCCTGCGGCCCGAGGACGTGTTCGTCAACTTGGTCGAGGTGGACAAGGAGAACTGGTCCATGGGCCACGGGCTCGCGCAATACGCAACTTAGGACACGCGGATCGGCGCAACGCTCACAGCGCCGCGCTCAGGCCGGCACCGCCAGCGCCGCCACGAATTGCTGGCCCACGGCGGTGATGATCTCGGCGCGCGCCGCCGTGCGCAGCTGCACCAGGGCGATCTGCCGGCTCTCGGCAGTCTGGGCAATGGGCAGCACGCGCAGGCGCGGGTCACCCTCCCAGCCATGCCGCGCCAGATTGGGCAGCATGGCCACGCCCATGCCGTCGCGCACCAGCTCCACGATGGTCTCGATGGAGTTGAGCTCCAGGAACTCCTGGGGCTTGGCACGCAGGCGGCGCAGCGTGCGCTCCACCAGCTCGCCCGTGTGCTCGGTGCGGTCGAAGCGGATGAAGGGATAGCGCTCCACCATGTCGGCGGGCGCCGCGGGCCGGGCGGCGCGCGGCGCCAGCAGCACCATGGGCTCGGCATACAGCGGCGTCCAGACCAGCGAGGGGCGCTTGATGGCCGGGTTGTAGACCACCACGGCCGCATCCAGCTCATGGTTCTCCACCTGGGCGATCAGCCGGTTGGACTTGCCCGAGACCACATGCAGGTCCACCGCCGGATGGTGGCGCTTGAGCTCCAGCGTGGCGCGCACCAGCTGGCTCAGCGCCGAGACGATGGAGCCGAACTGCACGGTGCCGGCCAGCGGTGCGTCGGCCCGCGTGCCGTGCTTGGCCTGCTCGTACAGCGCCACCAGCTGGGTTGCTATGGGCACCAGCGCCCGGCCCTGCTCATTGAGCGTGACCAGCTTGCCCTGGCGCGCGAACAGCTTGCGCTTGAGGTCGTTTTCCAGCGTGCGCATCTGCAGCCCCACGGCCACCTGGGTCAGCGCCACGCGTTGGCCTGCCGCGGTGAAGGAGCCCTCGGCCGCCACGGCCAGAAAAGTGCGAAGAATGCGCAGGCTTGGCATAAAAGTTTTACTTTCAAGATTCGTAAGAAATTCCAGCTTTCACCAAACAGTTTCTATCATCAAAATCGCTGGCAACCGATAGCCGATCGTCCTGATCGCAACCTCCCACTTCCCGGATTTCTGGAGATCTCCATGCCTGCACCCGTGTCCCGCCGCCTGCTTGTCTGCTGCGCCGCCCTGTTGACCTGCGCCACGCCCGGCTGGGCCGCGCCCGCCGCCGATGCCTGGCCCTCGCAGCCGCTGAAGATCATGGTGGGCTTTGCCGCCGGCGGCGCCAACGACATCGTGGCCCGCATCCTGGCCAAGGAGCTGCAGCAGCGCCTGGGCCAGAGCGTGGTGGTGGAGAACCGCGGCGGCGCGGGCGGCCTGATCGCCAGCGAAGTGGTGGCCAAGGCGCCCAAGAACGGCTACACGCTGCTGCTGGGCTCCATCGGCAGCAACACCGTGGCGCCCGTGCTGGCCAAGAAGCTGTCGTTCGACCCGCGCAAGGACCTGGAGCCCATCACCCTGGTGGCCGAGTCCGGCAACGCGCTGCTGGTGAACGCCGCCCTGCCCTACAAGACGGTGCAGGAAATGATCGAGGCCGCGCGCAAGGCACCGGGCAGCATCAACTACGCATCGTCGGGCAACGGCTCCACGCTGCACCTGGCCGGCGCGCTGTTCGCGCAGCAGGCCGGCGTGAACCTGGTGCACGTGCCCTACCGCGGCAACGGCCCGGCCATCACCGATGTGTCGGGTGGCCAGGTGCAGGCCATTTTCTCGGGCATTCCGCCCGCCATCACCTCGGCCAAGACCGGCCAGACCCGCATCCTGGCCGTGACCACGAAGCAGCGCGTCAAGAACCTGCCCAACGTGCCCACCGTCGCCGAGGCCGGCCTGCCCGGCTATGCCTTCACGTCCTGGTACGGCCTGTTCACCACGGGCGGCACGGACCCGGCCATCGTCGAGCGGCTGGCCCAGGAAGTGCGCAAGATCATGGAGCGCCCCGAAGTGCAGGCCCAGTTCGAGGCCCAGGGCCTGGACCCCGAGACCAGCGACCCCAAGTCCTTCAAGCAGCAGATCGACCGCGAGCTGACGCGCTGGAGCCGCGACGTGAAGACCATGGGCATCACCGCCGACTGAGGCAGGTTCTTTCATGCACGCCTCTTCCTCTCCCTTCACTCCCGGCAATCCCTACGACTCCAGGCGGGTGCCCGTGTTCGCGCGCAATGCCGTGTCCACCTCCCACCCGCTGGCGGCGCAGGCCGGCCTGCGCATGCTGTGGGCAGGCGGCAACGCGGTGGACGCGGCCATTGCGGCGGCGGCGGCCATGACCATCGTCGAGCCGGTGAGCAACGGCCTGGGCTCGGACGCCTTCTGCATCCTCTGGGATGGCAAGGAGCTGCACGGGCTCAACGCCAGCGGCCGCGCACCGCAGGGCTGGGCGCCCGAGTACTTCCACCAGCGCTATGGCCGCCAGGACAAGCCGCCGCGCCGGGGCGTGGACTCCATCACCGTGCCGGGCGCCGTCAGCGCCTGGGTGGCCCTGCACGAGCGCTTCGGCAAGCTGCCCTTTGACGCGCTGATGGAGCCGGCCGCCGAGATCGCCGAGCGCGGCTACCTGGTGCCGCCCGTGGTCCAGCAGAAATGGGCCGCAGGCGCGCCCGAGCTGCAGTCGCAGCCGGGGTTCAGGGAAAGCTTCCTGCCCCGAGGCCGCGCGCCGGAAGTGGGCGAGCTGTTCCGCTTTCCCGCCGCAGCGCGCGCCCTGCGCGCCATTGGCGCCACGCGCGGCAAGGCCTTTTATGAAGGCGAGATTGCCCGGGCCGTGACCTCGTTCGTGCAGCAGCACGGCGGCTGCCTGGGCATGGCCGACATGGCCGCGCACGAGGTGCAATGGGTGCAGCCGCTGGCCAAGGACTACCGCGGCCACACGCTGCACGAGATCCCGCCGGGCGGGCAAGGCATTGCCGCGCAGATCGCGCTGGGCATTCTGTCCAACTTCGACCTGGCCAGCCTGCCCGTGGATGGCGTGGCCTCCCAGCATCTGCAGATCGAGGCCATGAAGCTGGCCTTTGCCGACATCTACCGCTACGTGGCCGACGCGGACATGGAGGTGACGCCCGCACAGATGCTCGACGACGCCTACCTGGCCTCGCGCGCCAGGCTCATCGATCCGCGCCGTGCGCAGGACTTCAAGGCCGGCAACCCCGTGCGCGGCGGCACCATCTACCTGACTGCGGCCGACGAGAACGGCATGATGGTCAGCTTCATCCAGAGCAACTTCTCGGGCTTTGGCTCTGGCGTGGTGGAGCCGACCTTCGGCATCAGCCTGCAAAACCGCGGCCACGGCTTCGGCACCGACCCCCAGCACCCCAACCGCGCCAACCTGGTGGGCCCGGGCAAGCGCCCCTTCCACACCATCATTCCGGCCTTCCTGACCCGCGACGGCCAGCCCGTGATGAGCTTCGGCGTCATGGGCGGCAACATGCAGCCCCAGGGCCACATGCAGACTGTGGTGCGCATGCTGGACTACCGCCAGTCGCCCCAGGCGGCCTGCGATGCGCCGCGCTGGCGCGTCAACGAAGGCCTGGCCATCAACGTGGAAGGCGGCATGGAGCCGGCCACCATCGCCGGCCTGCAGGCGCTGGGCCACCAGGTGGAGGTCATCCACGACCCCTACCAGGACTTCGGCGCCGGCCAGTTCATCTGGCGCATGGGCGATCCCGCCGTGGAGGGCTACCAGATCGCCAGCGACCCGCGCCGCGACGGGCTGGCGGCCGGGTACTAGAGGAAAGGGAAAGTGCGCGCGGCGGCTACTCCGCGCGCAGACGCCCCTGCCGGGTCAGCCGCGCCGCCAGCGCGGCCTCTTCGCTGACCAGGCGCTGCAGCACGGCCGCGCTGGCCGGGAAGGGCTCGCTGCCCAGCTCGCGGATCAGGCGGCTGAACTCCGGGTCGGCCACAGACTGGGAGATCCAGCCATACAGGCTGTCCACGCTGGCCGTGGGCGCACCCTTGGGCGCGAACACGCCCACGAAGGTGGTGGCATCGAACACCGGCAGGCCCAGCTGGGCCAGGTCGGGCACATCGGCCAGCCCGCCCCCGGCGCGCGGCCCCAGCACGAACAGCGCGCGCAGGGCGCCGCTCTTGATATGCGGCGTGGAGCTGGTGATCTGGTCCACCACGGCATCGATCTGCCCGCCGATCAAATCGACCAGGGCCGGCCCCGATCCCTTGTAGGGCACGGGATTGACGCGCACCTTCACCGCATCTTCCAGCTGCAGCACGGCCAGGTGATTGGGCGAGCCCGGGCCGGCATGGCCCACGGTCACGCTGCCATCCTTGGCCTTCATCGCCTTGATGAAATCGGCAGCGGTCTTGAAGCGCGCGTCGTTGGCGCGCACCACCACGACCACAGGCGTGCGGCTGACCACGGCAATGGGCGCAAAGCTGTCGGCGCGGTAGGGCAGCTTGATCATCTCGGGCAAGGTGCCCAACTGGCCCGGCGTGGCCACCAGCAGCGTATGCCCGTCCGGCTCGGCGCGCGCCACCCAGCCCGAGCCCACGGCACCACCGCCGCCCGCACGGTTGTCCACGATCACGGACTGCCCCGCATGCCGGGCCAGCGGAATGCCCAGCGTGCGGGCCACGATGTCCACGTTGCCGCCCGGCGCAAAGGGCACGACCAGCGTGAGCGGCTTGGCGGGAAATGCGCGCGCCTGCACTGCCGATGCAGCCGATGCCGCCGATGCCGCCGCCAGCGCCGCGAAAGATACCGCCGTGCGGATAAAGCCTCTGCGGCCCGATGTGATTCGATTCATTTTCTCTGTCTCCTGCTATTTGAAAATCAATGACCCCAATACAGGCGCGCGGGGTTATCGACCAATACCGTGTGCCTGTATTCCTCTGGAACCCAATCCACCAATGCCTGCGCCAATTCGCCAACAGAATTCGAACGGGCCTTTATTCCGGGATGCGGCCAGTCCGACCCCCATACGATCCGGTGCGCATTGGCCTGCACCAGGGCATGTGCAATGGGAGTCACGGCCGGGTCCACGGCCGATGCCGTTGCCGATATCCGGTAGGCGCCCGAGAACTTCACCCAGGCCCGGCCTTCCTTCATCAGCGCCTGCAGGTTTCGGCTGCCCGGCCCGCCGGCGCCCAGCTGGCGCGACGGGTGGCCGAAGTGATCCACCACCACGGCCACGCCCATGTCGGCCACGCGCTGCGCCAGGCCAGGGTCTTCATCCACGTTCACCAGCAATTGCACATGCCAGCCCAGGCCCCGGATGCGGTCGGCCACGGCCTGCAGGCTGGAGACGGAGACCCCGCCCGAAAACAGCGCATTGCACCGTGCGCCCCGCACGCCCAGGGCGTGCAGCGCTTCGATCTCTGTATCCGGCGTGTCCTCGTAGATCACGGCCACGCCCCGCATGCGGCCCGCCTCGGCATGGCGCAGCGTCTGCTTGAGAAGGCCGTGATCGCAGCCATACACGCTGGGCTGGACCAGAACGCAGCGGTCCACGCCCAATGGGCGAAAGGCCTTCCAATAATCGTCCATGGACGCGACAGCCGGTGTATAGGCGCGTTCCGCAATCAACGGAAAATCTTCGGAACGACCAAATACATGGAAATGGGTATCGCAGGAATTTTCCGGAAACAGATATTGTTCCGCTGGATTTTCGACTGCGTCGCAATCACCGGCACAGCGGTTGAAACTGGGTGAATTCATGGGCATTCATTTCAAAGCTGGTGCATTGTCGTGACGCACGTAAAATTCAGTCAAGCTCATCTTTGTCATCATCAAAATGAACATCATTCAACATGCAGACGGCGCGCCTCGGGCTCCGGTCAACCTGCGCAGCATCGACCTCAACCTGCTGGTGATCTTCGAGGCCCTGGTGGAAGAACGCAGCGTGGGCAAGGCCGCCGCGCGGCTGGGCATCACCTCCTCGGCCGTCAGCCATGCGCTGCGCCGGCTGCGCACCCAGTTCAACGACCCGCTGCTGCTGCGCACGGCCGAAGGCATGTCGCCCACGCCCGAGGCCGTGCGCCTGGCGCGCAGCTTCCGCAAGGCCTTCAGCGAGATCGAAAGCGCCATCGAGGTCAGCAAGGGCTTCGATCCGGCCACGGCGCGGCGCAATTTCCACCTGCGCCTGTCCGACTACGTGGGTGTGCTGCTGCTCCCGCAGCTGTGCATCCATCTGCGTGCAGTGGCGCCGGGCATCAGCCTGTCGGTGCAGTCCTTCGACGGCCGCCAGCCCTCGGACCGCGTCGAGTACGAAGGCGTGGAGATACGGCTGTCCGTCTCGCGCGGGCGCTCGGTGCTGTCGGCGTCACGCCGCCTGCTGGACGACCAGTGGATGGTGCTGATGCGCAAGGACCATCCGGCCGCCGCCTCCCCGCTCACGCTGGAGAAATACCTGGAGCAAGGCCACCTGAAGGTCACGGGCGTGGGCAGCAGCATCGTGGACGAACTCCTGGCCGAACGCGGGCTGGCGCGGCGCGTGATGTTCCAGGTGCCCACCTGGCTGGGCATGGTGCCCGTCATCGAATCCACCGACCTGGTGGCCGCCATGCCCGCGCACTGGATGCACAGCGTGCTGTCCGGCTCCAACTGCGTGGCGCGCCCCATGCCCCTGCCCGAGCTGGCCCTGTCCATCGACGCCGTCTGGCATCCGCGCAACGACCATGACGCGGGGCACAAATGGTTCAGGGAGCTGATCCACCAGATCTTCCAGGAGGCGTACAGCAAATCCCTGCTCCAGCAGCGCCTGGACAGGTCAGGCACACGGAACAACGCTTAACCCAGCCCTCATGCTTTTCGGTGAAGATGCGGTCTTTCCGCCGCACAAGCCATGACACCAGAACAACACACTCCAGCGCTGCAGCGCCGCAACCTCGGCCTGCTCGTGGCCGCGCAATCGCTGGGGGGCGCGTCGCCGCCCATCATCATTTCGCTGGGCGGCCTGGTCGGCCAGCAGCTGTCCACCAATCCCACGGCCACCACGCTGCCGGTCAGCATCTACCAGCTGGGCCTGGCGCTGTCCACGCTGCCCGCGGCCTGGCTGATGCAGCGCATGGGGCGGCGCACGGCCTATGTGCTGGGCGCCATCCTGGGCGTGGTCTCGGGCGTGATCGCGGCCCAGGGCATTGCGCAATCGGACTTCGTGACCTTCTGCATCGGCACGGCGCTGGCGGGCTTTTACGCGGCCTGCGTGCAGAGCTACCGCTTTGCCGCCACCGACGCCATGACCGACCCCGCCGAGCAGGCGCGCGCCATCTCGCGCGTGATGATCGGCGGGCTGATCGCGGCCATCATCGGCCCGCAGGTGGTGATCTGGACGCGCGACGCCCTGCCCATGACGCCGTTCGCAGGCAGCTTCTACAGCCAGGCCGTGCTCGCCCTGCTGGCCCTGCCGCTGCTGCTGGGCCTGAAGCTGCCGCCGCCCCAGGCCCGCGCCGTGGCGGGCGAGGCCCGGCCGTTGGCCGAGATTGCGCGCACGCCCCAGTTCATCGTCGCGGCCTCGGCCGGCGTGGTCAGCTACGGTCTCATGGCCTTTCTGATGACGGCCGCTCCCATGGCCATGGTGGGCTGCGGCCACACGGTGGGCGAGGCGGCGCTGGGCATCCAGTGGCATGTGCTGGCCATGTTCGCGCCCAGCTTCTTCACGGGCCGGCTGATCGCGCGCTTTGGAAAGCGCCGCATCACGGCGCTGGGGCTGGTGATGATCGCCGCCTCGGCCCTGATGGCGTTGATGGGGCTGGAGCTGCTGCACTTCTGGGGCTCCCTGGTGCTGCTGGGCGTGGGCTGGAACTTCGGCTTCATCGGCGCCACGGCCATGGTGACCGAGTGCTACCGCCCTGCCGAGCGCGCCAAGGTGCAGGCCCTCAATGACTTCCTGGTCTTCGGCACCGTGGCCGTGGCCTCGTTCGGCTCGGGCCAGCTGCTGCACACGGCCGGCTGGGACGGCATCAACACCTGGCTGCTGCCCATCGTGGGCGTGGTGCTGCTGATGCTGGCCGTGCAGGGACGGGGTCGCGGCGCGGGCGCGCCGGCCTGAAGCCCCGACCGGTCAATCGCCAGGGTTCACGCGGCGGCTGCCCAGCCAGAGCACGGCCACCCAGCCCAGCAGCGCCAGGGCCAGCAGCACGGACAGATGCCATAGCGCCGCCTCCAGCGGCGCGCCTGCCTGATTCAGGCGCAGCGAGGCCTGGATGGCGGCCGTGCTGGGCGACAGCCAGCGCAGCGCCTGCAGCAGTTGCGGCAGGGCCTCGGCCGGCCAGCTGAAGCCGCCGACGAAGGCCAGCGGGATGGAGGTGAACAGCACCACCTGCATGGCACGCTCGCGGTTGGCCAGCCACCAGCCCAGCAGCGCCGCCGCTCCCGCCACGGCCGGGACGAAGACGGCCAGCAGCGCCAGCGCACCCCAGGGATTGCCGCCGCGCGGATAGTCGTGCCAGACGAAGATCCAGCCGAAGTAGTACAGGCCCGAGAGCCAGCCCAGCGTGCACAGCGCCAGCAGCCGCGCCAGCCAGGTGCGTGCCGGCGCCCTGTCCAATCCCTGCTCGCGCCAGGTTCCCACCAGCAGCGCGCCGCCCATGAGCAGTGTCTGCTGCAGGATGATGATGGCCACGGCGGCGACGACGAAGCTGCCGTAGCCTTCCGTCGGATTGAACAGGGCCTGCATCTGCAGGTTGACAGGCGAGCGGCTGGCCTGGGCCTGCAGTGCGCTCTGTCCGCCGGCCGTCAGGCGCCGCAGCTCCACGCCTGCCGAGACCGTGCCGAAGGCCTCGGCAAAGCCGTACTGCACCTGCTTGGCGGCCAGCGGGTAGGCACCGTTGGCATAGACGGGGACCACGGCCTCTTCGCTGCGCACCACGCGGCGCTTGAGGTCGCGCGGCAGCAGCGCGTAGCCCATGACGCGGCCATCCAGCAGGGCTTGCTGCGCCTGGGCCTCGTCGCCCGTGACCAGGGTCACCTCGATGCGCGGGCTGGCCTGGGCAAAGCGCAGCATCTGGCGTGCCAGGCCGCTGCCGTCGTGCTGCACCACAGCCACGGGCACGCGCTGCACGACCTCCTGCCCATAGAACCAGGGATAGAAGAAGCCGTAGAGCACGGGCGCGCCCACCAGCAGCATGAGCACGCCCACGTCGCCGAACACGGCACGCAGGGCGCTGATGAAGTCTTGCGCAAAGCCCCTGGCCATCTCAGCGCCCTCCCCATTTGTCGGGGCGGGAAAGGCCGCGCGCCAGGCCTGCCGTGGCCAGCAGCAGCAACACCAGCGCGGCCAGCAATAGCCCGGCCACCACGGGCAGGCTCTGCACGATGGGCGCGCCCATCTGCAGCTGCTCTATCTGCAGCCGCGCATAGTGGGTATAGGGCATGGACAGGGCCCAGGCACGTGCCGAATCCGGCATGGCCAGCAGTGGAAAGCCCACGCCGCTGAACGCAAAGGCCGGCGCCGACAGCAGGCCCGCGCCCGACAGCGCCGTGCGCAGCGACAGCGTGAGCGCCGCCAGCAGCGCCCCCGCCGCCAGGCTCACGGCGATCAGCAGCAGCAGGGCCAGCGCCACCCAGGCCAGGCTGGCAGCGCCCTGCCCCGGATTCCAGCCCCGTCCGGCCGTGAGCCACAGCATGGCCAGCGTACCGCCCAGGCCCAGGCTGGCCCAGGACAGCGCCAGCTTGCCCGCCAAGGCGCCCGCAATGGCGCTCCAGCCGGGCTTTCCCGGGCCCGCAGCCTCGGCCATCCACTGGCCCAGCGTGCGGTCGCGCAGCTCGCGCCCCACGGACCAGGCGCCGGCCGTCATGCCCAGGATGTGCAGCAGCGCGGGAATCAGCGCCGCCGCCAGGAACTGCTCGTAATTGGTGGAGATGTTGAACAGCGACACCAGGTTGGTGCGTATGGGCTCCATGCGCACGCGCAGCGCCTGGGCAGGGTCGCCGCGCTTGGCACGGGCCTGCATTTCCACGCCGGCCGACAGCGTTCCCACCACCTGGCGCAGGTCACGCTGGATCAGGCTGGAGTGCGTGGCCAGCTGGGCGTTGTGCATGAGCACCACGTCGGCCCCCTGGCCCCGCTTGATGTCGCGCGCAAAGTCTGGCGGGATCTGCACCACGGCGTAGGCATTCATGGACTGCAGCGCCCATTGCGCCTCCGAGGCATTGAGCACCTGCGACTGCACGGCCAGGCCCGGCGTGGCATCCAGCATGCGCACCAGCTGGCGCGACAGGGCGCTGTGGTCCTGGTCCCAGACGGCGACCGGCAGGCGCTGGACCAGGCCTGCCGAGAAGATCCAGACCATGAGCAGCAGCGCCAGCAGCGGCACCCAGCTGACCATGGCCAGGTCCCAGGGCCGCCCGCGCAGCAGCCGCCATTCGCGCCGCAGGCTGGCGGCAAAGGCCGTGGGCGGGTTCGCGCTCACTGACGCCGGCCGCTCAACGGCCGCCTTCCACAACCACGCTCATGCCGGGCCGCGCGCCTGCAATGGGCTGCTGCGGCCGCGCGCGGACCTCGAAGGTGCGCGCATCGAAGCCCTGGCCCGCACGCGTGGTGCGCCAGGTGGCGAAGTCAGGCAGCACCCCCAGGTAGTAGACCTCGAAGCCGGCCTCGCGGTTGTCCAGGCCCGGCAGGCGGCCGGTGAAGCGGCTGCCCTGGGCAAAGCGTGCAAGCTGGTCCTCGCGCACATTGAGCACCACCCACTGGTCGGCCAGGTCCACCACGGTGACCACGGCCACGCCCTGCGGGGACAGCTCGCCCTGGCGGGCCAGCACCTGGACCACCTCGCCGCCCACGGGGCTGCGCAGCTCGGTCTCGGCACGCGCGGCCTCCACCTCGGCGACCACGCCCTGCACCTGGCGGGCCTGGGCCTGGGCGGCGCTGCGATCCTCCTGGCGCGCGCCCGATGCCGCCATTTCATACTGCGCGCGCGCGGCCAGCGCCTGGTCGCGCGAGGCGCGCCAGTTGGCATCGGCTTCATCGCGCTTCTGGGCCGCAACCAGTCCCTGGTCGAAGAGGCTTTGCACGCGGCGCAGCGAGGTCTGGGCCAGGTCGGCGGCCGTCTGGGCGCGCTGCCAGTTCAGGCGCGCCATCTGCACTTCCTGCGGGCGTGCGCCGGCCTGCGCCTTGTCGGCCTGGGCCTGGGCGGCATCGCGCGCGGCCTCGGCCTGGGCCAGCTTGGCGCGCACCTCGGGGCTGTCCATCTCCACCAGCAGATAGCCGGGCTGGATCTTCTGGCCTTCGGTGACGCGCACCTTGGCGATGCGCGCCGTGACCTTGGGCGCGATGTCGGTCTCGCGCGCTTCCATCTGGCCCTGGAAATACAGGGGGGCGGGCTGCGCCGCACGCCAAAAGCCCCAGGCCACGAGCAGCAGCACGGCCAGCACGATGGCCAGGGCCAGCCAGGGGCGCCTGCGCCCCGGCGGCACGGGCGCGGGGCCGGGTGCTTCGGGGGCGCTGCGGGGATGGTCGGGCGTGGCTGTGCTCATGGTGCGTCGGGTGGGATCTGTATGTCGGCCTGGGCCATGAATCGGTCGAATTCCTCGCTCTGGCCCGTGCTCTCCAGCAGTGCGGCCAGGGCCTGCACATACTGGTTGGCCAGTTCGGCACGCTGGGTCTGGACCTTGGCGAGATTGAGGCTGGCGTCGATCAGGTCCAGCGTGGTGCTGGTGCCTTCCCGCAGGCCGGCCTCGCGCAGCCGCAGCAGCTCGCGCGCAAGATCCTCCTGGGCCTGCTGGGCCTGGTACTGGCGGCGCGCCTGCTCCACGCCCAGCCAGTTCTTCTCGACCAGCAGCGCGATGTCGCTGAGCGCCTGGGCTTCGGTCAGCTCGGCCTGCTCGATCTTGCGCTGCGAGGAGGCGGCCAGCGCATCGCGGTCGATGCTGTCCCACAGCGTCCAGCGCACAGCCACGCCAGCCACCCAGTTGGGCTTGCCGCTGGTGTTGACCTCGCGCGAACCGAAGGCCAGCAGCTGCGGCCGGCGCAGCGCCTCCTGGGCATCGTGCAGGGACTCGGCCTGGCGCTTCTTGGCCTGCACCTTGTCCAGACCCGGATGGTGCGACTGGGCCGCGGTGACGAAGCCGTCCAGCGGCGGCAAGGGCCGGCTGCTGACGAACAGCGGCGTGCTGGGCAGCACCTGCCGCTGCGCCTTGACCGTGCGCGCCAGCGCCGCTGCGGCCAGGTCTGCGTCGTCGCGCGATTTGCGCGCCTGCTGCTCGGCGTCGGCCAGCGCGGCACGGGCCTGCAGGCGCTCCAGCCGGGAGATCACGCCCGCCTTGAGCATGCTTTGCGCCGCCGTGTCATGCACGCGCACGCCTTCAAGCGCACGCTCGCGCAGCCGTGCGGCCCGCTCGGCCAGCTGGGCGCCGAAGTAGCGCTGCACCAGCAGCGAATGCAGGGCGTGGCTGCTGCTGGCGGCATCGGCCAGGGCTTCGTCGGTGGCAGCGTCCAGGCCACTGCGCACCGCATCGGACAGGCCGCCCAGGTACAGCGGCCAGACCAGGGACAGGCTGGCCGAGGCGTTCGTGCTCTTGCGCTGCAAGGCATAGGAGGTGGGCAGTTGCGGCAGCGAGGGAATGGCCGGCCCCACCGAGGGCGGCAGCTGGCCGAGGACGCCGTCCAGGGTGCGCCGCGCAGGATCGAGATCGATGTCGGCATTTGCCGAATAGCGGTAGCCCAGGCCCGTGATGGCCACGGAAGGCCCGCCCAGCCCCTGCGTACCCTGGCGTCTGAGGCGCGCGCTTTCCACGGCCTTGGCCGAGGCGGCCAGTTGGTCGGAGCCCTGCAGCAGCGCCTGACGGGCCTGCACGAAGCTCATCGTGGCGGCAGCCTGGGAGGCCGGAGCCTCCCCTGCAGCCTGGGCTGCCCCTGCGACCATGCCCAGCGCCGCCAGCCACGGCACAAGGCGCGCGGGCCGCGCAAGCAACGGAAAAAACATGGAAGCGCTCAATGGCATGAATGGGGGCGCCTTGCGTGGTTCACCGATGGTGGCGAAGCTTACACGGGCTTGCAGGCGGGCCCCCGTCGGACAAGGTCCTGTGCCTTGTGCCCCCGGCACTGTGCAGCAGGTTCGATTTGCCTGGCGTTCCATCCCATTTCTGTGCGCAGGTGCCGCGCCATGCCGCTACACTGGCGCCTGCCTGCGCGAGCATGTCCTGGCGGACCTGTCCGCAGGCCTTTTTTTTCTGCCCGGCATCGGCCCGATGCCCCGACTGACCACCATGTCCACCGTCTTCAACTTCACCTTCGTCCCCTGGTTCCGGTCCGTGGCTCCCTATATCCACAAGTTCCGACACCAGACCTTTGTGGTGGGACTGACGGGCGAGGCCATCGCATCGGGCAAGCTCAGCTCCATCGTCCAGGACCTGGCCATGATCCAGGCCATGGGCGTGAAGATCGTGCTGGTCCATGGCTTCCGTCCCCAGGTCAACGAACAGCTTGCCGCCAAGGGCCATGAGGCCCAGTACTCGCGCGGCGTGCGCATCACCGACTCCGTGGCGCTGGACTGTGCCCAGGAAGCCGCTGGCCAGCTGCGCTACGAGATCGAGGCCGCCTTCAGCCAGGGCCTGCCCAATACGCCCATGGCCGGCGCGCGGGTGCGGGTGATCTCGGGCAACTTCCTCACGGCGCGGCCCGTGGGCATCGTGGACGGCGTGGATTTCAAGCATTCGGGCCTGGTGCGCAAGGTCGATGTGAGCGGCATCCGCAGCGCCCTGGACATGGATGCCATGGTGCTGATGTCGCCCTTCGGCTTCTCGCCCACCGGCGAGGCCTTCAACCTGAGCATGGAAGAGGTGGCCACGCGCGTGGCCATCGAGCTGAAGGCCGACAAGCTGATCTTCATGACCGAGGTGCCGGGCATCCGCATGGACCCCACGGGCCCGGCCGACGAGACCAACCCCATCGACACCGAGCTGCCGCTGGCCACGGCCCGCCGCATGCTGGCCGAGTTGCCCACGCCCGAGCAGCCCACGGACACGGGCTTTTACCTGCAGCACTGCGTGCATGCCTGCGAGCACGGCGTGGAGCGCAGCCACATCCTGCCGTTCGCCATCGACGGCGCGCTGCTGCTGGAGATCTATGTGCACGACGGCATCGGCACCATGATCATCGACGAGAAGCTGGAAGAGCTGCGCGAGGCCACGCCCGACGACGTGGCCGGCATCATCCAGCTGATCGAGCCCTTCGAGAAGGACGGCACCCTGGTCAAGCGCAGCCGCACCGAGATCGAGCGCGACATCGCCCACTACACCATCATCGAACACGATGGCGTGATCTTCGGCTGCGCCGCGCTCTACCCCTATCCCAGCGCCAGGACGGCCGAGATGGCGGCCGTCACCGTCTCGCCCAAGAGCCAGGGCACGGGCGATGGCGAGAAGCTGCTAAAGCGCATAGAGCAGCGCGCCAAGGCCCAGGGCCTGGACAGCCTGTTCGTGCTGACCACGCGCACCATGCACTGGTTCATCAAGCGCGGCTTCCAGCCCGTGGACCCCGACTGGCTGCCCGAGGCTCGCAAGGCCAAGTACAACTGGGACCGCAAAAGTCAGGTCCTGGTCAAGAAGTTGTAACCCCCTGAGGCGCTGTGCGCCTTCCCCCTCACGAAGGGGGCATACGGGCGGCCGGCGACACCCTCGGTGCGGGGGCGGCGCGGCCGGCCCAGGCCCTTCCTCGGTGTCTCTCGTCTTCAGGCCGCGCCAATTTTCTGAAATCGCCCAAATCAAGCGACATGGTGGCGCAACTCAGCCTTGCACTGCTGCCTGCCAGCGTGCGGCCGCCTTGCCGGCCGCTGCCAGCGCCGCATCGCGCTGTGGCGCGTCGGCCGGGCATTCAGTGAGGTAGCCCGTCACCAGCAGCGGTGCGCTTTGCGGCGTGCGCCAGGCGATGACGGCATCGTTGGCCGTGCCGCGATCGCCGGTGCCCGTCTTCCCACCCACACGCCAGCCGGCCGGCATGCCTGCGCGCAGGCGCTTGTCGCCCGTGCGGCTGGCCACCAGCCACTGTTGCAGCAGGGCGCGGCCATGGCCGTCCAGCACCGATCCCAGCAGCAGGCGCTGCATGCTTTGCACCATGGCCAGCGGCGTGGTGGTGTCGCGCTCGTCGCCGGGCAGGCCTTCGTTGAGCTCGGGCTCCATGCGGTCCAGGCGCGTGGTCTCGTCGCCGCTGGCGCGCAGCCACTGCGTCAGCGCCTGCGGGCCGCCGCTGGCGTCCAGCAGCAGGTTCGCGGCCGTGTTGTCGCTGAGCACCACGGCGGCCTCGCACAGCTCGGAAATGGTCATGCCGCCGCCATCACCGGCACGCGGGCCGCTGGCCGGCGAGTAGGGAACCAGCCGGGAGCTGGCGTAGTGCACGCGGCGCGACAGGCGCTCATCGCCCTGCTGCACGCGGTCCAGCACCTGGGCGGCCAGCAGCAGCTTGAAGGTGCTGCACATGACAAAGCGCTCGTCGCCGCGGTGGTCCACGCTGGCGCCCGACTCCGCCTCCAGCACGGCCACGCCGAGCCGGCCGCCCACACTTTTCTCGATGCGCGCCAGCTCGGTCCTGAAGGCCTGGTCGGCAGCCCCCTGTTTTTTTGATGGCAGGGCGCAGCCGGCCAGCCCGGCCGCCATCCAGGCGGCCGCGCCGCCCGTCATCAGAAAATCGCGTCTTTGCATTGTTTTTCCTTTTCAGTTGCAGATCGACAACCGCAACGATAGCGCCGCGCCCAAGCTGCGACCAGCGTGAATAATTGGCAGCATCCCTTAGAAAAACTATTGGCTCACCATGCAACTGCCCCTCAATGCCCTGCGCATGTTCGATGCGGCCGCGCGCCATCTCAACCTGACGCGGGCGGCCGACGAGCTGTGCGTGACCCAGGCCGCCGTCAGCCAGCACATCCGCAACCTGGAGGAGCGCCTGGGCAAGCCGCTGTTCCGGCGCCTGCCGCGCGGCCTGGCGCTGACCGATGAGGGCCATGCGCTGTGGCCTGCCGTGGCCGAGAGCTTTGCGCGCATAGAGCATTCGCTGCAGCAGGTGGCCGAGCCGCGCCCGCGCGAGGTCCTCACCGTGGGCGTGGTCGGCACCTTCGCCATCGGCTGGCTGATTCCCAGGCTGGGGCAGTTCCAGCAGCAGCACCCCTACATCGACCTGCGACTGCTCACGCACAACAACCGCGTGGACCTGGCCGGTGAAGGGCTGGATGCGGCCGTGCGCTTCGGTGACGGCGCCTGGCAGGGCACGCGCGCCGAGCTGCTGCTGCGCGCGCCGCTGACGCCCATGTGCACCCCGGCCCTGGCCCAGCGCCTGCGCCAGCCGGCCGACCTGGCCGGGCAGACGCTGCTGCGCTCGTACCGCCTGCAGGAATGGGAGAGCTGGTTTGCCACGCTGGACCAGAGCGCGCCGCTGGCGCGCGGGGCCATGTTCGACTCCTCGCTGACGCTGGCCGAGGCGGCGGCCCAGGGCGCGGGCGTGGCCCTGCTGCCGGCGCGCATGTTCCAGCACCTGCTGCAGCAGGGCCGGCTGGTGCGCCCCTTCGAGCAGGAGGTGGACACGGGCGCCTACTGGCTGACCCATCTGCGCTCGCGCGCACCCAGCGCGGCGCTCAAGACCTTCAGGCAATGGCTGCTGGCGCAGCTGCAATAGCCACGGACGCCCGCGGCAAGACCCGCAGGCCGCCTGACTTTGGCCCCGGCGCTATCATCTGCCGCTTTTGGCCCCTAGCCCCGTTCCCGCTCCATGACCCAGACCCTGCCGGTTCTCTACTCGTTTCGCCGCTGCCCCTACGCCATCCGCGCCCGCCTGGCGCTGGCCCATGCCGGCCTGGCCTGCGAGCTGCGCGAAATCAACCTGCGCAACAAGCCGCAGGCGCTGCTCGATGCCTCGCCCAAGGGCACGGTGCCCGTGCTGGTGCTGGAGGACGGCCGCGTGATCGAGCAGAGCCTGGATGTCATGCTGCACGCGCTGCGCGCCAATGACCCGGACGGCTGGCTGGCACCGACCAGCGGCTCGCTGCCGGACATGCTGGCGCTGATCGAGCGCAACGACGGCTTTTTCAAGCACGCCCTGGACCGCTGCAAGTACCCCGAGCGCTACACGGCCGAAGAGGTCAACCACGCCCAGGCCGATGCCCTGACCTGGCTGGCCGAGCTGGACGACCAGCTGGAGGCCACCGGCTACCTGTTCGGCCAGAACCCCAGCCTGGCCGACATGGCCCTGCGCCCCTTCGTGCGCCAGTACGCGCGCATCGACGAGTCGCAATGGAACGAGCAGCCCTGGCCGCACCTGCAGGCCTGGCTGCAGCGCTGGATCGATTCGGCCCTGTTCGCCGAGGTGATGGAAACCTACCCGGGCTGGGTGCCCGGCACGCGCGGCCCGGTCTTTGCCGCCGGCGGCGTGGGCAGCGACTGACGCCTGCCCGCCCCGTGCGCCTTGCCCCGGGTCGGCAGGGGCTGCGCAAGGCAGGCAAAGCTGGCACAGTGGCAGGCTGTTGCCAACCGCATGAGCCTTCGCCGACATGACCCTCGCCACCCTGCTCGTCTTCTCCCTGGTCGCGCTGATCGCGATCATCACCCCCGGTCCCACCGTGCTGCTGGCCCTGGCCAATGGCTCGCGCCACGGCGTGCGCCGCGCCCTGCCGGGCATGCTGGGCGCCGTGCTGTCGGACTTCGTGCTGGTCGGCGCGGTCGCGCTGGGCCTGGGCGCGCTGCTGGCGGCCTCGGAGTTCTGGTTCTCGGTGGTCAAGTGGGCGGGAGCGGCCTACCTGGCCTGGCTGGGCCTGCGCATGCTGCGCAGCCAGGGCGGATCGCTGTCGGCACCCCAGGGTGACGGCAAGGCAGAGGCCGGCGCCGACGGCTACAGCGCCCGCACCGTGCTGTTCAAATCGTTCCTGGTCGCCGTGACCAATCCCAAGGGCTACCTGTTCTGCTCGGCCCTGCTGCCGCAGTTCATCGACCCGGCGGCCGCCCAGGCGCCGCAGTACATCGCCATTGCGCTGGTGTTCGCGCTCATCGATTTCCTGGTGATGCTGGCCTATGCCTTCGCAGGATCACGCGCCGCGCGGCTGCTGCGCGGGCGGGCCGTGATGTGGCTGGACCGCCTGTGCGGCGGCATGCTGCTGGCGCTGGCAGGCTCGCTGGCCTTCTACCGCCGCGCGTCGAACTAGGCGCGCCGCCCAAGAGCCGCCCCTCCCCCACTGCGTCAGCGCGTCGTCCCCATGACATCGTCCAGCTGCAGCACGGCCGCCGCGTTGGCCGTGGTGGTGGCCAGCGTGTCGATGGCGCCGGTGCGCAGCGCGCCCAGGATGGCCGTGACCTTGCTGGATTCGGCCGCCACGGCGATGACGTTGGGTATGCGCAGCAGGTCCTCGCGGCTCAGGCCGATGACGCGGTCCTGCATGGGGGTGGCGGCCGGCTGGCCGTGGATGTCGATGAAGTCATAGCCCATCATGTCGCCCACCGTGCCCGCGCGGCGGGCGTCCGAGATCTCCTGCGCGGAAAACCAGCCCATGCGGGCCATGTTGCTGTCCACGCTGACATCGCCCACGCCGATGAGGGCGATGTCGGCGCGGCGCGCCTTGTCCAGGGTGTGCCTGACGGTGTCGTTGTCCAGCAGCGCCTTGCGCAGTTGCGGATCGCCCACCAGGGCCGGCGCATAGAGCGATTCGGACTTGCCGCCAAAGCGCGCGGCCAGGCGGCGCGCGATGTGGTCGGCGTTCATCGCCTCCCCGCCACGGTAGGAGCCGCCGATGGCGCTGACGAAGTGGCATTCCCGCCGTGTGGCGGACAGGGCGTGCTCGGAGACCGAGGACACGTTGCGCCCCATGCCCACGGCCACGATGGAGCCATCGACCAGGATGCGCTCCAGCTCGCTGGCCACCAGGCCTGCCAGCAGTTCGCGCTGCCGGTCGGCATCCTTGTGGTCCACCGCGATCAGGGCGCGCTTGATATGAAAGCGCTCGGTCAGCTGCCGCTCCAGGTCGGCGGACACCAGCGAATGCGGCCGCACGCGGATCTCGACAATGCCCTCTTCCTGCGCGCGGCGCAACAGCCGCCCGACGGTGGCGCGCGAGATGCCGAACTCCTTGGACAGTTGGTCCTGCGTGCATCCATCGACGTAGTACAGGGTCGCCAGTCGCGTCAGGTCGCTTTCAGTCAAGGGTGCCTCCAAGGGTGCCGGGAAAGGCGCGCAGTGTAGCGCCGCTCACCGGGCCTCGCCAGCGTGGGGCAGCAGCAGGACCTTGACCGAGTCCATGGAATCGGCCACCCGGATGGCGCTCTCCCAGTCCGACAGCGCATAGCGGTGGGTAACGATGCCCTCGGAGGTGACCAGCCCGCGCGCCAGCAGGTCGATGGCAATGGGGTAGCAATGGGCGCTCAGGTGGGCGCCGCGCAGGTCCAGCTCCTTTTCCTCGCCGATGATGGACCAGTCCACCGTGGTCTCGCGCCCGAAGACGCTGAACTCCACGAAGCGGCCGAGCTTGCGCACCAGGTCCAGCCCCTGCGTCACGCCCGAGGGCGCGCCCGTGGTCTCTATGTACACATCGCAGCCATAGCCGTCGGTCAGTGCGTGCACGATGGCGCGGGCATCCTCGCGCGCGGGGTTGATGGTCACGTCGGCGCCGCAGCGGCGCGCCAGCGCCAGGCGCTGGTCTGACAGGTCCATGACCACCAGCCTGCGCGGCGTCTTCAGGCGCGCCACCTGGGCCATGAGCAGGCCCAGCGTGCCCGCGCCGGCGATGACCACCACATCATCGAGCTGGATGTCGCCGCGGTTGACGGCATGGATGGCGCAGGACAGCGGCTCGGTGATGGCCGCATCCTCGAAGTCCACACTCTCGGGAATCCGGTGCACCACGGCGCGGGCAGACAGGCGCATGTACTCCGCCATGCCGCCATCGGCCACCTGGCCCTGGAAGCCGTAGACATCGTGCACCTCGCACATCCAGCGAAAGCCGGTCCTGCAATAGCGGCAGGCATGGCATGGCACGATCTGCTCGGCGATCACCCGGTCACCCAGCTGCACGCCGTGGTGCTCCTGGGCACCCTCGCCCACCTCCACCACATGGCCCCAGAACTCGTGGCCCGCGATCACCGGCGGGCGCACATAGGCGGGGCGGCCTTTTTCCGGATCTCCCCAGAAGCGCGGCGCGCCAGCCCAGCATTTGCAGTCGCCCGCGCAAATGCCGCAGGAAGCCACGCGGATGACCAGCTCGCGCGGCCCGGCCTGCGGACGCGCGACGCGTTCGAGCCGGTAGTCCCTGGGGCCGTGGCAGACCACGGCCAGCATGTTCGTATCGGCGGCGTCAGGCAGGGTGTTTTGCATGGAACTCTCCCGGGTTGCAGATGGTGGACAGGACGTGGGCGCAGCGCTTCATGCCCTGCGGCGCGAACTGTCGAGCAGCACGGCGCCGACGATGATCACGCCCTTGATCAGCTGCTGGTAGTACGAGGAAACTCCCAGCAGGTTCAGCCCGTTGTTGATCACGCCGATGAGCAGGGCGCCGACGACCGTGCCGCCCAGGCTGCCCGTGCCGCCCGACAGGCTGGTGCCGCCGATCACCACGGCCGCAATGGCGTCCAGCTCGTAGGACACGCCGGCCTGCGGCAGCGCCGCCGTGGTGCGCGACGCCAGCAAAATGCCGGCCAGCCCCGCGAGCAGGCCGCTGACCACATAGACCAGCAGCACGATGGCGCGGGTGTTGATGCCGCTGGTCTTGGCGCTGCGCAGGTTGCCGCCCACGGCGTAGATGTAGCGGCCATACACGGTGTAGCGCAGCACGAAGGCGAACACCGCGACGGCAACGGCAAAGATCACGATGGGCATGGGCACGGGTCCCAGCTGGCCGGCGCCGATGGCAAGAAAGCCGTCGGGCAGCTCGGACACCGGCATGCCGTCGTTGTAGATGTAGGTCAGGCCGCGCGCCGCACTGAGCATGCCCAGCGTGGCCACGAAGGGCGGCACCGCGAACCAGGCCACCAGCAGGCCGTTGACGCCGCCCAGCAGCATGCCCACGCCCAGCCCGGCGCCCACGCTCACCGCCAGCCCCTGGCCATCGGCCGCCAGCCAGGCGCCGACCATGCCGGCCAGCGCCAGGATGGCGCCCACCGACAGGTCGATGCCCGCCGTCAGCACCACGCACGTCATGCCGATGGCCAGAATGCCGTTGATGGAGGTCTGGCGCAGGATGTCGGCCCAGTTGCCCCAGGTCATGAAATGGGGGTTGGCCAGCGCCAGCGCCGCGCACAGTGCAACCAGCGCGATGACCACGCCGTAGCGCTCGCGCAGGCTACGCAGGTCCAGCGCGCGCCGCCCCAAGAGCGGCGGCGAAGATGCGGCTTGAAGATTCGTCATGGAGGACTCCCGCGTTGATGGAAGAAAGGCGTGGGGCCGGCTGGCCGCTCACTGGATGGAGTAGCCCCCGTCGATGACGATGTTCTCGCCCGTCAGCATGCCGGCGTGCGTACCGGCCAGGAACACGGCCAGCCGCGCCACCTCCTCGGGCTGCGCGAAGCGGCCCGTGGGAATGAGCGCGCGCATCGCCTCCCCCGCTTCACCGGCCCAGGCCTGGCGGCCCAGCGGCGTATCCACCACCGTCGGCGAGATGGCGTTGACGGTGATGCCGTCGGACGCCCACTCCAGCGCCAGCACGCGCGTCAGTCCCACCAGGCCCGCCTTGCTGGCGCAATAGGCGGCATGGCGCCTGAGCGCGACCACGCTGGCCTGCGAGGCCAGGTTGATGATGCGTCCGTGGCGCTGGCGGCGCATGGCCGGGGCCACTGCCTGGGCCAGCAGCAGCGGCGCCGTGAGGTTGACGGCCAGCGTGCGCTCCCAGGCCGCCTCGCTGATTTCGCCGGCCGGCTCCAGCAGCGCCACGCCGGCGCTGTTGACCAGGATGTCGATGCGGCCCGTGGCCTCCAGCACCGTGGCCACCGCCTGCTCCACGCCCGCCGGCCTGGCCACATCCACCGCCAGCGCCAGATGGCGCCGGGGCTCCGCCAGGCTGGCAGCGGCCACGTCCAG
This sequence comes from Delftia sp. BGA-UO-ETr-SB1, assembly GCF_059567865.1. Taxonomy (NCBI): domain Bacteria; kingdom Pseudomonadati; phylum Pseudomonadota; class Betaproteobacteria; order Burkholderiales; family Comamonadaceae; genus Delftia; species Delftia sp. BGA-UO-ETr-SB1. The sequence continues at coordinate 2,326,435 of NZ_JCAQOW010000006.1, read as the reverse complement.
CGCCTGCCGCTCCAGGTCCACCAGGACGACACGCGCACCGCCTTCGGCGAGCTGCCGGGCAATCGCCAGGCCGATGCCGCCCGCGCCGCCGGTGACCAGGGCCGTGCGGCCGTCGAAGTCCCGCTCCAGGCCGGCGGCGCTCATTTGCGCACCTTCTGCAAGAAGGCGTCGGCATTGGCGGGCACGATGGCGGTCCAGGGCACCTCGTAGGATTTGGCCGTGCCATCGCCCCAGGGCATGGCCTGGGCATACTCGCTCCATACCACCGAGCGCGGCCGGTAGGACGGGCCGACAAGCTGGCGCAGCAGCACATCCAGCGCGCCCTGCGCCTGGGCCTGGGCATCCTGGAAATTGGTGGTCATCTCGCCGCGCTTGACGGCCGTGATGGCGGCGGCCACACCGTCCACACCCACCACCGGGATGGTCTTGATATCGATGCCCTTGGTCTTGATGGCCTGCACCGCGCCCAGGGCCTCGTCGTCGTTCTGGGCGATCACGCCCTGGATCTGGCCCGGGAATGCGGTCAGCCAGTTCTCCATCAGCCCCATGGACTCGGCGCGCGACCAGTTGGCGGTCTTGCGCGCCAGCACCTTCACGTCCTTGTGGCGGGCCAGCACCTCGTCATTGCCGCGCGCCCGCTCAATCTGTGCCGACTGGCCTATGGGCCCCTCGATGACGACGATATTGCCCTTGCCGCCGATGGCCTTCATCAGCGCCTCGGCCTGCATGCGGCCGGCCACCACATCGTCATTGCCCACGTAGGAAGTCAGCACATCGCCCTGCACGCGCGTGTTGGAGCCCACCACGGGAATGCCGGCCTTCACCGCCTTCTGCACGGGCGCCGCGCCCGCCTTCAGGTCAATGGGCACGAAGAGGATGCCGTCGTACTTCTGCGTGATCATGGTGTCGAACTGGTTGCTCTGCGTCAGCGCGTCGTAGTTGCCGTCGAACACGGTGATCTGCACCGTGCCGTCCTTCACGGCCGGATGCGCCTTCAGCTCCTTGGTCCACATCTGCATGAACTCGCCCTTGAGCCCATAGACGGCCGCGCCTATGCGGTAGGGCTTGGCCGGTGCTGGCACTGGTGCTGGTGCCGACAGCGGGGCCGGAGCCTGGGCCCGGACCTGCGCTGCGGCCAGGAACAGCCCACCGGCAAGCGCGGCTGCAAGCACGGTGGTGAAGCGGAAAAACGGCATGGTCATGTCTCCTGTGTGTTGTGAAAGGCAAGGGGAAAAACGCAGCACGGGCATCGCCCGGGCTCAGGACGCGAGGTGCATCAGCGCCTCCTGCGTGATGCCGTGGCCGGCCACCACGCGGTCAAGCCGGCCTTTGCGGAAGATGGCGATGCGGTCGCTCAGCTCCAGCAGCTCCGGCGCCTCGGAGGACAACACCACCACGGCATGGCCCTGCGCGGCCAGCGAGGCCAGGAAGGCGTACACCTCGCGCTTGGCGCCTTCGTCGATGCCGCGCGTGGGCTCGTCGCACAGCAGGCAGACGGGGTTGGTGGCCATGCAGCGGGCCAGCACCACCTTCTGCTGGTTGCCGCCGCTCAGGCCCGAGACCGGCATGGCCGGGCTGGCCAGCTTCACGCGCAGGCGCTGCAGCAGGCCGCCCACCAGCACGCGCTCTGCCGCGCCATCCACCACCCCGGCGCGCTGCAGGCCCGGCAGTGCGGGCAAGCTGGCGTTGAAGCGCACCGAGGAGCTCATCACCAGCCCCGTGGCCTTGCGGTCCTCGGTCACCAGGGCCAGGCCCGCCTTGATCGACGCCGTCGGATTACCGCGCGGCAGGGGCCGTCCGCCCAGGCTCGCCTGCCCCTGGTCGGCGCGCGTGAGGCCGTACAGGCAGTTGAGGAATTCGCTGCGGCCCGATCCCATCAGTCCGTAGATGCCCAGCACCTCGCCGCGGGCAACGTCCAGGCTGATGTCCTCGAACTCGCCCCGGCGCGTGAGCCCCTGCACCGACAGCAGCGGCTCGCCCGGCGCCGCAGCCCTGCGCTCGCTGGCGGCAGCGCGGACCTCCCGGCCCACGATGAGCTTCACCAGCTGCCGCCGGTCGATATCGGCCAGCGCGCCGGTCTGCACGAAGCCGCCATCGCGGAACACCGTGTAGCTGTCGGCAATGGTGAAGATCTCCGTCAGGCGGTGCGACACGTAGAGGATGCCGGCGCCCTGCGCGGTCACGCGGCGTATCGCGTCGAAGAGGATGGCGGTCTCGCTTTCGCCGATGGCCGAGGTGGGCTCGTCCATGATGATCAGCTCGCTTTGCCGGCTCAGGGCCTTGGCAATCTCCACCAGCTGGGTCTGCGCCAGGCTCAGGCGGCCCATCTGCGCACGCGGATCGATATCGAAGCCCAGCTGCCTGAGCAGCGCATCCGCCTGCTCCAGCAGCGCGGCATGGCGGACCACCACGCCGGCGCGCCGGGGCTCGCGGCCCAGGAAGATGTTCTCGGCCACGCTCATGCCCGGGATGGGCGACAGCTCCTGCGTGATGATGGACAGGCGGTGCGCCAGCGCCTCGTGCGGCGTGGCGAAATCCACCGGCCGGCCCTTGAGCAGTATCTCGCCGGCATCGCGCCGCAACAGGCCCATCACGATGTTCAGGAAGGTGGATTTGCCTGCGCCATTGCCGCCGCACAGCGCGTGCACGCTGCCGGCCTGCAGCTCAAGGCAGCCGTTGCGCAGCGCAGGCACGCCGCCGAAGCTCTTGGCCACCCCGCGAGCCTGCAGCAGTGCGGTGCCGGTGCTGGTGCCGGTGTCCATGGTCACGCGCCCTGCCCGCGCCCGGCCGCGGCGGCCTGCGAGCGTTCGAAGCCGGTGATGGCATCCACCTTCAGGGCCGAGCTGCCGCCATCGAAGCGCGATGCGAGGAAGCGGTCCACGATGGCCTTGGCCAGTTCCACCCCGATCACGCGCGAGCCCAGCGTGATGATCTGCGCGTCGTTGCTGCGGCTGGCGCGCTCGGCCGAATAGGTGTCATGGGCCTGCGCGGCGCGGATGCCCGCCACCTTGTTGGCGGCAATGGCCATGCCTATGCCCGTGCCGCACAGGAGAACGCCGCGCTCATGGCGGCCCTGGACGATGGCCTGCGCCACCGCGATGCCGATGTCGGGGTAGAGCACCGGCTCGCCGTCGTGCGTGCCGAAGTCGGCCACTTCGTGGCCCTGGGCCAGCAGATGCTGCTTCACGGCGTTCTTGAGGTCGCAGGCGGCTTCGTCGCAGCCGATGGCCAGCTTCATGGCATCCCCTTCATTACAAAAGACCATCACATGATCATTTGATCAATGTTTTTCGAGAGTCTTCTCAATCGAAAAGCAATTGTCAAACAACGAAAGCTATGTGCATCAGCAATATGAAGACGTAACCTGTTGAATTTTCTACAAAATCCATCAAATCCTATCGTTTTCCCTTGGCTATTGAATAGCCAAAAGGCATTGACATGCCAATTTCAACAAATAAAAATGACCATTCAATGATCATATGAACAGCCTTCGGCACACCCGCCGCGACTGCACTTGGAGGAGACAAAGGCATGACGACCAACCGCGTGATCAACGACCCCGACCGGGTGGTGGAGGACATGCTCCAGGGATGGATCGCCGCCCATGGCGACACCCTGCGCATCGACGCAGGCAACCCCCGCGTCGTGCGCCTGCATGGCGCGCCACGCAGGGGCAAGGTGGGCATCGTGACAGGCGGCGGGTCGGGGCACGAGCCGGCCTTTCTGGGCTATGTGGGCGCAGGCCTGTGCGACGCTGCCGCCGTGGGCGAGGTCTTCTCGTCCCCCACGGCCAGAAGCTTCTACGACGCCATGCGCGCGGCCGATGGCGGCGCCGGCGTGGCCTGCCTGTATGGCAACTACGCGGGCGACAACATGAACGTTGCCATGGCCGTGCAGATGGCCGCGGCCGAAGGCATGGCGGTCAGGACCGTGGTGGCCAACGACGACGTGCCTTCAGCCGCGCGGGGCGACGAGGCCAGCCGCCGCGGCGTGGCCGGCGAGATCCTGATGTGGAAGGTGGCGGGCGCCCGGGCGGCCATGGGCGCCAGCCTCGACGAAGTCATCGCCCTCGCCCGGCACGCCATGGCCCGCACGCGCAGCATCGGCATCGGCCTGTCGGCATGCACCATTCCCGCCGTGGGCAAGGCCAATTTCCATATCGAGCGCGGCAGCATGGAGGTCGGCATAGGCCACCATGGCGAGCCCGGCATGTCCGTGCACCGCACGGCCACGGCGGCCGATATGGCCGAGCGCATGCTGGACACCCTGCTGCCCGACCTGCCCTTCGCCCCGGGCGACCGCGTGGCCGTGCTGCTGTCCGGCCTGGGCGCCACGCCGCTGATGGAGCAGTACATCCTCTATGGCGAAGTCGCCCGGCGCCTGCAAGAACGCGGCATTCAGGTAGCCTTCCGGCTGGTGGGCAATCTCTTCACGTCGCTGGAGATGATGGGCATTACGCTCACGCTGATGCAGCTGGACGACGAGCTGCTGGCATGCCTCAAGGCACCCTGCCAGTCGGTCGCGCTGACCCTGACCGGCGGGCTACCGCTCCAGCCGCAGGAGGCCATTCCAACGCCGCCCTCTGCTCCGGCACGAACGCAGGCACAGGCCCAGGAACAGGCACAAACCGCCCGCCCCCAAGCCGCAAGGCGCACCAGCCAAGGGCCGGCCATCGCGCTCGATGGCGCGGGCAGCATCGTGCGTGAACTGATCACGGCCATCGTCAGCCACCGGGAGTTCCTGAGCGAGATCGACGGCCTGATCGGCGATGGCGATCACGGCATCAACATGGCCAAGGGCTTTTCCGGCTGCGGCGCACGGCTTGATGCCATGGAGGCCAGCCAGGCAGCGCAGCTGCCTGCGGCGCTGCAGCAGCTGTCCCAGGCCTTGATGGACGATATCGGCGGCTCCATGGGCCCGCTGTACGGCAGCTTCTTCCAAGGCTTCGCCGATGTTCTTGGGCCGGAGCAGGAGATGGATGCAGCCCTGTTCGGCCAGGCGCTGGCGCGGGCCGTCGCCGATGTGCAGGAGATGGGCAAGGCCCAGGTGGGCGACAAGACCCTCATCGACACGCTGGCCCCGGCCCTGCAGGCCTACCGGCAATCGCTGCAGGCCGACGCCGGTTTCCGCGAGGCGCTGCAGGCCATGGAGGCCGCGGCCGAAGCGGGCAAGGAATCCACGCGCCACTTGCAGGCCCGCATCGGGCGCTCGGCCCGGCTGGGGCCGCGCTCCATTGGCGTGCTGGACGCGGGCGCCACGTCCTGCTGGCTGATTCTGAGCACCCTGGCGCAGTCGCTGCAGCGGCGACTGGCGCAAGCCTCAGCCTAGGGCTCAGCGCCTGCGGGCAGCGCCGCGCACCAGCAGCACCAAGACGGCCACGCTCATGATGGCGAAGCAGATGAAGGACCAGTTGGCGATGGAGCCGCCCAGGAAGCTCCAGTCCACGGCGGCGCAGTCGCCCGAGCCACGGAAGATCATGGGCACGGCACGGCTGATGGAGTAGTTCTCGATCATTCCGTAGAAGTCGCGCCCGCAGGTGGCGAACTCGGGCGGATACCACTGCAGCCAGCTCTGGCGCGCGGCGACGAAGGCGCCAAAGCCTGCAGCCACCAGCGCCAGCACGCCCCAGCTGATCAGCCAGCCACGGCCGCCGCGCACACTGCCCAGGCCCGTGAAGAGGGCCACGCCGATCAATGCATAGCGCTGCACGATGCACATCGGGCAGGGCTCCAGCCCGACCACATGCTGCAGATACATGCCGAAGGCCAGCATGGCCACGCAGGCCAGGCTGATGAGCGCCAGGATGCGGCGCGGAGCGTTGTCAAACCATTGAAGCATTCTTGTCTTTCGTCACCCGGTTGAATGAAATCAGGGCTGCGGCGCCGGCCCGGCGCTGCAGCCCTGTTCAGCGGGTGCAGGAAGCCGTTGCCGCGCCGTCAGATGCCAGCCGCCTCGTCCAAGAACACCTTGGCGCGGCGCGGTGTCACCACCAGGGTTTCCCCCTCGCGCAGCGCCATGTCCCTGAACTGCTGCGCAGGAATCTGCGCCTCGATCAGGCCACCCTCTTCGGCATTGTCCGTGCTTTCGGTGCTCTCCGATGGAATAAGTTCCAGGCGCGCAATGGGCCCCACGACGATGGCGCGGGCCAGCTGCACGACGATGCCCGTGGGCCGTCCCTGGACGTCCAGGTTCTGGCCGGGCGAGTAGCGCTCCACCTCCAGATCGTGCGGGCGCACATAGGCGAAGGCCTTGCTGTCGCTGGCGCCCTTGGCGTCGTGGCTGTCCAGCTGGGTGCCGTCGTCCAGGTAGACACGGCCATCGCTGGCGCGGCCCTTGAACAGGTTGACATCGCCCAGGAAGCCGTAGACGAAGGGCGTGGCCGGGTTGTCCCAGACCTGCTGGGGCGTGCCCTCCTGCTCGATGCGGCCCTGGTTGATGACGACCACGCGGTCGGCCACTTCCAGTGCCTCCTCCTGGTCGTGGGTCACGAAGATGGAAGTCACGTGCAGCTCGTCATGCAGGCGGCGCAGCCAGCGGCGCAGCTCCTTGCGCACCTTGGCATCCAGCGCGCCGAAGGGCTCGTCGAGCAGCAGCACCTTGGGCTCCACCGCCAGGGCGCGGGCCAGGGCAATGCGCTGGCGCTGGCCGCCCGACAGTTGGGACGGGAAGCGTTCGGCAATCCAGTCCAGCTGCACCAGCTTGAGCAGGCTCATCACCTTCTCGCGGATCTGGGCCTCGCTGGGGCGCTGGCTGCGCGGCTTCACGCGCAGGCCGAAGGCCACGTTCTCGAACACGGTCATGTGGCGGAACAGCGCGTAGTGCTGGAACACGAAGCCCACGTTGCGCTCGCGCACATGGACATCGGTGGTGTCTTCGCCGCTGAAGTGGATGCTGCCCACGTCGGGCGTCTCCAGGCCCGCGATGATGCGCAGCAGCGTGGTCTTGCCGCAGCCTGAGGGGCCGAGCAGTGCGATGAGTTCGCCGGACTGGATGTCCAGGCTCACATCGCGCAGGGCCTGGAAATCGCCGAACTGCTTGCTGACGTTGCGTATTTCAATGCTCATGGTCTTGCTCTTGCTTTTGTCTGGTCGGGGCCGGGGTTCAGGACACCTGCGGCACCTGGGATGCCTGGGATGCCGCCGTGGGGCGCTCGGGAGGCAGGTCGGCAGCGGCCTTGGCCTGCTGCTCGGCACGCCACTCGGCCACCGACTTGATGACCAGGGTCACCAGCGCCAGCAGGGCCAGCAGCGAGGCGGCAGCGAAGGCGGCAACGGACTGGTACTCGTTGTAGAGGATCTCCACATGCAGCGGAATGGTGTTGGTCTGGCCGCGGATGTGGCCCGAGACCACCGACACCGCTCCGAACTCGCCCATGGCACGCGCATTGCACAGGATCACGCCGTACAGCAGGCCCCACTTGATGTTGGGCACGGTGACCTTCCAGAAGGTCTGCCAGCCCGTGGCACCCAGCACGATGGCGGCCTGCTCCTCGTCGCTGCCCTGCGCCTGCATCAGCGGGATCAGCTCGCGGGCGATGAAGGGGAAGGTCACGAAGATGGTGGCCAGCACGATGCCGGGCACGGCGAAGATGATCTTGATGTCATGCTCGGCCAGCCAGGGGCCGAACCAGCCGTTGGCGCCGAACACCAGCACGTACATCAGGCCCGCCACCACGGGCGAGATCGAGAACGGCAGGTCGATCAGCGTGATCAGAAAGGCCTTGCCCCGGAACTCGAACTTGGCAATGCACCAGGCCGCCGCCACGCCGAACACCAGGTTCACCGGCACGGCGATCAGCGCCGTGATCAGGGTCAGCTTGATGGCCGACCAGGCATCGGGCTCCTGCAGGCCGGCGACATAGGCGTCCCAGCCCTTGCGCAGCGCCTCGGTGAACACGGCCGCCAGTGGCAGCACGAGGAACAGGCCGATGAAGATCAGCGCAATGCCCGTGAGAATCCAGCGCACGGCGCGAGGCTCGGTGGTGGTGAGCTTTTCGCGCCGGCCCTTCGGGGGCGCCGTGAGCCTGTACAGCACCAGCACGGCGACCAGCACCGCGCCAATGATCTTGAGAAGCAGAGCTTCCTGTGGAGACAACGCCATCTCAAGCCCCTCCCGAATGCTTGCGCTGCCATGCCTGCAGCGCGTTGATGACCAGCAGCATCACGAAGGAGAACAGCAGCATCACCACGGCCACGGCCGTGGCGCCTGCGTAGTCGTATTGCTCCAGCTTGCCAATGATGATCAGCGGTGTGATTTCAGAAATCATGGGCATGTTGCCCGCGATGAAAATGACCGATCCGTACTCGCCGATGGCGCGTGCAAAGGCCATGGCAAAGCCCGTGAGCAGCGCGGGCGTGATGGCCGGCAGGATCACCTTGTAGAAGATCTGCCAGCGCGAGGCGCCCAGGCTGGTGGCCGCCTCTTCCAGCTCCTTCTCGGAGTCTTCCAGCACCGGCTGCACCGTGCGCACGACAAAGGGCAGGCCGATGAAGATCAGCGCAATGACCACGCCGTTCGGGTTGAAGGCCAGCTGGATGCCGTAGGGCTCCAGGTACTGGCCCACCCAGCCGTTGCCGGCCAGCAAGGCGGTCAGCGAAATGCCGGCCACGGCCGTGGGCAGGGCAAAGGGCAGGTCCACCAGGGCATCGACGATCTTCTTGCCCGGGAACTTGTAGCGCACCAGCACCCAGGCGATCAGCAGGCCGAACACCAGGTTCACGCAGGCCGCCGCAAACGAGGCGCCAAACGTCAGCCGGTACGAGGCCAGCACGCGCGGCGAGGCCACGGCCTCCCAGAACTGGGGCCAGGTGAGCGAGAAGGTCTTGAACAGCAGTGCCGACAACGGGATCAGCACGATCAGGCTCAGATAAAACAGCGTATAGCCCAAGGTCAGCCCGAAGCCGGGCAAAACGCGCTTGGCGCCGCGCCCTTTGCGCGCCGCACCGGACGGTGCGGGCACAGGAGCGTCGGCGCCAGGCCTTGGGCTGGTCGGAACGGCAGACACCATGTTGGATTCCAAATCAGCCAGTGTGGGGAGGGGGCCTCAGGCGGACTGCGCCGCCTTCATGCCTGCTTGCGTGCTTACTTGCCGGGGACGTAGATCTTGTCGAACTGTCCGCCGTCGTTGAAGTGCACCTTCTGGGCTTCGGACAGCGAGCCGAAATACTTGGCCACGGTGAACTGCTTGATGGGCTTGAACACATCGGCATGCTTCTTGAGCACGGCCTCGGAGCGGGGGCGCAGCGCGTGCTGTGCGGCGATTTCCTGGGCCTCGTCGGAGTACAGCCAGGCCAGGTAGTCGTGCGCCAGCTGGCCCGTGCCCTTCTTGGCCACGGTGCGCTCGACCACGGCCACGGGGTTCTCGGCCACGATGGACACCGAGGGATGGACGGCATCGACCTTGCCCTTGCCGAATTCGCGGTCCACGGAGACCACTTCGGACTCGAAGGTGATCAGCACGTCGCCGATGTTGCGCTGCAGGAAGATGCTGGTCGCGTCGCGGCCGCCCTTGCCCAGCACGGGCACGTTCTTGTAGAGCTGCTGCACGAACTCGGCCGCCTGCGCGTCGGTGCCGCCCTTCTCGCGCACCGAACCCCAGGCCGCCAGGTAGGCGTAGCGGCCATTGCCGCCGGTCTTGGGATTGACCACCACGACCTTCACGTCGGGACGGATCAGGTCGCTCCAGTCCTTGATGTTCTTGGGATTGCCGTTGCGCACCAGGAACAGCATGGTCGAGGTGGTGGGCGAGGCGTCATTGGGGAATTTCTTGGCCCAGTCCTTGGCGACCACGCCGCTGTCGGCCAGGAACTGCACGTCGGTGGTGGTGTTGAAGGTCACCACATCGGCGGCCAGGCCGTCGTTGACGGCGCGCGCCTGGGCGCTGGAGCCACCGTGCGACTGGTCCACCTTGATGTCCACGCCCTTGGTCTTCTTGTAGTGGGCGACGAAGGCGGCGTTGTAGTCCTTGTAGAACTCGCGCGCCACGTCGTAGGAAACGTTGAGCAGCTGGTTCTGCGCCGATACCGTTCCCGCGGCGGCCAGCGCCAGGGTGGCCAACAAAGTCTTGAGCTTCAAAGAATGCATGGTTCGCTGCCTTTTATTAGTGGACATCTCTGCGGTGTATTCACAGACAGTCACATTGTGCGAACGCTGACTTAAAACTCAAAAGAATATATTTTTGTTTGTTAATGGCCTGTCACCATATAAAGAAACTGCCCTGCCTGCGGCCACCCGCCGGCCCATCACAGGCCGGCGGCCCATGGCGCGCCAGCGCCAGTACCCGCAGAGACGGAGGCATGCGCAGCCGCCACTCGTGGCGGACGCGGCGAGCGCGGCGAACGCACGGCAGGCCGGGGCTGGGCCGGCTGCCAGCTGTCGCCCTGCATCAGCGACTGCAGCAGCGCCAGGCCCAGGGGCCAGTCGCCAAAGCCTGATTCGACATTGATGTGCCCCGCGTTCTGCAGCCGCACGAACTCGCTTCCCCAGGCCCGCGCATAGGCGCCGGCCCGGCGGATCGGACAGTAGGGGTCGTTGCTGCTGGCCACCAGCACGCTGCGGTACGGCAGCGGCGCATAGGGCACGGGCGCAAAGTCGGCCAGCTGGGCACGGCGCTCGGGATCGGCCGGCGCCACCAGCAGCGCACCGCGCACGCGCGCACTGGCCTCGGGGCCCAGGTGCGCTGCCGTGATGCAGCCCAGGCTGTGGGCGGCCAGCACCACCGGCTCGGGCCGGGACAGCACCAGTTGCTCCAGCGCGGCCACCCAGGGGTCGCGGTGGGGCACCAGCCAGTCGTCCTGCTCCACGCGCTCGGCATGCGGCAGCTGCTGCGCCCACAGGCTTTGCCAGTGGTCAGGACCGGAGTTGCGCCAGCCGGGCACGATGATGATGCGGTGGGGATTCATGGGTTCTCCTGGACTGTCCATTGCTGGACATGGGCCCCGATTGTGGAGAACACCGCCAACTATCCCAACGAACGTTTTGTTGTTTTCTTATGGCGTGGAGAGGTGCAACCCAACCCTAGCGTGCCGCCGGCTCGCGCGTGGCGTGGCTGTTGCGCCCCGGCACGGTCTCGCCGAGGAAGTCCAGGAAATGCCGCACGGCCGGCGCCAGGCCGCGCCGCGAGGGAAAGACCGCGTGCACGATGCCCTGGGGCGGCTCCCAGCCCGGCAGCAGATGGACGAGCCGGCCCTCGGCCAGTTCCTCGTGGCACATGTAGTCAGGCAGCCAGCACATGCCGCTGCCGGCCAGCGCCGCGAATTTCAGCGTCAGCAGGTCATCCACCACGTAGCGCGGCTGCAGCTGCAGGCGTTGCTCGCGGCCTTCGGGGCCGACCAGCAGCAGGCTGGACTGGCCATCCACCGCCGACATGGACATGCTGTCCAGGTGCTGCAGGTCGGCCAGTGCACGCGGCGTGCCCTGGCGCTCCAGCAGCTCCGGGCTGGCCACGAGGATCTGGCGCGCCACATCCAGCCGCTTGACGACCATGGAGCCGCTGTCCTCCAGGCTGGGGCGCACGCGCAGTGCCACGTCGATGCCCTCCTCCACCAGGTTCACGGGCCGGTTGGTCACCTGCATCTCCACATGCACCAGCGGGCAGCGCTGCAGGAACTGGGGCATGAGCTCGCCCAGCACGGTCTGGGCCAGGGTCACGGGGCAGCTCACGCGGATGGTGCCGCGCGGCTCGGTCTGCACCTCGGCCACGGTGTCGGCGGCGGCCAGGGCCGCATCGCGCATGGCCTGGCAATGGCGCAGATAGGCCTCGCCCACCTGGGTCAGCGAAAGCTTGCGCGTGGTGCGCTGCAGCAGGCGCACGCCCAGCCGGGCCTCCAGCTCGGCCACGCGCCGCGACAGCCGCGACTTGGGTATGCCCAGCGCCCGCCCGGCAGAGGCAAAGCCGCCGCGCTCCACCACCTCGGCGAAGTACAGCATGTCGTTGAGATCCATCATGTCGCGCATCCCTCCCCTGTGCTCATTGACTGCAAATTCAGGACAATCTATCGCAATTTCGGCGGCTTATCAAAGACTCTGTCCAAATTCACAATTGATCCCATCGTCGGCCCTACAAGCTTTCCCGAGTGGCCGATCCCAACCGCGATCCCAACCGACATCTCAGGAGCTTTTCCATGCAAGTGCTGCACATCGACTCTTCCATCACCGGCGCCGCTTCGGTGTCCCGCCAGCTGACCGCCCAGACCGTGGCTGCCCTGGTCGCCGCCAACCCCGGCGCCAAGGTCGAATACCTGGATCTGGCCGTGAACGCCCCCGACCACCTGAACGCAGTGTCCATGGGCTTTCGCACCGGCCAGGCCGCAACGACGGAAGCCGAGCGCGCACAGAACGCCATCTCCGAAGCCCTGGTGAGCCAGTTCCTGGCGGCCGATGTGGTCGTGGTCGGCGCTCCGTTCTACAACTTCACCATCTCCAGCCAGCTCAAGGCCTGGATCGACCGCATCGCCCAGGGCGGCCGCACCTTCCGCTACACCGCAGCCGGCCCCGAAGGCCTGGCCAAGGGCAAGAAGGTCATCGTGGCCTCCACGCGCGGCGGTGTGTACTCCACCAGCGAAATGGGCCAGGCCCTGGAGCACCAGGAAAGCTATCTGAAGACGGTGTTCGGCTTCCTGGGCATCACCGATGTGAGCATCGTGCGCGCAGAAGGCGTGGCCATGGGCGATGAGTCCAAGGCCAAGGCCCTGGAATCGGCCCGCAGCGACATCGTGCGCGCAGCGGCTGCCGCCAATCAGGAAGCGGCCATCGCCGCCTGAACCCGGTCTTGCGCATAAAAAAGCGCAGGTGCCCTGACCGGGGCGCCTGCGCTTTTTGCTGGCTGCCGAGCCTGGCAGCCGCCGTCGCAATCAGCGCACCAGCGGACTGGTGCGAACGACGGCGTACGCGCCGGCGATCAACAAGCGGTCCTGGCGGTCGAAAGCAATGGCTTTGACGTGCAGCAGCTTGCCAGGCAGCGGCCCCAGCTCGTATGCCAGGGGTGCGCTGTCCACACGCCCTGCCACGATGCTGAGCTGCCCGCTATCCGAAAGCTTTTGGACCAGGGTGCTGCGGTTGCTGGTCACAACGTAGATGCCATTCCTGCTGTCCAGGGCCATGGAAGTCACGTTGTCATCCAGCCTAGCCAGCGTTTGGCCTGTCGTGTAGTTGAGGATTTCTCCACCACGGGCCACCAGCAGTTGCCCATTGCCGGCGACGGCGAGCGCGTTGAAACCTTCGCCTGGCAACGTGGTGACCTCACCATCGGCCGTGACCTGACGCAGCCTGTTCCAATCCAGCACGAACAGCCGGCCATCGGGCGTACGTCGCATGGCATGGGGGCCGGAAAAAATCGCTGCAGCGCCAACGCCATCCTTAGGGCCACTTGAATTGGGCCCACCACCGGCCAGCGCCCGCACTGCGCCCGATGCCTGCTGCACCCAGACGCCCATGCCATTGCGGGGCATGCCTCCACTGAAGACAGCGCACTCTGCACAGGTCAGGCCATCCGCAACAAAGACCTCGCCACTGCCACCTGCTGCAATAGCGCGCGGATACAGATAGTTGCGGGGCTCGCCCCAGTCGCGGTCACCCCCTGTGGAGAAGGTGGACACCACACCTTCCCCCGCAATCCGGCGAATGCGAGAGCGCTCGGGCGTGGGGCAAGGCGGCTGCGGTGACACAGGCGGATAAACATCTTCCGACACATAAATGTCGCCAAGCGGCGAAAGAGCGAGATCGGTGATTCTCGAAAACCGCGCCTGCGCGCCCACGCCGTTGACCTGACCACAGTGGTCCTGAGCCAGTGCGTCGGGCTTGCTTGCCAGCGAACCCGCCAGCAGCGACATCTGCACAGGCGCCGGCTGCGGCTCGACAACTGAGCCATTGCCATCGCCTCCCCCACCGCCGCACGCCGCCAAAACGGTCACCAATGCCACGCTCAGCGCGCCGCCTCTGCACAGATTTCTCCAGCCCTTTTTTTGCATCTTGTCTCGCCCTTATGGATGAATGCCGTCATGAACGTCACGCCAGCAGTCTAGTGGGCGTTACCAAACAAAACAGGTATCCGCTGTTTCCGCTTCTTTGAAAAATCCAATGCCTGCCTGGCCTTGCACGACACACGAAGCTGGTAGGCTGAACCATCACCGCCATATTCGCGGCCTTGTCCGACACGAACCGTCTGTATTTCAGAAGGACGGCGGACCTGCCGATATCCAGGCAGCCTTATTGCATTCACTGCCTTCCATCCATGCCAGCCACAAGCCACCGTCCCCATGCCCGGCCCCGCGGCCCTGTCCATGTCCATGTCCGCCCGCCGTCCGATGAAAACCTGGTGATCACGGTGATTGCCGTGTCCCTGCTGGCCATTACCGTGCTGGGCATCGGCGTCTACCAGTTCATGCAGTACCAGCGCGAGCAGGACCAGGAGCAGCTCAATTCGCGCGTGTACCGCAGCTATGTGCGCAACACCGACGAGGCACCTGCGCCCGAGGAGCCCGAGCAGGCCGCCGCCACGCCCACCCCCGCCAAGCCCAGCCAGCAGCAGCTGAACCAGGAAATGACGCGCAAGCTGCTGGCCCATCCCGGCGTGACGCCCGGTGCCGGCTTTTCGGCGCCCGGCGTCAAGTCGACGGGCGTGGTGATCATCGACGCCATCGACCAGGCCCAGGCGCGCGAGAAGGCATCGTCCGCCGCACGCCCTGCTGCGGCGATTGCCAACCCTTCTCCCGCTTCCTGACGCTTCCTGACATCTGCGCTCACAGGAGCCGCAACGCAAAAGCCCGGCATTGCCGGGCTTTTTTGTGTCTTGAGCGGCCTTGCCGCACCGCTCACTGGTGCTTGCGCGCCCAGGCAGCGAACTTCTGCACAAAGCCGTTCACGAAGTCGCGGCTGCCGGCGCCGATGGAGCCGTCTTCGGCAAACAGGCCGTCCTTGGCCTGGATGAAGATTTCGGGCTGGGCCAGCGTCGGCATGTCCAGGTAGGCCAGCACATTGCGCAGGTGCTGCTGCGCCAGCGCCGTGCCGATGGCACCCACGGAGACGCCGGCCACGGCAGCGGGTTTGCCGGCCCAGACGCTCTTGCCGTAGGGGCGCGAGCCCTGGTCCAGCGCATTCTTGAGCACACCGGGAATCGAGCGGTTGTACTCGGGCGTCAGGAACAGCACGGCCTGGGCCGACTGGATCTGGGCGCGGAACTGCTTGACCACGTCCACCTCATTGCCGTCATGGTCCTGGTTGTACAGGGGCAGGCTGTCGATGGCGACCTGCTCGAAGACCAGGCCTTCGGGCGCCAGGCGCGCAATGGCGTCGGCGAATTTGCGGTTGAAGGAATCCTTGCGCAGGCTGCCCACGATGACAGCGACCTTGATCTGGCTCATGCATTGCTCCTGGAGGAAGTGGCGAAAAACAGGCGGGAGGCGCACCTCCCGCAAGCAGCCATTATGTGGCCGCCTTCAGCGGGCTCACTGTAGGAAGGAGGGCTTGGCGTAGCCCTGGAACTTGCTGTCCACCACGGCCTTGAATTCGGCGGAGCGGTAGACCTCGGCCAGGTCCTTGGCCCATGCCGTGCCCTGGTCCTTCTTCTTGATGGCCACCACGTTCAGGTAGTGGTCGGGGGTCTTTTCCAGCGAGACGGCCTCGGTCAGCTTCAGGCCCGAGGAGATGGCGAAGTTGCCGTTGATGATGGCGTACTCGGTGTCACCCAGCGAACGCGGCAGCTGTGCGGCTTCCAGCGGGATGAACTTGAGCTTGCGCGGATTCTCGGCCAGGTCCTTTTCGGACACGCGCAGCGGGTCGATGCCGGGCTTGGCCTTGATCAGCCCGGCCTGCTCCAGCAGCACCAGCGCACGCGCCAGGTTGCTCGGGTCGTTGGGCAGGGTCACGCGGTCGCCTTCCTTGGCTTCGGCCAGGGTCTTGCGGGTCTTGGAATACACGCCCAGGGGGGCGATGGGGCCTTGCACCAGCTCCACCAGATCCAGCTTCTGGTCGGCCGCGAACTTCTGCAGGTAGACGCGGTGCTGGAAGAAGTTGGCGTCCAGCGAGCCCTGGGCCAGCGCCAGGTTGGGCTGCACGTAGTCGTTGAACTCCACCAGCTTGACCTGGTAGCCCTTCTTTTGCAGCAGCGGCACGATGCCCTGCTTGAGCTGGTCGATGTTGGAGCCTGCCGTGCCGCCGATCACCAGCTGCTTCTTGTCGGCCTGGGCGTAGGCGGGCAGCGCCAGCACGCTGGCAGCGGCAAGGGCGGCGGCCGAGGCCAGCAGATGGCGGCGCACGAAGGAAAGGGATGCGGTCATGTCGGAATCCTTTTTTTGGGAAAGAGCGGGAAGAAAGAAGAAAGCGGGTCTGGACAGCGCGCTCAGCCGCGCTTGTCCAGGCGGCGGGCCGCCGTGTTGCCCACGAACTGGATGACCTGGACCATGGCCACGAGGATGGTCACGGTGAGCACCATCACATCGGTCTGGAAGCGGTAGTAGCCGTAGCGGATGGCCAGATCGCCAATGCCGCCGCCGCCCACTACGCCGGCAATGGCCGAGTACGACAGAAAGCTCACGGCCAGCACGGTCAGCGCCAGCACCAGGCCCGAACGCGCCTCGACGATGAGCACGCGCCAGACGATCTGCAGCTCCGATGCGCCCATGGCGTGCGCGGCCTCGATCACGCCGCGCGGCACATCGCGCAGGCACTGGTCCACCAGGCGTGCCAGGTAGGGAATGGCCGCCACGGACAGCGGCACGGCCGCAGCCAGCGGGCCGATGGAGGTGCCGGCCAGCCAGCGCGTGAAGGGCACCAGCGCGACCAGCAAGATGATGAAGGGGAAGGACCGCACGGTGTTGACCGTCCAGTTCAGCACGGCGAAGGCCGGGCGGTTGTCCAGCGACTGGCCGGGGCCCAGCAGGAACAGCAGCACGCCCAACGGGCCGCCAATGAGCACGGCGGCCGACAGGCCGATGCCCAGCATCAAAAGGGTCTGGCCCATGGCCAGCCACAGCTCGGGCAGGATTTCGACGATGTTTTCAGACATGGGAATGCGGAATCGAAAAGAAGGGGAAAACGGGAAGGGGCGAAGACCCCATCAGTGCTCGGAGCCACCCACGGCGCGCAGCACCACGGGGCGGGTGGCGCCGCGCTCGCGCAGGGCCTTGTCGGCGCGCTCCACGCGCAGGGCCTCGAGTTCGCTGCCCAGCAGCGTGGCGCGCTGCGGCGCCTCGTAGGCACGGCCCTGCGGCAGCGCGGGCAGCGTGAAGCGTTCGGCCACCTGGCCCTGCTCGATGATGGCCACCTCGCTGCACAGCGCATCGACCACGGCCAGCTCGTGCGTGACGATGACGATGGTCACGCCCAGGCGGCTGTTGATGTCGGCCAGCGTGGCCAGGATGGAGCGCGTGGTCTCGCTGTCCAGCGCCGAGGTGGGCTCGTCGCACAGCAGCACCTGCGGGCGCGGCGCCAGGGCGCGCGCAATCGCCACGCGCTGCTTCTGGCCGCCCGACAGCTGGGCAGGATGGCTGGCCGCCTTGTCGGTCAGGCCGACGATGTCCAGGCACTCGCGCACGCGCTGCTCGATCTGGGCACGCGAATGGTCACCGTGGATGCGCAGCGGAAAGGCCACGTTCTCGAACACGGTGGCGTTCTGCAGCAGGTTGAACTGCTGAAAGATCATGCCGATGTTCTGGCGCGCCTCGCGCAACGCGCGGCGGCCCAGGTCAGTCAGGCGCTGGCCTGCCACCACCACCTCGCCGCTGTCGGGACGCTCGAGCAGGTTGATCAGGCGCAGCAGCGTGGACTTGCCCGCACCACTCTTGCCGATCAGGCCGAAGACCGTGCCCTGGCCAATGTCCAGTGATACCGAACGCACGGCATCGAAGTGCTTGCCATCGGCTGTTACAAATTTCTTTTGCAGGTCGCGCAGGCGGATCAGCGCGTTTTCCGGGGCCAAATGGGCGGTCTGGACGGTCATGGAGTCTCGGTTCGGCAGTGAAAACGGTCCTGGGATCGGCAACGGCAGCCTTTGCACCGCCATCTCCAGGCAATGGCGCGCAATTTCCGGGCCCTGTGCTGAGGAGTTGGACGCAGTTGCAAGCCGATGGGCATGCGTTGTCTTGCGTCGTCGCCAAGCACAGGCGAATCCCCAGGATCTGCCGTCATTAGTGTTCTAACGAGTGTGTTGCAAAACGTTGTTCAAACAAAAGAATAAAAAATACGGTGCTTATATCGATTGCCGTCTTTCAAGCCTTGATGTACGGCCTGGACGGCATTGCTAGAATCCGCCCCCGACAGGCCTGTACAACGGCAAGATCCCTTGCGGTTGCGTGCATTACAGGTAAGTGCCCGCTTTCCTTTGCCATGCCCGAATCCTCCCGAACTGCCGACCGCCATGCCAGCACCGCCAGCCTGTGCGTGGAAGCCGTGCGCCTGCGGCGCGGCATCACAACAGTCTTTGACGGCCTCGACCTGCGGCTGGACGAGCCGCGCGTGGGCCTCATCGGCGACAACGGCGCCGGCAAGACCAGCCTGTTCCGCCTGCTGTGCGGCCTGGATGCGCCCGAGGCCGGGCGCGTGCTGCTGGACGGCACCGAACTGCACGAGGCCCGTGCACAGCGGCCGGGCCAGGTCGGGCTGATGTTCCAGAACCCCGACGACCAGATCATCTTCCCCACCGTGGAGGAAGAGCTGGCCCTGGGTCTGCGCCCTTCGGGCATCTCGCGGCGCGAGGCCACGGAGCGCGCCCGCGCCCTGCTGGCCAGCCGCGGCCTGGCCGACTGGGCACCGCGCGCCGTGGCCGGACTCAGCCAGGGCCAGCGCCAGCAGGTGTGCTGGCTGGCCCTGCTCATTGCCGCGCCGCGCGTGCTGCTGCTGGACGAGCCCTTCGCCAGCCTGGACCTGCCGGGCCAGGCGCGGCTGGCCCGGGACATCGCGGCTGCCGAGCAGCAGGTGCTGGTCTCCACCCATGTGCTGGACCACGTGCGCAGCTTTGGCCGCGTGCTCTGGCTGGAGCGCGGCAAAGTGCGCGCAGACGGCCCCGGCCATGAGGTCTGCGCAGCCTATGAAGCCGACGTGGCACGCCGGCTGCAAGCGCAGGACTGACGCAGGAGCCGGCCGCCATGGGAAGCCTCTACAGCGAATACACCAGTTGGCTCCATGCCTGGAGCGCGGGCCGCAAGCTGCTGCTCATGGCGCTGCTGGGAACGGGCCTGTTCCTCATCGATTCACCGTGGCTGCTGGCCCTGGCCGGCGCCGCCTGCGGCCTGCTGTGGCTGTCGCTGGGCCGTGCCACCGAGGGCGCTCGGCGGCTCATGCTGTCGGTCACCGTGGCCGCCCTGCTGGTCGCTGCCATCCATGTGTGGATGCAGCACTACGCCCTGGCCGCCGCCAGCGCGCTGCGCCTGGTCTGCGCCTCCACGCTGGGCATGGCGCTGACCGTGAGCACACGCCCCAGCGATCTGGTCGATGTGCTGGAGCGGCTGCTGGCGCCGCTGGAGCGCATCGGCATCTCCCCCGAACAGGTGGCCCTGCAGCTGGCATTGATGCTGCGTTTCACCGAGCATTTCTTCGTGCAGTGGAAGCGCATGGACGATGCCCACCGACTGCGCACGGGCCGCGCCGGCGGCCTGCGCCTGATTGCGCCGCTGACCATCCACATGCTGCAGGCCACGCGCCGCGTGTCCGACGCGCTGTGGGCGCGCCTGGGCCGCTGAGGCCTGCCCTGCCCCATTTCCCGACCGATCCATACGCAAGAGCCTTGCGAGAACCTTCCGAGAACCGTCCATGACCGCCCCCTCCACCGTCTCACGCGCCTCCGCGCGCTCCATGGCCCAGGTCTCGCTGTTTGCGGCGCTGATGGCGGTCATGGGCCTGATTCCCAAGATCGACCTGCCGCTGGGCGTGCCCATCACCATCCAGTCGCTGGGCGTGATGCTGGCCGGCGTGATGCTCGGCCCCTGGCGCGGCATGCAGTCCATGCTGCTGTTCCTCGCGGCCGTGGCCGTGGGCCTGCCCCTGCTGTCGGGCGGGCGCGGCGGCATTGCCGTCTTCATGGCGCCCTCGGCCGGCTACCTGCTGGGCTACCCGCTGGCGGCCTGCATTGCCGGCCTGGTCATGCGTGCCCTGCCCCAGGGCTCGCCCCGGCGCGCGGCGTTCAGCGCCTTTGCAGCCTCGGCGCTGGGCGGGCTGGTGGCCCTGCATGCCTTTGGCGTGCTGGGCCTCATGCTGATGGCCAAGCTCAGCCTGTCGCAGGCCTTCATGGCCACCTTGCTGTTCGTGCCCGGCGATCTGATCAAGTGCGTGCTGTGCGCCCTGGTGGTGCACACGGTGGCGCGCGGCATGCCGGACTGGCCGTTCGGAGGCCGCCAGCATGGTTGAGCCACTCGCGCCCCACCCGCTGGCCGCGCCGCTGCAGCACCCGTGGACCCTGGTCCATGGCCCGCTGGAGCATTGGGCCCGGCAGCGCCCCGATGCGATGGCGCTGCAAAGCGAGGCGGGCCAATGGAGCTTTGCCGCGCTGCATGCCGCCGTGCTGCAGCGCTCGGCCGCGCTGGTGGCCGGCCAGGCGCCAGAGATGCTGCTGCTGGACACGGGCGGCAGCGCCAGCACCGTGGATGCCATCGTCGAATTCCTCGCCATCCTGCACGGCGGCCGCTGCGCCGCCGTGGCCGACCCTGATTGGCCCGAGGCCGTGCGCCAGCGCATCGAAGGCTGGCTTCCCACGGCGCCCAGCGCTCTGGCCGAGGCCACGGCCACCGGCGCCTTCTACACCGGCTTCACCTCGGGCAGCACCGGGCTGCCCAAGGGCTTCATGCGCCACCACCGTTCGTGGACAGAGAGCTTTCGCGTCTGCCTCGAGGACTTCGGCGCCGTGGCCGCGCAGCGCACCATGGCGCCCGGGCGCATCTCGCATTCGCTGTTCCTGTTCGGCGTAATGCAGGGCCTGTGGTGCGGCGAAGGCGCCGTGGTGCAGGAGCGGTTCTCGGCAGCGCGCTGCCTGGCCTCGCTGGCGCGCGGCGAAGCCCCCTGCCTGGTCGCCGTGCCCAGCCAATTGCTGCTGATGCTGCAATGGGCCGCACACCGCGCGCTGGCGCCCATCCCCGAGGTGGAACTGATCATGATCAGCGGCGCGCGCTGGATGCGCGCCCAGACCCCCGCCCTGCGCGCGCTGTTTCCGCGCGCACGCATCATCGAGTTCTACGGCGCCTCGGAGGCCAGCTTCATCGCCTGGATGGAGGCCGACGAACAGGCCCCGCCCCAGGCCGTGGGCCGGCCTTTCAGCAATGTGCAGTTGCAGATCCGCCCCGCCACGCAGCAGCCCGGCGACCAGCCCCTGCAGCCGGGCGAGGACGGCCTGATCTACATGCGCAGCCCCATGCTGTTCATGGACTATGTGGGCGAGGCGCGCGATGGCACGGCCGCGCTGCGCGATGGCGAATGGCTGTCCGTGCGCGACATGGGCCATATCGATGCCGGCGGCCAGCTGTGCCTGGCCGGACGCCAGAGCCGCATGCTCGTCACCCAAGGCAAGAACCTGTTCCCCGAGGAAGTCGAGACCCTGCTGGCCGCGCACCCGGGCGTGGCCCAGGTCTCCATCCAAGGCCTGCCCGACGCCCTGCGCGGCATGCAGGTGCACGCCGTCGTGCAATGGCACGGCGCCGCGCCCGCAGGCTCCGCACAGGCGCTGGCGGCCTGGCTGCGCGAGCGGCTGGAAAGCTACAAGCTGCCGCGCCAATGGTGGAGCTGCACCGACTGGCCGCAGACCGCCAGCGGCAAGACCGACCACGGCCGTCTGGCGCGCATGCTGGCGGCCACGGATGCTGGCCAGGCACTGCCCGGCGAACCCGCGCTGCTGCCCCTGCCATGAACCCGCAAGACGCCCCCGTCATCCTGGCCTGGGCGCGCAGCCCCGTCGCCCCCGTGGGCGGTGCGCTGCGCGAGCTTGCGGCGCACGAACTGGGCGCGCCCGTGCTCCAGGCCCTGCTGGCCCGGGCCGGCCTGCCTGCCCGGGCCGTGGATGCCGTGGTCTTAGGCAACGCCCTGGGCGCAGGCGGCAACCCGGCCCGCATGCTGGCCCTGGCTGCGGGCCTGCCGGAGCGCTGCGCGGCCCACAGCGTGGACACTCAATGCTGCTCTGGCCTGGACAGCGTGGCCCTGGCTGCGGGCCTGCTGCTGTCGGGCCAGGCCGATATCGTGGTGGCCGGGGGTGCCGAGGCCTGGAGCCGTGCCCCCATCCGCCAGACACGCCCGCGCCATGCAGGCGAGTTGCCCGTCACCTATGACCGCCCCGCGTTCGCCCCCGATCCCGCACGCGACCCGGACCTGCTGCAATCCGCCGCCGACCATGCACTGGCCCATGGCATCACCCGCGCCGTTCAGGAGGCCCATGCCATCCACAGCCACGCGCTGGCGCTCGCGCACCGCGACCGGCTGGCCCAAGAGATCGTTCCCATGGCGGGGCTGGACCATGACGCCTATCCACGCGCCTTGAACCCGGCCCGCGTTGCGCGCATGCCCGTGGAGGCCGAAGCGGGTGGCGCCGTTGACGCCCATGCACGCCAGCGCCATGCGCTGAGCACGCCCACCATCTCGCCCAAGGCCGATGGCGCAGCCCTGGTGCTGCTGGCCACGCCGCAGGCCTGCGCACGCCTGGGCCTGCAGCCACGCGCCCGCTGGGTGGCCAGTGCCTCGCTGGGCCATGCGCCCGAAACACCGCTGGTCGCCGCCGCACTGGCGGCCCAGCAGGTGCTGGAGCGTGGAGCCGCAGCGCTGCAGCTGCCTCGCCTGACTGCGGCAGAGCTCCAGGCTGTGGAGCTGCACGATGCCTTCGCCGTGCAGGCCCTGGCCTTTGCAGAAAGCCTGGGCCTGCCACTGCAGCAACTCAACACCGGCGGCGGTGGCCTGGCGCGCGGCCATCCCATTGGCGCATCGGGCGCGGTTGCGCTGGTGCGCATGCTCTCAGACCTGCACCGCACGCCAGCAGCCCACAGGCCGGCCCTGGGCCTGGCCGCCATTGCAGGGGCTGGCGGCATAGGCGCGGCCTGCCTGGTGCAGGCACTTTGAATCCATGGACTCCGCATTTTCCATGTCCCCCAAACCACCGTTCGACACCCTTCCCTTTGGCGATGCGCATGAGGCCCTGGTGCAAGAGCGCCGCTCCGTGCGCGCCTACCGGCCCGATCCCGTGCCGGATGCGCTGCTGCACCAGCTGCTGCAATCGGCCCGCCGGGCGCCCAGCGGCGGCAACCTGCAGCCCGGCCAGTTCATTCAGGTGCGCGGCAGCCTGCGCAGCGCACTCACACAGGCGCTGCTGGCCGACTGGCAAGGCGGAGCACCTGAGCGCGAGGACTACGGCTACTTCCCCCGCCCCATGCCCATGGCGCTGCGCAAGCGCCAGGTGGCGTCGGCCCAGGCCCTGTACAGCGCCCTGGGCGTGGCCCGCGAGGACCGCGCAGGGCGCGACGCCCAATTCGGCCGCAACTACCGCTTCTTCGATGCGCCCGTGGCCCTGGTCGTGAGCATCGACGCCCGCTTCGGCGCAGGCGGCTACATGGACCTGGGCATGACCCTATACGGCCTGCAAATGGCCGCAGCCGCCCAGGGCCTGGGCAGCTGCGCCATCGGCGCCCTGGCCTCCTACCCCGACACCGTGCGCCGCGTGCTCGACCTTGCGCCCGGCGAGCACATCGTCTGCGGCCTGGCCCTGGGCTGGCCCGACGAGGCCGCCCCCGTCAACCGAACCCAGACCACCCGCGCACCGCTGACCGAATACTTCAGAGTGCTGGGAGAATAAAAAAAGCTGCCGAAATCGGCAGCTTTGCGAGCTCGCGCCCACTAGTACGGGTCATGGCGATGGCACCGCCAAGGCCCAACCCGGGGACACCGAGGAAGGGCCGCCCCGCACCGAGGGTGTCGTCCCCCTCCCCCGCGAAGCGGGTAGAGAGGGGGAAGGCGCGTCAGCGCCTCAGGGGGTGCGTTCTTCAGAACGCAGGAATCACCGACCCCTTGAACTGCACATCGATGAACTGGCGCACTTCATCGGAGTGGTAGGCCTTGATCAGCTGCGCCACCCAGGGCTTGCCCTTGTCGGCATCGCGCGCGACCAGGATGTTCACATAGGGGTTCTTGGCGTTTTCCTGCGCAATGGCATCGGTCTTGGGGTTCAGGCCCGCCGAGATCGCGAAGTTGGTGTTGATGGCCGAGGCGTCCAGGTCATCCAGCGAGCGTGGCAGCTGGGCTGCGTCCAGCTCCACGAAGCGCAGCTTCTTGGGGTTGGAGACCACGTCCAGCGGCGTGGCCTTCAGGCCCGCGCTTTCCTTGAGCTTGATCAGGCCCTGGGCCTGCAGCAGCAGCAGCACGCGGCCACCGTTGGTGGGGTCGTTGGGGATGCCGAACTTGGCGCCCTGGGGCAGGTCGGCCAGCTGCTTGATCTTCTTGGAATAGATGCCGATGGGGAAATTCACCGTGTCGGCCACCCAGCCGATCTTGTAGCCGCGGTCGCGCACCTGGGCGTCGAGGTAGGGGCGGTGCTGGTAGCTGTTGGCGTCCAGGTCACCGGCAGACAGCGCGGCATTGGGCTGCACGTAGTCGCCGAATTCCACGATCTGGATCTTCAGGCCGTTCTTCTCGGCGACCTTCTTGACCTGTTCCATGATCTGGGCGTGCGGGCCGGCCGTGACGCCGACCTTGATGGGCTTGTCCTGCGCCTGCGCGGGCATGGCCAGCAGGGTCATGGCGGCGGTGCTGGCAATCGCGGCGGCCGTGAGCGTGCGGCGGAGGAAATGGCGCTTGGTGGGCATGGATGCGGTTCCTTGTAACCTGTCAAAAACACAGGCGCACACTGTAGCGCCAACACAGCGCGCGGCGGCCGTACCGGCACACTGCGGCTAGACAGTTTTTTCAGTAGCTCACAACCGGCGCCGCAGCGCGGACGTCAGCGGTCCTGGAACTCGGGCGTTGCCATCACCTGGTGGGCCACGACGTCCAGCACAGGGTGGGGTTGTTCCTGGCGGTCTATCCAGACCTTGGGCGTGAAGCTGCCACGCAGCGCCACGGCATCGCCTTCGATCAGATTGCGCAGCACCTCGCAGGCCTGGGCATCGAATGCAACCACGTTGACCGGGATGGAGGTGCCATCGGATGCCTCGGAACGCACGCGGGCCACCATGAAGGGGCGCCGATTGCGGTCGCTGCGGTGTTCGGGCGTACCGGTGAGTCTGCCGGTAATCAGTCCATCCATCATGTGCGAGACCAGGAAGAAATCGTCAGTTACAAAAGACGCCATTGTAGGTGCAGGTTTTACGTGCCCAGACCGGGACGCGCATCTTCGCGGTGCATGGACTTTTCATGCGCTGGCTGCCCTCGCCCTCCGTGATGGACCTGCCTGGCGAAGCTGCACTTGCACATGCCCTTGCTCTTCGCGGCAAGGCGCCATCGCGCGCAAAATCGAACGCACAAAAAAACGAACATACAAAGCAAAAAGCTCCTGACGTTTCCGTCAGGAGCTTTGCGTTTTGGTCGGCGTGGCGGGATTCGAACTCGCGACCCCTTGCACCCCATGCAAGTGCGCTACCAGGCTGCGCTACACGCCGAAGCATTGAATTATAGGGACTAAAAACAGGCCTTCAGGGAAAACGCAGAGATTTTTCAAAAATGTCTGCAAATTCCTGAAATGGCGACGATCAGCCCCCGCATCTTCTCACCCCTGATGCGTAGCGCGCACGTGGTCCAGCAAGGCCTCCAACGGATGGCGCAACTGGCGTGCAGACAGTCGCTTGACCTGGCTGCGGCAGGAATAGCCGGTGGCCAGCGGCTCGCCCAGGTTCTGCTTGCTCTCGATCTGTTTCTCCCATGACTGGGCATAGATGGTCTTGGAGGTTTCGAGGTTGCGCGCCTCATGCCCGTAGGTGCCCGACATGCCGCAGCAGCCCGTGGCCTCCACGCTCAGGCGCAGCCCCCGTCGCTCGAAAAGCTGCGTCCACTGCTTGCCGCTGTCGGGCGCATTGGTCTTTTCAGTGCAGTGCGGCAGCAGCCGGTAGGCCACGCTGGCCACGCTGGTCACTGCCTCGGGCAGCACCTGCAGCAGCCATTCCTGGGGCAGCGCGACCTTCGGCACCTCGCCCATGCCCGGCACCTTGAGGTATTCCTGCCGATAGGCCAGCGTCATGGCCGGGTCCAGCCCCACCAGCGCAACCCCGGACTGCGCCAGTTGCGCCAGCTGCGCGGCATTGCGGATGGCCGCCTTGGCAAAGGCGCCCATGAATCCCTGCACATGCAGCGGCTTGCCATTGGGCAGCAGCGGCGCCAGCCAGACCTGGAATCCCAGGCGCGCCGCCAGCTCGATCAGCACCTGCAGCTGGCCGGTCTCGAAGTAGCGGGTAAAGCTGTCCTGCACGATGACCACGCTGCGCGCGCGCTGCTCGGGCGTGAGCGCAGCCAGCGCCTGGGCATCGGCCGCGCGCACCTTCCATTGCCGCAAGGTGGCTGCCAGGTCCAGCCGGCTCAGCAGCGGGCCATCGACCATGCCGATGCGACGGCTGAGCACATTGCGCATCCATGGCGAGCCCATCACCCCGTTGTAGAGCGCGGGCATGCGCGCCAGCCACGGCATGGTGAACTCCAGCGAGCCGATCAGGTAGTCACGCACGGGCCGCAGGTAGCGGCGGTGGTAGAGCTCCAGAAAGCGCGAGCGGAATTCGGGCACGTTGACCTTGACGGGACACTGCCCCGCGCAGGACTTGCAGGCCAGGCAGCCGGCCATGGCGTCATAGACCTCGTGAGAGAAATCGGCCTCGCCGCGGCGCGCCGCGCGGCTGTTGCGCCAGCGCGCGGCCAGGCTGGACAGGAAGGGCTGGGGCTGCTGCGCGACCTCCAGCACGTTCACGCCGGCCTGCCCCTGCAGGCGCAGCCATTCGCGCATCAGCGAGGCCCGGCCCTTGGGCGAATGCACGCGCTGGCGCGTGGCCTTCCAGGACGGGCACATGGCATCGTCCGGATCGAAGTTGTAGCAGGCGCCATTGCCGTTGCAGTGCATGGCCGCGCCATAGCTTTGCCATACGCGCTCGTCGATCTGCCGGTCCAGCTCGCCGCGAGTGGTGACGCCGTCCACCTTGAGCAGCAAGGTCTTGCTGGCCGGCGGCGTGGCGATCTTGCCGGGGTTGAGCTGGTTGTGCGGGTCGAAGGCGGCCTTGAGCTGCTGCAGCGAGGGATACAGCTCGCCGAAGAAGGCCGGCACATATTCGGAGCGCAGGCCCTTGCCGTGCTCGCCCCACAGCAGGCCGCCATGGCGCTGCGTGAGTTCGGCCACCGCGTCGGAGATGGGGCGCACCAGGGCGGCGTCCACGGGGTTCTTCATGTCCAGGATGGGGCGCACATGCAGCACGCCGGCATCGACGTGGCCGAACATGCCGTACTGCAGGCCGTGGCTGTCCAGCAGCGCGCGGAACTCGGCAATGAACTCGGGCAGGTTCTCGGGCGGCACGGCCGTGTCTTCGACAAAGGGCTGGGGCCGCGCCTCGCCAGCCACGTTGCCCAGCAGGCCCACGGCGCGCTTGCGCATTGCATAGACGCGGTGCACCGCTGCATTGCCTGCCGCCAGCGTGTGGCCCAGCCGCTCCACCGAGGCGTCGGCGCCCAGGTGCGCGAGGAAGGCCTGCACGCGGCCATCGACCTCCTGCGGATCGTCGCCACTGAATTCCACCAGGTTGATGCCCAGCGTAGGGCGCTGGCCGCCCTGCGGAAAGTACTCGGCCACGCTGCTCCAGACGAAGTCCTTCATGGCCAGCAACAGCACCTTGGAATCCACCGTCTCAATGGACAGCGGCCGGTGCGCCATCAGCGCGCGCGCATCGCGCAGCGCATCCATGAAGCCCGCATAGCGCACGTTGACCAGCACCGAATAGCGGGGAATGGGCAGCACGTTGAGCCGCGCCTCCACCACGAAGCCCAGCGAGCCTTCGGCGCCGCACAGCACGCTGTTGAGGTTGAAGCGCCCGTCACCTTCGCGCAGATGGGCCAGGTCATAGCCGGTGAGGCAGCGGTTGAGCTTGGGAAATCTGGCCTCGATCAACTCCGCCTGATCCTCGCTGATGCGCCGCGCCGTGCGGTGCACCTTGCCGATGCGGCCCGAATCGGCGCACATGCGTTCCAGCGCCTCGGCATCCAGCGGCGCGCTGTGCAGGCGCTCGCCGCCGAGCAGCACGAAGTCCAGCGCCAGCACGTGGTCGCGCGTCTTGCCATAGGTGCAGCTGCCCTGCCCGCTGGCATCGGTGTTGATCATGCCGCCGATGGTGGCGCGGTTGGAGGTGGACAGCTCGGGGGCAAAGAACAGTCCGTATGGCTTGAGCGCAGCGTTGAGCTGGTCCTTGACCACGCCTGCCTGCACGCGCACCCAGCGCTGCTCGGCATTGATTTCGAGGATGCCGTTCATGTGCCGCGACAAGTCCATGGTCACGCCATGCGTGAGCGACTGGCCGTTCGTGCCCGTGCCGCCGCCGCGTGGTGTCAGCACCACATCGCGGAACTCAGGCCGCGCCAGCACCTGCGCCGCCCTGGCCACATCCTCGGCGTGACGCGGGTAGATGGCCGCCTGCGGCATGCGCTGGTAGATGGAGTTGTCCGTGGCCAGCACGGTGCGGCTGGCATGGTCCGTGTCCACGTCGCCCTCGAAGCCGGCGGCCTTCAGCGCTTCAAGAAACTCAAGGTATTGGGCAGGCACGGGGGCGCTGGCGTGGGGCAATGGGGCAATCGACATGGAGGGCAAGGTGGGGAGATTTGTTGCAGGCGATCAGCCCAGGAAACCCATGCATGCAATACACGATTTCAGGCCGACCATGGCCGCAAGTATCTCTACACTCTTCCTCTGGAACAAACGAAAATTGCTGCCGCAAACACTGCATAAAACTCATGAATTACCGACGCCTGACGCCCTCCATGTCCCTGCTGCTGGTCTTCGAGGCGGCCGCGCGCCACGAAAGCTATGCGCGTGCGGCCGAGGAGCTGTCGCTCAGCCAGAGCGCCATCAGCCGGCAGGTGCAGACGCTGGAGGCGCAGCTGGGCATCAGCCTGTTCCGCCGCGAGGGCCGCACGGTGCGCCTGACCGACGTGGGGCGCCGCTACTTCATCGACCTGGGCGCCGCGCTGGGCCGCATACGCAGCGCCACCCTGCAGGCCATGTCACGCCAGTCCGGCGGTGGCACCCTCAATCTGGCCACCCTGCCCACCTTCGGCTCCAAATGGCTGCTGCCGCACCTACATGGCTTCTACCAGGCGCAGCCCGGGGTGACGATGCACATCCACTCGCGCATCGGCGATATCGATTTCGATAGCGCAGAGATAGACGCAGCCATCACCGTGGGCACGGGAGACTGGCCTGGACTGACCGCGCATCGCCTGTACCACGAGTTTCTGGTGGCGGTGGCCAGCCCGCAGGCGCTGCAGCAGGCCGGGCAGGCAGCAGCCTCGCCGGATTGGGCGGGCCAGCAGGTGCTGCTCACGGTGGCCAGCAACCGGCAGGCCTGGAGCGAGTGGTTCACGCACTATCGGCTCGATCACCGGCAGATGCGAATAGGGCCGAGCTTCGAGCTGACCTCGCACCTGATACAGGCCGTGCTGGCGGGCATGGGCGTGGGCCTGGTGCCACGGGTGCTGGTGGAAGAGGAGATAGCGCGCGGTGAGCTGCACGTGGTGGGAGACGCCATCCCCAGCCAGCGCAGCTACTACCTGGTCTATCCCGAGAGGAACGCGACACTGCCGGCGCTGGCAGCCTTCCGGCAATGGCTGCTTGCAACCTGCGCTGAGGGTTGATCTCTGCGCAACGGCCGCTCCCCTTCAGCGGTTGGTAGCGGTTGGCAATGGCACAAAGAAAAACGGACCACAGCCAGAAGCTGTGGTCCGTATTCATTTATGGTCGGCGTGGCGGGATTCGAACTCGCGACCCCTTGCACCCCATGCAAGTGCGCTACCAGGCTGCGCTACACGCCGAAGAATTCAATTATATACAGCTTTTTGCTCTCAAATAGAAAGCAGCGCACGAATCTGCAAAAGCTCCTCGCGCACGGCCTCCGGCTCCAGCGGAACGCTGGCCGCGGCATCGCCACCGAGCAGCGGCGCGGCAGCCGGCGCAGACACCACGACACCGGCCTGCAGCGCGGGAACCACGGCAGACCCCGAGGCTTCGCGCAGGCGGTTGCGGGCGCCGTTGATGGTGAAGCCCTGTTCGTACAGCAGCTCACGGATGCGCCGGATCATCAGCACTTCGTGGTGCTGGTAGTAGCGGCGGTTGCCGCGCCGCTTCATGGGACGCAGCTGCGTGAACTCCTGCTCCCAGTAGCGCAGCACATGCGGCTTGACGTCGCACAGATCCGCGACCTCACCGATGGTGAAGTAGCGCTTGGCGGGAATCTGGGGCAGAAGTGAAGCCATGGCAAATGTGGATGAGGTCAGGATGTGCAATGCCGCTGGTGCGCGGACGCCGATCCGGGAAGAAGGCCGAGCCTACTGCACAGCTCGCTTGCAGGCCAGCACCCTGTCGTAAAAACAGCCCATCCACCGCAAGGCAGACAGGCTGACGACAGCTGGGCCACGGCAAGCCGGGCCCCGGGGACGACCCTTCAGGACGCGGAGCCCGTCGTGCCTTCCTGGATCTGCTCCTTGAGCTTGCTGCTCGCATGGAAGGTCACGACGCGGCGCGCCTCGATCGGAATGGCCTCGCCCGTGCGCGGGTTGCGCCCCGGACGCGGCGCCTTGGTGCGGATCTGGAAGTTGCCGAAGCCCGACAGCTTCACATCCTCGCCCGTCACCAGGCTTTGCGAGATCAGCTCGAAGAACGCATCCACCATTTCCTTGGATTCGCGCTTGTTCAGGCCGATCTCGTCGAACAGCAGGTCCGCCAGCTGCGCCTTGGTCAGCGCGGGCGAATCAAGACTTTCCACCGTCAGTTCCATCACGGGATCTCCTTTCACGGCATGGGCCTTCCATCAGGCGCGCAGGCGCGCGCCCAGGCGTTGCTGCAGCTGCTCGAGCACGGCCTGCACGGCCTGTTCGATCTGCACATCGGTCAGCGAGCTGTCGTCATTGCCCAGCGTCAGGCGCACGGCCAGGCTCTTTTCGTCCTGCGCCAGCGCGCCCGGTGCCGCTGTCTCGCCGGCCTTGAGCGCCTTGGGGCGGAACACATCGAACAGCACGGCGGAGCGCAGCAGGCCGCCGGTCTGGGCAGCTTCCACCGCCTGCATCAGCTGGGCATGCGTGGCCTTTTCGTTCACGACCACGGCAATGTCGCGCTCCACGGCCTGGTGCTTGGCCACGGGCTTGAACACCGGCACCTCGCGCGCCTGCACGGCATCGAGCTCCAGCTCGAACAGCACAGGCGCCTGGGCCAGATCCCATTGCTGGCGCCACTGGGGATGCAGCTCGCCGATGAAGCCGATGGACTGGCCATCGAGCAGCACGCGCGCGCAGCGGCCCGGGTGCATGGCCGGATGCTCTGCCGGCTCGAACACGGGCTTGCGCGGCGCCAGCAGCGCCTCGACATCGCCCTTGACGTCGTAGAAGTCCACCTTGGCTTCGGCGCGGCCCCATTGCAGCTGCTCTCCAGCACCCCAGGCCAGGCCCGCCACGCGCATGGGCTGGTAGAAGCCCTTGACCGTGGTGTCGCTGTCAACAACGCTGTCATCCTTGAGGAAGACACGGCCCAGCTCGAACACGCGCACGCGCTCGGCCTTGCGGTCGGCATTGAACTTGAGCACCTGCATGAGCGAGCCGATGAGGCTGGAGCGCATCACGCTGAGCTGGCTTGCGATGGGGTTGAGCAGCTGGATGGGATTGGCGTTGCCGGCCAGATCCTTCTCCCACGCGGCTTCCACAAAGCTGAAGTTGATGGTTTCCTGGTAGCCCAGATCGGCCAGCGCGCGGCGCACGGCGAACTGGCTGCGGCGGTTTTCGGCGCGCAGCTTGGGCGCAATGGGCGCCAGCGGCTTGGTCGTGGGCAGGTTCTCGTAACCCACCATGCGCGCCACTTCCTCGATCAGGTCTTCCTCGATGTTGATGTCGAAGCGGAAGCTGGGCGGCGTGACGGTGAGCACGCCATCGCCCTGCTCCACCGGCAGGCCCAGGCCGGCCAGCGCATCGTGGCACTGCTGCTGCGTGAGCGGCATGCCGATGACCTTGGCCGCACGCGCCACGCGCAGCGTGACGGGCTTGGGCTGGGGCATGTTGGCCTGCTGGTCGTCGATGGGGCCGCAGAAGGTCTCGGGCGTGCCGCAGATCTGCAGCACCAGCTCGGTGATGCGCTCGATGTGCTCGACCGTCAGTTCAGGATCGACACCCCGCTCGAAGCGGTGGCCCGCATCGGTGGAGAAGTTGTAGCGGCGCGAACGGCCGGCAATCGACTTGGGCCACCAGAATGCGGCCTCGATGTAGATGTGACGCGTGTCGTCGGACACGGCCGTGGCGTCGCCGCCCATGATGCCGGCCAGCGACTCGACTTCGCGGTCATCGGCGATCACGCCCACCTGTCCATCCACGGTGACGGTGTTGCCGTTGAGCAGCTTGAGCTGCTCGCCTTCCTTGCCCCAGCGCACCTGCAGGCCGCCGTGGATCTTGTCCAGGTCGAAGATGTGCGAAGGACGGCCCAGCTCGAACATCACATAGTTGGAGATGTCCACCAGCGGCGCCACGCTGCGCTGGCCGCAGCGCGCCAGGCGATCGACCATCCACTGCGGCGTCTTCGCCTGGGTGTTGACATTGCGCACCACGCGGCCCGAGAAGCGGCCGCACAGGTCGGGCGCCTCGATCTTCACGGCCAGCTTGTCCTGCACGCCCACGGCGGCAGGCGTGAACGACTGGGGCTTGAGAGGCGCGCCGGTCAGCGCAGCCACTTCGCGCGCCACGCCGTAGACGCTCAGGCAATGCGCCAGATTGGGCGTGAGCTTGAGCGTGAGCAGCGTGTCATCCAGGTTCAGGTATTCGCGGATGTTCTGGCCCAGGGGCGCGTCCAGCGGCAGCTCCATCAGGCCGCCATGGTCCTCGGACAGCTTGAGCTCGCGTGCCGAGCACAGCATGCCGAAGCTCTCCACACCGCGCAGCTTGCCGATCTTGATCAGGAAAGGCTTGCCATCTTCACCGGGCGGCAGCTCGGCGCCCACCGTGGCGCAGGGCACGCGGATGCCCACGCGCGCATTGGGCGCGCCGCAGACGATGGTCAGCAGCTCGGGTCCGCCCACATCGACCTGGCACACGCGCAGGCGATCGGCATTGGGATGCTGCTCGGCAGCCTTGATCTCACCGACGACGATCTTGGTGAACGGCGGCGCCACGGGCTCCAGCTCCTCCACCTCCAGGCCGGCCATGGTCAGGGTGTCGGCCAGTTCTTGGGTGGTCAGCGGCGGATTGCAGAACTCGCGCAGCCAGGATTCGGGAAATTGCATATCAGACTCTTTGGCGTTGGTTCAGTCCGCGCGCCGTGGCGCTGGCGGACTCTTTGGCGAAGGCTTGCAGCCGGATCAACGGAATTGCGACAGGAAGCGGATATCGCCGTCAAAAAACAGTCGCAGATCGTTGACGCCATAGCGCAGCATGGTCAGGCGGTCAGGCCCCATGCCAAAGGCAAAGCCGATGTACTTTTCGGGGTCCAGCCCCATGTTGCGCACCACGTTGGGGTGCACCTGGCCGGAGCCGGCCACTTCCAGCCAGCGGCCGGCCAGCGGGCCGCTTTGGAACTGGATGTCGATCTCGGCGCTAGGCTCGGTGAAGGGGAAGAAGCTGGGGCGAAAGCGCAGCACCAGGTCGTCGCTCTCGAAGAAGGTCTTGCAGAAGTCGGTGAAGACCACCTTCAGGTCCTTGAAGCTGACGTTCTCGCCAATCCACAGGCCTTCGCACTGGTGGAACATGGGCGAGTGCGTGGCATCGCTGTCCACGCGGTAGGTGCGGCCCGGCGCGATCACGCGGATCTCGGGCATGCCCTGGCCGGCGTCCAGCCGCTCACGGTATTTCTTGACGTGCTGCACAGCGTGGCGCACCTGCATCGGGCTGGTGTGCGTGCGCAGCAGATTGGGGGCCTGTTCCGTGCCGCCTTCCACGTAGAAGGTGTCGTGCATGGAACGGGCGGGATGGTCTTCCGGCGTGTTCAGCGCCGTGAAGTTGAACCAGTCGGACTCGATCTCGGGGCCCTCGGCCACATCGAAGCCCATGGAGCCGAAGATGCCCTCGATGCGCTCCAGCGTCAGCGACACGGGGTGCAGGCCACCCTGGCCACGGCGGCGGCCCGGCAAGGTCACATCCAGCACCTCGGCCTTCAGGTGGGCCTGCAGTTCGGCATCGGCCAGGGCCTTGCGGCGCGCGGTCAGCGCGGCCTCGATGCCTTGCTTGGCCACGTTGATGGCGGCTCCGCGCGACTTCTTCTCTTCGACGGAAAGCTGCGCCATGCCCTTCATGAGCTCGGTCACCTTGCCCGACTTGCCCAGAAACTGCGCCTTGGCGTTTTCCAGATCAGCGGGGGTTTGTGCCTGCGCGAACAGCTGCTGCGCGCTCTCGACCAGAGAATCCAACTCGTTCATATCGACTCTTTATCGACTGTGAAAAGAAACAAGGGCTAGCAGCCTTTTCAAGCCCTAGCCCTTGCTGTTTGCGCTGCAGACCATCACGAGGATGGCCGCAGACCGTTATCTCAAGCAGCCAGCTTGGCCTTGACTTGATCAACGATGCTGCTAAACGCAGCCTTGTCGTGCACCGCGATATCGGCCAGCATCTTGCGGTCGATCTCGATGGCTGCCTTCTTCAGGCCGTTGGCGAACTGGCTGTATGTCAGGCCCAGTTCACGTGCAGCGGCGTTGATACGGGCGATCCACAGACGGCGGAACACGCGCTTCTTGGCACGGCGGTCACGGTAGGCATATTGCCCAGCCTTCATCACCGCCTGCTTGGCGATGCGGAAGACATTGCCGCGGCGGCCGCGGAAACCCTTGGAAAGGGCCAGAACTTTTTTGTGACGGGCGCGGGCCGTTACACCACGTTTGACGCGAGGCATGTGTTTTCTCCTTGTTCGTCAGTGAATTACAGGCCAGCCATCGGCAGCATTTGTGCGATAGAGCCCATGTTGGTCTCATGCACAGACACTGCACCACGCAGGTGACGCTTGTTCTTGGTGGTCTTCTTGGTCAAGATGTGACGCTTGAAGGCTTGACCGCGCTTGACGGTGCCACCGGGACGAACGCGAAAACGCTTCTTCGCGCTGCTCTTGGTCTTCATTTTGGGCATTTGAATGCTCCTGTTGTTTGTGCTCGTGAGGCGGCTCGCAACACTGCGCGCACTTGCTGGCCCCGAGACACTTCTGTGCCAGCCCGGAGGCCGGCAAGAACAAGGGACATGGAAACCATGTCCCTTGCATCGCACGCCCCGCGCAATCAACTCGCGCACGGCCTGCAAATTCTGTCGCCCCTCAACGAAGGGCGAAACCGCGATTATGCCTTATCAGCCACCGCAGGTGCAGCAGAAACTTCTGCCGGCTTGCCGCCAGCTGTGGGCTTCTTGCGCGCAGGGGCGATCATCATCACCATCTGGCGGCCTTCCAGCTTGGGGAACTGCTCCACCTGGATGGAATCCGCCAGATCGTCACGCAGACGGTTCAGCAGGTCCAGACCAATCTGCTGGTGCGTGATTTCACGGCCGCGGAACCGCAGCGTGATCTTGCACTTGTCACCATCGGCCAGGAAACGGCGGATGTTGCGCAGCTTGATGTTGTAGTCGCCGTCGTCGGTACCAGGGCGGAATTTCACTTCCTTGATTTCGATGACGGTCTGCTTGGCCTTGGCTTCGGCAGCCTTCTTCTGTTCAAGGTACTTGAACTTGCCATAGTCCATCAACCGGCAGACAGGTGGAGTGGCAGTGGCGGCAATTTCCACCAGGTCCACGTCCAGCTCGCCCGCCATGCGCAGCGCTTCCTGCAGAGGCACGATGCCCAGCGGCTCGTTCTCCGGGCCGGACAGACGCACTTCAGGCGCCATGATTTCACGGTTGAGACGATGCTTGCGCTCTTCACGGTGGCGCCGATCACGAAATTCAGTAGCTATGGTTCTCACCCTTGGATTTAAGTTGCTACAACAGCGTAGCCGCTTGTGTGCAGTACACGCAAGCGGCTACCGCCTTTGGAGATGCTCCATCAGGCCTTCGCCGCGATGTCCTTGGCCACGAGTTCAATGAACGCATCGACCGACATCACACCGAGGTCCTTGTTGCCCCGTGCGCGCACTGCCACTGCACCAGCGGCCTTCTCCTTGTCGCCAGCAACAAGGATGTAAGGCAGCTTTTGCAACGAATGCTCCCGTATTTTATACGTAATCTTTTCGTTGCGCAGATCTGTCGCCACCCTAAGGCCTTGATTCGGAAATGCTTTTTGCAGCTTTTGTGCGACTTCCCGCACATAGTCCGCCTGCGCGTCGGTGATATTGAGCACGGCGGCCTGCACGGGAGCCAGCCAGGTCGGCATGGCGCCAGCGTGCTGCTCGATGAGAATGCCGATGAAACGCTCCAGGCTGCCGACGATGGCACGGTGCAGCATCACGGGGCGATGGCGGTCGCCGTCCTCGCCCACGTACTCCGCATCCAGGCGCTCGGGCATGGAGAAATCCACCTGGATGGTTCCGCACTGCCACTGGCGGCCGATGGCGTCCTTGAGCGTGTACTCGATCTTGGGGCCGTAGAACGCGCCATCGCCGGGCGAGATCACGTACTCGCAGCCCGAAGCCTCCAGGCTGTTGATCAGCGCAGCTTCTGCCTTGTCCCAGCTTTCATCGGAGCCGATGCGCGCCTCGGGGCGCGTGGCGACCTTGTAGATGATGTCGCTGAAGCCGAAGTCCGCGTAGACCTTTTGCAGCAGCGTGGTGAAGGCCAGCACCTCGGGCTGGATCTGGTCTTCGGTACAGAAGACGTGGCCGTCATCCTGCGTGAAGCCCCGCACGCGCATGATGCCGTGCAGGCCGCCCGTGGGCTCGTTGCGGTGGCACTGGCCGAATTCGCCGTAGCGCAGCGGCAGGTCGCGGTAGCTCTTGATGCCCTGCTTGAAGATCAGGATGTGGCCGGGGCAGTTCATCGGCTTGAGCGCGTAATCGCGCTTTTCCGACTCGGTCGTGAACATGTTCTCGCGGTACTTGTCCCAGTGACCCGTCTTCTCCCACAGGGTCTTGTCCAGGATCTGCGGACCCTTGACTTCCTGGTAACCGTTGTCGCGGTACACGCGGCGCATGTACTGCTCGACCTCTTGCCACAGGGACCAGCCCTTCGGGTGCCAGAACACGGTGCCCGGCGAATGCTCGTCGATGTGGAACAGATCCAGTTCGCGGCCCAGCTTGCGGTGGTCGCGCTTTTCAGCCTCCTCCAGCATGTGCAGGTACTGCTGCAGGTCGTCCTTCGATGCCCAGGCCGTGCCGTACACGCGCTGCAGCATCTCGTTGCGATGGTCGCCACGCCAGTAGGCGCCAGCCACCTTCATCAGCTTGAAGAACTTGAGCTTGCCGGTGCTGGGCACGTGCGGGCCGCGGCACAGATCCTCGAAGCTGCCTTCGCGGTACAGACTCACATCCTCATTGGAGGGAATGCTGGCGATGATCTCGGCCTTGTAGTTCTCGCCGATGCCCTTGAAGTACGCAACGGCCTCGTCGCGCGGCAGCACGCGGCGCACCACGGGCTCGTCCTTGGCGGCCAGTTCGGCCATGCGCTTTTC
The DNA here is from genome assembly GCF_059567865.1 of Delftia sp. BGA-UO-ETr-SB1. NCBI lineage: Bacteria > Pseudomonadati > Pseudomonadota > Betaproteobacteria > Burkholderiales > Comamonadaceae > Delftia > Delftia sp. BGA-UO-ETr-SB1. The sequence goes on along the minus strand of NZ_JCAQOW010000006.1, from coordinate 2,288,763 downwards.
GATGGCGACCAGGTCCTCGGGCGTGAAGGGGCGCTTGTACGAGAAGTCGTAGTAGAAGCCGTTCTCGATCACGGGACCGATGGTGACCTGGGCCTCCGGGAACAGCTCCTTGACCGCATAGGCCAGCAAGTGGGCCGTGGAATGGCGGATCACCTCCAGGCCATCGGGGTCCTTGGCCGTCACGATGGACAAGGGCATGTCCTTGTCGATGACGAAGCTGGTGTCCACCACCTTGGCGTCGTCGCCCGTGCCAACCTTGCCAGCCAGTGCAGCCTTAGCAAGGCCCGTGCCTATGGATGCGGCCACTTCGGCCACGGTGACCGGGCCGGGGTACTCACGTTGCGAACCATCGGGAAGCGTAATGTGGATCATGGGATTCCTAAAATATTTCTCAGGGGGCGCGCATCCCCCAAAAGCAAAAAGCGCGGAGCCAGGTCCGCGCTTTCTTGGGGTCGAGTGAATCTCGTGCAGGCGCGAACCGCCAGCCGCTAGCGGCCGGTGTACATCTCCGATGTAGTTCGCGGTGTCATAACCATGATGCCTTTCTCGCCCTTGTCAGTTGTTGTCAATTGAAAACTTCCGCCATTTTAACCCCAGCAAAGAAAAAGCGCCCGAAGCACAAGGCCCCGGACGCTTTCTCACCCCTATCTACCTGAAGTTGCACTCACCGAAGCCGCGCTTCAGTGGAATTGCTCCTCTTCCGTGGAGCCGGTCAGTGCCTTGACGCTGGACGAGCCGCCCTGGATCACCGTGGTCACGTCGTCGAAGTAGCCTGCACCCACTTCCTGCTGGTGCGACACGAAGGTGTAGCCTTGTTCGCGGGCTGCGAATTCGGGCTCCTGCACCATGTTCACGTAGTGCTTCATGCCTTCGCCGTTGGCGTAGGCGTGGGCAAACTTGAACGTGTTGAACCAGTTGATGTGAATGCCGGCCAGCGTGATGAACTGGAACTTGTAGCCCAGAGCAGACAGGTCTTCCTGGAAGGACGCGATCTGGCTGTCGTTGAGGTTCTTCTTCCAATTGAACGAAGGCGAGCAGTTGTAGCTCAGCAGCTTGCCTGGGCAGGCGGCATGCACGGCCTGGGCGAACTCGCGGGCAAAGCCGATGTCGGGCACGCCGGTTTCGCACCACACCAGGTCGGCATAGGGCGCATAGGCCACACCGCGGCTGATGGACTGCTCCATGCCATTGCGGACACGGTAGAAACCTTCCTGTGTGCGCTCGCCGGTCAGGAACGGCTTGTCGTTGGCGTCGTGATCGGAGGTGATCAGGTTGGCGGCTTCAGCATCGGTGCGGGCCAGCACGATAGTAGGCACGCCCATCACGTCAGCGGCAAAGCGGGCGGAGATCAGCTTCTCGACGGCTTCCTGGGTGGGCACCAGAACCTTGCCACCCATGTGGCCGCACTTCTTCACGGCAGCCAGTTGGTCCTCGAAGTGCACGCCGGCTGCGCCAGCGGCAATCATGTTCTTCATCAGTTCGAACGCGTTGAGCACGCCGCCAAAACCGGCTTCCGCATCGGCGACGATAGGCAGGAAGTAGTCGATGAATTCCTTGTCGCCGGGGTTGATGCCACGGCCCCACTGGATTTCGTCGGCACGCTTGAAGGTGTTGTTGATGCGGCGCACCATGGTGGGCACCGAGTCATAGGCGTACAGCGACTGGTCGGGGTACATGGTTTCGCTGGTGTTGCCATCGGCAGCCACCTGCCAGCCCGACAGGTACACCGCTTCCAGGCCAGCCTTGGCCTGTTGCATGGCCTGGCCTGCGGAGATGGCGCCAAAGGCATTCACGTAGCCCTTCTTGGCACCGCCGTTGATCCTGTCCCAGAGCAGTTCCGCGCCACGCTGGGCCAGTGTGTATTCGGGCTGCAGGCTGCCGCGCAGACGCACCACGTCGGCGGCGCTGTAGCCGCGCTTGACGCCCTTCCAACGGGGGTTCTGCGCCCAGTCTTTCTCAAGGGCGGAAATCTGCTGTTCACGGCTCAGTTGCTGGGTCAGGGATTGGGGCATGTTGCTCTCCTGGGAGGTGGTTGAAACAAGCGGCTTTCTTGCGTCGGCCTTGGGATCAAATTTAAGTCTTATAGAAGACCTCATCAACATCTTGTGTCTTATACAAGACTAAATTTTTCATCATATAAATCAATGAGTTATTTTCATATTTTTCAATATGAAATCACATTTCTCGTATTGAGAAAAATTGGCGCAATGCAGCATTTCAATATTTCACAATGCAAAACATGGATTCCATGCCATGAAAAGTCACCACAGCATGGCAAGCGTCCGCGACAGGCACATGTCACGCACACCGGGCGCGCTCACAGGTACCATCGCGCGTTCAGGTGGCGCTCCCGCCTCTCAAACCTGCACTTGCCGTGAACACCTCCCATCGCAGATCTGCCTATGCCTGCCTGGCGCTGAGCATGTCCCTGGTCGGCAGCTATGTCGCCCTCTCCAAGCCTCTGGCGGCCATTTTTCCGGTGCTGCTGCTGGCATGGCTGCGCTTTGGCATCGGGGCCATCGCCATGCTGCGCTGGCTGCGCAAGCCGGCGGACGAGGCACCCCTGTCTCGGCGCACGCAGGGCCTGCTGTTTCTTGAGTCGCTGTTCGGCAACTTTCTCTTCACCATCTGCATGGTGACTGGCGTGAGCCTGACAAGCGCCGTCACGGCCGGCGTGACCATGGCTGCCATCCCTGCTGCCGTGGCCTTGATGAGCTGGCTGTTTCTGCGCGAGCGCGTGGCTGCGCGCACCTGGCTGGCCATCGCGCTGGCCGTGGCGGGCATCGGCCTGTATGCACTGTCCCGCCCGGACGCTGGCGCCGCCTCGGCAGCATCAGCCTCACCGCAGGCGTGGCTGGGGCAGATGCTGCTGGTCGGTGCCGTGCTTTGCGAGGCGTTCTACGCCGTCATCGGCAAGCGCCTGACCACGTCCCTGGGGCCCAAGCGCATCACATCCATCGTCAATCTCTGGGGATTTGCGCTGTCTACGCCTTTCGGGCTGTATCTGGCGTGGCGCTTCGACTTCGGCAGCGTGGCATGGAGCATCTGGGGTCTGTTGCTGTTCTACGCCCTTGCCGCCTGCGTGTGGACCGTGTGGTTGTGGATGACAGGCTTGCGCAACGTGCCAGCCTCCCAGGCCGGCACCTTTACGGTACTGCTGCCGATCAGCGCTGCCGTGGTCGGCATGTGCGTGCTGGGCGAACGGGTTACATCCATGCAGGCGCTGGCCTTTGCGATCGCCCTGCTGGGCATTCTCGTGGCCACCTGGCCGGGCAGAAAACGCCTTGCACAACACCTTTCCGCGAGCGGTGCCAGCCCCCTCTGAAAACGCTGGCGCCGACGGCCAACCTGCCAGTGCGGCCCTCGAAAGCGAGCCAGAATGCAAAAACTCCTCAAAAAACAGCGCCACAGCAACAAATCGAGGCAAAAATTTGACGGGTAAGCTTGGAAGAGCGTTTTTTTCCCATTAGCATCAGCCTGCCAGTGGATAGCGACGGTTTTTCGCTGGTAAAGAATCCACTCCATACTAGGAACAAGCAACATGGCAACTGCAAAGAAGGCAACGGCTGCTCCGGCAGCTCCCGCAAAGAAGCGCACTCCCAACGCCGCCTTCATGAAACCCCTCACCCCCAGCCCCGCTCTGGCTGCCGTGGTGGGTTCCACTCCCCTGCCCCGCACCGAGATCATCAGCAAGCTGTGGGTCTACATCAAGGCCAACAAGCTGCAAGACGCTGCCAACAAGCGCATGATCAACGCCGACGCGAAGCTCAAGGAAGTGTTCGGCAAGCCCCAAGTCTCGATGTTCGAGATGGCTGGCCTGATCGGCAAGCACGTCAAGTAATCCTCGGGCCTGCGCCACGACGGATGAAAGCCGGCCCCTGGGCCGGCTTTTCTTTTTTCCGGGATGCCATCTCCTCTTCTTGCCGGAGATGCTGCACACCGACAACATTCCAATGCCATGAGTCAAGTGCCCGCGCTGCAAGCCGTTCCCGACGGCATCATCAATCTGGCCGACCACGAGGCGCATGCGCGGCAGCGGATGGACGACAACGCCTGGGCCTATTTCTCGGGCGGCGCGGCCGATGAGCGCAGTCTTGCGGCAAACCGCAGCGCCTGGGACGCGCTCACACTGTGGCCGCGCGTGCTCCGCCCCCTTGCAGGCGGTCACACCCGGCTGCAGTTGCTGGGCAGGGATCTGGCCTGCCCGCTGCTGGTGGCCCCCATGGCCTTCCAGCGCATGGCCCATGAGGACGCAGAGCTTGCAACGGCCTATGCCGCTGCTGCGCTGGGCGCGGGCATGGTGCTCAGCACACAGGCCAGCCTGCCGCTGGAGGCAGTGGCACAGGCAGCACGGCTCACGCCGGGCCATGGCCCTTTGTGGTTCCAACTCTATCTGCAGCATGACCGTGGCTTCACCACGCAACTGATCAAGCGCGCAGAGGCCGCAGGCTACGAAGCGCTGGTGCTGACGGTGGACGCACCCACCAGCGGTGTGCGTGACCGTGAACGCCGCGCGCGCTTTTGTCTTCCGCCGGGAGTGTCTGCCGTCAATCTGCAGGGGATGGCGCCACTTGCAGCCATGCAACTCGCACCAGGCCAGAGCCCCCTGTTCGACGGCCTGCTGCACCATGCCCCTACCTGGGATGACGTCGCCTGGCTGCAGCAGCAGACACGGCTGCCGCTGCTGCTCAAGGGCGTGCTCCACCCGGCCGATGCGCTGCAGGCCGCGAGATTGGGAGTAGCGGGCATCATCGTCTCCAACCATGGAGGGCGCACGCTGGACACCGCACCGGCAACGGCAACAGCCCTTGCCCGCGTGGCCAGGGCCGTGCGCGGCGCGGGCCACGAGCTTCCCTTGCTGGCCGACGGGGGCATACGGCGCGGCACAGACGTGCTCAAGGCGATCGCCCTCGGGGCGACGGCGGTTCTGATAGGCCGCCCCGTACTCTGGGGGCTGGCCAATGCGGGCGCCGCCGGCGTGGCCCATGTGCTCAGGTTGCTGCGCGATGAACTGGAGATCGCCATGGCGCTGACAGGGTGTGCCACCCTTGCCCAGGCCACTGTGGAACTACTGGATACCGAGTAAAGCCGAGCGCCATACAGCCCTACAGACAACCAAGAATTGCAAATGCGATGAATTCTCATTTATAATTTTTCATCCTATCAATAGCCAGCCACTACTGCCTGTAGCCATGATCGTCTGTGTATGCCGCCGGGTTTCCGACCGTGAGATCGCACGCCACGCTCATGCGGGCATGAGCTTTGACGAGATCCAATTCGAATTGGGTATCGCCATGCAGTGCGGTCGCTGCGAAAGCTGCGCCCGGGATGTGGTGGCGCAATGCTGCGCCAGCCAGCCCGTGGCGGCCATCCACAACGAGGTCGCGGCCCAGACCGTCCAGCTTGCCAACAACATTCTGGAGAGCAAAGCATGGTCCTCCTCTCAGCACTTGTCGGCAGCCTGATCCTCGTCGTTACATGCACCTGGTGGATTCTGCGCAGCTGATACTCCGTCTTCCGAGCGACAGCACCCGGCTCCCATACGCTGACCGCTCCTTCTGTCTCTATGTCCCAGTCTGATCGTTTTGGCCCCCCCGGGGGCCTTGGCCGTAACGTGGCCATCGCGGGTTCGGTCGTGGTCTTGCATGCAGCAACCCTTTGGGCGATGCAGCATGGCCTGCTCCAGCGCGCACCCGAAGAGGTCATCGTGCCAGCCCAGGTGATTGCGGAATTCATTTCGCCACCCGCTCCCGAGCCCGAGGCACCCAAGCCTCCTCCTCCGCCACCACCTCCCAAACCCCAGCCGGTCGTGAAGAAGGCACCGCCGCTGCCCAAGGCCATTGCCGACCCCAAGCCTGCACCTGCGGCGCCGCGCGGCACGCTGGACGACGAGCCCAAGCCCGTGGTGGAAGCACCGCCGGCACCGCCAGCCCCTCCTGCGCCGCCAGCGCCTCCCGCTCCCCCGGCGCCACCGGCTCCGCCCAAGATCGAATTGCCGTCCAACAACGCGGCCTACCTCAACAACCCGGCCCCCAGCTACCCCGCCATCAGCAGGCGCATGGGGGAACAGGGAACGGTCACGCTGCGCATCTTCGTGGACGCGCAAGGCCTGCCTCAAAAGATCGAGGTCAGCAAATCCAGCGGCTACGACCGTCTGGACCAGCAGGCCGTGGACGGCGTCAAGAACTGGAAATTCGTCCCCGGCAAGAGCAACGGCACGCCAACCCCCATGTGGGTCACCGTCCCGGTCAAATTCACCCTCAATTGATTCTCAGGAGTATCCATGGATTCCCAATTCGGCATTGCCCACGTCTGGACGCAGGGAGACTTCGTCACCCGTGCCGTCGCCATCATCCTGCTGGCCATGTCGGTGGCCTCTTGGCTCGTGATGATCATCAAGGCCCTGGACATCGTGAAGTTCAAGAAGCTGGCGCGCAACGCCCAGGACTTCTGGCACAGCCCCGACCTGGCCAGCGGCCTGGAAAAGCTGGGCGATGACCGCTCCAACCCCTTCCGCTACCTGGTGCTCGAAGGCCGCGAAGCCACCGCCCACCACCGCAAGACCAGCGCCCACCTGCATGACACGCTGGACATCAGCGACTGGGTGACCCGCTGCATGCGCAACGGCATCAGCGAGTTCACCGCCCGCCTGCAATCGGGCCTGGCCATTCTGGCTTCCGTGGGCTCGACCGCACCCTTCATCGGCCTGTTCGGCACCGTCTGGGGCATCTACCACGCGCTGGTCGCCATCGGCCTGTCCGGCCAGTCCTCGATCGACAAGGTCGCGGGCCCCATCGGTGAAGCGCTGATCATGACCGCCCTGGGCCTGGCCGTGGCGATTCCCGCCGTGCTCGGCTACAACGCCGTGGTGCGTGGCAACAAGTCCATTCTCAACGCCCTCAACAGCTTTGCCCACGACATGCACGCCTACTTCGTGACCGGCGCCCGCGTGTCCATCGACGGCAAGGAAGCCGGCAACGTGCTGCCGCTGAAGAAAGGCGCGTAAGCCATGGCATTCGGAACAATGGACGATGACGGCGAAGAGGTGATGAACGAGATCAACATGACGCCGCTGGTCGACGTCATGCTGGTGCTCCTGATCATCTTCATCATCACCGTGCCGGTGATGAAGCATTCGGTGAACGTGGACCTGCCCCGCGCCACCAACCAGCCCGAGGACGTCAAGCCCGCCACCGTGCGCCTGGCCGTGTCCGCCGATGGCCAGTACCACTGGAATGGCGTTGCCGTCAGCGATACGCAGTTCGAGGAGAACCTCAAGGCCGAGGCGGCCAAGGAGCCGCAACCTGACCTGCATATCCAGGGTGACAAGGAAGTGCGCTACGAGCGCGTGGCCCAGGCCATGGCCGCCGCACAGCGTGCAGGCGTGCGCAAGATCGGCTTCGTGACGGACCCGGCCAAGTAGGCCGTGGCAGGCATTCCTTGCCTGGCGATCAACGACAACGGCCCTTCGGGGCCGTTTTTCATTCTCTTTGCGTTGGCAGTGCATCGAGTCGCAGGGATAGGACTGGTCCCAGAAACCACAATGCGAGTAAGTCTCACTTGATTTTCAATTGAGAATTGTTATCATTCACAAAACTTTCCAATTTTTGAGGAATTCCCTGCATGTCTGCCACTTCCGCCGCCACCTCGCATCTGTCCGGCAACTCCAACGCCCAGGCCTTTGCAGCGCTGCAGGCCGCAGCATCTGCAGCCCTGACCGGGGCCGCCAGCGGACTCGACAGCACCTTGCTGCTCAATGGACAAAAGGCTGTGACCATCGTGCACAACGGCACGCCCTACCGCCTGCAGGCCACCAAGCTGGGCAAGCTCATCCTGACCAAATAAGCAAGATTCCGGCCGTCGTCGGATGCCCGACCGGCGGCTTCTTCGTTTCATCGTGGGGCGACCTTGGGACTTCCAGTCTCAGAGGTCGATTAGCCAGCCAACAAAATCTCCGGATTTTGCGTAGCCAAGCATTTTTTCCCCGCGCTGCAGCGCAGATTGACCAAAGAAAAAGCCCCTGTCCATCGGCACAGGGGCTTTTTCTTGGTTGCATGGATCAGTCCCCAGGGACCGATTCATGCAGCATGGGTGCACCAGGGGCTATTACAGGCCCAGAGCAGCAATGCCGGCGCTGGCAACCTGCGCATCCTCACTGGCCTTGACGCCGCTGACGCCCACAGCGCCCAGGCATTGGCCGTCCTTCATGATGGCCACGCCACCTTCGAGCAGGCCGTCCAGCGTGGGCGCGCTCAGGAAGGCCGTGCGGCCGTTGTTGATCATGTCTTCATAGCCCTTGGTATCGCGGCGGCCCAGGGCCGCCGAGCGGGCCTTGGACGGAGCGATGTGGGCCGACACGGCGGCGGCGCCATCCAGGCGCTGCAGCCACAGCAGGTGGCCGCCGTCATCGACGATGGCAATGGTCACGGCCCACTTGTTCTTCAGCGCCTCGGCTTCTGCGGCGGCGGCAATGGCCTTCACGTCGGCCAGTTCGAGTTCATGCTTGGTCTTCATAAGATTCCAATTATCCATTCCATCACAAATGTCCTATAAGCATAGCAATCGTATGAGGACTGACAATGCATGCGCAGAACAAAACATTCGAAACCAAACCATGGCGGCGGCTCGGGGTATTGCAAGTCGCGCGCAAGCCGCCACCTAGAATGGGCAAGTCGCAACAACACTCCTTCGGAGGACTGGCCACATGAATGATCAAGTCACCACACTGGGCTCTGCGGGCTACGGTGTCTCGCAGCAAGAGCGCAATCGCGTATTGCGCAACACCTACTGGCTGCTGGCCCTGAGTCTTCTCCCCACCGTGCTGGGCGCTTGGCTGGGCGTGGCCACGGGCATCACGCGCTCGCTGAGCGGCGGGTTGGGGCTCATCGTCTTCCTGGGCGGCGCCTTCGGCTTCATGTTCGCCATCGAGAAGACAAAGCACTCGGCAGCCGGCATTCCCGTGCTTCTGGGTTTCACGTTCTTCATGGGCCTGATGCTGTCGCGCATGATCGGCATGATCCTGGGCTTCAAGAACGGCTCCGAGCTGATCATGACCGCCTTTGCAGGCACGGCCGGCGTGTTCCTGGTCATGGCCTCGCTGGCCACGGTGATCAAGCGCGACCTGTCGGGCATGGGCAAGTTCCTGTTCGTCGGCGTGCTGGTGCTGTTCGTGGGCTCCATCATCAACGTCTTCATCGGCTCCACGGCCGGCATGATGGCGATCTCGGTGGCGGCCATCGGCATTTTCAGCGCCTACATGCTCTATGACCTCAAGCAGATCATGGACGGCGGCGAGACCAACTACATCAGCGCCACGCTGGCTCTGTACCTGGACCTGTTCAACGTGTTCCAGAGCCTGCTGGCCCTGCTGGGCATCATGGGCGGCGAACGCGACTGATGCCGCGCGCGGAAGGCTTCGCCTTCCCTGCTGCACACAAAAGGCCTCCTTCGGGAGGCCTTTTGCATGTCCGGGATCATCATTTGTGCAAAGCGGACTCAACTTCTTCCAGGGCCTGCCGATAATCTCCTCAAGATGACCATGCCTAATCTTCCCCGCACCTTCGCCATCCTGCTGCTGCCCACGCTGCTCGCCGGCTGCAAGCTGGATGATATTCCGGGCCTGGGACCGGACCCCCGCACCGTCGCCAAAGAGGCCGAGGCCAAGGCCATCGGCGGGGCGTGCCGCCATGCCCTGCGCGGGCTGGAGGATTGCTACACGCTCAACCCCAAATCGTCCAAGGCCCTGGTGTTTGCAGGCTGGAAGGATATGGACGAATACATGCGCGCCAACAAGATGGAGGGCACGCCTTCGGTCCTGGGCCAGAGCGACCGCCGCCGCAGCGACAAGGACGAGGCGCCTGCCGAGCCGACCTCAGGCCGCAATCGCAGCTGACCCCTTTTGAGATCCGGATTTGAGATCTGGATCCGCCCGTCAAAAAGCCGTGGCCGCCCGAGGGCTCCACGGCTTTTTTCATGGCGCGGGCAGCCAGGCCGTCAGTCTGCGCAGCGCTCGAACACCGCCATGCTCTCCACGTGGGCCGTGTGCGGGAACATGTTGACCACGCCTGCCGATACACAGCGATAGCCGGCCAGATGCACCAGAAGGCCGGCATCGCGCGCCAGCGTTGCGGGATTGCAGCTGACATAGACGATGCGCTCGGGAAAGCGCCAGGCCTCATGCCCTGCCGGCAGTGGCTCGGCGCCTTCGGCACCGATTCGCGCCTGGTGGATGTCGGCCAGGGCCTTGGACAGCGCAAACGCGCCTTCACGCGGCGGATCCACCAGCCACTTGCCGGCCACGCCGTCGGCGAACAGCATCTCGGGCGTCATCTCGAACAGGTTGCGCGCCACAAAGCGCGTGGGCGCGAGCTTGTCGCCCTCTGCGCGCTGTGCGTTGTTGGCCGCGTAGTTTTCATGGGAGCGCTTGACCAGGGTATCGCTGCCCTCGATGCCCAGCACCTCGCGCGCCTGCGTGGCCAGGGGAAGGGTGAAGTTGCCCAGACCGCAGAACCAGTCGATCACGCGCTCGTCCTTCTTGACATCCAGCAGGCGCAGCGCACGCGTGACCAGCACGCGGTTGATGTGCGGATTGACCTGGGTGAAGTCCGTGGGCTTGAACGGCATGGTGATGCCGAAATCGGGCAGGCCATAGTCAAGCTGGGCGCCTCCCTGCTCCATGAGGTGCACGGTGTCCGGGCCCTTGGGCTGAAGCCACCACTGCACGTTGTGCTCGACTGCGAAGGCCCGCAGCCGGGCCTGGTCGTCCTCGGACAGCGGCTCCAGATGGCGCAGCACCAGGGCCGTGACGGAGTCGCCGCAGGCAACCTCGATCTGCGGGCAGGTTTCGCGTGCATCCATGGAGGCGATCAGCGCGCGCATGGGCAGCAGCATGGCGTCCACATGGGGCGGCAGGATCTTGCAGGTCTCCATGTCGGCGATGTAGCGGCTCTTGCGCTCGTGAAAGCCCACCAGCACCTTGCCCTTCTTGGCCACATAGCGCACCGACAGGCGCGAGCGGAAACGGTAGGCCCAGGACGGACCTTCGATGGGGCGCAGCAGCGTCTCGGGCTTGACCTTGGCCAGATGCCAGAGATTGTCTTCCAGCACGCGCTGCTTGATGGCCACCTGGGCGCCCACGTGCAGATGCTGCATCTTGCAGCCGCCGCAGGCACCGGCGTGCAGACCGAAATTCGGGCAGCCGGGGCGCACGCGCTGGGAAGATTCGCGGTGGATGGCCGTCAGGCTGGCGGCTTCCCAGTTGTTTTTCTTGCGATGGGTGTTGGCGCTGACCAGTTCGGTAGGCAGGGCGCCGTCGATGAATACCACCTTGCCATCGCTCTTGCGGGCCACGCCCTGGGCGTCCATATCCATGGACAGCACCTGCAGCCAGCCTTCGGGCAGTGCAGGGGCGTCGATGTCGGCTTCGGGCAGGTTGTCGGGGATCTTGTTGTCGCGGGGTTCACTCATGGGGCACGATTGTCTCAGGCTCTCCCCTTGCCCTGTTGGCGGCTCCCCAAAAAAGCCCCCAACTCGCTTTTGCCTCTCAGGACCGCGGAGTGCTGCTGCGGCCCAGGTCCCGCTGTCGCTCCTGGCGCGCCCGGGCCAGTTGCTCGCGTTCGGCCAGCAGGTTGATTTCGGTGATGCAGTTGAATTCGTCCAGCGTGAACACCATGGTGGCACCGCGCTCGATCTTGTCCACGGTCTGGTGCAGCGGCAAGGTCAGGTCCACCGGCGGGCGGTTGGAGCGGTAGATCAGTTCCTGCTCGGGCGTGTAGACGGAATAGCAGGCGGCAGACGCGGCCTGCGCCAGCGCGCAGGCGGCCAGCACGGTGATGGCACGCAGGTTTTGCACAGCAGTCATGGTGTTCCCCTCAAAACGACGGCCCGCCTGTGTATGTACTGGGTGGCAGGCCAGGCTGCCCAGCATTATGGAGCAGCACATGCCGCGCCCCGCCAGGTGCCGCCTCCGCGCTGCAGCCGGTTTTGATTTTTCAGCTTTCTCAAATTTCTCTATTGACAGAAATTTCAGGCCTGCAGACACTGAGGCCATGCAACTGAGTCCCATCGCACACCGTTTCATCCACCATTGGGGCGACATGGGCAGCTCCTGGGGGGTGAACCGCACGGTCGCCCAGATCCACGCCCTGCTGTTCTTCCATGGCCGCCCGCTCAACGCGGAAGAGATTGCCGACACGCTGGGCGCCGCTCGCTCCAACGTGAGCAACAGCCTCAAGGAACTGCAAGGCTGGGAGCTGATCCGCACCAGCCGCAGGCCTGGCGACCGCCGCGACTACTTCGAGACCTCGTCCGATGTCTGGGAGCTGCTGCGCACCATCGTGCGGGAGCGCAAGCAGCGCGAATTCGACCCGACCTCCGAGATGCTGCGCGAACTGATCGCCGAGCCTGGCTTCGACGCCGAATCCCCCGACACCCAGGACCGCGTGCACGAGACGCTGCGCCTCATGGAATCGCTGGGCATCTGGACCGATGAAATGCTGCGCCTGTCGCCCTCCACGCTGGACAAGCTGCTGCGCCTGGGCGCCAGCGTGCAGCGCTTCGTGCGCTCCGAGGCCGCTGAGACCCGCGTCAAGCGCGGACGCCGAGCCTGAAATTTCCGTCACAAGAGAAACTGGAGATCACCATGCGCATTCTGGTCTGCGGCGGCAACGGCTTCATCGGCCGCCATATCGTCAACCTGCTGGCCTTGGCCGGCCATGATCCCGTGGCGCGCAGCCGCCATTCCCTGCCTGCGCTCGACTACGCCAAGGCCACCACGCCCGACGCCTGGCTGCCGCACCTGGCGGGCGTGGACGCCGTGGTCAATGCCGTGGGCGTGCTGCGCGACAGCGCCTCCCGGCCTATCGATGCCATGCACGCCCAGGCCCCCATCGCCCTGTTCGATGCCTGCGCGGCGGCCGGCGTGCGGCGCGTGGTACAGATCTCTGCCCTGGGCATAGAAGGCAGTGCCACGCGCTACGCCACCACCAAGCGCACTGCTGACGAGCACCTGCTGGCACTCACGGCAGCCGGACATCTGCAAGGCTGCGTGGTGCGCCCCAGCGTGGTGTTCGGCGCCGGCGGCGCCAGCAGCGAGATGTTCCTGTCCATGGCGCGTCTGCCGGCGCTGCTGCTGCCGCGCCCCGTGCTGCAGGCCCGCGTGCAGCCGGTGGCCGTGCGCGACCTGGCCGAGGTCGTGGCCGGCCTGGTGACGCGCCCCGAGCCCGTGGGCATGATCGAGATCGGCGGCCCCCTGCCCTTGCCGCTGGCCGCGCTGATTGCCAGCCTGCGCGCGCAAATGGGCCGCGCTCCGGCCCGCGTGGGCACCCTGCCCGGCTGGCTCACCCGCGCCAGCGCACGCGCTGGCGACTGGGTCAGCGCCTCACCCTGGTGCAGCGAGACACTGGCCATGCTGGCCAGCGACAACGTCACCGATCCGGCGGGATTGCAAGGCCTGCTGGGCCGGCCCGGCATTGCGCCCGCCCAGTTGCTGGCCACGCTGCGCCATGGGTGAACACCGCCTGCGCCAGGTTCCCCCTTCACAGCGCGCCATGCACCTCAGCCTGATCGCCGTCTGGCTGGGCACGGCCCTGGTCAGCGCCATCGAGCACCGCGGCCTGAGCGTGCAGGTGCTGGCCGATGCCGGCATCCACGATGCGCGCTGGCAGACATTCCTGGTCTGGAGCGGCCTGCTCGCCGACCTGACCGTGGGCCTGGCGCTGTGGCTGCTGCCCGGCCGCAAGAGCTATCTGGCGGCCTTGCTGCTGATGGCTGCCATGACCGTGCTGGCCACGGTGCTGCAGCCCACGCTGTGGCTGCACCCGCTGGGGCCGCTGCTCAAGAACCTGCCGATCGCAGCCATGCTGCTGCACCTGATGTCGGCGCCCGTCACGTCCAAGGAGTCCGCATGAATCTCTACCTGTTGCTCAAGACGCTGCATATCGCGTCCAGCGTGCTGCTGGTCGGCACCGGCCTGGGCTCGGCCTTCTACATGTTCTTCGCCAACCGCAGCGGCAGCGTCGCTGCGCAGGCCGTGGTCAGCCGCCTGGTGGTGCGTGCGGACTGGTGGTTCACCACGCCCTGCGTGGTCATACAGCCTGTGAGCGGCATTGCCCTGGCCCACATGGCAGGCTGGCCGTTGACCACGCCATGGCTGGCACTGTCGCTGGGCCTGTACCTGCTGGCCGGCGCCTGCTGGCTGCCCGTGGTCTGGCTGCAGGTGCGTATGGCCGCCATGGCGCGCGGCGCGCACACAGCGCAGGCCGCCCTGCCCGCGCTGTATGCCGTCTATGCCCGGCGCTGGGAGGCGCTGGGCTACCCGGCCTTCATTGCCATGGCCGTGACCTACTACCTCATGGTCAACAAGCCGATGCTCTGGGGCGGTTGAGCATCGGCAGTGCCTTCAGTGCCTGGCCTCAGGGCTTGGCCTCAGAGCTTGGCAATGGACACTTCGGTGGACTTGACCAGGGCCACCACGTCGGAGCCCACGACCAGGCCCAGCTCGTCCACCGAGCGCGTGGTGATCACCGAAGTGACCACGCCCCAGGGCGTTTGCACATCGACTTCGGAGACAACGTCACCACGGATGATTTCGCGCACCTGGCCCTTGAACTGGTTGCGCACGTTGATGGCTTGAATGGACATGTTTTTCTCCTGGGGATGAAAAGGAATCAAAGGAAGGTTGGGGAAAACGAAAAGTCAGACGGCCCAGCGCAGGCCATGGGCCGGCACGCCAGGCCAGGCCGTGGTGTCGGTCAGCGGGTTGGAGTCGGGCTCGGCGGCGGGCTTTTGCAGCACGCGGTCGAGAATGCGTTGTTCAATGGCCGCCAGCGCCACGCTGCCGTGCACGCGCGGCCGTGGCAGGGCGATGCGTTCATCCAGCGCAATGCGGCCGTCCTCGATCAGCACCACACGGTCGGCCAGGGCCACGGCCTCCTGCACGTCATGCGTGACCAGCAGGGCCGTGAAGCCGTGGCGCTGCCACAGGCCTTCGATCAGGCGGTGCATCTCTATGCGGGTGAGCGCATCGAGCGCGCCCAGCGGCTCGTCCAGCAGCAGCAGTTGCGGGCGGTGCACCAGGGCACGCGCCAGGGCCACGCGCTGGCGCTGGCCGCCGGACAGGCGCGCCGGCCATTCGCCCTCGCGGTCGGCCAGGCCGACCTGGGCCAGCACTTCGCGGCCACGTTCCTGGGCCGAGGCGGGCAGGCCCAGCGTCACATTGGCCAGCACGCGCCGCCAGGGCAGCAGGCGCGCGTCCTGGAACATGATGCGCGTGCCGCCCTGCGCGCCCTGCACGGCGCGGGCGGGCTCGCCGTCCAGCAGCAGGGTGCCGGCCGTGGCCTGCTCCAGCCCGGCGACCAGGCGCAGCAAGGTGCTCTTGCCGCAGCCGCTGCGGCCCACGATGGCGACGAATTCGCCAGGCTCCACCTGCAGCTGCACTTCGTGCAGCACCTCGCGCTGGCCGTAGCGCTTGGTCAGCCCGCCGGCCTGCAGGCGCACGCCACGGCGTGGTGCGGATTGGGGGGATGCGGACTGCGGCGCATCATCGTTCTGGGCCAGGCGGTCGCTGACGTCCAGGCCATCGGCGTCGAACGAGGCCTCCCAGGCCATCGCCGGCGCGGTGGTGTTCAGCTCCACGGCCTGTGCCAGCGTGGTCTTCATGCGGTTCCATCGGCTCATGTCGTGCTCCTTGTGTCACTTGGGCTGGTAGCCCGGATGCCAGCGCAGCCACCAGTGCTCCAGCGCACGCGCAAACCAGTCGGCCAGCTTGCCCAGAAGGGCGTACAGCAGGATGCCGACCAGCACCACGTCGGTCTGCAGGAACTCGCGGGCGTTCATGGTCAGGTAGCCGATGCCCGACTGCGCCGAGATGGTCTCGGCCACGATCAGGATCACCCACATCAGGCCCAGCGAAAAACGCAGGCCGACGAGGATGGAGGACAGCGCGCCCGGCAGGATGACCTCGCGATACAGCTGCCAGCGCGTGAGGCCGTAGCTGCGCCCCATCTCGATCAGCGCGGGGTCCACATTGCGTATGCCGTGGAAGGTGTTCAGGTAGATGGGAAAGAACACCGAGACGCTGATCAGGAACAGTTTGGCGCTCTCGTCGATGCCGAACCACAGGATGACCAGCGGAATCAGCGCCAGCGCGGGAATGTTGCGCACCATCTGGATGGTGGAGTCCAGCAGCGTCTCCGCCCAGCGCAGCGAGCCCGTGAGCAGGCCCAGCGCCAGCCCCAGCCCGCCGCCGATGGCCAGGCCCCCCAGCGCGCGGCCCGCGCTCACCTGCACATGCTTGAGCAGCTCTCCCGACTCGGCCAGCGCCTGCGCGGCGCGCAGCACATCCAGCGGAGCGGGCAGCACCCGCGTGGACAGCCAGCCGAAGGCCGAGGCGGCCTGCCAGACGGCGATCAGCGCCAGCGGCACCAGCCAGGGCACCAGGCGGCGGCCCACGCCGGCCGCAAAGCGCAGCAGCGGCGACCAGGAATCGCCGGCCGGGGAGGCCGAGGAGGCCGGCAGCGCAGTAACGGTACGTGCATCGGACATGCGTGACTCCCTCAGCTTTGCGACGCGCGCGGCGAGTACAGGTTGGCAACGGTCTCGCCCAGCGGCCCGCCCACGCCGCCAGCCAGCCTGTCGCGCACGGACAGCGGCAGCAGCGGGAAGACCAGCTCGGCAAAGCGGTAGGCCTCCTCCAGGTGCGGATAGCCGGACAGCACGAAGGTGTCTATGCCCAGGTCCGCGTACTCCTTGATGCGGTCGGCCACGGTCTGCGCATCGCCCACCAGGGCCGTGCCCGCGCCGCCGCGCACCAGGCCCACGCCGGCCCAGAGGTTGGGGCTGATCTCCAGCTCGGCCCGCGTGCGGCGGCTGCCGCCGGCATGCAGGGCGGCCATGCGGCGCTGGCCTTCCGAGTCCATGCGCGCGAAGGCGGCCTGGGCCTGGACCACGGTCTCGTCCTTGAGACGGCTGATCAGGCGATCGGCATCGGCCCAGGCCTCGTCCTCGGTCTCGCGCACGATGACGTGCAGGCGGATGCCGAACTTCACGCTGCGGCCATGGCGCGCCGCCTTCTCGCGCACATCGGCAATCTTTTTGGCCACCTCGGCCGGGGGCTCGCCCCAGGTCAGGTAGGCATCGACCTGCTCGGCGGCCAGGTCGTGCGCGGCTTCGGACGAACCGCCGAAGTACACGGGCGGATACGGCTTTTGCAGCGGCGGGAACAACAGCTTGGCGCCCTTGACCGAGAGGTGTTCACCTTCGTAGTCGAGCGTGCCGCCCTCATGGCTGCGCTCAAGGATCTCGCGCCAGATGCGGATGAACTCGGCCGATTGCTCGTAGCGCTCGGCATGGTCGAGGAAGACGCCGTCGCCCTCCAGCTCGGCACGGTCGCCGCCCGTGACCAGGTTGATCAGCAGCCGCCCGCCCGACAGGCGGTCGAACGAGGCCGCCATGCGCGCCGCCAGGCTGGGCTGGTGCAGGCCGGGCCGCACGGCGACCAGGAACTTCAGGCGCTTGGTGACCGGAATCAGGCTGGAGGCGACGACCCAGGGGTCCTCGCAGGAGCGGCCCGTGGGAATCAGCACGCCCTCGTAGCCCAGGCTGTCGGCCGCGATGGCGACCTGCTTGACATAGTCGTGGCTGAGCGGGCGGGCGCCCTCGGCCGTGCCGAGGTAGCGGCTGTCGCCGTGGGTGGGAATGAACCAGAAAACCTGCATGCGCTGCTCCAGTCAGGGGACGGAATCGAGGAAGGAAATCAAAGGGCGGAAGAAGGCCGCGCCGCCGCAGGCTCGGCCAGCCGCGCGTACTCGGCCGCCGAGGGCCGCCAGACGATGTCGGCCACCTGTACCTGGCGCGGAATCAGGCCCAGCCGAAAAAATGCATCGGCCACGCGCTGCTGGTCCACCACGGTCTGCGCAGCCAGCAGGCCCACGGGAGAGCTGGGCCGGCGCGCAATGAAGCGGCTGACCACCGCCGCATCCAGGCCGCTGAAGCCGGCCACCAGGGCCACGGCCTCCTGGCGTGCGCTCTGGGCCAGGCGATCGGCGCGCGTGAGCTCGTCGAACAGCGCGCGCAGCACCTGCGGATGGCGCTCCACCAGTCCGCGAGAGGCCAGGTAGAACGAGGCGTTGCCCGACAGGCCTTCGCCATTGGCCAGCACGCGCGGGCGAATCGCCAGCTCGGTGGCCGCGTAGAACGGGTCCCAGATGGCCCAGGCGTCCACGCTCTTGCGCTCGAAGGCGGCGCGCGCATCGGCCGGGGCCAGGTACACGGGCTGGATCTCGTTCCAGGCCAGGCCCGCCTTGTCCAGCGCGCGCACCAGCAGGTAATGGGCGCTGGAGCCTTTTTGCAGCGCCACGCGCCGGCCCTTGAGGTCGGCCAGGGCGCGCAGCGGCGAGTCCGACGGCACGAGGATGGCCGAGCTCTCGGGCTTGGGCGGCTCAGCGCCCACGTACAGCAGGTCGCGGCCCGCGGCCTGGGCAAAGACCGGGGGCGAATCGCCGGTCAGGCCGAAATCCAGGCTGCCTGCGGCCAGGGCCTCCAGCAGCTGGGGGCCGGCCGGAAACTCCAGCCAGCTGACCTTGGTGCCCGCAAAGCGCTTTTCCAGCACGCCCTGCTGCTTGAGGATGACCAGGTTGACGGCCGACTTCTGGTAGCCGATGCGCAACTGCTCCGGCCCGGCCACGGCGGCCGGCGTCTCGGCGCGTGCGTACTGGCCGGCCAGGCTCCAGCTGAAGGCGGTGGTGCCCAGCAGTTGCAGGGCCTGGCGGCGCACGCGGTCCAGGCGGGGCTTCTTGGGGATGGCATTCATGGTGCGGACTCCTTGCAGTGGGCTCAGGGGCGCGACGCGATCAGGTCCACGGGCGCGGCATGCAGCAGGTTGAGCTTGCGGGGGATGAGCTTGAGCTCGAAGAAGGTGTCGGCGATCTGCTGCTGCTCGGCCAGGATCTCGCGCGTCACGGACGAGGTGCCGAAGCGTGCGCGGCTCAGGTACAGCTCGGTGATGGACTTGTCCAGCCCCAGGATGCTGGACAGCTCGGCGGCAGCGGCCGTCTGGTTCTTCGAGGCCCAGCGGTCAATCCCATCGACCTCTTCGATGGCAATGCGCAGCACATCGGCATTGCGCGTGGCGAAATCGCGCGAGGTGAAGTAGTAGGCGCGGTTGTTGACCACGCCCGTGGCATCGGCCAGCAGGCGGGCGTCCAGCGTCTTTTGCGCGGCAGCCAGGAAGGGGTCCCAGATCAGCCACGCATCGACGGAGCCGCGCTCGAAGGCGGCACGCGCATCGGCCGGCGCCAGGAAGACGGACTGCACATCGCCGTACTTCAGGCCGTGCTTTTCCAGCAGCTTGACCAGGAAGTACTGCACGTTCGAGCCCTTGTTGTAGGCCACGCGCTTGCCCTTGAGGTCCTGCACGCTGCGGATGGGCGAGTCCTTGGGCACGATCACCGCCTCCAGCCCGGGGCGCGGCACGGTGGCGCCCGCATAGACCAAAGGTGCGCCTGCGGCCTGCGCAAAGATGGGCGGGGCCTCGCCCACATCGCCGAAGTCGATGGAGCCCACGTTCAGCGCCTCCAACTGCACGGGGCCGGCGTTGAACTCGATCCAGCGCACCGACACGCCCAGCGGCGCCAGCCGCTTTTCCAGCGTGCCCCGGCTCTTCAGGATGGACAGCCAGCCCTTTTGGTGGCCCACGCGCAGCACGCGGTCGCCCGCCTTGTCCTGGGCCAGGGCCGGGCCGCCCACCGTGGCGACTGCTGCGGCAAGGCCCGCGCCCAGCAGTTGGCGTCGGCGCCAGTTGGCTGTGTGTCGGGGGAAAGAATCAAACGAGACCATGACGGACATCCTTGGAAGAGTGGTGCGTGGCGCGTGGCGCAGGCAAAGCGCTGCCCATGCATGCGCGCGGCATGCAGCCAGAAAACAAAAAAGGGAAGGCGGAGCAAGGGGCAGCCGCCTGCAGGGCCGGGCCTGCAGGCGCACCGCACGGAGTCGTCAGGTGCTACATCGCCGGCTGGCGAAGGCCACGGTCTCGAAGCGAAGAAAAGAGCTGGATGCCACCACGCCTGCCACACCTGCCTTGCCTGCCACTCCTGCCTTGTGCATCCGCACGCCTGCCTGCGCCGTGCGGCGCGCGGCCTGCAAAAAGTGGCGGGAGGTCAGGAAGATGGACATGGCGGATCGTGGGGGTTGGCAGGGGTCTGGGAAAGCGGGTGAATCAGTGGGTGGGCGCCGGCCGGGCCGGCGCGCCGCACTCACTTCTTGGTGTAGATCTGGTCGAAGCTGCCGCCGTCGGCAAAGTGGTCCTTGTCGGCCTTGGCCCAGCCGCCAAAGGCCTGGTCGATGGTGACCAGCTCCAGCTTGGGGAACTTGTCCGCAAACTCGGCCTTGACCTTGGCATCCGTGGGACGGTAGTAGTTGCGGCCGGCGATGCGCTGGCCTTCCTCGGAGTACAGGTACTTCAGGTACTCCTCGGCCACGGCGCGTGTGCCCTTCTTGTCCACGACCTTGTCGACCACGGCCACCGAAGGCTCGGCCAGGATGGACAGCGAAGGCACGACGATCTGGAACTTCTCGGGACCGAACTCCTTGAGTGCCAGAAAGGCCTCGTTCTCCCAGGCCAGCAGCACATCGCCCACGCCGCGCTGCACGAAGGTGATGGTGGCGCCGCGCGCGCCGGTGTCCAGCACGGGCACGTTCTTGAACAGCTTGCCGATGAAGTCCTTGGCCTGTGCGTCGCCGCCGTACTTGCGCTTGGCGAATTCCCAGGCGGCCAGGTAGTTCCAGCGCGCACCGCCGCTGGTCTTGGGGTTGGGCGTGATCACCTGCACGCCGGGCTTGACCAGGTCGTCCCAGTCCTTGAGGTTCTTGGGATTGCCCTTCTTCACCAGGAAGACGATGGTGGAGCTGTAGGGGGCCGAGTTGTGCGGCAGGCGCTTTTGCCAGTCGGCCTTGAGCAGGTTGCCGTTCTTGACCAGGGCGTCGATGTCGCCGGCCAGCGCCAGCGTGGCCACGTCGGCGTCGATGCCGTCGATGATGGAACGCGCCTGCTTGCCCGAGCCGCCATGCGACTGCTTGACGCTTACGTCCTGCCCGCTCTTGGCCTTCCAGTGCTTGGCGAAGGCCTGGTTGTATTCCACGTACAGCTCGCGCGTCGGATCGTAGGAGACATTGAGCAGTTGCACCGACTGGGCCAACGCCGGCAGAGCCGACAGGGTCAAGCCCGCGATCAGGCCGACGGCGACAGGAAACTTGATAAAGTGGCGGCGAATTTTCATTGGAGTGTCGGTAGAGAGTGGAGACGACGGTCTGGTGCCGTGGAAAGCATTCTCAAAGCCAACTCTTAAAACTCAAACCAATAAGATTTCAGTTTGTTATTCCCAAAACATCTGAATCTCCACAAGACAAGGACTCAATTCCCCATGGCACGTACCGTTCACTGCATCAAGCTTGGCGTTGACGCTGAAGGCCTGGACTTCCCGCCCTACCCCGGCGAGCTGGGCAAGCGCATTTTTGAAGGCGTGAGCAAGCAGGCCTGGGCCGACTGGCTCAAGCACCAGACGATGCTGGTCAACGAAAACCGCCTGAACCTGGCCGACGCACGCGCCCGCCAGTACCTGGCCCGCCAGATGGAAAACCACTTCTTCGGCGGCGGCGCCGATGCGGCGGCCGGCTACGTGCCTCCTACGGCCTGAGCCGCTTCGCGCCCTTTCACCGCCCCCGTCGCACCGCGCCGGGGGCGGTTTCATTTGCGGTGCCGCAAACGGCCGCCGCCCAGAGACCGCCTACAATGCCCGCCTTCTTGCGCTGGACGGCGCAGTGGCCGCACACCCTGCGGCGCGGGCCGGTCTTCATCCGAGGTTTTCCGTGCTTCCATCCGTCTCCCTGCTGGAATCGTTCCAGGCATCGCAGTTCACCGTCATGCTGGTGATCTACCTCGTGGCCATCACGGCCGAAGCCATGTCGGGCGCGCTGGCGGCGGGCCGGCGCAACATGGACATCTTCGGCGTGGCCGTGATCGCCTTCGTCACCGCGCTGGGCGGCGGCACCATCCGCGACATGGTGCTGGGCCACTACCCCATCGGCTGGACGCAGCACCCTGAATATGTCTACCTGGTCATCTCGGCCGGACTGCTGACCATCGTCGTGGCGCGCCACATGCACCATCTCAAGCAGGTCTTTCTGCTGCTGGACGCCATGGGGCTGATCGCCTTCTCGCTGATCGGCTGCAACGTGGCGCTGGAGCTGGGCTACCCGCCCGTGGTGGTGGTGATGTCGGGCATGTTGACCGGCATCAGCGGCGGCATTCTGCGCGACGTGCTGTGCAACCAGGTGCCGGTCGTCTTCCGGCGCGAGCTGTACGCCAGCGTGTCGCTGGCCGTGTGCCTGCTGTTCCTGGGCCTTCGCTCGCTGGAAGTGGGCTCCAACCTCAGCACCGTCGTCTGCTTTGCGGGCGGACTCACGCTGCGCCTGGCCGCCATTCGCTTCAAGTGGCGCCTGCCCGTGTTCTCCTACCAGCAGCGCTGGGAGGAGTAGTTCTGCCCCTTGCCCATGTCCGAACCCATTGAATGGCTGCCCGATGGCACGCCCTACAGCCCGCGCTTCGGCGACCGCTACCACAGCGAACTCGGCGGCCTGGACCAGGCCCGCCACGTCTTTCTGGGCGGCTGCGGCCTGCCGGCGGCCTGGGCCGATGCGCCGCAATGGCGCATCCTGGAGACCGGCTTCGGGTTCGGGCTGAATTTCCTCGTGGCCTGGGAAGCCTGGAAGGCCGATCCCCGGCGCCCGAGGCTGCTGCATTTCGTCTCGGCCGAGGCCTTTCCCGTCAGTGCCGACGCCATGCGCCAGGCCATGCCGCGCGAGCCAGGATTGCGCCTGCTGGCCGAGGAGCTGGCCACCCGGTTCCAGGGCCTGCTGCCCGGCGTGCACCGCCTCGCCTTCGAGCAGGGCCGCGTGCTGCTGACGCTGTACATCGGTGATGCCCAGGCCATGCTGCGGCGCCAGCAGCTCACGGCCGACAGCATCTACCTGGACGGCTTCACGCCGGAACTCAACCCCGACCTCTGGAGCGCCGACACCCTGCGCGCGCTGGCGCGCCATTGCCGACGCGGCACGCAGCTGTCCACCTGGTGCGTGGCGCGCACGGTGCGCGATGGCCTGGCCCAGCACGGCTTTCAGGTCCGCAAGGTGGATGGCGTGCGCCCCAAGCGCCACAACCTTCATGCCGTCTTCGACCCGGCCTGGCAACCGCGTGGGCCGCGTGCACAGCCGCAGGAAGCCATCACCCCACGGCGCTGCATGGTGCTGGGTGCAGGCATCGCCGGTGCGGCCGCCGCCGCCAGCCTGTCGCGCCGTGGCTGGCAGGTCACCGTGCTGGATGCTGCCGAGGCGCCTGCAGCGGGCGCCTCCGCCCTGCCCGCGGGCCTGTTCTGCCCCCATGTCTCGCCCGATGACAGCCTGCTGTCCCGCCTGAGCCGCGACGGCGCACGCCTGACCCTGGCGCAGCTGCAAATGCTCTCCGGCCAGGGCCTGCTGCAACCGGGCACGGACTGGTGCGATACCGGCGTGCTGGAGCACGGCGTGGAAGCCGCCCCGCGGCTGCCGCGCGACTGGCAATCCCCCGGCCCGGGCGACCACTGGAGTCGGCCCGCCAGCGCCGATCAACTCTCGGCGGCCGGCCTGCCCGCCGACGCCCCGGCCTGCTGGCATGTGCAGGCCGGCTGGGTACGCCCGGCGCGGCTGGTGCAGGCGCAGCTGGCGCTGCCGGGCGTGCGCTGGCAGGGCCGTGCCTGCGTGGCGCGTCTTGCATGCACCGATACAGCAGGTGGCGCGCCCGTCTGGCAGGCCCTGGATGAACAGGGCAATCTGCTGGCCGAGGCTGAACTGGTCGTTCTCGCACTGGGCCCCGCAACGAATACGCTGCTGGAGCACAGCCTGGGCGCCCAGGCCGCCTGGCCGCTGCAGCCCATTCGCGGCCAGGTCAGCTGGGATGTGCACACCCCGGCCAGCGCGCAGGCCATGCCGCCCTTTCCCGTCAACGGCCATGGCAACCTGGTGCCTGCCATGCCGCTGCCCGGCGACGCAGCCGGGCCAGGCTGGGTCATGGGATCGACCTTCGAGCGCGACCAGACCGCGCTGCCGCCAAGTCCCGAAGACCAGGCCGCCGCCCATGCAGCCAATGGCGCCAAGCTGGCGCAGCTGCTGCCACGTGCCTACCAGGGCCTACAAGGCTTCTTCGACGCGCCACCGCGCGCCACCTGGGGCGCCGTGCGCGTGGCCTCGCCAGACCGGCTGCCCGTGGTCGGACCGGTGTCCGATCAGGCTCCCGGCCTGTGGGCGCTGACGGCCATGGGCTCGCGCGGGCTCACCCTGTCGCTGCTGTGCGGCGAGCTGCTGGCAGCACGCCTGCACGACGAACCGCTGCCCCTGGATGCCAGGCTGGCGGCTGCCCTGGCCAGCGAGCGCCTGGGCCGCAGGCGCTGAGCCGTTGTACCGCCCGGCCGCTGAACGACCGGGCATTCACACAACGGCCTGAAAGAAAACCCGAGTCTTCCCGCAGACGGTTTTTTGTCACTCGTTATGTTTTCTAGTGCATATCGCTAGAATCCGGAACCTGTTTTCAAAAGGAAACAACCAGCCGCTCCCCGCGTTCAACCACACAAGAACCTGAAACAGTGACCCGCCAGCCCCGCTCCTGCGCCCCCGCATCCTCACCCGCCCTCTGCTCAACCTCGTTCCGCCTTCGCTCCGCACTGACACAAGCCCTGCTGCTCGCAGGCCTGGCCGCCAGCACGCAGGCGCAAGCCCAGGTCGAGGCCCAATCGGGCGCGCCTGCAGCACCGGCTTCGCAGACCTTCCAGTTGGGCACGGTCGATGTGCACGGTGCGCGTGATGAAGCACAGGCCATATCCGGCGATGAACAGCGACTGGACGCCGCCGAGATGCGCCAGCGCAATGCCGACACCGTGGCCGACGCCGTGCGCCTGCTGCCGGGCGCCACGCTGTCGCGCAACAATCGCAACGAGGAAATGATTTACCTGCGCGGCTTCGATCCGCGCCAGGTGCCGGTGTTCGTGGACGGCGTGCCGCTGTACGTGCCCTATGACGGCTATGTGGACTTCGGCCGCTTCACCACCTTCGACCTGTCCGAGATCCGCGTGGCCAAGGCTGGCGCATCGCTGATGTATGGCCCCAATACGCTGGGCGGCGCCATCAACCTGGTCACGCGCAAGCCGGTCAAATCGTTCGAGGGCGATGCACGCATCGGCGCAGGCGCAGGCGGCGAACGCAAGGCCGCCGTGAACCTGGGCGGCAACCTGGGCACCTGGTACTACCAGCTTGGCGCCTCCTACCTGGACGCGGACAGTTTTCCGCTGCCCAAGGGCTTCAAGGACTTCAAGAAGCAGCCCACCGACACGGGCAACTACCGCGACAACGCCTACCGCACGGACAAGCGGCTGTCGTTCAAGCTGGGCCTCACGCCCAATGCCACGGACGAATACGCGCTGGGCTATGTGCGCCAGGAAGGCGAGAAGGGCAACCCCGTGTATACCGGCAGCGCCACGGGCAAGAACGTCATCCGCTACTGGCGCTGGCCCTATTGGGACAAGGACAGCGTGTACTTTCTGAGCACCACGCGCATCAATGCCGACAACCTGCTCAAGACACGCATCTACCACGACACCTACCAAAACGGCCTGGACATGTACACGGACGCGAGCTACACGCGCCATGACCCCACCAGCAGCTACAAGGACGTGAGCCAAGGCGCCAGCGTCGAGTGGGCCAACTACAGTTTCAAGGGCCATGCGCTGCGCCTGGGCGCGCACTACAAGATCGACGAGCACACCGATGCCGCCTCGGCCAAGGACCCCAGCAAGCACTACCGCGACGTAACGCGCTCGCTGGTGGTCGAGGACACGATCTCCCTGGCCGAACGCTGGAGCCTGAACCTGGCGCTCAGCCACGACCAGCGCGATGCGCGCGAGGTCTACCAGTGGCCCACGGGCTCCGCCAGCGCCACCAATGGCGTGGCCAAGCTCGGCTATGCGCTGGGCGGTGGCAGCGAGGCGTATTTCATCGCCTCGCACAAGACGCGCTTTCCCACCATCAAGGACCGCTACTCGGCACGCATGGGCACGGCCCTGGCCAACCCCGACCTGCAGCCCGAGACGGCCAACCACCTGGAGCTGGGCGTCAGCGGCTCGCCCTGGCAGGGCGGCCAGGGCCAGGCCGCGCTGTTCTACAGCCGCGTGCGCAACCAGATCCAGACCGTGGTCGTGGCCTCGGCCGAATGCGGCGGCACCACCTGCAACCAGGCGCAGAACGTGGGGCGCACGCGCAACATCGGCATGGAGCTGTCCCTGACCCAGCAGCTGTCGGCACAGTGGAGCATGAACGCCGGCTACACCTACCTGAACCGCCGCAACACCAGCGACTCCAGCATCACGCTGACCAACACGCCGCGCCACCGCCTGCTGGCCGGTGTCCAGTGGCGTCCGCTGGCGCAGTGGGAATTCAATGCCGAGGTCGAGACCGAGAAGGGCCGCTACGTGCCGCTGTCGGGCAGCGGCCAGTTGCAGACGCTCAAACTGCCCGGCTACGGCATTGCCAACCTGCGCGCACGCTACAAGCCGCGCAGCGACATCACCGTGGACTTTGGCGTGGCCAATATCGGCGACAAGTGGTACCAGTTCGA
This sequence comes from Delftia sp. BGA-UO-ETr-SB1, assembly GCF_059567865.1. NCBI lineage: Bacteria > Pseudomonadati > Pseudomonadota > Betaproteobacteria > Burkholderiales > Comamonadaceae > Delftia > Delftia sp. BGA-UO-ETr-SB1. The sequence goes on along the minus strand of NZ_JCAQOW010000006.1, from coordinate 2,262,071 downwards.
TGACGGCCTGCCCATGCCGGGCCGCAGCTGGTATGTCAACCTGGGCTATCGCTTCTGAAGCACGGACTGCCCCCTGAATCCATGGAACCGCTCTGCCCCGATCGCCGCCGCCTGATGGGCGCCCTGCCCGCGCTGGCCGCCCTGAGCGGCTGCGCCAGCCTGCCGGCAGAAGCTGTCAGCGTCGACGTGGCCGTGGTTGGTGGCCTGTCGCTGTGCGGCGTCTGGCCGCGCCTGGCCGACATGGCGGACCGCAGCCTGGGCCTGTCCGTGCGCACCGCCGTTGCCGCGCCCAAGGAGGGCGTGATCCCCGCCATGGCCCAGGGCCGCGCCCAGTTGCTGCTCATCCACGCCAGCGATGAAGCCATGTCGCTGGAGGCTGCCGGCCTGGCATCGGCCGCGCGGGTCTGGGGCTGGAACGAGCATGTGTTCGCCGGCCCAGCGCATGATCCGGCCGGGGTGCGCGGCGCGGCCGATGGCGTCGAGGCCATGCGCCGCATCGTTGCCAGCGGCTCGCCCTTCATCGCGCTGCGCGACCCCGGCAGCTATACCGTGGTCCAGCGGCTGTGGCGCCGCGCCGGCATACGGCCGGACGTCCGCTGGCTGCGCGCCGACACCGGGCCGCGCCCCCAGGCCGTGCTGCAGTTGGCGGCCGAGCTCCAGGCCTATGCCGTGGTCGGCCATATCCCGCTGCATTTCGGCAAGATGGGCGCGCCCGGCATCGAGCTGCTGCTGCACGGCGACCCGCTGATGCGCCGGCCCTATGTGCTGCTCACGCCCGGGCCGCGCCATCCGGCCGACGCTGGCCAGCGCCGCAGCGCGCAACGGCTGGCCGAGCATCTGCTGTCCGCACCGGGCCAGCAGGAACTGGCGCTGGCCAATGTGGCAGCCGGAGGTCCCTGGATCTTCGGGCGCGACAGCATGCCCCTGGTCAACGACACCGGCGGCGGCCAGGAGTAAAAACCTGCCTGGATTCCACAAGCACCGCATGCCATGAACTCACCTGCCACCCTGCCCCTGGCCGCCCTGGTCCATCCAGACGACGAGCATGCAATGGAGCTGCTGCTCGAACGCGTGGCACGCCGCCTGCAAGGCGCGGGCTGGCGCGTGGGCGGCCTGGTGCATCGCCAGGACCGCTATGCCAACGGCAACAAGCGCATGCAGCTGTTCGACCTGCGCAGTGACCGCCAATTCGAGCTGTCCCAGGACCTGGGCTGTGCCTCGCGCGCCTGCAGTCTCAACCCCCAGGCCCTGGCCCAGGCCAGCGCCGTGCTGCGCCAGGCGCTGGACGATGGCGTGGATCTGGTGGTGATCAACCGCTTCGGCATCGTCGAGGCCTCGGGCCAAGGCTTTGCCGCAGAATTCGCGGCCTTTGTCGGGGCCGGCACGCCCGTGCTCACGGCCGTCGCGGCCCGCCATCTTGAAGACTGGCGCAGGTATACCGGCAGCCTGCATGCCGAGCTGGCAGCCGATGAGGTGCAGATCGAGCAATGGTGCCAGGCACAGCTTGAGCGCCGTGGCTGCGCCAGCCCCATCCCCTGATTTTCATGACCGATCTTCTGTTCACCCGCCGCCGCTGGCTGGGCCAGGCCATGGCGGCACTGGCCTCATCGGCTCTTGTTCCCGGCCATGCCCAGGCAACCACGATTGCCGCCCGCATGGGACAGATGCCGGACCCCGCCAAGCTGCGCCGCGTATTCGCGGCCGGACCGCCCGCAGGCGTGCTGGTGGCCACGCTGGCACCGCACAAGCTGCTGGGCTGGCCCCAGCAGCTGGACGATGTCTCGCGCGCCTATCTGGGGCCCACGCTGCAGGCGCTGCCGCACCTGGGCCGCCTGTCCGGGCGCGGCAGCACCATGCCGCTGGAATCGCTGCTGAAGCTGCAGCCCGACCTGGTGCTGGACGCCGGCACGGCCGATGCCACCTATATCTCGGCCACCGAGCGGCTGGCGCGCCAGACCGGCCTGCCCTGCGTGCTGATCCAGGGCTCGCTGGCCGACCACGCACGCCAGTTGCGCGAGGTTGGCGCCCTGCTGGGCGAGGCTGCGCGTGGCGAGACGCTGGCCCGCCATGCCGATGCCGTGGCGGCGCTGGCGCAGCGTGCCACCCAGGGCCTGGCACCGGCCGAGCGCCCGCGCGTGTATTTCGCACGCAGCGCCAATGGCCTGGAGACGGGGCTGGCGGGCTCCATCAATGTGGAAGCCGTCGAATATGCGGGCGGGCGCAATGTGGCGGCCGATGCAGGGCGTGGCGGGCTCACGCGAGTGTCCATGGAGCAGATCCTGGCCTGGGACCCGCAGGTCATCGTCACGCAGGAACCCGGCCTTGCCGAGCGCATGCGCCAGGACCCGCTGTGGCGCGGCGTGGCCGCCGTGCGCTCGGGCCGCGTGCACTGCGCGCCGGTCTGGCCCTTCGGCTGGCTGGATGGTCCGCCCGGCGTCAACCGGCTGATCGGCGTGCGCTGGCTGCTGGAAAAGCTCCACCCGCAGGCGCCGGCACTGCAGGGACTGCCGCCGTTGGAACGCGAGGTGCGCGACTTCTACCGCCTGTTCTACGGCTCCGACCTGTCGCCCGCAGCGCTGGGCAGGCTGATGGAGACCGCGCGTTGATGCCTGCCACAGGCCGCCGCATGGGGTGGCTGCTCGCGCTGGCCTTGCTGGCCGCCGTGCTGCTGTGGGCGCTGGCGGCGGGTCAGTTCTCCATCGCGCCGCAGCAGCTGTGGCAGTCGCTGCTGGCGCGCGCAATGGGCACAGCCTCGCCCTTGTCCGCCAGCGCCGAGACCGTGCTCTGGAACATCCGCCTGCCGCGCATCGCCGCAGGCCTGGCCGTGGGCGCCACGCTGGCGGCGGCAGGCGCGGCCTACCAGGGCATGTTCCGCAACCCGCTGGTCTCGCCCGACATCCTGGGCGTCTCGGCCGGTGCCGGCCTGGGCGCGGTGCTGGGCATCTTCCTGGGCTGGTCCATGGCGGCCGTGCAGGCCCTGGCCTTTGGTGGCGGGCTGGCCGCCGTGGCGGTGGTGGTGACCATCAGCGCCAGCGTGCGCCGGCATGACCCGGTGCTGGTTCTGGTGCTGGCCGGCATTGCGCTGGGCGCGCTGCTGGGCGCGGGCATCGCACTGGTCAAGACGCTGGCCGACCCCAATACGCAGCTGCCATCCATCACCTTCTGGCTCATGGGCGGCCTGAGCGCCGTGACCCTGCCCGAGCTGGGTGCCACGGCACCCGTGATGCTGTGCGCCCTGCTGCCCCTGATGCTGCTGCGCTGGCGCATCAACCTGCTGGGCCTGCCCGACGAGGAGGCACTGGCCCTGGGCGTGCCCGTGGCACGCCTGCGCCTGCTGCTGGTGGCCTGTGCCACGCTGGGCACGGCGGCCGCCGTATCGCTGGCCGGCATCGTCGGCTGGGTGGGGCTGGTGGTGCCGCATGTGGCGCGCCTGCTGGTCGGCCCCAATTTTGTGCGCCTGCTGCCGGCCTCGGCGCTGCTGGGCGCGGGCTTCGTGGTTGCGGCCGACACGCTGGCGCGCAGTGCGGCGCGCATCGAGCTGCCGCTGGGCATTCTCACGGCCCTGGTCGGCGCGCCTTTCTTCCTCTACCTGCTGTCGCGCACGGGCCGCAATGACTGAAATGCCGACGGCGCCCGTGCTGCAGACGCTGGCCCTGGCCACGGGCCATGGGCGCCGGCGCGTCAGCCAGGGGCTGGACCTGGCCATTGCCGCAGGCGAGGTGCTGTGCCTGCTGGGCCCCAACGGCTGCGGCAAGACCACGCTGTTCCGCACCGTGCTGGGCCTGCTGGCGCCGCTGGCCGGAGAGGTGCGCGTGCAGGGCCAGCCCGTGCTCAGCTGGCCGCGTGCCGAGTTTGCGCGGCGCGTGGGCTATGTGCCCCAGGCTCAGGCCGGCGTCTTCGGCTTCGAAGCGCTGGACATGGTGCTCATGGGCCGTGCCGCGCGCCTGCCTGCGCTGGCCCGGCCTTCAAGTGCCGACCGTGCCCTGGCGCTGGGCTGCCTGGAGCAGTTGGGCATCGCCCATCTGGCGCTGCGCCCCTATACCGAGCTGAGCGGCGGCGAGCGCCAGCTGGTGCTGATCGCACGCGCCCTGGCCCAGGAGCCCGCGCTGCTGGTCATGGACGAGCCCACGGCCAGCCTGGACTTCGGCAACCAGATCCGCGTGCTGGACCAGATTGCCGCGCTGCGTGCACGCGGCATGGCCGTGCTGCTGTCCACCCACCAGCCCGAGCATGCGCTGCAGGTGGCCGACCGCATCGCCCTGCTGGGCCGCGGCGGCCTGCAGGCCTGCGGTGCGGCGGCGCAGGTGGCGACACCGGCCGCGCTGGCTGCGCTCTATGGGGTGAGCGAGGCGGCCGTGGCGGCGCGGCTGCCGGCAATCCCTAAGGTCTGGGCGGGCGCCACTTCCAACACGGCGGCGGCGTCAAGGGCCGGCCTGCATCCTTGAGCAAGCGCTGCAGCAATTGCTGCTCGCTGTGGATGGAAGGATCGGCCAGCAGCCGGGCAAACTGGGCTCCTCCGTCCTGCATGCCGAGCGGGGCGGACGCTTGCATCAGCCACTCCAACTGGCGGCGCCGGGCCTGGGCCGCGGCGCGCTCGGTCGGGGTTTTGGCCAGCCGGCGTTGAATCGCCAGCCCAAAGCCCTCATCCAGCACGGTCGATGAGCGCTCTGTCAGCAGGTGGGCTACATGCAGGCAGTCGGCCTCGCGCGCCGGGGTTTTGCCCATCGCTTCGGGTTTGCAGGTATCCAGCAGCGTCTTGTAGCCCGTCAAGGGAAAGGCTGTCCAGATACCTATTGCAGTGATCACCGCGCCTTCCTCGAGCCGGTAGTTCGGACTGCCACCCAGCGCCTGCAGCTCCTGTGCCGTGGGCGGATGGCGCAGCAAAGCGGACTGCATCCAGCGCACGCCGTCATACATGTGCAGGTCCGCGTAGCGGCTTTCGCGCGCTGCAACCAGCAGTTCCTGCGGTCCCAGCGCCTGCTGCATCAGCGCAGAGAAATTGCTGGGCTCCAGCGCCAGCCAGCGGCGGGCAGCCTCGGAGCGCACTTCGCCTTCGTCCTCAGGGGCCTTGGAGGCCAGCAGTTGATAGGCCAGCGCATCCTGCCCTGCCCGCTCCAGCGCGTCCTGGCGCCAGCCCTCGGCCTGGCTGACAGCGCTTTTGTCGCGGGGCGACAGATTGATCAGGATGGCCGCAAAGGCCAGATCGCGCCCGCTGCCGGAACCGGCCAACTGCGCCGCCACGCGATGCAGATACGCATCCCAGGCTGATTCCTGTGCGGATTCGTCGGGTTCAGGCGTGTCAGCTGTGTGCGCTGCTGACAACGGAGACGGCGGCTGTGCCGGCTTCTGGGCCTGCGCCTGAGCAGCAGTTGCCAATGCCAAGGCCAGCCCGATGGCGGCACAACGGTTTCGCATTCTGAAATCCTCCCTCTGGCCGGAAAGCATATCGGCCGCTCATGCGTTTGGCATGCCCAGCCCCACAAAGCCTGCTGCCATTCACTTATATCCATATCCACATACTTGCAGGACAAAACAATCGTTTGCTTCTATAAGGCCATTGCTTACATTTCCGTCCATGCAGGGTTCTGCGCGCGTTTCCCGCAAGTGCCTCGGTGCCACGCAATGAACCCCTGCACCGCCGCCACTGGCGGCAGTCGAAGACCCCACATCCGAAGCGCCATGTACCAATACACCGAATTCGACAAACAGTTCATCCGCCTGCGCGCCGAGCAGTTCCGTGACCAGCTCGAACGCTGGCAGGCCGGCAAGCTCTCGGAGGATGAGTTCAAGCCCCTGCGCCTGCAAAACGGCTGGTATGTGCAGCGCTACGCGCCCATGCTGCGCGTGGCCGTGCCCTACGGCGAACTGTCCAGCGCCCAGTTGCGCGTGCTGGCCCGCGTGGCCCGCGAGTACGACCAGCCCGACGCCGCCCTGCTGGCCGAGGCCCGCGCCACCCAGGACCGGCTGGGCGACATCCCGCTGCACGACGGCCGCCGCATCGGCTCCGACCTGAAGTTCGGCTACGGCCACTTCACCACGCGCACCAACGTCCAATACAACTGGATTCCGCTGTCCAAGGCCGCCGACGTGATGGACCTGCTGGCCAGCGTCAACCTGCACGGCATCCAGACCAGCGGCAACTGCATCCGCAACATCAACAGCGACGCGCTGGCGGGCATTGCCATCGACGAGATCGCCGACCCTCGCCCCTTCACCGAAATCCTGCGCCAGTGGAGCACGCTGCACCCCGAGTTCAGCTTCCTGCCGCGCAAGTTCAAGGTCTCCATCAGCGGCGCCGAGGAAGACCGCGCCGCGCTGGGCTGGTACGACGTGGGCCTGCAGTTGCTCAAGAACGAGGCTGGCGAGCTGGGCTTCAAGGTGCGCGTGGGCGGCGGCATGGGCCGCACGCCCACCATCAGCCCGGTGCTGCGCGAGTTCCTGCCCTGGAACCAGCTGATGAACTACCTGGAAGCCGTGATCCGCGTCTACAACCGCTACGGCCGCCGCGACAACGCCTGGAAGGCGCGCATCAAGATCCTCGTGAAGTCCGAGGGCCAGAACTTCATCGACCAGGTCGATGAGGAATTCCGCCAGATCGTCGAGGTCGAGGGTGGTCCCCACACCATCACGCAAGCCGAGTACGACCGCGTGGCCGCCAATTTCCGCGAGCCCGAGCTGGACCTGTCGCCCGCCAATGCCGAGGCCGAGACCCTGGCCCTGCTGCGTACGGCCGCCGAGGAAGACAAGGACTTCGGCCGCTGGCTGATCAGCAACGTGCGCCCGCACCGCCACCCGCAACTGCGCGCCGTGCTGCTGTCGTTCAAGCGCCTGGGCTACGCGCCCGGCGACGCCACGGCAGACCAGATGGATGCCGCCGCCGCGCTGGCCGACCAGTTCTCGGCCGGCGAGATGCGCGTCACCCACGAGCAGAACCTGCTGCTGCCCTGGGTGCGCCGCGACCAGCTGCCCCAGCTGTACAAGGCGGCCAAGGCCCTGGGCCTGGCCAAGCCCAACATCGGCCTGCTGACCGACATGATCGCCTGCCCCGGCGGCGACTTCTGCTCGCTGGCCAATGCACGCTCCCTGCCCATTGCCGAGGCCATCACCGAGCGCTACCAGGACCTGGACGAGCTGTGGGACCTGGGCGAGATCGACCTGCACATCAGCGGCTGCATCAACAGCTGCGGCCACCACCACAGCGGCCACATCGGCATCCTGGGCGTGGACAAGGACGGCAAGGAGTGGTACCAGATCACGCTGGGCGGCGCCGACGGCTCCCACCTGTCCGGCCCGGCCACGCCCGGCAAGATCATCGGCCCCTCGTTCAGCGCCGCCGAAGTGCCCGGCGTGATCGAGGCCCTGCTGGCCACCTACCGCGAGCAGCGCCAAAGCGAAGGCGGCCGTTTCGAGACCTTCATCGCCACCGTGCGCCGCGTGGGCATCGACCCGTTCAAGGCCGCCGGCAATGCCGCCCGCCACCCCGCCAAGCACACCGAGGAAGCGGCCGCCTGACCCCCGGTGAGAGCCGCAGGAGATCCCCATGAAAATCATCGCCGCCCAAGAGCACCAAAGCCCGGCCGAAGGCCAGCAGACCATCATTGCGCCGGCCAATGACGCCGATCCCTTCACGCTGGATCTGACCGGCGTGCAGCGCATCGACCTCAACTTTCCCAAGTTCACCGATGGCCGCGCCTTCAGCCAGGCCCGCCTGCTGCGCAAGCGCCTGGGCTTCCAGGGCGAAATCCGCGCCACCGGCGACGTGCTGATCGACCAGCTGGTGCAGATGCAGCGCTGCGGCTTCGACGTGGCCGTGCTGCGCGAAGGCGTGGACATCGCCGACGCCCAGCGCCAGCTCGACCGCTTCCACGGCTTCTACCAGGGCGATGCCGTGCATCCCGAGCCCCACTTCGTCAAGGCGGCCTGACATGGGTGCGCAAAGCTTTCTGTCGCGACAGGCATCGGCCAAGGCCACCGAGGTCAACGGCCGTGCCAGCAGCGGCTTTGCCGACAAGCTGGCCGCCACCGAGGCCCTGCTGCGCGAGGCTGCGGCGCTGGGCGCCGAGGCCGTGACGCAGGCCTCCAGCCTGGGCGCCGAGGATGTGGTGATCACCGACATCATCCACCGCCTGGGCCTGGACATCCCAGTGTTTGTGCTGGACACCGGCGCGCTGCACACCGAGACCCTGGCCCTGCTGGAGCGCACCCAGTCGCTGCCCGGCCTGAGCGTCAAGGTCTACCGGCCGCAGCTCGAATCGGTGATCCACTTCATCCGCGACAACGGCCAGGACGCCATGTACCGCAGCATCGAGCTGCGCAAGGCCTGCTGCGGCGTGCGCAAGATGGAGCCGCTGGCGCGCGCGCTGGCCGGCAAGAGCGCCTGGATCACGGGCCTGCGCCGCGAGCAGTCCAATGCCCGCGCCGATGTGCCCGCCGTGGACCGCAGCGAGGTCGAGACCAAGGGCCTGACCAAGTTCAACCCGCTGACCGACTGGACCCAGGGCGATGTCTGGCACTACATCGCCAGCCATGGTGTGGACTACAACCCGCTGCACGACCAGTTCTATCCCAGCATCGGCTGCGCACCCTGCACGCGCGCCGTCAGCCTTGGCGAGGACTTCCGCGCCGGCCGCTGGTGGTGGGAGGATGAAGCGGCCAAGGAATGCGGCCTGCATGCCAAGAAGTGAAGCCTGCAGGGTTTGACACCGATCTGATTGGAAACCAAGAAATGAATGCCCGTGTGGACACCTCCGTGCTGAGCCATCTCAGCAACCGCCACCTCGACGCCCTCGAAGAGGAAACCATCTTCGTGCTGCGCGAAGTGGCCGCCGCCTTCGAGCGCCCCACCCTGCTGTTTTCGGGCGGCAAGGACTCGCTGGTCATGCTGCGCTGCGCCGAAAAGGCCTTCGGCAAGGGCCGCATCCCCTACCCGCTGCTGATGATCGACACCGGCCACAACTTCCCGGAAGTGACCGATTTCCGCGACTTGCGCGCCAAGGAGCTCGGCGCCGAACTCATCGTGCGCAGCGTCGAGGACTCCATGGCACGCGGCACCGTGCGCCTGGCCCATCCGGGCGAAAGCCGCAACGTCCACCAGTCGGTAACGCTGCTGGAGGCCATCGATGAATTCCGCTTCGACGCCCTGATCGGCGGCGCGCGGCGCGACGAGGAAAAGGCCCGCGCCAAGGAACGCATCTTCAGCCACCGCGACAGCTTCGGCCAATGGCAGCCCAAGGCCCAGCGCCCCGAGCTGTGGACGCTGTTCAACACGCGTCTGGCCCCCGGCGAGCACTTCCGCGTGTTCCCCATCAGCAACTGGACTGAACTCGATGTCTGGCAATACATCGAGCGCGAGCAGATCGCCCTGCCCAGCATCTACTACACGCACAAGCGCGAAGTGGTGGAGCGCCGCGGCCTGCTGGTGCCCGTGACCGAACTCACACCCCCGCGCGACGGCGAGGAAGTCGTGGTGCGGGACGTGCGCTTTCGCACCGTGGGCGACATCACCTGCACCTGCCCCGTGGAAAGCGAAGCCGCCACGGCAGCCGACATCGTGCTCGAAACCCTGGCCGCCGAAGTCAGCGAACGCGGCGCCACGCGCATGGACGACAAGACCAGCGACGCCTCCATGGAAAAGCGCAAGAAGGACGGATATTTCTGATGACCACCGCAAGCATTGCCGCCGACGCAGCCGTCGCGGATTCCACGGCCACCCAGGCCAGCCAGGCCACACAGCAGACCGCCGCCAACGCCTCGGCCTTGCGCTTCATCACCTGCGGCTCCGTCGATGACGGCAAGAGCACGCTGATCGGCCGCCTGCTGGTGGACACGCGCGCCGTGCTGCAGGACCAGCTGGCCGGCGTCACCAAGAGCGGCGAGACCGACCTGGCGCTGCTGACCGACGGCCTGTCGGCCGAGCGCGAGCAGGGCATCACCATCGACGTGGCCTACCGCTATTTCGCCACCGAAAGCCGCAAGTTCATCATCGGCGACGCGCCGGGCCATGAGCAGTACACGCGCAACATGGTCACCGCCGCCAGCAGCGCCGACGCCGCCGTGGTGCTGGTCGATGCCACCAAGCTCGACTGGAAGAACCCGCAGCTCACCCTGCTGCCGCAGACGCGCCGCCACAGCCTGCTGGCCCACCTGCTGCGCGTGCACTCGCTGGTGTTTGCCGTCAACAAGCTCGACGCCGTCGAAGACCCGCAACAGGCCTTCGTCCACATCCGCGGCGCGCTGGAGCGCTTCACGGCCGAGGCCGGCATTGCCTCCGCAGCCACCGTGCCCGTCTCGGCCCTCAAGGGCTTCAACGTGGTCAACGCCGAGCCCGGCTGGGCCGGCTACGACGGCCCCAGCCTGCTGCAACTGCTGGAGCAGTTGCCCAACACGCCGACCGACACCGGCCTGGCGCTGGCCTTTCCCGTGCAATGGGTGGAGAAATTCTCGTCCTCGGCCGATACCAGCCAGGGCCGCCGCGTGTTCTGGGGCCGCGTGGCCGCAGGCCGCGCACGCGTGGGCGACGCCGTGCAGATCCTGCCCAGCGGCCAGCAGGCCGTGATTGCCCAGGTGCTGGACCATGCCCGCGTTCCCGGCTCCATCGACGCAGGCCTGTCGGCAGGCATCACGCTGGACCGCGAGGTCGATGTCTCGCGCGGCGACTGGCTCGTCGCAGCCCCTGCGGCTGCAGCGGCCGCTGCCGATGACGACTTCGACGCCCCGCAAGCGCAGCCCGCATGGCCAAGCAAGCGCGAGCTGACCGCTACCGTGGCCTGGATGGACGAGCAGCCGCTGGTCCCCGGCCGCACCTACCTGGCGCTGCACGGCCACCGCTGGATCAAGGCCAAGGCCCGCCGCGTGGTGCACCGCCTGAACATCCACACGCTGGCCCAGGAAGAGGCCACCCAGTTGGAGCCCAACGCCATCGGCCGCGTGGAGCTGCTGCTGCAGGAAAGCATTCCCGCAGCGCCCTTCGCCCAGGCCCGCCAGTTGGGTGCGCTGATCCTTGTGGACACGGCCAGCCACGCCACCGCAGGCGCTGCACTGCTGGATTGAGCAACTGGACAGTCCCGCTTCGCGAGCCGGCACATGCCGGCTCGTGGGCTTTCGGAAAACCGCAGCAGTCCGCGCCAGAATCCTTGCCATGTGCGGGACTGGCTCCTGAAAAATTTTAGAATCCCGGGTTGATACCGACATTCACACTGCCATAAAAGACTCCCATGACTCACGTCGTCACCGAAAACTGCATCAAGTGCAAATACACAGATTGTGTGGATGTCTGCCCCGTGGACTGCTTCCGCGAAGGCCCCAACTTCCTCGTGATCGATCCTGACGAGTGCATCGATTGCGCCGTGTGCATTCCCGAATGCCCGGCCAATGCCATCTTTGCCGAGGAAGACGTCCCCGCCGACCAACTGGCCTTCATCAAGCTCAATGCCGAGCTGTCGCTGGAAAAGGGCTGGAAGAGCATCACCAAGCGCAAGGCCTCGCTGCCCGACGCCGACGACTGGAACGGCAAGCCCGGCAAGATCGATCAACTCGAGCGCTGAAGCCGCGCAGCCCATGCAAGACACCTCCGGCACGCAACCGATCCAGACCGATGCCCTCGTCATAGGCGCGGGCCCGGCGGGCCTGTTCCAGGTGTTCCAGCTGGGCCTGCAAGGCATTCGCTGCCATGTCGTCGATGCCCTGCCCCATGTGGGCGGGCAGTGCGCGCAGCTGTACGGCGACAAGCCCATCTACGACATTCCGGGCATTCCGGTATGCACGGGCCATGAACTGGTCCAGCTGCTGCAGCGGCAGGTCGCGCCCATGGATGCGCAACTGCACCTTTCCCAGCAGGTCTCCCAGCTGCAGCGCATGGACGATGGCCGCTGGCTGGCGCAGACGTCGCAAGGCCTTGAACTGCACGCGCGCAGCGTCTTCATTGCGGCTGGCGTGGGCGCCTTTGTGCCCAAGGCGCTGAAGGTGCCCGGCGTGGAGCTGCTGGCTGCAGGCCAGCTTCACTACCATCCTGCCGATCTGGAAATGGTGCGCGGCCAGACCGCCATCGTCCATGGTGGCGACGAAGAGGCCGTGGCCGCGGCCATTGCCTGCGCCGACAGGGCCCAGGCCACCTACCTGCTCTACCGCCGCGACGCCTTCCAGGCTTCGGCCGCACTGCTGGAGCGCTTGCAGGAGCTGCGCGACAGCGGCGCCATCCGCGTGGTGATCGGCCAGATCACGCAACTGCATGCCGATACAGGCCAACTGCGCGCCGTGCAGTGGATGGATGGCGAAGGCCAGGAGCACGAACTGGCGGCGCAGCAACTGGTCGTCTGCCTGGGCATCTCGCCTCGCCTGGGCCCAGTCGCCGAATGGGGCCTGGCCATGGAACGCAAGCAGCTGCTGGTGAACCCTGCAACCCAGGCCACCGATGCGCCAGGCATCTATGCGATTGGCGACATCGTCAGCTACCCGGGCAAGCACAAGCTGATCCTGTGCGGCTTCCATGAAGCCACCATGGCGGCCTTTGCCGCCGCCGAGTATCTGCAGGGCGAAAAACCGCTGCTGCAGTACACGACGACCAGCGCACGGCTGCACGCCATCCTTGGCGTTTCCCACCCGCAGGCATGATTGCTCGCGGCCGCACCCCGGCGGCCCTACAGTTTGGCGCGGCAGTGTCGATAGAGTTGGCAGCGTCCACTCATGCACATCAAGCCTATGGTTGCCACACTCGAAGCCCCTCCCAGCACCGCGATCGCGCCACCGGCCGATCCGCGCAGCTTCACCTTCCAGATGCCGCTGTTTCGCCCCGGCACGCATGTCACGCAAAACGGCAAGGCCGAGAAGGTCAGCCACGTGATACTGCGTCGCCGCGAACTGATGGTCTACCTGGTCGGCCATGAAGACCCCGTCAGGCCTGAACGGCTGAGCATCACGCCTTCGATGTTCACCACACAGCGGCGCCCTGAAGCCCTGAGCTGGATCCTTTGAAAGAAACCGGGCCTGGGCCCGGTTTCATCGATCATCCATCCAGGCTCAGGCCTCGTTGCGCCCTGCCATCTTCTGGCCCAGGCGCACGGGCGCAGCATGCGTCCACTGCTCGTTGAAGCGAAGCCCTGCCGATGCGGGAAACAGCATGACGACGGTGGAGCCCAGCTGGAAGCGCCCCATTTCCTCGCCCTGGCCCAGGACGATGGACTGGTCGTCATAGCGCCAGTCCTGGATGCGTCCGGGACGGGGCGGATTGACGATGCCGTGCCACACCGTTCCCATGCTGCCCACGATGGTGGCGCCCACCAGCACCAGCACCATGGGACCGTGGTCGGTATCGAAAACGCAGACCACGCGCTCGTTGCGCGCAAACAGGCCCGGCACGCCGCGCGCCGTGACCGGGTTGACCGAGAACAGTTCGCCCGGCACATAGATCATGCGCCGCAGCCGGCCGGCACAGGGCATGTGGATGCGGTGGTAGTCGCGCGGGCTCAGGTAGATGGTGGCGAAATGCCCGTTGTCGAACTGCCGTGCCAACTGCGCATCGCCGCCGACCAGCGCCGTGGCGCTGTAGCTGTGCCCCTTGGCCTGGAAGATCTGCTCGCCCTCGATGGCGCCGATCTGGCTGATGGCGCCATCCACCGGACAGACCCAGTCAGCCGAAGCCAGCGGCCGCACACCGGGCTTGAGCGCCCGCGTGAAGAACTCGTTGAAGCTGGCATAGGCCGCAGGATCGGAATCGGCCGCCTCCGACATGTCCACGCCATAGCGTGCAATGAAGCGCCGGATGACTGCCGTGGTCAGGTCGCCAGCACGCGCCTGGGCCAGGCGCCCCATGACGGCAGTCAGCGCCTGCTTGGGCAAAAGATACTGGGAGAGAACGGCAAGTCGATCAGACATCGAGGTTTTGCTATGAAAGTAATAGAAGTTGTGGGCGGATTCTAGCCAACCCACACCCCTCGCCCTCAACTCCTCCCGCCGCTTTCAGCACTTGTCATACCCGCCTTGAAGCCACGCGCACGATTTCCGTAGGCCGCGGATGAAACGCAGATGACAAAGGCAGCACCGTTCCAGCAAAAATCCAACCTGTGTTTTGCGTGCGACGGCCGCATTGGGCCGCGCACGCGCGGGAATGCAACGCTGTAGAATTGGGAGGTTTAGCTGTTGCCGGGCTTTGCCTTTGCGACACCATTGTGACCTGGCCTTCCGTTCGGTCTGCGCCTCTTGCGCAGAACATCCACTGCTTTTTCAGCCTCGGCCCACGTACCCCATGTTCTGTGGGCCAGGCAAGGCCTTCGTGGTTCCGACAAGTGAGTGCCGCAACCGACCCAGACCTGAGAGATTGAACACATGGCCAAAGAAGAACTGATTGAAATGCAGGGTTCCGTCACGGAAGTCCTGCCTGACTCTCGCTTTCGTGTGACGCTGGAAAACGGACACCAGCTGATCGCCTACACCGGCGGCAAGATGCGCAAGCACCACATCCGCATCCTGGCTGGCGACAAGGTGTCGCTGGAGATGTCGCCCTACGACCTGACCAAGGGCCGCATCACCTTCCGCCACCTGGCCAACCGCGGCCCGGGACCTGGCTCGCGTTGAGCAAAAAATTCGCCCATTGCGAAAATACCCATTTTTTTGACGCTACAATAGCGTTTTAGTCGGAGCGTAGCGCAGCCTGGTAGCGCATCTGCTTTGGGAGCAGAGGGTCGCGAGTTCGAATCCCGCCGCTCCGACCAATGAATCAAGGGGTTAGCTCGAAAGAGCTAACCCCTTTCTTCTAACCAGAAGACCCAAAAAGACAAAGCCCCATCGGCACCTTCACGGGTGTCGAGGGGGCTTTTTTGTATTTTAGGGCATGGCGCCGTGGCCGCTGATCAGCCCTCGAACTTCAACACCTCCAGTTGATCCGGCAACAGCTCCTCCTCCGGCTTCTCCGCCCCGCGGCGTAGCGGGGGCTCAGCGGCGGCAGCTTGATCGGCATATCAGCTTGGTCCGGCGTGCCGGGCATCCCAGTCGCCCGCCTCCATCCTCACCACTCCCGGCTTTTCCTTTCCAGGCTGGCGCATCAGCGACCGCACCGGGTGGACGTCTGCAGGCTGCGTGATCATCGTGTAGTTCGGGACCAGTCGCCGGTCTCGAGGCCCGTCCACTCGCGTCCGCGTGCCGGAAAGACCACCGCACATTGCGTGAGCCCGGACCCCAATACGGCACCACCCAACCATAGACCGGGATCAGGCAGCACTGGCCCGCGCGCCGGGCTAGCACGAACGGCCACGATGTCCCTGAGATAGCCCCCTGATTCCCAGGCCCCGTCCTATCGCTTATCTTTGAAGATAGGAACAGGACTGTGCATATGACTAGGCATACGGAGTCAGTAGAGGTGGTCGTGAAGGACCAGCGCCGCAGGCGCTGGTCTCTCGCAGAGAAGGCGGCGCTGGTGCGCCGAACCTACGAACCGGGCATGAGCGTGTCATTGGTTGCTCGGCAGGAAGGCGTTTCGGCTGGACTGCTGCTCCAGTGGCGCAAGCTCGAACGCCAGGGTGCTTTGACAGCGGTTTCCGCTGGCGAGGCGGTCGTGCCGGCATCCGAGCTGGCGGCTGCCCGCGCGGAAATCGCCAAGCTGCAGCACGTGCTCGGCAAGAAAACCTTGGAGAACGAAATCCTCAAGGAAGCCGTGGAGTACGCCGCAGAAAAAAGTCGATTGCGCGCTCGCCCTTGTTGCCCGGGGACGTCCAGTGAAAACGGTCTGCCGGACGATGGGGCTGGTGCGCTCGCATGTGCGCGACCTGCTTGGGCGCGGTGAAGACTGGACCGATGGCCGCAGCCATCGCACACCCAGCGACGATGCCGAGCTGCTCGCCGGACTGCGCCAGGAAATTTCCGACTTGCCCAGCTATGGCTACCGATGTACCTGCGCCTTGGTGAACCGCCAGCGTGCGGCACGGGGCGCCCCGAGGGTCAATGCCAAACGCGTCTACCGCGTCATGGCACAAGCCGCTCTGCTGCTGCCCAAGGCGCCTCGCCGGCGCCAGTCCGCACGAACGCATGAGGGCCGTGTTGCGGTCTCGCGCAGCGACCTTCGATGGTGCTCCGATGGTCTGGAAATCAAATGCGATTCAGGTCAGACCGTGACGACCGCCTTCACCAAAGATTGCTGCGACCGTGAGGTGATGGCTTGGCGAGCGTGGGAGGGCAAGGGGCTGCCAGGCGGGCCGGTGCGCGAGATGCTCATCGAGGCCGTCGAACGCCGCTTCGGCTCGGTCGAAGCGGTCCCGCAGAGCCAGGAGTTGGACTTCCTCAGTGACAACGGCGGCGCCTACATCGCAGCCGAAACGAGAGCACTGGCACGCGCGCTGGGCCTGAAGCCTATCAACACGCCCGTCTGCAGCCCGCAAAGCAACGGCATAGCCGAGAGCTTCGTCAACACCTTCAAGCGCGACTACGTGGCCCGCATGGACCTGCGTGACGCGCAGACGGTACTGGGGCAACTGCCAGCGGCCTTCGAGCACTTCAACGAGATGCATCCGCATTCTCCGCTGAAAATGCGGTCGCCTCGGGAGTTAAGGCGGTAACAGGCTGCAGGGGCTGATCAGGCGCTTTATTGCGAATAGGGTAGGGCGGAATACGGGGGCAACATCAACTGCATGCGGCCACGCTGACGTGGCGCGCGGAATGGCCAAAATTCTCAAGAGACGATGCGCGCATTTGACTGAAGCAACGCAACTAAGAATAGCCACTTCCGCACTGGCAGCGAAAGCGTCTGATATGGTCATCAGGACTCAGTCTTTCATAGAGCTTTCAATTTAGCCAGCCAGCAGTTCCAAACGCAATTTACGACTTGGGGAAATCCTATTTTTTCTTAGGGACTGATGGCTTAAGCGCAGGATTGTTTCCAGGTGTCTCCTTGTTGTCACGACGACGTTGGTCTGGCTTTCCCGTCGACTTGGCGATAGGTTTTGGACCTGGCTTAAGGTTCATGAGATCTCTCCTTGAATTGGACGCAATACATAGTAACCGCCACTGACTTCGAATGCAACAACTTTGCATCCATAGGTAGATGTTAGTGCGCAACGGTACAACCCAACTAGATTCATTGCCTAGCTCTAGAGTCCAACGTAAGATAGCAAATCGACGGTCGTAAGTTGAGCAACCGGCCGGCATGATGGGCCAGCAAAAATTCTGCCTACCAGCATCCCGCGTTCATCAATGCTGTCATAAGGCTATAACAAAATGTGGATTCAGTAATAAATCAGAGCAATCATATAGGAGATATGAATTGAAAATAATCACCAGATGCAATCAGTGCGACCCACAAGATGAGGCTGCATTGATAGAAATAGGCAATGAAAATCTTCACCAAGTTTTATGTGATAAAGGGCATAAATTTCATCTTGTTTTAGCCCAGCAAAAACATGAAATATTATTTGAAGTTGCCACGCACGCAATTGTCGACGGATATTATCGAGAAGCCATTTCATCATTCGCTGCAAGCTTAGAGAGATACTATGAATTTTTCATCAAAGTAATTGCTATAGATTGGCCTGCTGGTCAATTTGCTTCAGCATGGAAACACGTCACATCGCAGTCGGAGCGTCAGTTGGGCGGATATATATTTGTATATAACAATGTCTTTCGCACATCTCCAGAAATCTTGTCACCAAAACTGACCCAGCTAAGAAATTCAGTTGTTCACAAGGGCATTATACCAAGCCGCAGTGAAGCAGTTACTTTCGGGAAAGAAGTCGCAAAACTAATTAACGATGGTTGCAACTTATTGCGCAGGAAAAATTTAAATAAAGTTGAAGAAGTTATAAGACAAACTATTTGTCCAGAAGATAAAAGCTATGAAATCAAGGTATTGAGCACATATCTCAACTGCCTAATAGATTGCAGGCCAATAGAATTTGAAGAATATATAAAATCAGTTCAGACACACAATACTCCAAGGTTTGAGTGAGGTATTCTTTTCCATGCAGAGTGAACGAGTCGGGCAAGCCACCATACTTCAGCGCGGTGTTAGCTGCGCCGTGAAGATCAGTAACGCGGCCCGCAGCCGCACCTCGTAGGCATCGCGGCGGTCGATTTCCGCCAAGACGGCTGTCAGCAGATCAAAGGGACCGGCATCGTCGGCCAGCGCCCCAGTTGATGTGCTACCGCAGCCGAATGAAGTACTCTCAACTGTCGCGTGATAGCTCGATACAGACAATTCCCCAACAATTTAATTTAGAGGAATAAAAAATTGACCATCTATGAAGAAACAATCGCTGCACTAAAGGATCCTCGCACCCTTGCGTCGCACATCACAAATCTTGGGAAACTTATGAACAAAACGGAAGATCCACAGCTAAAAACTCTGTTAGAAAGAGTCATTAGTTCACTCCAAACTGCGCATGCAAATCCCAAGACATTCGGCAGATCAACTCCCAGATCTCTGTACAAAGAAGCCAGCGATAGAGTTAAGAGCGTCATTCAATATTGTGAGCGACTTATAGTTGCACAGAAACCGGAATGGCAGCTGCTAGCTGAGCGCCATGGCTGGGGACCAAAAACATAGCACAGCGCTAAGCAAGCCCGCATTTAGATGTTCAGTCCCACAGTGAGATGGTGCGGATGAAGTCTAAAGCAGCTCGGATATTTTTCACATGCCTCGCAAATCGCCCGCAATGGTGTCTTCCACCTGAGCGCCTTCAAGTGTTTGCCGAAGTTGTAGCTTTGAACGAAGGCCTGGACATGCTCCCGTAGCTGCTCCAGTCCCTCGTACTCGTACGCCTTTATCGTGGATTCCTTGATGGTCCGGTTCATGCGCTCGACCATGCCGTTCGTCCAGGGGTGATATGGCTTGGTGTGCCTTTTATCGACACCGTTGAACTTGCAGATGCGTTCAAAGATGTGACCGATGCATGTGTCGGTGACGCCGCCTCTGAAGCGTTCTTGTCCCGTAAAGGCCATGCCGTTGTCCGTCAGAACGGTATGTATGCGGTACGGGAAGACCACAAGCACCTGCCGAAGGAACTGTGCTGCATTGGCTTTCGTGGCCCTGTCAAAGAACGCGACATGCGTGAATTTTGTGACTCGGGCTATGGCGACAAACATGTGCTGTCTGCCACTGGAGATCTTCATTTCGGCGCTGTCGATGTGCACGAAGCCGAGCGTCGTTTCTTCAAACTTTCCGTGCCTTCGTGGCAGGTGCGTTGCGGGTTGTCGGCTGATTCCGTGACGCTGCAGGCATCGATGCAAGGCGCTGCGGCTGAGCTTGGGTGCTGTCTCCAGGAGTTGCCCCATGAGATCGTCCAGCGACAAATGCCCTTGCTTGCGTAACGCAATTGCCAGATGTTCTTGCTCTTGAGAAAGATGCCGGCTTGCTCTGTCCCGAGGACCCATAGGCTCGTCGAGCACCGAGGTGCGGGCACGCCACTTGGCCACGGTCTTGGGATTGATGCCGTAGAGCTTGGCCAAGGACCGATGGGAGCCGGTCGCTAGCTGGAGCTCTGCGCGGATACGCGGCGTTGTGCGGGCGCTGCCATGCAGGCGGATTGCCATAGTGCTTTCTCCTGTTCCAGGCTGAAGAATGCACCATGACTTCCTGGGACCGTACATCTTAAGGTGCTGGGCCTGTCAATAACGCAGTGAAATACGAAAAGATCACATAGGACTGAGGACTACTAACTGCGCGTAGTACCGGATACCTTTTGGTCATTACGCAGCAGCTGCACGATTTCTCCCGCAATTTCCTTGACAGCCTCAGAGCGGATGGCATCAAAGTTTATGCCGCTCTTCCTGTTACAGACGCCTTGGATGCTGGTTGGGATCAACCCAACTTCGCCTTCACCGCCAAACACATTTTTATATCGGATGTTGGAGCATTCAATTTTCTGCTCAGATTTCTTGCCAGATATGACTTTTGATCCCTTGCCAGCAGAATCGCTGACATTCATGCTCCAACTGATCTCATAGTTGGTTGTGGTGGTATCGTAAAGAACGCTGGCATTCTTCGGAATCAGCAGTCTCGTAGCAAAATCCAGATCGCTAACCGTTTGCGTTCTGACAAGAGGATTTCCAGGCCGCTCAGTAATGCGCAACCGCGCGATGGTCAGCTTTCGCTTCGCCTCGTCTTCAACAGTTATCCACTCATCAAAATCTTCAAGCGCCTTGGGAAGCTCATCTATGAACGGATCGTTGCTGTCGGAAACGATCTTCACTTGAAGCTCCTTCTCCGCCCTAGCCTTGGCGGCCAAGTTGGGAAGGACAGTCGCCACCTCTTCCTTGAGCTGCTTTTTCGAGAGGTCTGCGCGCGTGACGAACTGCAGAACATGCTGTTCTATCACTGGGTCGCGGGTCGCTGAGTAGACGGCAAGAACTCCAGCAAGGTCGCGCCACGCGCCTGGCCCCAGTGACTTGACCAGGTCAGCCATTTTTGTGCGCACAACCGGCAA
The DNA here is from genome assembly GCF_059567865.1 of Delftia sp. BGA-UO-ETr-SB1. Classification (NCBI taxonomy): domain Bacteria; kingdom Pseudomonadati; phylum Pseudomonadota; class Betaproteobacteria; order Burkholderiales; family Comamonadaceae; genus Delftia; species Delftia sp. BGA-UO-ETr-SB1. Next base: position 2,241,669 of record NZ_JCAQOW010000006.1, on the reverse strand, counting down.
AAGCGCAGCAGCCTTTGTATTGTCACTATTCTTCATGGCCGAGTAAACGGACGCATACGCCTCCAAATCCGGCAGTTCTCCATTGAGAGCTCGCCGATACTCAGACTCGTACGCTGCGCCCATGTACTTCGGCAAATCTGGATAACTCTCCTTCAGCTCAGCATTCAAAATCGTGGGTTTCAAGATAGCTTGCTGCGCCAATTCCTTATAAAGAATTTGGTTGATATCTGCCGCTTGCGCCGCATCCAGCAATCCACCTCTTTGAGCATTGGCCATATACAAGACCATGTCCTTGAAGAAGGCGCGATTCTTTTCTTTATATTGAATGAATTTTTTGGTGTCTTCGTAGAACTGCAGTTGATACTGAGAACCGGCGGCATCCTTGATTCTTGCCACCAGCTTATCAACGTCGTCTCTGCCGGCCTTGGCCTCGTAGTAACTGACCGAGTACAGAGCACCAGAATAATTCTTATCCTTGATAGCCCTATCTTCATAAGTAGTAGCGCAAGCGGTGAGAAGAATGCTCAGGGCAATGGTGCTGCCAACCGTCCTCAAATTCATATCTGCTCCAAACTTTTGACACCCGAGTTTACAGGTTGTCACGCCATACAGCCATGCCCTCGCTGGAGCACCTCAGCTATGAATGGCACATGTGGCTTTCCTTTCCGCCGGGCCTGGGTTTCTCGCTTCGCAACCACCAGCCATCTCGCCCACGCAGCCGCCACGCGGCACCGGCCGTTTTCTTCGTCCACCACTGGAGATCTGCCATGGCAAATGCCATCCCACCGCATCGCCCACCTCGCAAGCCAAGGGCCAAGCATCTGAGCATGCCTACCCGGAATTGCCTGGCTCACATCACCCAGCTTTCTGGCTCGCCGCCTATTTCCGGGATCTGGCGGAAACCGCAGCCTTGGATCAGCTCTGCAAACGCAGCCACGCAAAGCGCGGCCCCGGCACGGACAACGTTACCCAACTTGCTCTCTATGGAGCGCGCACCAAGCAGACAGATGAAACGAGTGCGTCTGCAGCACGAACCCGGGAAGACGGCATGCTGCTCTACGCCTGGCCCGGCACCACGTTTTTCGACGCGGCCACGCAGCACCAATGAGCCCGCCGTACCCAGAGACACCACCGCCGACGCCACCTGGCCCGTTCTGGCTGGCCACCTACTTCCGCGACCTGGCCGAAGGCGCCGTGATGGAGCGCGAAGGCGCCGGCCACCCCTGATCTGGAGCGCATGCGCGCTGCTGAGCAACGCAGGATATGCGGCACTGGACGAGGCCAGGCACAGCGGAATGCTGCTCTACGCCTGGTGCGGCACCACCTTCTTTGACCAACCAACGGCCCGCCACTGAGCGGGCCGTTTGCTTGCCGGAGACCCACATGCAACTCGCCCGCATCACCCGCCCCTCCACGCCGATCACCGATCAGGCCTTTGTCTACCGCCGCAGCGAGCACACCAACGTGGCCCAGACCTTCGCCAGGGCGCGCGAGCAGCTGGCCAGCGCTGCAGTTGCTGCCACTCCACCCAAGCGCCGTAGCCGCAAGGCCAGCACGGCTGACGCGCCCGCCGCAACCAAGCTCCAGCAGATCCCGCTGGAATTGCCATCCCTCTGATTACTGGAGTCACATGCGCACCTTCACCATCAAATGCGGCTGCACGCAGCAGCAATTCGTCGGCGCCTGCACGCAAGACGCATGCGCCTGGGCGCTGGAGCAATTCGGAGACCGGCCCTATGTCGTCATCTGCCACCGCTGACCGCGAACACCACTGGGCCTGCGACTGGCACTACGCGCTGCGCCACGCCTTCGCACTGGCCGACGCCCACGCCCTTGCCGCTCGGCAGGCACGTCGCCCGCTCATCACCCAACGCGCCGCGTGGGCTGTCCAGTTCGACCGCTCGCGCGGCCAGATCCACCGCCTTCTGCACCTTGACGGAACCCCGTCCTGACCCCGCCACTTCACAGGAGACCACCATGGCCCGCCAAATCATCATTGCCATTTCCGCCGACGACGAGGGCCGTGTTGCCCTGACCACCAACCTGCCCCGCCCGGTGCCTGGGCGCGGCCTGCACACCGAGGACGCAGCCGCCCTGGAGCTGCTTCGCATGGCCCAGCACCTGCCCAACCTCGAAACCACCACCTACGACGCCAACCATCTGGCGCCGGATGTGGCCGAGGCCTTCGCGCTGATCCGAGAGCTGATCGACCCCGATGGCTTCGGCTACTCAGTCACCCCCGAGGTCTCCAACGCCGCGCGCCGTGTGCTGCAGATCAAGGGTCAGCAGGTAGGGCTCTCGCAATGAGCGAGAACACGTCAAATCTTCTTGGATGGAGCCCCTTACTTGAGCACTGTGCTATTCAATACAGCATGGGTAATAAATCAATAGGCAATACGAATCTTTGATCAGGCATTTGGCAGATCCTAAAACGATGCTTCAGATATAGACGAGGATAATGCTCTAGACTACCGAGGAAAAAAAACAACAATATCCTGCAGATTGAACTACAGCACCTCCTCTCAAGAGGCTAGCAGGTGCGCCCTTTAAAATGGCACATCGTCGCCATCCCCCCGCCTTCTTATTGCAAATGCAATCGTCTGAACCAATTTAGAACCAGGATCAGTTAGAAAGTCTTGAAAATAATTATCCAACTCTTTACGATCTAAAAAAGCCTGACTAGCCTCGAAATTCTTAATGTTAGCTAACATTCTACCAGTAGTAATAGGGTATCCTTGACTACTAATAAAATACACACCAAGACGAGCACGTCCAACTACATTATCATCAGGAAGTGGAATAACTTCCACTGAATAAAATGTTCCATCGGACGAATCATTAATCTCGTGAATGTCTATGCTTAAATTCGGAAGTATTGTTTTCAACCCCGCTTCAATTTCAGCAAGTATTTCGATAAAATCACCTTTCGCTGTATCATATCCCTCATTGATTCCAACAACTATTTTATTGATAATTTCCAAGTATTTAGACATATCAGCCCTTAAAGAAAATATTTGTATAAACAGGAAGATGATCCGACAGTCCAATATACCTCGCACCTCTTTTTTGGAAGCTCAAAGGCAGATGATCTGGCAAAAATTCCGGCAAATTAACTATGTGCGTATCATTTTCATCAAGATGAGGAAATCCTTTAGATATAAGACCTTGACTGACAATCAATTGATCATAACTGTGCCAGCTCTTTTTCAGTTTATAATAAAACGTGCCAGCAGAGTTACCCAAACTATTGGGCATTCCTCGTAGATATGCATTTTTCTCGCCCAATAAACGCCATGTGCAGTTGTACAAATGGACTCTTCGGCGATCGTCATTTGACCAGTGCTTTTCTCCAGCACGAGCTCTATGACGATGAGCATTCATATATTCCATCGCCTTTTCAAAAGGCTCTTCATTTAAGTCACCAACAATCAAAATACTGCGATTCTTCGTTTTATCCTCATTAAGATAGTTGTAAGAATATTTACCGAGATAATCTGCCATCGCCCCTCTTAACAATTGAGCCTCATCTTCGAAGCGCGCCTGCCAATGACAAAAAATCAGTCTTACAGTCGCATCATCCTTTTCAACATCTATAACAGCCATGGGACGCGTATTTCTTGGCATATCATCCACCACAATAGGCTTTTTCTCAGTCAGACTACATCGGCAAGTCTTTGACAAAAAAACAGCTATTTGCATGCTGGGTTTTTCCGGAATTGCATCAAGAGATATTAAATCGTAGTCACCCAACAATCTATTTTGAAGATCTTGAGCAGCGACTTTAGTAATTTCACAGAATGCCAAAACCATCGGTTTTCTTTTAAGAGCAAAGAAGGCTCTTAATGCAGCATCCACCCGATTGCACTTCTCCTCATACTCAGTTTTGTCTTGAGGCCAACGATCCCCCGTTTTTTGAGAATCGAAATGATAGAAATTATTGATATTCCACCAAAGAATATCTACTTCAGCAGCACTCATACTCAAGATTTTTATTCATATAGAAATGAAATTACATCTGCAACCGCGACCTATTAACAACAATTTAACACATTACGTTTGCTCATGCAGATACCATGTGCCAGGAGTTTGAATTCTTGCCAAGTCTACCTTGTCACTATGCTGTTGTTTTTCTGCCCTAGTTTACAAAAAACTTGGTCATAGCTGTGCTTCACCAACAGAGCCGAACTCACACCGCACAGGCGCAGACCAAAGCACACTGTATAACCCGATCAAGAGCTTGATCGTCGCTGACCTACGAAGGCCAACGTCACCTCCTGGGCCATACCAAGCACAGAGCCTTCACGAACGCGACCTTTACTGTGCCATGCAAGTTGCTGAACTGGATCGTGGGCAAAACTCGAAACTCGATGCTCATTGCTTAGACGCCGTCGGGGACGATTCCGCTTCTGTTGTATGACGGAGACCGGATTGTCCCCCATTAAAATGGTTCGCTCTTTCAAATTCATCCATTTGCTTGAAAGATGCAATAACTCCATCAGCAACACCTTTTGAATCGAGTGTCACTGCCCTAACGCCGTTAACTCTTTTGAATATGAGTTGCGAATGCTGATTTATACCAACTGCTATCAATCCAAGAAAACGAATAAAATCACGGGCATTTTTTCATTCGACCGTTCCTCATAAGCCTTGGCTGTAACTGATATCTGAACTGCCATAAGCTTAAGATTAATAAACGCATGCATTACGTCAGGCGGAAAAACCTCTGGCCTTATCAGACGAATGGCGGCAATACTCTCATTTAAGGCAACATTGGTCAGAACAATTACCCCTTTCTTGTTTCCTTGCACACCGCAAGTGAGTCCTTGAGTCGCTTCTATCAGACTGATAACAAAATGCCTTGCATTTATCACCGCGCCTTTCTTTTCAGTCCTAATTGGAGTCCGAGCTATCCATATAGCGACAAATAGCGCAATAACAGAACCAATTGCTTGGACCCAACTAGACCATTCTGATTTTGTCATGCACCAGACAAAACAATGATTTTGAGATTGTGCCGAGGCCACGGCAGAACCGATACCAGAAATCAATTGATCGGCATCCATCGCCCTCTCCTCCCACGAATGGAGAATCCTACCCCTTAGAGCCCGTTTGGCAGCCACCTTTCGGGCTTTTGGCATGGAACCCACAATTTCCGAGACAGAAGCCTAACGCGACATCGCAAAGCTGCTGGCCGTGCCGGCGCGCGTGCGCTTCCTGAGCATTGAGCCACTTCTGGTGCCTGTGGACCTCAGGGTCATCGACATCAACGGCGACTGTGAGATCTACCCGCAGTGCGCCCCCAACCAATGCGTCAACGAAGAACATGAGCCAGCGCCAGATCTTCCGGCCCTGGACTGGGTGATCGTAGGCGGCGACAGCGGTCTAGGCGCGCGACCCATGCATCCCGCCGGGGCACGCAGCCTGCTCGACGAGTGCAATGCGGCCGGTGCGCCCTTCCTGTTCAAGCAGTGGGGCGAGTGGCTGCCCGCCAAGGAAGGCCGGAGCATCACCGGCAAGCCCTGGTACTGGAGGGCGCTGCGCCCTTCACCTGGCACCCAGAGTGGCACGCCTTCCCTGACGGCCAGCAACTGGCACGCATCGGCAAGAAGGGCGCAGGCCTCCAGCTGGACAGCCGCACCTGGGACGAGACGCCCGCCAACTGACTCCCGAGGCATGAGCACAGCGCGTGTAGCGCAGCCCTGACGCCTTCACCAGACACATTTTTCACAATTCCAATTGAAAGCTAACGCCCATCGCTTAGAGTACCCAAGCGCCAATAGCATTGAGCACCGCTTACGATAAAATTTCAAATCCATGCTCTAGACGAAGCTAAATTTCCCAGTTAATTTTATGCTCTATAAACAATTAAATGAATTCAGAGAATCCGTCGATAAAGATGAGGGATTGGCATCCATTAGAAAAACGCTTACCATCGTCTGCATAGTTTTTCTAGCCGTTAACTTGACGGGGGCAAGCGTTAAAGAAGCAAACACCATTCTCTTCAAACTAGAAATACAAAATAGCTCTGGATTAGTCCATCTATTTATAGCAAGCATAGTATTCCTCACACTCAGATACTATACCTACGCACAGCAATATCACTCTAGATTGAATTATTTCTGGAGAAAGAGACTAATCCAAAATTGGAAAATACTCTCATATGACCCTGAGACAGAAGAGTCTGTAGGTCTTTTATCAAAATTAATACCCTTTGGACCCAGGGAAGAACCAGGCATACGCGACGCGACCTACGAAATCACCGGATTATTCAAGAGATCCGTCTCTTATGTTTATGGTGAGGAGTATGACGGGAATGACTATACAACCTACATACATTTGTACAAGTTTAAAGGCGCCTGGAAATCAAGACACTACATCTTGATTTTGCTTTATGAAGCATATTACCAAATACAGGCAACTATTAAATATAGAGAAAGCCTCGATCTGCGCGCACCATATATACTTAGCGCTGCTGCTATAGCTTCTTACGTCTACAAAGACAAATTGCTTATTCTTTTAAATTAAACATTCAACAAGAAATGAGATGCCGGCCAACTGAACGCCGGCTAACTGGATCTCTTTCAAAGCCCGACCGGTGCAACCCGCTCGGGCTTTTTTTGTGTTATTGGAGCCACCCAAGAACTGGACCCATTCATGGGCCACGCCCCCGCCCGCGACCAAGGGCCGTGCCACACGACCACCCGAACCAGAGCCCGCACAACGCGGGCTTTTTTGATCTCCCTCGAAGCCGCCCGGCCCTGCCGCGAGCGGCTTTTTTTTGGCCCAAATTTCAAGGAGCCGCATGCTTACCCCTCAATTTCTCCTGCCCCTCGCGGCCAAGCTGGTGATCGACCTTTTCGCCGGCGGCGGTGGCGCATCGACAGGCATCGAGCAGGCCATCGGCCGCCCGGTCGATGCCGCCATCAACCACGATGCCGACGCAATCGGCATGCACGAGGTCAACCATCCGCAGACCAGGCACTACCGTTCCGACATCCGAGAAGTGGACCCCCTCGCTGTGACACGCGGCGAGCTTGTGAGCCTGCTTCACGCATCGCCCGACTGCACGCACCACAGTCAGGCCCTGGGCGGCCAGCCGCGCAACGGGGAAATCCGGTCGCTCGCATGGATCGTCATCCGCTGGGCCGGCAAGACCCAGCCCGATGTCATCACGCTGGAGAACGTCGAGCAGATGATGCAGTGGTCCCCGCTGATTGCGAAGCGCGATCCAGCCACCTGCCGCGCCATCACGCTGGACCGCACCACGGACCCCGCCACGGGCACAGCCACCTTCCGCGTAGCCGAACTCGGCGAGGTGTTGCCGCGCGGCAATCAGTTCCTGGTGCCGGACCCCAAGCACAAGGGCCGCAACTGGCGCCACTTCATCCATGCCCTGCGCGACTTGGGCTACAAGGTCGAATGGCGGGTGATCTGCAACGCCACCCTAGGCTCCCGCAGCACCCGCACGCGGCTGTACCTGATCGCCCGCCGCGGCGGCCTGCCCATCGTGTGGCCAGCGCAGACGCACTGGAAGAATCCGAAGGCGGGCCAGGAGCCATTCCGCCAGGCAGCCGAATGCATCGACTGGAGCATCCCCGGGCAAAGCATCTTCGGCCGCAAGAAGGAACTGGCGCCGGCCCCCATGCGGCGGATCGCGTATGGCCTGGACAAGTTCGTGCTGAACAGCCCCCAGCCGTTCATCGTGAACATGGCCCACGGCGGGAAAATCGAAAAGCTCGACCGACCCATGAGCACCATCGCCACGGAAAAAGGTGGCTGCCGCGCCCTGGTGTCGCCCACCCTGATCCAGATGGGATACGGCGAAGCCAAGGGCCAGGCACCGCGCGTGCTCGACTTGTCCCAACCTCTGGGCACTGCCGTGGCCGGCGGCATCAAGCACGCCGTCAGCTCGGCATACCTAGTGCAGGCCGGGCACGGCGAGGGCAAGGATGGCGGCAAGCGCTGGAGCCACGGTGCCAACGACATCAAAGGTCCTTTGGGCACCGTGACGGCCAGCGGCGGCGGGCAGAGCCTGGCATCCGCGTTCATGGTCCAGGCCAACGGCGGGTTCAACAGCACGCCGACCCGCGACCTGCGCGACCCTGTATCGACCGTGACCACCAGCGGCAGCCAGCAGCAGCTGATCGCCGCGCACCTGTGCACACTGCGCCGAAACAGCGTGGGCCGCGACATGCGCGAGCCCGTGCCCACCGTCACGGCCGGGGCCGAGCACCATGCCCTGATCCAGTACCACCTGTCGCCCGATCAGGAGGCCGGCGCCCTGCGCTGCGCCGCCTTCCTGATGCGCTACCACGCCAGCGGCGGCCAGTGGGCGGATCTGCGCGATCCCATGACCACGATCACCACGCGCGACCGCCTGGCGCTCGTGACTGTCTGGCTCAAGGGCGAGCCCTGGGTGATCGTGGACATCACTCTGTGCATGCTGGTGCCACGCGAGCTCTACAACGCCCAGGACTTCCCCCCTGGTTACGTCATCGACCGGACGGCCTCCGGCAAGCCCCTGACGAAAACGGCCCAAGTGCGGATGGAGGGCAACTCAGTGAGCCCCGTGCCCATGCAGCAAATCGTCTCGCTCAACTCCCCCGAGTCCACGGCCTGGCAACTGCGCCGCGCGGCTTGACCAAACGATTCCACCTACAACCCCGGCCCGCCTCACGCGGGCCGCTCTATTTCCAGAAAGGTGCCCACCATGAGCATCAGCCTGACTCTCTCTGAAAACGAAATCAGGGAGCTCACCCACTATCAATGGCCGTCCATGCAGCTCAAGGCGCTGCACAAGCGCGGGTTCTTCCGCGCCCGCATCAGCGAGCGCACGGGCAAGGTGCTGCTGGAGCGCGACCACTACCTGGCCGTATGCGCTGGCCCAGCGCCGTCCACAGCTCCGCGCGTGCGGCCGCCGCAGATGCGGAGGCCCGCATGAGCCCGCGCCGCAGCGACCTGCCGAAGCGCGTCTACGAGAAGGGCGGCGCCTATTGGCATGTCCGCGCCGAAGGGAAAAAGCGGATTTGGACGCGCCTGTCCACTATCCGTGACGGCCTGCCTGCTCTGTACCGCGCCCTGGCCGATATGGAGCAGGCAGACCAGGCCCGGGACAGCATGGCCGCACTGATCGCGGACTGGCTCGCGGAGGTTGGCAGCAGGCACAGCGTGAAAACGCAGGCCAACGACGCCTACCAAACGCGCACGATCTCCGAATCGTTCCAGGAGTTTCGCGCGCAGGAGGTCACCGCGCCGGCCATCGTGGAGTTCCTGAAACACTTCAGCGACAAGCCGCGCACCTACAACGCCTACCGCTCCATGCTGCGAGAGCTGATGCGGTTCGCCGAAGAGAAAGGCTACCGGCCGCCAGGCACGAACCCGGTAGACAGCCTCAAGACCATGTCCGTGAAGGCGCGCACGCGGTACATCACGGATTCCGAGGTGCGCCGCATCAAAGTTGCCGTGATGTACGGGGACGACGGCAAGCGCACGCGCTCCGGCCACACGATCTGCGCGCTGATCGACATGGCATACCTGACCGGGCAGCGCATTGGCGACCTGCTGACCCTGCGGTGGAGCGATGTGGGTAAGCAGGGCATCGCGTTCCAGCCAGCCAAAACCGAGGGCTCGACCGGCGCCCAGGTCCTGATCGCATGGACGCAGCGCCTGCGTGACGTTGTGGACCGCTTGCGAGCGCTCCCCAACCAAAGCCCTGATTTCGTGTTCTGCACGCTGCAGGGTCAGCCTTACACCTACTCGGGCGCGTCCACTGCCTGGAAGCGGGCAGTGAAGCGGGCAGGCGTCAAGGACTGCCATTTCCACGACCTCCGCGGCAAGGCCCTGACCGATGTGGACCGTGGGCGCGGGATCATGGAGGCGCAGCGCATGGGCGCCCACTCCACCCAGTCCCAGACCGCCGACTATGTGCGCCACAAACGCGCGCTGAAGGTGGACGCGACACGCTGAAATTCTTCTAACGCGCCTCTGCGCTGCCTATGGAAAATCACCATCCTTGCAGATGTGCGCGTTAGAAGAAAACAGCGCAAGTCGTTGATTCCACTAGTTCGCCCGGCTGCTTTGGGAGCAGAGGGTCACGAGTTCGAATCCCGCCGCTCCGACCAAATGATTCAAGCCCCTGGTTCGAAAGAGCCAGGGGCTTTTGTCTGTCCAGATCGCAAGTGTTCAACCGAGCGTCGCCAGCGCAGCGCCCGCAGCACGGGCACAAACCTTTCACACCCTTGCCTCCAAGACTGGCAACCAGCCAGTAGATCGGCCCATGCGACTTTGGGAAATGGCAGCAGCTTGTGTTGAGCCTGCTCCTACAGCCCCGCAAGCCGCGCCAGGCCAGACTGGGACTCCCAAATCAAGAAGGAGCTCCAATGAATTCCAACAGCCTTCAGCGCCGCACAGCCCTGGCCCTCGTGATGTCCGCAGCACTGCTGGGTGCATGCGCCCAGACCCAGCCGGCGCCCAATGCGCCCGTCACTGCGGTCATGGGAACGGTCGACCTGAGGGAGCCCGCTCCGCTTGCGCCCGATGCCGTGCTGGTCGTCGAATTGCAGGACACCTCGCGCGCCGATGCTCCCGCCCCGGTGATATCCCAGCAGTCCATGCGGCTCGAAGGCCTCAAGCCGCCCTACAGCTTCAAGCTGCCCGTCGAGCCCAGCCGCCTGAATCCTGCCGCGCAGTACACGGTCACCTCACGCATTACCCAGGGCAACCAACTCATCTTCATCAATGACACCGTCAACCCGGTCCTGACCCGTGGTGCAGGCTCGAAGGCCGACATGATGCTGGTGCGCGTCGCCCCCTGACCCCCACCCCTTGAACAACCAAAGCCCGCAGAAAACCTGGCGGGCTTTGTCACGCAGGGCGCCAGACCACCATCAAGGCATGCCGTTGGCGCCGTGCAGGCGAAAGCCCGGTAGCTCGCAAAGCCGTTCGTAGTAGGCGCGGACTGCAGGCAATTCAGGGCGCTCCATGGGCGCCGACATCCAGCGGTGCGTGGACAGGCCCAGCACGATATCGGCCAGGCTCAATTGCGCGCCAGCAGCAAAGGCGCCGGTGCGCGACAACTGGTCCTCCAGAATGCGCATGTGGCGATGCCAGTTCGCGATGCTGCCGGCCAGTTGCACGGGGTCCTGGTGCTCGGGGCTGTTTCTCACCAATCCCATGAAGGCATAGCGCCAGGCATTGTTCAGCTCGGTGGCCTGCCAGTCCATCCACTGCTCGACAAGCGCGCGCTCGGCGGGCGCTGCCGGCAGCAGGTCCTGCCGGTCATGGCGGGCCGCCAGGTAGCGGCAGATGGTATTGGACTCCCACAGCACCAGCGGTCCATCAAGCAGCACCGGAACCATCGCATTCGGATTGAGCGCCAGAAATCCAGGCTCCTGCGTCGATCGATAGCATGAACCCCATTCCTCCTGGTCGAAAGAAATTCCCAACTCCACGCAAAGCCACAGCACCTTGCGCACATTGATGGACGATGACTTGCCCAGAATCCTGATCATTCGCTGCCTTCTTCGGTTTCGGTGATTTGCAGACCTGCATTGTCCGGCGCCATCCGACAAGAAATGCGACCGAACCCCCACCACTGCCGCATGATGCAGGCATGCCCCTGGAAAAGCCCTCATCACGCCCAAGCGCCTGCGGCCCCGCGCCTTCAGATGCCGACCTCTGGACTGCCTACATCGATGCAAGCGCCGTACCCAACCCCGGACGCATGGCCATGGGCGCCGTCATCACCGCACCCGACGGACGCCGCCACCTTCTGTCCGAGCCCTGCCCCGAGCGAGGCTGCAACAACGAAGCCGAACTGCGCGCCCTGATGGCCGCGCTGCAGGCCCTGCAAACCCTGCAGGCGCGCCGCCTGAGCATCTTCACGGACAGCAGCATCCTGGTGGAGCAGTTGACTCCATCGCCACGCCCCATCAAGCCCATCGCGCGCCTGGCAGACCTCTTTGACGAGGCCCGCACCATGCTGACCGGGTTCGAGCACGTGCAACTGCGCTGGATACCCCGCCACCGCAACACCGAGGCCGACGCCTTGGCCAGGGAAGCTCTTTTGCAGGCGTGAATCCCGCTCCGCACCCGCACCCACACACACCCTTTCGCAGGGTCTCGACTCAGGCCGCCTGCTGCCTGTCCAGGCGCTTGAGGAACACACCAATCTCCTTTACGACCTGGGCATCCCCCTTCTGCTGCGCGCAGGCCAATCCCGTATTCCACGCCCGCCGTGCTCCAGCAGCGTCACCCAGCGCCAGCAATGCCCGGCCCAGCAGCTTCCACGCCACCGAATAGCCGGGATCGAGTTCAGTGGCCCGCTCCAGGTGTGAATGAGCCACCCCAGGCGCCTCGTTTTCAAGATAGGTCTTGCCCAAGGTACAGCGCAGCAGGGCCGAGTCCTTGCCGGATGCGAGCAGGACCTCAAGCCTTTGCGTCATTTCATTCATCTTCAAACCCCTTTCAGCGGCAACACAGGCCCATGGCTCCAGCGGCAAATTCTGCCTCTGCTATAATCCCGTGGTTGTCTGCGCAGGCAATGCTGTATCTCACGCCGGCGCGTCGTGCACTACGACGAAAAAAACAACGGTGACAGCCGCAGAGACGTTCTGCCGTAAAACGAGGGTCGCGTAAGAGCCATCGTCCACATTCCCAGAAAAAAAGCCCGCTCCACAGCGGGCTTTTTGCATTGCACGGCGCATTGGGCTTGAGGCGGTTGCATCGGAGTACAAAAAAACAGCTTTACGGCTCAGATGCATGCAACTTCGGCTGCTTTGACCCCATCAAGCACCTTGTTTCAATTTACACTTGACAACCAGGAAGGACCGGAGACGCAGACGCAAGCGCTCTCATTCAAAACCCCTAGCATGTGTCCTTCCTGGATTGATCGCATGGAACGCTCCATTCAGCGCCCCGGCCGCCTCCGCAGCCGGGGCGTTTTTTCTTGAGCGGCACCACGCCAGATACCAGCCCAGCAGGCGAAAACCGCAAAACACAAGCTTTTTCTAATTCCAGAGAAGTTCTGGGTTTATTTGAGAATGATTCTTGTTTGCGTATATCATTCAACCCATGCTGCAGCATTCATGGTGCTGCAGCAGTTCAGTTTCATCGTGGGGCGACTCGTCAGGCCAGTTCAGCCTGCAGTCGTTTTTGCCAGCCAGCGGTATGCCGGTTAGCCAGGCTCTTTTTCAAGCACGATCGTTTCTGGATATCTCTCTCATTCCTTGCACCGAGACGGCGTCCGCAGCAGCAGACGCGCCACTTCGCACCCAGCCCGGCCATCATCAAGCATCGGCCTGCGGCTGCACACCAAGATCCTCTCCCACCCATCCCTCTTGCACGCAGTCGGGCAAATGCCTGTCCGCAGTTTCCCCTGCCCCAAAGCAAAAAGCCCGGCCTGCACGTGGTGCAGACCGGGCCTTTTCACGGCAGCATCAAGGGTTGCGTCGGCGCAGACGGATGGCCAGCCCACCCATCATCAGGCTCAGCAGCGCGACCGCCCACTCGCTCAGTGACGGAATCGCCGCCGGCGTGCCGCCACCGACTGCTGCAGGCAGCACCAGGGCCGAAGGGTCTTCGACACGGCCATTGGCCAGCAGATCGTCATCGCCCAGGCCACCATCGCGCAGCACGAAGGAGACGACGCGACCCTGCAGCGTTGCAGGTATGCGGTACCAGTGCTGCGTGGTGTTATCTGCCGTGCGGCCCCACTTCCAGTATTCAGCACCACTGGGCAGATCGTTCGGATAGGTCAGCCTGACCGTCACGAGCGCACCCGCATCACAGCCATCGGTGTTGAGCTTCAACAGCCCGTGTGGCACCACCGCCCCAGGACGTGGAGTACCCGGTGCCGCCATGACCTGCGGCGGCTCAGCCAGGCGGCAGTTGGCACCACCGCCCACGACCTCGCCCGCAACCGCAATCTGGCTTGCTCCGGAGATGTTGAATCGATTGGCCGGGTCCACCGCGCCGGCTGCGGTCGCCAGCAGCGGATAGCTGGCCGTCACAGCCGCATGGACGCCATCGCTCACGCTCAGTTGCAGGCTGGCCGGGCCGGCTACCGAAGCCATGTACATGGCGGCGCGCAATTGCTGCGACACCTGTTCGGGGCTGCCGCGCAGTTGAATGCCGGGCTGTGCAGCATCGACATCCTCCAGGCCCAGCACCTGTCCGCCGCTGGCGACGATGGACAGTGTGACGACGGGGCTGTCGGCATCGGCCACCACCAAGTCCGCCAGATCGGCCGCCTGCCCCACCACCACCGCCTGCGCATTGGCAGGCACGCCACTGAACGATGGCGCCTGGCCACCGAAATTCAGGCCCAGGAGAATGGGGTTGTGGTCACTGGAACGATAGGCGGTGGGCGCATAGAAGCTGGCCTGCTGATCGAGCGACTTGAACTCGACGTTGTAGTCGAGCACCTCGGGCTCCTCGGCATTGATGGCCCACTTGACCGCACGCCCCACGCTGGGCTGCAGGCTGGCGCTCACCAGCACATGGTCCAGCGAACCCCACATTCCGTCGAATGCATAGGACAGCCCCTGGGAGACCTTGACATAGCCGCCGGCCTCCAGCGTGGTGATGGGGTCTTCCTTCGCATAAGCGTTGAAATCGCCCACCAGCACCAAGTGGGGGCTGGTCGCGCCTGTGGGCCGGGTTGCCAGCCAGTTGCTCAGTTGCTGGGCCGTCTTCACGCGCGCCGCGTTGTTGGCGCCCTGGCCGTCGAGCACGTCCGCATTGCCCGCGCCACCGAGCACGCTGCCCTTGGATTTGAAATGGTTCACCACCAGCGTGAACTGCTCCGTGCTGCCGCCCACGGCAAAGGTCTGCGCAATCGGCACCCGGGCTCCACCGATGCTTGGGTTGAAGGCATCGTAGGTAGAGACATTGGGTGCCGCTGCGCTGCCCACCGGCGTGACACGGTCGCTGCGATAGACGATGGCCACGGTAATGGCATCCGTGCCCGCACCTGGCACCGTGCCTGCAGCCTCACTGAAGGGAGCCTTGACCACCTCATACACGGCGCCGGCAGGCTTGTCCGCACTCGCGTTCAAGGCGTCGGCCAGATCCTGGATGGCGCTGCCTGGGCCAAAGCCATTGTTCTGCACCTCCATCAGGCCATACACATCGGCGCCCAGCCCCAGCAGATTGGCCACGATCTTGGCGCGCTGCCTGTCCAGCTCGGCAATGCTGTTGGCACCGCGAATGCCCTGCTGGTTGCCCAGCGGCGTGTTGAACATCACCTGGGAAGAGCCGCTTGTGGCACCGGTCAGGTTGAAGAAATTGAGAACGTTGGCCGATGCGATCTTGAGTGTGGCCGCCCCCACGGCCTGCTGCAATTCGGCAGCTGAAGGTCGCGTGGCCCCCGTGAACTGCGGCATCTGCGTGGGCTGCACGCGGTAGCTGGTCAGATAGGGCTCGCTGGCGGCAGCATCAAAGAACTGGTCGAGCACGCCGATGACGCGGTCCACGCCATCGCCAGCGCGCAGCGTGTTGGACGCCGACAGCGGCAAGCCGCCACGACCCGGCACGAACTCGGGATTCTGGGCCCCCGAGCGATCATCGAGAATGATCTGGCTGCGCTGCAGCGTCTGCACGTAGGCTGCATAGCCCGCCACGCTGGGAGCGTTGACTTCGGTGTACTGCGCCAACGGCGTATCGGCAGACAGCGTGACATTGCCGTAGCGGCCCAGCGTGCGGTTGTCGCTCACCACCAGCTTGCCGCCTGCGGTGGCGGATGCCACCTCCACACGCATGCCTTCCAGACGCTCCCATTGCCCCATGTCGCTGACAGGCAGTGCGATGCGCACCGGCTCCGGCAAGGCCGCCGCGCCGCGGACCACGAAGTCCGTGATGGCGCTGAGCTGGGTCTGATTGCGGAACTCGCTCACCGAGGCGGAAATCTGCACCAGCTTGCCCACCGTGCTCTCATCCACGCCAGGATTGGCGTTGCCGTAGTAGACAAAGATGCCTTCCGAGGTAGCAGCATCGCCATCGGAGTCTGCCGCCTCTTCCTGCACGAAGAAGCCGCTCAGTCCAGGCATATAGGCCGTCACCACGGCACTCACCGTCACCTTCTGCCCCACCAGCGGAGACTGATCGCCAGAGCCCTGGACCGCAGAAATCCTGGTGACCGGCGGCTCGTCTCCTGTCGTGAAGCCCAGCGTCGTGCCGGTCCACACATTGCCCGAGGTATCCAACACCGGCTCGCCCACGGAAACCAGGCTATAGGGCGTATTGACCGCCAGCCGCACACCCGCGTTGAGCGTGATGGTCGAGCCACTGAATTTCACCTGCGCCGCATCGCCAGCCTGCAGCGTTGCCACCACCGTTCCGCCCTGGCGCAGTTCGAAACTGCCGCTACCGGGCTTCACCGCCTCATCGAAACTCAGCTTGATTTCGGGATTCAGCGCCACCCCGGTCGCCGCCGCCGCGGGAATGCTTGCCTGCAGCGTGGGCGCCGTGGTGTCCGGCAGCGCCAGGGTGATGGAGACGTCATCAATGGCCAGGCCGTGGTCGTTGCCCACATCATTGAGCTCTACCCAACGCAGCCACAGCGTGGCACCTGGCGCCCAGCCCAGGCCGCGCAGATCCCCTCCCACATTGTTCACCCGCCCGGCCACATTGCCGTCCACGGCGGCAGCAGTGCCAGTGGCAACAGGCGATTGCCAATTGAAGTTCGCGCCGGCAGGCAGCCATTCAGGCACGTCGGCAAAGGTGGCTCCCATGCCGTACTCCAGCACCATGGGCTGCCGTTCCGTATTGCCACCGTTGCGCCATTGCTCGCCGTTGAATCGCAAGGTGATGCCATCGACCGAGCCACCCGTGTCATTGCGCACTGCCAGCGCAATCCAACCCGCTACGGCGCCCTGTGCCGGGCTGCCAAAGTAGGCCCCGCCTGATGCCACGCCCCCCAAGGCACGGTCCGTGCTCAGCCCCAGGCTGTAGAAGCTGCCGGTGTTGGAGGCACCATTGCCAGCGACGTAAGAGGTGATGGATGCCAGGCTCTTGTTGAAGAGAAACCAGCCCGGCAAAGTGCTGTTATTGGCCCAGGCCAGCCCCGCCCCGGACGCGGCCAGGGTGTCGAAATCCTGCGTGTAGGTGCCGTTGAAGGGAACCTGCGCCCATACCCCGGCAGATGCCGACAGAAGCAGGCCCGCACCATACAGGCGCCAACGATGGCGCTGCAATGGCGCACTCATCGGATTGGCCGGGTTGAAAACAAATGGAATCAGCGTGGCAGCAATGGACATGGATGCGCAATAAAAAAACAATGCGCTCCCCCCCATGGTTGCGCAACTCCCGGTTTATCGCGCATGGAGATGACCAGCCTGTGACTCGGCAGATGCTCCCCCGTCCTACGTGCAGACTCGCCTCTCACCCATCGGCCGACCTGCGCACGGCAGGCATCATCGCCTTCAGTTTCTGCACCGTTTCATTGCCGGGTCTGGGGCATTTCCTCCTCCCTCCCTCTCATTCCCCCAGGAAGCTTTCAAAAAGCACCGGCTCTTTATTCCCAGGCCAGCGCAAGCCGCTGGCCTTTTTCTTGGGCGCACCTCGCCGCCCCAACCATCCCCATCACCTGTTCTGAACGCGCCACGTCGCTGGTGACCGTTCCTGCATTCGCACACTCTTTTTCTTACTGATAACTTACAAAATATTCATACCCGTGATATACACGCGCATCTCCCACTGAAAATCATCATTGCCATGACATCCGACTACAAGGCCCTGCTGCAACAAAAAGCCGAGCTTGAGAAAAAAATCGACGCACTCATCCAGAATGCGAAAACCGACGCGATCGCTGAAGCAAAGGCGATGGTGCAGCAATATGGCCTGACGAAGGAAGACGTCTTCCCCTCCGCCAAGAGCAAGCCCGGCAAGGCCAGCAAGCACAGCGTGGGAGAGCCCAAATTCCGCAACCCAGAAACCGGCGCCACCTGGACAGGCCGCGGCAAGCCGCCCAAGTGGATAGAGGGCAAGGACCGCGCAAGCCTCGCCATCTGAGAATCGACACCGGGCGCCGGCCATGCCTCCCAGTCGGCGCCCCCTATTTCGCCGCGTTGCCATACCATGCGATTTCCAACACAAGGAGGAAACGCACATGAGCAAACAGAGCACAGAAACCCTGTTGGCAGCAGAACTGGCTGACCACTTCATAGAAGTCATCCTGTCCAACAAACCAGAGCTGTTGGTCTCGGGCATCGGCGGGGTGGCAGACCTGCACCACATACAGCACGGCGCCAAGGCCCTGGCGCATTTCCGCCTCACGCTGATCCAGGAACTGTCGCAACAGCCCATGCCCGACATGGGCAGCAGCTGAATCAACCCTGGGCCAGCCTCCTTGCCGAACCCGTTCCCGCAGCCCGTGCGAAATCCGTGCGATTCCGACGGCACCGCAGGACAGTTGAAGGCAAAAAAAAACCGCCACACGCTGAGGTCATCAGTGTGTGGCGGTGTCTTGGATGGTGGAGCTGGCGGGAATTGAACCCGCGTCCGCAAGCCTTCGCCGGGCAGATCTACATGTTTAGCGTTCTGTTTTGAGTCTCGCCTCCCAAGTCGCGCAGGCGCACGCTACCCGGGATGCCAGCTTCCTTGGATCTTGCCACGTACTAAGAAGCCCAGCACGCAGCCAGCTGATGTAAATTCCCTTGCAGCCGGGAGGTATTGCTACCCCCTTGCCCAGCCCATCAGCGTGCTGTTGCAAGGCTCACCGGATTTAAGCGGCGAGTGCGAAACGTTCGTCGTTTGCAGTTAGTTTTTTGAATGGAGATTTACGAGCGTCACTCAAGCTCGACATGCACCACACCGGTCCCGAACCCACGTCGAAACCAGGACAGCCCCAAGGCTCCTATCTTAGCCTCTTTCCAGCAGTTTCAAGAGCTCCAGCGGAGAATAGATTTGCGCATCCGCCTGCCACTGCAGCGTATCGCCCGCTGCGCCAAGGTAGCCGTAGCAGGCCGCCACGGTCTTCATGCCTGCGGCCTTGCCTGCAACGATGTCGCGCTCATCGTCACCCACATAGACAAAACACTGCGGAGGCAGGCCGATACGCGCGGCAGCTTCCAGCAACGGTGCTGGATGGGGCTTTGCGTGGGGCGTGGTATCACCGCTGACGATGGCACCAGCGCTCGCGAAAAGCGGCATCTGCTGCGTCAGCGGATCGGTGAAACGCATGGATTTATTGGTGACCACTCCCCAGGGCATGGATGCCGCCTGGAGCTGTGCAATGAGCTCCGGGACACCATCGAACGCATAGGTGCGCTCGGTCATGCACTGCTCGTAGTTGCGGAAAAACTCCTCGCGCATCTCCGGAAACTCCGGCGAGTCAGGCGTGAGCCCGAAGCCCACTCCCAGCATCCCCCGTGCCCCGGCGCCCGCCATGGGCCGATACCGCTCATAGGGAAGCGACTGCAGGCCACGGTCAATGCGCATCCTGTCTGCGGCCGCACCCAGGTCGGGTGCACTGTCGATCAAGGTGCCGTCCAGGTCGAACAGAACAGCTCGGACTTCTTGCCACATGCGGCTCACCCTTCTGCCCGGCGCGTTGCCAGCATGTAGTTCACCGACGTGTCCGCGCTGAGCCAGTAGCGCCCGGTGATGGGGTTGTGCTGCAGACCCTTGCTGGCCTGCAGGTCAAGGCCAGCCTGACGGGCAAACATGGCGAGTTCGCTGGGCTGGATCAGCTTGGCGTACTCATGCGTCCCCTTGGGAATCATCTTGAGCAGGTACTCAGCCGCCACAATGGCCAGACCAAAGGCCTTGGCACTGCGGTTGATTGTGGAGAAGAACACCCAGCCCCCAGGCTTGACCAGCTCGGCGCAGGCCGAGACCACGGAAGCGGGATCGGGCACATGCTCGAGCATCTCCATGCAGGTCACCACGTCAAAGGAGCCCGGCTGCTCCTCGGCCAGACGTTCCACGCTGACTTCGTGGTAGTGGATGTTCGGAGTACCCGTTTCCAGCGCATGCAACTGGGCCACACGCAATGCCTTGGTGGCCAGGTCGATGCCCACCACCTCTCTCGCCCCCTTGCGGGCCATGGAATCGGCGAGGATGCCGCCACCGCAGCCGACATCAAGGACCCTGCGGCCCTTCAAGGGAGCTTGCGCATCAATCCAGTCCAGGCGCAACGGATTGATCTGATGCAAAGGTTTGAACTCACTTTCCGGGTCCCACCAGCGATGGGCCAGGCTGGAGAATTTCTCCAGCTCCGCCGGGTCGGCATTGACGTTGATTGCGTTGCTCATGGCTCGATTGTCGGTGATTGCGACGACCGTTCGGCCATAAAAAAAGCCCCGTTGCCGGGGCTTTTGCGGGAAGCAATCGAAAGATTACTGAGCGGCGCGGGTGCCGACCACTTCGATTTCCACGCGACGGTTCTTTGCGCGGCCTTCCTTGGTCTTGTTGTCGGCGATGGGCTGCTTTTCGCCCTTGCCTTCAGTGTAGACGCGGTTCTTTTCGATGCCCTTGGACACCAGGTAAGCCTTCACAGCTTCAGCGCGGCGAACCGACAGCTTCTGGTTGTAGGCGTCAGAGCCAACGGAGTCGGTGTGACCGACGGCGATGACCACTTCCAGGTTGATGCCCTTGACCTTGGAGGCCAGATCATCCAGCTTGGCCTTGCCTTCGGGCTTCAGAACCGACTTGTCGAAGTCGAAGAAAGCGTCAGCAGAGAAGGTCACCTTGGAAGCCACGGCCGGAGCGGGAGCCGGTGCCGGGGCGGGAGCTGCCGGAGCGGGCGTTGCGGTAGGAGCCACAGCGGCTGCCACAGGCTTCAGGGCACCGTCGCAGTCAGCTGCTGCAGTGGCGGGCGTCCAGTTGGCATCGCGCCAGCACAGTTCGTTCGTGCCGTTCTTCCACACCAGTTCGCTGGTGCCGTTTTGCCAGTTGTCGATGGTCTTGCCACCGTCAGCAGCCTTCACTTGTGCGCCAGCAGCCGTTGCGAGGGCGGCAGAGGCAAACAACATCGCCACTTTGTTCAGTTTCTTCATGGTTCTCCTCTTGGGGAAAAAGCCGCAGCAGGGCTGCGAATCTGTGGACGTTATCAGTGACCATCACCAAAAACGTTGAATTGATTGTGCCATACGTCACAAGCAGACGGACCGCCAAGCGGGCGCCAACAAGTAGGACAGCGGCGGAATTCCAGGGTTATGTTGCTCGGCTGCTACACGTCATTCGACCTAAAATGGGCCTTTTCCCGCCGTCAGAGTATCGCCACACATGACCCAGTTTGCTAAAGAAACCCTGCCCATCAGCCTCGAAGAGGAGATGCGTCGCAGCTATCTCGATTACGCAATGAGCGTGATCGTGGGCCGGGCGCTGCCCGATGCGCGAGATGGTCTCAAGCCTGTGCATCGGCGCGTGCTGTTCGCCATGCACGAGCTCAACAACGACTGGAACCGGCCGTACAAGAAGTCGGCGCGTATCGTCGGCGACGTGATCGGCAAGTACCACCCGCACGGAGACAGCGCGGTGTACGACACCATCGTGCGCATGGCACAGGATTTCTCGCTGCGCCACATGCTGGTCGACGGGCAGGGCAACTTCGGTTCGGTGGACGGGGACAGCGCGGCGGCGATGCGTTACACCGAAATCCGCCTGTCCAAGATCTCCCACGAGATGCTGGGCGACATCGACAAGGAGACGGTGGACTACGGCCCGAACTACGACGGCAGCGAGCGCGAGCCGCTGGTGCTGCCCGCGCGGCTGCCCAACCTGCTGGTCAATGGTTCCTCGGGCATTGCCGTGGGCATGGCCACCAACATTCCTCCGCACAACCTCAACGAGGTGGTGGATGCCTGCCTGCACCTGCTGCAGACGCCTCAGGCCACCATCGACGAGCTGATGGAGATCATTCCCGCGCCTGACTTCCCCACGGCCGGCATCATCTATGGCATCAACGGTGTCAAGGAAGGCTACCGCACGGGTCGCGGACGCGTGGTGATGCGCGCCAAGTGCCACTTCGAGGACATCGATCGCGGCCAGCGCCAGGCCATCATCGTTGACGAGCTGCCCTACCAGGTCAACAAGAAGACGCTGCAGGAGCGCATGGCAGAGCTGGTGCACGAGAAGAAGATCGAAGGCATCAGCCACATCCAGGACGAGTCCGACAAGTCGGGCATGCGCCTGGTGATCGAGCTCAAGCGCGGCGAAGTGCCCGAGGTCGTGCTCAACAACCTGTACAAACTGACCCAGCTGCAAGACACCTTCGGCATGAACATGGTGGCGCTGGTCGATGGCCAGCCCAAGCTGTGCAACCTGAAGGATCTGGTCGAGGTCTTCCTGCAGCACCGCCGCGAAGTGGTCACGCGCCGCACGGTGTATGAGCTGCGCAAGGCGCGCGAGCGCGGCCATGTGCTGGAAGGCCTGGCGGTCGCGCTGGCCAATATCGACGACTTCATCGCCATCATCCGCAACGCGCCGACGCCGCCTGTGGCCAAGGCCGAGCTGATGACGCGCAACTGGGACAGCAAGCTGGTGCGCGAGATGCTGACGCGCACCCGCACCGATGGCGGCGTGGTCAACGCCGACGACTACCGCCCCGACGGACTGGAGCGCGAATTCGGCATGCAGGCCGATGGCCTGTACCGCCTGTCCGAAACCCAGGCCCAGGAAATCCTGCAGATGCGCCTGCAGCGACTGACCGGCCTGGAGCAGGACAAGATCGTCGCCGAGTACAAGGACGTGATGTCCGTCATCGAGGACCTGCTGGACATCCTGTCCAAGCCCGAGCGCGTGTCGGCCATCATTGGCGACGAGCTCAAGCAGATCAAGGCCGAGTTCGGACAGAGCAAGGTCGGCGCCCGCCGCAGCACGGTCGAGTACAGCGCGCAGGACCTGTCCACCGAGGACCTGATCACGCCCACCGACATGGTGGTCACGCTCAGCCACACGGGCTACATCAAGAGCCAGCCGCTGTCCGAGTACCGCTCGCAAAAGCGCGGCGGACGCGGCAAGCAGGCCACGGCCACCAAGGAAGACGACTGGATCGACCAGCTGTTCATCGCCAACACGCACGACTACCTGCTGTGCTTCTCCAACCGCGGCCGCCTGTACTGGCTCAAGGTCTGGGAAGTGCCCGCAGGTTCGCGCGGCTCGCGTGGACGCCCCATCGTCAACATGTTCCCGCTGCAGGATGGCGAGAAGATCAATGTGGTGCTGCCGCTGACGGGCGAGTACCGCAGCTTCCCGGCCGACCACTATGTGTTCATGTCCACCAGCATGGGCACCGTGAAGAAGACGGCGCTGGACGAGTTCTCCAACCCGCGCAAGGCCGGCATCATCGCCGTGGGCCTGGACGAGGGCGACTTCCTGATCGGCGCAGCCCTCACCGACGGCAAGCATGACGTGATGCTGTTCAGCGACGGCGGCAAGGCCGTGCGCTTCGACGAAAACGACGTGCGCCCCATGGGCCGCAACGCGCGTGGCGTCAAGGGCATGAACCTGGAAGAAGGCCAGAGCGTGATCGCCATGCTGGTGGCCGAGGACGAGTCGCAAAGCGTGCTCACGGCCACCGAGAACGGCTACGGCAAGCGCACCTCCATCGTGGAGTACACGCGCCATGGCCGCGGCACCAAGGGCATGATTGCCATCCAGCAGTCCGAGCGCAACGGCAAGGTCGTCGCCGCCACCCTGGTGCATGCCGATGACGAAATCATGCTGATCACCGACACTGGCGTGCTGGTGCGCACCCGTGTCTCGGAAATCCGCGAGCTGGGCCGCGCCACCCAGGGCGTGACGCTGATCTCCCTGGACGAAGGCGCCAAGCTCGGCGGCCTGCAGCGCATCGTTGAAAACGATGCCAACGAAGTCGAGGACGAGGCCACGGGCGAGGAGGCCACGGGCGGCGACGAAGCCGCTGCCGAAGGCACGGGCGAGCCCGCCTGATGACCCAGCCGCCGCTGGGACTGCCTCCCGCACCGGGAGCGCAGCCCCAGCGGCGGCTCAGATTTTTGACAGTTGCAGGCACCGCCCGAACTGGCGCCTGCGCGTGACTTGACAGTGAACTCCATGAACCGCCCTTACAACTTCTCCGCCGGCCCCGCCGCCATTCCCGCCGAAGTGCTGCAGCAGGCAGCCGCCGAAATGCTCGACTGGCACGGGTCCGGCATGAGCGTGATGGAGATGAGCCACCGCGGCAAGGAGTTCATCTCCATCTATGAACAGGCCGAGGCCGACCTGCGCGAGCTGCTGGCCGTACCGCCCGAGTTCAAGATCCTGTTCATGCAAGGCGGCGGCCTGGCCGAGAACGCCATCGTTCCCCTGAACCTGTCGCGCGCAGGCACGGTGGATTTCGTGCTCAGCGGCAGCTGGAGCCAGAAGTCGGCCAAGGAAGCACGCAAGTACGTGGCGGACGCGCACATCGCGGCCAGCGGCGAGGAGGGCAAGTTCACCGCCCTGCCCGCCCCCGAGAGCTGGCAACTGAGCCGTGGCGCCAGCTACGTGCACATCTGCAGCAACGAAACCATCCATGGCGTGGAGTTCCAGGAGCTGCCCGACCTGAAGGCGCTGGGCTGCGATGCTCCGCTGGTGGTTGATTTCTCCTCGCACGTGGCCTCGCGCCCCGTCGATTGGAGCCGCGTGGGCCTGGCGTTCGGCGGCGCGCAGAAGAACCTAGGCCCGGCCGGCCTGACCCTGGTCATCGTGCGCGAGGATCTGCTGGGCCACGCCCTGCCGGCCTGCCCTTCGGCCTTCGACTACAAGACCGTGGCCGACAACCAGTCGATGTACAACACGCCTCCGACCTGGGGCATCTACATCGCAGGCCTCACGTTCCAATGGATCAAGCGCCAGACCGAAGGCGGCCTGACCGGCGTGGCCGCCCTGGAAGCGCGCAACATCGCCAAGGCCGACCTGTTCTACCAGTACGTGGACCAGTCCTCGTTCTACGTGAACAAGGTCGCTGCCAATTGCCGCTCGCGCATGAACATCCCCTTCTTCCTGCGCGACGAATCGCGCAATGACGCCTTCCTGGCCGGAGCCCGGGAACGCGGCCTGCTGCAGCTCAAGGGCCACAAGTCCGTCGGCGGCATGCGTGCCAGCATCTACAACGCCATGCCCATCGCTGGCGTGCAGGCGCTGGTGGAGTACATGCGCGAATTCGAACAGCGCAACGCCTGACCGACCACACTCCCGCCCATGAGCACCACACCCCAAGCCTCTCCCGATCTGGCGCATCTGCGCGTGCAGATCGACGATATCGACCAGCAACTGCTGGACCTGCTGAACCGACGTGCCCGCGTGGCAGAGCAGGTCGGCGAGGTCAAGAAGCGTGAAGGCACGCCCTTCTTCCGCCCGGACCGCGTGGCCCAGGTCATCCAGAAGATCGAGTCCGCCAATCCCGGCCCGCTCAAGAACGGCCATGTCTCGGCCATCTGGCGCGAGATCATGTCGGCCTGCCTGGCGCTGGAGTCGCCCCAGCGCGTGGCCGTGCTGGGCCCGGCGGGCACGTTCTGCGAGGAAGCCGCCATCCAGTACTTCGGCGGCGCGGCCGATTTGATGTACTGCAACAGCTTCGACGAGGTGTTCCACGCCACGGCCGCAGGCAGCGCGCAGTACGGCGTGGTGGGCGTGGAGAACTCCAACGAAGGCGTGGTCACGCGCTCGCTGGACATGTTCCTGCACACGCCCTGCCACGTGGTGGGCGAGGTCAGCCTGCTGGTGCGCCACAACCTGCTTCGCAGCAGCAACACGACCGAGGGCATCGAAGTCGTGGCGGCCCATCCCCAGGCCCTGGCACAGTGCCAGGGCTGGCTGGCCAAGCACCTGCCGCATGCCGAGCGCCGCCCGGTGTCCAGCAATGCCGAAGGCGCTCGCCTGGCAGCACTGCATCCCAACATCGCCGGCCTGGCCAGCGAACGCGCAGCCCAGCAATTCGGCCTGCATGTGGTGGCGCATGCCATCCAGGACGATGCCTACAACCGCACGCGCTTCGCCGTCATCTGCCTGCCGCACACGCTGGCCACGCCCTCGCCCAGCGGCCAGGATTGCACCAGCATCATCATCTCCGTGCCCAACCGCCCCGGCGCCGTGCATGACCTGCTGGTGCCGCTCAAGAGGCACGGCGTGTCGATGACGCGCTTCGAGTCGCGCCCCGCGCGCACCGGCCAGTGGGAGTACTACTTCTACATCGACCTCGAAGGCCACCCGGCACAGCCCAATGTGGCCAGCGCGCTGGAAGAGTTGCGCGGCCTGTGCGCCTTCTACAAGGTGCTGGGCACCTACCCGGTATCCAAGTGATGCAGCCCTTTGAACAACTGGGCCTGATCGGCTGCGGCCTCATGGGCGGCTCGTTCGCCCTGGCGCTCAAGCAGGCAGGGCTGGTCAAGCGCGTCGTGGGCTACAGCAAGTCGCCTTCGACGACCGAACGCGCTCGCCAGATGGGCGTCATCGATGTGGAGGCCCCCTCCGCCCTGCTGGCCGCCGCCGGTGCCGACCTGGTGCTGCTGGCCGTGCCCGTGGCGGCGACCGAGGCCACGCTCAAGTCCATCAAGCACCTGGTCACGCCCGAGATGATGATCATGGACGTGGGCTCCACCAAGGTCGATGTGGTGCATGCCGCCCGCTCGGCCCTGCGCGACCAGCTCGGCTCTTTCGTCCCGGCCCACCCCATTGCAGGCAAGGAAGTCTCGGGCGTCGAGCACTCCGACCCCCAGCTGTACAAGGGCGCACAGGTCATCCTGACGCCCACCGAACGCACGCTGACCGACCACCTGCAAAAGGCCCGCTCCCTGTGGGAACTGCTGGGCTGCCGCGTGCGCGCCATGTCGCCCGAAGCCCACGACAGCGCCTTTGCCACGGTCAGCCACCTGCCGCATCTGTTGGCCTTCGCCATGATGCAAAGCGTGATCACCCAGCCCGACTCCGACGACGTGCTGTCCCTGGCCGGCCCCGGCTTCCGCGACTTCACGCGCATTGCCGCAGGCGATCCCAAAATGTGGCGTGATGTGCTGCTGGCCAACAGCGAGCAGGTTCTGGCACAGTCGCGCCAGTTCCAGCAGGCGCTGCAGCAACTCGAATCCCTGATCCAGGCCGGTGACGGACAAGGTCTTGAAGACCACCTGACCCTGGCCAGCGCCGCGCGCGCCCATTGGCGCATGGGCGCTCCGCGCCGCTGACGCACAACGCAGGGCAAGCGCCAGACGCAAGCCCGGCGCACCCAAAGCGCTCCTGTGCATTGCGGCCGGCGCGGCCGCAATGCCTCCCGACAGCCTGTTTGCATCCGAATTGCCATGTTCAGTACCGCCTTCCTCGATATCCCCCCTCTTTCCCGCGCGCAGGGCACGGTGAGCCTGCCGGGCTCCAAGAGCATCTCGAACCGCGTGCTGCTGCTCGCGGCACTGAGCCAGGGCACGACCGTGGTCCACGACCTGCTCGACTCGGACGACACGCGCGTCATGCTCCGGGCCCTGCAGCAACTGGGCTGCACGGTGGAGCCCACGACCATCACCCTCGGCCAGCCCGTGCGCATCACCGGCCTGGGCGGCGTCCTGCCCTCTGGCGCCAGTGCCGAGCTGTTCATGGGCAACGCCGGCACGGCCATGCGGCCGCTGACGGCAGCCCTGTCCGTGCTGGGCGGCGACTTCAAGCTCAGCGGCGTGCCGCGCATGCATGAGCGCCCCATCGGCGATCTGGTCGATGCGCTGCGCCAGCTTGGCTGCCGCATCGACTATCTGGGCAACGACGGCTTTCCTCCGCTGCACATTCGCCAGCCCGATTTCTCGCAGCTGCCGCACAGCCCCATCCAGGTGCGTGGCGATGTCTCCAGCCAGTTCCTGACCTCGCTGCTGATGGCGCTGCCGCTGCTGGCCAACACACGCGACATCACCATCGAAGTCGTGGGCGAGCTGATCTCCAAGCCCTACATCCACATCACGCTGGAATTGCTGGCCCGCTTCGGCATTGCCGTGCACAACGAGAACTGGCAGCGCTTCACCATCCCGGCCGGCAGCCGCTACAGCTCGCCGGGCGAGATCCATGTCGAGGCAGACGCCTCGTCGGCCAGCTACTTCATCGCACTGGGCGCCATCGCCTCGGACAGCGCCGAAGGCATCCGCATCCTCGGCGTGGGACGGGACTCCATCCAGGGCGATATCCGCTTTGTAGAGGCCGCGCGCGCCATGGGCGCCGAGGTGGAAGGCGGCCCCAACTGGCTGCGCATCCGCCGTGGCGCATGGCCGCTCAAGGCCATCGACCTGGACTGCAACCACATCCCCGATGCCGCCATGACGCTGGCCGTCATGGCCCTGTATGCCGATGGCACGACCACGCTGCGCAATATCGCAAGCTGGCGTGTCAAGGAAACCGACCGCATCGCGGCCATGACCAAGGAGCTGCGCAAGCTGGGCGCCGATGTCAAGGAGGGCGCGGACTACATCCGCATCACGCCGCCCGCGTCCACCGCCGCATGGCGTGCGGCCAGCATCCACACCTATGACGACCACCGCGTGGCCATGTGCTTCTCGCTGGCGGCCTTCAACCCGGCCGCCCTGCCCGTGCGCATCGAAGACCCCAAGTGCGTCGCCAAGACCTTCCCTGACTACTTCGAGGCCCTGTTCTCGGTCTGCGAGACGGCCCGCGCGCGCATTCCCGTGATCTGCATCGATGGCCCCACGGCCTCGGGCAAGGGCACGATTGCCGCCGAGGTCGCCCAGGCTCTTGGCTACCACCTGCTGGACTCGGGCGCGCTGTACCGGCTCACGGGGCTGGCCGCATCGCGCGCCGGCCTGGTGCTGGACGAACCGCATGCCCAGCAGATCGCCGTGCTGGCGCGCGAGCTGCCCGTGCGCTTTGACGCCGAGCAGCGCATCTGGCTGGGTGTCGAGGATGTCACCCTCCTGCTGCGCAGCGAGGAGTCGGGCATGAACGCCTCGCGTGTCTCGGCCCTGCCTGCCGTGCGCGACGCGCTGGTGGACCTGCAGCTGTCCTTCCAGCAGCTTCCGGGGCTGGTTGCCGACGGCCGCGACATGGGCACGGTGATCTTTCCCCATGCTCCCCTCAAGGTCTATTTGTCGGCCTCCGCCGCCTGTCGCGCCGAGCGCCGGCATAAGCAGTTGATTTCCAAAGGAATTGCCGCTAACATAAGCGCCCTTCGGGCTGACCTTGAAGCACGCGATGCGCGGGACATGAACCGCAGCGTCGCACCGCTCAAGCCCGCCCAGGATTCCATGCTGCTTGACAGCTCCGAGCTCTCCATCGAAGAGGTGGCAGAACAGGTGCTTTCGTGGTGGCAGGAACGCCAGCCGTTCGGCCGCGACTGATTGCCAGTTGCGCCGCACGGTCGGCAAACCCGCCCTCCGGGCCCAGACACGGCGGCACCGCCCCATGTACGGCCCGAGGTCCATAGACTCCAACACCGTGGTTGAACCCACAACACCTCCGCAAACAGTCCTAGAAACGCCTGGCAATAGTGCCGGCGGAAACCTGTTTGCGGGCAAGGAAATACATGTCTGAATCTTTTGCCTCCCTGTTTGAAGAATCGCTGCAACGCACGGAAATGCGTCCTGGCGAGGTCATCACCGCTGAAGTCGTGCGCGTCGAGCACAACTTCGTCGTCGTGAACGCTGGCCTGAAGTCGGAAGCCTACGTGCCAATCGACGAATTCAAGAACGACCAGGGAGAAATCGAAGTCCAGGTGGGCGACTTTGTGTCGGTCGCCATCGGCTCGATCGAAAACGGCTACGGCGACACCATCCTGTCGCGCGACACCGCCAAGCGCCTGGCCTCGTGGCTGGCTCTGGAAAAGGCCCTGGAATCGGGCGAATTCGTGACCGGCACGACCTCCGGCAAGGTCAAGGGCGGCCTGACGGTGCTGGTCAACGGCATCCGCGCCTTCCTGCCCGGTTCGCTGATCGACACCCGTCCGATCAAGGACCTGACTCCGTACGAAAACAAGACGATGGAGTTCAAGGTCATCAAGCTGGACCGCAAGCGCAACAACGTGGTGCTGAGCCGCCGCGCCGTGGTCGAAGCCTCGATGGGCGAAGAGCGCGCCAAGCTGATGGAAACGCTGAAGGAAGGCGCCATCGTTCAAGGCGTGGTCAAGAACATCACCGAATACGGTGCGTTCGTGGACCTGGGCGGCATCGACGGCCTGCTGCACATCACCGACATGGCATGGCGCCGCGTGCGTCATCCCTCGGAAGTCGTGCAGGCTGGCCAGGAAATCACCGCCAAGATCCTCAAGTTCGACACCGAGAAGAACCGTGTCTCGCTGGGTCTGAAGCAAATGGGCGACGACCCGTGGATGGGCGTTTCGCGCCGCTACCCCTCGAGCACCCGCCTGTTCGGCAAGGTCACGAACATTGCCGACTACGGCGCGTTCGTCGAGCTGGAACCCGGCATCGAAGGCCTGGTGCACGTCTCCGAAATGGACTGGACCAACAAGAACATTGCTCCGACCAAGCTCGTTACCCTGGGTGACGAAGTCGAAGTCATGGTGCTGGAGATCGACGAAGACAAGCGTCGCATCTCGCTGGGCATGAAGCAGTGCAAGGCCAACCCCTGGCAAGAGTTCGCGCAGAACACCAAGCGCGGCGACCGCGTCAAGGGCCCGATCAAGTCGATCACCGACTTCGGCGTGTTCGTGGGTCTGGCTGCCGGTATCGACGGCCTGGTGCACCTGTCCGACCTGTCCTGGAACGAGCCCGGCGAAGCCGCCGTGCGCAACTACAAGAAGGGCCAGGAAGTCGAAGCCATCGTGCTGGCCGTGGACGTCGAGCGCGAGCGCATCTCCCTGGGCATCAAGCAGCTGGACAGCGATCCCTTCACGACCTTCGTGACCGTGAACGACAAGGGCCAGATCGTGTCGGGCAAGGTCAAGACGGTGGACGCACGTGGTGCTGAAATCGACCTGGGCGAAGACATCATCGGTTACCTGCGTGCTTCGGAAATCGCCGTGGACCGCGTGGAAGATGCCCGCTCGGTGCTGAAGGAAGGCGACGAAATCACCGCCGTGGTGGTCAATGTGGATCGCAAGACCCGCAACATCCAGCTGTCGATCAAGGCCAAGGACCAGGTCGACCAGCAAGAAGCCATGGCTTCCCTGTCCGCTCAGTCGGCCAAGGAAAACGCCGGCACGACCAGCCTGGGCGCCCTGCTGCGCGCCAAGCTGGACAACTCCGACAAGTAATCAGCAGCCAGTCTGCTGACCGCTGAAGGTCGGATGCGACGGGCGCCTCCGGGCGCCCGTCGCCATTTCAACCCCTGATTCCTATCCTTGATGACCCGATCCGATCTCGTCGAAGAACTCGCCGCCCGCTTTGGCCAACTGAGCCAGCGCGATGCCGAGCAGGCCGTCAAGACGATTCTTGACGCCGTCAGCGATGCCCTGGTGCGAGGCCATCGCATCGAAATCCGCGGCTTTGGCAGTTTCTCGGTCAACCATCGCCCGCCCCGCATGGGCCGCAATCCCCGCAGTGGCGAGGCCGTCCACATTCCGTCCAAGCGCGTGCCGCACTTCAAGCCCGGCAAGGCCCTGCGCGAAGCCGTGGACCTGCGCCCCGGTGCAGCCATCGATACAGACAACACAGGCTCCGGCACAGGCACCGGCCCTGCCGCCTGAAAGCGGGCTGACCGGCTGCGCGCGCCGCAGCCGCCCTCTCCGCCAGGCTCTAGAATCGTTCCCGTCACACAAGGGAACACATGAAGTACTTCCTGTGGCTGCTCAAGGCGGCCATTTTTTTTACGCTGTTCGCTTTCGCCCTGAACAACCAGCAGGACGCGACGGTGCACTTCTTCTTCGGCACCTCCTGGACTGCGCCGCTGGTACTGGTGGTGCTGGCCGCCTTCGCCCTGGGCCTGATCGTGGGCGTTCTGGGCATGGTGCCGCGCTGGCTCAAGCACCGCAACGCCGCGCGCTCGACCCAGGCCACGGTGCCTGCAGCGGCCGAGGCATCGGCAGCAGCCACGGCGCCCAAGCCCGCCCCATCCCCCATCCTGCCGGGCGACGTGCATGGAATTTGATCTGAGCTGGATACTGCTGGGCCTGCCCGTCGCCTTCGTGCTGGGCTGGCTGGCCTCGCGCTGGGACCTGAGGCAGATTCGCGCCGAAAACCGCCAGGCGCCCAAGGCCTATTTCAAGGGCCTGAACTTCCTGCTCAACGAGCAGCAGGACAAGGCCATCGACGCCTTCATCGAAGCCGTGCAGAACGATCCCGACACTTCGGAGCTGCACTTCGCGCTGGGCAACCTCTTTCGCCGCCGTGGCGAATACAACCGCGCCGTGCGCGTGCACGAACACCTGCTGTCGCGCGGCGACCTCAGCCGCGTGGACCGCGACCGCGCCCAGCACGCGTTGGCCCAGGACTTTCTGAAGGCAGGCCTGCTCGATCGTGCCGAGGACGCGCTGCGCCGCCTGGAAGGCACGGCCTTCGAGGCCGAAGCCCGCCTTGCCCTGCTGGCCATCTACGAACGCTCGCGCGACTGGACACAGGCCGCCGCCATTGCGCGCCGCATGCAGGAAGCCAACCAGGGCGACTTCAGCGGCCGCCTGGCCCACTACCTCTGCGAAGACGCCCAGGCCCTGTTGACCCAGGGCCAGCAGGCCGAGGCACTGCAGCGGCTGCAGCAGGCCATCACCACCGCCCCACAGGCCGCACGCCCGCGCCTGGAGCACGCGCAGCTGCAGCACCGCATGGGGCAATCGGCCCAGGCCCTGCACACGTTGGAAAGCCTGGCCGAGCAGTCCCCGGCTTCGCTGCCGCTGGCGGCTCAGCTGCTGGTGGACATTGCCGCCGCCACGGGCCAGCGCCAGCACATCCACCAACTGCTCAGCCAGCAGTACGAGCAGGCACCCTCGCTGGATCTGCTGCAGGCGCTGGTCGCGCTGGACGCTCAGATTGAAGAACAGAGCAACGCTGGTGAAACCAGGGCACCGGGACGCGCACGCCTGGTCCAGCATCTGGACAGGGAGCCCTCCCTGGTGGCTGCCGCGCAGTGGCTGGCAGGCGAGAAACTGGCCGAGGAGCAATACCACCCGGCCGTGCAACGCGCGCTGGACCACGCGGCCAAGCCGCTGACCCGCTACCGCTGCGCGGCCTGCGGCTTCGAGGCACGCCAGCATTTCTGGCATTGCCCCGGCTGCCAGAGCTGGGACAGCTATCCGGCCCGCCGCGTCGAGGAGCTGTGATGCAGGGCAGGCGCGAGAAGCAGCTCCCCCTGCATCGCGTCACCCCCATTGGCAAACACGGCATGGACGGTGTATTTTCAGAGTATTCCTAGAAACCGCCTTGGCAGGCGCATGGCCATTGACTTTGCACACTTTCGGCCATGCCTGCACGGGCCTGCTGGCCCCCTTCACCGCCTAGCCGCACGCCAAGGCCCTGCATAAGATGCCTCTGGGTCGCAATGTTGCGGCCCTCAACATTTTGGGATCAGGAGGTTTGAATGTTCAGAAAACTGATGGCTGGCTTCATTGCACTGCTGTGGTCCGTGATGGCCCTGGCTGCCGTGGAGGTCAACAAGGCGAATGAAGCCGAACTGACATCCATCAAGGGCATTGGCCCGGCCATGTCGGCACGCATTCTCGAGGAGCGCAAATCCTCCGCCTTCAAGGACTGGCCCGATTTCATTGCACGCGTCAAAGGCGTGGGCGAACCGACCGCCGCCAAGTTCTCGGGTGACGGCCTGACGGTCAATGGCGCCAGCTACAAGGGCCAGGGAGCCAAGCCCGATGCAAAGGACACGGCGGCCAAGGACACCAAGGACAAGGCAGCCAAAGGCGCCAAGCCGACCAAGGACCAGGCCGCCAAACCGGCCACGCCGGCCAAGGCCGGCGCGGCCTCCTGAGTACGCCAACTGTCTCTATCCAACCCGCTTCGGCGGGTTTTTCATGCGTACTACCCTCGGGGTATGCGCGGCCATAGCCCGAAACATGCTCAGGTTTTCATAGCGAAGCAAAAAACCTTGCCCGTAAAATGAACCGCCCATGCCCCTGATCACCCTCATCCTCCTACCCTTCATCGGCAGCCTGATTGCCGCAATGCTGCCCGCCAATGCGCGCAATACGGAGTCAACGCTGGCCGGCGTCATTGCTCTGGGCTGCGCCATCCAGACGGCATTGCTGTTCCCCCAGATCGCCGATGGGGAGGTGCTGCGCCAGGAGATCGAGTGGCTGCCGGCACTGGGGCTGAATCTGGTGATCCGCATGGACGGTTTTGCCTGGATGTTCTGCATGCTGGTGCTGGGCATAGGCTCGCTGGTGGTGCTTTATGCGCGCTACTACATGTCGCCGGCCGATCCCGTGCCGCGCTTTTTCTCGTTCTTTCTGGCCTTCATGGGCGCGATGGCGGGCGTGGTGCTGTCGGGCAACATCATCCAGATTGCCTTCTTCTGGGAGCTGACCAGCCTCTTCTCCTTTCTTCTGATCGGATACTGGCACCACCGCAAGGATGCACGCCGGGGCGCGCGCATGGCGCTGACGGTGACGGGAACGGGCGGCCTGGCCATGCTGGCCGGCATGCTGGTGCTGGGCCACATCGTGGGCAGCTATGACCTGGACAATGTGCTCATCGCAGGCCAGCAGGTGCGCGACCACCAGTTGTACCTGGTCGCCCTGGTGCTGATCCTGCTGGGCGCACTGACCAAGAGCGCGCAGTTCCCCTTCCACTTCTGGCTGCCGCACGCCATGGCCGCGCCCACGCCGGTGTCGGCCTACCTGCACTCCGCCACCATGGTCAAGGCGGGTGTATTCCTGCTGGCGCGCATGTGGCCCGTGCTGGGTGACACCGATGCCTGGTTCTGGCTGGTGGGCGGAGCCGGCGCTGCAACGCTGCTCATCGGTGGCTATCTGGCCATGTTCCAGCACGATCTCAAGGGATTGCTGGCCTATTCGACGATTTCCCACCTGGGTCTGATCACGCTGCTGCTGGGCCTCAACAGCAAGCTGGCCGCCGTGGCTGCGGTGTTCCACATCATGAACCACGCGACCTTCAAGGCCTCGCTGTTCATGGCCGCAGGCATCGTTGACCATGAAAGCGGCACGCGCGACATCCGCCGCCTCTCGGGCCTGCGGCACATGATGCCCATCACGGCCACGCTGGCCTGCGTGGCCAGTGCGGCCATGGCGGGCGTGCCGCTGCTCAACGGCTTCCTGTCCAAGGAAATGTTCTTCGCCGAGACCGTCTACCTGGACGCTGCCCCCTGGGTGCGCACGGCCCTGCCGGTGGCCGCCACGGTGGCGGGCATGTTCAGCGTGGCCTATTCGCTGCGCTTCACCATCGACGTCTTCTTCGGCCCCAAGGCCACCGACCTGCCGCACGAGCCGCACGAGCCGCCGCACTGGATGCGCGTGCCCGTCGAGCTGCTGGTGCTGGCCTGCCTGGTGGTGGGCATGCTGCCGGCATGGGCGGTGGGCAGCTTCCTTGCAGCGGCCGCCACGCCCGTGGTCGGCGGCGATCTGCCCGAGTACAGCCTGGCCATCTGGCACGGCTGGAACATGCCCTTGATCATGAGCCTGGTCGCCCTGATTGGCGGCATCCTGCTGTACATGCTGCTGCGCTGGCAGCGCCAGGCCGGCCACATCGATACCGCACCGCTGGTGGGCACGCTCAGCGGCCAGCGCATCTTCGAGAACCTGCTGGCCCGCCTGTCCCTGCTGGGCCGCTGGTCGCGCCGGCGCCTGTCCACCATGCGCCTGCAGTGGCAGATGCTGTGGCTGGTCTGCACCGCCGTGCTGGCGGGCGTTCTGCCGCTGTGGCTGCAGGGCATCAAGCTGGGCGATCGGGGCATGCTGCCGCTGTCGCCCGCCTTCGTGCTGCTGTGGTCGGTGGGCATTCTCTGCGCCCTGGGCACGGCCTGGAAGGCCAAGTACCACCGGCTGACCGCGCTGATCATGCTGGGCGGTGCCGGCCTGTGCACCTGCCTGACCTTCCTGTGGTTCTCGGCGCCCGATCTGGCGCTGACCCAGCTGGTGGTCGAGGTCGCCACCACGGTGCTGATGCTGCTGGGCCTGCGCTGGATGCCCAAGCGCGACAAGAGCCTGCACATTCCCGTGCTGTCCGCCGAGCTGCGTGCGCGCTCGCGCCGCATGCGCGACCTGCTGCTGTCGCTGGTGGCAGGGGGCGGCATGGCCTGGCTGGCCTTCGCCATGATGAGCCGCCCCTTCTATGACGGCGCCTCCACCTTCTTCCTCGAACATGCGCTCAGCGACGGCGGCGGCACCAATGTGGTCAACGTCATGCTGGTGGACTTCCGTGGCTTCGACACCTTCGGCGAAATCGTGGTGCTGGGCATCGTGGCCCTGGTGGTCTATGCCCTGCTGCGGCGCTTTCGCCCGGCGCGCGAGACGCTGGACCTGCCCGAACAGCAGCGCTACGTGCCAGGCGACCTGCAGACCGATCTGTTCAATCCGCGCAATGCCGGCGATACGGCCGTGGGCTACCTGATGGTGCCCGCCGTGCTGGTCCGCCTGCTGCTGCCTTTCGCGGCCCTGGTCTCGGTCTACATCTTCATGCGCGGCCACAACGAACCCGGAGGCGGCTTCGTCGCCGGCCTGGTGTTCTCGGTCGCCTTGCTGATGCAGTACATCATCTCCGGCACGCAGTGGGTCGAGGCCCACTTGCCGATCTTCCCGCGCCGATGGATCGGTGTCGGCCTGCTGTTCGCACTGGGTACCGGCATGGGCTCCATCGTGGCCGGCTATCCCTTCCTCACCAGCCACACCTTCCACATGACCCTGCCAGTCGTCGGCGACGTGCATCTCGCCAGCGCCCTGTTCTTCGACATCGGTGTGTTCTCACTGGTGGTGGGCGCGACCATGCTCATTCTGACGGCCATCGCCCACCAATCGGTGCGCAGCCACCGCTACCACGCCCGCCTGCTGGAGGAGCAGCAACAACAGGCCGAGGAGGCCGAAGCCGCCGTGCAGCAGGCCACCGCCGCAGCCCTGGCGCGAGGAGGTTTCTGATGGAAGTCGTGCTTGCCATTGCCATCGGCGTACTGACCGGCTCGGGCGTGTGGCTGCTGCTGCGCCCACGGACCTACCAGGTCATCATGGGGCTGGCCCTGCTGTCTTATGCGGTCAACCTGTTCATCTTCAGCATGGGCCGCCAGGGCCTGGCCATTGACAAGGAGCCTGTGCTGCGGGCCGGCGTACCGCAGGATCTCGCGCACTATGCCGATCCCATGCCCCAGGCGCTGGTGCTCACAGCCATCGTGATCGGCTTTGCCATGACGGCGCTGTTCCTGGTGGTGCTGCTGGCCTCGCGCGGCACCACCGCCACCGACCATGTGGACGGAGCCCATTCCCGCACCGAGCAGGAGATGCCATGAACGAGCTGACCGCCCGTCTCATGCCGCACCTGATGCTGGCGCCCATCGTGCTGCCCATGCTCTCGGCAGCGCTGATGCTGCTGCTGCGCGAGGAGCGCCAGCGCGTGAAGTTCGCCCTTGGCCTGGTGTCCACCGTGCTGGGCCTGGGCGTGGCCGTGCTGCTGATGCTGTGGACCGACCAGGCCGGCGCACCCGTCAACCTGGGCGTCTACATGCCGGGCAACTGGCCCATGCCCTTCGGCATCTCGCTGGCGCTGGACCGCCTGACCGGCATGATGCTGGTGCTGACCTACACGGTGGCCCTGGCCTCGCTGATCTTCTCCAGCGCCCGCTGGCACCGCGCGGGGATGCACTTTCACTCGCTGTTCCAGTTCCAGCTGATGGGCCTGAGCGGCGCCTTCCTCACGGCGGACTTGTTCAACCTGTTCGTGTTCTTCGAGATCATGCTCGCGGCCTCCTACGGCCTGCTGCTGCATGGCTCGGGCCGGGCGCGCATCCAGGCGGGCCTGCACTACATCGCCATCAACCTGGCCGCCTCGTCGCTGTTCCTCATCGGCGTGTCCATGCTCTACGGCCTGACCGGCACGCTGAACATGGCCGATCTGGCGCGCGCCATTCCCCAGATCAGCAGTGCCGACCGCGGGCTGCTGCATTCGGCAGCGGCCATCCTGGGCATCGCCTTCCTGACCAAGGCGGCCATGTGGCCGCTGAACTTCTGGCTGGTGCCGGCCTACAGCGCGGCCACCGCGCCCGTCGGTGCCGTATTTGCGCTCATGACCAAGGTGGGCGTCTACGTGGTGCTGCGGCTGTGGACGCTGCTGTTCAGCTCCGAGGCCGGCTCCTCCGCCCTGTTCGGCAGCACCTGGCTGATCGTCGGCGGCATGCTGACCATGGCCTTCGGCGGCCTGGGCATGCTGGGCTCGCAGCGCCTGACGCATATCGCGGGCTTTGCGGCCATCCTGTCGTCAGGCACCCTGCTGGCTGCCACGGGCTTTGGCCAGAACGCGCTGACGGCGGGGCTGCTGTACTACCTGCCCAGCTCCACCCTGGCCGTGAGCGCGCTCTTCCTGATTGCCGACGTGGTGGACCGCTGGCGCGTGGATGACGACGCGGGCGAGCCCTATGAAGACGACGAGGCGCCCTTCCTCAACGCTGAGCTGCTTCCCACCGAGGGATTCAACCTTGACGAATCCGAAGAGGTGCTGATCGGCCGCGCCATTCCCGCCGCAGCTGCCTTCATCGGCCTGAGCTTCATGCTGGCCACCCTGGTGGTTACCGGCCTGCCCCCGCTGTCGGGCTTCGTGGGCAAGTTCGCCATGCTGTCTGCCCTGCTCAACCCGCTGGGCCTGGGCAACTCCAGCGGCTTCCAGGCCGGCTGGGCCGGCTGGGTGCTGGTGGCGCTGATGATCATCACCGGGCTGCTGGCCCTGCTGTCGCTGGTGCGCGCCGGCATACGCCACTTCTGGGCGACCGAGGAGCAGAACTCCCCCTCGCTGCGCGTGGTCGAAGGCCTGCCCATCGCCTTGCTACTGGCCTGCTGCGTGGCACTGACGATGCGCGGCGGCGAACTGATGGGCTACACACAGCGCGCAGCCGATGCGCTGCTGGCGCCCGATGTCTATGTGCGCTCCGTCATGGGCACGCAGCCCGAGCCCAGCCCGGCAGAAAAGAAGGCCCGCCTGGAAGCCGGCCCTGAAGGCGCGGCACGCGCAGCGGCCCAGGCCAGTGGCGCGCCCATACCCGCAGGCATAGGCGATGCAGGCACGACGGCAGGCACGGAGGATTCCCGATGATGAAAACCTTGCTGCCCGCGCCGCTGCTGTCGGTGGCGCTGTTCCTGCTGTGGCTGCTGCTCAACCGTTCGTTCAGCAGTGGACAGATCCTGCTCGGCGCATTGCTGGGCCTGCTGCTGCCCCTGCTGCTGCGCGGCCTGCGCCCCTTGCCCGTGCGGGTGCGCCATCCGCTGACCATCCTGCGCCTGGCGCTGCGCGTGGTCTGGGACACCTCGTTGTCCAACTTCAACGTCGTGCGGTTCATGCTGTTTCCGGGCATGCGCAAGCACCCGGCCAACTTCGTGCGCATCCCGTTGGAACTGCGCGACCCCAACGGCCTGGCCGTGCTCGCCATGATCGTGTGCATCACGCCCGGCACGGCCTGGGCCGAGATCTCGCGCGACCGCTCGCAGCTCATGCTGCATGTGCTGGAGGTCGATGATCCCGAGGAGATCGTCCAGCACGTCAAGCGTTGCTACGAGCGCCCCCTGATGGAGATTTTCGAATGATGCCCTGGTTCCACTGGACTTTGATGTTCGCGCTGGGCCTGCTGGTCG
The DNA here is from genome assembly GCF_059567865.1 of Delftia sp. BGA-UO-ETr-SB1. NCBI lineage: Bacteria > Pseudomonadati > Pseudomonadota > Betaproteobacteria > Burkholderiales > Comamonadaceae > Delftia > Delftia sp. BGA-UO-ETr-SB1. The sequence continues at coordinate 2,202,065 of NZ_JCAQOW010000006.1, read as the reverse complement.
CGGCCATGGGTTGCGCCGTGCTGCGCCTGCTCAAGGGCCCGCACGCCCAGGACCGCGTGCTGGCGCTGGACTGCATGTACCTCAACGGCATGCTGGCCATGCTGCTCATGGGCATCATCTACGACAGCACAAGCTACTTCGAGGCGGCCTTGCTGGTCGCGCTGTTCGGCTGCGTGGGCTCCACCGCCATGGCCAAGTTCCTGCTGCGCGGCGAGGTGATCGAATGACGCCGGAGACCACACTGCCGCTGTGGTGCCAGATCCTGGTTGCCGCGCTGGCGCTGGGCGGCGCCATCATCGCCTTCCTGGGCTCCATGGGACTGTGGCGGCTGGGCAGCTATTTCGAGCGCGTGCATGCGCCCTCCATCATCGCCACCATGGGCTGCTGGCTGATCATGCATGCCACCTGGATCTACTTTTCCGTCAGCGGCCAGAGCCTGGCCGTGCATGCGCTGCTGATTGCGGTGTTCATCTCGGTGACCGTTCCCATCACGACCATCTTCCTGATGCGCGCAGCCCTGTTCCGCGCGCGCCGTGCGGGCCAGGACGTGCCGCCGCCGCTGAGCACCGTCGTGCGCAACGAACCGGCCGAGCACCCGGACGTCTGAAATCGCTTGCGGCGCCTGAAAATGCCCGCCCATTGCCGGTGGCGGGCCCCAGGCCAAAGCCCTGCCCAACTGCTCAGCATACGAATCTGCCGCCGGCCACGTCAATGCGCAAAGCAACGGATACGCGAGCCCCGCGGCTATGAGTTTGTGAGCGTATAGTGCAGTCATCATCTGCGCTGGCAACGCATTTGATGGAACGGCCACAGGCGTGGCCGCCCTGGGTTTTTCTGTGTACGAGGGTTCATGCAAATCTCTTCCCCCCTGACCGATACCGATCTGGCCAACGGCTGGTCGGCCCTTCACAACCAGGCGCACAACGGCATGGCATTGCAGCAGAATTCCAATCGCCTCGCCTTCGCGGACCCGGAATTCATGTTCCGCCGCGAGACCCGCGGCATCCGCATGCAGCTGGAGCTGCTCAAGCCCGACCTGGCGCAGATCGAACGCGGCATAGAAAACACCGTCGTGGTCTATGGCAGCGCGCGCTTCGTGGACCTGGAGCAGGCCGAGCAGCAACTGGCCGACGCGCAGGCCAGCGGCGATGCACAGCGCATTGCAGTGGCCGAGCGCGCCGTGCGCAACGCCCACCGCTACGAGCAGGCCCGCGCCTTCACGCGCATCGTGGCCGCCGACAGCCTGAACCAGCCGCCCGAGGAGCGCCTCTATATCTGCACCGGCGGCGGCCCCGGCATCATGGAGGCGGCCAACCGTGGCGCCCATGATGTGGGCGCACCCAGCATCGGCCTGAACATCGAGCTGCCGCACGAGCAAAACGGCAACCGCTTCATCTCGCCGGACCTGAGCTTCAAGTTCCACTACTTCGCCTTGCGCAAGATGCATTTCATGATGCGCGCCAAGGCCCTGGTGGCCTTCCCCGGCGGCTTCGGCACGCTGGACGAGCTGTTCGAGGTGCTGACCCTGATGCAGACCGGCAAGACGCATTCCGTGCCCGTGATCCTGTTCGGCACCGAGTTCTGGAAGCGCCTGCTCAACATCGACCTGATGATCGAGGAAGGCACGATCTCGCCCAAGGACCTGCAGCTGTTCCGCTATACCGATGATCCGGTGGAGGCCTGGGCGCTGATCAAGCAGTTCCACGCTGGCGGCTGGTAAGCCGCAGCGGCCGGCAGGCCGCCACCGCATCGCAAGGCGATCTGCGCACCAAGGCGCAGGTCGCCTTTTTCATTCCGGCTTGCGCGGCGGCAATCCCATGAACCAGGCCGTGCGGATGCCCGAGGCCACGGCTGCGCCCACAACCCAGAACAGCGCAGACACGCCGATCAGCGCCCCCGCCGAGCCGAACAGCACGGGCATGGCCACGCTGGAGGCATTGATGGCCATGAGCCGCAGGCCCAGCGCCTCGCCATGGCGGTGCTCGGGCGTGATCTGGTGCAGCATGCTCATGACCATGGGCTGCACCGAGCCCAGCGAAAAGCCCAGCAGCACCGAGCACACGCCCATGGTCAGTGCCGAGTCCATGAAGGGGTACAGCGCAAAGACGAAGGCGGTGATGGCCATGGCGCCGGAGATCACGGCGCCTTCGCGCAGGCGCTCGGCCACCAGCGGCATGGCCAGGCGGATGGCGGCGGCCGCCACGGCAAAAATGCCCAGCAGCGTGCCGATGACCGAGGCGCTCAACCCCTTCTCATGGCCCAGCAGCGGCAGCACGAAGGTGTGCACATCCCAGCACGCCGACTGCAGCCAGTTGACCAGCAGCAGGTTGCGGAAGTTGCGGTCGCGCAGCAGGTCCCAGGCATGCTGCTTGGGGCCGCCGATGGGCGCGCGCACGGGCGGCAGCTCCTGCGTGTGGCGCACCCAGCTCCAGGCCAGCACGGGCACCAGGGCCAGCAGGCCGAAGGCGACGCGGTAGCCCATGGTGCTGCCCTCGCCTCCAAAATTCGCGTGATCGATCAGCAGCCCGGTGCTGAAAGGCCCGATGAAGTTGGAGATGGCCGGCCCTATGGCCAGCCAGCTGAACACCTTCTTGAGCGCCAACGCATCGTGGGTGACCCGCCCCGCATGGCGCTGCACGGCAATCACCACCGCGCCGCTGGCTCCGCCCGTCAGCAGCGCCACCAGGCACAACACGGGATAGACCGGAAACGCCAGCGCCAGCGCGCAGCCGCCGCTGGCCGCCAGCATGGACAGGAAAAACGGCTTGCGAAAACCGTGCTTGTCCGCAAAGCGTCCGGCCGGCAGCGCCAGGAACACCTGGGTCAGCGCAAACAGCGCCAGCAAGATCCCCACGGCCGCCGCGCTGTAGCCCTGCTGCAGCGCCAGCAAAGGCGCGGCCAGCCGCATGCCGGCCATGGTGGCGTGCACGCTGACCTGGGCCATGATGACTTTGAACAGCGCCAGATTCATCTCAGTCCTGCTCCGACCCTGGCTCCATGCCTGCCGCCGTGTCCTTGTCGTCCGGCAGACCGGGCAGCCCTGCGCTCGAGGCCGGCGCGGGCAGCTCCTGCACATCGCGCAATTGCCGCTGGATGGCGCGCGTGCGAACACCCACCTGCTCGAAGCGCTTGGCGGCGGCATCGATGGATTTGCGCGTGGCATCCACCACCTCGCCGAACTTGGCGAACTCGGTCTTGACCTGGCCCAGCACGGCCCAGACCTCGGACGATCGCTTTTCGATGGCCAGCGTCTTGAAGCCCATCTGCAGGCTGCTGAGCATGGCCGCCAGGTTGGCCGGGCCGGTGACCATCACGCGGCAGCCGTTCTGTACGGCCTCGACCAGGCCGGGGCGGCGCATGACCTCGGCAAACAGGCCTTCCGTGGGCAGGTAGAGCACGGCAAAGTCCGTGGTGTGGGGCGGGCTCACATACTTGCCATGGATCTTGCGGGCCTCGAACTTGATCGATGCCTCGAAGGCATTGCCGGCCGAGGCAATGGCGGCCTTGTCGGCCGCATCCTGGGCGTCGAGCAGGCGCTGGTATTGCTCGACCGGGTACTTGGCATCGATGGGCAGCCAGACCGGCGTCTCGTCGCTGCGCCCGGGCAGGCGGATGGCGAACTCCACCATGTCGTCACTGCCGGGCACGGTCTTGACGTTGCGCGCGTACTGCTCGGGTGTGAGCACGTTCTCGATGATGGCGCCCAGCTGCAGCTCGCCCCAGGTGCCGCGCGTCTTCACATTGGTCATCACGCGCTTGAGATCGCCCACGCTGCCGGCCAGTGTCTGCATCTCTCCCAGGCCCTTGTGCACCTGCTCCAGCCGGTCGCTGACCAGCTTGAACGATTCGCCCAGGCGCTGCTCCAGCGTGGCATGCAGCTTCTCGTCCACCGTGCGCCGCATCTCCTCCAGCCGCGCCGCGTTGTCCGACTGGATGGTGGCCAGGCGCTCGTTGAGCGTGCCGCGCAGCTGTTCGGCATGGACCTGGCTGGATTGCGCCAGCCCGCCCAGCTGCTGCTGGATGTCGTTCTTGAGGGAGTCCAGCGTGCTGCGCGTGGTCTGCGCCAGCGCCTCGAAACGCTCCTGCACATGGGCGTTGAAGCGCTGCGTGCTTTCGCCCTGGGCCTCGCGGGCCTGGGCGCTGTCGGCGGCCAGCCGCACGGTGAGCCGGCCCAGTTCCATGCGAAAGGCTGCCAGCGCCTCGCCCTGCTCGCGCCGCGCGGCCTGTGCATCGAGCTGGGCCTGGGCCAGATGGGCCTGCAGCTGCTGCGACACGCGGTCCAGCCCGCCGTCGCTCTTGGCCACGGCCATCTGCGTGGCCTGGGCGCCGCGCTCGAGCTGCTGCAGCCGCACATCCAGCATCTGCAGCGCCTGCAGCAACTGCTGCGGCGCCACCCCGTCATCGCGCTGCGCCGAGCGCCTGCACAGCAGCCAGATCACGGCCGCCTGCCCCAACAGCAGCACGGCCCATGCCGCCCACCACACTCCGGATATCTGGGTCAAGATCTTGCTTCAGCTCCATGCAGCGGGAAGCGGCCAGCGCCTGCCTTCCCGCGATTGTCGGGATACGGCACTCAGGCCTTGGCGCGCGCGCCTGCGGCCGCCGCCTCGGGCTGGTTGACGGGCGTGCGCGGGCCCTTGCCGCTCAGAAAGTCGATCAGGTTGTCGGCTGCCAGCTCGGCCATGGCGCTGCGCGTGCCCATGGTGGCGCTGGCGATGTGCGGGGTCAGCACGACATTGGGCACGGTCAGCAGGTCGGGATGGACCGAGGGCTCGCCCTCGAACACGTCCAGGCCGGCGGCGGCAATGGTCCTGTCGCGCAGCGCCCTGGCCAGCGCCGCGTCATCGACAATGCCGCCGCGCGCGATGTTGATCAGCGTGGCCGTGGGCTTCATCCTGGCGATCTCGGCCGCGCCTATGGTGTGGTGGTTTTCCTTGGTGTAGGGCAGCACCAGCACCACATGGTCGGCCATGGCCAGCAGTTCGTCCTTGCCCACGTAGCCGGCCTTGCATTCGGCTTCCAGCTCGGGCGACAGTCGCGAGCGGTTGTGATAAACCACCTTCATGCCGAAGCCATGCGCACCGCGCCGGGCAATGCCCTGGCCGATGCGGCCCATGCCGATGATGCCCAGCGTGCTGCCGTGCACTTCCGAGCCGGCAAACAGGTCGTAGCGCCAGGAGTTCCACTTTCCGGCGCGCAGGTAGTGCTCGCTTTCGGTCACGCGGCGGGCCGTGGCCATGAGCAGGGCAAAGCCGAAGTCGGCCGTGGTCTCGGTCAGCACGTCGGGCGCGTTCGTGCCCTGCACGCCCGCTGCCGTCATCGCGGGCACGTCGAAGTTGTTGTAGCCCACGGCCATGTTGGCCACGACCTTCAGGCGCGGGCAGGCCGCCAGCAGTGCCGCATCGATGGTCTGCGAGCCTGTGGTCAGCACGCCGTCCTTGTCCTGCAGATGCGCGGCCAGCTCCTGCGGGCTCCAGACCACGTCGTCCTGGTTGGACTCGACCTCGAAGTGCTGCTCCAGCTTGCGCACCACCTCGGGCGGGATGGCGCGGGCGATCAGGATGCGGGGTTTGCTTGCCATGTCTGTCTCTTTCCTTGTCTTGGCGGGAGGCGGTTCTTCAGCGGAACCAGATGAAGCTCATCAATACGAACAGCGGCACCAGAATGCCCAGCGACCAGGCCATGTAGCCGAAGAAGCTGGGCATCTTCACGCCGCGCTCCTCGGCAATGGCCTTGACCATCAGGTTGGGCGCGTTGCCGATATAGGTGTTGGCACCCATGAACACCGCGCCCGCGGAGATGGCCGCCAGCGTGGAGGCCATCGTGGTCATCAGCTGCGCGGCGTCGCCCCCTGCGGTGTTGAAGAACACCAGGTAGGTCGGCGCGTTGTCGAGGAAGGAGGACAGCAGGCCCGTGGCCCAGAAGTACATCAGCGGATCGGGCGTGCCGTCGGCGCGCGTGACGGCACCCACGATGGCGCCGAACGGCCCGCCCGTGCCCGCCTTGAGCATGGCGATCACGGGGATGATGGTCAGGAAGATGCCCGCGAACAGCTTGGCCACTTCCTGCATCGGCCCCCAGCCGAATTCGTTGGCCTGGTGCACGCTGCGCGGCGTGAGCCGCAGGGACAGCAGCGCCACCACGATCAGGCCCGCATCGCGCACCAGCCCCGGCAGGCCCACATGCGTGCCGGCCAGCACCAGCCCCGCATCGGTGCGCCACAGGCCGCTCATCAGCACCAGGGCCACCACGGCCAGCAGCAGCGCGAAGTTCACGCTGCCATCGAAGCCCAGGCGGCTGGCGCGGCCCGAGGCGTCGATGCTGGGCGTGGGATCGGGCAGTTCCGCCTCGCCGGCCTTGCGCAGCAGCCAGGTGTCGATCGCGTAGAAAAGCGCCAGCAGCACGCCGACCAGGAACAGGGTCTCGGTGAAGATGTGGCGCACCGTCCAGAAGAAGTCCACGCCCTTGAGAAAGCCCAGGAACAGCGGCGGATCGCCCAGCGGCGTCAGCGAGCCCCCGGCATTGGAGACGATGAAGATGAAGAACACCACCACATGCACCTGGTGCCTGCGGTTGTCGTTGGCGCGCAGCAGCGGCCGGATCAGCAGCATCGATGCGCCCGTGGTCCCCATGAAGCTGGCCAGCACGGCGCCGATCGCCAGGATGGCCGTGTTCAGCCCCGGCGAGCCCTTGAGATTGCCGCGCACATAGATGCCGCCCGACACCGTGTACAGCGCCGTCAGCAGGATCACGAAGGGCAGGTACTCGGCCAGCAGCGCATGCACCAGGTTGGCCAGGGCCGCGCCCGCACCGAACACCGCCGCAAAGGGCAGCAGGAAGGCCAGCGCCCAGGCCGCCGTCAACTTGCCGAAATGCCGGTGCCAGAAATGTGGCGCCGCCAGCGGCACCAGGGCGATGGACAACAGCATGCCCGCAAAGGGCACACCCCAGAGCACCGACAGCTGGCCGCCATCGATCTCGGCCGCCAGGGCCCAGGAGGGCACGCAGGCGACAAGCAGCACCAACAATCCACGCAAGGCCTTCATGGTCCCGTCTCCTCTTTGTTCTGTATTCACTGTCCCCTCCTGGCAGCGGGCCGCGCAGCGATCAAGTCTGTGCCGCGGGCGCCGCGATCTCGAACACCTGGCGCAGATAGGCCAGGTATTTCTCGTCGTCGCACATGCTCTTGCCCGGCGTGTCCGAGAGCTTGGCCACGGGCTGGCCGTTGCAGCGCGTCATCTTGATGACGATCTGCAGCGGCACATGGTCGGGCGCGTCGCCCAGGTCATTGGTCAGGTTGGTGCCGATGCCAAAGGCCAGCTGGCAGCGCCCGTGGAAGCGCTGGAACAGCTCGATGGTGCGCGGCACCGTCAGGCCGTCGCTGAAGATCAGCGTCTTGGTCAGCGGATCGATGCGGTTGGCGCGGTAGTGGGCCAGCAGCCGCTCACCCCACTCGAACGGATCCCCGCTGTCATGGCGCGCGCCATCGAAGAGCTTGCAAAAGTACAGGTCGAAATCGCGCAGGAAGGCCGACATGCCGTAGACGTCCGACAGCGCAATGCCCAGGTCGCCCCGGTACTCCCGCGCCCAGGACTCGAAGCCGAAGATCTGGCTGTCGCGCAGGCGCGGGCCCAGGGACTGGCAGGCCTGCAGGTATTCATGGGCCAGCGTGCCCAGGGGCCGCACGCCCAGCTTCATGGCATACAGCACGTTGCTGGTGCCCGCGAACTGCCCCTCGGACTCCGCGGATGCGCCGGGCCGGCCCAGGCGTGCGCACAGCACGCGCAGCACCTCTTCATGCCAGGCCCGCGAAAAGCGGCGGCGCGTGCCGTAGTCGGCAATCTTGAGCTGCTCCAGGCCCGGCTGCTGCAGCAGCGCGATCTTGGCATCCAGCCGGCGCCGGCCCTCGGGAAAATCGGGCACCGGCTGGGTGTTGCGGAAGTACACCTCGTTGACGATGGCCAGCACGGGAATCTCGAACAAGATGGTGTGCAGCCAGGGCCCGCGGATGGTGATGTCGATCTCGCCATTGGGCAGCGCCTGCACCGTGACGCACTTCTCGTTGAGGTGGAACAGGCTCAGGAAATCGACGAAATCGCTCTTGATGAAGCGCAGCGAGCTCAGGTAGGCCAGCTCCGCATCCTGGAACCGCAGGCTGCACAGCGAGCGGATCTCGGCCCGGATCTCGTTCACATAGGGCGCAAGCTGCACGCCGGGATTGCGGCACTTGAAACGGTACTCGACCTGTGCCCCGGGGAACTGGTGCAGCACCACCTGCATCATCGTGAATTTGTACAGGTCGGTATCGAGCAGGCTGGTGATGATCATGGACAGAGCCGGGCGGTAAGCGCCCAAGCGGTCAGATGGCAGACAGCTTTCGAGTGTAGGCCATCCACACGCCGCCGCGCTGCGAGCGGGCGCCTTGCATGCGCCCCGAACGCCATCAACCGCGCAGCAACGGCTCCAGCACCCGGCGCAGCGCCTGTGGAATCTGGGCAGGCCGGCGCGTCTGCCGGTCCACATAGACATGGACGAAATGCCCGGCTGCGGCCGACAGCGGCTCACCCTGCGCAAACAGCCCCACCTCGTAGCGCACGCTGGAGCCGCCGATGCGGGCCACGCGGATGCCGGCCTCCACCTCCTGCGGAAAGGCCAGCGGGGCGAAGTAATTGCATTGGGTCTCTATGACCAGTCCTATCGTCTCGCCCGCATGAATGTCCAGCGCGCCCTGCTCTATCAGATGGGCATTCACCGCCGTATCAAACCAGCTGTAATAGACGACGTTGTTGACGTGCCCGTAGACATCGTTGTCCGACCAGCGCGTGCTGATGCGTCGGAATGCCGCATAGGCCGAACGGGGCTGCGGCGCGGGGCGGCTCGGGGGCGATTCATTCATGGCGGCCATTGTGCCGCCGGCCGAATGCGCCATGTCCCCGGCCACTGTCGCCATCACGACGCGCACTGCGGCCAATCACTCGCCAGGCGAGTAAGCATGCCAACTGAAAAATGTCGTCAAACCGACATAAAACCAATTCAAAATCAAAGACTTACAAAAAACCCACAGCTTTCCGAATTTTTTTGCTGCACCGCAGCATCAGGTACTTGATTCCTTTTTTGCAATCCCTACAATAAGACCCATGCTGCACTGCAACATGACACTCAGTCAGGTCAGCGCAGGCAATTCCCCGTAACCCGAGACCCCTGTGGTCCGTTTTTCTGGAGACTGACATGAGCTTGACCCCTGACCAAATCCTGAGCGCACAAAAGGCCAACCTGGAAACCCTGTTCGGCCTGACGAGCAAGGCCTTCGAAGGCGTTGAAAAGCTGGTGGAACTGAATGTGACCGCCTCGCGCGCCGCACTGACCGAAGCTGCCCAGCACACCCAGGCTGTCCTGAGCGTCAAGGACGCACAGGAACTGCTGTCGCTGCAGGCCAACCTGTTCCAGCCCCTGGCTGAAAAGACCGCTGCCTACAGCCGTCACCTGTACGACATCGCCAGCGGCACCGGCGCCGAACTGGCCAAGACCTTCGAAAGCCAGGCTTCCGACCTGCAAAAGAACTTCAGCGCCCTGGTGGACACCACGGCCAAGAACGCACCCGCCGGTTCCGAAACCGCCGTTGCCGTGATGAAGAGCGCCGTGTCGGCTGCCAACAATGCCTTCGAGTCGGTGCAAAAGGCCGTCAAGCAGGCTTCGGACCTGGCGGAAGCCAACTTCACGGCCGTGACCAACACCGCCAACGAAGCCGTCCAGTCGGCCCAGACCCGCAAGCGTTGATCACGCTGTCTTACAACGGGGCTGCGTGCAAGAATCAGTGATTACCCGCATAATTGCACGCATCCCGGGTCGAAAGACCTGACCAGTTGTCTCCTTGGATCCTCTTGAAACCCCCGTTTCTGGATCCTTTCAAACCCAGTCTTTGGACTGGGTTTTTTTTCGTGCGCTTTTCGCGCGCCAGGGCTCGCGGCCCACCAGGGACCACCGCGCACAAGCCCTTAGACGGGCCCCACCCTTTATTAAGAACAATTCGCGTTTGACCTATCATCGCGCTTTGCCAACAAAGAGAGGCCTGTCTTCATGTCGAAATCCCGGAAAGCCCTGTTTGCCGCTTGCGCCCTGGTGGCTGCCGGCACAGCCATTGCCGACTCCCAGGTCGTCAACCTCTACTCCGCGCGCCACTACTCCACGGACGAGGAGCTGTACAACGGCTTCACCAAGGCCACCGGCATCAAGATCAACCGCGTGGACGGCGACGACGCCGGCATCATTGCGCGCCTGAAGGCCGAGGGCCAGGCCTCGCCGGCCGACGTGATCCTGCTGGTCGATGCCGCACGCCTGTACCGCGGCGAGGTCGATGGTCTGTTCCAGCCCATCCACTCCAAGCTGCTGGAAGACGCCATTCCCTCCAACCTGCGCGCCCAGCCAACGGCCGATGGCATCAGCTGGTTCGGCCTGTCCACACGCGCCCGCGTCATCGTCTACAACAAGGCCAAGGTCCAGCCCGCCGACGTGCAGAACTACGAATCGCTGGCCGACCCCAAGTTCAAGGGCCAGCTGTGCATCCGCTCGGGCTCGCATCCCTACAACCTGAGCCTGTTCGGCACCGTGGTCGAGCACATGGGCGACCAGAAGGCCGAGGGCTGGATCCAGGGCATGAAGGCCAACCTGGCCCGCCCGCCCAAGGGTGGCGACACCGACCAGATCAAGGCCGTGGCCTCGGGCGAATGCACCATCGGCGTGACCAACAGCTACTACCTGGCGCGCATGATGCGCTCGGGCAAGCCTGAGGACCAGGCCGTGGTCGGCAAGATCGGCGTGGTCTTCCCGAACCAGTCCAGCTGGGGCACGCACCTGAACATCGCGGGCGGCGCCGTGGCACGCCATGCCAAGAACAAGGACAACGCCGTCAAGTTCCTGGAGTACCTGGCCAGCCCCGCCGCCCAGAACTACTTTGCCAACGGCAACAACGAGTGGCCCGCAGCCAAGGGCGTGGAACTGGACAACCCCGCACTCAAGGAAATGACCGGCGGCAAGCCCTTCAAGAGCGAGACCATCCCGATCACGGCCGTGGGCAAGAACATGACCAAGGTCCAGCAAATGCTGGACCGCGCCGGGTTCCAGTAACCCCCATCGCGCCCATCACCAGCCCGGCACTGCCGGGCTTTTTCTTGGGCGCGGCATGGCTGCGGCCGGGGCTGCATGCATAATTTGAGAGTTACGTTTACGTCAACGTCAGATAACCAAGGAGACATTCCATGCAGATCAAGGACCGGGTATTCATCGTCACGGGCGGCGCCTCCGGGCTGGGCGAAGGCACGGCGCGCATGCTGGCGGCCGAGGGCGGCAAGGTGGTGATTGCCGACATGCAGGCGGACAAGGGCGAAGCCGTGGCGCGCGAGATCGGTGGCGTCTTCGTCAAATGCGACGTGAGCCAGGAAGCCGATGGCCAGGCCGTGGTGGACAAGGCCGTCAGTCTGGGCAAGCTGGCAGGCCTGGTCAACTGCGCAGGCATTGCGCCCGCCGAGAAGACCGTGGGCAAGAACGGCGCGCACAACCTGGCGCTGTTCTCCAAGACCATCACGGTCAACCTGATCGGCAGCTTCAACATGATCCGCCTGGCCGCCACCGCCATGTCGGCCAACGAGCCCGAGAGCACGGGCGAGCGCGGCGTGCTGATCTCCACGGCCAGCGTGGCGGCCTACGACGGCCAGATCGGCCAGGCGGCCTATGCGGCTTCCAAGGGCGGCGTGGTCGGCATGACGCTGCCCATTGCGCGCGACCTGGCGCGCAACGGCATCCGCAACATGACGATTGCCCCCGGCATCTTCGGCACGCCCATGCTGTTCGGCATGCCGCAGGAAGTGCAGGACGCGCTGGCCGCCGGCGTGCCCTTCCCCAGCCGCCTGGGCACGCCCCAGGACTATGCCAAGCTGGTGCGCCACATTCTGGACAACGACATGCTCAATGGCGAGGTGATCCGGCTGGATGGGGCCATTCGTCTGGCGCCGAAGTAAGCACCCCCTGAGCGGCTGCGCCGCTTCCCCCTCTCTTTCTCGCTTCGCGAGGGAGGGGGACGACACCCTCGCGGCGGGGCGGCGCGGCCGGCATAGGCCCTTGCTCGGTGTCCCTCGCTTTGGGCCGTGCCGGTTTTTGAGATACGCGCGTTGTCACACCGTGGTGTCTGCAGGCGTGTCTGCAGGCGCTCTGGCCATCATCTCCAGCCCCTTGCGCAATGCAGGGAACAGGCTGTGCTGGAAATTGTTCCAGCGCAGTTCGAGGATGGTGTCTTCGGGATCGATGTCGGTGCCCAGCACGTCGGCGATGACTTCGCCGGAGTCGATGCCGTTGTCCACGTAGTGAAAGGATGCGCCGGTCTTGAACAGGGGCGGGACCGGGCGCTGTTCCATGGTCTTCCAGTCCACGATCTTGTAGCCCTGCGCGCCATGCAGCGCGTCCAGCGTGGCGCAGGCGCCCCGGCGTTCATAGGGTGACTCCAGCCGCGTGATGCCGGGATGGATGTTGGCAATCCTGCGGTGGAACAGGGCCCCGGGCCGCACGAGCCGGTCCAGGATGACGAGCAGGCCGTCCAGCACCACCAGCTCGGCACCCAGCTGCACCAGCCTGTCCTGCAGTTGTGCCTCGAACATCTGTTTGCCCGCGGCGCGCTGCGGATCGTTCAGCGGCAGGCGCCGGTAGGAGGACGGCACGGCCATGAGCAGGTCATTGACCCTGCGCCCCTGGATGCGCAGGTCCGGCGGATAGAACCAGCGACCGCCCGGCTGGTAGCTGAAGCCGTAGTCGCCGATTTTTTCGCGGTCGCGCGGCGAGGCCTCGTCGTCGTCGTGGATCACGGCCTCCAGGCTGTAGATATCGCCCAGCGGGCTGGTGTCCAGCAACTCGCCCAGGTATTCGAGCGGCGACTTCATGTAGCGCGTTGCGCCCTTGTAGGCGATGTGCTGGCCGGCCTGGTCGGCGGCGGCGTTTCTCAGGGACCAGATGTAGACGAGTTTTGTCTTTGCCATGTTCGTGGATTCAGCAGGAATTCAGATGTCGGCCAGCGCGCCTTGACTGGCGGGACTGGCCGATGCAGCCGCCACCGGCTGCGCCCCGTCTTGCGGCAGGACCATGCGGCCGGCCTCCATGCGCACGATGCGGTCGGCCAGGTGGAAGTAGCGATCGTCATGGGAGATGACCACCAGCAGGTGGCCCCTGGCGCGCAGCTCGGGCAGCAGCTCGGTGTAGAACAGGTGGCGGAAGCTCGGGTCCTGGTCGGCCGCCCATTCGTCGAAGACCAGCACGGGCCGGCCCTCCAGATAGGCGTGGACCAGGGCCAGGCGCTTGCGCTGGCCGGTGGACAGGTCGATGGTGCTGAAGCTGCCGTTGCGCACGCTGACCTTGTGGGCGATCTCCAGCCGCTGCAGGTAGGGCAGCGCGGCCTCGGGCAGCGCGGCGGCCTGGCCCTCTTCGCCGCCGGCCACCAGGTCCTCGAACAGGTAGAAGTCCGAGAACACCGTGGTGAACAGCTGGCGGTAGTCGTCGCGCGACAGGGCCGTGACCGGCTGGCCGTCATGCAGTATCTCGCCCTGCTGGGGCGCATACAGGCCCAGCAGCAGCTTGATCAGCGTGGTCTTGCCCGAGCCGTTGTCACCCACCACAAAGACCAGTTCGCCCTTGCCCAGCTTCAGGTCGATGGGGCCGATCTCGAAGGCCTTGCCGCCTTCGGGCGCATCGAAGGCATAGCGCACGCCCCGCAGCTCCAGGCCGTGGTCCAGGCGGACCTCGCCGGGCGGGCTGTCCAGGTGCAGGTGCGGCTCGGGGCTGGCAAAGCGCGCCGACAGGTCTGCAATGCGCTGCAGCGCCACCTTGGCACGGCCCAGGTTGGGCAGCGCGCCTGCGATCTGGTCCATGGGACCCTTGAGGAACAGCAGCACCAGCACGAAGCCGCTGAGCACCACGGGCTCGGTGGTGCGCAGCGCGGCCCAGCCCAGGATGAGGGCAATCAACAGAAAGAACAGCGCCGAACCGAAGGCCGTGGCCAGCACATAGGTGTTGATGGCGCGGCTGTTGATGCGGCGGATGGCATCCACGGTGGAGCCAATCTGCCCGTCGAAGATGCGGCCCCGGCGCGCGCGGTGCATGCGCAGCTCCTTGGCGCCTTCGCTGATGGCGCGGTAGGCCTTATGCAGCACTTCCTCGTGATCGCGCGCCTTCCAGAACCCCGCCACGCCGCGTGACTGCGCCAGCGCCTGCAGGCTGACGCCCAGCACCAGCGCCACCACCAGCATGGCAAACAGCGGCGGAGACAGCAGGGCCAGGTAGGCCAGGCAGCCCAGCGCAATGGCCAGGGCAATCACGTTGGAGGCCAGCACGAAGGCCACGTCGCTGATCATGTCCACGTCCTGCGTGAGCACGGGCATGAGGCGGTGCGTGCGGTAGCGCTCCAGCGCATCGATGGGCGCGGCCAGGATCTTGCCGGCCAGCTCCTTGCGCAGTTGGGCCACCAGGCGCTGCCCCACGAAATTGCCCGACATGTCCGACGTGGCCCGGCACACCAGCACGGTGGCACACAGGGCGATGAAGGTCAGCAGCAGCCCGCCCGCCAGCCCACCGGGGCGGTTGAGCACCTGGTTGATGGTCGCCAGCAGCGCCACCGTGGCCCCACCCGCGCAAATGCCCGTGACCACGGACAGCGCCATCCACGGCAGGAAGGGCCTGAGCAGGCGCAGTACCTCGGAGGGCGGTCGGCTGGCGTTTTCCATAAGGGATTCCTCTGGCGCCCATGGGCGCATGACCTTGCAATGCCGGCGCGGCCCGGCGTTTCCTGGAGCGCGGCGCACGACGAGCGCTCCCTACTCCCTGCAAGACGTGCGTGCGCCAAAAATGTTCACCGCCCAGGCGATGAACAAATTCCGCCGCCCTGCGTCATCACGAAGAAGGGGCAGCGCGGGCGCCATGCCCTGCACCGGCCCGCTTTGCCTTGTCTGCCGCACACCCGAAGGACGCCATGGCTCTCCACCCCGACCTGCAAGCATTTCTTGAACTCGCCAACGCCCAGGCATCCGGCCGCCCGCGCATGAGCCAGATGACGGCAGCGCAGGCGCGCGCCGCCTACGACAACGCCACGCTGGCGCTGGACCTGCCGGGCGACGATCTGCCCACCGAGGACCTGGATCTGCCCACGCGCGACGGCGCGCGTATCCGTGCCCGGCTCTACCGCGCAGCCCCTGAACACACAGCCGCGCCCTGCCTGCTGTTCTTTCACGGCGGCGGCTACGTGCTGGGCGGGCTCGAATCGCATGACAGCCTGTGCCGCAGCCTGGCGCTGGGCACGCCCTGCAATGTGCTGGCCATCGACTACCGGCTGGCGCCAGAGCACCGCTTTCCCACCGCCTTCCTCGACGCAGAGGACGCCCTGGCCTGGCTGCTGGAGCACGGCGGCCGCCATGGCCTGGACGCGCAGCGCCTGGCCATTGGCGGCGACAGCGTCGGGGGCACGCTGGCCACGGCCCTGTGCGTCGCCGCGCGCGACGCGGGCATGCCCCAGCCCTTGCTGCAGTTGCTGCTCTACCCCTGCACGGCAGCGCAGCAGGACAGTGACTCGCATGCGCGCCTGGCCACCGGCCATCTGCTGGAAGGTGACACCCTGGCCTGGATGTTCGGCCAATACCTGCGCAGCGATGCGGACCGGCAGGACTGGCGCTTTGCCCCCCTGCAGGCATCCGACCTGGGCCGGCTGGCCCCCACGCTGATGGTGCTGGCCGAGTACGACCCGCTGATCGACGAAGGAAAGCGCTATGCCGAGCGGCTGCAGGCCGCCGGCGTGGCCGTGGACCTGCAGATCTACGCCGGCATGGTCCATGACTTTGCGCGGCTGGGCGCCGTCACCGAAGAGACCGAGGTGCTGCGCGGCCAGCTCTGCAAGGCACTGGCCCATGCCTTCCAGGCGGCCCGCAGCCCGGCCCTGGCATGAACGGCCCTGGCATGAACATTTGCCGCTCCTGCGCGTCATCCCGGTCATGAGGCTGCCTTGTGTCCCTCGTGTCCCTTGTGCCCCTTGTGCCCTTGCCCGAGCCCCGACCCGTGTCCCGCACGCGGGGCACTCCATCTGAAAGAGTCCACGTGCGTCCAGTCGAAGCCACCGCTACACCGTCACCAGACGCCTCCGGCGCCAGCTACCTTGCGCATGCCGGCGCCGAGACGATCAGCGTCTTCGGCGATGGACAGCGGCTGCGCCTGGAACGTTCGGGGCCCGTGGATGCCGGCAGGCCCGGCAAGCACAGTCTCTGGAACCTGTCGCCCACGGCCGCGCCAGGCCTGATGCAGCTGCAATGGCTGGGACCCTGCTCGGGCATGCCCGAAGCGGATGAACTGCTGGCCGCGCTGCAGGCCGGCTTTGGCCTGCATCCCGATGCGCAAGCCATCGAGCTGTCCCTGCCCCGGCTGCCGCCCGGCCTGCGCGACAGCATTGCCACAGTGCAGCCGGGCCAGGCCCCGTGCGTGGCAAGAAGCGTGCTGTGGCAGCAGCCCCTGTGGCTGCCCCGCCCGCGCCCGCCCTATGCCCTGCACTACACGATCAGCGAAGGCCGGCGCCACCCCGTGCGCCTGCACAAGCCGCGCGGCGAGGTCTACCGCCGCTTCATCCCCTGGCTGGGCCGCACGCTGAGCTTTCGCACCGTGGAGCCCGAGGCCGACCTGCCCCTCATCCACCGCTGGATGAACGACCCGGTCGTCGCGCATTTCTGGGAGGAAAGCGGCGACCTTGCCCACCACCGCGCCTACCTGCAGCGCATGGCCGGCGACCCGCATGCGCTCGGCCTCATCGGCTGCTTCGACGCCGAGCCCTTCGGCTACTTCGAGGCCTACTGGGCCAAGGAAGACCGCATTGCCCCCTTCTATGACGCGGGCGACCATGACCGGGGCTGGCATGCGCTGGTGGGGGAGGCGCGGTTTCGTGGCCAGCCCTACCTGACGGCCTGGCTGCCCTCGCTGTCGCACTACCTCTTTCTGGACGACTGCCGCACGCAGCGCATCGTCGTGGAGCCGCGCGCCGACAACCGCAAGATGCGCAAAAGCCTGCCGCGCTGCGGCTATGCGCTGGTCAAGGAATTCGACTTCCCGCACAAGCGCGCCGTGCTGGGAGTCCTTCTCAGGGAACGCTTTTTCGCAGACGCCTTGTGGATACCGCAGACCGACGCAGCCGCGCCGGACGCACTGGACGCATCGACCCAATGAAAGGACCTTCCATGCAAACCCACCCGCTGATCGGCATCGGCTTCGGCCCCTCCAACATTGCCCTGGCCATCGCCCTCAAGGAGCGCGAAACCGCCGCGCGGGCCATGCACCCCGTCTTCATCGAAAAGCAGCCGCGCTTCGCCTGGCACCGGGACATGCTGCTGGAGCAGGCCCACATGCAGGTGTCCTTCCTCAAGGACCTGGCCACGCTGCGCAACCCCACCAGCCGCTTCACCTTCATCAACTACCTGCACGAGAAGGGCCGGCTGCAGGACTTCATCAACCTCAAGACCTTCTTTCCCAGCCGCCACGAGTTCAACGACTACCTGGCCTGGGCCGCCTCCAAGTTCGAGGACCGCTGCGTCTACGGCCAGGAAGTCATCGAGGTGCTGCCTGAAAAACGCGACGGCAAGGTGGAGCTGCTGCGCGTGCGCTCGCGCGATGCGGCCGGCAACGTGCATGAGCGCGTGGGCCAGAACCTGGTCATGAGCATCGGCGGCACGCCCAGCATTCCCGAGCAGTTCAAGCCCCTGCGCGGCGATGCGCGCGTCTTCCACTCCAGCGCCTACCTGCGCAGCATTGCCGAGCATGCCAGGCCGCTGCGCATCGCCGTCGTGGGCGCGGGCCAGAGCGCCGCCGAAATCTTCATGGACCTGCACGGCCGCTACGCCACGGCCGAGATCGACCTGGTCATGCGCGCCCGCTCCATCCGCCCCTCGGACGACAGCCCCTTCGTCAACGAAATCTTCAACGCCGACTTCGTGGACCATGTCTACAGCCGCCCGCATGACGAGCGCGGCGCCCTGCTGCGCGAGTTCTGGCACACCAACTACGCCTGTCCCGACCTGGAGCTGATCGAGAGCATCTTCAAGGTGTTCTATGAACAGAAGGTCGTCGGCGATACGCGCCACCGCTTCCTGCGCCGCCACGAGGTGCAGGAAGTGCGCGCCGCCAGCGACGGCATCCACCTGGGCCTGCGCGATCTCAACAGCGGCATCGACCATGCATCGCGCTACGACGTGGTTGTGCTGGCCACCGGCTATGCGCGCGAGCACCACAAGACCCTGCTGGACCCGCTGGCCCCCTACCTGGGCGACTTCTCCGTGAGCCGCGACTACCAGGTGCACACCACGCCGGACTTTCGCCCCGCCATCTTCCTGCAGGGCGCCTGCGAGGGCTCCCACGGCCTCAGCGACACCCTGCTGTCCGTCACTTCGGTGCGCACCGGCGAAATCGGTGAAGCCCTGCTGGCAGCGCAAGCCCAAAGACCCGATGTTGCGCGCACAGAACAGCTGGCGCTGCAGGATTGAA
Source organism: Delftia sp. BGA-UO-ETr-SB1 (assembly GCF_059567865.1). NCBI lineage: Bacteria > Pseudomonadati > Pseudomonadota > Betaproteobacteria > Burkholderiales > Comamonadaceae > Delftia > Delftia sp. BGA-UO-ETr-SB1. Next base: position 2,183,522 of record NZ_JCAQOW010000006.1, on the reverse strand, counting down.
AGATCGCACAGGGCATGATGGCGCAGGGATCTCCCATGCCATAATTTGAATGCAAACCATTTGCATTTGAATTTGAATCACCTGCGCCGCTGAATCCCATACCCGCTGCTGCACCGCCCCGGCCCTGGCCGGGGTTGCAGCATCCGGTAGGCCCTTCTCTGTACGGACCCAGGGGTTCCAACCCATCGCCCTTGCGGAAAGGCAGGTATCCGGATGCGTGACCTGATCCAGGAACTCGTGGCTCACTATGGCGATCTGCGCCGCCAGCTCACGCGCGATCTCCGAGATCCGCACTATGCGGCCGACATCGCGCAATCGAGCTTCGAGCGGGTCTATGTGCACGCCCTGGGCCTGCGCAGCGGCAAGAAGGCCGAAACCCTGCCCGACGCCGGCATCGAATCCCCACGCGCCCTGCTGTTTCGCGTGGCACGCAATCTGTGCATCGACGACGCGCGCAAGCGCAAGACCGCCCAGGAATGGACGCGCCAGCAAATGGTGGTGCAGCACAGTGCGCCCTCCAGCGAAACCCTGGCCGCCCAGCGCCAGATCCTGAACCGCGTCGTCCAGGCGCTGGAAGGCCTGCCGCCTCGCCGGCGCGAAGTCTTCATCCTCTTTCGCGCCCATGGCTACACGCGCGCGGAAATCGCCGATCAGCTCAACATCACCGAAATGGCCGTCGCCAAGCACATGGTGCGTGCCACGCTGGACTGCTCGCGCGTGCTGGCCCAGCTGCGCTCCGAACTGATCGAGGACCATGCGCTGGGCAGCGCCATGGATTTCGACAACAGTACACTGACCGACGACGCATCCTGACTCCCCCTTTCCATGGCAAGTGCACCTAGCGAGCGCATGGTCGAGCATGCGCTGACGCTGATCGTTCAAAGCGAAATCGCTCCCGACCCGGTGGCCGACCAGGCCCGCCTGACCCTGGGCGAATGGCGCGGGAAATCAGCCCGGCACGATGCCGCCGCACGCGAGGCGCACCTGCGCTGGAACCTGCTGGGCGGCATGTCCGGCGGCCTGCGCGAGCAGTTCCAGGAAACCGCCCTGCTGGCCGACCGGGCCTCGCGCTCCACCCAGGCTGTCCGGCGCCGCAAGCTGCTGCTGTCCTTCGCCGGGCTGCTGGGCACAGGCGCGCTGGCGGGCCGGGGCGCCTACTGGTACTGGCAGCAGCCCATACACACCTCGGCCTACGCCACGCGCAACTCGCAAATCCTCAAGATCACTCTGGCCGACGGCAAGCTGCCGCTGCAGGCCAGCCTGGTGGAACTGGCGCCCCAGAGCGCCATTGCCGTGACGCTCTACCGCCAGCGCCGCAGCGTGTCGATGGCCCGGGGCGAAGTGCGATTCGACGTGGCCCCCGATCCCGACCGGCCCTTCGAGGTCATCACGCGCGAGGCGCGCATTGAGGTCGTGGGCACGGTCTTCACCGTGCGCGACCGCGGTGGCCCCGTCACCGTGGGCGTGGAGCATGGCCATGTCAGGGTCCGGGTGCTGGGCAGGGATGCGCAGGATGCGACGGGCCCGGCGGCGGCAACGCTGGACCTGCTGCCCGGCCAGATCGTGGACATCCGCAACGGCCAGGCCGAGGCCGTGCGCCAGGCCGATGCCGCCACGCTGTCCGCCTGGCGCGAGGGCTGGCTGGTCTTCGAGAACACCCCGCTGGCCGAGGCCCTGGCCACGGTCAACGCCTACCGCACCCAGCCCATAGAAGCCGCCGATGCGCGCGTGGCCGCGCTGCGCCTGACCGGGCGCTTTCGCGCCAATGACTCGGCCGGCCTGCTGGCCGTGCTGCCGTCCATCCTGCCGCTGAGGGTGCGCCCGCAGGCCGGTGGCGGCGTGCAGTTGCAGGCGCTCTGAACGACGCCTTCGGTTCCCCGACAAAGAAAAGGCCACGGCCGGATCGCTCCAGCCGTGGCCCATGGCCCATGCCCGCTTACCAGCGATAGGTGGCCGTGCCGATCACCTTGCGGGGCTCGCCGTAGAAGCAGCCGTAGGTGCAACCGGAGACATAGGTCTTGTCCGTCAAGTTGGTCAGATTCAAGGCCAGGCGCCACGGGCCTGTGGTGTAGCTGACCATGGCATCAAAGACGGTGAACGCGGGAACCGACACGGGAACGCTGTGCGCCATGCCACGGGTGCGGCCTATGTAGCGTGCACCAAGTCCGACCTTGAGCTGCGGCAGGCCGAAGTCACCAAAGCTGTAGTCACCCCAAAGCGACAACTGGTTGTAGGGCACATTGACCAGCCTCTTGCCGACCTCGCCTGGCTGCAGCGGGCTGGCCTCAGTCGTGCGCGCATCCGTATAGGCATAGGCGGCAATGATGTTGGCATTGCGTCCCACAGATCCCCGCGCCTCCAGCTCAAAGCCGCGCGAGCGAACTTCTCCGGCCTGGATGCCGAAACTTCCGGTGGGATCCTGGGGATCGGCTACCAGCAAATTGTTTCTGGTCAGTTGATATACCGCGGCAGAGAACGTAGCATTCATTTCACGGGGCTGGTATCTGACACCCGCTTCAACCTGCTCGCCCTTGGTGGGCTTGTAGCGGCTGCCAAGGCGGTCCCGACCCGCTGTGGGCTCGAACGATTGGCTGAAGCTCACAAAGGGAGCGACATTGTTTTCTGCCAGATAAACCAGGCCAAGGCGCCCGGTAAATGCTGTGGTTTTCTCATTGTCTGCAATGGACTCACCCGTGAAGAAACTGCTTTCGTTGTAGCGAACGGAGTCATATCGCCCGCCGACCAGAAACACCCATTTATTGGATATCTTTATCTGATCCTGAGCATAAACACCCAGACGTTTCATATCCGATTTCCATGAGCCATCAACCCGGCTGATGGGCCCGAAAGGCCCTCCATATATCGGATTGAAAACATCGAGATTCGGCAATGACTGCCTGTAGCGCTCAGACTCATGCTTTGGCAACGTGTAGTCGAAGCCAGCCAATATCGTGTGCCGGACGTTGCCCTGGTCCAACTTGTACTCCAGGGAGTTGTCCATCACGAAGGCAGAAGACCTGTCCCAGCGCGTCTGTGCTGCGCGTCCCACAAGCGATCTCTGGTCGCTGCTCAGTCCCCATCCCGCTGCACTCCGGTAGGTCACATTCGCATCGAAGTAACGCATGCTGCTCCTGAGTTTCAGGCGTTCCGAGAATGCATGCTCCAGCAGGTAGCCAATGGAGTATCGCTCCAGCCCGTACTTGTCGAAGCCTGGCTCGCCCGTGAATCTTTCCGGAGGAATCCTGCCATTGGGATTGGGCAGCACCGTTCCCGGTCCCGGCAGGCCGTTGACGTAGGCAGTGCGGTCTTTCTGATACTCCATGAGCAAGGTCAGCGAGGTTGCCGCATTGGGCTGCCACTTCAGGGAGGGGGCAATGTACGTTCTATCATCCGGGGTATGGTCTATGAACGTATTGCTATCACGCTGCAGGGCCGTTATTCTATAGGTCAGCTCTCCAGTCTTGTCCAGCGATCCTGAAAAGTCACCTGAAACCTGTTTGTGGTTGAAACTGCCAATTTCCACATTCAGTTCACGAATAGTTTCAGCCGTGGGCCGCTTGCTGACCGTATTGATCACCCCGCCAGGAGCGACCGATCCATAAAGTACCGAGGACGCGCCCTTGAGCAGTTCAATGCGCTCCAGTCCGTACGGCTCCTGTCTTCCGTTATAGATATTTACCGTGTACAGCGTGCCATCCCGATAAATTCCGTCCGTGCGGAATCCTCGAAGAAACAGGCTGTCCGTGGTTCTGTCCAGACCCTCGGCACGGTTGACGCCTGCGGCATATCCCAGCGCATCCTGCAGGCTCTGGTATTTGAGTGTTTCTATTTCCGAGGCGCCGATGATGGTGATGGATTGCGGCGTTTCCAGAGTCGGCGTATCGGTCTTGGTACCGGTTGCACTGCGCTTGGCGGCATAGCCCTTGAGCGGGCCGCTTGCGGCTTCGCTGTCCGTGACCGTCACCGTGGGCAAGGTGAATGCAGAACTTGGCGTGCCCGCGGAACGACGCACCGCAAAACCGCCGTTTGCGGTCTTCGTGGCCTCCAGCGAAGTCCCTGCAAGCATCTCACGCAAGGCCTGCTCCGAACTCAGTTTGCCGGACACCGCCCGCGACTGGACCCCTGTCACGAGATCGCCGGCAGCGAACATCTGGGCTCCGGTCTGACGCGACAGCTCATTGAGCGCGGAGGCGAGCGACTGCGCCGGGATGTTGATTTCAAAGACCTGGGCAGCACTCTGCCCGGGCGATTGGGCAGCAGCAAGAGGAGACCAAAGCGAGGCCGAGCCGAAGGCGGCGGCCAGAGCAATGCTCAGCAGATGTTGACGAGGCATAGGACACATGATTGACGGGCTTCAGATTCATTGAACAAGATTGATTACCAACCAGATGCGCATTCAGCCTGGTGCCTGAACCAACACATCCTGGCCTGTAAGACGTACGCGCGCCAAAAACGGAGACAATCTGTAACGGGGCAACGACCGGATCAAGCAGGCACTGCGGCCCCGCAGCCCCCTTGGCGCGGCAACAGCAAGGCCAAGGGGCGGCGCGGATCATCCTGGCTCGAACTCGCAGGCCAGCAGCTCGAACAATTGCGCAAGCAGGCCGGCATCCCGCAGCATGGAGAAATGGTCGGCATCGATTTCCGTACCCTGCACATCATCCTGCCGCAGCTGCTGTCGCAACCTGGTGCGGTCGCTGACGTTCCGGCCCTCGCTCCACCACAGCTGAGCCATGCCAGCCACTGGCCTGAGCCTCTCGGTCTGCAATGACAGGTGCTTCAGATGCAGCGCCGTCATGAAGGTCTGGGCCAGATCGGCCCCCTCCATAGGCACGCTGCCTTCGGCCAGATTCGCTCCCGCGCGGGCCGCAGCACGTCCCAGAGGCCCCGCCAGAAGGTCGGCGCTGGGCTGGGGGACGGTGCGGACCTCGGCCACATCATCGATATCTGCGTGGGGAAGCAGGTGGCTCACAAAGGCCAGGAAATCCGGCCACCAGTCATCGGACGAGGTCTGCCCGGCCTCGGGAACGAAGGGATCGACCAGTCCCAGCAGTCCCAGCGTCTGGGCCTGGGCCTCCAGCCGGGATGCCATCAAGGCCACAAGGCTGCCGCCCAATGACCATCCCAGCAGGTGGTAGGGCCCGCTGGGCTGAACGGCGCGGACCATGCGGCAGTAGTCATCGGCCATCTGTTCCAGCGAATGGTCCAGGTGGTCTGGCGCAGACAGACTGCGGCAGGCGATCGCATACACGGTCCGCACGCCGTTGAGCGCCCTGGCCAGCGGCTGGTAGTCGAAGATGGTTCCAAAGCCCGCATGGATGCAGAAAAGCGGTGGCACCCCCTCGCATACGGCATTGAGAGCGATCAGGCCTGCAGCGCGTGTCTCCTGTTCGGCGCCCAGACCCAGCAGGCCGGCGATCGTGGGCCGTTGCAACAGATCGCGCAGCTTGAAATCCAGCCGCCGGTTGCCGAGCTTGCGCACCTTGGCGTGCATCTTCAGGCTGAGCAGCGAATCTCCGCCCAGTTCGAAGAAGTTGTCGGTCTCGCCCACCCGGTCCACGCCCAGCACCTCCTGCCATACCTTGGCCAGCGCACGGGCCTCGTCCGTCGAGGGCGGCACGAAAGCTCTCGCACCCTTGGCCTCGGGCAGGGGCAGTGCATGGCGGTCCAGCTTGCCGCTGACAAGACGAGGCAGGGCGGGCAGCGGCACGCAATGCGCCGGCACCATGTAGTCCGGCAGGCGCTCGGAAAGCTGCTGGCGCATGCGCTGACCTGCACGGTTGTCCGCTGCCAGGCCGTCCAGCACCAGATAGGCCACCAGTTGACGGCCAGAGGCAGCCTCCTGCACAACCACGGCGGCATCGGCAACGCCGGCCAGCGCGCGCACGGCCTTCTCCACCTCGCCGAGTTCGATGCGGAAGCCCCGGATCTTGACCTGATGGTCGGCACGGCCTATGTACTCGATATTGCCGTCATCCATCCAGCGCACCAGGTCGCCGGTCCGGTACAGGCGCCCGCCCTGCGCATCGAACGGATTGGCGATGAACCGCTCGGCGGTCAGTGCACTGCGCCCGAGATAGCCGCGCGCCAGACCGTAGCCTCCGATATACAGCTCGCCCACCCTGCCGGCCGGCAACAGCTGCATGTCCTCGTCCAGCACGTAGACGGAACGTTCGCCCACGGGCCTGCCTATGGGTGCATAGGCGCACTCGAAGCGTTGATCGCCGCCGGTGCGCCAGATCAACGGCGTCACCACCGTTTCCGTGGGTCCATAGCCGTTGATCAGCCAGCGCGGCCGCAGATGGGTGGACACCTTGTCGTAGGCTGCCTTGGGCATGGCCTCTCCGCCAAAGACATAGAGTTCCACCTCGGGAACATCGTCGCGCGGCGCGGCCCAATCGGCGATCTCGCCAAGGTAGGCAGGCGGGAAGGCCGCCGTGGTCACGCCATGGCGTTGCAGCGCCTGATAGGACTGCTCGGCCGTCCAGAGTTCGCCGTCCCTCAGCACCAGGCTGGCTCCCACGCACAGGGGCGTCAGCCAGCGCTCATGGGCACCGTCGAACGAGAAGGACATGAAGTGCAGCTCGCAAGATGCGGGCGTCATCCCATAGATTTGCGCCGTGGCCAGGCAGTGCATGGCCAACGGGCCGTGGGACACTGCCACGCCCTTGGGAAGCCCGGTGGAGCCTGACGTATAGATCACGTAGGCCAGATGATCGGCGTCGCAGCGCGGCGCCAAGCCGTGCGCCTCCAGCTGGCCATTGGGCACGTCTTCCATGCGCAGTGTCGGCACTTGTAGCGCGGCCAGCCGGGGCAGCACGCTGCTCTGGCTGATCAGAAGCATGGCCTCACTGTCCTGGAGCATGAAGGCCAGCCGGTCGGAGGGATAGGCGATATCGAGCGGCACATAGGCACCACCCGCCTTGAGCACGGCCAGCAAGGCAACCACCATGTCCATGGAGCGCTCCAGCGCCACCCCGACCACCTTGTCGGGTCCCACACCCAGCTCCACCAGATGGCGTGCCAGGCGATTGGCCTGTGCGTCGAGCTGTGCATAGCTCATGTGCGCATCGCCCATCCGCAAGGCGATGGCCTCGGGCCGCGCGCTCGCCTGCTGCGCGATCAGCGCATGCACCGTGCTGCGCGGTCCCTGGGGAGCCAGCGGTTCGAAGCGGCCCAGTGCCAGCATGCCGGCATGCTGCGAAGCGCCCAGCCACCCCATCTGCCCCAGGGGCTGGTCCGCATCCAGAACCAACAGTTGGTGCAGCAAATGCTCGACCAGCTGCCGCATGTCCGCCACACGGGCCTCGTCGAAGGACTGGCGCGCGTAGCAGTATTCGATTTCCAGCACCTCACCCACGGTGACCTGCAAATCCATGGCGTAGCCGGTCAGGCCGCTGCCGGCCACGGCACCGAATTCCAGCCCGAACTGGTCCAGGCGCTTCATGGTCTGGTCCATCGGATGGTTCTCGAAAACGATGATGCTGTCGAACAAGGGCCGACCTGCGGATCCTGCCCAGCGCTGTATGTCGGCCAGTGCCGAATGCTCGAACTCCCGGGCTCGCAAATTGCCGGACTGAACCGCGCGCAGATATTCACCGATGGATACGCCTGCGCGCACCGATACGGCGATCGGAATGGTGTTGATGAACAGGCCCAGCATCTGCTCGGCGCCCTCCAGGCTTGCAGGCCTGCCGGCCACCGTGGCGCCGAAGACGACCTGCCGGCTGCCGGCCTGCCGCTGCAACACCAGCGACCAAACGGCCTGCACCAGGGTGTTCATGGTCACGCGCTCGCGCTGGGCCAGGCGCACGAGGGCGGCTGTCCGCTGCGCATCCAGCCGCGTGAAAAGCTTGGCATAGCCGTCGTTGCCGGTGCGCTGCTGGGGGTCGGCCAGCAGAACCGGCCCCTCGAGCCCGGCCAGCTCCCCTTGCCAGAAGGCCTTGGCAGCCTCGGCATCCTGCCGCTGCAGCCAGCGCAGGAAGTCCCCGTAGGCGGGAGGCTGTGCGGGCAGTTGCTCGCCCGCATAGCTCTGCAGCCATTCACCCCAGAGCCGCGAATCGCTCCAGCCGTCCGAGAGGATGTGGTGCTGGGTCCACAGCAGCCGGTAACCCGTGTCCGAGATGCGGATCAGGTGGATGCGGACCAGCGGCGGAGCCAGCCAGTCGGTCTCCCTGCGCAACTCCTCCCTGCCCAGGCGGTCCGCGCGCTCGACCGCATCATCAAGCCCACGCCAGTCATGCTGCACGAACTTTGCCGTTGCCTGGCGCAGCACCACCTGCAGCGGTCGCTGGATGCCAGCCTGCCAGACAAAGGCTGTGCGCAGCATGGCGTGACGCTGCACCATGGCCGACCAGGCGCGGGCCAGGCGCTCGGCATCGACCCCGGACAGGTCCACCCCGAGCTGGTTGACATACAGCCCGGTTCCCGGCGCCTCCATGGCATGGAAGAACATGCCTTCCTGCGTCGGGGTGAGCGGATAGACATCCTCCACATCGTCCTGGGCGAACGGCAGGCCCGCCAGGACCTGTGCATCGAAAAAGTCCACCAGACGGCCACGCTGCCCGGCCGATGTGGCCACGGCCACCGCCGCACCCTGGTCCGCACGTTCTGCCACGGCCGCAAGTTCGGCCACCGTCTGTCGCTCAAACAATTGCCGGGGCGTGATGCGCCAGCCAGCACGGTACGTCCGGCTCACGATCTGCAGGCTCAGGATGGAATCGCCGCCCAGCATGAAGAAGTTGTCGCTGCGGCCCACGCGCTCCACGCCCAGCACCTCGGCCCAGATGCCTGCCAGCATCTGCTCCACCTCGCCCTGCGGCGCTTCATAGACCTGTGCACCCGCCAGTTCGGGCTCGGGCAAGGCCTTGCGGTCCACCTTGCCATTGGCCGTCAACGGCAGGGCATCGAGTACCACGATGGCCGAAGGCACCATGTAGTCAGGCAGCCCCTGACCCAGCCGCTCCTTGAGCAGCCCATCTTCGACTTCCTCGTTCAGCGAGACATAGGCCACCAGGCGCGCCCCGCCCGGCCCCTGGCTGGCCAGCACGACGGCCTCACGCACCTCCGGCTGCGCCAGCAGCTGGGCCTGCACTTCGCCCAGCTCGATGCGGAAGCCCCGGATCTTGACCTGCTGATCGACCCGGCCCAGGTATTCGAGCTCGCCCTGCGCGTTCCAGCGCACCAGGTCGCCCGTGCGGTACAGCCTGCTGCCATCGTCCGTGAAGGGGTTGGCGATGAAGCGCTCCGCGCTCAGGCCTTGCCGGTTCAGGTAGCCACGCGCCAGGCCCGCGCCCGCAACGAACAGCTCGCCCGCCACGCCTTGCGGCAGCAGGTTCAGACTGCCGTCCAGCACGTACAGGCCCAGGTCCGGAATGGCAGTTCCCACGGGACTGCGGCCACCATCCAAATCTGTCTTGGTGATCTCCCGGTACGTCACATGCACCGTGGTCTCGGTGATGCCGTACATGTTGATGAGTCGGGGGCTTTCGTCCCCGAAGCGATCGAACCAAGGCCTCAGGCTCTCGGGCTCCAGCGCCTCGCCGCCAAAGACCACATGGCGCAGCGACAGGCCGGAGCCGCCCTCCTCATCCTGCTCCACCGCATGGACCAGTTGGCCAAACGCCGAAGGCGTTTGATTGAGAACCGTGACGCGTTCCGCACGCAGCAAGGCCAGGAAGTCCTGGGGCGAGCGGCTGACCCAGTACGGCACCACCACGAGCCGGCCACCCGTGCACAGCGCACCAAAGATCTCCCAGACCGAGAAGTCGAAGGCGTAGGAGTGGAACAGGGTCCAGACATCGTCAGGCCCAAAGCCGAACCAGGCCTCGGTGGCAGCGAGCAACCGTGCCACGTTGCGGTGGCTCAGCTGCGCGCCCTTGGGGCGGCCCGTGGAGCCCGAGGTGTAGATCACGTAGGCCAGGCTGTCGGCCGAGACCTGCACCTGCGGATCGGCATCCGATTCGGCCGACAGGTCCAGCGTATCGACCTCCAGAATCTGCAAGCGGTCTGCGCCCGGAATGCGCGTACGCACTGCAGCCTGCGTCAGCACCAGGGCAATGCCGCTGTCCTCCACCATGTGCGCCAGCCGGTCGGCCGGGTAGTCCGGGTCCAGCGGCACATAGGCGCCACCGGCCTTGAGGATGGCCAGCAGGCCGACCACCATCTCCACCGAGCGCGACATGGCAATGCCCACGCGCGACTCGGGGCGCACGCCCAGGGCGATCAGGCGGTGGGCCAGGCGGTTGGCCTGGGCGTTGAGTTCGCCGTAGCTGAGGCTTTGTGCTTCGAATACCAGGGCCTTCGCCCCAGGCCGCACACGCGCCTGTTCTTCGATCGCGTGCTGCAGCGGCACGGCATGCGCAAGGCATGGCTGCCTGCTGCCGCAGCGCTCAAGCGCCGTCCGCTCCGTCTCACCCAGAATCTGCAGCGCCCCTGCATTGCTGTGTGGAGCCCGCTCCAGCGCCCCGACGACCGCCTGGATGGCGGCCCCCATGTAGCTGCACAGCCGCTGGGAACCAATGGACTCGCTGGCCTGCATCACGATGCCGAAGCCCTCGCCCAGATCATCGATCGATACCGTTACCGGGTAGTTGGTGCGCTCCTGTCCACCCAGTGCCGTGAGGCCTTCCCATGCGCTGGAAGTCCCGTCATCCTGAACCAGATAACGGTAGTTGAGCAGAGTGGAGAACAGCGGCGTGCCTCCCTCCAGCGCACTGCAGCGCTGCGCCAGCGACAGCGTCGCGTGCTCATGGTGCATCAGCCCCGACAACCCCTCATGCGTCTGGCGCAGGCACTCCTGCACGCTGCGCTCTCCCAGCCGTACGCGCAGCGGCAAGGTGTTGATGAACATGCCCAGCGCACGCTCCACCCCTTCACCGCCCTGCATGCGCCCGAACAGCACCGTGCCGAACACCACGTCGTCCCTGCCCGTGGTCCGGCCCAGCACCAGCGACCAGGCCAGATGGAACAGGCTGGCCGCGCTCACGCCCTGGCGCTGCGCCGCAAGGCGCACGGCGCGTGCCAGCCCCGCATCCAGCACATGGCGCGCCTCCTGCACCCCGCTGCCGTCACCCTGCACGTCCAGCAGGCCGAAAGGCGCCGTGGGCTCATCCACATCGCCCAGCATGGCGCGAAAGAACTCTTCGTGCTCCCTGGCGCTCACCCCCAGCCGTGCCTGCGCCACGAAGCGCCTGAACGGCAGCGGCTGGGGCAGCGCATGCTCGCGCCCCTGACGGATCAGACCAATCTCCTCGACGATGCGCTCCAGCGTCGTGTGGTCCAGCACCAGATGGTGGGTCAGCAGCTGCAGCAGCCAGCGGCCCTGCGGCGCATCCTGCGCCGCCACGGCGCGGATCATCGGTGCCTTGCGCACTTCGATGCGCTGCACGCGCGGGTCCAGCCGCTCGTGCAACTGCGCCGCCGCATCGGCGCCAGCCTGCACCTCCACCCATTCAGCAACCACCTGCGCCTTGCGCCAGACCACCTGCACGGGCTCGGCCAATCCCTCCCAGAGCACAGCCGTGCGCAGGATGTCGTGCCTTGCGATCACCTGGTTGAGGCTGTCCACAAAGCCTTGCAGCCGCTCGCGCGTATCGAAGCTCAGCAGGTTGGGCGTGGCGTAGGCATCGCCCTGCTGGTGCAGCATGTGGTGGAAAAGAATGCCTTCCTGCAGCGGTGCCAGCGGGTAGATGTCCTGGATGTTGGCTGCACCACCGGGCACGGCTGCGGCGATCCGTGCAATCTCCTGGGCGTCCAGCGCCACCAGGGTCAGCATGGCCGGGGTGATGGCCGTGCAGTCTTCGGGAATGCCGTTGGGCGGCACCTGCACCTCGGGTCGAGCATCGGCCTGTTCGCCACCAAGGGCCTGCGCAAAGTCGGTCAGCCTGGGCTGAAGGAACAGGCTGCGCACCTGGGCCGCCAGCCCCCTGGCGCGCATGCGTTCGAGCAGCTTCAGGGCCAGCAACGAATGACCACCCAGTTCGAAAAAGCTGTCGTTGCGTCCCACGCGCTCCACGCCCAGCACTTCGGCCCAGATGCCTGCCAGCATCTGCTCCACCTCGCCCTGCGGCGCCTCGTATTCCTGTGCCCCCGCCGTCTCCGGCTCGGGCAGCGCCTTGCGGTCCACCTTGCCATTGGCCGTCAGCGGCAGGGCATCCAGCACCACGATGGCCGAAGGCACCATGTAGTCGGGCAGTACCTGGCCCAGGCGCTCCTTGAGCAGCCCGTCTTCGACTTCCTCGTTCAGCGAGACATAGGCCACCAGGCGCGCCCCGCCCGGCCCCTGGCTGGCCAGCACGACGGCCTCACGCACCTCCGGCTGCGCCAGCAGCTGGGCCTGCACTTCGCCCAGCTCGATGCGGAAGCCCCGGATCTTGACCTGCTGGTCGGCCCGGCCCAGGTATTCGAGCTCGCCCTGTGCGTTCCAGCGCACCAGGTCGCCGGTGCGGTACAGGCGCTCGCCTGCCTCGCTGAACGGGTTGGCAATGAAGCGCTCTGCGCTCAGCCCGGCACGGTTCAGGTAGCCGCGTGCCAGCCCTTCGCCCGCCACGAACAACTCTCCGGCCACGCCCTGCGGCAGCAGGTCCAGGCCGCCATCGAGCACATACAGGCCCAGGTCGGGAATGGCCACTCCCACGGGGCTGCGTCCGCCTTGAAGGTCAGCCCTGGTGATCTCCCGGTACGTCACATGCACCGTGGTCTCGGTGATTCCGTACATGTTGATGAGTCGGGGGCTTTCGTCCCCGAAGCGATCGAACCAAGGCCTCAGGCTCTCGGGCTCCAGCGCCTCGCCGCCAAAGACCACATGGCGCAGCGACAGGCCGGAGCCGCCCTCCTCATCCTGCTCCACCGCATGGACCAGTTGGCCAAACGCCGAAGGCGTCTGGTTGAGCACCGTGACGCGCTCGGCACGCAACAGCGCCAGGAAGTCCTGGGGCGAGCGGCTGACCCAGTACGGCACCACCACGAGCCGGCCACCCGTGCACAGCGCACCAAAGATCTCCCAGACCGAGAAGTCGAAGGCGTAGGAGTGGAACAGCGTCCAGACGTCGTCGGGGCCGAAGCCGAACCAGGCATCGGTGGCAGCGAGCAGCCGCGCCACGTTGCGGTGGCTCAGTTGCGCGCCCTTGGGGCGGCCCGTGGAGCCCGAGGTGTAGATCACATAGGCCAGGCTGTCGGCCGAGACCTGCACCTGCGGATCGGCATCCGATTCGGCCGACAGGTCCAGCGTATCGACCTCCAGAATCTGCAAGTGGTCTGCGCCCGGAATGCGCGTACGCACTGCAGCCTGCGTCAGCACCAGGGCAATGCCGCTGTCCTCCACCATGTGCGCCAGCCGGTCGGCCGGATAGTCCGGATCCAGCGGCACATAGGCGCCACCGGCCTTGAGGATGGCCAGCAGGCCGACCACCATCTCCACCGAGCGCGACATGGCAATGCCCACGCGCGACTCGGGGCGCACGCCCAGGACGATCAGGCGATGGGCCAGGCGGTTGGCCTGGGCGTTGAGTTCGCCATAGCTGAGGCTTTGTGCTCCGCAACCCAGAGCGGGCGCATGGGCCTGCCGGCGCGCATGCTGCTCGATGCGGCAGTGCAGGGGATGGCTGGCGGGGAAATGCCCTGATGCCTGGCCGCTGCCCAGCAACTGCTGCGTTTGCGCGACGCCCAGTACGTCCAGCCGGCCCAGAACGGCCTGCGCATTCTGCTCCAGCGCCCCAACGATGCTTTCGATAGCCGCGTCCATATAGACGCACAGCCGCTGGGCACCAATGGACTCGCTGGCCTGCATCACGATGCCGAAGCCCTCGCCCAGATCGTCGATCGATACCGTCACCGGGTAGTTGGTGCGTTCCTCGCCACCCAGGACCGTGAGGCCTTCCCAGGTTCTGGCGGCGGTGTCCACGTCCTGCGCCGCGCTGTAGCGGTAGTTGAGCAGGGTGGAGAACAGCGGCGTGCCTCCCTCCAGCGCACTGCAGCGCTGCGCCAGCGACAGCGTCGCGTGCTCATGGTGCATCAGCCCCGACAAACCCTCATGTGTCTGGCGCAGGCACTCCTGCACGCTGCGCTCTCCCAGCCGTATGCGTAGCGGCAAGGTGTTGATGAACATGCCCAGCGCACGCTCCACCCCCTCGCCACCCTGCATGCGCCCGAACAGCACCGTGCCGAACACCACGTCGTCCCTGCCCGTGGTCCGGCCCAGCACCAGCGACCAGGCCAGATGGAACAGGCTGGCCGCGCTCACGCCCTGGCGCTGCGCCGCAAGGCGCACGGCGCGTGCCAGCCCCGCATCCAGCACATGGCGCGCCTCCTGCACCCCGCTGCCGTCACCCTGCACGTCCAACAGGCCGAACGGCGCCGTGGGCTCATCCACATCGCCCAGCATGGCGCGAAAGAACTCTTCGTGCTCCCTGGCGCTCACCCCCAGCCGTGCCTGGGCCACGAAGCGCCTGAACGGCAGCGGCCGGGGCAGCGCATGCTCGCGCCCCTGGCGGATCAGACCAATCTCCTCGACGATGCGCTCCAGCGTCGTGTGGTCCAGCACCAGATGGTGCGTCAGCAGCTGCAGCAGCCAGCGGCCCTGGGGCGCATCCTGCGCCGCCACGGCGCGGATCATCGGTGCCTTGCGCACTTCGATGCGCTGCACGCGCGGATCCAGCCGCTCGTACACTTGCGCCGCCGCATCGGCGCCAGCCTGCACCTCCAGCCACTCGGCCTGGACCTGCGCCTTGCGCCAGACCACCTGCACGGGCTCGGCCAATCCCTCCCAGAGCACGGCCGTGCGCAGGATGTCGTGCCTTGCGATCACCTGGTTGAGGCTGTCCACGAAGCCTTCCAGCCGCTCGCGCGTATCGAAGCTCAGCAGGTTGGGCGTGGCATAGGCATCGCCTTGCTGGTGCAGCATGTGGTGGAAAAGAATGCCTTCCTGCAGCGGTGCCAGCGGGTAGATGTCCTGGATGTTGGCTGCACCACCGGGCACGGCTGCGACGATCCGTGCAATCTCCTGCGCGTCCAGCGCCACCAGGGTCAGCATGGCGGGGGTGATTGCCGTGCAGTCTTCGGGAATGCCGTTGGGTGGGATGTTCAGCGCCGGTTCCTGCTGTTCCTGGTCCTCGCGCAGTGCCTGCGCAAGATCCGCAAGCCCTGGGTGCTGGAACAACGTGCGCACCTGTGTCGCCCAGCCCTGGGCGCGCAGCCGCTCCAGCAGTTTCAGCGCCAGCAAGGAGTGCCCGCCCAGCTCAAAGAAATGATCTTGCCGGCCCACGCGCTCCACGCCCAACACCTCGGCCCAGATGCGTGCCAGCATCTGCTCCACCTCACCTTGCGGCGCTTCGTAGACCTGCGCACCGGTCAGTTCGGACTCGGGCAAGGCCTTGCGGTCCACCTTGCCGTTGGCCGTCAAGGGCAGGCTTTCGAGCACCGTGAGAGTGCCGGGCACCATGTAGTCGGGCAGGATTCGGCCCAGGCGCATGCGCAGTTCTGCCGCATTGCAGGCCACTGCATCGTGCAGGGAGACATAGCCGGCCAGTTGCATGCCGGCGGGCCCGCGCCGTGCCACCACCACCGACTCCCTGACTTCGGGCTGAGCCAGCAACTGCGCCTCGATCTCGCCCAGTTCGATGCGAAAGCCCCGGATCTTGACCTGATGGTCGATGCGGCCCAGATATTCGAGCTGCCCCTCATCGTTCCAGCGCACCAGATCGCCAGTGCGGTACAGGCGGCCTCCCGCGCCGTCGAAAGGATCGGCCACAAAGCGCTCCGAGCTCAGTCCTGGCCGGCCCAGATAGCCGGCCGCCAGCGCCTCTCCGCCCAGATACAGCTCGCCGGCCACGCCCGTCGGCGCCAGCGCAAGGTCCTGGGTCAGCACCAGGGCCCGGGTATCGCTGATGGGACGGCCTATGGGAACCTGGCTGCGGCCATCGTCGCGGCAGGTCCAATGCGTCACGTGGATGGCCGCCTCGGTGGGACCGTAGAGGTTTTGCAGGCTGACGCCGCGCAAGCGGGTCAAGGCCTCGCGCTGTGTCTCCGCCGGCATGGCCTCGCCGCCACAGATCACGTAGCGCAGCCGGGTTTCCTCCTCAATGCCTTCGTGGGCCAGAAAGGCCTGCAGCATGGGGGGCACGAAATTGAGCGTGGTGATCTGGTGCTTGCGTATCAGGTCGACGATGCGCTCGGGATCGCGGTGGTCGCCGGGCCTTGCCAGGACCAGGCGCACGCCGGCTGTCAGTGGCCAGAAGATTTCCCAAGCGGAAACGTCGAAGCCAAAAGCCGCCTTGTGCAGTACCGCGTCGTCCGGCCCCAGGCCGTAGTGGTCCTGCATCCATGCCATGCAGTTGGCCAGGGCCGCATGCCGGTTGGCTGCGCCCTTGGGTCTTCCCGTGGAGCCCGAGGTGTAGATCACATAGGCCAGGTTGTGCCCATGCAACTTCACGTCCGGCGCCTGTGCCGATTCGGCCGAGAGGTCCAGGCCGTCGAGTTCGACTACACGCAATGCCTCCGCAAACGGCAAGGTCCCTCGTGTATGGCTCTGTGTCAGCACAAGCGCTATGCCGCTGTCCTGCGCCATGTAGGCCAGGCGTTCGGGCGGGTACTCGGTATCCAGCGGCACATAGGCGCCGCCGGCCTTGAGGATGGCCAGTATGCCCACCACCATGTCGATGCAGCGCTCCACGGCAATGCCCACGCGCACCTCGGGACCGACGCCCAGACCGATCAGCCGGTGTGCCAGGCGATTGGCGCGCCAGTCCAGCTCGGCGCGGCTGAGCACTTCTCCGTCATGGACCAGGGCCACGGCTTGCGGCTGCTCGCTGACGCGCCGCTCGAACTCGCGGTGCACGGGCAAGGCCTGGGCATGGCGCTGCCCGTTGATGCTCCATTGCAGCAACTGCTGCGTCTCGCCAGGCGGCAGCAGCGGTATCTGCGCGATCGGCTGGGCAGGATGCTCGGCAAGCGCCTGCGCCAGGCCGGCAAGGGCCTGGTGCATGTAGCCGCAAATTCGCTGGGCGCCCACCGAGCGCAGCACATGGGCGATCAGGGTGAAGTCGTCACCCGTATCGTTCACCGAAAGGCCCACGGGGAAGTTCGTACGCTCCCGGCTGTGCAGTATCTCCATGCCGTTCCAGGTCTGCGCAGCCGCTTCGTCATGGGCCTGCGCATGCCGGTAGTTCAGCAAGGCCGTGAACAGCGGCGCGCCGCCGCGCAGCCCGCTGCAGCCCTGGGCCAGCGGCAGACTGGCATGTTCGTGGTGCAACAGGTCGGTCAGTGCGTCCTGTGTGTCGCGCAGGCATTCGGCCACGCTGCGCCGGCCCAGGCGCACACGCAATGGCAAGGTATTGATGAACATGCCCAGCGCACGCGCAACGCCCTGCCCTGCCTGCATGCGGCCAAACAGCACGGTGCCGAACACGACATCGTCACGAGCGCTTGTCCTGGCAACGACCAGGGCCCAGGCGAGGTGGAACACGGCGGCCGCACTCACGCCATGCCGCTGCGCCAGACGGCGCAGCCGCACTGCCAGCTCCGCATCCAGCGTTTGCCGGGCCTCGTCCACGAGGGAGCCGTCGCCCTGGATATCAAGCAGGTTGAAAGGTGCCGTCGGCTCCTGCACATCGCCCAGCATGGCGCGGAAGAAGGCCTCGTGTTCAGCCGTGCCGACGCCGGCTTGCGCATGGGCGACAAAGCGCCTGAACGGCAGCGGCGCAGGCAGTTCCTGCACCCTCCCCTGCTGGATCAGGGCGATTTCGCCCACAACCAGCTTGAGCGTGGTGTTGTCGTCCACCATGTGGTGCGCGAGGATCTGCAGCAGCCAGCGCTGCCGGGCGGCATCATGAGCCGCCACCAGGTGGATCAGGGGCGCCTGGCGCAAATCGATGCGGTATCCCTCGGCGGCATCTTCCAGCCTCGCTTCCGGATCCTGCGCGGGCGCGCCGCTGGCTGGCTCCGCGAGCCAGGAGATCTGCAGCCTGGCCTCGCGGCAAACGACCTGCACCGGGGTCTCCAGGCCTTCCCAGAAGACTGCCGTGCGCAGGATGTCGTGGCGCGCAACCACGGTGTCGAAACTCTCGACGAAGCGCTCCAGGCGTTGGCGGCTGTCGAAGGCCAGGGTGTGGGAGGTGATGTAGGTGTCACCCTGGGACTGCAGCAGGTGGTGGAACAGAATGCCCTGCTGCAAGGGCGTCAGCGGGTAGATGTCCTGGATGTTGGCCGCCCCGCCGGGCACGGCGGCCTCGATGGCGCGCAATTGTGAGGGCGTTGTCCGGACCAGGGCAAGCATGTCGGGTTCGATTCGCTGGCAGCCTGCAGGAATGCCCATGCCGCCGGCATCCTCCCGCACGGCGCAGACCGCTGCCTCGGCCACTGGCTGCAGGGCCTGGACGAAATCGGCCAGCCGGGGCTTGTGGAACAGCGTGCGCACTTCCACGGCCCAACCTTGGTTGCGGACCTGTTCCAGCAGCTGTATCGCCAGCAGCGAGTGCCCGCCCAGTTCGAAAAAGCTGCTGTGCCGCCCGACGCGCTCCACGCCCAGCACCTCGGCCCATATCTTTGCGATGGCGGCCTCGGCGCCCTCCGCAGGCGCCTGGTATCCAAGGTCCTGGGGGGCATCGGGCTCGGGCAGGGCCTTGCGGTCGATCTTGCCGTTCGCATTCAGGGGCAGGCCCTCGGGCATGACGATGATGGCGGAAGGAACCATGTAGTCGGGCAAGCCCGCCTCCAGCCTCGCACGCAGCGCAGCCGGATCGGGTTCGCAGTCCCGGGCTGCGGACACGTAGGCGACCAACCGCTCACCCGCAGGTGATGGCCGAACCAGAACCACGGCTTCGTTCACCTCGGGCTGCGCGAGCAACTGGCCTTCGATCTCGCCCAGCTCGATGCGGAATCCGCGGATCTTCACCTGCTGGTCCATGCGGCCCAGATATTCCAGTTCTCCTTCGGCGCTCCAGCGCACCAGATCGCCGGTCCGGTAAAGACGACGGCCCTGCGCACCGAACGGATCGGCGATGAAGCGCTGCGCCGTCAGGTCCGCACGGCCGCCATAGCCCCGGGCCAGGCCCGCACCGGCCACGTAGAGTTCGCCGGCCACGCCCATGGGCGCCGGATTCAGGTCGGCATCGAGCACGCGCAGGCCGAGATCGGGAATGGGCAGGCCCACGGCGCTGCGCCCACGGTCCAGGTCCGCCCGCGTGATCGGCCGGTAGGTCACATGCACCGTGGTCTCGGTGATGCCGTACATGTTGATCAGCCTGGGGCTCTGGTCGCCGAAAAGGTCGAACCAGGGCTTCAGCGTTGCCGGCTCCAGCGCCTCGCCGCCAAAAATCACACAGCGCAGCGACAGGCCTTCGCCACGATGCAGCGCCGGGCTGTGCATGATTTGCCCGAAGGCCGAAGGTGTTTGATTGAGAACCGTTACGTTCTCCGCACGCAGCAAAGCCAGGAATTCCTGGGGCGAGCGGCTGACCCAGTACGGCACCACCACCAGGCGCCCGCCCGTGCACAGCGCGCCAAAGATCTCCCAGACCGAGAAGTCGAAGGCGTAGGAGTGGAACAGCGTCCAGACATCGTCAGGCCCGAAGCCGAACCAGGCCTCGGTGGCGTCCAGCAGCCGCGCCACGTTGCGGTGGCTCAGCTGCGCGCCCTTGGGGCGGCCCGTGGAGCCGGAGGTGTAGATCACATAGGCCAGGCCGTCTGCATGCAGGGCTAGGGCCGGATCGAGATCGGACTCCCCCTCCAGATCCAGCCCATCGATGGCCAGCATCACCATGCCGCTGCGCTGCGGGCAAGCCGGGGCCAGCGCCTGCTGTGTCAGCAGCAGCGAGATATCGCTGTCCTGCAACATATGGGCCAGCCGGTCGGCCGGATACCGGGGATCCAGCGGAACATAGGCACCGCCGGCCTTGAGGATGGCCAGCAGGCCAACCACCATGTCGAGCGAACGCTCGACCATCAATCCGACCTTGGCCTCAACCACCAGGCCACACGCAATGAGGTGGTGTGCCAGGCGGTTGGCGCGCGCATTGAGTTCGGCGTAGCTCAACGCCTGCCCTTCGCAGGTCACGGCAACGGCCGCGCCGTGCCGCCGCGCCTGGTCCTCTATCAGATGGTGAATCAGCGACTGCCCGCCGGCAGCCGGCGCACGGTCCAGGTCGTGTCCCATGCCCCGGGCCTGCAGCAATTGCCGCTCGGCAGGGTCCAGCAGCGGGACCTCGCCAAGGGCCAGGGCCAAATCGCCGGACAGGGCTTCGAGCAGCGCCACATAGTGGCCGGCCATTCTGCGCATGGTTTCTGGCTCGAACAGCTCTCGTGCATAGATCAGGGTCAGCCGCATCTGCCCGGAGCCGTCCAGCCCGATGTCCAACGTCAGTTCGAACTGCGCAGCCTGGTCGCCGATCTCGCAGGCCTCAAGCCCAAGCCCCGGCAGGTTTGCAAGAGAGGCCGCCTGCGCCTGCTGGAAGTTCAGCATCACCTGGAACAGCGGGCTGTGTCCGCTGCCGCGTTCCGGCTGTAGAGACTCCACGAGCACATCGAACGGCAGGTCCTGATGGTCCTGGGCCTGCAGCGTGGTGCGCACTGCCTGGTCCAGCAATTCGCCCAGAGTGGTGCGGCCGTCGAGGCGGCCGCGCAAGACCTGGGTGTTCGCGAAGTAGCCGACCACCTGCTCGGTCTCCACGCGGTTGCGGTTGGCATTGGGCACACCGACACGAATGTCGGACTCGCCGGTATGGCGATGCAGCAGCGCCTGGAAGCCTGCCAGCAAGGCCATGAACAGCGATGCGCCACGGGACTGCGCAGCCGCCTGCAGGCGCCGGGTCAGTGGCTCGTCGGCAAGCACCGTGCAACGTGCTGCGGTGTAGCGGCCATCGGCGCGCCGCGCATGGTCGGTCTGCAGTTGCAGCACCGGATGCGTGTCGCCGAGCTGGCCCCGCCAATAGGCCAGCTGGCGCTCGTTCTCCCCGGCCTCCAGCCACTGCCGCTGCCAGTTGGCGTAGTCGACATAGGTGATGGGAGCCGCCTCCAGCACAGGCGCTTCGCCGCGCGACATCGCGTCATAGGCCTGCAGGAACTCCTTGAGCAGCACCCGCATGGACCAGCCGTCAGACACGATGTGGTGCATCACCACCACCAGCACATGCTCGCGCGCATGCCGGCGCACCACGGCAGCTCGCAACAGCGGTTGCCGGGCCAGGTCGAACGGCTGCCGGTTGACTGCGGCCACCGCCTCGTCCACCAAGGCATCGCGCCGGTCGTCATCACATCCGCTCAGATCGATCAGCGGAATGTCCAGGGCCAGGCCGGGCGCAACCCGCTGCTCCACGCCTGCCGGACCGCCGGCGGTGAAGACGGTGCGCAGCGCGGCATGGCGATCCACCAGCAGCTGAAAGCATGCGCGCAACGTCTGCAGATCCAGCTCACCCAGCAGCCGCGTGGCCTGCGCGATGTGATAGGCCGAACTCGTGGCATCGAGCTGCCACAGAAACCACTGCCGGCGCTGCGCGTAGGACAGGGCACTGCATTCCTGGACCGCAGCCTCGCACGCCAGAATGGGGAACTGCCCAATCCGCATGCCTTCGGCACTGATCTTCTGATAGACCATGCGGCGCTGCTCTGGCGGCAATTGGGCGAAACGCTCGGCAATGCGGCGTGTCGAGATTTCGTTCATCAAAGGCTCCCCTCGATACTGTCTATAAAGGAATCAATGTCTGCCAAGGCCTGCTTGGCATCCGTGGCTGCAGCAACAGGCCGCAGACATGCGGCCATGTCGCTGAGCACCGGGTTCTGGAAAACGTCGCGTATCTCCATGTCGCCTTGCATGGCGCCCTGGACGCGGGCCACCAGCTGCACGGCCAGCAACGAATGACCGCCCATGGCAAAGAAGCTGTCGTTGCGGCCCACCTTCTCGACGCCCAGCAGCTGGGTCCAGATGCCGGCCAGCATCTGCTCGGCCTCCGTGCTCGGCGCCTCGTAGACCTGCTGCGCCTCGAACTCCACGGCGGGCAGCCGGCGGCGGTCCACCTTTCCATTCACGTTCAGAGGCAAGGCCTCTAGCACGCCTATGCCCGAAGGCAGCATGTAGTCGGGCAGCAGCTCGCCCAGCCTCTGGCGCAGCTGCGCCGCGTCGATGCACGTGTCCGCAGCGGCCACCACATAGGCAAGCAGTCTTGCCCCCTCAGGGTCTGGCCGGGCCACGACGACGGCCTCGCGCACTTCGGGCTGGGCCAGCAGTTGGGCCTCGATCTCGCCGAGTTCGATGCGAAAGCCCCGCACCTTGACCTGATGGTCCATGCGGCTCAGATACTGCAGCCTGCCCGGAGCCGTCCAGCGCACCAGATCCCCGGTGCGGTACAGCCGCTCGCCGGCATCCCTGAATGGGTCCGCAACAAAGCGCTCCGCACTCAGACCCGGACGGTCGGAATAGCCGCGCGCCAGGCCGGCGCCCCCGATGTAGAGTTCGCCGGTCACGCCTTCTGGCACAGGACGCAAGCCTGCATCCAGCACCAGCAGACGCGTGTCGGCGATGGCATGGCCCACCTCGGGGACGGCCTGTTGCACGACAGGCTGGGCGCTGGACCAGATGGTGGTTTCCGTGGGCCCATACATGTTCCACAGCTCCACACCAAGCGTCTGCAGTTCCTGCGCCAGGTCCTCATGCAGCGCTTCGCCGCCACACAGGCCTTTGAGGCGCATTGGAGGTCTGGCAGGCCAGCCCGCCGCAAGCAGCAAGCGCCAGCCGGCCGGCGTCGACTGCAGCACCGTGGTGCCGCTGGCCTCCACAAGCCGTGCCAGGGCCTGGCCGTCGCGCACCGCCGAACGTGGAGCCAGCACTATCTGTGCGCCGCAGGACAGGGGCAGATAGAGTTCGAGCGCTGCGATATCGAAGGACAGCGAGGTCACGGCCAAAAGCACATCGTCGGCCTGCATGCCAGGGCGGGACTGCATGCTCAGGATGAACTGGGACAGTGCCGCGTGCCGCACCATCACGCCCTTGGGCTTGCCTGTTGATCCCGAGGTGTAGATCACATAGGCCAGTTGTTCGGCATGCAGGGCCAGACCGAGATCGGCATCGGATTCGGTGTTCAGATCCAGGCCGTCGAGCGCCATCACGGCAACATCGGGACCCAGCCCCGCAAAATGCGGCCGCAGATGCCCGTGCACCAGCAGCAGGCCCAGACCGCTGTCCTGCGCCATGGCCAGCAGACGTTGCGCGGGATGCTCGGGGTCCATCGGCACATAGGCTGCGCCCGCCTTGAGCACGGCCAGCACGCCCAGGACCATGTCGGCGTTGCGCTCCACGCACAGGCCGACCCGGACACCCGGCCGCAGACCCTGCCGCACCAGATGGCGGGCCAAGCGGTTGGCGCGGGCGTTGAGCGTGCCGTAGTCAAGGCGTACATCACCGCAGACCAAGGCCGGGGCACGGGGACGCAGCCGGGCCTGGCGCTCCATGAGTTCGTGCACGGGCAGCGGATGCGCATGGCGCTCGGTGTTGGAGCCGGCATCGAGCAGCCCGGCCCATTCGTCGGCCGGCATGGTCTTGATTTCGCAGGCGGCCATATCGGGACGCTCGGCCAGCGCCGAGGTGATTTCATGCAGGACCTGGAGCAGCACGGCATGCACGCGCGCTGCGCCTATCGCCTTGATGACCTGCACGGCCAGGGAGAAGCCTTGGCCGAGATCGTCGACGCCTACCGTGGCCGGGTAGTTGGTGCGGTCCCTGGACCCCAGCGACTCCATGCCCTCCCAATGGTGCTCGGCACGCACGCCCTCGGTGCGGCTGTAGCGGTAGTTCAGCAGCGAGGAGAACAGGGCCACGTCGCCAGGCAGGCTGCTGCAGCGCTGGGCCAGGGCAAGGCTGGCATGTTCATGGTGCAGCAGGGAAGCCAGCGTACCGTGGGTATCCATCAGGCAGCATCGCAGGCTGCGCGACCCCAGGCGCACGCGCATGGGCAAGGTATTGATGAACAGGCCCAGGGAGCGGTGCGCGCCCTGCCCGCTGTCCATGCGGCCAAACAGCACGGTTCCGAAGACCACGTCGTCCTTGCCCGTCAACTGCGCAAGCGTCTGGGCCCAGGCCAAGTGGAACAGCGTGGCCGAACTCACGCCGTGCCGCTGCGACTGCAGGCGCACGGCCGCAGCGAGCCCGTCCTCCAGCGAAGCGCGCACTTCCTCGACATCGCGGCCGTCGCCCAGGACATCGGACATGCCCAACAGCGTGGTCGGCTCGTCAACGTCGCCCAGCATGTCGCTGAAGAAGGCTTCATGCTCGGACTCGGCGATGCCATGCCGTGCATGGGCGACAAAGTTCCTGAAAGGCACCGGCTCAGGCAAGTCGCCATGGCGGCCCTGCTGGATCAGCGCGATCTCGTCCATCGCCAGATCCAGCGTCGCATGGTCGAGCACGATGTGGTGGCTGGCGAAGACCAGCAGCCATCGTCTGGCAGGCACGTCATGGGCCGCGAATGCCTCGATCAAGGGCGCCTGCCTCACATCGATGCGGAAGTCACCGCCATGGATATGGTTCTTCAGGCCTTGCAGCAGGTCGCCGGACGGTTCAGCCAGCTGCGCGCACTCATCGTCCTGCATCCAGTGCAGCTTCAGTTGCGCCCGCCTGCAAACGAGCTGGACCGGCTCCCTCAAGCCCTCCCACACAATGGCCGTTCTCAGCACGTCATGGCGGGCGATGACCTGGTCCAGATCGTGGATGAATCCCTCGAGAAGTTCCCGGCTGCGAAAGCCCAGCGCATGCGAAACGATGTAGACATCGCCGCGCGGCTGCAGCAGATGGTGGAAGAAGATGCCTTCCTGCAGCGGGGCCAGCGGGTAAATGTCCTGGATGTTGGGCGCGCCCCCGGGGACCTGGGATTCGATGGTGCGGATCTCCTGCGCGTTTAGCGCCACCAGGCCGAGCATGTCGGGCTGCAGCGCGCTGCAGTCCTGTGGAATCAGGTTCTCGGGAATGACGAACCGGCGCCTCGCCCCCTGCTGCTGCACGGCATGGGCAAAGCCGGCCAGCACAGGGTTCTGGAACAGCATGCGCGCCTGCGCGTCCATGCCCTGCGCTCGCAGGTTTTCCAACAAGCGCAGCGCCAACAGAGAATGTCCTCCCAGCTCGAAGAAGTTGTCGCTGCGCCCCACCCGCTCCACACCCAGAATGTCCTCCCAGATGCGTGCGATGGCGCTTTCGAGAGCCCCCTGGGGCGGCTCATAGCCCTCCCTCGGCAGGTCTGCAGGCTCGGGCAGCCGGTGTCTGTCGACCTTTCCATTCGCATTCAGCGGCAGGGCATCGAGCACCACGATGCGGCCCGGCACCATGTAGTCGGGCAATGACTGCGCCAGCTTCTGCCTCAGCGCGTCCGCGCCGCACCCTGCGTCTTCAGACAGCGAGACATAGGCCACAAGCTGCACGGCCGCCCCGGCCCGCCGCGCCACAACCACCGCCTCCCTGACATCGACACAGGCAGAGAGCCTGGCCTCCACCTCCCCCAGTTCCACGCGGTGGCCGCGGATCTTCACCTGATGGTCGAGGCGCCCCAGATATTCGAGCTGGCCTGCGGCATTCCATCGCACCAGGTCACCAGTGCGATACAGGCGACCGCCTGCACCGTCGAAGGGGTCGGCCACAAATTTGTC
This sequence comes from Delftia sp. BGA-UO-ETr-SB1, assembly GCF_059567865.1. Lineage (NCBI taxonomy): Bacteria > Pseudomonadati > Pseudomonadota > Betaproteobacteria > Burkholderiales > Comamonadaceae > Delftia > Delftia sp. BGA-UO-ETr-SB1. The sequence continues at coordinate 2,157,902 of NZ_JCAQOW010000006.1, read as the reverse complement.
GGCCGTCATGGCGGGCCTGCGGAAGTAGCCCCGTGCAAGAACGGTGGACGCGATGTGCAGCTCTCCAGGCATGCCCTGGGGTACCGGACGCAGCTGGCCGTCCAGCACATACAGCTGGGCCTGGGAAGCCGCACGGCCAATCGGCGGAAGCTCCGCGGCGTTGCAGGGATCGACGATGAAATCGCTCACCACATGGGATTCCGTGGGGCCGTAGTGATTGACCAGGCGGCATTGCGGATGCCTGTCCAACCAGTCGAGCAAGGGCCGCGTGAGCTTGAGCTGTTCGCCGGCCGTGATGATTTCCTGGATATGGCCCAGGGACTCGCCGCGCGCCAGCGCGGCTTCGGCAAACAGTTGCAGAACGGCGAACGGCAAATAGAGCCTCTCGACCGCCTGGCGCGCCACGAGATCAAGCAGCAGCGAGAAGTCATGGCGGTCGTCACCGCAGGTCTGGACCAGGGTAGCGCCCGAACTCAGGCCGCAGATGATTTCCTGCACGCTCACATCGAAGCATGGCGACGCGAACAGCAGGGTGCGAAATGCGCCCGGCAGGCGCTGCATCTGCCAGGCCGCCAGTTGCGAAACCACCCTGTGCGGCACGGCCGTGCCCTTTGGGCGGCCCGTGGAGCCAGAGGTATAGATCAGATACGCCAGGCTGTCCCCATGGATGGTCCGCTGCGGCGCGTGATCGGGCTCGGAGCTGAACGCCAGGACATCGATGGACAGGCGGCGCAGCGATGGCGCGGCAGGGATGCGGTCTTGCAGCGCACTCTGGGTGAGCAGCAGCGCAATGCCGCTGTCTTCGATCATGTAGGCCAGACGCTCCTGGGGATAGTCCGGGTCCAGCGGCACATAGACGCCGCCGGCCTTGAGCACGGCCAACATGCCGATGACCGTGTCGGCCGACCGCTCCGTGGCCACGCCGACTCTTGTATCTGGCCCCACGCCCAGCCCGATCAGGCCATGCGCCAAGCGGTTGGCGCGCTGGTGCAGCTGCGCATAGCTGAGGCGGAGGTCTCCGAATACCAGGGCCTCGGCATCCGGCTGCCTTCGTGCCTGCTCGTCCAGCAGCCGGCAGATGTCTCCGGACCCCGGCGGGGCCTGCCCCGGCGCACCCAAATCCCTCAGTGCACGCAGCTGCTCCTGCGGCACGGGATCCAGCGCTCCCAGGCTTTCGGCACCCGGCGCCGTGAGGGCCTGCAGAATCTGTTCGAGGCGGGCTGCGATCTGGGCCACCGCAGCATCGCCAATCCTGTCTTTCGCATAGCCGTAGCCGATGGACAGCCGGCTCCCCTGGTTCACCACCAGGGTCAGCGGATAGTGCGTCTCGTCCCGGCTCGACAGATCGCCCAGGACCAGGCCGTCCTGCCCCTTCTGCCTCAAGGCCTCATCCACGGGATAGTTCTCGAACACCACGATGCTGTCGAACAGGTCCTGTCCCGGACAGGCGGCCAGTTGCTGTATTTCGTGCAGGGGAATGGCCTCGTGTTCCCGCGCCTGCACATTGCACGACTGCACGGCGCGCAGCCAATCGCCGATGCAGCAGCTCTCGTTCACCTCCAGGACGATGGGCAGAGTGTTGATGAACAGTCCCAGGATTTCCTCGGCGCCGGCCAGATCCGCAGGCCGGCCCGACACCGTCACGCCGAACACTACGGTCGTCTGCCTCAGGCAATGCGCCAGGGTCAGGCCCCAGGCTGCCTGAACCAGGGTGTTCAGGGTCACGCGCTCGGCGCGCGCAAAGGCGGCCAGCCTAGCCGTCGCTGCGGCATCCAGCAACGTCGTCCGTTCGCCATAGCCGGAAACGGCATCACCTGCCAGCGCATCGGACAGTCGTGTCGGAACGGCAATCGCGGCCATTCGCTGCTGCCAATAGCTTCGCGCGGCGGTCCAGTCCCTGCGGCCCAGCCAGCGGATATAGCTGCCGTACTGCGCCGCCGGTGCAGGCACGGCGGCGCCGCCATAGTGGCCCATGACTTCACTCAGCAGGCGGGCCGTGCTCCAGCCATCGAGCAGCAGGTGGTGGCGGGTCCAGATGAAATGAAAGCTGTCCGGCCCCAGTTGCACCAGGCACAGCCGCATCAGAGGCGGTGCGGCAAAGTCGAAGCCGCGTTCGCGCTCCTGCCTGGCCAGATCATCGAGATCCGTGGCAGCGCCCCCGGGACCTTCGCGCCAGTCCAGCTGCACCAGGGGCAGTTGCGCCTTGCGCGCCACCCACTGCAGCAGGCCTTGCGTGTCCTGGAAGAATCCGGTGCGCAGCACATCGTGCCTGTCACAGGCGCCCTCCCATGCTGCCCGGAACCGCTGCGCATCAAGGCCGCGCATGTCCAGCCTCAACTGGTTGACATAGGCCGATCCCTGCTCCTGCGTGACGCTGTGGAAGAAGATGCCCGCCTGCAGCGGCGCCATCGGATACAGATCGGCAAGTTGCGCAGCAGGCAAAGGCAGACTGTCCAGCCGCTGCTGCGAGACCCCGGCCAGCGGGAAATCGCTGGGCGTCACGCCGCGCCCGCCGTCCACGCAGTGCGCGATCAGCGCCTGCAGCTCGCCCAGGAAGCTATCGGCCAGACCCTGCACCGTCGCCCCATCGTGCACGGCTGCGCTGTAGTGCCACTGCAGCACCAGCTCGCCGCGCTGTATGCAGGCCACCACTTCCAGCCAGGCGCGCCGCGACGATTGCGGTGCGCGCTGGCCGGTCACCGGCTCACGCGCCAGCCGCCAGCCCAGGCCACCGTCCAGCGCCTGGTCCAGCTGGCCCAGGTAGTTGAAGGTGAGCTGCGGCTGCAGCTTCGGCAGCTGCGTTCCTTGGGGGGCCAGATGGCGCAGCAGCCCGTAGCCCAGGCCCTTGCCGGGAACGGCGCGCAGCTGCTCCTTGATGGCCTTGAGGCTCGCGCCCGGCTCGGCGTCGGCACCCGGTCGCAGGCAGACCGGGTACAGCGTGGTGAACCAGCCCACGCTGCGGGCCAGGTCCATGTCCTCGCTCCAGGGCTCGCGCCCATGGCCTTCGAGTTCGACCAGCACGCTGTCGCGCCCGTCCCAGGCGCACAGCGTGCGTGCCAGAGCCGTCAGCAGCACGTCGTTGATCTGGGTGCGGTAGGCCGGCGGCACTTCGCTGAGCAATTGTTCGGTCAGGTCCTCGCCCAGCCTGCACTCCACCGTGACCGTGTCCGCGACGGTGTTGCTGCCTGCGGCGTGGCCGGGCAGCGGCGCGCCGGCCTGCGCCAGCGTATCGGTCCAATGGGCCAGTTCGGCCTGCGTTGCGGACTGTGCGGCGCGCGACTGCAGCGCTTGCGCCCATTCCCGCAAGGCGCTGGTGCGCGGGCCGAGATCGACAGCCTGGGCCTTGCCCAGCTGCGCATAGGCGGTCTGCAGGTCCTCGACCAGGATGCGCCAGGAGACGGCATCCACCACCAGATGGTGGGCGATCAGCAGCAGCCGGCCCGAGCGCGTGCCGCCCAGATCCAGCCACACGGCCTTGAATGGCCGCTCCAGGCTCAGCGTCGTCTGCAGCACTGCGGCGGCGCGCGCAATGGCCGCACCCGCGTCACGCTCGGCCGACAGGTCCTGGGTTTCGAACGGCGCCTGCGCGGGGGTGGCACCCACGCACTGCGTCCAGCGCCCGTTCTTGCAGGCGAAGCGCAGGCGCAGCGCCTCATGCTGGGTGACCACGGCATCGACCGCCGTGCGCAGGCGCGCCAGGTCCGGCACCTCGCCCAAAGTCAGCAGCACAGACTGGTTCCAGTGGTGGGGCTGCGCAAAGGCCTGTTCGAAGAACCAGTGCTGCACAGGCGTCAGGCCAAATGCTGCACCAGCTTCAGCGGCCGGGGCTGCCGGGGCGGTGGGCGCAGTTGGTGCGGCCGCCACGGCACCGCCCGTGGCTGCGGCCAGCGCGGCAATGGTCTGCTGCTCCATGAGCTGCCTGGGCGTGAGCTTGAGGCCGCGCTTGCGTGCGCGCGCCACGATCTGCAGCGCCAGGATGGAGTCGCCCCCCAGGCTGAAGAAGTTGTCATGGCGGCCGGGCGCCTCGGTGCGCAGCACCTGCGCCCAGATCTCGGCCAGCAGCTGCTCGGTGGCTCCCTGGGGCGCTTGGCCCCCGTCGGTGGCAGCCGTTGCCGCCTGCGGCACAGGAGCTGGCAGCGCGCGGCGGTCAAGCTTGCCGTTGGCCGTCAACGGCATGGCAGGCAGATCGACAAAGTGCGCTGGCAGCATGTAGTCGGCCAGCCGGGCGCCCAGCGCTGCACGCAGGCCGTCATGGTCGCCCGGCTGGTCCGGTTCGCGCACCAGATAGGCGCACAGCCGCAGCTGGCCGTCTTCGCCGGCCAGAGCCAGCACCTCGGCCTCGCGCACGGAAGGCTGCTCGCGCAGCGCCTGGGCAACTTCGCCGGGCTCCACACGGAAGCCACGGATCTTGACCTGGCCGTCGAGACGGCCCAGGAATTCGAGGCTGCCGTCGGCACGCTGACGCACCTGGTCGCCCGTGCGGTACAGGCGCAGGCCGGGCTCGAAGGGGCTGGCCACAAAGCGTTCCGCGCTGAGCGCAGGCCGGCCCTGGTAGCCGCGCGCCAGACCCGCTCCGCCAATGAACAACTCGCCCGGCAGGCCCGCAGGCACGGCCTGCAGCGCCGCATCCAGCACATGGGCCACGGTGCCGCCCAGCGGCACGCCCATGGGCAGGCTGGCGGCTGCACGGTCGGCCTGGTCTGCGGACTGGGTCAGCGTGCCCACCGTGGTCTCGGTGGGGCCGTAGTGGTTGAGCACGCGGCAAGCGGGCTGCAGCGCGGTGATGCGCTCCAGCAGCGCCCAGCCCGTCGCCTCGCCCCCCAGCACCAGGCAATGGCGTGGCAGAACCTGCGCGGGCCGGGCAGCGTTCAGCAGGGCCTGCAGATGGCTGGGCACGATCTTGAGCACATCGACCTGGTGCGTGTGCATGTAGTCCGCAAAGGCATCGGGATCGAAGGCGCGCTCAGGGGCCATCAGGTGCAGCAGGCGCCCAGAGCACAGCGCGCCGAACAGCACCGTATGCCCCAGGTCGGCGGCCACGGTGGACACCATGGCCATGCTGGAGGCGCTGGCCGGCAGGTCCAGCCGGGCCAGCACGCCCTGCACATAGTTGGCCAGCGCGCCGTGGCTGATCACCACGCCCTTGGGCTGGCCCGTGGAGCCCGAGGTGTAGATGAGGTAGGCGGCCTGATCGCGGTGGAGCGTGACGGGCTCCAGCGTGGTGGCTTCAGGCTCCATGTCGTCGGAAAGTGCCAGCGGCCAGACAGGAATCGCCGGCTGCCACACCACGGGCTGCGCCGCCAGCAGCAGGCGTGCACCACAGTCGTGCAGCTGGTAGGCCAGGCGCTCGGCCGGCAGCTCGGGGTCCAGCGGCACATGGACGCAGCCGGCCTTGAGCACGGCCAGCATGCCCAGCACCAGCTCGGGCGAACGCGGCGCCAGCACACCGATGCGGGTTTCCGGACCCAGGCCGTGCGCGCGCAGCTGCGCGGCCAGGCGGTTGGCCGCGCGGTCCAGCTGCAGGAAGGATGCGGTGCGCGCTTCGGCGCGCAGCGCCATGCCCAGGCCCTGGCGTTCAACAGCGGCATTCCACAGCGCAAGCACGGTTGCGGCCTGGGGAGCCTCGCCGCCGTCAGCCACGTCAACCGGGTCGGCCAGCGCAATGGCCGCCAGCGCGGCATCGGGCGCGGCCACCACCTGCCGGGCGCAGCGGGTCAGGCTGTCCGCGAAGACGGCGATGCGCTGCGCATCGAACAGGCCCGTGTCGTGGATGAACACGCATTCGATGCCCTCGGCCCGGTCGGTGAAATCCAGGCTCAGGTCGAAATGCGCCTGGCCTGCCGTCAGTGTCTGCATGCGCACGCGCACGCCGGCGGCACTGCGCTCGCGCTCCATGGCGTCCTGCTGCGTGCACTTGACCTGGAACAGCGGATGCACGCCCGGCAGGCGCTCGGGCGCCAGCGCCTCGACCAGCATGTCGAACGGCAGGTCGGCATGCTGCTGCGCATCCAGCACGGCCTGGCGCACCTGTTCGAGCAGTTCGCCAAAGCCCATCTGCGGTGCGGCATCGACCTGCAGCACCTGCAGGTTGAGCAGATAGCCGATCAGCCCATGCGTCTCGGTCTTGCCCCGGTTGGCAATGGGCGTGCCCACGCGGATGCGGCGCTGGCCGCTCAGGCGGTACAGCAACAGATCCAGCAAGGCCGTCATGGCCATGAACAGCGAGGCGCCGCGCGCCCGCGCCAGCGCGCGCACCGCATCGGACAGCTCGGCGGGCCAGACAAAGCGGTGCCGGCCCTCGGCCGCGCCGGTCACGGCGCCGCGCGCAAGGCTCAGGGGCAGCTCCAGCGGCGCGTGTTCCTGACCCAGGCGTTCGCGCCAGTAGCGCAGCTGGCGCTCGCGCTCGCCGCCGTCCAGGCGCTGGCGTTCCCAGGCCGCATAGTCGGCGAACTGGATGGGCATGGGTGCCAGTGCGGGGGGCTGCGCGCGCAAGCGGGCCTCGTAGCAGTGCAGCAGCTCGTCGACCAGGATGCGCAGCGACCAGCCGTCCGCCGCGATATGGTGCAGCGACAGCGCCAGCACATGGCGCTGCGCGTCCAGGCGGTACAGGCAGGCGCGCAGCGGCGCCTGGCGGTCAAGGGCGAAAGGCGTCTGCGCGAAGCCGGCCAATGCGTCTTCCAGCGCAGCCTGCGTTGGCATATCGACCACAGGCATTTGCAGCGACGTGGCCCCGTCCGGTTGCACCGCCTGCACCGCCTGCACCGCCTGGCCATCGTCGCCGGCCGTGATCCGCGTGCGCAGGATGTCGTGCCGCGCCACCAGATCGTCCAGCGCCGCAGCCATCGCCCCCGCGTCCAGCGGGCCTTCCATGTCCAGGCTGCCGGCCAGGTTGTAGGCCGGGCTGTCGGGCGCCAGCTGCCAGGTCAGCCAGAGGCTGCGCTGGGCATGGGACAGCAGGGCCGGGCTGGCCGGATCGCGGCGTGGAATGTCCTGGCCAGCGCGCACGGCCGGGCTGCCGCCGCCGCGCAGGCGGGCATCGAGCTGGGCACGCTGCTCGGGGCTGAGCCGGGCGCGCAGGGACTGAATATCTTGCGGTGCTGTCATGGCGATCTTCACGAATAAATCGGCGATGCGGTGGTCGGGGCGGGCTCGGCTTCGGCGTCCAGCGCCTGGATTTCCTCGATCAACCGGGTTTCAACGAGTTCGGCCAGGCGCCGCACCGTGGGCGTGCGCAGCAAGGCCGCAGGATGGATTTCGACGCCATAGGCCTGGCGCACGCGCGCCAGCAGCTGTATGGCCATGAGCGAGTCGCCGCCGAGTTCGAAAAGGTTGTCCTCGGCGCCCACGGGAGCCACGCCCAGGAAGCCGCTCCAGAGCGCGGCCAGACCGGTCTCCAGGTCGCCCTCGGGCGCCACGAAGCCGGCCATGCCACCGGGCCGCGCCTGGGTGGGCGCAGGCCCCGCCGTCGCTGCCGTTGTCGCTGCTGCAGGCAGGGCCTGGTCCAGCAACTCGGCGAGGTCCGCATGGCGACGCGTTTCCAGATCGGTGGTGGACACGCAGACATGGGGCTGCACAGGGCCGGCCAGGATGCGCTCGAACAGATGCACGCCCTGCTCCGGTGCGATGCCCACACCTTCGGGCATGGACGTGCCTGCCGCCATGCCCACGCCGCGCCACCCGTCCCAGCCCACGGAAATCAGCGGCCAGCCGGCCGTGCGGCCATGGGCCACGGCCAGCGCATCCAGGCAGGCATTGGCGGCCGCATAGTCGATGCGGCCCAGGCCGCCCGCCACGGCGGCCAGGGAAGAGCACAGCAGCATGAAGTCCAGCGGCTGCCCGGCCAGTGCGGCCAGCAAGGCCCGCGTGCCCTGGAGCTTGGGCGCGAGCACCTGCATCACCTCGTGTGCCCGCTTGTCCGCGAGCATGCCGTCGCCGGCCAGTCCGGCGGCGTGGATGACGCCGTGGATGCCGCCATGCATTCCGCCGAAAGCGCGCTGCGCCTGTTCCAACGCAGTGCGCAGCTGGGCTTCGCTGCCCACATCGGCCTGCACCAGGCACAGCTGGGCGCCCAGCCGTTCCAGCTCCAGCAACTGCTGCAGCCGGGCACGCAGCGCAGGTTCCGTCTGCGCATCCTGCGCCAGTGCCTGCCACTGACCCCGTTCAGGCAGCGCCGAGCGGCCCAGCAGCACCAGCCGGGCCTGCCAGTGCTCGGCCAGGTGCCGGGCCAGCGCCAGCCCCATGCCGCCCAGGCCGCCCGTGATCAGATAGCAGCCGCCACGGCGCAGGCGCGGCGCGGTGGCTGGCGCAGCTGGCGTGACGGCGGGTGCCGTCTGCCCCGCAATGCGCTCGTAACGCCGGGTCCAGCGGTGCGGGCCGCGCAAGGCCACGCAGGCCGGTGCGGGCTCGCTGAACTCGGCCAGGATGCGCTGCGCCAGCGCTGCCATCCCTTGGGCATGCCCGCTCTGCACAGGCAGCACATCGACGATGCGGCAGGCCATGCCCGGCAGCTCCTGGGGAATCACGAGGCAGGGGCCATGGAGCATGGCCTTGGCGGGCTGCAGGGATTCGGTCCCTGTCACGTCCTCCAGCCCATCCGTGACCAGCAGCATCTGCTGCCGGCCAGCAGCGCCCACAGCGGATGCGGCAGGCACGGCCTCCAGCGCCTGGGCCAGGGCCAGCGGGCCGAGCAGGCAGCGCTCAGCCGCCTGTGCGTCATCCAGCGTGCCCAGGCTCCACAGATCGCAGATGCAGGCCACCGGGCCGATCTCGGCCGCTATCTGCCCCAGGGCCCGCGTCCAGTCGCTGCGCTCGGTCATGCGCAGCGCATGGCGGGCAGGCCCCAGGCGTTCATGGAGCGGACCGGGTTCGATGCGGACCACGGGCGCGGGCTGGGTATCGGACCAGGCCTGCGCCAGGGATTCGGCCAGTGTCGATCCGGCCTCGGCCAGCAGCAGCATGCAGCCGCCGGCGGGTACCGCGGCGGCCGGTACAACGGGCGCTGAGCGTTGCCAGACAGGGGCATACAGCCAGCCCCGGGGATCGGTGCCGTGCAGACCACCGGGAGCAGCAGGAGCGGCCTCAGAGGCCGGCACCGTGGCGGCAACCCAGTGCGATTCGCGCTCGAACGGATAGCCGGGCAAGGGCACGCGGCGCGCGCCCTGTGCGCTGTTCAGCAGCGGTGCCTTGGCCGCGCCAACGCCCGCCGCCCAAAGCTGGGCCAGGCAGCGCGCGGGCTGGTCGGCCTGAAGTTCTTCGCGGTTGGCGGCTGCCTGCGATGCCAGCACCGTGCGTGCGCCAGCCTTGTGATGGCGCCGGGCCAGGCCGCTGAGGCCTTGGCCCGGGCCCACTTCCAGCAGGATGCGGTCGCTTTGGTCCAGCAGCGTGTCCAGGCCCTGCGCAAAGCGCACCGTGCCGCGCAGATGCTGCAGCCAGTAGCGGGGGTCCTGGGCCTCTTCGTCGCGGATCCAGCGGCCGCTGAGGTTGGAGATGAAGGCCATGGCAGGCCGGTTGAACCGCACGCTGGCCAGCTGGTGCGCAAAGGCGTCAAGCACGGGATCGAGCAGCGCGGAATGAAAGGCGTGCGACACCTGCAATCTGCGCAGCAGCACGCCCGTGCCGGCCAGGGCCTGCTCGGCGGCCGCAATGGCGTCGGGCCGGCCCGAGAGCACGCACAGATCGGCCGCATTGACGGCGGCCAGATCGCAGCCCCGGCACAGCCAGTCCTGCAGCGCGGCCTCAGGCAGGCCCACGGCCAGCATGGCGCCGGGCTCGGTGGCCTGCATGATGCGGCCGCGCGCGACCACCAGGTCCAGCGCATCGTCGAGCGAGAAGACCCCGGCGATGCAGGCCGCCACATACTCGCCGATGCTGTGGCCCAGCATGGCCTCGGGCTGCAGGCCCCAGGACATCCACAGCCGCGCCATGGCGTACTCGACGATGAACAGCGCAGGCTGCGTGGCCTCGGTGCGCGCCAGCGCCTGCGCTGCCTGGGCATCGTCAGCCTGCGCCAGCAGCCAGGGTCGCAGGTCCATGCCGGTCTGCGTCCTCACCCTCTCGCAGCAGCGGTCCACGATGTCGCGGAACACCGGCTCCTGCGCATGCAGGCTGCGCGCCATGCCTGCGTGCTGGGCGCCCTGGCCGGGGAACAGAAAGGCCAGGCCGGGCTGGGGCGAGAGCACGCTGCCCGTGAAATGCACCAGAGGCGCCGGATGGTCCAGCGCCTCGATGGCCTGGGTCACTCCATGGGCCAGCACGGCCAGCCGGTGCGCATGGCGCTTGCGGCCCACACGCAGGGTGTGGGCCACATCGGCCAGGGCCAGGCCCGGGTGCTGCTCCAGATGTCTGGCCAGCTGGCTGGCCGAGGCCTGCAACGCCTGCGGCGTGCGCGCCGACAGCAGCAGCAATTGGTGCGTACGCCCTGCGCTTTCCGATGGATCGGCAGGGAGCGTGGCCGGAGCTTCCTCCAGCACCACATGCGCATTGGTGCCGCCCATGCCGAAGGAACTCACGCCGGCACGCCGGGGCAGCGGGCCGGCAGGCCAGTCCTGCGCCGCGGTCTGGACGCGGAAGGGGCTGGCAGCGAAGTCCACGCGCGGGTTGGGCGTGGAGAAGTTCAGGCTGGGCGGCAGGGTGCGGTGGCGCAGCGCCATCACGGCCTTGATCAGGCCGGTCACTCCGGCAGCGGCGTCCAGGTGGCCCACATTGGTCTTGACCGATCCCAGGGCGCAGTGACCGGGCGCACGCCCCGTCAGTCCCCCAGCCCCGCCAAAGGCCTGGGTCAGCGCCGCGATCTCGATGGGATCGCCCAGCGTGGTGCCCGTGCCATGGGCCTCGACATATCCCACTGAGGCGGGATCGACGCCGGCCATGGCCTGGGCGGCGCGTATGGCCTCGGCCTGGCCGTCCACGCTGGGCGCGTTGTAGCCGATCTTGCGCGCGCCATCGTTGTTCACGGCGCTGCCCCGGATCACGGCATGGACGGTGTCGCCGTCCCGCAGTGCCTCGTCCAGGCGCTTGAGCACGACCACGCCCGCGCCGCTGCCCAGCATGGTGCCGTCGGCGCGCGCATCGAAGGCGCGGCAATGGCCGTCCGAGGACAGAATGGCGCCCGGCTGGTGCAGGTAGCCCGCGCCCTGCAGCAGGTTGAGCCACACCCCGCCGGCCAGGGCCATGTCGCACTCCATGCCCAGCAAGGACTGGCAGGCCATGTGCACGGCCACCAGCGAGGTGGAGCAGGCCGTCTGCACGGTCACGGCCGGGCCGCGCAGATTGAGCTTGTAGGCCACGCGCGTGCACAGGGCGTCGGCCGCGTTGCCGTTGAGCAGGGCGATCAGCTCGGCGATGCCGCCGCTCCACTGGGCCCGTCCCAGCAGATGGCGCATGAGGTAGAGATTGGCGCCCGCACCCGCGAACACGCCGGCCGCCGCGTCCAGCCGCTCGGCGTCATAGCCCGCATGCTCCAGCGCCTGCCAGGCGCATTCGAGGAAGACGCGCTGCTGGGGATCGATCTGGCCGGCCTCGCGCGGCGTGTAGCCGAAAAAGCCGGCATCGAACCAGTCCAGGCCTTCCAGCATCACGCCGGACTTCACGCAGGCGGCATCGTCCAGCAGGGCCTGTTCCGTGCCCTGGTGGCGCAGGGCCTCGTCGCTGAAGGCCGTCACGGATTCGCGGCCTTCGCGGATGTTGCGCCACAGCGCGTCCACGCTGTCCGCGCCCGGAAAGCGCCCGCCCATGCCGATGATGGCGATCTCCACGCCGCTGTAGCCTGCATCCTGAGCACGCATCAGTTCACCTCCTCGGTCAGACCACGGCGGCCCAGCAGCGCGGCGCGGCGGCGCTGGGCGCGTGCGTCGGCCTGCTGGTCCTGCAGTCCTTCCTGGGCCGCCCCCGCGCCGCGCTGCGCCTCGATGCGGCGGGCCAGCGTGGCCACGGTCGGGTGCTGGAACATGTCGATCACCGAAAGCCCGCTGCCCAGCGCATCCTCGATCAACCGGTGCGCGCGTATCAGCAGCAGCGAATGCCCGCCCAGGTCGAAGAAGCTCTCGTTGGCGCCTATGCGTTCGAGCTGCAGCAGCTCGCGCCAGATGGTGGCAATGGTCTCGGCCACACCGCCTTCGGGCGCCTCGAACGGCTGCGCACCATCGCCCGATGCAGGCAGGGGCGCGGGCGCCGGCAGCGCCTTGCGATCCACCTTGCCGTTGCTGTTGAGCGGCAGCGCGTCCAGGCGCACAAAGAGGGAGGGCACCATGTAGTCGGGCAGGCTGCGGCCCAGCTGCGCCTTGAGTGCAGCCAGGTCCTGCAGCGCGGCGCCTTCACCGGCCAGGTAGGCCACCAGCCGGCTGCCGCCTTCGGCAGCGTCTGCGACCACCACCGCCTCGCGCAGGCCTGGCACGGCCAGCAGGGCGGCTTCGATCTCGCCCAGTTCCACGCGGAAGCCACGGATCTTGACCTGGTGGTCCAGCCGGCCCAGGTACTCGATCTCGCCGTGCTCGTTCCAGCGCACCAGGTCGCCCGTGCGGTAGGCACGCTCGCCGGCCTGCGCCGAGGGGCTGGCCACAAAGCGCTCGGCCGTGAGCGCGGGCCGGCCCCAGTAGCCGCGCGCCAGCGCCAGGCCGCCCAGCAGCAGCTCGCCGGCCACGCCGCGCGGCACGGGCTGCAGGCCAGCGTCGACGATATGCACCTGCACGTTGCCCAGCGGCCGCCCGATGGGCACGGCCTGCGGGCCAGGCTCGCGGCAGTCGTGGTAGGTGACCTCGATGGCGGCTTCGGTCGGCCCGTAGAGGTTGAGCAGGCGCGCGCCCGGCAACAGGGCCAGTGCGCGGTCGCGCAGCTCGGCCGGCAGGGCCTCGCCGCTGCAGACGATGTGCTTCAGTCCTGTGCAGGACGGGGCATGGCCGCTGGACAGAAAGGCCTGCAGCATGGACGGAACGAAGTGGATGCAGGTGACGGCATGGCGCTCGACCAGGGCCGCGATACGCGCAGGATCGCGATGCTCCCCGGGCCCAGCCAGCGCCAGCCGGGCGCCTGTGGACAGCGGCCAGAAGAACTCCCAGAACGAGATGTCGAAGCTGAACGGCGTCTTCTGCAGCACGGTGTCCTGCGCGGCCAGCGGCTGGTGCTGCTGGCCCCAGGCCAGGCGGTTGCACAGCGCGCGGTGGCGATTGCCCGCGCCCTTGGGCCGGCCGGTGGAGCCCGAGGTGTAGATGACGTAGACCAGGTTCTCGCCGTGCAGCGCGACGCCCGGGTCATGGGCCGGACGGGAGGACAGATCGATGGCGTCCACCGCCAGGCACAGCGGCTGCAGCGCGGGCGGCAGCCTTGCGACCAGGCCCGACTGGGTCAGCAGCAGGCCGATAGCGCTGTCGTCGGCCATATAGCGCAGGCGTTCGGCCGGGTGCTCGGGGTCCATGGGCACATAGGCGCCGCCGGCCTTCAGGATGGCCAGCAGGCCGACCACCATGTCCAGCGAACGCTCCATGGCAATGCCGACCTGGACCTCGGGCCGCACACCGTGCGCGATCAGATGGTGGGCCAGGCGGTTGGCACGCGCATTGAGTTCGCCATAGCTCCAGGAGTCTTCTCCAAAGACCAGGGCCGTGGCCTGCGGGTTGCGACGCGCCTGCTGCTCGAAGGCGGCATGGACCAGCTCGGGCACGGCATGGCCGCCCTGCCCGCCCTGCCCGCTCTGCCCAGACTGCCAGGCCACCAGCTCGGCACGTTCTTCCTCCGACAGCAGATCCACCTCGCCCACAGTCGCCTCGGGGTGATGGGCCAGGGCCTCGAGCATGCGCAGATAGTGCTGGCCCAGGCGCTCCATGGTGGCGGGCAGGAACAGCTCGGCCGCATAGTCCATGCCCACGCGCACGGCGCCGCCTGCGCGTTCACGCACTTCCAGGGACAGCTCGAACTGCGCCGTGCCTCCGGGCATTGAAGCCGCTTCGGCCATGCAGCCCGTCATGCGCTCGAAGCCGCGCAAGTCCTCATGCACATGGTTGAACATCAGCTGGAACAGCGGTGGATGCGCCAGGCTGCGCTGGGGCTGCAGGTCTTCCACCAGTTGCTCGAAAGGCAGGTCCTGGTGCTCCTGGGCCTGCAGCGTGGCGCGCCTGGCCGCATTGAGCACCTGGGCCAGCGGGGTGCGGCCATCGACCTCGGCCTGCAGCACCAGGGTGTTGACGAAGAACCCGATCAGGCCCTGCGTGCCCGCATGCTGGCGGCCCGCCACGGGCACGCCCAGGCGCAGCACCTGCTGGCCCGTATGGCGGTGCAGCACGGCCTGCCAGCCTGCCAGCAGCACCATGAACAGGCTGGCGCCGGCTTCGGCGGCACGCGCGCGCAACGCGTCCACCAGCGGCGCAGGCAGCGCGAAGCCATGCCGGGCAGCCGAGTAGCGGGCCACCGCGGCGCGCGGCCGGTCGCTGGGCAAGGCCAGCACGGGATGCTCGCTGCCCAGTTGCCCGCGCCAGTAGGCCAGTTGCCGCTCGCGCACGCCGCCATCCAGCCAGGCCGCATGCCAGGCTGCGTAGTCGGCGTATTGCAATGCGGGGGCAGCGGGCTCGGCGGCCGCAGCCGCATCACCCAGATGGAGGTATTGCTGCGCAAGCTCGTCCAGCAGGTTCTGCAGGGATACGCCGTCGCACACGATGTGGTGCATGACCAGCACCAGACGGTGGTCATCCGGCCCAAGCCGCATCAGCAGCGCACGCAGCAGCGGGCCCTTGCCCAGGTCGAAGGGCCTGGCGTGCAGGCGGCGTGCCTCTTCAGGGGCACGCTGCGGCTCGTGGTCCAGGTCCAGCCATTGGAACTCCAGGCCGCCGCTATCCAGCACATGCTGCCGGGCCGACCCGTCGGCGGCAGGCAGAAACACGGTGCGCAGCGCATCGTGGCGTGCCACCAGGCGCTCCAGGGCCGCGTGCAGCCGTTGCGCATCCAGCGTGCCGCCCAGCTGCAGCTCCACCGCCACGTGGTAGGCCGTGCCCGCAGGATCCAGGTGCCAGAGAAACCACTGCCGCTGCTGGGCGTGGGACAGGGGCTGGCTTGCACCGGGGCCGCGCGCCACAGGGCCAGGACGAGGGATGCCAGTTCCGGGTCCTGCCGCCTGCAGTTCGCGCAATGCAGCCGCGCACGCCGAAAGCCGGGGCCGGTCAAAGAGCAGGCTTGGCGCAAAGTCCACGCCCCACTGCTGCGACACGCGTGCAGCCAGTTGCACGGCCGAGAGGGAGTTGCCGCCCAGCAGGAAGAACTGCGGATCGCCCGCAGGCAGCTCGGCACGGCGCAGCACTTCGCACCAGAGCATGGCCAGCGCAGTCTCGGTCGCATCGCGCAGTGGGACGGCTGGGTCTGCACCGTCATTTGCCACAGAGTCCGCCGTTGCGTCCACAAAGGCGCCGTTCTCCCAGACCGCATAGGCCTCCAGGCTGCGCTGCGCCCAGCCCTTCTTGCAGGCCTGGCGCTGGAGCTTGCCGCTCGATGTGCGCGGCAGCGCGCCGGGCTCCAGCAGGACCACGACGGCCGGCGCCTCGCCAAAGACCGTGGCCACGGCGGCAGCCAGTGCGTCGACCAGCGTCTCCCTCGGCACCAGCTTTTGCAAACCGCGCGAAATCTCGGCGGCCACACCTATGCCCTCGCCCGACGGCCCTTCCACCGCAAACGCGGCCACGCGTCCCTTGCGCACGGCTTCGACCTCGGCCTCGACCACGCGCTCGATGTCCTGCGGGTAGAGGTTGTGCCCGCGCACGATGATCAGGTCCTTGATGCGGCCCGCCACATGGACCTGCCCGCCGTGCACGAAGCCCAGGTCGCCCGTGCGCAGCCAGCGCCGGCCTGCATGCTCGACAAAGGCCTGCTGCGTTTGCTGCGGCTTGCCCCAGTAGCCCTGGCTGATGCTGGGGCCGTGCGCCCAGATCTCGCCCACGCGCCCGGGCTCCAGCACCTGCAGGCTGTGCGGATCGACGATGTTCACCGCATGGCCGGGAACGGCAGGGCCGCAGCCCACCAGCGGGGTGGTCTGCGAGGCGCCGGAGCTTTCCTCGGCCCGGCCCTGCGCCAGGGCCTCGGTATCGAAGGACGTGATCGTGGCGCCCGCGCCGCAACTGCCGCCGGTGATGAACAGGGTGGCTTCGGCCAAGCCGTAGCAGGCATAGGCCGCGTCGGGCCGCAGGCCGCAGGCGGCAAAGCGCTGCGCGAAGGCCGTGACGGTGTCGGCACGCACGGGTTCGGCGCCCGTGTAGGCCAGCCGCCAGCTCGACAGGTCCAGCTGCGCCAGCTGCGACGGCTTGATGCGCTCCAGGCACATGCGGTAGGCGAAGTCGGGGCCGCCGCTGATGGTGGCGCGGTGGCGCGAGATCAGCTCCAGCCAGCGCACGGGGCTTTCCAGGAAGAGGCGCGGCGAGGTCAGCACCAGCGGCAGCCCGCTGTACAGCGGCTGCAGCAGTCCGCCGATCAGGCCCATGTCGTGGTACAGCGGTGCCCAGGACATGAAGCGGTCGCCCGCGCCGATGTCCATGCGCTGCTGGATGGCAGCCTCGTTGGCGATGAGGTTGCCGTGGCTGACCATCACGCCCTTGGGCGCCGAGGTGGAGCCCGAGGTGTATTGCAGGAAGGCGATGTCGTCGGCAGCCGGCGCATGGGGCCGCCAGGCGTCGGCATCGGCCAGGTCCACCTGGTCGGCGGCCACGGCGGCAATGCCGGCAAAGCGCGCATCGGCACCGGGCAGGGCCTGCATCACTTCGGCCGTGCTGATCACGCAGGCCGCGTCCGCGTCGCCCACGATGCCCAGCAGCCGCTCCAGATGCTGCACGCGCAGCGATTCCAGCGGCGGCACCGGCACGGCGATCACGCCCGCGTAGAAGCAGGCCAGCATGCTGGCGGCGTAGTGCTCGTCGTTGTCCATCATCACCAGGGCGCGCGCGCCCACGGGGCACAGCTGCTGCAGCCGGGCGGCCAGCGCGCGCACGCGGCGGTCGAACTCGCCGTAGCTGTGGCTGCGCTCGACCACGCGGCCGTCCTGCACGGCGGCCACGGTGAGCCAGATGTCGTCGGGCCGCTGCTGCGCCAGGCCCCTCAGATGCTCGACCAGGCTGGCCGGCGCCTGGCCTGCTGCCGCGATTGCACTTTGTCCACTCAGCATGTCAGCTGCCTCCCGGGTTCTCAGAAACGGTCCAGATTGCTGCGCGGCTCGGCCATGGCGACGATGACCTTGCGCGGCCCCTTGAAGGGCGAGCGGGCATGGGCCACGAGCATGTTGTCCAGCATCAGCACGTCGCCCTGCTCCCAGGGGAAGCTGACGGTCTCGGCGTCCAGCGCGGCGCGCACCTCGGCGAAGATGTCGTCGCCGATGGTGGAGCCGTCGGCGAAGAAGGTGTTGCGCGGCAGGTTCTCGATGCCGTAGACCTCCTCCAGCACCTCGCGCTCCTCGGGCTCGCGCGCCGAGATGTGGAACAGGTGGGCCTGGTTGAACCAGACCATCTCGCCCGTGACGGGGTGGCTCTCCATGGCCTGGCACAGCTGGCGCGTGCGCAGGCCGTCGTCCTCCTTCCACTCCCAGTCCATGCGCGCATGGCGGCAGAAGGCCTCGACCTCGGCGCGGCTTTCGGTGTTGAATACCTTCTGCCAGGGCACGTCCATCTCGCCGAAGTTGCGCACGTACAGGATTCCGGGCTCGAACAGCTCGCGGATGCGCGCCGGAATGCGGCGGTAGACCGCACGGCTGTCGGCAATCGGCGTCTCGCCGCCCTCGGGCGATGCGGTGACGCAGTGGAACCAGATCTTCATGGGCCACTCGCGCGTGTAGGCCTGCTCGTTGTGCAGCGGAATGCTCTGGTGGGCCGGGTATTCGGTGGAGGTGTAGACGCCCGCGCCGCTGGAGGCCTCGACCGCGCTGCGCGGCGTGGAGGCGAATTCGTACTTGAGCAGCGGATGGCCGAAGGCCGAGGCGAAGCGCTGGAAGGTCTCCACATCGGGCACGCCAAAGCCACGCAGCAGCACGCCGCCCGTGGTCAGCAGGGCTTCGTCGATGTCGCGGCGCAGCGGCGGCAGCGCAGCCAGCAGGTCCTGGCCCGGCTGGGCGGGCGTGATGAGCTGGGGAAGCAGCGAGCCCGCGGGGGCCTTGCGCTCGAAGCGCTGGAGGGTTTCGTTCATGTCGATTCCTTGGTGCGCCACGCAAGAGCTGCCGCGTAGCCCGGCGGCGCTGGCAGCGCCATCGCTTGAAAACCATTCCAGTCGGGGACCGCGCAGGCGATGGCCAGCCGTCCGTCCCCTCCCGGGCTGATGCCTATGGAGCGCAGGTGGTCGGCCACGCCGATGCCGATGGCCTTGAGCACGGCTTCCTTGCCCACCCAGCGCTGGTAGAAGGCCGCCAGCCGATCAGGCGCACGGCGCACGCTGGCGCGTTCCTGGTCGGTGCAGACGGCGTCGAGCATGACCTCGGCATCGAGGTCGGGCTTGTGCTGCTCGATGTCCACTCCCAGGTGCAGCACGCCACCGGGGTCGGCCAGCGCGATCAGCGCATGGCCGCCCGAATGCGAGACGTTGAAGAGCGGTGCCCGCAGCGGGTCCTCGTCGACAAAGGGCTTGCCGTGGACGCCGACCGCCAGCGGCACATCGGCCGGGCAGCAGCCCAGCCTGCGCCCCAGCAGCCGCCGCGTGGCAGCGCGCGTCTGTGCGAAGCGCAGCCGGTCGGCGGCCCGCACGAAGCGCGCGGCGCGACCGCGCTCCTCGGGGGTCAGGTGCGGCAGGCTGTCGCTCAGTTCGGCCGACAGGTCCAGGTCCAGCCTGAAGACCTCGATGCCCTGGCTCATGGCCTCACGCACGGACACGAGCTGCATGGATTTCCCCCTGGAGTGACTGGGACCCGGCCAGGCGCTGCGCCAGCACGGCCAGCACATCGCCTTCGCGCTGCTTGATGAAGAAATGCCCGCCCTCGAACCAGTCCAGCGTGAAGGCCCCGGCGGCCTCCTGCGACCAGGCCTGGACGCGGGGCGCCTCGATGTCGTCCTGCCGCCCCGCAAAGACGTGCACCGGCAGCGGCAGGCCCGCAGCGGGCACATGGCCGAAGCTCTCGCAGACGCGGTAGTCGGACCCCAGCACATCCAGCGTGATGCGCATGAGCTCGGGGCTGCCAAACACCTCTTCGGGCGTGCCGCCCTGCCTGCGCAGATCGGCAATCAGCGCCGCATCGTCGCCCTTGCCCGCGAAGCGCTCGGGATCGCGGCAGGCCGGTGCCGGGCTGCCCGAGGCAACCAGGGCCAGCGGCAGCTCCCTGCCCTGCTCGCGCAACTGCCGCGCCATGCCGAAGGCCAGCAGCGCGCCCATGCTGTGGCCCAGCAGCGCAAAGCGGCCGCGCATGGCCTGGCGCTGCTCGGCGCACAGCAGCGAGACCAGCTGCCCGAAGTCCTCGACCGCAGGCTCGCCCAGCCGGCTGCCCCGCCCCGGCAGCTCCACCGGCGCAATGCGGATCCAGTGGGGCAGCAGCCTGCGCCAGCGCAGGTACATGGTGGCGCTGGCGCCTGCGCACGGCAGGCACAGCAGGGTCAGCGGCGCGTGCATGCGCGTCAGCCCGCTGCGGTTTCGATCACGGTATCGGTATCGCTTTGCAGCGCGGCGCCGGCACCCGCCTGCTCCTGCTGCTGCATCCACACGCGCAGCGACTTGGGCCGCATGTCGGTCCAGGTGGCGTCCACGTAGTCGAGCACGGTTTTCTTGTCGCCCTTCACGCCCTCCACGGCGGTCCAGCCGCCGGGCACGGCCTTCCAGTGCGGCCAGATGGAATACTGTTCCTCGTGGTTGACCAGAACGATGAAGGTTTCGTCTTCGCGGTCGAAGCAGCTTGTAGACATGCAGGCGTCCTTTATGCGGTTGAACATCGGTGAGGCCAGTACCGGATCGCGGCGACCCGGTACTGCGCCTCTGTTGAACATGACGTTCCGAATCCGAAACTGTTCACGCCGCGTGCGCGCCGGTTCCGGGTCGTGCGCGGGGCTGCACCGTTCAATGGTGGTCCAGCAGCGAGCGGTGGACATGGATGGCCTTGCAGGCGTCGGCAATCCTGGCGTTCACCAGGCCCAGCGCACACTCCATGTGCTCGGCGATCTGGCGCTGGGTGAGGCCCTTGATGCGGTACAGCTCGAAGGTCTCGCGGGTCTTGGGCGGCACCTCGTCCAGGGCCTGGTCGATCAGGCGTATGGCCTGGGACTCGAACAAAAGGCGCTCGGGCGAGCGGCTGTCCGGTATCTCCAGCGTCTCCACATCCACACCGTGGGTGCGGTAGCTGTTCTCGCGCTCCTGGCGGCGCAGGTAGTCCAGCGCCATGTTGCAGACGGCGCGCGTCCAGTAGGCGGCGGGCTTGGCGATCTCGGCATCGCTGCGCATCTCGGCAACGCGCAGATAGGTGTCCTGCACGGCGTCGTCTGCCAGTTCAGGATTCCTGAGAATTCTTCGCGCGACCCTCACCAACTGTCCACGCGAAGCAATGAAAACCTCTTCCAGCGAAGAATGTGTGTGATTCAAGGACACGATGCAGTTCCTCTCGCAAGCTAGGCAAGAACGTCAAGGGGAAATGTCGACCGCAGGTCGATGGACTGCCGGCGCGCCGCCCGTGCAAAAAGACGGGAACGGGACTCGGCACAGGCGGAAAGCGGCGGCACAACCGCTGACCGCAGGGCATCAGTGCACGCCGATGCGCATCGGCGTGACTTGGGGAGACAGGCCTTAGATCGGCCTCATACCGGCTTCATACCGGCCTCATGGCGGCGGCCGACCTCGCCGGGCCCATGCGTCCTGGAACAGGATCGGCAAGGGCTGTGCGGCCTTGCAGACGTGCTGAAACTTGAACCGGGACCAAGGCATGCAGTGGTGCTCCTTTAACGTTTTCCAGAACATGAAATGAGAAGCATTAACAGCTCCGGCGACAAAACCGGGTCTGGATCGGCATCTCGTACCTGTCTGGAAGACGTCCCGCCAAGGCAAACGAAGACACGGCTATCGGCATTGGAAAATCGGCAGCCGGTGCCTATGGATTCCCGTCGCCCATGGCTTTCCCTCGCCATGGATGATGGGCCTGGTTCATGACGGACTGGTGATGCCCCAAGCGCAGCGCGGGGGCACCGAAGGGCTGGGTGCGCAGGCAGGAAAAGCGAAAGGAGCGCAGCCTGCTGCTGCAACCTGCAGACGAAAAAAAGCCACCTTGCGGTGGCTTCTTGTCTGTGCAGACGCTTGGTTTGCACAAGGAATCTGGCGGAGTGGACGGGACTCGAACCCGCGACCCCCGGCGTGACAGGCCGGTATTCTAACCAACTGAACTACCACTCCTGGCAGACAGCTTTTGCGCTCTTTCGAGCCAAGTGCTGCAAACTTGGCGACCCTACGGGGATTCGAACCCCGGTACTCACCGTGAAAGGGTGATGTCCTAGGCCTCTAGACGATAGGGTCAATCCTAGAACTTGCGTAAATACTCAAGTCTCAATTTTTGGTGGAGGTAAACGGGATCGAACCGATGACCTCTTGCATGCCATGCAAGCGCTCTCCCAGCTGAGCTATACCCCCTTGCTGCAACGTTGCACTGCTTCGTTGCTGCGATTCAAAAATTGTAGCACAGCGTTTTTGGGGCAATTCCGGAATGCATGACTTTTTTATGTCGCCCTGCATTCCGGCGCCCTGCTCAAGCCCGGGTCAGGCCAGGCTTTGCCCATCGCGTATGCGGTGGATCTCGGCGATGTCCACCACCCAGACCAGGCCGTCGCCGACCTGGCCCGAATGGCAGGCCGTGGTGATGGCCGCACGGATGGGCTCGACCATGGAGGCCTCGGCCAGCACGCAGACCATGACCTTGTCGGAGAAGTCGGTCAACTCCTCCTTCACGCTGCGCTTGTCGATGGCGGCCGGGGCCGTGAAGCCCTCGGCACGGAACAGCGTCACGCCGGGGAAGTTGGGAATGGCACGCAGCGCGTCGCGCAGGCGCTCCAGGCGGCTGGGGCGCACGATGGCCCGGATTTCCTTCATGGTCATTGCAGTGTCTCCTTCATCAGGCTTCCAGCGGTTTTTCGTCAAACCAGCGGTACAGGGTCGGCAACACCACCAGCGTGAGCAGGGTGGACGAGATCAGGCCACCGATCACGACGATGGCCAGCGGGCGTTGCACCTCCGAGCCGGGGCCGGTGGCGAACAGGAAGGGCACCAGGCCCAGCAGCGCGACGGTGGCCGTCATCATCACGGGGCGGAAGCGCTGCACGCAGCCTTCGCGCACGGCCTCGGCCACGTCCATTCCATCCTCGCGCAGCTTGCGGATGCAGCTGACCAGCACCACGCCGTTGAGCACCGCAATGCCCCACAGCGCAATGAAGCCCACCGATGCCGGCACGCTCACGTATTCGCCCGTGACGAACAGGCCTATCAGTCCCCCGATGGAGGCGAAGGGCAGCACCAGGATGATCAGCCCGGCCAGCTTGACCGAATTGAACAGAACGAACAGCAGGAAGAAGATGGCCACGATGGTCAGCGGCACGATCACCTGCAGCGTGCCCATGGCGCGCTCCATGTTCTCGAACTGGCCGCCGTACTTGAAGTAGTAGCCGTCGGGCAGTTGCACTTCCTTGTCGATGCGCTGCTGCACTTCGGTCACGAAGCCGCCCAGGTCGCGCCCTTCCACGTTGGCGCCCACCACCACGCGCCGCTTGCCGCCTTCGCGGCTGATCTGCGCGGGTCCGTCCACCAGTTCGATGCGGGCCACGCTGTTGAGCGGAACCTGCGCGCCGGTGCTGGTGGTCAGCAAGGTGGCGCCGACAGCCTGGGGCGAGCCACGGAAGGGCTCGGGGAAGCGCACGACCACGTTGTAGCGGCGCTCGCCCTCGTAGACCGTGGTCACGTCCTTGCCGCCGATGGCCGACTCGATCACGCCCTGCACGTCGGTGACGTTCAGGCCGTGGCGGGCAATGGCCTTGCGGTCGATATCCACCGTGAGCGCCTGCTGGCCCGACAGCCGCTCGACACGGATGTCGGTGCTGCCCGGCACGCTCTTGAGGATGCGGGCCACCTGCTCGGAGACATCGCGCAGATCGTCCAGCTCGTCGCCGAAGACCTTGATGGCCAGTTGCGAGCGCACGCCCGTGACCATTTCATCCACGCGCTCGGAGATCGGCTGGGACAGCACGATCTGCACGCCCGGGATCGAGGACAGGCGCTGGCGGATGTCTTCGTCGATCTCGTCCTGGGTGCGGTCGGACTCGGGGTCCAGCAGCACGATGGGGTCGGACTCGTTGGGGCCTGCGGGATCGGCCGGCGATTCACCGCGTCCGAGCTTGGAGACCACGCTGAGCACGCCGGGCACCTCGGCCACGGCCTTCATCGCCGCCATTTCCATGCGGATGGACTCGTCCAGCGAGATGCTGGGCACGCGGTTGATCTGCGGCGTCAGCGCGCCCTCCTTCATGGTGGGCATGAAGGACTTGCCCAGCAGCGGGAACAGTCCCAGCGAGCCCAGCAGCAGCGCCACGGCCACGGCCAGCGTGGCGCGGTTGCGCGCGGTGGCCAGGTCCAGCAGGCGCAGGTAGTGGCGCTTGAGGAAGGCGATCAGGCGCGTGTCATGGTCCGCGCCGCCCTTGAGGAAGTACGAGCACAGCACGGGCGACAGGAACAGCGACACGGCCAGCGAGACCGCCAGCGAGATCGCGATGGTCAGCGCCAGCGGGCCGAACATCTTGCCCTCGATGCCCTGCAGCGTCATCAGCGGCAGGAACACCAGGATGATGATGGCGATGCCGAAGATGGTGGGCGTGGCCACCTCGGTGGTGGCCGAGAGCACGGTGCGCACGCGTGCGCCCATGCTGTCGCCGGCCTGTCCGAGCTTGTGGAACACGTTCTCCACCACCACCACGGTGGCATCGACCATGAGGCCGATGGCGATCGCCAGCCCTCCCAGCGACATGAGGTTGGCCGAGATGCCCCAGCGGTTCATCATGATGAAGGTGGTCAGCGGCGTGATGATCAGCGTGGCCACCACGATCAGGCTGGAGCGCACGTCACCCAGGAAGATGAAGAGCACCACGACCACCAGCAGGATGCCCTCGATCAGCACCTTGCCCACGGTCCACAGCGCCGAGTCGACCAGGTCGGTACGGTCGTAGTAGGGAACGATCTGCAGGCCGCCGGGCAGCATGCCCTTGGAGTTGATCTCCTGCACGCGCTCCTTCACGCGGGTGACGACTTCCTTGGCATTGCCGCCGCGCATCATCAGCACGATGCCGGAGACGCCTTCGGTATAGCCGCCCTTGATGATGGCGCCCTGGCGCACTTCCTGGCCCAGCTGGACCTCGGCCACATCGCGCACGAAGACCGGCACGCCGCCATCCTGCTTGAGGACGATGTTGCCGATGTCCTCCAGCGACTGGATCAGGCCCACGGCGCGGATCAGGTACTGCTCGGTCACCTGGGGCAGGATGCCGCCGCTGGCGTTGGCGTTGTTGTCGGCGATGGCCTGGACCACATGGCGCACGGACAGGCCGTAGTGGCGCAGCCGGCCGGGGTCGACCTCCACCTGGTACTGCTTGACGTAGCCGCCCTGCGAGTTGATTTCGGCCACGCCGGGAATGGAGCGCAGCAGCGGGCGCGCCACCCAGTCCTGGATGGTGCGGCGCTCGGTCAGCTCCTCGGGCGTGAGGGCCCGCTTGCCGTCGTCGGGATGGTCCAGCGTGTACTGGTAGACCTCGCCCAGGCCCGTGGACACAGGCCCCAGCACGGGGATGATGCCTTCGGGCATGCGCGGCGTGACCTCCATCAGCCGCTCGGTGACGAGCTGGCGCGCAAAGTACACGTCGGTGGTATCGGTGAAGACCAGGGTGATGATGGACAGGCCGCTCTTGTTGAGCGAGCGCATCTCCACCAGGCCCGGCATGCCGGTCATGGCGATTTCCAGCGGCACGGTCACGAAGCGCTCGATTTCCTCGGGCGAGCGGCCTGGCGCCTCGGTAGCGACCTGGACCTGGACATTGGTTACGTCAGGAAAGGCATCCACCGACAGATTCATGGCGGCGCGCAGGCCAAAGCCGCACAGCACCAGCGAGAGCACGATCACGATGAGTCGCTGGCTCAGTGCGGCCCGGATCATGGAAGCGATCATGGGCTTACTCCAGCTCTGCGCGCTTGCGCTCGTTGTTCAGGTGGAAGGCGCCCGTGGTGACGATGACCGTGCCATCGGCCACGCCCTTGTTCACGGGGCGCATGCCGCCGCTGGCGGTGCCCAGCTCGACGGGCGTGAGGCGGTAGTGGTTCTCGCCCTTCTTGACGAAGACATGGTCGCGGTCGTTCTCGCGCACCACGGCCTCGGCCGGCACGGCCAGCAGCTGGCGCACCTCGCCCTGGATGCGCATGGTGGCCAGCATCTGGGGCTTGAGGTCGCGCTCGGTGTTGTCCACCTGGGTGCGGATGGTGACGGTGCGGGTCTCGGGCGTCACGGTGTCGCCCACATGCACGATCTGGCCGGACAGCACGCGCTCGCCCAGGGCGGGCACGGCGATCTCCACGGCCTGGCCGGCACGCACGCCGCTGGCCATCTGCTCGGGAATCGCGCCCACCACCCAGACGCTGCTCAGGTCGGCCACGGTGAACAGCGGATCACCGGGCTGGGTCACCTGGCCGGAGCTGACCTTGCGCTCGATCACCACGCCGGCCCCTGTGGACAGCACGGCCGCATGCGACTGCAGCGTGCCCTTGTCGCGCAGCTGGGCGATGGCGCTGTCGGGAATGCCGATCAGGCGCAACTGGTCGCCGGCAGCGCGCTGCTCGGCGCGGGCAATCGACAGCTCGGACTCGCGGCGCTGCAGCTCGGCCGAGCCGATGACGTCAGCGGCGATCAGCTGGCGTGCGCGCTCCACGCCGCGCTCGGCCAGCGTGGCGGCGGAGTGCGCACGCAGATAGGCCAGTTGGGCGGTGGTCAGCTCGGGGCTGGCCACGCGGGCCAGCACCTGTCCCGCGCGCACGCGGTCGCCCACTTCGACCAGCACCTCGGTCACGCGCCCCGTGGCGGCCGCGCCAATGCGGGTGACCTGGCGCTCATTGGCCTCGATGCGGCCGGATACCTCCTGCAGCAGCGCGATCTGCGCCTGCGCCACGGGCTTGACGGCGAAGTTGGGAGCCATCTCGGCGGTCACACGGACCTCCATCGGGTCCTGCTCCTGGGCAGCGGCCGCCGCGGGCGCCGCCTTGGCTTCGGCCTCTTCGCTCTTGCCGCAGGCGCTCAGCGCCAGCGTTGCGGCCAGCAGGCCGGCCAGGGCCAGGGAGTTCACCAAGGTGCTGCTGCCTGCGCGGGCGGCGATGGGTTTCGGATGCATATTCAAGGACATGTTCGTTTCTGATTTCGGGTGTGAGGCAGGGACGGCGCGCTTCACAGCGCGGACGGATCGTCGTAGCGGCCCGCGAGGTATTCGAGCTGTATGCGCGCCGCCTGCAGCTGGTAGCGCGCATCGAGCAGGTCTGCACGGATGGAGCGCAGCACGCGCTGCGCATCGAGCACATCGAGAATGCCGCGCTCGCCGAAGCGGTAGGCGGCCTCGGCCACGCGCAGGGCCGACTCGGCCTCGCGCACCGAACCCTGGCTCAGTGCCTGGGTGCGCAGTCGTGCCATCTCCAGCTCCTTCCAGGCCTGCAGCGTCTGCTGGCGCAGCTCGATCTGCCGGCCTTCCAGCTGCAGACGCGCGCGCTCCAGCTCGGAGGCGGCCTCATCGATGGGGCCGCGGTGCTGGTCGAGCAAGGGGATCTGGATGCTCACGCCCACCGTGTTCAGGCGCACGTCGGGCTCGCGCGTCTGGCCGTAGCGCAGCTCCACGCCCGGCCAGCGCGAGGCCTTGGCCCCGTCGAGCCGCGCCTGGGCACGCTCGACCTCCGCCTTGAGCTGGCGCAGTTCGGGATGCTCCATGGGATCGATCTCGCCCATGTCCTCGATGCGCAACGGATCCTCCAGCGACACATCCAGGCGGAAGCGCACGGGCAGCTGGCCTGCGGCCAGGCGGCCCAGCGACAGCTGCGCCTGCTCGGCGCGCAGCCTTGCGGTCTGCTCCTGCTGGCGCGCCTGGATGATTTCGGCATCGGCCTTGATGATTTCGTAGCGGGCCGCCTCGCCGCTGTCCACGCGGACGCGGACGCGCTCATGGGCCTGCTCCAGAAGGCGCACCGCCTCCTTGGCGGCCTCGACCTCCGCCTCGCGCAGCACCATCTCGTAGGCGCGCAGCCGCACCTGGGCCACCAGCGCATTGCGCGTGGTCGCCACGAAGTGCACCGACCCCTGCTCGCCTGCCTTGGCGGCCTCCACGCGCGCACCGCGCACGGCGGGGTTCTCGATGGGCAACGCCACGGCCCAGCCCTGCACCGTACCGGCCGCCGCGCCGGGCACGCGGGCGCTGTTTCGGCCCTGGTTCCATTCGAGCTTGGGATTGGGCAGCGCCGAGGCGCTGACCACGCCTGCGCGCGCCGTGGTCCGCGACTGCTCGACAGCGCGTAGATCGGGGTTGTGGTCCAGCACGGCGCGAACGACCTCGTTCAGGCTCAGGTGGGGCAGGCGCTGTGCGGCGGCCGAAGCCACCGAAGCCGTTGAAGCTGTCGATGCGGCCTTAGGCGTGACCAGGACGCGGGCCGCTGCGGCCTCGGCGGCTGCAGCCGCGGCGGGTGCCGCCTGGGTCATGGGAGGCTGGGATGCCTGTGCCGAGGCACCGGCACTCCAGCCCACCAGCAGGCTGCAGATCGCGCCTTGCAAGGCCTTGCGCGAAAAGGATGGAAAACGAGCGGGGGCCATTCCCGCCAATACCGTTGGATTCACCATGGCATGCATCTGCCGCGAAACGACAGTCGAGGGGTTGAGTAAGAGATGGGCCCTCCCCTGCGGACAACGCGGGGACGGGCATGGCCGGGCCGTGCGCAGTCAGCGCGCGGACGACGGCATGGCATGCGCGCCAGCAAGGCGCGCACGAGCAGTGATCAGTCAGTGGGATGCGTCAGCCGACAAGGGGCGCAGGGCATGCCTGCGCCGCAATATGCGGTCAGCCGAGCAGGGAAGGTCTTGGAGGGCGCAGCAGCTGGCCCGGAGCGGGCGACAGGTGCGCCTGGGAATAGGTCGAAGGCGGGGCCCACAGCGACACCACCTGCACGGCGATGGGCTCGGGCGGCCAGTACATCTCGGCGGAGCGGTCCTCGCCACAGGCCAGCAGGGCCAGCAGCTGGCGGGTATTGCCGCCGTGTGCCGTCAGCTCGGCAAACTCCGTCTCGTCGTCTTCCTCGACTTCCGCGAGTTCTTCGAGGAATTCCTCATCGATGGTCACGATGGGGTGGTGCGCCAGCAAGCCATCGCTTTCCAGTCCATCGGACGATGCCGACGCCGCCACCTGTCCACAGAAGATGGACAACAGCATCAGCAAGGAAAACAGGAACGATGGCGCAAGGCGCATGGGGCGAGACGAAGGCGGGAGCAGTGAAAGTGAATGTCCCGTGATCGGGACACCATCTATTGTTACGAATGTTGAGGCAAAGTTCCGGGTTTGCCCTTAAAAAATCTGTGGCAAAGCCCGCGTTTCGCACATGCTTGCCTGCCACCAAGCGGTGGCGGCCATGCAGGCGAGCTGCGCACGGCAGAAACAAAAAAGCCACCTTGCGGTGGCTTCTTGTCTGCGCAAACGCTGGGCTCGCACAAGGAATCTGGCGGAGTGGACGGGACTCGAACCCGCGACCCCCGGCGTGACAGGCCGGTATTCTAACCAACTGAACTACCACTCCTGGCAGACAGCTTTTGCGCTCTTTCGAGCCAAGTGCTGCAAACTTGGCGACCCTACGGGGATTCGAACCCCGGTACTCACCGTGAAAGGGTGATGTCCTAGGCCTCTAGACGATAGGGTCAATCCTAGAACTTGCGTAAATACTCAAGTCTCAATTTTGGTGGAGGTAAACGGGATCGAACCGATGACCTCTTGCATGCCATGCAAGCGCTCTCCCAGCTGAGCTATACCCCCAAAAATCCGATACTGGCGGAGTGGACGGGACTCGAACCCGCGACCCCCGGCGTGACAGGCCGGTATTCTAACCAACTGAACTACCACTCCTGGCAGGCTGCTTTTGTGCTCTTGCGAGCCAAGTGCTGCAAACTTGGCGACCCTACGGGGATTCGAACCCCGGTACTCACCGTGAAAGGGTGATGTCCTAGGCCTCTAGACGATAGGGTCACAGCCTATGATCCGCCGATAAAAAAGCGCCTTCGTTCTTCAAAGGCGCTTACATACCAAGCGGCAAATTTTGGCGGAGTGGACGGGACTCGAACCCGCGACCCCCGGCGTGACAGGCCGGTATTCTAACCAACTGAACTACCACTCCTGGCAGACAGCTTTTGCGCTCTTTCGAGCCAAGTGCTGCAAACTTGGCGACCCTACGGGGATTCGAACCCCGGTACTCACCGTGAAAGGGTGATGTCCTAGGCCTCTAGACGATAGGGTCAATCCTAGAACTTGCGTAAATACTCAAGTCTCAATTTTGGTGGAGGTAAACGGGATCGAACCGATGACCTCTTGCATGCCATGCAAGCGCTCTCCCAGCTGAGCTATACCCCCTTCATGCTGCAATCGCTGCTTCTTGTTAGTTGCTGCGTTTGCATCAGAGACTCGAATTATAGACAGGTTTTTAGCGGTTTTTCAAACGGGCCAGAATTTTTTCACGACCCAGCAGCTCCAGCACCGCGTCCACCGAAGGCGTGTGCGCCGTGCCCAGCGTCAGCACGCGCACCGGCATGGCCAGTTGCGGCATCTTCAGGCCCTGGGCCTTGAGCACTTCCTTGATCAGGGCGGCAATGGCGTCCTTGCTCCACTCCACCGAGGCGATGCCTTCGGCGAAGGCGTCCAGGGCGGGCGCCACAGCGTCGGTCACATGCTTGGCCAGGTCTTCGGCGTTGCGGTCGAAGGCGTCCACATAGAACAGACGCACCCAGCCGGCCAGATCGACCAGGGTTTCGCAGCGATCCTTGAACAGGGCGCAGATGCGCGGCAGGCGGTCGTCGGCATCGAGCAGGGCCTGGTCCAGACCCGTCTTGAGCACGAAGGGGCGCACCAGCTCTGCCAGGGCCGCATCGTCCAGGGCCTTCAGGTGCTGGGCGTTGACCCAGCGCAGCTTGGCCTCGTCGAACTGGCCTGCGCTGCGGCCCAGGTGGTCGAGGTTGAACCACTCCAGGAACTGGGCGCGGCTGAAGATTTCGTCGTCGCCGTGGCTCCAGCCCAGGCGGGCCAGGTAGTTGACCATGGCGTCGGGCAGGTAGCCTTCGTCGCGGTACTGGGTGACGGCCTTGGCGCCGTTGCGCTTGCTCATCTTCTCGCCCTGCTCGTTGAGCACGGTGGGCAGGTGGGCGAACACGGGCACGCTGGCGCCCAGCGCCTCGAAGATGTGGATCTGGCGCGGCGTGTTGTTGACGTGGTCATCGCCACGGATGACATGGGTGATGGCCATGTCCATATCGTCCACGCAGACGCAGAAGTTGTAGGTGGGCGTGCCATCGGGGCGCGCGATCACCAGGTCATCGAGTTCGCTGTTCTGGAATTCGATGCGGCCCTTGCACTTGTCTTCCCAGGCCACGACGCCGCCCTGCGGCGTCTTGAAGCGCAGCACGGGGCGCACGCCTTCGGGCACGGGCGGCAGCACCTTGCCTTCTTCAGGGCGCCAGGTGCCGTCGTAGCGCGGCTTTTCCTTGTTGGCCATCTGGCGCTCGCGCAGGGCGTCGAGTTCTTCCACGCTCATGTAGCAGGGGTAGACATGGCCCGAGGCCTGCAGGCCGGCCAGCACCTCCTTGTAGCGGTCCATGCGCTGCATTTGATAGAACGGACCTTCGTCATGGTCCAGCTGCAGCCAGGCCATGCCTTCGATGATCACGTCCACCGAGGCCTGGGTGGAACGCTCCACGTCGGTGTCTTCGATGCGCAGGATGAAATCACCACCCGTGGCGCGCGCGAAGGCCCAGGGATACAGGGCCGAGCGGATGTTGCCCAGGTGGATGAAGCCCGTGGGAGACGGGGCAAAACGGGTTCGTACTTTTTGTGTCATTGCAGGGTATCCAGTCCGCGGGACAGATCGTTCTTGATGTCGCCCAGGTATTCCAGTCCGACGGAGATGCGCAGCAGGCCCTGGCCGATGCCGGCGACGCGGCGCTGCTCTTCGCTCAGGCGGCCATGCGAGGTGCTGGCCGGGTGGGTGATGGTGGTCTTGACGTCGCCCAGGTTGGCCGTTATCGAGCACACCAGGGTGCTGTCGGCCACATGGAAGGCATTGGCGCGCAGCTGTTCGGCGCCCTCGCCCACCACGTCGAAGGACAGCACGCCGCCGCCCATGCCGTTTTGCTGGCGCATGGCCAGCTCGTGCTGCGGATGGCTGGCCAGGCCCGGGTAGTAGACACGGGCGACCTTGGGATGGGCCTCCAGCCAGGTGGCCAGCTCCAGCGCGGCGGCGCTTTGCGCCTTGACGCGCAGGGACAGCGTCTCCAGGCCCTTGAGCACCACCCAGGCGTTGAACGGCGCCAGGTTCAGGCCGCCGCTGCGCAGGAAGGTGCCCATGACCTTGTCCACCAGCGCCGTCGTGCCACAGACCGCGCCCGACATGACGCGGCCCTGGCCGTCCAGCAGCTTGGTGCCGGAGTGCACGACCAAGTCGGCGCCGAACTGGGCGGGCCGCTGCAGCGCGGGCGAGGCAAAGCTGTTGTCCACCGCCAGCAGCGCGCCATGGGCGTGCGCCAGTTCGGCCAGCGCGGCGATGTCGCACAGGTCGGTCAGCGGGTTGGTCGGCGTCTCGGCGAACAGCAATCGCGTGTTGGGACGGATGGCGGCCTTCCAGGCCTGCACATCGGTCTGCGAGACAAAGCTGGTCTCGATGCCGAAGCGCGCCATCTCGCCGCCCAGCAGCTTGATGGTGGAGCCGAACATGGACTGCGAGCAGATCACATGGTCGCCCGCCTTGAGCGTGGTCAGCGCCACCAGCAAGATGGCCGACATGCCGGTGGACGTGGCCACGGCGCATTCCGTGCCTTCCATGGCGGCCAGGCGCTGCTCGAAGCTGGTCACCGTGGGGTTGGAGGTGCGGCTGTAGGTGTAGCCGGGCTCTTCGTTGGCGAAGCGGCGCGCTGCCGTTGCGCAGTCGGGCTGCACGAAGCTGCTGGTCATGTACAGGGCTTCGCTGTGCTCGCCCCACTGGCTTCGTTCCACGGCCACGCGCAGGGCCAGCGTATCGGGATGCAGGCCTTCGGGAAGTGTCTTGTTCGTCACGTTGATGGTCCTTGGGGTCGGGCGCGGCCCGCCGATGGCGGCGGTGCCCGGAAAAAAGGAGCTAGAAACACTTGTCACCTGGGGACTTGCTGGGCGTTGCAGCCTGCAATCCTCCAGCACCAGCGCTTTTAGCTCATTTGTCAAAAAAGGGCGGGCCTCAGGCCCGCCCCCGTATTGTCACTGAAGCCTAATCGCTCGGACTCAGGCTCGGGCTCGGGCTCAGGCTTCCTGGGCGTTGGGCAGGGACAGGCGCGAGGCGTCGCTGGACTCTTCCTCGCCGCCGCGGTTGCGGCCTTCATTGAGTGCCGTGACTTCGTCCTCGGAGATGTCGCCCGTGATGTAGACGCCATCGAAGCACGAGGCCTCGAAGCCCTGCACCTGCGGGTTGATCTTGCCCACGGTCTGCTTCATGGCGGCCACGTCCTGGTAGATCAGCGCGTCGGCACCGATGACCTGGCGGATTTCCTCGACCGTGCGGCCATGCGCCACCAGTTCGGCGCGCGTGGGCATGTCGATGCCGTAGACGTTGGGATGGCGCACCGGAGGCGCTGCCGAGGCCAGGTAGACCTTGACGGCACCGGCATCACGCGCCATCTGCACGATTTCCTTGGAGGTGGTGCCGCGCACGATGGAGTCATCCACCAGCAGCACCTTGCGGCCCTTGAACTCGCTGCCGATGGCGTTGAGCTTCTGGCGCACCGATTTCTTACGCGAGGACTGGCCCGGCATGATGAAGGTCCGGCCCACGTAGCGGTTCTTGACGAAACCCTCGCGGTACGGAATGCCCAGCAGCTGGGCCAGCTGCATGGCGCTGGGGCGGCTGGATTCGGGAATCGGGATGATGGCGTCGATCTCGTTGGGGGGCACGGTGGAGACCACGCGCTTGGCCAGCGTCTCGCCCATGTTCAGGCGGGCCTGGTAGACGGAGATGCCATCCAGCACGGAGTCCGGGCGGGCCAGGTACACGTACTCGAACACGCAGGGGTGCAGCTCGCTCTTTTCAGAGCACTGGCGGGTTTCGACCCGGCCGTCACTGTGCACGAACACCGCCTCGCCCGGGGCGACATCGCGCTCGAGCTGGTGCAGCGTGCCTTCCAGGGCCACGGACTCGCTGGCCAGCATCACCGAGCCGTCGGCACCGCGGCCCATGCACAGGGGGCGGATGCCGAACGGGTCGCGGAAGGCCAGCAGGCCGTAGCCGGCGATCAGCGCGATCACCGCATACGAGCCCTTGATGCGCTTGTGCACGGCGCTGACGGCCTGGAACACGTCTTCGCTCTTGAGCGGCGCGCCACTGCTGGCGCGGGCCAGCTCGTGGGCCAGCACGTTGAGCAGGACTTCGGAGTCGCTCTCGGTGTTGGTGTGGCGGTGGTCGGTGTCCGACAGCTCCTCGCGCAGCTGCTTGGCATTGGTGAGGTTGCCGTTGTGCACCATGACGATGCCGAAGGGCGCGTTCACGTAGAAGGGCTGGGCCTCTTCCTCGCTGGTCGCGTTGCCGGCCGTCGGGTAGCGCACCTGACCCAGGCCCACCGTGCCCGGCAGGGCACGCATGTTGCGGGTGCGGAACACGTCGCGCACCATGCCCTTGGCCTTGTGCATGAAGAACTTGCGCTCCTGCTGGGTCACGATGCCTGCGGCATCC
Source organism: Delftia sp. BGA-UO-ETr-SB1 (assembly GCF_059567865.1). Classification (NCBI taxonomy): domain Bacteria; kingdom Pseudomonadati; phylum Pseudomonadota; class Betaproteobacteria; order Burkholderiales; family Comamonadaceae; genus Delftia; species Delftia sp. BGA-UO-ETr-SB1. Next base: position 2,123,999 of record NZ_JCAQOW010000006.1, on the reverse strand, counting down.
TGGCCACGGTGCTGCAGCAGCAGCAGGGCGTCATAGATCAGTTGATTCACGGGCGCGGTGCTGACTACACCAACGATTCCACACATAGTTGCGTTCCATCCGTTTGCGAAGGTCGCCCTTCGCTGTCTGGGCCGTAGCAGCCACCCATTGGCCACGCCTGCGCCCGATTTCTCTATCCAAACTGTTTCTGCCAGCCGACTCCTGCGCTGCAGCGCCTTGTCATGCAGCCGGCAGATAGCGTCCCCATTCCTGCGGCAGCTGTGGCAAAACCACAGCCAGCGCCTGCATCAGCCATGGCGCCAAGGCTGAATCCTGCCACCACTGCCCCTGGTGCAGCGGCGTGTAGCTGATCACCATCGTTGCCACCAGGGCCAGCAGCGCCCCGCGCAGCACGCCGAACAGCGCGCCCAGCGTGCGGTCCACGGGCCTCAGCCCCACCGCCTCGATCAGCCGGCGCGACAGCCAGGACACCAGGCCCCAGCCGAACAGCGCCAGCACGAACAACAGCACAAAGCCTGCGGCGTAGCGCAGCTGCATGTCCCAGTCCTGCATGGGCAGCCACAGCGCCACGTCGGCCGCCCAGATGCGGGCCACGACAAAGGCCACCAGCCAGCCCAGCAGAGACAGCACCTCGTACACCAGCCCGCGCCAGGCGCCAAGCAGCATCGAGGCCAGCACGCAGGCCAGCAAAACCCAGTCCACCGTGGACATACGCTATTTCTGTGCGTCCGTGCTGCTTTGCAAGATGTACGTCACCGCGTCAGAGCTTGATCACCGACGCCGGCAGGCCCTGGCCCTTGACGCGCGCCGCCGCCTTGTCTGCTTCAGCACGGCCGTTGAACGGGCCCACACGCACCCGCGTGCGCTTGCCGTCCTTGGTGTCCACCACCTGCGTGAAAGTCTTCAGGCCCGCCAGCTCCAGCTTGGCGCGGATTTCCTGGGCCTTGCCGGCGTCGGAGAAGGCACCGACCTGCACGATGAAGCGTTCGTCCGTCGCTGCGGCCGCCGTTGAAGCGGCGGGCGCGCTGCGTCCTTCCAGCAGGGCTCGGGCACGGGCGGCGTCGTCGCTCCTGGACGGCTCGGGCTTGGGTTCAGGCTTTGGCTTGGGCTCGGGTTTCGGTTCGGGCTTGTGTTCGGGCTTCGGCTGCTCCGGCTTGGGCTTGGGTTCCGGCTTGGGCTCGGGTTTGGTCTCAGGCTTGGCGGCGGGCTTGGGCTCCGGCTTTGCCTCGGGCTTCGCTTCAGGCTTGACCGGAGCCACCTGGGAAACGGGAGGGGCCACAGGCACGGACGGCATGGACGGCGCCGAAGGCCTGCCCATGGGAACCTCTTCCTCATCGGCACCCAGCGAGGCCTGGGCCGACACGCGGCCCGTCGGCGCAGCCGCGCCATGCGAATGGGCGTCCACGGCATTGGCGCCGGGCACGACCATGGGCGCAACCTTGTCGCGGTCAGGAATCTCGATGGGGATGTCTACGGGAATCGGACGCGGCTGGGTGTCGAACAGCAGGGGGAAGCCCACCACGCCCGCCAGGACCAGCACGGCAGCGCCGATGAGGCGGTGGCGCGCCCGGCGGCGCATGACATCGACGCTTTCCGCCTGTCCCAGCCGTGTGGGCCGCCTCGATGCGGACGACGAATCACCGTCGTCTTTTTTGCCGGGCCAACGAAAATTGAAAAATGCCATGGAGTGCGGACTCGTTCAGATCGGCCACCACAGCGGCCACGATGGCCGCCTGCGGTGCGGATCACTGGATTCAGGTGCCCAGATGCTTGGCGTTCAGCCGGGGCGGGCCGTCCTGCAGCACGCCGCCCACCGTGAAGAACGAGCCAAAGACCACGATTCTATCAGTGGGACCTGCGGCCAGAACCGCTGCATCCAGCGCCAGCTGCGGGTTTGCGAAGGTGGCCAGCGAGATCTCGCGCGGCACGCCCGGCGCGGGCGGCAGGGCTTCGATCTTCTGGCGCAGCACCTCGGCGCTCTCGGCGCGCGGCGTGGGCAGGTCGGTCAGGTACCAGCGGTCGATCAGCGGTGCGATCCTGGCCAGCATGGGCGCCAGGTCCTTGTCGTGCATGGCGCCGAACACCGCATGCGTGCAGGGGAAGTAACCCATGGCGTCGAGGTTGGCCGTCAGCGCCGCCACCGAATGCGGGTTGTGCGCTACGTCCAGCACCAGCGTGGGCTGGCCCGGAATGATCTGGAAACGCCCTGGCAGCTCGACCATGGCCAGCCCCGTGCGCACGGCCTGGGCCGTGACCGGAAGGCGGCTGCGAATGGCTTCGAGCGCGGCCAGCGCACCCGATGCATTGACCAGCTGGTTGGCGCCGCGCAGCGCCGGATAGGCCAGCCCCGCATAGCGCCGCCCGCGTCCTGCCCAGCCCCACTGCTGCTTGTCGCCCGAGAAGTTGAAGTCCTGGCCCAGGCGCCAGAGATCGGCGCCAATGGCCTGGGCATGGTCCAGCACGCTTTGCGGCGGCATGGGATCGCTGACCACCACCGGCCGGCCGGCGCGCATGATGCCGGCCTTCTCGCGGCCGATGCTCTCGCGGTCCGGGCCCAGGAATTCCACATGGTCGATGTCGATGCTGGTGATGACGGCGCAATCGGCATCGATCACGTTCGTGGCATCCAGCCGCCCGCCCAGCCCCACCTCGAGAATCGCCACATCCAGCCTGGACTGGCTCATCAGCCGCAGGATGGCCAGCGTGGTGAATTCGAAATAGGTGAGCGCCACTTCCGTGCCCTGCACGCGCGCCTGCTCCACGGCCTCGAACTGCGGCAGCAGCTCGGCGGCCTTCACGATCTCGCCGCCCACGCGGCAGCGCTCCTCGAAATGCACCAGATGCGGCGATGTGTAGACGCCGGGGCGAAAGCCCGACTGCAGCGCCACGGCCTCCAGCATGGCGCAGGTCGAGCCCTTGCCATTGGTGCCCGCCACCGTGATCACGGGGCAGTCGAAACGCAGGTCCAGGCGCTGGGCGACTTCGCGCACGCGATCCAGGCCCAGCGCGATATTCTTGGGGTGCAGGCGCTCGCAATATGCGAGCCATGCATCCAATGTGGGAAATGAGGTGTGCATACTGCGCGCTATTGTTACCCAGGGACAGTGTCCTTATGGGGTCCTCGCCATCCGCGGACTGCGGCAACTGCAACCAATCATGACCACCTCAAACACTGTGACGCTCTACGGCATTCCCAACTGCGACACCGTCAAGAAGGCCCGCGCCTGGCTTGCCGACCAGGGCATCGCCTACGAATTCCACGACTTCAAGAAACAGGGCGTCCCTGCCGCACAACTGCCTGCCTGGATGCAGGCCGTGGGCTGGGAAAAGCTGCTCAACCGCCAGGGCACGACCTGGCGCAAGCTCGACGCCGACACCCAGGCCGGCGCCCAGGATGCGGCCGGGGCCGCAGCCCTCATGCAGCAGCAGCCCAGCGTCATCAAGCGCCCGGTCGTCCAATGGCCGCAGGGCCGCATCACCGTGGGTTTTGCGCCCGATACCTGGGCAGAGCTGGCCCACGAGGGCAAGCGCTAACATTGCCGTCAAGCCTGGAACAGCTTATTACGTGGATTTACGCGGCCGCAAACTGCTTTTCGGGCCCGAGGAATACACTTGCATGGAGCCTGGCAGGAAGTACCGCCAGCGCAACAGGAGTGCAATCATGAAATCCCTGGTTCTTTTGACGCTGGCGGCCACGACTGCCACCGTAGCCCTGGCCCAGGAGCAAGGCCGGGTGCTTTCCGTGACCCCGGTGACGCAACAGGTGGCCGTGCCCCAGCAGGTCTGCCGCGATGAGAACGTCTACTCGGGCCAGCGCAGCACTTCGGGCGCGGGCGCCGTGCTGGGTGCGCTGGCGGGCGGCGTGGTGGGCAACGCCATCGGCCACGGCGGCGGACGCGCTGCGGCCACGGCAGCCGGCGTGATTGGCGGCGCCATGCTGGGCAACCAGGCGGAAGCCTCGGGACAGCAGCCCCAGTACCAGACGGTGCGCAACTGCACCACCCAGACCTACTACCAGAACCGCGCCGTGGCCTACGACGTGGTCTATGAGTACGCGGGCCGCAACTACACGACGCGGACCGCCACGCCGCCTGGCGACTGGATCGCACTGAGCGTGCAGCCCGCAGCCAACAGCGGCGCCTACGGCAGCAATGGCTACTACAGCACCAACCAGCCGCCCCAGGCCGCGTACTCCACCACGCCCGTGCCGCCGCCCGTGGTCTATGAAAACAATTACTACGACGGTGGTTACTACCCGGCCCAGCCGGTGCAACCGGTGTATTCGGCCGGTGACTATGTGGCGCCCGTGGTGATTGGTGCAGCCCTTGCTGCCGGCGTGTACTACGCCTCGCGCCCCAGCTATCACGGCTGGCGCGGCGGCTACCGCCATGGCTGGCGCCGCTGAGGCCGCCATGCGCTCGCCCCGCAAGCCCCGACAAGGGGCTTTTTGCATGGCGGCGGCCAGCACGTACGGGCAGCGGCCGGGTGCTGGCCTAAAATGGGCGGTTTAGTCCACCCTCTGCCCAGCTTCCATGACCACCGAAACCATCTCTGGCATCACCCTGACCACCAAGGCCAATGTCTATTTCGACGGCAAATGCATCAGCCACGGCTTCACGCTGGCCGATGGCACGAAGAAGTCTGCCGGCGTGGTGCTGCCCAGCCAGCTGACTTTCGGCACGGCCGCTGCCGAGATCATGGAATGCGTGGCCGGCTCCTGCGAGTACAAGCTCGACGGTTCGGACCAGTGGCTCACCTCCAAGGCCGGCGAGTCCTTCCAGGTGCCTGCGAACTCCAAGTTCGACATCCGCGTGACCGAGGCCTACCACTACATCTGCCACTACGCCTAAGCGCCTGAGCGCCTGGGCAGACCGACGCATTCGACCTGACGGCGCCCAGGCGCCTTCCGTGTTTTCCGGCAGCCGCGTCCCGCACGCCAGCCGCCATCGTTATTGAGAGAAGCATCGTATGGAAACCATCCTGCAAAACGTTCCCGTCGGCCAGAAGGTCGGCATCGCCTTCTCGGGCGGCCTGGACACCAGCGCTGCCCTGCGCTGGATGAAGAACAAGGGCGCCCTGCCCTACGCCTACACGGCCAACCTGGGCCAGCCCGACGAGGCCGACTACGACGAAATCCCCCGCAAGGCCATGGAGTACGGCGCCGAGCAGGCCCGCCTGATCGACTGCCGCTCGCAGCTGGCCGGCGAAGGCATTGCCGCCATCCAGGCCGGCGCCTTCCACATCTCCACGGGCGGCATCACCTACTTCAACACCACGCCCCTGGGCCGTGCCGTGACCGGCACCATGCTGGTGGCCGCCATGAAGGAAGACGACGTCAACATCTGGGGTGACGGCTCGACCTTCAAGGGCAACGACATCGAGCGCTTCTACCGCTACGGCCTGCTGACCAACCCCGCGCTGAAGATCTACAAGCCCTGGCTGGACCAGACCTTCATCGACGAGCTGGGCGGTCGCGCCGAGATGTCGGCCTTCATGACCAAGGAAGGCTTCGGCTACAAGATGAGCGCCGAGAAGGCCTACTCGACCGACAGCAACATGCTGGGCGCCACGCACGAGGCCAAGGACCTGGAGTTCCTGAACAGCGGCATCCGCATCGTCAACCCCATCATGGGCGTGGCGTTCTGGAAGCCCGAAGTCGAGGTCAAGGCCGAGGAAGTGTCGGTGACCTTTGACGAAGGCCGCCCCGTGGCCATCAACGGCAAGGAAATCGCCGACCCCGTGGAGCTGTTCCTGGAAGCCAACCGCATCGGCGGCCGCCACGGCCTGGGCATGAGCGACCAGATCGAGAACCGCATCATCGAAGCCAAGAGCCGCGGCATCTACGAAGCCCCCGGCATGGCCCTGCTGCACATCGCCTACGAGCGCCTGGTGACCGGCATCCACAACGAGGACACCATCGAGCAGTACCGCATCAACGGCCTGCGCCTGGGCCGCCTGCTGTACCAGGGCCGCTGGTTCGACCCGCAGGCCATCATGCTGCGCGAAACCGCCCAGCGCTGGGTGGCACGCGCCGTGACCGGCACCGTGACGCTGGAACTGCGCCGCGGCAACGACTACTCCATCCTGAACACCGAATCGCCCAACCTGACCTACGCTCCCGAGCGCCTGTCGATGGAAAAGGTCGAGGACGCGCCTTTCAGCCCCGCCGACCGCATTGGCCAGCTGACCATGCGCAACCTGGACCTGATGGACACGCGCGACAAGCTGGCCATCTACGCCAAGGCCGGCCTGCTGTCGCTGGGCACCAGCACCGCCCTGCCCCAATTGGGCGGCAAGGAATAAGCCACCCTGCGGCACCGTGCCGCAGATTGCCAAGAGCCGCCGCAAGGCGGCTTTTTTACGCCCCTGCTACCAGCGCGCGCCCTCGAAGCGCTGCACGAGAAAATCCAGCAGCGCGCGCACGGCCACCGGCAGGTGGCGGCGCGAGCTGTACAGCGCATGCACGGTCAGCGGCTGCGGGCGCCAGTCCGGCAGCACCAGTTCCAGCTGGCCGGCCTGCAGCATGGGCTGGACCAGGTAGGTGGGCTGGAAGGCGATGCCGGCACCCTCGACGGCAGCGGCGGCCAGCACGGTGGCCTCGTTGGCGTTGAACCAGGTGGTGACGGCGATCTGCTGCTCATCGCTTTCGTCGTCACGCCGCGCCAATTGCCAGACATTGCGGCCCACGCGCATATGGCCCAGGCAGCGGTGGGCCTGCAACTGGGCCGGTGTCTGCGGCCGCCCTGCCGCGTCCAGGTAGGCGGGCGAGGCCACCAGCACCGATTCGCACACGGCCAGCGGCCGGCCGATGAGTGCGGCGCCCGGGTCGGCGCTGATGCGTATGGCCAGGTCGATGCGCTGCTGCACCAGGTCCAGCGCGCCGTCGTCCACCAGCAGGTCGATCTTGAGGTGGGGGTGCAGCCGCATGAACTGCGCAATGGCCGGCGCCATCTGCGCATGGCCGAAGGACATGCTGCAGGTCACGCGCAGCAGGCCGCGCAACTGGCTGTCGCCGGCGCGCATCTCGCCTTGCACCTCATCGGCCAGGGCCAGCATCTGCTGGCTGTAGCGCAGGCACTGCGCACCGGCATCGGTGAGCGAGACACGGCGCGTGGTGCGGTGCAGCAGGCGCGCGCCCAGCCACTGCTCCAGCGACTCCACATGCCGCGTGGCCATGGCACGCGACAGGTCCAGCCGCTCAGCCGCCGCCGTGAAGCTGCCGCATTCGGCCACCGTGGCAAACACCTGCATCGCCAGCAATCGGTCCATGGATCTGCTCTATTTCTGCAACAAACAAGCGCATATTCTGCGGTTTATCTGCTCGATTTCAAAAACTAAAGTACCACCCATGGCAGCACGGCGCTGCCACCCGCTTTCTGTCTTGTGCTTTTTTCAAAGGAAATCGACATGCTTCGCACCACCGTGCTTTCGCTCACCCTGGCCCTGTCGGCCGGCCTGTCCCATGCCCAGGCGCCCGCCCCGCTGCAGATGAAGGTCTACCAGGCCGACGAACACAGCTTTGCCGTGACCTCCACCCTGATCACCGGCGCCAAGGAGGCCGTGGTCGTGGACAGCGGCTTCACCCGCGCCGACGGCCTGCGCATTGCCGCCAATGTGCTGGACAGCGGCAAGCAGCTGACCACCATCCTCATCAGCAATGCCGACCCCGACTACTACTTCGGCGCCGAGGTGCTGAAGAACCTGTTCCCGCAGGCCAAGGTCGTGGCCACGCCCGCCGTGCGCGAGAAGATCGAGTCCAAGCTGCAGGGCAAGCTGGCCTTCTGGGGCCCCAAGATGGGAGCCAATGCACCCGGAAAGCCGGTCCTGCCCGAGGCCCTGCAGGGCAATACGGTGACCGTGGACGGCCAGGCGCTGGAGCTGCGCGGCACCACCGGCCCGCTGGCCCACCGCCCCTATGTCTGGGTGCCTGCGCTGCAGGCCATCGTCGGCAACGTGGGCGTGTTCGGCAACCTGCATGTCTGGACGGCGGACACGCAAAAGAGCGCAGAGCGCAAGGCCTGGCTGGCGCAGCTGGACGAGATGCAGGCCCTCAAGCCCGCCGTCGTCGTGCCCGGCCACATGCAGGCCGGCACCGCCATGGACGCCAGTGCCATCGCCTATACACGCGACTATCTCCAGCGTTTCGAGGCCGCCGCCGCCAAGGCCGCAAACAGTGCCGAGCTGATCGGCGCCATGAAGCAGGCCTACCCGCAGGCCGGCATGGCGCTGTCGCTGGACATTGGCGCCAAGGTGAACAAGGGCGAGATGCCCTGGTAAGCAGGCACTTTCACAAAAATCCTCATGGAACCTGCATGCTGCGACCTTGATCCAATGAGTTGCCGCCCTCATTCGTCGTGGCGGCAGGAGGTGCAGCCATGAAATACATGAAGCATTGGCAGGACCCGATCAATGTCCTGCTGGGAGCCTGGTTGGCGGTCTCGCCCTGGGTGCTCGGGTTCCAGGACCAGATGGCGCCCACGGCCAATGGCGTGGTCATCGGCCTGGCGCTGATTGCCGCTGCGCTGGGGGCCATCTTCATGCCCCGCGCGTGGGAGGAATGGACCGAAGGCCTGCTGGGGCTGTGGATGGTGATCTCGCCCTGGGTGCTGGGCTATGCGGGCCAGATGGACGCCATGCGCAATGCCGTGGTGTCCGGCGTGGTGGTCATGGTGCTGGCGCTGTGGGTGCTGATGACCGACAAGGACTACATGAGCTGGCGCAGCAGCCACTCTGCCCACTGATGCGCTGAAGCACTGAAGCGCTGATACAAAGCAAGCAAAGCGGCCCGCAGGCCTCCATGGTCTGCGGGCCGCTGTTTCTGTGCGGCCGTCGATCGATCAGACCACGACGGGCTCGGGCTCCAGGCGGATGCCGAATCGCTCGTAGACGCTGGTCTGTATCGCGCCGGCCAGCGTCATGACCTCGCCGCCGGTGACGCTGCGGTCCACGCTGTGCCGGTCGCCCCGGTTGATCAGCACCAGGGCCTGCTTGTCATACACCCCGGCGCGGCCCATGGATTTGCCCTTCCAGCCGCAGGCATCGATCAGCCAGCCGGCGGCCAGCTTGATGGAGCCGTCGTCCATGGGGTAGTGCACGATCTTGGGCTCGCGCGCAATGATGTCGGCGCACTGCTCGGGCGTCACCGTCGGGTTCTTGAAGAAGCTGCCGGCGTTGCCGATCTGATCCGGGTCCGGCAGCTTGGCGCGGCGGATCTCGCAGACCCAGTCGAAGATCTGGCGGGCCGTGGGCTCGGCCACGCCGGCCTCGGCCTGGCGGCGCTGCAGGTCCAGGTAGCCCAGGCCGGGCTTCCACTCCTTGGGCAGGGCCAGGCGCACGCGCGTGATCACGGCGCGGCCCTTGAGGCCCATGCCGCGCGGCGGCACGCCGCTCATGCGCGCCCGTGCCACGGGCGTGGGTTCGGCCGGGGCGTGCTTGAACACCGAGTCGCGGTAGCCGAAGGCGCATTGCGCGGCATCCAGCGTGAAGGATTCGCCCGTGGCCAGGTCGATGGCATCCAGCGACTCGAAGCGGTCCTGCAGCTCCAGCCCGTAGGCGCCGATGTTCTGCACCGGCGATGCGCCCACGGTGCCGGGAATCAGCGCCATGTTCTCCAGGCCGCCATAGCCCTGCGACAGGGTCCAGGCCACCAGGTCGTGCCAGCGCTCGCCGGCACCGGCCTCGACGATCCAGTGGCGATCGGTCTCGCGCAGCAGGCGCATGCCCGCTATTTCCATCTTGAGGACCACGGGATCGACATCGCCCGTGATCACCACGTTGCTGCCGCCGCCCAGCACGAACACGGGCTGGCGGCCCCACAGCGGATCGGCCAGGAAATGGCGAACATCCTCATCGCTGCGCACACGCACCAGGGTGTGGGCACGGGCGGCGATGCCGAAGCTGTTGCAATGCTGCAGCGGAACATTTTTCTCGACTAACATCAGCCGGATTGTCGCACCGCGTCCCCACGCCTTCGGCACCGCGCCCGCATCGCCCGGTCCCGCGCTGCGATACTTTTTCAGAACATTTACAGGAAATATTTGCCATGCCTTCTTTTGACACCGTGTGCGAAGCCGACTTCGTCGAAGTGAAGAACGCCGTGGAGAACACCGCCAAGGAAATCGGCACGCGATTCGACTTCAAGGGCACCTCGGCCGCCATCGAGCTCAAGGACAAGGAAATCACGCTGTTCGGCGATGCCGACTTCCAGCTGCAGCAGGTCGAGGACATCCTGCGCAACAAGCTGACCAAGCGCAGCGTGGACGTGCGCTTCCTGGACATCCAGAAGGCCCAGAAGATCGGCGGCGACAAGCTCAAGCAGACCATCAAGGTCAAGAACGGCATCGAGGCCGAGCTGGGCAAGAAGCTGCAAAAGCTGATCAAGGACAGCAAGCTCAAGGTGCAGGCCGCCATCCAGGGCGACGCCGTGCGCGTCACCGGCGCCAAGCGCGACGACCTGCAGGCGGCCATGGCCCTGATCCGCAAGGACCTGGCCGACCATCCCCTGTCCTTCAACAACTTCCGCGACTGATCGCCCGGCATCCGCCCCTGCACCACAAGCCCCATGCGCCACCTGCGTGCCGTACTTCTGAGCCTGGCCGGCGTGGCCGCCCTGCTTCCGCCGCTGGCGAATGCGCAGTCCGTGGCACTCCGCGGCGTGCTGGGCAGCAAGGCCCTGCTGGTCATCGACGGCGGCACGCCACGCGCTTTGGCGGCCGGCGACAGCCTGCAGGACGTGCGCGTGCTGCAGGTATCGGGCGACACGGCCGAGGTGGAAATCAAGGGCCGCCGCCAGACATTGCGCCTGGGCGAAGCGCCCATCAGCCTGGGCGGCCGGGGCGCGGCAGCGGGCGATCCCGCGCTCGGCCGGCGCGTGGTGCTCAAGGCCGACAACCGGGGCCACTTCATCGAACGCGGCCAGATCAATGGCAAGACCATGGTCTACATGGTGGACACGGGCGCCAGCTCGGTCGCCATAGGCCGGTCCGACGCCGAACGCATGGGCCTGCCCTTTCTCAAGGGCCAGCCCGTGATGATGCGCACCGCCAACGGCGACGCCCAGGGCTGGAGCCTGCGGCTGGACTCGGTGCGCGTGGGCGATGTCGAGGTCTTTGGCGTGGACGCCGTGGTCGCCCCTCTTGCCATGCCCTATGTGCTGCTGGGAAACAGCTTTCTGGCCCACGTCCAGATGACCCGCCAGGGCAGCGAGATGGTGCTGGAGCGGCGCTGATGCGGCCTGCACGCGCCCCGCTTTCCGCACCCCGCCACCGATGAGCCGACGCCCCGACGATTCCTACGAAGACCTGCTGGGCCTGTGGTCCGACCTGGAGGCCGCGCTGTCCGTGCTGCTGTCCGCGCCGCTGCAGGTGCAGGGCTTCCTGGTCAAGCTGCAGCAGATCGACCTGTGGCTGCAGGAGCTGATCGCCCACGACAGCGATGCCGCGCTGTACCTGATGTTCCAGCGCGCCTGCTCCTCCACCGTGGGCTACAGCGCCTCCCATGCCCTGGTCTGCGCCTGCCTGTGCCATGTGCTGGCGCGCGAGCTGCGCCTGAACGAGACCGAGCACCGCACCCTGGTACGCGGCGCGCTGACCATGAACATCGGCATGAACGCGCTGCAGGACGAACTGGCGCTGCAGCGCGAGCCGCTGACCCCCGCCCAGCAGCAGGCCGTGCAGCGCCATCCGCTGCAAAGCCAGGCCCTGCTGGCGCGTCTGTTCGTCAACGACGCGCTGTGGCTGGAACTGGTGGCCCGCCACCATGAAGCCGTGCCCCAGCAGCCCTTGGCCACACTGCCCCCGGTGCAGCGCCTGGTGCGCATCCTGGGCACGGTGGACCGCTACGCGGCCCTGATCAGCCCGCGCAAGTCACGCGAAGGCCGCAGCGCCGCCGAGTCGCTGCGCGCGCTCACCCAGCAGCAGCGCTACTCCGACGAGGTGGGCTTCGCGCTGGTGCGCGCCGTGGGCCTGTGCCCGCCCGGCACCTACGTGCGGCTGGACAACGGCGATATCGCCGTGGTGCTGCGCCGTGGCGAGCCGCCGCAGCCGCCGCTGGTAGCCAGCGTGATCGGCGCCGACGGCGCCAGCCTCTACCCGCCCGTCATCCATGAAGGCGAGGACGGCCCCCGCATCCGCTCGGCACTGGCGCGCGCCGCCATCACGCTGGAACTGGACCCGCGCACGCTGGCGCAGCTGGGCGTGCTGGCCGCACGCGGCAGCCAGTCGCTGTACCGCATGGTGCAGGTGCCGGGTCCGCTGTAGCGCACTGCCGGCCGTCAGTCGGTCGACCATCTGCCGTCCATCGGCCATCAATCGGCCTTGATGCCCGCCTGCCGGATCACGGCGCTCCAGCGCTGTATCTCGTTCTGCACCCATTGCGTGGCCTGCTCGGGCGTGTTTGCCACCACGGACAGCCCCATTTCCGCCATCTTCCGGCTGGCCTGCGGCTGGGCCAGTGCCGCGTTGAATTCCTTGTTCAACCGGGCGACGGCGGCCGCAGGCGTGCCGGCCGGGGCGCCTATGCCAATCCAGTAGTCGATGTCCATGGCGGGGATGCCGGCCTCTTTGGCACAAGGCACATCAGGCAGCGTTGCATTGCGCTCCGAGCCCGTCACCATCAGTGCCCTGAGCTTGCCGCTTCGGATGTAGGGCAGCGCCGTGGGGACCGAGGTGATCAGGGCCTGCACCTGGTTGCCCATCAGGTCGGCCAGCACGGCGCCCGCGCCCTTGTACGGCACATGGACCAGGTCGGCGCCCGTTGCGCTTTTGAACAGCTCGCCGGCCAGGTGGGTGTTGGTGCCGTTGCCGCCAGAGCCGTAGTTGAGCTTGCCGGGCTGCGCCCTGGCCAGCGCAATGAACTCGCCCACGCTGCGCGCCTGCACCTGGGGGTTGACCACCAGCACATGGGGCACCTTCACCGCCGTGGTGACCTGGGTGAACGCCTTGCGCGGATCGAAGGGCAGGTTCGGCATCAGGCCGGCTGCAATGGCATAGGACAGCTCCACGGTCAGCAGCGTCTGGCCGTCGGGCGCGGCACGCGCGGCCGCGCTCCAGCCCACCACGCCGCCACCGCCGGTGCGGTTGTCCACCACCAAGGCAGAGCCCAGTCCCGGCGCGGCGAACTGCGCGATCACGCGCGTCACCAGATCGGCGCTGCCGCCCGGCGCATACGGCACGATGATGGTCACGGGCTTGCCCTGGGCCGCCGCCCAGGCGGGGGCGAGGCAGGCTGTGCCGGCCAGCGCCAGCATGGCGCGACGAGAGATGAGGGATGGCATGGCGGTCTCCTTGGAATGATGGGTTGGACGAATAAGTCGGGTGAGTCGGGTGAGATGGGATCGATGGGGCAGGCGAGGCAGATGGCTCCGGTGATGCAGCGTCATTCGGGCTGCGCCTGGCCCAGCCGGTACACGCGGCTTGCCGTTCCTTCGAAAAGGGCCTGGCGCTCGGCGGCACTTGCGCCCGCCGCCAGCCGCTTGAAGGCGTTCCAGCAGGTGGCGTAGCTGAAGGAACCCTTGTCCACCGGGAAATTGCTCTCGAACATGCAGCGGTCGGCGCCGAATGCCTCGATGCAGGTCTCCATCCACGGTCTCCAGGCCGCAGCCAGTTGCTCCGAGGCCGCAGGCCTGTCCGCTTTCTCGAAGCCGAATCCGTTGATGCGCATGCCCAGCCCGCCGAGCTTCACGTACACATTGGGCAGCCGGGCCAAGGCCTGCATGGAGGTCTTCCAGCGCTCGAACACCTCGGCATGCCGGCCTTCATAGGCGCCGATGCGCGCCACGCCCCCGCAGTGGTTGATGATCACGGCTGTCTGCGGAAAGGCCAGTGCCAAGTCCAGCAACTCCGGCAGCTGCGGAAAAAGCAGCCAGGCATCGAAGGAAAGCCCCAACGGCGCCAACTGCGCCACGCCCTGCCGGTAGGCCCGGTCCAGCAGCAGGCCCTGCGGCGCGGCGGTCAGGGGGTTGACCAGGGAACTGTCCGCGTCCCAGGTCGCCAGGTGCCGGATGCCGCGAAAGCGCCCCTTGCCGGCCTCCAGATGGGCCAGCAGCACCTCGCGCACCGCCGCACCGGCGCGCAGGTCCGCATATCCGACGATGCCCTGCGCCAGGGCGCAGGCCGCATGGCCTTGCCTGTGCTCCTGCACGTCCTCCGCCGCCTGCACCACGAACTCGGTCTCGCCCACCGGCTGCATCGCCTGCGGGCCGGCAGTGCGGTAGCGCGTCAGCGCCTGCATGTAGACCGAGGCACGGACCCTGTGGCCCGAGCCCGCGTCGGCCAGGTACTCGTCCGCCAGGTAGCGCCAGCCCGGTCGATCGTAGAAATGGTGGTGGGCATCGACGATGGCCAGCGATGGCTCAAGGATCTCCTCCTCGTGCAGGCCCAGCCAATCCGGCCTCACCGGTAGATAGTTGCCCATGTGCGTTTCGTAGCCTTTTTCAAAGTTCTATCTAACAGAATCAAGATCTATCAAATAGAACTATAGCCAGGCATCTACGGCACACGGACAAGGGCAAACCCGCTGGCGGACGCGGCCAGCGACGAACCGGCAGCAGCTTGCCCGGCGATCAGGAATCCACGAAAGAGGTCGGTATGGAGATCAGGCGCCGGCCCACAGGCCCGCATGGTGGCCGCGCGTGAAGGCCTCCTCCAGCACCGAGTAGCCGGCCCAGTCGGAATGCGCGAACCACAGGCGGCGCGTGCCCGGCGTGGGCAGCAGGGCCACGCGCTCGCCGGCGCACTGCGCGCTGCGGCCTCGGTGGAGCGACTGCAGCGCCACCTGGCTGAGCAGTTGCTGGTCGCCAGGCCGGGGAATGGCCATGGCGTGGCCGTAGCGCGTGATCTCCATGCGCGTGGCCTTGTGCAGCAGGTCGGGATGGGGGACGAGCAGGCTGCCGACGATGCGGTCTCGCCAGAAGCCGAAGGGCTGGCCCAGCAGTTGCGCGCGCCCGTCAGGCCAGTCGCCCAGCGCCTGGTAGTAACTGAGCACCGTGGGCCGGGGCGTGAGCCGGTCCAGGCCCTGGTGGCCCGCGTCCACGTAGCCCAGACCGCCCGCATTCGGATCGGCAAACAGCACGTTGTCCCAGGCAGGATCGGCGCCGGGCCGGTCGGCCAGCGGCCGCTGCAGATGGATGTTGGCCACCAGCCAGGGCGCCCAGTCCAGCCGGCCCGCCACCGCGCGCAGGAAATCCGGCGCATCGCGCACCACGCGAGCCGCGATGAAGCTGGGCAGGGCCACGACGCAGCGCGCGGCCAGCCAGCGCTCGTGCTGCTGGCGGCCATGGTGGTAGACGTCGATCTCCACACCGTCGGCACCTTCGGCAATGGATAGCACGCTGCAATCCGTCTGCAGGTCGGTGGAGCCCAGCCCGGCCACCAGCTGCTGCGACAGCCAGCCATTGCCCTGGGGCCAGGTCAGCACGGCGTCGCCGGCCTCTTCGGCCGTGCGCTCATCCTGGCGGCGCGGGGCCGAGAAGCCATGGCGGCTGGCGAAATAGTGAATGCCTGCCCAGGCCGATACACGCGCCAGGCCCGCGCCAAAGTCGTCGCGGCAGCAGTACTCCAGATACCAGATCAGCTGCGCATCATCGATGCCCTGGCTGATCAGCCATGCCTGCATGGTCTGACCGTCCAGCGCGGCATGGGCGGCGGGCAGCCGGCCCTCGCGCTGCCAGACACGGATGGACGGCATGGCAAACGCCGCCCTGTCCATCTCCTGGGCCACGCTGCGCGCAAAGAGTTCGTACTGCTCCAGCGTGCGCGGCGCCACGCCATCGACGGGCAGCAGGCCCTCATGCCAGGCGCCCTGCCAGAACAGGCGCTCCTGCGGGCTGTGGCACAGATGGCGCTCGTCGTACTGCCAGCGGCCCGCGCGGCGCTGGCGCAGGCCCAGGGCCTCCAGCCAGTCCTGCACCTCGGCCGCATCGTCGCCGGGCAGGGGCAGATAGTGGGCACCCAGCGGACAGGGCAGGCCCGCAATGCTGCCGCCCTGGCTGTTGCCGCCCATGGCCTGCTGCGTGTCCAGCAGGGCCACGTCCTGCACTCCCGCCAGCTCCAGTGCGCGCGCGGCGGCCAGGCCTGCCATGCCGCCGCCGGCGATCACCACCTTGGCACGGTGCACCACGGCCGGCGGCGGCAGCGCCAGGCCCTGGGCCAGGCGCTGCCAGAACGCGCGCAAGGCATGGCCGCGCTCCAGCGCCACGCCGCTGAATCCGCCGGGCAGGTCTTCAAGCCGCGGTGGCGTTGGCGTGCAGCCGGACAGGCCCAGGCCCATGGCCGCGCCGCCCGCCAGCCCCTGCAGCCATTGGCGCCGGCTCCACAGGTGCGAGAGGCCGGTGCTCAACGCTCCACCCTGCCCCATTCGCGCTCGTAGGTGTTGACCAGCACCTGGTTGGACAGGCGGTTGACCTCGGCCGGAACGCGCGCCATGTCCAGCGGGAAGTCGAACATCAGCGCCATGGTCTGCGCGCTCAGAAAGCGCAGGCCCGCAGGCAGGGCATCGGGCTCGCGCCAAGGCCGGTGGCTGGCGATGACGAAGCCCCATTCGCCAAAGCTGGGCACATGGGCGTGGTAGGGCGTGGCCTGCAGGCCGATGGATTCGATGGTCTGCACCACGGTCCAGTAGCTCTTGCGTGCGATCAGGGGCGAGGTGGTCTGCACCACGGCGTAGCCGCTGGCCGCCAGGCGCTTGTCCAGCAAGGCATAGAAGCTGTTGGTGAACAGCTTGCCGATGGCGAAATTGGTCGGGTCGGGGAAATCGACGATGACCACGTCGAAGGTATCGCCGCCCTGCTGCAGCCAGTGGAAGGCATCGGTATTGAGGATGTGCACGCGCGCATCGCTGAGCGCTTCGCCGTTGAGCCGGCGCAGCATGGCGTTGTCCTTGAACAGGTCCGTCATGGCCGGGTCCAGCTCCACCAGGGTGACCGACTCCACCGAGGGGTACTTGAGCACCTCGCGCACGGCCATGCCGTCGCCGCCGCCCAGCACGGCCACGCGCTTGGGCGCGCCATGCGCGGCCATCACGGGGTGGACCAGGGCCTCGTGGTAGCGGTACTCGTCGCTTTGGGCGAACTGCAGGTTGCCGTTGAGGTACAGCCGCGCGCCCTGGCGCCCCTGCGTCACCACGATGCGCTGGTAGGGCGAGCTGCTGGAGAGCACGATGCGGTCCTGGTAGAAATGGTCGTCGGCCAGGCGCGTCAGATGGTCGGCGCCCCAGATGCCCGTGCCCAGCAGGGCCAGCACGGCAGCGCAGGCCAGGGCATGGGCGCGCGGGCGCCGCAGTTCATGGCGAAACAGCAGCAGTGCCCAGACCGCTACCGCCGCATTCATGAAGCCGAACAGCAGCCCCGTGCGCACCAGGCCCAGCTTGGGCACCAGCAGCAGCGGAAATGCCAGCGACACGGCCAGCGCGCCCAGGTAGTCGAAGGTCAGCACCTGGGACACCAGGTCCTTGAGCGTCACATTGCGCTTGAGGATGCGCATCACCAGCGGAATCTCCAGCCCCACCAGGGTTCCCACCACCAACACCATGCCGTACAGCAGGAACCGGAACGCGCCGGGCGCGTAGGCATTGGCAATGAACAGCGTGGCCGGCAGCGCGCCGCCGACCAGGGCCACCATCAGCTCGATGCGCAGAAAGTGCGCGGGCAGATGGTCCTCGAAATAGCGCGACAGCCATGAGCCTATGCCCATGGCGAACAGGTAGCTGCCGATGATGGTGGAGAACTGCAGGACCGAGTCGCCCAGCAGATAGGAAGCCAGCGCACCTGCAGCCAGTTCGTAAAGCAGGCCGCAGGCCGCGATCACGAAGACGCTGACCAGCAGGGCGATGTCGATGGGACGCGCCGGCTGCGCGCCGGCAAGAGGGGCTGAGGTTTGCACGGCCGGTATTGTGCGCGATGCGCCCCTTCCCGCGTGCAACGCACACCGTGCAAAGCGGGAAGGAGCGCAGCGCCTCGGGCGCCGCCGTCAGAACTGGTAGTTGGCGCTGACCAGAACGCTGCGCGGTGCGCCTGGCATGGAGCTGGAGCGCCAGTACTGCTTGTCGAACAGGTTGGACAGCGCCACGGTCACCGTCCAGGCGTCCTGGCGCCAGCCCACCAGCGCATCCCAGCGCGTGTAGCCGGGCAGGAGGGCCGTGTTGGCGGCGTTGGTGAAGCGGCTGCCCGTGTAGGTCACGCCGACTTCGCCATACCAGGGGCCCTTGGGCGCATAACGCAGGAACAGGTTGCCGTTGCGCTTGGCCGTGTCACGCAGGTACAGGCCCACGTTGGCGGGGTTTTGCGCGTCTTCAGCCACCTTGGCCTCCATAAAGGCCACGCCGCCGCGCACATACCAGGAACTGGCCACGCGGCCCGCCGCGCTGAACTCGATGCCGCGCGAACGGTCCTTGCCCCGGATGGCCCAGGTGTAGGGATCGTTCTCGGGATCGGGACGGTAGCGGATGTTGTACTTCTCCAGCTGGTAGACGGAGACCTGGGTGGACAGCGCGCCGCCCAGCCAGTCGCTCTTGACGCCGACCTCGGACTGGCGCGAGTACTGGGGCTCGTCGTCCGGCACCGCGCCGACAGCGGTTTCCACGGACAGGATGCCGCGGCCGCCATAGGGCGAATAGCTCTTGTTCCAGGACGCATAGAAGCTGTGCTCACGCACCGGCTGCCACACCACGCCCACGCGCGGGCTGAAGCCGTTGCCGTCGGTCTTGCGCGTGAGGTTGGCGATCTTGTTGGTGCTCTGGAAGTCATAGCTGTCGTAGCGCAGGCCCAGCAGCAGCTTCCACTGCTCGGTCAGGCTGACCAGGTCCTGCATGTACAGCGCCTGGCCCTTGCCCCTGTGATAGTTGTCCTGGGTCGGCTTGCCCTGCGCCGGACGGCTGGGCCAGACGATGGGCTGGAACGGATCGTAGGAGAAGGTGCTGCCGGGCTGGCCGACGCGCGGCGCGCGCTCTTCCTCGCTGGCCTCCAGGCCCACCAGCAGGTCGTGCTTGATGCTGCCCGTGCTGAACTTGCCCGTCAGGTCCAGCGTGTTGGACAGCGTGGTGTTGCGGGTCTGCTGCCAAGCGTAGTTGGGCGTGATCTTGCCGGTCGCGGCGCGGTAGGTGCCGGCGAAATAGTGGTCGAAGTCCTGGCTGGCCTCGCGCTTGCTGGCCACCCAGCGCAGGTTCCAGCGGTTGTTGAAGTCATAGGACAGGTCGGAGCGCAGCACGCGCAGGCGATCTTCCACGTAGTCGCCAGGCGCCGCGAAGCCCTTGCGGATGGAAACGCCGGCCGGCAACTGGTCATAGACCGGACCGCGATCGGGCACGCGCCAGACGTTGTCATAGGTGTACTGGCCGGTCCAGCGCCACCCCGTGCGGGTGTCCACCAGGATGCTGGGCGAGACCATCTCGTTGCGGTTGCGTATGCCTTCGCGGAAGCTGTGGGCCTGCTCGCGGTCGGCCGTAAGGCGCACGGCCACGTTCTCGTTGAGCACGCGGTTGATGTCGATGGTGCCGCCCACGTTGTCCCAGGAGCCGCCGCGCAGCGTGATGCTGCTCTTGGCGTCGAAGCGCGCCTGCTTGCTCACCATGTTGACCACGCCGCCGCCCGCGCTGCGGCCATAGAGCACGGAGGCCGGTCCCTTGAGGATCTCGATGCGCTCCACATTGGCCGTGCTGCGGCGCACCTGGCCGCTTTCGCGCACGCCGTCGCGGTAGATGTCGCTCTCGTCGGCCTTGAAGCCGCGGATGTACACGCCCTCGCCACGCATGTCGTAGGTGGTGTTCACGCCCGGCACGCCGTCCAGCATGGTGGCCAGGTCGTTGATGCCGTAGCTCTTGTACTTGTTGACCTCCAGCGTATCGATGGTCTGCGGGATGTCCTTGGGCGCCAGATAGGTCTTGGTCGCCGTGGTCACGCCTTCGGGGCGCACATCGTCAGGGTCGTACTGGGAGGCGTTGACCTGCAGCGTGGGCAGGGTGTGAGCCTGTTGAGGCTGCGTCTGCGTCTGCGTCTGCGTCTGCGTCTGTGCCTGGGCCGGATCGGCTGGAATCGCTGGAGCGGCCTCCTGGGCATGGACCGCGCCCGCCAGCGCGGTGGTGATGATGCCAGCGGTCACACCCACTGAAAGCCTTGCCCTTCGGGCAGCTTGATGGTCTGTCATGGAAACCCTCTCTTCGAATGAAGGGGGCGATTCTATTTAGAATGCAAACGAATATCATTTGCAAACTCACTATCAACAAGGAATTTGTTGCGACGCAGCAACGCCGCCATGCGCAGCGCAGCCGCACCTTTTCAGGCGGGCTGCGTGTCGGCAGGAGATGGGGAGTTCGGGGGGGGGGGCCAGGCGGCCCCGTTCAGTGGATGGCGGCAGCGACGATGATGCTGATGCCCAGGCACATGGCGGCCACCACCATGGCCAGCGCCTTGTTGTGCTTCTCGACGATCTCGGCCCACATGTCCACGGGCGTGATCTTGTCGATGATGATGAAGCACAGCCAGAACACCACCACGCCCACCAGCGCATAGAGGATCGAGCCGAAGAAGGCGGCGGGGTTGAACCAGTCGAAGTTCATGATCAGTTTCTCCGTTGTTTACTTGTGGCTGCCGCCCGAGGTGTAGCCACCCCAGGAGCCGCCGCTGCTGCGGGTGTAGCTGTTGCAGTTGGGATCGGTGTTCGGGTTGCAGTTCGGGCGCGACATGCAGCCGCGCAGCATGACGAACACCAGCCACAGGATGACCACGCCGATGACGATGGTCCACAGGCCGAAGCGGCTGCCCGACATCACGCCGACCTGCGAGCGGTCCCGCAGCTGCTTGAGGCCGAAGGCCGTGGCCAGCGTGGTGGCCGAGACGGCGCTGCCATGCGACCAGGTGGTCTCGCCGTTCTCGGTCTCGCTGGCCAGAAAGGCCTTGTTCTGCGCGCCTGCGCTCACATAGTCCACATTGCGCGTGGTCTGGCCGCGCTGCACGGGCCAGTAGAACTCGCCCAGCGCGTAGGTGGTCTCGGCCGTGTAGCGCGATTCAAGCTGGTACTGCCGGCCCATGTACTTGGCCGTGCTGCGGTTCTTGGAGAGCTTGGGCACGCCCGTGGTCACGCGGGCCATGCTCCAGCCATCGGAGGAATCGACCAGGAAGGCGAAGCCGGCCTTCTGGCTGAACAGCAGGTATTCCTCCCAGCCAAAGCTCTCGTCGTCGCCGGCCTCCTCGCCCATGCGGTGATGAAAGCCCACCACCTGCCACTGCAGGCCTTCCAATGCGCCCTTGCTGCCCAGGGGGATGGCGGGGCGCACGGGCTCGTTCTGTTCGGCATAGGACAGTTCCTTGCCAATGCCCTGGCTCAGGTCCACCAGCGATCCGCAACTGGGGCAGCTCAGGCTCTTGGTGGTGGTGAAGCGCACGGGCACCACGGCGCCGCACTTGGGGCAGTTGAAGTGCCTGCCCTGCTCGCCCTTGAGCGAGGCGCCGTCGCGCAGGCCCTGCAGCCTGAGGTCGTCCAGCACCACGCGTTCGCCCAGGCTCAGCGCAGGCGGCTGGGCCGAGAAGTCCACGGACAGGACCTGGCCCTGCTCGCTGCGCAGCTCCACCAGCCAGTACGGCGTGCCGGGCTCGGGCAGCTGCGCCAGCTCGCCCTGGGCCGATACCAGCCGCGCGTTCTGCACGCTGCTGACCGTGAAGCTCTTGCCGCCCAGCACGCGCTGCGAGCCCAGCAGCCAGTCGGAGGCCTTGAACGGCCCGTTGCGCAGGGCCTCGGCCTCCCAGGGCCAGGACCAGACGAACTGGCCGTTGTCCTCGCTCAGAAAGCCCAGCGCACCATCGCTGAACGCGGCAACCCATTCGCTCCAGGCGCCCGCCTCGCTCTTGAGCTGCAGCCGGCCGACCAGGGTGAAGTGCTCGGGCTTGCCGTTGCGCAGCATCTGGCCCGTGGCGCCGATGCGCAGGGGGCTGTAGTCCTCGAAGACCTCGGCCATGGAGCCGCGGCGCTGCAGCACATCGCCCTGGCGCACCACGGTGCTGCGGCAGAACTCGCAGACGGCGTAGCTGGCCTGGGCGCTGGAAAATTCCACGGGCGCGCCGCAGCCGGGACAAGGTGCGCGGTAGACGCGCTGCGATGGACTCGATGCCATGTGGGAAGGTCGTCAGTGGTGAGAGGGCCTGGAGCGCGGCTGGCCGGCCACGCCATTCGCGCAAGCTGCGCCCGTGGAGCGCAGCGCGGTGGCGGCGGTCAATGCGGCTTGCCTTTGGCCGTGCCGGGCTTGGCCGCAGCGGCTGCCGGGTCGGCCTTCTTGCTGCCCAGCCTGGATTCCTTGCCGGCCATCAGGCGCTGGATGTTCTCGCGGTGGCGCCAGATCAGCAGGGCCGCCATGGCGACGATGGCGGCGGCAATCGGCGTCTCGGCATACCAGACCACGCCACTGCACAGGAGGTAGTAGACGGGGGCGAACACGGAGGCCACCAGGGCCGCCAGCGAGGAATAGCGGAAGAACACGGCAATGATCAGCCAGGTCAGCGCCACCGCCAGGCCCAGCCAGACGCTGATGCCCAGCAGCACGCCCAGGGCCGTGGCCACGCCCTTGCCGCCCTTGAAGCGGAAGAACACCGGGTACAGGTGGCCCAGGAAGGCGGCCAGCGCCACCATGGCCACCGTGCCGTCGCCCAGGCCGAAGCGGCTGCCGAACCATTGCACCAGGGCCACGGGCAGCCAGCCCTTGGCCGCATCCAGCAACAGGGTCACGGCTGCGGCCGCCTTGCTGCCGGAACGCAGCACATTGGTGGCGCCGGGGTTGCCGCTGCCATAGGTGCGCGGATCATTCAGGCCCATGGCCCGGCTGACGATGACGGCGAACGACAGCGAGCCGATCAGGTAGGCCGCCACGGTGGCGAGAAGGGGGTAGAGCGCGTTCAATTGAAGTCCTTGGCCGGTCTGTGGAGCGCCGGCGCGCGATCCGGCCGGCCATGATGGCCCGCCCTCCCTGATCGCCGACACATGTTTTTCATCAGGACCTGCGCGAACCCGTTGGAGGCGGTGGCCGCCTTCCCGTGTGCGCAAGTCATGTTCATTTCTTCAGGGCATCTATTCTGCCAGCGCGCAGTGCACGGGCCGTGCATCCAGCAGCTGCACGCAGACCTGCGGGTCCAGCTGCACCAGAAAGCCCCGGCGCCCGCCGTTGATGGCGATGCGCGGCAGCGCCAGGATGCTCTCTTCGATATAGACCGGCATGTCGCGGCGCGTGCCGAAGGGCGAGGTGCCGCCGACCAGGTAGCCGCTGTGGCGGTTGGCGACTTCGGGCTTGCAGGGCTCCACGCTCTTGGCGCCGATCTGCCGTGCCAGGTTCTTGGTGGAGACCTTGCAGTCGCCGTGCATGAGCACGATCAGCGGCCTGGCGTCCTGGTCCTGCATCACCAGGGTCTTGACCACCATGTGCTCGTCCAGGCCCAGGCTGGCCGCGCTGTGCTCGGTGCCGCCGTGTTCCAGGTACTCATAGGGGTGCTCGGTGAACTCCACCTTGTGGGCGCGCAGCAGCTGCGTGGCCGGTGTCTCGCTGACATGAGAGTTTTTCTTGGACATGAATTTTTTATCGTTTTACAATAATTTTTTATCGATTCATCAATACAAGGCTGTGCCATGAACTATACGCCCCACGCCGCGGGCAACGCCCTGAGGCGCCACTCCCAGGCGGCGCGCATCCTGATTGCGCTCGGTGCCGTCGCGCTGCTGGCCCTGCCGGCAGCCGCCCTGCTGTCGCCGCAAGATCTTTCGGGCCAGGCGGAAGGCCTGCTGGGCATGCCGCCCGGCCAGCCGCTGGACATGGCTGCGCGCTGGCGCACCGCACTGGTCAGCCTGCTGCCCGTGGGCTGCGGCCTGTATGCGCTGCGCCAGTTGTGGACACTGTTCGGCGAGTATCTGCAGGGCCGTGTCTTCGGCCAGCAGGCGCAGCACGCCCTGATGCGCTTTGCCTGGACGGTGCTGGCGGGCGCGCTGGCCCTGCCCTTCACGCGCGCGCTGATGTCGGTGGCGGCCAGCATGGGCAATCCGCCAGGGCAGCGCTTCGTCACGCTGGGCCTGTACTGGCACGATGGCCTGCTGGTCCTGCTTGGCGTGGTGCTGGTCTCCATCGCCCATGTGATGCTGCAGGCGCGGCGCATCGCCGACGAGAACGCGGGATTCGTCTGAGCATGCCCATCATCGTCCACCTCGATGTGATGCTGGCGCGCCGCAAGATGCGCTCGCGCGAACTGGCCGAGATGGTCGGCATCACCGAACAGAACATTTCACTGCTCAAGAGCGGCAAGGTGCGCGGCGTGCGCTTCGACACGCTGGAGCGCATCTGCGAGGCACTGCAGTGCCAGCCCGGCGACCTGCTGGAATGGGTGGCAGGGCCCGAGGCTTGAGCAGCGGACGGCTGCGGCTGATCGCGGGCCTGCTGCTGTCGCTGCTGCTGCACGGGGCGCTGCTGTGGCAGGGTCTGGCCCCGGACATTGCGCGGCCCGGCACCGGGCAGGCCGAGGCGCACCGCCTTCAGGTGGTCTGGGTCGAGACGCCGATGCCGATGCCGACGCCGGCCCCCTCTCCTGCTCCTGCTCCAGTGGCTGTCCGGCCCGGACCGGCGCCTGCGCCCGTGTCCGCGTCTACGCGACGGCCGGACACCGCCGCCGCCGCACCGCCTTCAAGGCAAAGCGCAGGGGCTGCAAAGGCCACGGAGGAAGCCACAACAGCCGCCGCGCCGCAAGCGCCTGTGCCCGCCGACACCGAAGCCGTCCCGGACACCGCGCGCAGCGCCAGGGCCATGGGCCGCCTGCTGGACTCGGCCGCAGGCCGCGAGGCCGTGCAGTCGGCGGCCCGGCAGGGCCTGGTCAGGCCCCAGATCCCTGCGCAGCGCGAGGACCCGCTGGCCAGCGGCATGCGCGAGGCCGCCCAGGGCGATTGCATGAAGGGCGAGTTCAAGGGCGGCGGCATGGGCCTGCTGAGCCTGCCCATGCTGGCGGCCGCTGCGCTCAAGGGCGAGTGCAGCCGCTGAAGGCGCGGGGCCGAGGCCTATTGCGCGGGGTCGCGCACTTCCCAGCGGATGGCGTCGATGGCCGACAGCAGTTCGGGCGACAGTTGCGTGCCCCAGGCGTTCAGGTCCTCATCGAGCTGGGCCACCGAGGTCACGCCGATGATGGTGCTGGCCACCTGCCACTTGGTGTAGCAAAACGCCAGCGCCAGCTGCGTGGGCGTCATGCCGTGCTCGCGCGCCAGCGCGTTGTAGCGGCGCGCGGCGGCCAGGGCTTCGGGCCGGCCCCAGCGCTGCTTGCGCACGGACTCGTAGCGCGCAATGCGTGCGGCCTGCGGCGCAGCGGGATCGGTGGGCGCATGCACGTCGAACTTGCCCGTGAGCAGGCCGAAGGCCAGCGGCGAATAGGCCAGCAGCGAGACACCCAGGCGGTGGCAGCTTTCGTCCATGCCGTTTTCCCAGCTGCGGTTGAGCAGGCAGTAGGCGTTCTGCACCGAGGCCACGCGCGGCAGGCCGTGCTGCTCGGCCAGGCGCACGAATTCGTGCACGCCCCAGGGCGTTTCGTTGGACAGGCCGATGTGGCGCACCTTGCCTTCCCGGACCAGGCGGCCCAGCGCCTCGAGCTGCTCGTGGATGCCGGTCTGCGAGCTTTCCTTGGACGGGTCGTAGTACAGCTGGCCGAAGGCCGGCACATTGCGCTCGGGCCAGTGGATCTGGTAGAGGTCGATCACGTCCGTGCCCAGGCGGCGCAGGCTGCCTTCGCAGGAGGCGGCGATGTCGGCCGCCGTCATGCCCTTGCCCTCGCGCACCCAGGGCATGCCCCGCGAAGGACCGGCCACCTTGGTGGCCAGCACGACCTTGGCGCGCGCGCCGGGGCGCTGGGCGAACCAGCGGCCGATGATGGTTTCGGTGGCGCCGCAGGTTTCGGCGCGTGCGGGCACGGCATACATCTCGGCCGTGTCGAAGAAGTCCACGCCGCGTTCCAGCGCGCGGTCCATGATGGCGAAGGCCTCGGCCTCGCCGACCTGCTCGCCGAACGTCATGGTGCCCAGGCAGATGGGGCTGACTTGCAATGCGCTTTGACCGAGCGCCACCGGTTGCATCGAGGGGGAATTCATGGGCACCGAGTGTAGGGCCGCCCGTGTTTACCCTGACGGCAGCGCGCCCACCCGGCCAGGGCCGGGCGGGCGCGCTGCGTCCGTCGGGATCAGGCGCCCTGCGGTGCCTCGGCCTGCAGCACGCCGCGGTTGATCTGGTCGCGCTCCATGGACTCGAACAGGGCCTTGAAATTGCCTTCGCCGAAGCCTTCGCGGTAGTTGCCCTTGCGCTCGATGAACTCGAAGAACACGGGGCCCAGCATGGGCTGGGAGAAGATCTGCAGCAGCAGGCGCGGCTGGCCGCCCTCGGTCGTGCCGTCCAGCAGGATGCCGCGTGCCTGCAGCTCGCCCACGGGCTGGCCATGGCCGGGCAGGCGGCCTTCCAGGTTCTGGTAGTAGATGTCGTTGGGCGCGGTCAGCAGCGGAATGCCGGCCATCTGCAGCTGGTCGATGGAGTCCAGCAGGTTGTCCGTCAGCAGGGCGATGTGCTGGATGCCCTCGCCGTTGAACTGCATGAGGAACTCCTCGATCTGGCCGCCGCCCTGGCGCGATTCCTCGTTCAGCGGAATGCGGATCAGGCCGTCGGGCGCGGTCATGGCCTTGGAGGCCAGGCCGGTGTACTCGCCCGAGATGTCGAAGTAGCGGATCTCGCGGAAATTGAACAGCTTGCTGTAGAAGTCCGCCCAGTAGGTCATGCGGCCACGGTAGACGTTGTGCGTCAGGTGGTCCACCACATGGAAGCCGTGGCCCTTGGGGTTGCGGTCCACGCCGGGCAGGAACTCGAAGTCGATGTCGTAGATGGACTTGCCTTCGTCGAAGCGGTCGATCAGGTACAGCGGCGCGCCGCCGATGCCCTTGATGGCCGGCAGGCGCAATTCCATGGGGCCGGTGGGAATTTCCACGGGCTGCGCGCCCAGCTCCAGCGCACGCTTGTAGGCCTGGTGCGCGTCCTTGACGCGGAAGGCCAGGCCGCAGGCCGAGGCGCCGTGCTCGGCCGCGAAATAGGCGGCCTGCCCCGGCTCATTGTTGATGATGAAGTTGATGCCTCCCTGGCGGTACAGCAGCACGTTCTTGGAACGGTGCTTGGCCACCAGGGTGAAGCCCAGCTTCTCGAACAGCGGCTCCAGCACGCCGGGCGCGGGCGACGCGAATTCCACGAATTCGAAGCCCATCAGGCCCATCGGGTTGTCGAACAGGTCTGCCATGGTTGGTTCTCCTTGAAGGTTTCAACGGGGGATGTGCGCGGGTTCCAGTACGGATTCCAGCACAGGCGTGGGACGTTGGCGGAACACGAGGCGATAGGCCCCGTAGACCACCAGGACCCAGATCGGAATGGCCAGCGCGGAGGACCGCACCGACGGTGTCAGCAGCATCACGCCCACCACCAGGGCCATGGCAGCCAGGCAGATGGCATTGGTCAGCGGCGCGGCAGGTGCGGGAAAGCCCAGCACGGTCTTGCGCGCCACATGCGCCCGGCGAAAGCGCCAGTGCGCCACGATGATGATGGTCCAGGTGATCACCAGGGCCGCCACGATCAGCGACATCAGCAACTCCAGCACGCCGGCCGGCGCCACATAGTTCAGCACGATGGCCAGCGCCGTGAAGATGGCCGGATAGACGATGGCCCGCACCGGCACGCCGCGGCGGTTGACCTGCATCAGCGAGCGCGGTGCATTGCCTTCGCTGGCCATGCCGTACAGCAGGCGGCTGTTGCTGTAGACCATGCTGTTGTAGACCGACAGCGTGGCCGTGAGGATCACGAAGTTCAGCAGGTGGGCGGCCGTGTTCTCGCCCAGGCCCGAGAACACCAGCACGAAGGGGCTGCTGCTGTAGGTGTCGCCGCCAGCCTTGAGCTGGCCCAGCAGGTCGGTCCAGGGCATCAGCGACATCAGCACGGCCATGGAGCCGATGTAGAACACCAGCACGCGATAGATGAGCTGGTTCACGGCCTTGGGGATGACGGTGCGCGGCTGGTCGGTCTCGGCCGCCGCGAAGCCCAGCATCTCCACGCCGCCGAAGGCGAACATGATGAAGGCGAAGGCCATCACCAGGCCGGACAGGCCGTTGGGAAAGAAGCCGCCGTGCGTCCACAGGTTGCGCACGGTCTGCTCGGGCCGGTCGGCGTTGGCCAGCAGATACACGCCCGCAGCGATCATGGCCAGCACGGCCGCGATCTTGATCAGCGCGAACCAGAACTCGAACTCGCCATAGGCCTTGACGTTGATGAAGTTCACGCCGTTGATCAGCACGAAGAACACCGCCGCCGTCACCCAGGTGGGTATGCCGGGCCACCAGAACTGGATGAACTTGCCTGCGGCCGTCAGCTCCAGCATGCCCACGAGCACATACAGCGCCACACAGTTCCAGCCCGCCAGAAAGCCCGCGAAGCGGCCCAGGTAGCGGTTGGCGAAATAGCTGAACGAGCCCGCGTTGGGCTCCTCGACCAGCATCTCGCCCAGGAAACGCATGATGAAAAAGATGATCAGCCCGCCAATGGCGTAGCCGAGCAGCACGGACGGGCCGGCCAGCTCGATGATGCCGGCCGAGCCCAGGAACAGGCCCGTGCCGATGGTGCCGCCCAGCGCGATGAGCTGGATATGGCGGTTCTTGAGCCTGCGCTCCAGATGGCCCTGCGAAGAAGAACTGTGCATCAAGGGGGTGCTCCGGCTCTCAGCAAGGCGCGCGGCGGCGCAGGGGTTGGAACACTTCGGGGGTCTTCACGGCAATGTCTCCTCGTGGGGTGCCTGTTGGAATGCGGGGCCTTGTGCGCCCCTTGTTGATGGGTATCAACTATAAAAAACAATAAATTATTATTTCTTGTAATTTATCCCTATGGACAAGCCCAAGAAGAAGGAGTAGCGAAGGCGATCGACGCATTGCCACCCGCCATGCCGCACTCCCGCAACGGTTGAACGCCCGCAACAAACAAAAACAATCTACTATTATTTTTTTGCCCTCTGGAGCCCAGAACATGACGACGTCCGCCACGCAGCGGCGCGCACGCACGCCGCAGACCGAGCGTGTGGAGACAACGCAACGCAAGATCATCGACTCCGCCCTGGCGCTGCTGCGCGAGGGCGGCTTCAAGAGCGCCACGCTGCAGGCCATCGCGCGCGGCGCCGATGTGTCGCTGGGCGCGCTGCAGCACCACTTCGAGAGCCGCGACGCGCTGATGGAGCGGCTGGTCATCGAGGTCATGGAGCCGCTGAGCGACCAGGGCACGGTCTGGCCCGACAAGGCCCTGCCCCTGCGCGAGCGTGCACAGACCTTCGTCACCCTGGCCTGGGACAACATCTTCGGCGCGGCCAACTACCAGGCGGCCTGGAGCATGTTCTTCGGCTGCAAGGCCTCCCCCTCGCTGTTCGACCGCGTGGACGCGCGCCGCGTACATGTGGACAGCGTGTTCTACACGCGCTTCCTGGACGTCTTCCCCGAGATCGCGGCCCACCATCCCCGCCCCCAGGGCTTTGCGGCCATGGCCTTCGCCATCCTGCGCGGCACCGGCGTGCTGGAGCTGTTCGAGGTGGGCGAGCAGGAACGCCAGGGCAGCCTCGATGCGCTGGTCGAGGCCATCGTCCAGGCAGGCACCCCTCAGGCCGGCGGCGGAGCCGCCTGAACCTCGGTCAGCCCCCAGACCCTGCGCAGTTGCGACAGCGTGGCCACCAGGGCCGGGTCGTGCTCGGCCTCGCGCGGGTGGATGAAGCCCAGCTGCGCCGACACGCGCGCATGCGGCCAGATGGCCACGCAGCCATGCTCGGCCGCGGCCAGGGCGCGGTCCTCGCGCAGCAGCGCCAGGCCCAGGCCGGCGCGCACCAGGCTCTCGGGCGCGGCGGCGGCATCGCTTTCCACGATCTGATTGGGGCTCAGCCCCTGGCGGGCGAACAGCGCCAGCAGCAGGGCCTGCTCATGGTGCTGCGCGGGTGCACCGATCCAGGGCAGTTGCGCCAGGTCCTTCCAGCCCGATTGCAGGACGCGCTCGCGCAGCGCGGGCGGCGCCGCCACGCGGTAGTGCAGTGTCTGCAGTACCAGCGCGCCCAGGTCGCGCGGCATGTGGGCGCCGATGTAGAACGCGCCCTGCAGGCCGCCGGCCGCGACCTGCGCGCGCAGCTCCTCGGCCCAGCCCTGGCGTGTCTTGATGTCCAGCAGCGGCAGCGCCTCCACCAGGCCATGCAGCAGCGAGCCCAGGCGCAGCGCCTCGGGGTCGGCCACCGTGCCCAGCAGCAGCTGGCCGGTGATCTCGCCCTGCAGCTCGCGGGCCTGGCCCTGCAGGCGTCCTGCCGCATCCAGCACCTGCCGGGCGGGCTCCATCAGGGCCTCGCCAGCCCGAGTGAGGCTGATGCGGCCCGGGCGCCGGTCGAACAGCGCCACGCCCAGCTCTTCTTCCAGCGCCTTGATCTGGGCCGTGATGGCGGGCTGCGTCAGGTGCAGGGCCTCGGCCGTGCGCGTGACGCTGCCCAGCGTGGCCGCCGTGACGTAGGCGCGCAGCTGATACATCTCCATGGGCGGCCAGCCTAGCGCAGGCGCCAGGGCCTGCGGCCCGGGCAGGCCCGGGTTTCAGGGAACATCCCTAGCCGTCTCATCGTTCACTCATCGAGGTAGCGCAGCTGCGTGGGCTCGATGCCCAGGCGCACCGGCATGCCCATGGGGAACATGGCAATGCCCGCGTAGTGCGCCTGGTCGGCGACCACGGCCACCTCGCCCACGCGCACGCGGTAGCGCGAGAACTCGCCCAGGAACTCGGCGCTTTCGATCTGCCCTTCCACCCAGACGCGCGAGGCATCGCCCGCATCGTCGCGCACCGCAATCTGCACCTGGTGCGGCCGGAAGGCCAGCGCCGCGCGCCCCGGCACGGGCGGCTGGGCCGGGCGCGGCAGGGTCAGCGTGCCCAGGCCCGGCACCTTGAAGGCCAGCGACTCGCCTATCGTCGGCAGCACCTCGCCCTCCAGCACATTGGCCGTGCCGACAAAGCCCGCCACGAAGCGGTTGGCCGGATAGTCGTACAGCCCCGCCGCCGAGCCCACCTGCTGCAGCACGCCCTTGTCGAGCACGGCCATGCGGTCGGCCGTGGTCATGGCCTCTTCCTGGTCGTGGGTGACGAAGATGGTGGTCAGGCCCAGCTTGCGCTGCAGGCTGCGCAGTTCCTCGCGCATCTGCACGCGCAGCTGCTTGTCGAGGTTGGACAGCGGCTCGTCCAGCAGCAGCAGCTTGGGCGCGATCACCACGGTGCGCGCCAACGCCACGCGCTGCTGCTGCCCGCCCGACAGCTGGCCCGGGCGGCGCTGCGCGTACTGCGACAGGCCCACCAGCTCCAGCACCTCGCCCACCTTGCGGCGGATGGTGTCGCGGCTTTCGCGGCGCTCGACCAGGCCGAAGGCCACGTTGTCGTACACCGTCATGTGCGGCCACAGCGCATAGTTCTGGAACACCATGCCGATGTTGCGCGCATGCGGCGGCACGCCCGTGATGTCCTGCCCGCCCACCAGCAGCTCGCCGCGCTGGTGCCGGTTGAAGCCCGCGATCAGCCGCAGCAGCGTGGACTTGCCCGAGCCCGAAGGCCCCAGCAGCGCGAAGAACTCGCCGGGCTCGATCTTGAGGTTGACGTCGCGCAGCACTTCGTTGCTGCCGTAGCTCAGGCTGATGTGCCTGCATTCGAGGGAGACAGGGTCCAGGTGCATGGCGGTTCACTCCGAAGTCGATTGCACGGTGGCGCGCGAGCGCTCCACGAAGCGGTGCGAGAAATACGTGCCCAGGCCGACCACGACCACGGCCAGCACGCCCAATGCCGCACCGGGCCCGCGCCCCGAGATGCTTTGCATGTACAGGTAGATGCCGTAGCTCATGGGCGCCTGGCTCTGGGCCGAGGCCAGCATGATGGTGGCCGACAGCTCCACCGCCGCCGTGATGAAGCTGGTGACGAAGCCGGCCAGGATGCCGCCGGCCATCAGCGGCACCATCACGCGCCGTATCACGCTGGTGCGGCCCGCGCCCAGGCTTTGCGCGGCCTCCTCCAGCGAGATGTGCACCTGCTGCAGCGCCGCCATGCACGAGCGCAGCGCATACGGCAGCCGCCGCACCGCATAGGCCAGCATGATCAGCACCCAGGTGGTGACGATGGGCGTATCGGTGAAGGGCAGGTTCACGCCCTTGAACAGGCGCAGGTAGCCGATGGCCAGCACCAGCCCCGGAATCGCCAGCGCCACCGAGGCCAGATAGTCCAGCCACTGCCGGGCAGGCAGCCGGGTGCGCAGGATCAGGTAGGCGATGGCGGTGCCGATCACCACGTCGATGCCCGCCGCCATCAGGCAGTACAGCAGCGTGTTGCCGATCATGTAGCCCGAGTCGGTGAACACCGTGGCGTAGTGCTCCAGCGTGTAGCTGTCGGGCAGCACCGAGAAGCTCCAGACCTTGGAGAACGACATCAGCAAGATGCCGATGTGCGGCGCCAGCACCACCAGCAGCACCAGGGCGATCCAGCCATAGGCCAGCAGCGCCTCCCAGGCCGACAGCCGGCGCTTTTGCAGCGCGCTGCCGCCCTTTTGCAGCGTGGCGTAGTCCTTGCCCTTCATCACCCGCGCGGCCAGCCACAGGGCGACGATGGAGAACGCGATCATGATCACGCTGATCACATAGCCCAGCGGATCATCGAGCCCCACCGAAGTGATGCGCAGATAGGCCTGGGGCGCCAGCATATTGGTCACGCCCATCACCAGCGGCGTGCCCAGGTCGTCGAACACCTTGACGAACACCAGGGCCGCGCCCGCCAGGTAGCCTGGCATGGCCAGCGGAAAGATCACGCGCCGGAACAGCCGGAAGCCACGCGAGCCCAGGTTCAGCGCCGACTCCTCCATGGCCCCGTCGATATTGCGCATGGCCGCCACGAGGTTGAGCAAGATGAACGGGAAGTAGTGGATGCTCTCCACGAAGATCACGCCCGTCAGCCCCTCCATGATGGGCACGGTGAAGCCGAACCAGTCGTCCAGCAGCAGGTTGACCGAGCCGCTGCGCCCGAAGATCAGCTGCAGCGCCACCGCCCCCACGAAGGGCGGCATGATCAGCGGCAGCACGCCCAGCGTCTGTATCAGCAGCGCGCCCCGGAACTCGAAGCGCACGGTCAGGTAGGCCAGCGGCACGGCGATCAGGCTGGCGAAGAACACGCTGGCCAGGGACACGCCCAGGCTGTTGAAGAACGACTCGCGGAAGACGGTCTGGCCGAAGAAATTGCCGAAATGCCCCAGCGTGAGCCCGCCGCCTTCATTGACGAAGGCGGTGTAGACCACCATGCCCACGGGCACGATGAGAAAGGCCAGCAAAAAGGCCAGGATCAGCGCGAAGGCTAGCCACGGCCCCCAGCCCGACGGAATGCGCCGTGCGCGCGCAGCAAGGGGGGCGACGGCGGGCGCCGCCATGGAATCGATGCTCATGCGAATGCTCCGCAGCGAAAGAGACTGTCAAGGGGAGTGCATGCAGGCGCCCGGTGCCGGGCCCCTGCGCCACCTACCACGCCACCTACCGCGCCACCTACCGGGCCAGGCCGCGCGCCTCGGCGGCCAGCTTGGCCGCGCGCTCGTAGTTGGCACGCGCCTTGTCGGCCCACATCTGCTCCAGGCCCGTCAGCTCCTTGGACACGGCCACATCGCGCCGGCTCTTGCGGAACAGCTCCAGGAACTGCTCGTCCTTCACATTGGCTTCGCCCACCAGCGGCGAGTAGGCGATGTCGCGCGCCTGGGCCAGCAGCTCCTGCCCCTTGGCATTGGGCTTGGCCTGCAGGGCCTTGTGCGCCTCCTGGATGGCGCGCGTGGCCGCCTGCAGTTCCTTGAGGCGGAAGGTCACCATCTGGTCGAACAGGCTGATCACCACGGCATAGCGCGACTCGGACAGGTTGGCGTCGAACTGCACCTTGGCGCGCTGCGCCACCTCCTGCGGCACGGGGTAGCCGGCCGGCGCCTTGAGCTGGCTGTAGGGCAGGATGGGCAGGCGGCTGATCTTGGGATCGAACAGCAGCTGCTGGCCCGGCACCGACATGGTGAAGGCCATGAACTTGCGTGCCTCATCGGCATTCTTGGCACCCGCGATCAGCGCGATGTTGGCCGGCACCACGGCCGTCATCGCCGGGTAGGCGAAGTCCACCGGGAAGCCCGAGTACTTGCCCGCCAGCCCGAAGAAATCGATCACGATGCCTATGCCGTACTGGCCGTTGTTCACGCCATCGGGCACGGCAAAGCTGCGGTCGGTCACGGCGGCGGCATTGCCCATCATGGACAGCAGCTGGCGCCAGCCCTTGTCCCAGCCCTCGCCCTGCAGGATGGTCTCCACCGTCAGCTGCGTGGTGCCCGAGCGCGAGGGCGAGGAGATGGCGATGTGGCCGAAGTACTCGGGCCGCGTCAGGTCGCTCCACTCCTTGGGCGCCGCCAGCTTGTGCGCCTTCAGGTAGCGCGTGTTCCACATGATTCCGTAGCCGGCCAGCGCCTGGCCGTAGTACAGGCCCTGCGGGTCGTTGAGCGGGTAGTTGCCGATCTTGGCGGGCGCGGCCGGATTGCGCGTCTCGGGCGCGGCGGTCAGCAGCTTGTTGCGCGCCAGCACCTCGAAGGCATCAGGGGCGCTGGCCCACATGATGTCGGGCCGCTGGCCCTCGGGCAGCTCGCGCACATAGGCCACGGCGGCCGTGGTGTTCTTGTTCAGGATCTCGATCTTGATCCCCGGATTGGCCGCCTCGAAGGCCTTCTGGTAGGCCGTGGTCAGCTCCTTGGGAAACGAGGTAAGCACCGTCACCGTGCCGGCCTGGGCCGCCATGGCGGCGCCCCACAATCCTGCGGCCATGGCGGCCGTCAGCCATCTGCGTTGCTGCATTGCTGTCTCCTTCGGGTTGTTGTGCGGTCAATCTGCAACCCACTGTAGGCAGCGCCGGCCCCGCCGGCCAATCATTGTTTCTGATGCCGTGCATCAGCGGCGGCGGCGCTCGGGTTAACCCGGCGCGAAAACACAAGCACGGCAAAGAGCACAAAGACCATGCCAGCAGCCTCAGTCCCAATTTGGGACTAACATCCACCCATGCACATCGTGGCCCGCTCCACCCTCGTCAATTTCTACAGCAGGCCGGAGCATGCGGATGCCAAAGGGCCGCTTGAGGCGTGGTTCGACATGGCCACCCGCGCGCAGTGGACCTGCCCTCAGGACGTGAAGGACCAGATCGGCAATGCCAGCATCGTGGGCAACAACCGGGTCGTGTTCAACGTCAAAGGCAACGACTACCGCCTGATTGCCGCCATCGCCTACAGGCAGCAGTGGCTGTACATCAAGTTCATAGGCACGCACGCGCAGTACGACAAGGTGGATGCCGCCACGGTGGACCAGAGCCTGCAATGAAAGGAATGACCATGGAAATCCGCCCCATCCGGACCGAGCAGGATTACAGGACAGCACTGACCGAGATCTCGCAACTGATCGACAAGGACCCGGCCTCGGGAACGCCCGACGGCGACAGGCTGGACATTCTCGGAACGCTGGTTGAGGCCTACGAGGCAAGGCATTACCCCATCGCTCCCCCCGACCCTATCGATGCGCTGCGCCTGCTCATGGAGTCCCGGGGCATGACGGTCAAGGACCTGGTGCCCTACATCGGGCAGACCAACCGCATCTACGAAATACTCAA
The DNA here is from genome assembly GCF_059567865.1 of Delftia sp. BGA-UO-ETr-SB1. Classification (NCBI taxonomy): domain Bacteria; kingdom Pseudomonadati; phylum Pseudomonadota; class Betaproteobacteria; order Burkholderiales; family Comamonadaceae; genus Delftia; species Delftia sp. BGA-UO-ETr-SB1. The sequence continues at coordinate 2,088,287 of NZ_JCAQOW010000006.1, read as the reverse complement.
CCGCAGCCGCCCCCTGACGCTGAACATGCTCTACAGGCTTCATGACCTGGGCATACCGGCCGAGAGCCTGCTGTCCCGCCCGCGCACCGCCGCATCGGAAAGCCACGGCTGATGCCCACCCCGGCCGGGAGCCGTGCTGGCGCACCGGGAAATCCCCAGCCACCGCTGTCCCGCCCCTGACTGCTGCACAGCAGCAAACCGGAATAATCGGCGGGATGCTGCAAGCCCCCTCTTCCCTCCCCGCCCCGGCCGCTGAAGAAGCGCCCATCTACGCTCCCACACGCCCCTGGCGCTCGCGCATGGTGCCGGTGCGCACCATGGAGTACCACGTGCGCGAGTGGGGGCCCGTGGATGGAGATCCCGCGCTGGCGCCGCTGGTGCTGGTGCACGGCTGGATGGATGTGGCGGCCTCCTACCAGTTCGTGGTCGATGCCTTTGGCGATGCCTTCATGGCGGGGCGCCGCATCATTGCGCCGGACTGGCGCGGCTTCGGCCTGAGCCGGCCGGCCTGGCCTGCCGACCGGCATGACTTTGCCGACTACCTGGGCGACCTGGACCACCTGCTGGACACCCTGGTGGGCGATACGCCCGTGGACCTGGTGGGCCACAGCATGGGCGGCAACGTGTCCATGATGTACGCGGGCGCGCGGCCTGCGCGCATACGCCGGCTGGTCAATCTGGAGGGCTTCGGCATGCCGGCCACCCGGCCCGACCAGGCGCCCGCACGCTACGCGCAGTGGATGGACGAGCTGCGCCAGCTGCGCAGCGGGGGCATGGAGCTCAAGAGCTATGACAGCGTGCAGGACGTGGCGCGCAGGCTGATGAAGACCAACCGCCGCCTGCCCGGGGACAAGGCGCTGTGGCTGGCCCACCACTGGGCGGCGCCCGATGCGCAGGGCCGCTGGGAAATCCTGGGCGACACGGCGCACAAGCTCATCAGCGCACAGCTGTTCCGCGTGGAAGAAATCCTGGCCCTGTACCGGGCGATCACGGCGCCGGTACTGGCCGTCGAGGCCAGCGACGACAGCCTGGGCATGTGGTGGAAGGACCGCTACACGCTGGCCGAGTACCACGAGCGCATCGGGCAGATTGCGGACTGCCGCACGGCCGTGGTTCAGGACGCGGGCCACATGCTGCACCACGACCAGCCGGCGGACGTGGCCGGGCTGATCGAGCAATTCCTCAGCACCTGAGGCCTGCGCGCGCCGCTACTGCGGCCTATTGCAACCTACTGGGGCCGCAGCATCATCGAATGGCGCCAGCGCGCAGGCGCCATCTGCAGCGGCCGGTAGCGGCCGTCGGCCCATTCGGCAGACATGTCAGCATAGCGGCTGGACAGGGCCACGCCGCTTTGGCCGGTCTGGTAGATGAACAGCGAGCGCTCGGGCTCGGCCAGGTCGTAGATGGCGCGCAGCGATGCCGCATGGCGGTTGGCGAACGGTGTCCTGGCATCACCGGGCAGGTACTGGCCCACGTTGACGGTGTAGCTGTCACCGCCCGAAGGCACGCTGACATTGAAGATGCCCGCCAGCAGCCCCACGCTGCCCAGCGGCCGGTGGCTGCTCAGGGCCGCATGCGCCGTGCCCCAGCGCCAGCGGCCCAGATCGCTGCCCTGCATGGACTGCAGGCGCACCAGCGCCCGGTCCAGCGCCTGGCTGACCTGGGCACTGCAGCCTGCAGCCGCGCACCACCAGCCGTCGCGGCGTTCCAGCATGCCCTCGATGCCTGCGCGGTAGTCGCGCTTGCCATAGGTGGCCGCAAAGGTCTGGGCGCCAATGCGCGGGATCACCAGGCCGCGCGTGAGTTCGTCCACCCAGGCGGCAAAGATCAGGGGCGCGGCCTGCGCAGCGTCCATGCGGCCGTCGAACTGCGCCATCACCCGGCGCGCCTGCGGGGCCAGCGGATGTGTGGCCGGCGCTTCGTCCAGGGCCTTGAGCATTTGCGGCAGCAGGGCGCGGGCGGCCAGCGAGGTCTGGTCGTTCTGGATGGAGGCCATGCTGACCACGTCGTGCCTGTCCTTCGCCTCGATGAGCTCGGAGATGCGGCGATGCCGGTACGGCAGGCTCCAGTCCTGGGTGAGGAAGTGGGCATAGCCCTCGCGCGTGATGCGCTGGTTGGCGGTGGCCAGATAGCCCAGCGCCGTTCCATCGTCCTGCGGGGCCTGGTCGTAGGGCAGCCAGCCCTGCCAGTCGTAGCGTGCCTCCCAGCCCGGCGCGGGCGCCACGCCGCGCAGGTCGTTGTCGGCCGCACGCAGCGGCACCCGGCCTGCGGCCTTGAAGCCGATGGCGCCATGCACATCGGCCGCGACGATGCTCTGCATGGGCGAGTGGTAGTCGGCAAAGGCCTCGAACAGCTGGGCCACGCTGCGCGCCTCGTTGGCCCGCAGGCCCGCCTGCACGGTGAGGTTGTCGGTGTCCAGCGCCGCCCAGCGCAGGGCCACGGCGTAGCGGCGCTTGTCGAGCACGGCCTCGTACTGGGGCTGCACATCGCTGATCACGGGGCCGTGGCGCGTGCTGCGCAGCGTGAGCTGCACATCGGCCCGGCCCTTGACCCTGATGCGCTCGCTGCGCTCGGTGAAAGGCGCCCAGCCGTCCGGCGTGCGGTAGCGGCCCGGGTTGCCTGGATCGATCTGCTCCAGGTACAGATCCTGCACATCGGGATTGGTGTTGGTGAAGCCCCAGGCCACCTCGCGCGTGCGCCCCAGCACCACGAAGGGCAGACCCGGCAGGGTGGCCCCCACCACGTCGATGGGCGACAGCGGCGTGCCGTCCTGCGCCTGGCCGGCGGGCGACTGCAGGCGTGCGTAGTACCAGATGGCGGGCGCGCTCAGGCCCAGATGGGGATCGTTGGCCAGCAGCGGCTTGCCGCTGGCCGTGCGGCTGCCCGACAACACCCAGTTGTTGCTGCCCTTGCCGTCGTTGGTGCCCGCATCGCGCACCATGTCGCGGGACCAGCGGGCCCAGGCATCGCTCGCCTCGCTGGCGGCAGCCACCTTGGACGCAGACGCAGACTGTGCCTCCTGGCGGTACACGCCCAGGCCCCGGTAGAGGGCCGCAAGGTCGGTGGAGGTGGCCGGCGCCTCGCCCGGATAGGGTGGCATCAGCTGCCACAGCTGCTGTGTGTCCAGTTGCGAGAGCGCGGCCAGCCGCGCGAACTCGTTGCCCCAGTTGCCGCCCAGGTCCAGCGCCATCATCAGCGCCCAGCCCACGCTGTCCTCGGGCGCCCAGGCCGAGTTGTCGCCACCACCCGGCGACGTGTCCAGCAGCATGAACTCGGGCACCTGCGGGTGCTGGCGCATGGGCAGCGCCGCGTAGAAGGCCGCGATGCCCTCGCTGTAGGCCTGCAGCGCCTCGCGCGCGTTGGCGGGCAGGGATGCGTACTGGCGCCGCGCCGCGCCGCGTATGTCCAGCGCGCGCATGAGCTTGTCGGTATCCAGCGTGGCCGGGCCGAGGATCTCGGACAGCGTGCCATGCATCAGGCGGCGGTTGAACTCCAGCTGCCAGCCGCGTTCCTGCGCATGCACATGGCCCAGGGCACGCCACAGGTCCTGCGGCGAGAAGGCGCTGATATGGGTGATGTCGGCATCATCGCGCCGCACGCGCACGGGCTGCTCCAGCCCGGCCAGCGTGAGCTGTCCGTCAAGCACCGGCTGCACGCGCACGGCATAGATGGCCAGCGCGCTGCCGGCCAGCAGGGCCGAGCCGACCACCGCCACGGCGCCCACACCCCACCACCGCGAGTTCAGGATTCGCATGATTCCCATTCTTTTCCCCACCCTCTGCTTTTTTCGTATCGTAGTGTTGCAGTTTGTAGCATATGCGCGCGCGACATGCTCACATTGCTCACGGCAGAAAGCCGCGCCTGCAGGGCGCAGGCTTCAGGCGACAATCACTGCCGGCCCTGCACACATGGATGCAGGGCAACCGACAGAAACAGGAAGTACGTGGAATGTGGCCTTTCAGCCTCTTGAAGAAGCTCACCCAGGACCCGCCCGTGGGCCAGCCCCGTGGTGACTACATCGGCTGCTACCTGCTGGGCACCGAGGCGCCGGGCCAGGCCGGCGTCAGCTACGTCTCGCTGGCCACCACGCGCGAGCAGCTGGAGGCCGACGCCCGCGCCTACCTTGAAGGCTTCGTGCGCGACCACCCCGAGGCCGCCGACACCGACCTGTCCGCCATCCACTCCCTGCTGGAGAACCTGCCCCAGCGCCTGGACGCCCACCTGTCCAGCGACACGCGCGTGCCGCTGGCCGAGCAAGGCGGCACCGTGCTCTTCCTGCGCACCGGCATGCGCGCCCGCCGCAAGGAAAACGGCCGGTATCTCGAATAGCAGTCAGCCCCCACCGCCACCGTACAGAGCCTCAAAAACTGGCGCGGCCAAGAACAAGGGACAGCGAGCAAGGGCCTACGCCGGCCGCGCCGCCCCGCAGCGAGGCTGTCGCCCCCCCCCGCGAAGCGAGAGGGGGAAGGCGCGCAGCGCCTCAGGGGGCGTTCTGCTTGTGCACGTCTTGCCAGCGCAGCATGTCGGTCACGCGCTCGGCCTTGTCGGCATCAAAGCCCAGGCGCTCCACCCGCTCGGCCGGATTGGCCCAGGTGCCGAACAGCAGGTCCCAGACGGGCAGGCCGTAGTTCTGCGCATGGTGGCCGTACTGGTGGTGCACGGTGTGCATCTCGGGCCGCTGCACGATGTATCCCAGCCAGCGCGGCGTGCGGATGTCGGCATGCAGGAACAGATCGAACGCCCCCGTGAGGCCGATGGCGAAGGCGGCAGCCAGCGGGCTGGCCCCCAGCACCCAGTAGCTGGACAGCGCGCTCAGCAGCACGGCGGCCGCCGTGTCCATGGGATGGGCGAAAAACGCCGTGAGCGCCTCCACGCGCGGCGCGCTGTGGTGCAGCTGGTGGAACAGGCGCCACAGCGTGTCCGACCGGTGCGTGGCGCGGTGCCACCAGTAAAAGACAAAGCTGGTCAGCACAAAGCTCAGCGCGCCCACGGCCCAGGCCGGCCATTGCCGGCCCACGTCCAGCAGCGCATGGCGGCGGATGCTGTCCGAGAACAGATGGCCTACCGCCAAGGTGGTGGCCAGCGTGCCCAGGCCCAGCAGCGTGGACAGGATCAGCCAGCGCCGGTCGCAATGGTTGCGCGAGGCCGGCGCGATCACCTCGCGCGTGAAGATGCCGACGAACATCAGCGCCAGCAGCGGGTAGGCCGCGAACTCCCACATCTGCAGCATGCCGTCCGCTCCTTGCCGCTCAGTGCACGTGGCCCCAGTAGATCAGCGCATCGCGCCCTTCGACCGACAGCGACACGGGCGCACCCACGGGCAGCATCACCTTGGTCGGCACATGGCCGTAGGGCAGGCCCTGCAGCACGGGGCACTTGACCTGGCTGCGCAGCCAGTCGATCACGGTCTGCAGCTTGAAGCCCTTGTCATGCGAGCTGAGCTTGAACTCGCTGAACTGGCCGAACACGATGGCCTTTTGCTGGGCCAGCACGCCGGCATGCAGCAGCTGGGTCAGCATGCGTTCCACGCGGTAGGGATGCTCGCCCACATCTTCCAGGAACAGGATGCCGCCCTTGATCTGCGGGAAGTAAGGCGTGCCCAGCAGGGAGACCAGCACGGCCAGGTTGCCGCCCCACAGCGTGGCGCCGCCGCTGATGTAGAAATCCTTGACGGCAGGCTTGCCGTCTTCGCGCAGGCCGATCTTCGGCATCTGCCAGCCCGCGCCCTCGCCCTGGCCGCTGAGCAGGTCGTTGAAGCAGTCCAGCATGATGTCGTCCACGCCGCCCTCGTCGTCGGGGCGGCCGAAGTCGTGCACCAGCAGCGGGCCGGCCCAGGTGGTGGCGCCGGTCTTGGCCAGCAGGGCCAGCGACAGCGCCGTGAAGTCGCTCAGGCCCACGAAGCGCGTGCCGCCTGCGATGGCCTTGGCCACGGCCTTGTACTTGATGCCCGGCAGGATGCGCGTGAGGCCGTAGCCGCCGCGCGTGGGCAGCGCCAGGTCGGCACCGCTGGCCGCTGCGCGCTCGATGGCCGCCAGGCGCGTGGCGTCGTCGCCTGCAAAGCGCTGGTGGCTGCTCAACGCGTCGGCATCGATCTCCACCTGATGGCCCATGGCCTCCAGGCGGCGCACGCCGCGCTTGAAGCCGGCCTTGTCGCGCACGGCACCGGCGGGCGAGTAGATATAGATGTGGCGCGGACCCTGGTCATGTGCATGGCCGCAGCAGCTGCCATCGGCGGCATGCACATGGCCGTGATCGTGATCGTGGCTGTGGGCAGCGCCATGGTCATGCGCCGCAGCATGCGAATGCTCCTGTGCACGGTCATGGCCATGTGGATGTTCGTGCCCGTGGGCACAGCAGGTGCCGTCGGCGGAATGCACATGTTCGTGCGCATGATCAACGGGTGCAGGCGCGGCGGCGGCTGCCTTTTTGCGGGGCGTGCCGGATGTGCTGGGTGTGCCGGGCGTGCTGGAAGAGCGGGAACTGCGCGAAGTGGCCAAGGTGGTTCCATGCCGGCCCTGGCCGGCATGCTCCATATTGCAAGGGGAGTGAAGACGGGGACCTGCCGCCGCGCAGCCCCGGCAAGGGGCCGGCGGCGCAGGCCTACGGGCGGAAGTATTCCACAGCGTCGGCCACCATGCCGGCAGCGCACAGGGGAACCCAATGGCCGCACGGGGATAGGCGCAGCTGCGCTGGCGGCAGCTGTGGCAGCGCCTGCAGCCAAGCCTGGCGCCATGCGGGCGCGGGCATCAGCGCATCGTGCTCGCCGCCCTGCACCCACAGGCGCTGCTGTTGGCTCCACTGCACCAGCAACTCCATCGGCAGCGCCGGCATTTCGGCCTGCACCCGGGGCCAGGCCTGCAGCGCGGCGCGGTGGCCGGGTTGGGAAAACGGCAGGTTCCAGGCCTGCGGCTGTGCGCCAGCCTCCCTGCCCACCTCGGGCATGGCGCGGCCCACGGGCCATGACGGCTTGCGCGCCGCCTGCGCAAACCATTGCACGCAGGCATCGGGCGCAGGGCCTGCGGGCCAGGCATTCATGAGCCAGGCGCCGCAAAAACGGGCGGGCTCGGCCTGCGCCACGGCCAGGCCCAGGCGCGCGCCATCGTCATGGCCGACCAGCACGATGCTTCGCAGGTCCAGCGCCAGCACCAGCTCGCGCAGCACTTGCACATGCCAGGCCGCGCTGTGCGCCTTCTCCTTCTTGGGCTGGTCGCTGCGGCCAAAGCCCGGCAGGTCGGGGACCACCACGCGATGGCCGGCCTGGAGCCAGCCGGGCAGCATGGGCTGGAACAGCTGGCCCCATGAGGGGCTGCCGTGAAGGCACAGCCAGGTCAGCGGCGCATCGTGCGGTCCTTCATCGACCACGGCCAGGCGCAGGCCTGCCAGCGCCGGCAGGTCGCTGCGCCACTGCGGCTGGGCAAAGCCGCCAAAGGTGGAATCCGCATGGCGCAGCGACGTGTCCTTGAGTGGATGCGGCTGGGCCGCGCGCTGCTCGGCGCGGCGCGTGCGAAAGAAGTCCGACATCAGGGCCGCGCATTCCCCGGCCAGCACGCCGCGCGTCACCTGCGTGTGGTGGTTGATCTGCGGCAGCGCAAACACGTCCAGCACCGATCCGGCCGCGCCCGTGCGCGGCTCGGCCGCGCCATAGACCACGCGGCCCAGGCGCGCATGCAGCATGGCGCCGCTGCACATGGTGCAAGGCTCCAGGGTCACGTAGAGCGTGCAATCGTCCAGCCGGTAGTTGCCCAGGCGCGCGGCCGCATCGCGCAGCGCCAGCACCTCGGCATGTGCCGTGGGGTCGCCCTGGGCCACGGGCGCATTGCGGCCCTGGCCGACGATGGCGCCGTCCTTGACGATGATGGCGCCCACGGGCACCTCGCCCGCCTGGGCGGCGGCACGCGCCAGCTCCAGGGCGGCGCGCATCCAGGCCTCGTCGTCGGCCTGCGGCAGTGGACGGTGCTCGGCAGTCAAGGTGTCACAGTGTCCGGGCGACAGGGGGTCAGGGCAGCGGCTTGCGCACGCCCTGCGCATAGTGGTAGAGCGTGACGACCGGCGCCTGCAGTTCGCCCTGGGGCGTGAAGGCAATCGGCGCCGTCACGCCGTCATGCCGGGTCTGGCGCAGATAGGGGATATAGGCGTCGGGCCGGATGGAGTCGGCCCGCACCATGGCCTGGGCCAGCACCATGGTGGCGTCGTAGGCGTAGGGGCTGAAGACCTGGTACTGGTCGGGAAAGCGCTGGTCGTAGCGCTGCTTCCAGGCAGCGCCGCCCGGCATGCGCTCCAGCGGGCTGCCGCCCACGGCGCAGGTCACATTGCGCAGCGGGGACGTGTTGCCCGCCAGCTCGGGCAGGCGCAGCGTGCACAGGCCGTCGCCGCCCAGCAGGCGCACCTTGTCCATGGCCAGCTGGGCCATCTGCCTGAGCATGGGGCCGGCCTGGGCGTCCAGGCCGCCGAAGAAGATGGCGTCCGGCTTCTTGCCCTTGATGGCCGTGAGGATGGGCACGAAGTCGGTGGCCTTGTCGCCGGTGAACTGCTTGTCCACGATCTCGATGCCCTGCTCGCGCGCCTCGGCCTCGAACAGCGCCACGATGCCCTGGCCGTAGGCCGAGCGGTCATCGATGATGGCCGCGCGCTTGACGCCCAGCTTGCCCACGGCGTGCGCGACCAGCGCATCGACCATGGCGCGGTCGTCGGCGATCACGCGGTAGGTGGTGTCGTAGCCCGCCTGGGTGATGGCCGGGTTGCTGGCTGCGGGCGTGACCATGACGATGCCGCAGTCGTGGTAGATGGATGTGGCCGGCAGCGTGGTGCCCGACTGCAGGTGGCCGACCACGGCCGCCACCTTCTTGTCGCACAGGCGCCGGGCCAGGGCCACGGCCTGGCCGGGGTCGCCGCCATCGTCGCCGGCCTCCAGCTTCCAGCGCAGCTTGCGCCCGCCGATCTCCAGCCCCTTGGCGTTGAGATCGTCCAGGGCCATGCGCACGCCGTTTTCCTCATCCTTGCCCAGGCTGGCGATGGGGCCGGACACCGGCCCCGCATGAGCAATGCGCACCACCAGGGGCGCATCGGCTGAACTGGGTGCAGCAGGTGCAGCGGCCGCACCGGGTGCAGCCGCCGCAGCGGAAGCCCCTGCCGACTGCCCGTTGGCCGGGCCGCTTCCCGGCAGCGCCCAGGCCAGGCCGCCGCTGCCCAGCAGGGTGCACAGCAGGGCCGGGCCGGCCCACGGGAAATGGCGAATCGAGGCGTGCATGGCAACTCCTGGAAAAAACGGTCAATCTGTGAAACAGGCGCCCTGGCAAACGAAATCCGCTGCGGCGTGGCCCACTCGGGCGCTGCCCGGCCGGGCAAGGCCTGGCGCAGAAAGCGCGCATCAGGCCCGGGGCGGGGCAGGCACGGGCCGGGGTATCCGGCATGGCGGCCTGGCCCGTGCAGTGCGCATCCTAAAGGATAGGCAAAAACCGGCGCCGCCCGCCAGGGCATCGGGCGCATACCCCCTGGCGCGCGTTTTTTCGGGGCTGCGGCGATAATGCTGCGCCTCACCGCAAGCGGGCTGCGAGGTTTTCGTCGCCGGACCGCCCCAAGAGTGGGGGCCTTTTTTTGTCGCCGGGCCGCCCCAAGACAAAAAGCGGCCCCCTTGGGGGGCAGCGGACCTTGCGCAGCAAGGGTAGCGTGGGGGCCAGTTTCCCCCGCATTGCGCCCGACGCCCGGCCCCCACGCCGGTGCGGGTACGAACACAGAACACCACAAAGCCCCATGTCCCTCCTGCCCCACCAGCTCGAACTCCTGTCACCCGCGCGCGATGCCGACATCGGCATCGAGGCCGTGAACCATGGCGCCGACGCCGTCTACATCGGCGGCCCGGCCTTCGGCGCACGAGCCACGGCGGGCAACGACATCCGCGACCTGCAGCGCCTGATCAACCACGCGCACCGCTTCGGCAGCCGTATCTTCATCACGCTCAACACCATCCTGCGCGACGATGAACTGGAGGCCGCGCGCAAGATGGCCTGGCAGATCTACGAGGCCGGTGCCGACGCGCTGATCATCCAGGACATGGGCCTGCTGGAGCTGGACCTGCCGCCCATCCAGCTGCACGCCAGCACCCAGACCGACATCCGCACGCCCGAGAAGGCGCGCTTCCTGCAGGACGCCGGCCTGTCGCAGATCGTCGTTGCGCGCGAGCTGGACCTGCAGCAGATCGCCGCCGTGCGCGCGGCCACCGACCCGGCGCGCACCACCATCGAATTCTTCGTGCACGGCGCGCTGTGCGTGGCCTACTCGGGCCAGTGCTACATCACCCACGCCCACACGGGCCGCAGCGCCAACCGCGGCGACTGCAACCAGGCCTGCCGCCTGCCCTACGAGGTGCTGGACGCCAGCGGCCGCATCATCGCCCACGAAAAGCACGTGCTGTCCATGAAGGACAACAACCAGAGCGACAACCTGCGCGCCCTGATCGACGCCGGCGTGCGCAGCTTCAAGATCGAGGGCCGCTACAAGGACATGGGCTACGTGAAGAACATCACGGCCCATTACCGCAAGCTGCTGGACGAAATCATCGAGGAGCGCGAGTTCTCCGACACGCCCCTGGCGCGCTCATCCTCGGGCAGCACCACGTTCAGCTTCACGCCCGACCCCGACCAGAACTTCAACCGCGAGTTCACCGACTACTTCGTCAATGGCCGCAAGGAAGACATCGGCGCCTTCGACACGCCCAAGACGCCGGGCCGCGCCATCGGCTGGGTCACCAAGGTGGGCGAGAACTTCGTGGAGATCGAGACCTCGAGCCGCGACACCGAACTGCACAACGGCGACGGCCTGTGCTACTACGACCTGCAAAAGGAACTGGTGGGCCTACAGATCAACCGCGCCGAGTCGGTGGATGCGAAGAAGTCGCTGTGGCGCCTGTTCCCCAAGGACCCCATCGCCGGCTTCAAGGACCTGCGCAAGGGCCTGGAGGTCAACCGAAACCGCGACATGGCCTGGGTGCGCACGCTGGACAAGAAGTCCAGCGACCGCCGCATCGGCCTGTGGGCCGAACTCAAGGAAACGCCCGACGGCTTTGCGCTCACGCTGACCGACGAGGACGGCTTCACCGCCACTGCCTCCATCGCGCAGGAACACCAGGCCGCCACCGACGCAGCCCGTGCCGAGGCCACGCTGCGCGAGCAGCTGGGCCGCTTCGGCGCCACCATCTTCTCCGTGCATGACATCGGCCTGCAGCTGAGCCAGCCCTGGTTCGTGCCGGCCTCGGCCCTGAACCAGCTGCGCCGCGACGCCGTCGCCGCGCTGGAGGCCGCGCGCCAGGCCGGCTTCGTGCGCCTGCCGCGCGCCCTGCCCGTGGAGCCGCCCGTGCCCTTCCCCGAGGACACGCTGACCTATCTGGCCAACGTCTACAACCAGAAGGCACACGACTTCTACATCAAGCACGGCGTCAAGGTCATGGACGCGGCCTACGAGAGCAAGGAAGAAGAAGGCGAAGTCAGCCTGATGATCACCAAGCATTGCGTGCGCTTTTCCATGAGTCTGTGCCCCAAGCAGGCCAAGGGCGTCATCGGCGTCAAGGGCACCATCAAGGCCGAGCCGCTGCAGCTGATCAACGGCAAGGAAAAACTCACGCTGCGCTTCGACTGCAAGCCCTGCGAAATGCACGTGGTGGGCAAGATGAAGCGCGCGGTGATCAACCAGCACGCCAAGGAAATGCAGGAGTTTCCGATGCAGTTCTACCGCACGCGGCCCGTGCCCTCGGCCAGCGCCTGACAGGCTTCGGCCTCCACCCACAAGCGCCCGCGCTCCGTCAGGGCCGCCAGCCACCGCCCCTCTTCCTGCTCCAGCCTGACCCAGCCCGGCCCCGGTGTGCCGGCAATGGGCGCATCGCCCATCAGCGCCAGGCAGCGCATGAGCACGCTGGCGCCCTGCCCCAGTCGCTTGCCCAGCCTGGGCAGGGACATGGGTGCGGGCTCGGTGGCCAATTCGCGCAGGATGGCGGCGGCCAGTTCTTCCATGCCTTGCACTTCAGGCCGCCATTTCTTCCAGCGCGGGAGACGGCACGGCAGGCAGCCTGTGCGCCACCAGCTGCACGGGAATGGACTTGGAGCTGGGCGTGCCCGCCACGATGGCCGTAGCCGACAGCGGCACCAGCGGATTGGTCTCCGGATAGTAGGCAGCGATGCAGCCGCGCGGAATGTCGTAGGCCACGAGCCTGAAGCGCTCGGCGCTGCGCTGCTGGCCGTCATCCCACACCGTCTGCAGGTCCACCCAGTCGCCATCCTTCATGCCCAGGGCGCGGATGTCCTCGGCATGGATGAAGACCACGCGGCGCTGTCCGAAGACGCCGCGGTAGCGGTCGTCCATGCCATAGATGGTGGTGTTGTACTGGTCGTGCGAGCGCGTGGTGAACAGCGTGAACACCGGCGATGCGCCGGGGCTGCGCGCGGCGCGCGCGCGGTGCACGGGCGTGTCGCGCGGCACGGCGTGCACGAAGAAGCCGGCCTTGCCCCGGGGCGTCTCCCAGATGCGTTCGCTCGCCGCATTGCGCAGCTTGAAGCCGCCCGGCACGGCCACGCGCGCGTTGAAGTCGTGGAAGTCGTCGAAGACCTGCTCGATCAGCTCGCGTATGCGTGCATAGTCGCCAGCCAGCTCCAGCCAGGGCACGGGCCGCTGCGCGCCCAGCGTGGCAGCGGCCAGGCGCGCGACGATGGCGATCTCGCTGAGCAGGTGCTCCGACGCAGGCGGGTTGATGCCGCTGGAGATATGGACCATGCCCATGGAGTCCTCCACCGTCACGCCCTGCGGCCCGGTGGCCTGCATGTCGATCTCGGTGCGGCCCAGGCAGGGCAGGATCAGCGCCTCGCGGCCGTGCACCAGGTGGCTGCGGTTGAGCTTGGTGGTCACATGCACGGTCAGGTCGCAGCGGCGCAGTGCCTGCCAAGTGGCATGCGTGTCGGGCGTGGCCGCCGCGAAGTTGCCGCCCAGCGCAAAGAAGACCTTGCCCCTGCCTTCGAGCATGAGGCGGATGGACTCGACCACGTCCACGCCGTTGGCACGCGGCGGCTCGAAGCCGAAGACCTGCTGCAGCCGGTCCAGCAGCGCGGCCGGCGGCTTCTCCCAGATGCCCATGCTGCGGTCGCCCTGCACATTGCTGTGGCCGCGCACCGGGCAGGCACCTGCGCCGGGGCGGCCTATGTTGCCGCGCAGCAGCAGCAGGTTGACCAGCATCTGCACGGCGGCCACCGAATGCATGTGCTGCGTGATGCCCATGCCCCAGCAGACGATGGTGCTGCGGGCGGCGATGTAGACCTCGGCCGCCGTCTGCATCTGCGCGCGGCTCAGGCCGGACTCGGCCTCCAGCAGGCCCCAGTCCTCGGCACGCAGGTCCTCGGCCAGGGCCTCGAAGCCGGTGGTGTGTTCAGCGATGAAGGCATGGTCCAGCACGCCGCCGCACCCATGCCCCAGTGCATCGTCCTGCGCGATCACATGCTTCATGATGCCCTTGACGGCCGCGATGTCGCCGCCCACGCGCAGTTGGAAGTAGTGCGTGCTGATGGGCGTGGCGCCCAGGGTGGCCATCTCCAGCTTGCTTTGCGGGTCCTGGAAGCGCTCCAGCCCGCGCTCGCGCAGCGGGTTGAAGCTCAGGATGCGCGCACCGCGCTTGTGGGCTGCGCGCAGCTCGCCCAGCATGCGCGGGTGGTTGGTGCCGGGGTTCTGGCCGAAGATGAAGATGGCATCGGCCTGCTCGAAATCGGCCAGCTGCACCGTGCCCTTGCCCACGCCGATCTGCGGCTTCATGCCGCTGCCGCTGGGCTCGTGGCACATGTTGGAGCAGTCGGGGAAATTGTTCGTGCCGTAGGCGCGCACGAACAGCTGGTAGAGAAAAGCCGCCTCGTTGCTGGCGCGGCCCGAGGTGTAGAAGATGGCCTGGTCAGGGTCGGGCAGCGCGTTCAGGTGGCGGGCAATCAGCGCAAAGGCGTCGTCCCAGGCGATCGGCCGGTAGCGGTCGCTGGCCGCGTCATACACCATGGGTTCGGTGAGCCGGCCCTGGTCCTCCAGCCAGAAATCGCTTTGCGCCATGAGCTCGGCCACCGTGTGCCGGGCAAAGAATTCGGGCGTCACGCGGCGCGCCGTGGCCTCGGCCGCCACGGCCTTGGCGCCGTTCTCGCAGAACTCGAAGGTGGAATGGTGGTTGCGGTCGGGCCAGGCGCAGCCCGGGCAGTCGAAGCCGTCGGGCTGGTTGGCCGACAGCAGGGTCTTGGCGCCCTTGACGGCGATATCCTGGCGCATCAGGGCCTGGCTCACGCTGCGCAGTGCGCCCCAGCCGCCAGCGGCCCCCTTGTAGAACTCGATCTTTTGTTCGGACATGGGCCGGGAGTGTTCCGCCTGTCCATGATCCAGGTCAAATCACATCTCCAAATGGAGAGATTCAGCAAAGATATGAGCACGGCATCCTTGCCCTGCGCCATGCTGGCAACCTCCGCCCCGGACCACCGATGAACTCCACAGCCATACACACCGCCATCCCCGAAGACGCCGCGCTGATCGCCCCGCTGTTCGATGCCTACCGCCAGTTCTACGAGCAACCTGCGGATGCCGACGCGGCGCTGGCCTTCATCACGGCGCGGCTGGAGCGCGGCGAATCCGTGATCCTGCTGGCCCGCCGACCGGACGGCAGGGCCCTGGGCTTTTGCCAGCTCTATCCCTCGTTCTGCTCTGTACTGGCCGCGCCCATCTACGTGCTCTACGACCTCTTCGTGGCGCCCGATGCGCGCCGCCTGGGCGTGGGCCGCGCCCTGCTGCTGGCGGCCGAAGCCCATGCACGCGCCACGGGCCATGCACGCATGGACCTGACCACGGCACGCAACAACCTGCGCGCCCAGGCGCTGTACGAGTCGCTGGGCTGGGTGCGTGATGAAGTGTTCCTGACCTATGCGCGCACGCTGGGCAATGCGGGTTAGAAGCCTGAAACTCAGTGGCGAAGACAGCCACGCGAGCCAGGCTCTCTTCAGCGCAGAAAACCGCGAATTGCCTGCGCAAACACTTCGGGCCGCTCGGCGGCCAGCATGTGGCCGCAGCCAGCCAGTGTGGCCTGGCCTGCGCACTGCGTGAGAGCCCAGTCCGGTACGTTCCAGCCTGCGCGCGAGCGTTCGCCAGCCAGCAGGTACACGGGACGCCGCTCGAAGACCTCGCACAGCATGGGCAGGTAGCCGGCATCGCCCGTCACATCGATGACGGAGCGTCCCATGGCCCGCAGCGTGCCGGCATCCTGGTGGTCCAGCCAGCGGGCAGCGGTGGCGGCCATGTGCGCAGGCGCCTCGGCAATGGCTCCGCGCAACCAGGCCAGCGGCTCGGCGCGCAGGCGCGCCAGCATGGCCTCGGCCTCGTCCTGGGACATGCGGCCCACGGAGGCCGACCAGAAAGCGTCATCCAGCGTGAAGTTGCCCTCGACGTTGACGATGCGGCGCACGCGTCCGGGATGCGTGTGCGCCAACAGCATGGCAATGGCCCCGCCCACTGAATGGCCGACCAGATCGACAGGGCCGCCACCCATGTGCGTGTCGATGTAGGCGCGCAGGTGCTCCACCTGGGCCGGCAGCGACACCCGGCCGGCGTCCACGGCCCTGCAGTCGCCATAGCCCAGCAGGTGGGGCGCGGCATGCGGCAGATCGAATGAGGCCACATCGAAGCTGCCGATGAAGCCATGGATGAAGAGAGCGGGCGGCTGGGGGTGCATGCCGGTATTCCTGGTGGACGCGAAAAAGGCGATTGTCCCCTCAGCGCAAAACCCGCAGCTCCCGCGCCAGCGCCACGGCCTGGGTGCGGCTGCGCGCGCCCAGCTTGAGGTTGATGCTGCGCAGGTGGGTGCGCACCGTGCTGTCGGAGACGAAGAGCTTCTCGGCCATGGCCGCATTGGAGTAGCCCGAGGCCAGCAGCTCCAGCACGCGCAGCTCCTTGCGGGTCAGGGGCTCGGCAAGCGCCGTGGCCGGCGCCAGGCCCTGGGGAGCATCCGCTGCCTGCAGCTCGGGGGGATCGGCGGGCTCGGCAGGCTCGCCCAGGGCAGACAGCAGCCGCTGCGCATGGGCGGCCGCCTCCGGCTCCGCCGGTTCCGTGCGGCGCGACAGTGAAAGCGTCTGTGAAGGCGATAGTGAGGACGACAGCACGCGCTGCAGCACGGGCGCGAGCAGCGGCCCCTCATCGAGCATCAGGCGCACAAAGCCTTCGCTGGCCCCGTGGCGCAGCGGCTGGGCCAGCATGGCGGCTGCGGCGTCCATGTCGCCGCAGCCCGCCTCGGCCAGCGCGCACAGCACCTGCAGCTTGAGGCTGCGGTGGCGGCGCCCGCGCAGTTGCGCATCGGCCAGCAAGGGGGCGATGGCATCGCGCACGGCACGGCAGTCGCCAAAGTGCAGCCCCCAGCGCAGCCGGGCGATGGCGATGTCCTCCACCTCGTGCGGCGGCAGGCGCAGGCGTTCCACGCGCGGCCATACGCCGGGATCGTCGGCACGCTCCAGCGCCTCGGACGCGGCGGCCCGGTTGCCCTGCAGCACGAAGATGCGCGCATGCTCCAGCCGCGCGCTGGCCGTCACGCGGGGCAGCTGGCGTTCATGCCCCAGGTACTCCAGTTCGGTCAGCAGGCCGAAGGCCGCATCCACATCGCCACGCACGAAGGCAATGCGCGCACGCATGCGGTAGCTGGAGATCACATGGTCGGGCAGGCCCACGTCGCGGGCCAGCGGCAGGTAGACGTTGAGCAGGTGGTCGGCGCCATCGAGGTCGTTGGTCTCGTAGAGCACGCCGGCATGCAGCACGCCGGCCCAGGCATTGCCGTTGGTGGGGTTGTAGGAGGCGCTGCGCGGCGTGGCGGCCAGCGCCACGCGAAAGCGCGATGCCGCCTGCCGCAGCCGCCCGCCTGACAGGTCCAGCACGCCCTCCATGGCCTCGGTGTACATGCGGCTGAACAGGCTGCCGGCCTGGGTGCTGCGCGCTGCGTCCAGCAGGCGGTGGGCCTCCTCGGCATCGCCCAGCACCGACACCACGTAGGCCATGGCATTGGTCAGCGAGCTGTCCGCGAACGGCCGGCAGCTGGGCAGGCAGGCCAGCGCCTGGCGGCCCAGGGGCGCCGCCTC
This sequence comes from Delftia sp. BGA-UO-ETr-SB1, assembly GCF_059567865.1. Classification (NCBI taxonomy): domain Bacteria; kingdom Pseudomonadati; phylum Pseudomonadota; class Betaproteobacteria; order Burkholderiales; family Comamonadaceae; genus Delftia; species Delftia sp. BGA-UO-ETr-SB1. Next base: position 2,071,173 of record NZ_JCAQOW010000006.1, on the reverse strand, counting down.
TTCCACGCGGTCCATCATGGCCAGCAGCAGCGGCTGCAGGGCCATGACCAGCGCCTGCGCGGCGGGGTCTGCGGCCATGCGGGGCCGCAAGGCGTCCAGCCGCTGCTGCGCCTGCCAGGGGCCGCGCGTGAAGCAGTCGGCATAGGCGGCCACGGCCTGCAACAGCGGCTCGCGCACCATCAGCGGCGCCGGCATGGCCGAGAACCAGCGTGACAGCAGGCGCATGCGGCCCTGCTCCATCAGCGCCTCGGCATGGCGCGCCAGCAGGGACAGGGCATGCGGCAGGTCGCCGCCTTCCAGCGCATGCTCGATGGCGGGCACGGGCCGGCCGCAGGATTCGTACCAGCCGCTGGCCGCCAGGTGAAGGCGCGTCAATTCACCGGGCTGCTCGCGCAGCAGCTGCGCGCGCAGGAAGTCGGCAAACATGCTGTGGTAGCGCCAGCTGTGCCCTCCCTGGCCACCCTGCGCCTCGTCGGCCAGCGGCACGAGGAACAGGTGGGCCTGCTCCAGCGCCTGCAGCATGGCGGCGCCGTCCGCGCGCGGCACCAGGGCCTGGCAGACCTGGGCATCCAGCGTGCGCAGGATGCTGGTGCGCAGCAGGAAGTCGCGCACGGACGCGGGCTGCTGGGCCAGCACATCCTCGGCCAGGTAGTCGGCCACGGCGCGCTCCGAGCCCGAGAAGCGCTCGATGAAATCGCTGTGCGGGCCATGGCGCTCCAGCGCCAGCGAGGCCAGCCACAACGCGCCTATCCAGCCTTCGGTCTTGTCCAGCAGCCGCGCCAGGGCCTCGCGCGGCAGCGGGCAGCCGCGCAGGCGAAAGAACTCCTCGGCCTCGCCCACGGAAAAGCGCAGCAGCGCCGCATCGATCTCCAGCAACTGGCCACTGGTGCGCAGCCGCCCCAGTCCCAGGGCCGGCAGCGCGCGAGAGCCTATGACCAGGCGCCCGCGCTCGGGCAGCTGCTCCATGAGCTGGCGCACCAGGCCGAGCACGGCATCGTTGTGCAGCACCTCGAAATCATCGATGAACAGCGCAAAGGAGCGGCCCTCACCGGCCAGCGCATGCAGGGCCTGGGACAACTCGCCGGCGCCTTGCGACGGCCCCACCCCCAGGGTGCGCACGGCCGCGCCCAGGCACTGCAGAAAGCGCGAGACATCGTTGTCGGCGGCATCCAGCGTCAGCCACGCCGTGGCCTGGCCCTCCGCCTGCAGGCGCTCGCGCATCTGGCGCATGGCCGTGGTCTTGCCGAAGCCGGCCGGCGCGCGCACCAGCACCACGCGGGCGCGCAAGGCCTCCGGCCAGCGCGCGGCAACGGCCAGCCGGGCCACCTGGGCGGCAGCGGCGCGCGGCGGGCTCAGCTTGGCCTGCGGCACGTAGCCGGAACCCGGACCGGGGCCGGAGGAAGGGGTGGGCGCTGGGGGCTGCATGCAGGCAGGGGCACTGTGAAGGGGTGAGGCACCGGGCACTTTCGTCGGTTTCGACGATGGCGGCAAGACGGGGCGATTCCTAGACTTGAAGGCAGATCATAGGTGGCGAACCGCCCCCTGTCCCGATCCAAGGCGACAGGCAACGGCGTGCCGCCAACGCACCAACCAAGGAGACCTTCACATGCAGCTTGACGCAAGCATCAGCGCCGTCGTCACGGGCGGGGCATCGGGCCTGGGCGCGGCCACCGCGCGCCGCCTGGCCGCAAAAGGCGTGCGCGTTGCCCTGTTCGACCTCAACGAGACGGCCGGGCAGGCGCTGGCGCGCGAGACAGGCGGCCTGTTCTGCCGCGTGGACGTGACCGACGAGGCCAGCGTGGACGCGGGCTTTGCCCAGGCGCGCGCGGCCCACGGGCAGGAGCGCATCCTGGTCAACTGCGCGGGCACGGGCAATGCCGTCAAGACGGCCAGCCGCGACAAGGCCACGGGCGAGATCCGTCATCTTCCCGTGGCCAATTTCGACCGCATCATCCAGATCAACCTGGTGGGCACCTTCCGCTGCATCGCCAAGTCGGCGGCGGGCATGCTCACGCTGGAGCCGCTGGCCGACGGCGAGCGCGGCGCCATCGTCAACACCGCCTCGGTGGCGGCGCAGGACGGGCAGATGGGCCAGGCCAGCTACTCGGCCAGCAAGGCCGGCATCACGGGCATGACCCTGCCCATCGCGCGCGACCTCATGGGCGAAGGCATCCGCGTGAACACCATCCTGCCCGGCATCTTCGACACGCCGCTGCTGCAGGGCGCGCCCGACAACGTGAAGGCCGCGCTGGCCGCCTCCGTGCCCTTCCCCAAGCGGCTGGGACAGCCCGACGAATACGCCCACCTGGCCGAGACCATGATCACCAACGGCTACTTCAACGGCGAGTGCGTGCGCCTGGACGGCGCCATCCGCATGGCACCGCGTTAGGCGTACCGCCCAGGCACCACGGCAGGCACCGTCCCCGCGTTTTCCCTGGCCGGAATCGTCGCTTGCGACGATGCCCGGCCCGCGCCGGCCGGGCCACCATCCCCCCCAGGAATACAGGAACAGGAGACATATCCATGGCACAGGCATACATCGTCGCCGCCACGCGCACGGCGGGCGGCAAGCGCGGCGGAAAGCTCTCGGGCTGGCATCCGGCCGATCTCGCGGCCCAGGTGCTGGACGAGCTGGTGCGCCGCAGCCAGGCCGACCCGGCCCAGGTCGAGGACGTGATCATGGGCTGCGTCAGCCAGGTCGGCCAGCAGGCGACGAACGTGGCGCGCAACGCGGTGCTGGCCTCGTCCCTGCCCGAGTCCGTGCCGGGCACCACGGTGGACCGGCAGTGCGGGTCGTCCCAGCAGGCACTGCATTTCGCGGCCCAGGCCGTGATGTCGGGCAGCATGGACATGGTGATCGCCGCAGGCGTGGAGAGCATGTCGCGCGTGCCCATGGGCACGCCCAACGCCCTGCCCGCCAAGGCCGGCCTGGGCGTGTACATGAGCCCGGCCATGCAGCAGCGCTACCCGGGCGTGGAGTTCAGCCAGTTCATGGGCGCCGAGATGATGGCCGGCAAGTACGGCCTGGCCAAGGACCAGCTGGACGCCTATGCGCTGCAAAGCCATGAGCGCGCCGTGCAGGCCGCGCGCGAGGGCCGCTTCGACCGCGAGATCCTGGCCGTGCAGGCGCGCAGCGCCGAAGGCGGTGCCGAGGGCGAAGGCCAGCCGCACACGGTGGATGAAGGCATACGCTTCAACGCCACGCTGGAGGGCATCGCCGGCGTCAAGACCATCCGCGAGGGCGGCTGCGTGACGGCGGCCACGGCCAGCCAGATCTGCGATGGCGCCAGCGGCGTCATGGTGGTCAGCGAGCGCGGCCTCAAGGCCCTGGGCGTGCAGCCGCTGGCGCGCATCCACCACATGAGCCTGCTGGGGCATGACCCCGTGATCATGCTGGAGGCCCCCATCCCCGCCACCCAGGCCGCGCTGAAAAAGGCCGGCATGCGCATCTCCGACATCGACCTGTACGAAGTCAACGAGGCCTTCGCCCCCGTGCCCCTGGCCTGGCTGCAGGCCACGGGCGCCGATCCGGCGCGGCTCAACGTCAACGGCGGCGCCATTGCGCTGGGCCATCCGCTGGGCGCCTCGGGCACCAAGCTCATGGCCACGCTGATCCACGCCCTGCATGCGCGCGGCGGGCGCTACGGCCTGCAGACCATGTGCGAAGGCGGGGGCATGGCCAACGTCACCATCATCGAGCGTCTTTAGGCGCCGCCATGCCACCGTGCGACCGGCGCGGCCCGCGCCGGTCGCCCACCATCGGGGGGAGGGAAAGCCATGAGCCAGGACTCGCAGCCCCTGCTGCGCATCGAAGGCGTTTCGCTGCGCTTCGGCGGCATCGTCGCGCTGGACAGCGTGAGTTTCGATGTTGCGGCAGGCCAGATCTGCGGCCTCATCGGCCCCAACGGCGCAGGCAAGAGCAGCCTGTTCAACTGCCTGTCGCGGCTGTATGCCTGGCAGGCCGGCCGCATCCGCTTTCGCGGCCAGCCGCTGGCCACGCTGGCGCGCCACCGCATGGCCGCGCTGGGCATGGGCCGTACCTTCCAGAACCTGGCCCTGTTTTCCAGCATGACGGTGGCCGACAACGTGCGCCTGGGCACGCACAGCCACCAGCACGCCGGCTTTGTGCGCGATGCCCTGCGCCTGCCCGGCGTGCGCCGGCGCGAGGAAGAAGCCCGCGCCCAGGCGCAATCGCTGATGGCCCTGCTGGAGCTGACGGGCGTGGCAGAGCGCCGCGTGGCCGACCTGCCCTTCGGCACGCAAAAGCGCGTGGAGCTGGCGCGCGCCCTGGCCTGCCGCCCGCAGTTGCTGCTGCTGGACGAGCCGGCCTGCGGCCTCAACCATGAGGAGCTGGCCGGCCTGGGCGACCTGATCCTGTCGCTGCGCGACCGGCTGGGGCTGACCGTGCTGCTGGTGGAGCACCACATGGGCCTGGTCATGCGCGTGAGCGACAAGGTCGTGGCGCTGAACTTCGGCCGCAAGATCGCCGAAGGCACGCCGGGCGAGGTTCGCGCCCATGCCGAAGTCATCCGCGCCTACCTGGGTTCGGAAATGCAGCCGCAGGATCAGGACAGGGAGGTGGCGCATGCCGGCACTGCTTGAAATCCGCGGACTGCATGCGGCCTACGGGTCGGTGCGCGTGCTGGACGGCATCGACATGGACCTGGCCGAAGGCCGCGTCACGGCCCTGCTGGGCGCCAATGGCGCGGGCAAGACCACCACGCTGCGCGCCATCTGCCGCCACCTGGTGGACACAAGCGGCGAGGTGCGCCTGGCCGGCGAACGCATAGACCGGCACAGCACCGAGCGCATCGCGCGCCAGGGCGTGGGCCATGTGCCCGACGGGCGCGGCACCTTCGCCCAGCTCAGCGCCGAGGACAACCTGCGCCTGGGCGCGCAGGCGCGCCCCACGCGGGCGGCCCGCGCCGACGTGGCCGGCGATATGGAGCGCATGTTCGGCTACTTCCCCCGCCTGCGCGAGCGCCGCACCCAGCAGGCCGGCACGCTGTCGGGCGGCGAGCAGCAGATGCTGGCCATAGGCCGCGCCCTCATGGGCCGCCCGCGCCTGCTGCTGCTGGACGAGCCCTCCTTCGGCCTGGCGCCGCTGGTGGTGCGCGACATCTTCGGCATCCTGCGGCGCATCAACGCCGAGCAGGGCACGACCATTCTTCTTGTGGAGCAGAACGCGCGCCTGGCGCTGGAGCTGGCGCACAGCGCCTACCTGCTGGAGACCGGCCGCATCGTGCTGCACGGCCCCAGCGAAGCCATGCGCCGCAACGATGCGGTACGCCAGGCCTATCTCGGGGAGTAGCGGCCATGGACGCCTTCATCCACCAGTTGCTGGCCGGCCTGGCCACGGGCGGCATCTACGCCACCGTGGCGCTGGCCCTGGTCATGATCTACCAGGCCACGCACCACATCAATTTCGCGCAGGGCGAGATGGCCATGTTCTCCACCTTCATCGCCTGGGCGCTGCTGCAGGCGGGGCTGCCGTACTGGTGGGCCTTCCTGGCCACGGTGGCGCTGTCCTTCGTGCTGGGCGCGGCGGTGGAGTTCGCCATCATCCGCCCCATGCACAAGGCGGCGGACCTGGCCCAGGTGGTGGTCTTCATCGGCCTGCTGATCGTCTTCCACAGCCTGGCCGGCTGGATCTTCGGCTACACCATCAAGGAGTTTCCCAGCCCGTTCCCGGCCGACGCCTGGTATGGCAGCGCCCTGATGTCGGCCCACGAGGTGGGCACCATCTTCGTGGCCCTGGCCATCGTGGCCCTGCTGTTTGCCTTCTTCCGGCTCACGCCGCTGGGGCTGGCCATGCGCGCGGCCGCGCAGAACCCGGCCTCCTCGCGCCTGGTGGGCATCTCCGTGGGGCGCATGCTGATGCTGGGCTGGGGCCTGGCCGGCGCCATCGGCGCGGTGGCCGGGATGATGGTGGCGCCCGTGGTCTTCCTCGATCCGCACATGATGAGCGGCGTGCTGCTGTATGCCTTTGCGGGCGCGCTGCTGGGCGGCATCGACAGCCCCGCGGGCGCCGTGCTGGGCGGCTTCATCGTGGGCGTGCTCGAAAACCTGGTGGGCAGCTACGTGGTCGGCACCGAACTCAAGCTCTCGGTGGCCCTGGTGCTGATCGTGGGCGTGCTCATCGTGCGGCCGGCCGGGCTGATGGGCCGCAAAGTCGTCAGGAGGGTTTGAACAATGCCCTCCCTGAGCGGCTACGCCGCTTCCTGTTGCACGGCGCCCCCTCTCTCGCTACGCGGGAGGGGGAAGACACCCTCGCGGCGGGGCGGCGCGGCCGGCTTAGGCCCTTGCTCGGTGTCCCTCGCTTTTGGGCCACGCCAGTTTTGTGCCAAACGCCCTGGAGAACAATGATGTCCACACGATCCGCCTCCTCGTCTGACGCACTGGTCGCCGCCACCAGCGCGCGCCGCCCCCTGCCCCTGGGCACGGTACTGATCGCGGCGCTGGCGCTGGCGGCCTGCTCGCTGGTCTTCGTGGCCAAGGGCTACCAGCTGTTCCAGGCCACCATGGTGCTGGCCTATGCCGTGGCCCTGGTGGGGCTGAACATCCTCACGGGCTACAGCGGCCAGATCTCGCTGGGCCATGGCGCCTTCTTCGCCATAGGCGCCTATGCGGCCGGCATCCTGATGGACCGCGCGGGCCTGGCCTACTGGCTGGCCGTGCCTGCAGCGGGCCTGGTGAGCCTGGCGGCGGGCTACCTGTTCGGGCGGCCCGCGCTCAGGCTGGAAGGGCTGTACCTGGCGCTGGCCACCTTTGCGCTGGGCGTGGCCATGCCCCAGCTGCTCAAGTACCGCCACCTGGAGGCCTGGACCGGCGGCGTGGGCGGCATCGTGCTGACCAAGCCCGAGGCGCCCTGGGGCCTGCCGCTGGATGCCGACCAGTGGTTCTACCTCTATGCATTGGCCGTGGCGGCGCTGCTGTTCTGGATGGCGCGCAACCTCATAGACAGCAGCAGCGGCCTGGCGCTGCGCGCCATCCGCGACCACGCCATGGCGGCCGAGGCCATGGGCGTGGACAACGCGCACTGCAAGTCCATGGCCTTTGCGATTTCGGCCGGCTACACGGGCGTGGGCGGCGCGCTGTCGGCCATTGCCGTGCAGTTCGTGGCGCCCGACTCCTTCACCATGTTCCTGTCCATTTCGCTGCTGGTGGGCGTGGTGGTGGGCGGCGTGGGAACGCTGTGGGGCGCGCTGTTCGGCGCCCTGTTCATCATGTTCATCCCGGGGCTGGTCGAGCAGGTGTCCAAGGCCGCGCCCTGGGCCGTCTACGGCACCGTGCTCATCGTCTTCATGTTCGCCATGCCCGGCGGCGTGATGGGCCTGCTGCACCGGCTGGGCCGGCCGGGCCGGCGCCTGCCCCTGCAGCGGCCGCGTGCCTGACTTTCCATCCCCACCCACAGGAGCCCCCCATGAATTCCAGTCCGGCCGTCCGCATGGAACGCCACGGCGACAACGGCAACAACGGCGAGATCGCCCTCATCGTCCTCCAGGACAGCGCCCGCATGAATCCGCTGGGCAGGCCCTTGCAGCTGCGGCTGCGCGAACTGCTGGCCGAGATGCGCGAGGACACCTCCCTCCGCGCCCTGGTGCTCACCGCCGAGGGCCGGGGGTTTTGCGTGGGCGCGGACCTGTCGTCCATGGGCGGGGCGCAAGGCGGGGCACAAGGCGGGGCCCAGGCCGATGGCCGCACGCTGGGCGCGCAGACGGCCGACAACATGCACCAGCTGTCCAACCGCCTCATCCTGGACCTGCAGCAGTTGCCCGTGCCCGTGGTCTGCGCCATCAACGGCGCGGCAGCCGGGGCCGGCGTGGGCCTGGCCCTGGCCGGCGACGTGGCGCTGGCGGCGCGCTCGGCCTACTTCTACCTGCCTTTCCTGCCGCGCCTGGGCATCGTGCCGGACCTGGGCACCACCTGGTTCATCGAGCGCCGGCTGGGCCGTGCGCGCGCTCTGGGCCTGTCCCTGCTGGGCGACAGGCTGGGCGCGCAGCAGGCTGCCGACTGGGGCCTGGTCTGGGCCTGCGTGGACGACGAGGCCCTGCGCGAACAGGCCCTGGCCACGGCCGCCCGCCTGGCGCGGCTGCCGGCCGGCGCCGTGCTGGAAGCCCGCCGCGCGCTGGACCACGCAGCCGCTTCCACGCTGGAGCAGCAGCTTCACTACGAGGCCGAACGCCAGCGCGAGCTGGTGGGCGCGCCAGCCTTCATGGAAGGCGTGCAGGCCTTCATGCAAAAGCGCGAACCCGTGTTCGCGCCACGCCAGCCGGGCTGACCGCCGCGCCTTCCCCCCACGCCTTCCCGACGCACCTTGCTGCGCCTGCACATGCATTCGTCGGAATCGACGATGGGCGCGCGCCGGGCCGGTTCCTACCATGGACCGGCCACCACAAGAAAAGCGGGCACGGCGCCCGCAAGCCAGGAGACAACCATGCGCAACACCATCGCCCGGGGCCCCTGGGCCCTGATCGCCTGCCTGGCGCTGGCCCTGCCGGCCATCACCCAGGCGCCAGCCCAGGCCCAGGCCCAGACCCAGGCCCAGGCCCAGAAGAAGTACGACACCGGCGCCAGCGACACCGAGATCCGCATCGGCAACTTCGTGCCCTACTCGGGTCCCGTGTCGGCCTACGGAACCATAGGCAAGGCCCATGCGGCCTACTTCGCCAAGATCAATGCCGAGGGCGGCATCAACGGCCGCAAGATCACCTACCTCTCCGCCGACGACGCCTACAACCCCGCCCAGAGCGTGGAGCAGACGCGCAAGCTGGTCGAGCGCGACGGCGTGCTGCTGATGTTCGGCGCGCTGGGCACCTCGCACAACCAGGCCGTGCATCGCTACATGAACCAGCGCAAGGTGCCCCAGCTGTTCGTCTCCACGGGCGCCACGCGCTGGGGCGATCCGAAGAACTTCCCCTGGACCATGGGCTGGCAGCCCACCTACCAGCTCGAAGGCCGCACCTTCGCCCAGCACATCCTGGCCACGCGGCCCCAGGCCAAGGTGGCCGTCCTGATGCAGAACGACGACTTCGGCAAGGACTACCTCAAGGGCGTGCTCGACGGCTTCGGCGAGCAGGCCAAGCAGCGCATCGTCGTGCAGCAGACCTACGAGGTCGGCGACCCCACGGTGGACAGCCAGATGGTGGCGCTCAAGGGCTCGGGGGCGGACACCTTCATCAACATCAGCACGCCCAAGTTCGCGGCCCAGTCCATACGCAAGGCCGCCGACATCGGCTGGAAGCCTGCGCACTACCTGGTCAGCGTCTCGCTGTCCATCAGCTCGGTGCTCAAGCCCGCGGGCCTGGACAACGCGCGCGGCGTGATGACGGCCAGCTACCTGCGCGAGCCCTCGGACCCCAGCAACCAGGGCACGCCCGAGCTGGCCGGCTACCTGGCCTTCATGAAGCAGTTCTACCCGGCCGGCGACCCCAACGATTCGCTCAACGTCATCGGCTACTCCCAGGCCCAGACCCTGGTGCAGGTGCTCAGGCAGGCCGGCGACGAGCTCACGCGCGCGAACATCATGAAGCAGGCCGCCAGCCTGAAGATGGACCTGCCCATGCTCTACCCGGGCATCAGCCTGCAGACCGGTGGGGACGATTTCTTCCCCATCAAGAAGATGCAGCTCGTGCGCTTCGACGGCAGCCGCTACGCGCCCGTGCAGTGACCCCGGCCTTCAGGACAACGACAGGAGACACCCCATGCCCGCCTTGCAAGGACTGATGCAGGACCGCCCGCTCATGATCTCGTCGCTGATCGAGCATGCGGCGCGCTTTCATCCGCACACCGAGATCGTCTCGCGCCTGCCGGAAACCCGGGACGGTGGGCTGCACCGCACCGACTGGGCCGGCATGCGCCGCGCCTCCTGCCAGGTGGCCAACGCCCTGCAGTCACTGGGCGTGCAGCCTGGCGAACGCGTGGGCACGCTGGCCTGGAACAGCTGGCGCCACCTGGCGCTGTACTTCGGCGTCTCGGGCAGCGGCGCGGTGCTGCACACCATCAACCCGCGCCTGTTTCCCGAGCAGATCGAATACATCGCCAACCATGCCGAGGACCGGGTGCTGTTCTTCGACGTGACCTTCGCGCCGCTGGTGGAAAAGCTCGCACCGCATCTGAAGACCGTCACCACCTATGTCTGCATGAGTTCGCGCGAGCACATGCCCGCGCTGGACCTGCCCGGCCTGCACTGCTGGGACGAGCTGGTGGGCAACCAGAGCGAGGACTTCGACTGGCCCGAGTTCGACGAGCGCACGGCCTCCTCGCTGTGCTACACCTCGGGCACCACGGGCCACCCCAAGGGCGTGCTGTACTCGCACCGCTCCACCGTGCTGCACACGCTGATGGAGCTGGCGCCCGACACCTTCGGCCTGAACGCGAGCGAGACCGTGATGCTCATCGTGCCCATGTTCCATGCCAACGCCTGGGGCACGCCCTATGCGGCGGCCATGGCCGGCGCACGGCTGGTGCTGCCCGGCCCGCACCTGGACGGCCAGAGCGTCTACGAGCTCATGCGCGACGAGAAGGTCACCTTCTCGCAGGGCGTGCCCACCGTGTGGCTGATGCTGTTCCAGTACCTGGATGCGCATCCCGACATCGACCCGCGCGCGCTGGGCGTCAAGAGCATAGGCATCGGCGGCGCGGCCGTGCCGCGCGCCATGCTGGAGCGCTTCGAGGACCAGTTCGGCGCCCAGGTCGTGCAGGGCTGGGGCATGACCGAGACCAGCCCCATCGGCGTGGTCAGCAAGCTGCTGCCCCGGCACGACGCGCTGTCGGGCGAGGAACTGGTCAAGGTCAAGCTCAAGCAGGGGCGCGGCGTCTGGGGCGTGGACCTCAAGATCGTGGACGACGACGGCCGGCCCCAGCCCTGGGACGGCCAGGCCCGGGGACACCTGCGCGTGCGCGGCCCCTGGATCGCCAGCGGCTACTTCAAGGGCGAAGGCGGCTCGCCCGTCGATGAGGAAGGCTTCTTCACCACGGGCGACGTGGCCACCATCGATGCCGACGGCTTCCTGCAGCTGGTGGACCGCGCCAAGGACGTGATCAAGTCGGGCGGCGAGTGGATTTCCTCCATCGACGTGGAGAACGCCGCCATGGGCCATCCCGGCGTGGCCGAGGCCGCCATCATAGGCGTGGCCCATCCCAAGTGGCAGGAGCGGCCGCTGCTGCTGGTGGTGCCGCGCGCAGGCCACAGCGTCAGCCGCGAGTCCATGCTCGACTTCCTGTCCACGCGCATCGCCAAATGGTGGCTGCCCGACGACGTGCTGCAGGTGGCCGAGCTGCCGCACACGGCCACCGGCAAGCTGCTGAAAACGAAGTTGCGCGAGCAGTACAAGAACCATCCACTGCCCACGGCCTGAAAGGAGACCTCCATGCCAGGACCGCTTGAAGGCGTGCGCGTTGTCGAGTTCGCGGGCCTGGGCCCGGGGCCGTTCTGCGCCATGCTGCTGGCCGACATGGGTGCCGAGGTGCTGCGCATCGCGCGGCCCGGCACGCCGGTCGATGCACAGGACATCACCACGCGCAGCCGCAGCCAGGTCGAGATCGACCTGCGCGGCGAGGAAGGCCAGGCCTCGGCCCTGGCGCTGATCGCACGCGCCGATCTGCTCATCGAGGGCTTTCGGCCCGGCGTGATGGAGCGCCTGGGCCTGGGGCCCGAGCCCTGCCTGGCGCGCAACCCGCGCCTGGTCTACGGCCGCATGACGGGCTGGGGCCAGCACGGGCCGCTGGCGAATGCGGCGGGGCATGACATCAACTACATCGCCATCTCCGGCGCGCTGCACGCCATCGGCCGCGCGGGCGAGGCTCCCGTGCCGCCGCTCAACTACGTGGGCGACTTCGGCGGCGGCGGCATGCTGCTGGCCGTGGGCCTGCTGGCCGCCCTGCACGAGGCCGGGCGCAGCGGCCGGGGCCAGGTCATCGACGCGGCCATGACCGATGGCACGGCCCTGCTGTCGGCCTTCATGTACGGCTTCAAGGCCAAGGGCCAGTGGAGCAACCAGCGCGGAGAGAACCTGCTGGACGGCGGCGCGCACTTCTATGACACCTATGCCTGCGCCGACGGCAAATACATCGCCATAGGCGCCATCGAGCCGCAGTTCTACGCCGAGCTGCGCCAGCGCTGCGGCATACAGGACCCGCTGTTCGACGCGCAACTGGACGCCGCACGCTGGCCCCTGCTCAAGCTGCGCCTGGCCGACGTGTTCCGCACGCGCACGCGCCAGCAGTGGTGCGAGCTGCTGGAAGGCAGCGATGCCTGCTTCGCCCCCGTGCTCGACTGGGACGAGGCGCCCCAGCACGCCCACAACCGCGCGCGCGCCACGTTCACCGAGGCCGGTGGCGTGCTCCAGCCCGCGCCGGCGCCGCGTTTTTCGCGCAGCGTGCCCGAGCAGCCCCGCCCCCCGCGCGCCGCCAGCCTGCAAGACACGCTGGCCGCCTGGAACGCCCGCTCCTGAGGAAACCCCATGCCCATGTATCTCACCCAGGCCATCCACAAGGGCCGCCGCGAAAAGGCCGGCGCCACGGCGGCCATCTGCGGCGCAGAGCAGGCCAGCTGGTCGCAGCTTGCGCAGCGCATCGAACGCTGTGCCGGCCTGCTGCGGGCGCTGGACGTGGTGCCCGGCGACCGCGTCGGCATGATGGGCCTGAACTCCATCCGTTACCTTGAATACTTCTATGGCTGCTGGTGGGCAGGCGCCGCGGTCAACCCCGTCAACATCCGCTGGAGCGCGCACGAGGTGGCCTACTCGCTGGACGACTGCGACACGCGCGTGCTCTTCGTGGACGATGCCTTCGCGCCCCTGGTGCCCCGGCTGCGCGAGCTGTCCTCCAGCCTGCGCACCGTGGTGTTCTGCGGCACGGGCGCCGCGCCCGAAGGCGCGCTGCACTACGAGCAATTGCTGGCTGCCGCCACGCCCTGCGCCGACGTGCTGCGCAGCGGCAACGACCTGGCCGCCGTGATGTATACGGGCGGCACCACGGGTCGGCCCAAGGGGGTGATGCTCAGCCACGACAACCTGTTCATCAACGCCCTGTCCAATGCCAGCAACGTGCCGCGCCAGCATGTGAAGGTGGGCATGGTGGTCACGCCCATGTTCCATGTGGCCGGCTGCGGCCTGGCCCTGCTCATGGCCCAGCGCTTGGTGCCCCAGGTCATCGTGCCGGCATTCGACGAGCTGGCCATCCTCGCCGGCATCCAGCAGCACGGCGTGAACGAGCTGTTCCTCGTGCCCACCATGATCCGCCGGCTGATCGAGCATCCGCGCCTGGCGGAGTTCGACCTGTCCAGCCTGCGCCTCATGCTCTATGGCGCGGCGCCCATAGACGCCAGCCTGCTGGAGCGCGCCATGCAGGCGCTGCCCGGCGCCGACTTCGCCCAGGCCTACGGCATGACCGAGCTGTCGCCCACCATCGTGTCCATGGGCCCGGCCGAGCACCGCCCCGGCCCGCAGCGCGAGCGCCTGCTGCGCGCGGCCGGCCGGCCCGTGACCATTGCCGAGGTGCGCATCGTCGATGGCGAGGGCCGCGAGCTGCCTGCCGGCGAGGTGGGCGAGATCACGGCGCGCGGCCCCATGGTCATGCAGGGCTACTGGAACAGGCCCGCCGAGACGGCCGCCGCGCTCAAGGACGGCTGGATGCACACGGGCGACATGGGCCGGCTGGATGCTGACGGCTACCTCTTCGTCGTGGACCGGCTCAAGGACATGATCGTCAGCGGCGGCGAGAACGTGTACTCGGCCGAGGTCGAGAACGCCATCGCCCAGCTGCCCCAGGTCGCCATGTGCGCTGTCATCGGCGTGCCCGACGAACGCTGGGGCGAGCGCGTGCACGCCGTGATCGTCGCGCGCGAGGGCCAGCCGCTGACCGAGGCCGAGGTCATCGCCCACTGCCGCGAACGCATCGCGGGCTACAAATGCCCGCGCTCGGTGGAGTTCCGCGCCGAGCTGCCGCTGTCGGCCGCCGGCAAGCTGCAGAAATTCCAATTGCGCGAACCCTATTGGCAGGGCCGCGAACGCCGCATCAACTGACCCCCACGAATCACCAGGCCACGCCATGCCACTGCAACTGACACGCTCCTGGAGCACCCCCGAGCTGGAAAGCCTGCGCGCCACCGCCGTGCGCTTTCTGGAAACCGAAATGCAGCCGCAGGACGAGGCCGCACGCCAGCGCGGCAACGTGGGCCATGCCATCTGGCGCCGCGCCGGCGAGCTGGGCCTGCTGTGCACCGACATCCCCGAGGACTACGGCGGCGGCGGCGGCGACTTCCGCCACGAGGCCGTGATCCACGAGGAGATGGCGCGCCGCGCCCTCTCGGGCATGAGCAACTCCGTGCACTCCATCGTGGCCCACTACCTGCTCAACCACGGCACCGAGGCGCAAAAGCGCAAGTACCTGCCCGCCATGGCGCGCGGCGAGCTGGTGGGCGCCATCGCCATGACCGAGCCCGGCGCGGGCTCGGACCTGCAGGGCGTGCGCACGCGCGCAGAACTCAGGGACGGCCGCTACCGCATCAACGGCAGCAAGACCTTCATCACCAACGGCCTGCTGGCCGGCCTGATCCTCGTGGTCTGCAAGACCGACCCGGCCCAGGGCGCGCGCGGCACCTCCATCCTCATCGTGGAGACCCGGGACTGCGCGGGCTTTCGCGTGGGCCGCGTGCTCGACAAGATGGGCATGAAGGCCCAGGACACCTCGGAGCTTTTCTTTGACGACGTGACCGTGCCGCAGGACGCGCTGCTGGGCGGGCGCGAAGGCCAGGGCTTCTACCAGCTCATGGGCGACCTGCCCTACGAGCGCCTGATCATCGGCCTGGCTGCCCTGGCCTGCATGGAAGGCGCCTACGAGGCCACGCTGGCCTACGTGCGCGAGCGCCGCGCCTTCGGCCAGGCCATTGCCGACATGCAGAACACCCGGTTCAAGCTCGCCGAGGTGGCCACCACGCTGACCGTGGGCCGCGCCTTCATCGACCGCTGCGTGGAGCAGCTGGTGGCCGGCACGCTGGACACGGCCACGGCCTCCATGGCCAAGCTGTGGGGCTCGGAAGCGCAGGGCCGCGTGCTCGACGAACTCGTGCAACTGCATGGCGGCTACGGCTACATGAACGAATACATGGTCACCCGCATGTACGCCGATGCGCGCGTGCAGCGCATCTACGGCGGCACCAGCGAAATCATGAAGGAAGTGATCTCGCGCGTGCTCTGACGCTCTGATCCCCTGGCGGCGCCAAGCGCTGCCTCAGTCCC
Source organism: Delftia sp. BGA-UO-ETr-SB1 (assembly GCF_059567865.1). NCBI lineage: Bacteria > Pseudomonadati > Pseudomonadota > Betaproteobacteria > Burkholderiales > Comamonadaceae > Delftia > Delftia sp. BGA-UO-ETr-SB1. Next base: position 2,055,931 of record NZ_JCAQOW010000006.1, on the reverse strand, counting down.
CCCTATCCCTTCCCCGGCAGCACAGGAGACAGCAGCCATGACCCTCGACGACCTCATCTACAAGCCCGGCCTGCTCAAGGGCGAACGCATCCTCGTCACTGGCGGCGGCACCGGCCTGGGCCGTGTCATGGCCGAGGCCTTTCTCATGATGGGCGCCGACATCCACCTGTGCGGCCGGCGCGGCGCCGTGGTCGAGCAGACAGCGCAGGAACTGGTGCAGCAGCATGGCGGCCGGGCCGTGGGCCATGCCTGCGACGTGCGCCAGCCCGAGGCCGTGGAGCAGATGATCGAGGCCATCTGGGCCGATGGCGGCGCGCTCACGGGCCTGGTCAACAACGCGGCCGGCAACTTCGTCAGCCGCACCGAGGACCTGTCCATGCGCGCCTTCGACGCCGTGGCCAACATCGTCATGCGCGGCAGCTTCAACCTCACGCTGGAGTGCGGCCGCCGCTGGCTGGCCGAGGGCCGCAAGGCCAGCGTGCTGTCCATCCTCACCACCTGGGTCTGGAACGGCTCAGCCTTCACCGTGCCCTCGGCCATGGCCAAGTCGGGCGTGCATGCCATGACGCAGTCGCTGGCCGTGGAATGGGGCAACCGGGGCATACGCTTCAACGCCATCGCGCCAGGCCTGTTCCCCACCGAAGGCATGAGCGCGCGGCTGAATCCGCAGGGCGGCGAGCATGTGCGTGCCGACAACCCCATGGGCCGCAACGGCCGCATGCCCGAGCTGGCCAACCTGGCCGTCTTCCTCATGAGCCGCCAGGCCGAGTACCTGACGGGACAGACCATCGCCATAGACGGCGGACAATACCAGGCGACGGGCGGCAACTTCGCCGGGCTGGCCAGCTGGAGCGACCAGGACTGGGCGAATGCGCGCAGCGCCATCGAATCGCGCAACGCGGCCGACCGCCAGCAAAGAACCGCATAGACACAAGGAGACAAGCCATGAGCCAAGAACGCGTGCGCATATCGGTGGACCACGGCGTGGCCGAGGTGACCCTGGCCCGGCCCGACAAGATGAATGCGCTGGACCCCGCCATGTTCGACGCCCTGATCGACGCATTGGCGCGGCTGCGGGACACGCCCGGGTTGCGCGCCGTGGTGCTGCATGGCGAAGGGCGCGCCTTCTGCGCGGGCCTGGACATGGGCAGCATGGCCGGCATTGCCGACGGCCAGCAGACGGCGGACATGACGGACCTGGCCGCGCGCACGCACGGCATGGCCAACCGCTTCCAGCAGATCTGCTGGGGCTGGCGCGAACTGCCCGTGCCCGTGATCGCCGCCGTGCACGGCGTGGCCTACGGCGGCGGCCTGCAGCTGGCGCTGGGCGCGGACATCCGCCTGGTGGCCGATGATGCGCGGCTGTCCATCATGGAAATCAAGTGGGGACTGGTGCCCGACATGGCCGGCTGCGCGCTGGCCGCGCCGCTGGTGCGCGGCGATGTGCTGCGCGAACTGGTCTACACCGGCCGCATCGTGCCCGGCCCCGAGGCCGTGGCCCTGGGCCTGGCCACGCGCGTGAGCGCTGCGCCGCTGGAGGAAGCGCGCCACCTGGCCCGCCAGATCGCGGCCAGCAGCCCGCACGCCATACGCGCGTCCAAGCGCCTGATGCAGCTCAGCGAAACCGCCTCTCCCGCAGACATCCTGCTGGCCGAGGCGCAGGAGCAGCAGGCCCTGCTGGGCAGCTCCAACCAGGCCGAGGCCGTGCGCGCCGGCCTGGAAAAGCGGGTGCCGGTATTCAACGATCAAGGCCTTTAGACACCTTTTGAAACAGCCGCCGGACCCTGCATCGGGGTCCGGCGCAGCCATCCGCAAATACCCTTATTCGATGCCCTTTCGCCACTGCGCTGATTTTTTAGGCATTCCGTGGAAAGCCTTGCAGGGCGCGGATTCGGCAAGTTACACCCGGAGTTTTCCACAACTCCGTCCACACGCACCGGGGATAAAAACCCGGTGCCCGAGGGGCATGCAAGTGCAGGCATACTTGACGGCTTGCCTCGGCTTCCTCCTCTTTTCCCATGCCCCGCCTGCACGCTCCCAGCAAGGATGACAGCCGCCTGCTGCCGCCTTTTGCCGCCCTGCCCGAGCGCTGCATCCACGTGCCCGCCACCGACGCCGAATTCGCGGCCGCACGCGCCGCGCTGATGGCGGCTCCCGTGCTCGGTTTCGATACCGAGAGCAAGCCGCTGTTCCACGCCCACCAGACCGACACCGGCCCCCATGTGGTGCAGTTGGCCACCTGCGACCAGGCCTGGCTGCTGCAGCTGCACCATGCGCAGGCACGCGCGCTTGCGGCCGACGTGCTGGCCAGCGAGTCCATCTGCAAGGCCGGTTTCGGCCTGGACCATGACCGCAGCGCGCTGCCCGCGCGCCTGGGCGTTGCGCTGCACAACGTGATCGACCTGGACCGCGTGTTCAAGCGCCACGGCTATGCCAGCTCGGTGGGCGTGCGCGCAGCCGTGGCCCTGGTGCTGGGGCAGAACTTCCACAAGTCCAAGAAGATCTCCACCTCCAACTGGGCTGCACCGCAGCTGAGCCTGGCCCAGCGCCACTACGCGGCCAACGACGCCCACGGCGCCGCCATGGTGCATGCCGCCCTGCCCGCCTGGGAACAGCGCCAGCCGGCCGTGGCCGAACGCCCGGCCAGGCCCGCCAGGCCTGCGCCTGAACCCCGCGGCCCCGGCAGCTCCAGCGGCCCGCGGGGACCACGCAGGCCCCACGCGCCACGCGAGCAGGACGCACCGCGCGAGCCGCATGTGTCGCACGAGCAGCATGTGTCGCACAAGCCGCACGAGCCACATGAGCCACATGCACCGCGCGAGTCCAGCGCCCCGCGCTCATCGCCACGCCCTTCCCGCACCCCACGCCTGCTGCAGGCGCCGGTCACACCGGGCAAGCCAAGCCCTGGCTAGGCCTCTTCCTCTTGCGGCACCAGCCGCACCCGGTCGCGGCCTGCACGCTTGGCCTCGTAGAGCATGGCGTCGGCACGCGCCAGCGCCTGCTCCAGCGTCTGGCCCTGGGCCATCCAGGCCACGCCAAAGCTGGCCGTGATGCGTATGTCGTCGGGCAGCGCGCTGAAGCCCATCAGGCGCAGCTGGGTCTGGATGCGCCGGGTGATCCATTGCGCGGCCAGCGGGTCGGCGTGCGGCAGCAGGGCCACGAACTCCTCCCCGCCAAAGCGTGCAACCAGGTCCTGCTGGCGTGTGCTGCGCAGCAGCAGGCGCGCAAAGCGCTGCAGCACCTCGTCGCCCGCCGCATGGCCCCAGCCGTCGTTGACCCGCTTGAAATGGTCCAGGTCGCACACCAGTACGGCGGCCGACAGCTGCGGCTGCTCGGCCAGCCGGCGCTGCACGGCCTCCTTGAAGGCGCGCCGGTTCAGCAGCCCCGTCAGCGGATCGCGGTCGCGCTCCTCGTGCAGCTCCTGCACGGTGTCGCGCACCGCTGCGGCCAGGAAGAGCATGGCAAACAGCAGGCCGAACACCAGCAGGCTCAGCTGCAGCGCCATCCACGAGGAAGAAATGCCCAGCCATTCGCCGGATGCGCTGGCCGATACCGAAGCAGCACGCGGCGTCACCCACAGCGTGCGGACGAAAAAGCTCAGCGCAAAGACCACGAACACCCACAGCAGCAGCCGGTCCCAGCCTGTGCAGGGATGCCTGCGTGGCAGCCGCCACAGCGGCAGGGCCAGTTGCAGGCCCAGGCCGAAATTGAGCACATGCTGGCGCGCCTGGGCATCGGGCACGGCCCAGGCGTAGTAGCCCAGCACCACCAGCACCGCGCCGCCAAAGCCGGCCGCCAGCGGTGCATCGGGGCGCACGCCCTGGCGTATGGCCATGGCCTCGGTGATGAACCAGGCCGCGCACAGTTGCAGCGCGGCCGTCGTCAACGCATTGACGGGAACGGCCGCAGGCCGCTCCAGGATCTGCAGCAGCAGCGCCAGGCTGAAGCCGGTGAAGGCGAAGGACATGCTGCGCAACTCGCGCCGGGCACGCAGATGCCGCCAGCAGACATAGAAACAGCCGGCCAGCAGCAAGGTGCACAGGGGCACCGCCAGCGCCAGAAGATGTCTTGCTGTCAACGTCACCATCAACTCCCTGATGGAGTCTAGCGATCAGGTCACGTTACAACACGTCGTTAACAAAAATACACATTCACTCACGGTTCTGGCAATGTCAGGCCGGGCCTATCTGCGCGTGGCAGAGGAGCAACCGGGCTGCGGCGTATATGTTCGTAACCAACGCATCGTTGGGCACCGGAGGCCGGCACGCCACAATGCCAACCGTCCTCCGCTAGTAAAACCTCAGGACTTACGCAAACAGGATGCGGGAACGCGCCGCTCCCCATGGCAAATGGCCCGACCGTGCCCTTCTTGCGTAAGCCGTCACCAGAAAGGCAATCTTCCATGCGCATCGAAACCCTGGCCGTCCACGCCGGCTACTCGCCCGACCCCACCACCAAGTCGGCCGCCGTGCCCATCTACCAGACCGTGGCCTACGCCTTCGACAGTGCCCAGCATGGCGCCGACCTGTTCGACCTCAAGGTGGCCGGCAACATCTACACGCGCATCATGAACCCCACCACCGACGTGCTGGAAAAGCGCGTCGCGGCGCTGGAAGGCGGCATTGCCGCCGTGGCCGTGGCCTCGGGCATGGCCGCCATCACCTATGCCATCCAGGCGATTGCCGAGGCCGGCGACAACATCGTCTCGGCCAGCACGCTCTACGGCGGCACCTACAACCTGTTCGCCCACACCTTCCCGCAGCAGGGCATCACGGTGCGCTTTGCCGATCCGCGCGACCCGGCCAGCTTTGCCCAGCACATCGATGAGAAGACCAAGGCCATCTTCATCGAGTCCATCGGCAACCCGCTGGGCAATGTCACCGACATCCGCGCGCTGGCCGACGTGGCCCATGCCCATGGCGTGCCGCTGATCGTGGACAACACGGTGCCCAGCCCCTATCTGCTGCGCCCCATCGAGCACGGCGCCGACATCGTCGTGCACTCGCTGACCAAGTACCTGGGCGGCCACGGCAACAGCGTGGGCGGCGCCGTCGTGGACAGCGGCAAGTTCCCCTGGGCCGAGCACAAGACACGCTTCAAGCGCCTGAACGAGCCCGATGTCAGCTACCACGGCGTGGTCTACACCGAGGCCCTGGGCGAGGCCGCCTACATCGGCCGCGTGCGCGTGGTGCCGCTGCGCAATACCGGCGCCGCCCTGTCGCCGCACAACGCCTTCCTCATCCTGCAGGGCATCGAGACGCTGGCCCTGCGCATGGACCGCATCTGCGAGAACACCCAGAAGATCGCCGAGACGCTGCAAAAGCATCCCAAGATCGAATGGGTGCGCTACGCCGGCCTGCAGGACCACCCCGACCACGCGCTGGTGAAGAAGCAGTTGGGCGGCCGCGCCTCGGGCATCCTCTCCTTCAGCCTCAGGAACAGCAGCGGCGACAGCGACACGCGCGCCGCCGGTGCGCGCTTCCTGGATGCGCTGCAGCTGTTCACGCGCCTGGTCAACATCGGCGACGCCAAGTCCCTGGCAACGCACCCGGCATCGACCACGCACCGCCAGCTGGACGCCGAGGAGCTTGCCAAGGCCGGCGTGACCGAAGGCATGGTGCGCCTGTCCGTGGGCATCGAGCACATCAGCGACCTGCTGGCCGACCTGGAGCAGGCGCTGGCCAAGGTCTGATTCCCGCGCAAGGGCGGGCCGGACTGCGCGGCGGCCCGGCCCTTGCAGGCAGGCTCCTGGCCTGTCAGCGCCGCTTGGCGCGCTCCCGCACTTGCTGCGAGGAGTAGAAGATCAGCGGATCGGGCGTGCGTTGCGGGTTGGCGCAGGGCTCGATGGCGTGGCCCTTGGGCGGGGCGCAGCGGGCCAGGTCGCGCAGCTGGGCCTGGGTGCGTTCGGCGTGGCGCGCGGCGGTCTCGCCTTCGGACGGGCGGCTGCCGGGCACGATGAGGCGCAGCTCCATCTTGCGGATGGCAGGCTCCACGGCATAGGTGCCCTGGTACTGCATCACCACGCGGCGCTCGGCCAGGTCCACCGTGGCCAGCACGGCGCGCATGGGCACGGGAATCATGGCGCCCGACTGGTAGCGCACCAGCACGAAGGGCGCAAAGGGCTTGGGAATCTTCAGCTCCAGTGTCTGGCCCTTGCCTCCGCGCGCATCGGCGCGCACGCGCAGTTGGCCACCGTCGGGCAGGTAGCGGTCCAGCCGCCAGCCCGTGGATACACGCTGCGCACCTACGCAGGGCGCGTAGTAGTACTCGGTGGCATCAGCATCCTTGCCCGTGTAGAGCATCTGGGCACCTTCATGCTCGGTGAGCGCCTTGGCGGCCACGTCCGCACCATCAGCCCTGGCGCCAACCAGCGTGCCGCCCCGCACGAACACGCCCGTGTACGGGAACCAGGTGGTGCGCTGATTGGCCACGGCGCCATAGGGCTTGCATTCGGTGGACATGCTCTGGTCCTGCATGTCGGCCTGGGGCGCCATGGGCTCGCCGCCGTGGCCGCCGCCCTGATCGGCCAGGCTCAGGCGGCCATCGGCCTCGATGGTGAACGTGGCCTTGGCCACCATGGAGTAGTAGCGGCCGGCAGCGTCTTCGCCGATCAGCAGCAGGCTGGGCAGGGGCGTGAGGTTGGCGACCTCGGGTTCGGCGTGCGGCGCATCGGCCGGGGCCTTGGTAGGCACCTCGGGCCGGGGCTGGTCCTGTGGCTGGCTGGGCGCCGGTGCCTGGGGCGGCGCAGTGGCACAGCCGGCAAGGACCAGGGACAGCGGCATGGCAAGAACAAGCGAACGCAACAACATGGAACTCCCTCGGATCATTGAGGCCGACGATGCTACTGCATGCGCCGGCGCGCGATGCAATGCCAGGCAACGCGGCACGGGCAGGCTCAGGCCAGATCCCTTGCCAGCCGCAGGCCGGTCATCTGCCAGCGTGCCTGGGTGGGGAAGAAATTGCGGTAGCTGGCGCGCGCATGGCCGGGCGGCGTGAGGCAGGAGCCGCCACGCAGCACGTACTGGTTGACCATGAACTTGCCGTTGTACTCACCCACCGCGCCCTCGGCCACCACAAAGCCCGGGTAGGCGGTGTAGGCCGACTGGGTCCACTCCCAGACCTCGCCCAGCGCATGGCTGCCGGGCTGCATGGCGCGCGGGTGCACGGGGCCGGGCGGCTCACCGTGCTGCGGGCGCTGCGCCATCTGCGCGGCAAGGGCCGCCTCCCATTCCGCCTCGGTGGGCAGGCGCGCGCCAGCCCAGCGCGCATAGGCATCGGCCTCGAAGTAAGAGAGGTGGCAGACGGGCCTGCGCCCGTCCAGCGCCAGCGCGCCATGCAGGCTGAATTCCTGCCACATGCCGTCCATCACGCCACCGGCCTGGCGCCGCCAGTACCACGGGTGCTCCAGCTGCTGCGCGCAACGCCAGTCCCAGCCTTCGGCCAGCCACCACTGCGGCTGGGCATAGCCGCCATCCTTGACGAAGCGCAGGAACTCGGCATTGCTCACGGGCCGCTGCGCCATCTCGCAGCCCTGCTGGAACACCTCGTGGCGCGGGCGCTCGTTGTCGAAGGCAAAGCCCTCGCCCGCATGGCCCACGGCATGCATGCCGCGCGGCACGGTCAGCCACTGCAGCGGCGGGGGCAATCCATCGGGCTCTTGCGGCGCAGGCACGCCCTCTTCCTGCGCCCGGTACGCAGGCCACAGCGGGTGGCAGGACAGCAGGTGCTTGATGTCGGTCAGCAGCAGTTCCTGGTGTTGCTGCTCATGCTGCAGGCCCAGTTCCAGCAGCGCGGCCAGCCGTGCAGGCGGCTGCGTGCCCCAGTCCTCGAACATCTGCAGCATGCGCTGGTCCACGGCCTCGCGGTAGGCCAGCACCCGCGCCAGCGAGGGGCGCGTCAGCAGCCCGCGCTGCGCACGCGGATGCCGCTCGCCCACCTGCTGGTAGTAGGAGTTGAACAGCACGCGAAAGTCGGCATCGAAGGGCGGCACGCCGGGCGCGTGCTCGGCCAGCACAAAGGTCTCGAAGAACCAGGTGGTATGCGCCAGATGCCATTTGGCCGGGCTGGCGTCTGGCATGGACTGCACGCAGGCATCCTCGGCCGACAGGGGCGCGGCCAGCAGCACGGTGCTCTGGCGCACGGCCTCGTAGCGCTGCACCCAGCGGAAGACGGCGGGCATTTCACGCATGGGCATGGATCACGGCAAACCACTGGCGCTCATCCGTCCAGACCTGGCAGGGCCCGAAGCCCGCGCAGGCCAGCATGCCCAGGAATTCGGGCAGCGGGTACTTGTAGCTGTTTTCGGTGTGGATGGTCTCGCCGGCCGAGAAATGCCGCAGCCCCTGCGGCCAGCCCACGATCAGCGGGCGGCGCGCGCGCAGGTGCATCTCGATGCGCGAATGCTCGGCGTTGAAGAAGGCCACATGCTCCCAGTCGTCCGGGTTGAAGTCGCTGCCCAGCAGGCTGTTGACGTGGCTGAGCAGGTTCAGGTTGAAGCGTGCCGTCACGCCCTGGGCATCGTCATAGGCGGGCTCCAGCCATTGCGTGGACTTGGGCAGGTCTATGCCGATCAGCAGGCCGCCGTCGTCGTTGACCATGGCACGCATCTGGCCCAGCATGCGCTGGGCCTGTACCGGGTCGAAATTGCCGATGGACGAGCCCGGATAGAACAGCAGCCGCCCGGCCTGCGGGATATGGGGCGGCAGGGTCAGCGGCTCGGTGATGTCGGCCGTGACGGCATGGGTCTGCAGCTGCGGAAACTCCTCGGCCAGCCGGCGCACGGACTGGCGCAGGAACGCGCCCGCAATGTCCACGCCCACGAAATGCCGGGGCCGCAGGCTGCGGCACAGGCCGCGCACCTTCTCGCAATTGCCGGCGCCCAGCTCGATCAGCACCTCGCTGCCGCGCAGGGCCTCGGCCATGGCGGCGCCAGAGTCGGCCAGGATGGCGGCCTCGGTGCGCGTGGGGTAGTACTCGGGCAGCCGCGTGATCTGCTCGAACAGGTCGCAGCCGCGCGCGTCGTAGAGGTATTTGGGAGAGACCTGGGCCTGGGGCTGCATCAGCCCGTGCTGCAGTTCGGCGCGGGTCGCGCGCAGTGCGTGGTCCGCCCATTCCGGGGCCGCCTCGCGCCTGCCGCCCTGGGCTGGCGCACGCGGCGCCGAAGGCAAAGGCAGCGGCACGCGCTGGGCGCGCGATGCCAGGGCAGAGGAAGACACGGTCGAATCGTGGGCAGACAGCATGGTGGGGGCCTCGCGTTGTGCGCCGCCCGCCGCAGCATGGTGAATGCCGCATCCCGGCTTGCAGCAGGGCGCGGTCGCCAATGGGCGGACAGCCAATGGTGACTGACGCCTGCAAACGGCAAGCGAGCCTCGCAAGACTCGCACCGGCAGGCCGAGGCACCAGCCTAGGCGCCTGCCCATGGCATGCGGGTAGGACAGTTTCCCCCACGCGTGATTTTTTCGTGACCTGTCCAGTGGTGCGCCGCAGCATTTCCGCAGCAGGCGAAAGCGCCGGTTCGGACGAAAAAAATCCGGTATGCCGCGAACGGCATACCGGACCAAGTACCCATCCTTGCCTCACTACGCGCTGCCGGATGAAGCAGCGCGTGCCTCACTCATGATCCGGAGATCAGAAGCGATAGCCCAGTCCCACACCGACCAGCACCGGGTTCACCTTGAAGGTGCCCACCTTGGTGCCGGCGGAGCTCACGTCCGTTTCAATGAAGACCTTCTTCACGTCGAAATTCAGCGACCAGTTCTTGTCCAGCGCGTAGTCGAAACCGATCTGCAGCGCGCCGCCGAAACTGTTCTTCTTGATCGAGGGGTTCAGCGCGGCCTGCACGGCAGGGTTGAAGCTCACGCTCGAAAAGCGGGTGTAGTTCACACCGGCGCCGACGTATGGCTTGAAGGCGCCGAAATTGGTGAAGTGGTATTGCGCCAGCAGCGTGGGCGGCAGGTGCTTGAGGCTGCCGATCTGGCCCAGGCCGTTGGCACGCAGGTCGTGCTTTTGCGGGTAGGTCAGCACCAGCTCGGCCGCGATGTTGGGCGTGAAGAAGTAGGACACGTCCAGTTCGGGCATCCACTTGTTGTTGATCGACAGACCCAGACCCGTGCTGTCCTTGTTGGCGCTGTCCAGATTCACGGCGCGCACGCGCACCATCCAGGGGCCTTCGGCCTGCTGCGCAAACGCGGCACCCGACGACAGGGTGCAAACGGCAGCAACGGCGAGCAGAGTTCTTTTCATGATGGAGAGTCTTGGAGTAGCCCGGGGCAAATCCCGTAGCTGTATTGCATCAGGGGCGGACGTGGCCGATCTTGTCCTAGCTCAAACCCGAAGGTGCGCAGCCCCGCATGGCCGGATCGCGTTGGATGCATGCAACGCATTGCGCGGCGGGCCAGTTGCGGGCAGGCTGCAGCCATTGCTCAAATAGAATGCGAATCATTATCAAATCCGCATTCCCAGGAACCCGCCCCATGGCCGCCGCGCCTTCGCACCCCGACATCGCCCTGCTCTACAGCGACCACCACGGCTGGCTGGTGGGCTGGCTCAGGCGCAGGCTGGGCAATCCCTGCGATGCGGCCGACCTGGCCCAGGACACCTTCGTTCGCGTGCTGGGCAAGCCCCAGTCCCTGCATGGCGTGCGCGAGCCGCGCGCCTGGCTCACCACCATCGCCCACGGCCTGGTCGTGGACCACACCCGCCGCGCCGCGCTGGAGCGCGCCTGCCTGGACGCCATCGCCAGCCTGCCCGAGCCGCTGGCGCCCTCGGCCGAGGAGCGCCATCTGCTGATCGAATCCCTGGTGCGCATGGACAACCTGCTGGCCGGCCTGCCGCCCAAGGCCCGCAGCGCCTTTCTGCTCTCTCGCCTGGAAGGCCTGAGCTACCCGGAAATCGCCCTGCAGCTGGGCGTGTGCCTGAGCTCGGTCGAGAAATACATGGCCACCGCCATACGCCACTGCCTTGCCCTGCGCAAGGAACTGACGGCGTGAGCACAGACCAGCCCCCCCAGGCGCTGGAACAGGCCATTGCCTGGGCCGTGCGGCTGGCCTCCGGCACGGCCACCGATGCCGACCGCGCCGCCTGCCAGGCATGGCGCAGCAGCCACGCCGCGCACGAACAGGCCTGGCAACAGGTCCAGGCGGTGGAGGCCCAGTTCGCCCTGCCCGCCGGCCAGGCGGGACTGGCCCACGGCGTGCTGCGGTCCGCTGGTCCAGGTCCGGCGCGAGGCCGGCGCGCAAGCCTGCAGCGGCTGCTGTTCCTCGGCCCCGCTGCCCTGCTGCTGGGGTCCATGGCATGGCGTTGGGCTGCACCGCGCGAGCAGATCGCGCTGGACACGGCCATCGGTGAGCGCCGCAGCACCCTGCTGGCCGACGGCAGCCGCCTGCACCTGGCACCGGACACGCTGGTGCAGGTGGATTTCACCTTGCTGCGCCGCGTGGTCCGCCTGGCACGCGGCGAGATCTTCATCGACACCGGCAGCGACCCGCGCTCCCTCGCGGGCCGACGCTCCTTCTGGGTGGAAACGCCGCTGGCCCGCTTCGAGGCCCTGGGCACCAGCTTCGGCGTGCGCCACGAAAAACACCCGGACACGGCCACGCGCCTGTACGTCACCGAGGGCCGCGTGGCCATCCATGTCAGAGCGCTGGACGGCACCGCGCCAGACCCCCTGGACGCCATCGTCGCCACCTCCGGCGAAACCCATGTGCTGCACGCCGGCCAGCACCGCCCTGTTCGCCTGCCCGACGAAGGCCTGGTGCCCGACGCATGGACCGACGGCGTACTGGTCGCCCGCCGCATGCGCCTGGACGCCTTCATGACCGAGCTGTCACGCCAGACCGGCATTCCCATGGAATGCGCCGACGACGTGGCTGCCCTGCATGTTTCAGGCGTATTCCAGCTGGACGGGCCGGATCCGGCGGGTCGTGCGCTGGCCGCCATTGCCCGCACGCTGCCTGTGCGTGTGGAGCGCGGACAAGGAGCAGCCAGCGGTGCCCACAGCGCCATGCGCCTGGTCAAAGCCTGATCCGGAATTTTTTTCAGGCAGTCATTACGGGTTTCACACCGCCCGTTCGGCATAGGAGCAAAGACATCGCTTTTTCCTTTGCCGTTTCTCAAGGACTGCCTCCATGCCCAGCCTGCCCAGCACCCGCCACGCTGCCCATCCGCCCTCCTGCACACGCCCCACGGCCCTGGCCACGCAGGCCTTGGCGCTGGGCCTGTTGATCACGCTGGGCCTGCCAGCGACCGCTCTGGCCCAGAGCCCGAGCTCCGCCCCGGATGCCAGGTCCATCCGGTTCGACCTGCCGGCCGGTGATCTGGAGACCAGCCTGCACAGCCTTGCGCGCCAGGCAGGCATCACCCTCTCGTTCGATCCAGCCCTGGTCCAGGGCCGACAGTCGGCGGCGCTGAGCGGCACGCGCGGCGTGCAAGAAGGGCTTGCCGCCCTGCTCGCCCCGCACCAGCTGCAGGCCACGCGCACGGCCGAAGGCGGCTGGGCCGTGCACCGTGCGCGGCCCGGGGCCGCGGCCGAGCATGCACTGCCTACCGTGAACGTGCTGGCCGATGCCGAGCATGAAAGCGCCTGGGGCGCCGTGCCCGGCTACGCGCCGCGCCGCAGCGCCTCGGCCATGAAGATGGATGTGCCGCTGCTGGAGACGCCGCAGCAGGTCAGCATCATCGGCGAGGCCCAGATCCGCGACCAGGCCATCTCCAGCGTGGCCGAGGCCGTGCGCTACAGCACGGGCGTGCGTCCCATGGACTACGGCGTCACCGATGACGACGTGGCCGTGCGCGGTTTCTATCTGACCGGCACGGGCCTGTACCGCGACGGCATGCGCATGGTCCACAACGGCTTCATGACCAACCTGGAGCCATATGGGCTGGAGCGGCTGGAAGTCGTGCACGGCCCGGCCTCGGTGCTGTACGGCCAGTCCGCGCCCGGTGGCCTGATCAATGCCGTCACCAAGCGCCCGCGCGCAGGCATGCAGCGCGAAGTGGGCGTGGAATTCGGCAGCCACGACCGGCGCCAGCTCACGGCCGACATCGGTGGTGCCATCAATGAACAGGGCACGGCACTGGCCCGGCTGACCATGCTCAAGCGCGAATCGGGCACGCAGTGGAATGGCCTGCGCGCCGATCGCAGCTACATCGCCCCCTCCTTCACATTGCAGGGCGAGCGCACCAGCCTCACCCTGCTGGCGCAGTACCAGGAGGACGAAACCGGCTTCGTCATCCCCTACTACCGCCAGACGCCTGCGGGCTGGTCGGCCACGGACATCAACGTCAGCGGACCGGGATCTGGCCACCACAAGCGCAATGCCAGCGTGGGCTGGCTGCTGGAGCACCGCCTGAACGACCAGCTAACGCTGCGCAACAACCTGCGCTACCTGGACGGCCGCAACGACCGGCGCGAGATGCGCAACCGGGGCCTGACGGCCGACCAGCGCGGCATGGCACGCCTGGCCATGGTGCGGCCCGACGCCGAACAGACCTGGGTCATGGACACGCAGATCGAAGGGCGCCACCGGACGGGTGCCGTCTCGCACCAGTGGGCCGTGGGCTTCGACTACTACCGCTCCAGGCTCGACTGGCGCATCTACTCGCTCAACGGCGCCGTGGCTCCGCTGGACCTGGTCAACCCCATCCACATCGCGCCGAACTGGAATGACAACTACCTCAGCGACCGCGCGCTGGCCCGCACGCACCAGGCAGGTCTGTACGTGCAGGACCAGATCAAGTTCGGCGAGCGCTGGGTGCTCAGCGCCGGCCTGCGCCGCGACAGCGCACGCATAGACACCGACTACGACGCGCGCGCCGCAGCCAACGCGCCCTTCGCCATCACCACCGTGCGCCGCACCGACAGCGCCGTCACCGGGCGGCTGGGCCTGATCTACCTGGCGCCCAGCGGCCTGGCTCCCTATGTGTCCTTCAACAACTCCTTCCAGCCGCCGCTGACCACGGTCACGGCCACCGACGCCAACGGCAGGCCCTACGAGCCCGAGACCGCGCGCCAGTTCGAGGCCGGCCTGCGCTACGCGCCGCCATCGGCCGGCTACACGCTCAGCGCCGCCGTGTTCGACCTGCGCAAGCGCAATGTGCGCACGCCATCCACACTGAACCCTCGCTTCGACGTGCAGACCGGCGAAGTGCGCAACCGGGGGCTGGAGCTGCAGGCCCAGGGCGAGATCGGCGGGGGCTTCTCGGCCATTGCGGCCTATACCTACCTCGACTCCAGGGTCACGCGCAGCAACAACGCCATCGAGATCGGCGCGCGCCCCGGCGCCACGCCGCGCCATGCCGCATCGCTGTGGGGCAAGTACCAGCGCGGCGCCCTGGAGCTGGGCCTGGGCCTGCGCCACATCAGCGCCACGCCTGGCGAGCTGCCCATGGACGGCGTGAAGACCCCCATGAACGACGCCTACACGCTGTGGGACGCCATGGCCGCCTACACCACCGGCCCGTGGCGCTTCTCGGTCAACCTCAGCAACCTCACCGACAGGCAGTACCGCACGCAATGCAACACCTTCCGTGGCGGCGCGCAATTCTGCGCGCTGGGCTTCGGGCGCGAGGTGCGTGTGGCTGCGGCCTATCGGTTCTGAGTGCCGCCATTGCTGCCCGCCAGGGCGGGAGCAATGCAGGCCCCGCTCTTGGAACAACGCCTGGCGGACAGCAACAGACAGCCCACTCGGCATGCATCTGCAGCACGCTCGGTGCGGCTTCCATCCGGCACAGCGCATCGCGGACCTGCTCGTCTGGATCGGATGGCGTTGCGCCGCCGCAGCTGCATTGGTTCAGGCGCGCACGACGCCATCGACTTGACATTTCGCCCAGTCCACACCGCGCTCTGCTGGCGACAATCAGGTCTTTGAAAGGCGCGCATGCACTACGGCAAATCCCAGGCCATTGGAGACAAGAGCATCTTCATCATCGACACCGCCATGAGCGTGGTCGATGGCCGGCTCTACTACGAGTACTGCAACAAGGGGGACAGCACAACGTCCTTTCTGCGCGCCGTTGATGTGGCCACCGGCAACGTGCTCTGGGACCACCGCATGCGCGAGAGCGAGGGCATGTCGTGGTTCGTGGACGAGCGGCATCTGATGCTTTGCGACCAGGTGCTTGATGCCCGCACCGGCGAATGCCTGTTCGACTTCCATGCCGTGCCGGGCATGCAGGCCAGGCATTGGCCCGTTCCCGTGGAGCTGGACGCGCATCGCTGGCTCGTCGCGATGGAGGAGAGCAGTCCCGAGGGCCGCTATCTGCTGCTGGACCGTCGCAACTGGCAGGGCAGCACGCTGGCGCTGGGCCTGCAGGGTGCGTTTGTGCTGGAGGGGGCGGTCTACGGCTGGATCGTCCACCCTGAGCGCTCGGAGCTGCGGCGCTGGCATGAAACCGACGGGCACACCGAGCATGTGCTGTGGGTGGACAGTGCGCGCAACCTGTACTCGCCCGCCATTGCAGGCGCGTGGGCCGTGTTCGGCCCCGGCAGCAGAGACCACGTGGACATCGATGCACCCTGGCTTCGCATCCATCCTTGCAGCGGCGAAGTCCTGGCCATCACACCTCCCGTTCAACCTGACGATGAGCGCCGGCATGTGCATGCCCAGCGGGCAGCACATCGTGACGGCGTGGTCTATTTCTGCTTTGCACGCCAGGGCATGTATGGCTATGACATTTGCAGCAACCGTTTCGGACCGTGCCTGTCGCCCACCCATGTCAGCGCGCCGCAATGCCATGCCGGCGTCCTCTATGGAATACAGGACAGGCACGAGGACGGCATGGAGCGGGCCTATCTTGTCGCCGTGGACCCGGACGCCGGCACCCCGCTTTGGGAAACCCCGTGCAGCAGCCGCAACTACAGGCATCTGAGCGTGAGCGAATGCGGTGTCTTTCTGGGCATTGCGGGCGGCAAAATCCAGCACCTTCCGCCAGCGGGCCTCCGGCGCAGCATCCAACCGGCAGAGCCTGCCAAACGCGCAAAACGCGCCAAGGCCGCCACCCAGCCGGTGCGCACCGTGCCACCCGAGTCTCCCTACGCACACATGCTGGACGACGCGCCCACGCTGCTCGATGCCCTGCAGGCGCGCGCCTGCGCGCAGAGCCCGGATAGCACCCTCACGGCCGTGGCCGTCTCCAGACCCTGGGCCATGGTGGCCTGCGTCGAATATGGCGAGGACCCCGACTTCCCCAATCTGCGCCTGCTGGATCTGCAGACCGATGCCTGGATCGCGCTCGACTGCAACGACCTGATCGACGCACCCATGATTGAAGGCATCACGTTCGTGGATGGCCAGGACGGGAAGCTGGACCTGCTACTGCATGACGGCGGCCGCCACACCATCCACATTGACCTGCCCGCACGCACCGTGCGTTGGAATGCCGAGCAGGCATAAGCAAAGACGCAGATGCCGCTTGCACGGCCGTGCGATACGCACTAAGTTGGAGGGCCGGCCCGGCCATCGGCGCCGGCTGCAGAATCTGCACGTATCCCATTCCTGCCCGTCTCTTTCATGACCACCCTCAAGCTCTACTACGCGCCCGGCACCTGCGCCCTGGCCACCCGCATCGCCCTGATCGAAGCCAATGCGCCGCACGAAGTCATCAAGCTCGACTTCCCCAAGGGCGAGCAGCGCAGCCCCGAATACCTGGCCATCAATCCCAAGGGCCGCGTGCCCGCCCTGGTGACCGAGCGCGGCGTGCTCACCGAAACGCCGGCCCTGCTCGCCTACGTTGCGCGCCGCTTCCCCGAGGCCCGGCTCGCCCCGCTCGACGATGCGTATGCCTTTGCCCACATGCAGGATTTCCACAGCTACCTGTCCTCCACCGTGCACGTGGCCCACGCCCACGGCCGCCGCGCAGGCCGCTGGGCCGATGACGAAGCGGCCATTGCCTCCATGCAGCGCAAGGTGGCAGCCAACATGGCCGAATGCTTTGGCGTGATCGAACGCCATTACCTGGGCGATGCCCCCTGGGTGCTGGGCTCGGACTATTCCGTGGCCGACGCCTATCTGTTCACCATTGCCGGCTGGCTGGAAGGCGACGGCGTGGACATCGCCGGTTTCCCCAAGGTGCAGGCGCATTTCAAGCGCATGGGAGAGCGCGCTGCCGTGCGCGGGGCGCTGGGGAGCTGAGAGAGGAAGGCTGCCCGCGATACCCGCAATGAAGGTGCTTGGTCAGGTATCTATCGCAGGTTTGCGGCAGATGCCGTCCACTTGCCGATTCATCAGGAAGGAACGTTGGCGCGCAATGCCTTGCCCACATCGGCAGCGCCTCGGCCAGCACCTGGCTGCGGAAGGCCTCCGGCAAGGCACTGGGCGTCAGCCCATTGACCGACACGCCCAGCAGGCGCTGCAGTTCCTCCTGGATGGCGGCCTCATCCATCAGGGTCGCACGGTGGGACTCGACCACATGGCCAATCCCGGTACGGTTCAAAGCCAGCGCTTCGGAAGGTTTCATGCATTCCTCGCCATGCATGGCCATCGCACAGCAGATGCCGCGTCGAGTGCATCCACTCCAGGTCGCCGGGTCAAAGCGCCTTGCAACCGCCTCGGCACATCCGCCACATTCAACAGAAAATCCAGCATCTCCGAAAGCCATTCGTAAATTTCCCTTGGCAGTCCACCAAGCCCCGGACCTCTACCGCCGTCCGCAAGCCTTGCCTACAGTCGCCAGGACAGGCAGGGGCGTTGCACAAGGTGACGCCTTTTCGCCATTCCAGAAACGACGGATTCAGACGACAGGGTGGAGCATGCAAAGACAAGCCAGGGTGATTGCCATCAACAACCAGACGGGGCTCATCGGCCTGCAGCCGGAGGGAGAGGACAGCTGCGTGCTGGCGCAGCAGCTCGATACCCGCCCCGTGAATACGGGCCAGATGCTGTCAGGAGAGATGGACAGCGTGGGCATGGAGACGTTTGTGAACGCGCAGACGCAGGACCGCATCGAGGTCTTCGTGGAGGCCTACGGCCTGTCTGCGGAAGCCGTGGAGCTCGCCCTGCGCTGAGCGGGCTGCAGGGCGGAATGTGCAGGTGCCAGCATCAAGGCCGCGCCCACTGCGCCAGCGTGTGCCGCGCCAGGGCCTCGACATCCAGCGGAGACTGCGGGTCTAACGCAAGCTCTCCCAGCATCACCATGGCCTCTGGGATCTGGTTGCGTTCGCGCAGCACCATGGCCTTGTTCAGGAGCAGAAAGCCGCGGGTCTCGGCATCGGGGTCGGCCTTCAGGCCGCTGTCCAGCAGGGCGAGACGTTTTGCGGGGTCGTCCTCCAGATGGGCGGCCGTCTTCCAGGCGGGAGCGAAGCCGGGCGTCTCGCGGGTCATGGCCAGCGCGGCCTGGCGCGCCTTGTCGCGGTCGGTTTCCCACTCCAGGGCAAGGTAGCGCAGGTAGGTGCCTTGGGGGAGCTTGCCGTCACGCTCCATGCGCAGGCTGTGCACGGCGGTCTTGGCGGTGAAGAAGCCCCTGGGCGCCAGTGCATCCACGCGCCGGTAATGCCGATAGGCCGCATCAAAGTCCTTTTGCAGCAGGTAGGTGAATGCGGCGTCGTAGACGGGATAGGGCCAGCGGGGCGCCAGCTTCGAGGCGGTCTCGAAATGTGCCAGGGCGGCGCGGTAATCGCCGTTCTGCCCTGCGGCGCGGCCCAAGGCATGGGCATCGCGCGCGGCCTGGCTGACGGGTGTGGCGGAGGGCAGCTCCCAGCTGAAGCGGCCATCGGCCTTGTCCAGGTCGCTGCGCCTGAGCACGCGGCCGGCGCTGTCCTTGAACACGATGTCGTCGGCCGCCAGGGCAGGCGCCGGTGCCAGCAGTTGCAATGCCACAGCCGCGGCAGCAAGCAAGGAGAACTTCATGGTGTATCGGGCCTTGTTGGGAAGCCCCGATATTAGGGCGCAGCCCCTGTGGTGCTGACGGCAGGCAGGGATTCCACTGCGCAGGCAGCCGGGGCAGGCCGGCTCCTGGCCCGGCCGCGCTTGCGGGCCAGGTGGTTCATTTGCCATTCCAGCGATTCGGTGTCGAAGTCGAAGGCGTCGAGCAAGGCAATGGCTTTTCGGGCCTCCCTGAAGTCGATGTCCGTGATGGGCGGGCCATGCATCAGCGACAGGTCATGCTTGAGCAGCCACTCCTGCAGATCGGCCAGGGCGATGATGGAGACGCCCTGGTTGATGAGCTGTGACGCGCTGACCTGCGCGAGCACGGCCGGCGTCAGTTGCCTGGACGAGCGCAGGCCCAGCACCTGCTTGAGCTTGGCCACCAGCGGCGTGCGCAGCTCGAACTGGGGCAGGCTCTCGAAGTGGGCCAGGGATTCGAGGTACAGCTGCGGCTCCGCGTGGATGGCGGCCAGGTCGTTGGGCAGATGCAGCAGCTCGCAGATGCGGTTGAGCGCCGTGCGCGCGCGCTCGGTGCTGAGTTTCTCGGCCCTGCCCGCTTGCGCGAGCGTGCAGCCGGCGATGACGGACCGCAGCACGCTGGCCTTGGTGAGGTTGGAAATCATGAAGTCCCCCTGATGAACACCCAGGGACCGGTGCGGATGCGAATTCAGCCGCCCGGTCCCGACAACGGCTCCGCTGCGGCAATGGGCCGCTCACGGAGCCTCGGCGGCCGGCAGGCGCAAACGCATTGCGCCGCCGCCAAGGGACAGGAGGACGCCTGGCCTTGCGGAGTTCCAGGGGAAATGCACGTGCTTGCGCCCACAGTCAAATGCGATGCGCCGAAGCGAAAATTCCATGCAAACGGGGGCCGTACGGCCCCCGTGGCGTGCCTTGCCGGCTGCAGGGCCGGCCGGCGATGTTTGCCGAGACTCAGCGGCGGCGCAGGCGCTTGATGCCTTCGACAGCCGCCAGCACGATGGCACCGGCCACGATGCCGGCCACCGCGTTGAGCACATTCACCGCCAGCACCCGCCACAGGCCGCCCAGCGCGCCCTGGGCCACGGCCTCGCCCAGGCCTTCCACGGCGTGGTGCAGCGCAGGCACGCCGTGCACGAGGATGCCGCCACCCACCAGGAACATGGCGGCCGTGCCCGCAACGGACAGCCCCTTCATCAGCCAGGGCGCGGCGGCGACGATGCCCCGGCCCAGCGCGCGGGCCGCGGCGCTGGCACGCTGGCCCAGCCACAGTCCCAGGTCATCGAGCTTGACGATGCCGGCCACCAGGCCATAGACGCCCACGGTCATGATGAGGGCAATGCCCGCCAGCACGGCCACCTGCTGCCCAAACGGGGCGGCGGCCACGGTGCCAAGCGTGATGGCGATGATCTCGGCCGAGAGGATGAAGTCGGTGCGCACGGCGCCCTTGATCTTGTCCTTTTCCATGGCGACGAGATCGACGCCCGCATCGGCATTGGCCTGGGTCAGGCGCTCGCGCTCCACGGCATCTTCCTCGGGCGAATGCAGGAATTTGTGGGCCAGCTTCTCGCAACCCTCAAAGCACAGAAAGGCGCCGCCGACCATGAGCAGCGGCGTGACAGCCCAGGGAATGAAGGCGCTGATCAGCAGCGCCGCAGGCACCAGGATGGCCTTGTTGATCAGCGAGCCCTTGGCCACGGCCCAGACCACGGGAATCTCGCGCTCGGCACGCACGCCCGTGACCTGCTGGGCATTGAGGGCCAGGTCATCGCCCAGCACGCCGGCCGTCTTCTGTGCAGCCACCTTGGTCATGACGGACACATCGTCGGCCATGGCCACGCTCTTGCGTGCCGCCACCTTGGTCATGAGGGCCACGTCGTCCAGGATCGCTGCAATATCGTCCAGCAGCATCAGCAAACCAGCACCAGCCATCGCATTACTCCAGTGAATTGTTCGGGGAACTTCTTTTTGCCTGGGCGCCATCATGGGGCCTGGGCATGTCCTGCCCATGTAGGAGATGCCCGGCGGCCAGCCCGGTCACGGGGCCGACCGGCCGTGCGTCACTTGCTGGTCTTGAAGCCCTGCCCTGCCGCCCAGGCCGCCACGTCGTCGCGGCGGATGGCGGCGGCCATGAGCTGCGGGAAGGCATCCGGCGTGCAGGCGAACGAGGGCACGCCCAGCGCGGCAAGCTTGGCGGCCAGTTGCGCGTCGTAGGCAGGGGCGCCTTCGTCGCTGAGTGCCAGCAGGGTGATGAACTGCACGCCCGACTCCACCAGTTCGGAGGCGCGGCGCAGCAGGCCGCTTTCCACACCGCCTTCATAGAGGTCGGAGATGAGCACGACGATGGCGTTGCGCGGCTCGCTGATCAGGCCCTGGCAGTAGCCCACGGCACGGTTGATGTCGGTGCCGCCGCCCAACTGCACGCCGAACAGCACGTCCACGGGGTCGGAGAGCTTGTCGGTCAGGTCCACCACCGCCGTGTCGAAGACCACCAGACGGGTAGCGACGGCCGGCAGGCTGGCCATGACGGCACCGAAGATGCTGGAGTAGACGACGGAGTTGGCCATGGAGCCGCTCTGGTCTATGCACAGGATGACTTCGCGCTGCGGGCGGCGGACCTTGCGGCCGTAGCCGACCAGGGTCTCGGGCACGATGGTCCGGTAGTCGGGCTGCCAGTGGCGCAGGTTGGCGCGGATAGTGCGGTTCCAGTCGATCTCGGAGTGGCGCGGGCGGCGGTTGCGCTGGCTGCGGTCCAGCGCGCCCGAGACGGCGCTGCGCATGGGCTCTTCCAGGCGGCGCATGAGGTCGTCCACCACCTTGCGCACGACGATGCGCGCGGTCTCCTTGGTGTTCTGCGGGATGACGGAGCCCAGGGAGATGAGGTCGGCCACCATGTGCACGTCCGGCTGCACATGCTCCAGCATTTCGGGCTGGAGCATGAGTTCGCGCAGGTTCAGGCGCTCCATGGCGTCGCGCTGCATGACCTGCACGACCTGGCTGGGAAAGTACTTGCGGATGTCGCCCAGCCAGCGCGCCACGCTGGGCGAGGAGTTGCCCCGCCCGCCGCGGCGCGAAAGGCCGCCGTCCTTGTTGTCCTCTTCGTAGAGCGCGGCCAGGGCCTTGTCCATCTCATCGATGGAGCTGCCCTTGGGGCCCAGCCCGCCGCAGCTGGCCTCGGACGGCTGGCCCAGCACCAGGCGCCAGCGTTGCAGGCGGGTGGTGGGCTGGGGGGCGGTCTCCTGCGGGTCGGCGCCGGCAAGGGATGCGTCGTTCACGGTGGCAGCGGTGTTCATGGCTGGGCCTCCTGCGGGCTGGAGAGCAGTTGCGCGGGCAGGTTCAGGCCCAGCAGTTGATCGAGTACGGGAATGGCGAGCACGGCACGCGCCTCGTTCCAGGCGCCGTCGTCCCCATCGCCTGCCGCGCCTGCGGCACCCGTGGCACCTGCGGATGCAGCCGCCACGGCTGCACTGCCCTGGCCGCGCCGGGCCTTCTCGCCCAGGCTCTGGCGGTCATGGTTGGAGAAGGCCGAGAAGCTGCGGCGCACCAGGGGCAGGATCTGGGTGAACTGGGTCTCGCCCAGCTGCGCCAGCCAGGCATCGACGGCGCCCCAGATGGCGTCGTCGTGCAGCAGCACCAGGGCCTGGCGGTTGAGAAAGCCGTCCAGCCAGGCGGCAGCGTCCAGCGGCGGCACGCCCAGCGAGAGATTGCGGCCCAGTTGCGTGGCCACGGCCTCGCTGTCCAGGCGGTGGGCATCGAGCAGCAGGCGGCAGGCCGCGCCGCGCAGCAAGGCGGCGCCCGCGTCGCCCATGGCAATGCTGCGCAGGGCGCCGAACCAGGCTTCGCGCGGCTCCTCGGCATCGCACAGGCGCAGGGCCTCGTGGGCCTGCAGCACCGTGGCCTGCATGTGTCTTGCGGCGTCTTCGTCCAGCGCCATGCAGGCCAGGGGCAGGCCGATGGCGGCGCGCAGCGCCATGCTGTCGATCACCGTGGCCAGGGCCTGGGTGTCGGTCTGGCGCACGCTGCCGTAGCGCAGCACATTGGCCAGCGGCGGCAGCGCCTGCATGAGCTGGGAAACATCGCCGGTGCTGGCCGAGCGGTCGGCCAGGTCGTGCATGAGGGCATCGACCAGGTGCGGCAGGTCGGCCAGCAGGGCGTCGTCGATGGTCTTGGCCAGCTCGGGCAGCGGGGTCTCGGGCGTCAGCGCCTGGCGCACCTTGGCGGCAGCGGCCTGCACCAGGGTGCCGCCATAGCGGCTGGCCTCGATGATGCGCACGGCCAGCTCGGGCTCCCACTGCAGCTGCCAGCTTTCGCGGAAGGTGCCACGGTTGCGCTGCTGGTCGGTGGTGACGCTGCCCCACTCTATGCCCAGCAGGCGCAGGCGGTGCAGGAAGTGGCTGCGTTCGCGGTCCGTGTCCTTGCGCAGGTCCAGGGCCAGGACCTTGGCGGCCGCCTCGGGCTTGAGGCGCAGGCTTTTTTGCTGCTGCTCGATGTCGCGCTGCAGCGGCACCTGGGGCACGTCGGCGGGCACGCCGCCGATGCGGTCGCCCACGCTGAGTTCGCGCTCGATCAGGCGCAGCGGCGTGTGCTCGCCCATGCTGATGACGGTGACGATGGCCTCGTCCAGCTCGGGCAGGCCGGGGCTGGCGTGGCCGCGCAGGGCCGCCAGGCTTTCGGCCAGGCGCGTGGCCTCGATGATGTGGGCGCTGGAGCAGTCCAGGTCCTTGGAGCGCAGCAGATGGGCCACGCGCGCCAGCCAGCCGACGGTGCGCTGGGTGCTGGCGCGTGCCGGGTCGGCAGCAGGTGCGGGCTGGAGCAAGGACTCGGGCACAGGCTCGGAGCAGCGCCACAGATGTTCATACCAGCCCGGCGAATCCACGCCAGCGCCATAGCCGCTGGATGAGCAGAGATTGCGGTAGGTCCAGGGCGCCCAGGTGGCCTGGACCTTGGCCTTGGGCAGGCCCTTGAGCGTGGCGGCATCGGCCTTGGCGGTGACCTGGGCCTGCAGGGCAGGCACATGCCATGCGCCGCAGACCACGGCAATGCGCTGGTGGCCGGCCTTGACGGCCTCGCGCATGCACTGGCGCATCCAGGCTTCGCGCAGCGCCTCGCGCTGGGCGTGGCGTTCTCCGCGCACTTCGTTGGGCAGCTCGGCGCGCACCACGGTCATGGCTTCGGCAATGCCCTCGAACAGGGTGGCGCCGTCGCCGCGTTCCTCGACCATGCGGTTCCACCAGCTTTCGCCGTCGGGGTAGCCAGCGGCCTCGGCCAGCAGGTCCAGCGGATCGTGCCAGTCCTGCGGGGACGGTGCCGAGGGATCGACGGCCAGGTCGGCAGCCGGCACGGACTGCGTGGTGTCGTCGCGGTCCAGGGCCTCGGCGGCATTGCTCTGGAGCTGGCTGCCGTCTGCCGCAGCGGCGACCAAGTCGGAGTCAGAGCCGGTGTCGGCATCTGCATCCTGGCCTCCATCGGCCGCATCCGCGCCTGCATCAGCTGCATCTGCTGCCGCCGCCTCGGCCCGGCGCCGCTCCTGCTCGGCCATGTCCAGCGCCATGCGGTGGGTCTGGGGCAGGTCGATGAAACGCGTGGCCACGCCCTGGCGCGCCGCCCATTGCAGGGCCTGCCATTCGGGCGAGAACTCGGCATAGGGATAGAAGGCGGCATGGGCCGGGCTGTCCTGCACATAGACCAGCATGGCCACGGGCGGCTGCAGGTCGGCATGCTGCAGCATGGGCAGCAGGGACTCGCCCTCGGGCGGTCCCTCCACCAGCAGGCAGTCGGGCTGCAGCTGCTCCAGGGCCTGCAGCAGGCTGCGCGCGCAGCCCGGGCCATGGTGGCGGATGCCGAAGAAATGAAGCGGATTGGCAGAGGTGGCCATACGGGAAGTGCGCAGGAGATGCGCAGAAGATGCGGTCGGTCAGCGGTGCGGGAGTGCGGGCTTCAGAGCTGCTCGCGGCAGGCGCGGTACAGGTCCTTCCAGTCGCTGCGTTCCTTGACCACGGTCTCCAGGTATTCCTTCCAGACCACGCTGTCCTGCACCGGGTCCTTGATCACGGCGCCCAGCAGGCCCGAGGCCACATCGCCCGCGCGCAGCACGCCGTCGCCGAAATGCCCGGCCAGCGCCATGCCGCTGTTGATGACCGAGATGGCCTCGGCCGTGGACAGCGTGCTGCTGGGCGACTTGACGCGCACGGTCTTGCCGTCTTCGGTCTGACCGTTGCGCAGCTCGCGGAAGATCTGCACCACGCGGCGCACTTCCTGCAGGGCCGGCGGCTCGGCGGGCAGGGCCAGGGCGCGGCCCTGCTCGGCCACGCGCTTGGTGACGATCTGCACCTCTTCGTCCTGCGAGGCCGGCACAGGCAGGATGACGGTGTTGAAGCGGCGCTTGAGCGCGCTGGACAACTCGTTCACGCCCTTGTCGCGGTTGTTGGCCGTGGCGATGACCGAGAAGCCCTGCACGGCCTGCACTTCGCTGCCCAGCTCGGGCACGGGCAGGGTCTTTTCGGACAGCACGGTGATCAGCGTGTCCTGCACGTCAGCCGGGATGCGGGTCAGCTCTTCGATGCGGGCGATCTTGCCCAGCTTCATGGCATTGACCAGGGGGCTGGGGATCAGCGCCTTCTCGGACGGGCCGTGGGCCAGCAGCTGGGCGTAGTTCCAGCCGTAGCGCAGCTGCTCCTCGCTGGTGCCGGCCGTGCCCTGCACCAGCATGGTGGAGTCGCCGCTGACGGCGGCCGACAGGTGCTCGGACACCCAGGACTTGGCCGTGCCCGGCACGCCGTACAGCAGCAGGGCGCGGTCGGTGGCCAGGGTGGAGACGGCGATTTCCATCAGGCGCGGATTGCCGATGTACTTGGGGCTGACTTCAAAGCCGTTGCCGAGCTTGCCGCCCATCAGGTACTGGAGCACGGCCCAGGGCGAGAGCTTCCAGTTGGGCGGACGCGGACGGTCGTCCACCTTGCGCAGGGCTTCGAGTTCTTCGGCGAATTGCTGTTCGGCATGCTGGCGCAGGACTTGGCTCATGGTGTGCTTCCGGGAAGGGGTAAGGGTTGGATTCGGTTCGGTTCGGGGTATGCGGCAGGACGGGCGCGGCTCAGGCCGGGCCGCGCAGGGCAACAAAGGCCTGGTGCAGGCCCAGGCGCAGATCGACGATGCGCTCCAGATGGCCGCGCATGCGCTCCTCGTCCCAGGGCCGCACGCGGCTGCGTTCGAGGCGCGCCTGCTGCTGGGGCGTGAGGGGAATGCTTGCCGGTGCGGCAACTGCAGCGGCTGTGGCGGTAGCGGTGGCCGTGACTGCTGCCGCAGCAGCAGCAGGTTCGGTTTGCGGCTCGGGCTCAGGCTCGGGCTGCGCATCCAGCACCGAGGGCTTGCGCCACAGTTCGGCAAAGCGCTCCAGCGCGGTCACGTCCAGCATGCGCGCACAGGACAGCAGGGCTTGGTCGGCGCGGTAGCTGTGCCAGTTGCCCGTAATCTGCTTGCCGCCCACGGCCACGTGCAGTGCCTCGGTCAGCCGCACAGACAACGCGGGCGAAAGCAGTTCGGCACCGCCCAGCGACTGGGACATGCCCTCGATGGCATCGATGAGCTTGTGCCGGTCGCGCTCGAACTGGGCAATCCAGCGGGACTCGCGTTCCTCGCGGGACAGCCGGGCCATGAGGGCGGGCAGGAGAGCGTCGTGGCGCATGTCGCGGCCCATGGTCTGGGCGGCATCGATCCATTCCACGTCCAGCTGGTACTGCAGGGCCTGCACCCAGCCCTGGCGCAGCGAGGACTTCCAGTCGCTGCGCCGGCTCCACTCCATCACTTCCAGGGGCGTCAGGCCCAGGGCGCGGGTCCAGAAGGACACGGGCGTGAGCTGCACCATCTGCTCCAGCAGCCAGGCCTTCTTGCCGCCACGGTGGTAGGCGTCGGGCTTGAGCGTGATGCCGTCGCGCTCCCATTCCTTGAGGCCTTCTTCGGGAGGCTCCACGATCCACTGGCCCTTGTCGTCCTGCTGCAGCATGGACTGCATCCAGCCCATGACGCGCTGGCTGTGCGCGCTGTCCGGCAGGCACGAGAGCATTTGCGCGGCGTTCTCGCGGATCTCCTTGCTGCGGTCGGACAGCAGTTTTTCGAGCAGCGGCTCATCGTCCATGCCCAGCCCCACGGCCAGGGCCTGGACCAGGGGCAGGCGCTCCTTGGCGCCCAGCTCCTTCAGGCTGCCTTCCAGCCGCGTGCGGGCCTTGGCGGCATCGGTTGCGCGCTCGCTGCGCAGCAGGGCCACGCGCTGCTCCACCGAGCCCTCCTGCCAGACCAGTTCGGGGTCGGCGGTTTCCTCCACGCCGCTGGCATAGCCCCATTGCGGGTTGAGCGTGCCCAGCCAGCGCCCGCGCTCGCCCAGCACGGGGGCCAGCCACTGGCGCAGCTCCACGGACTGGCGGCCCTGCTCCAGCGCAGGCACCAGCAGATCGTGGGGCAGGCGCTGGCCGGCCTGGTCCAGGGTACGCAGCATGGAGGCCTGCAGCTCGAACGGGCCGTCCTTGAGCACGTCGCCCATCAGGGTGTGCAGGCGCGCATCGGCAGGCGCAGTGCGCGACTCCGCAGGCGCTGCGGCCGGCACGGCCAGCGGTGCCGTCAGGCGCACCAGCGCGCCAGGCTGCCAGCCGGCCCGCTCGAACACGGCCGCCACGGCGCTGGCGCGCAGCAGTTGCTGGGCGGGCGAGTCACCGGCCACGTCAGTGCGGGGCTGCAGCGCGGCCTGCACGGCCTGCTGCGACCCGCTTGCGGACGGGTCCACGCCCGAAGCCAGCGCAGGCGGCACGGCCAGCCGGTCCGAGCCGACCATGGCCGATTGCTGCAGCGCAGCCCAAAGTTGTGCGTTGCTCATACCGGATCACCCTGGTTCTGCCAGATACATTGCTGGGCGGTTTCGCCTTCGCGGGCCTGCCAGGCGCTCAGCAGCCGCCAGCGGCCCACGGCCGGGCCGGGTTCCCATTCGCCAAACAGCTGCATGGGCGCACCGCCGCTGAGCGCCAGCAGGCGCCAGGCCTCGGCATCGTCAATCGCCACGGGAACGGGCTGCACTGGCACCGCCGTGCCAGGGGCGACCGGCGATGCATCCAGCGCTTGAGGCCAGGCCGCGAACCACTGGCCCTGGGCGGGCACCAGCCGCAGCCGGTCCTGGCACAGCGGCTGCGTGGCCTGCAGCGGGTTGGCAGCAATGCGCTGGCCCAGCAGTTGCAGGACGTCGCCCCCGGCCGAGGTGGCCAGCGGGCTGGCGCCATCGGCAGGCAGCGCAGGCCCGTTGCCATTGGCCGCAATGGCGCGCAGCGGCGCATGGCCCGGATAGAAATTCAGCGCGCAGCCGTAGCGATGGCCCGGCACCCAGGCCGATTCGAAGCCGCGCCCGCCCTGCGCATAGTCCAGCACCAGGGCCATGCGCCCCGTGCGCTGGCCCTGCAGCCAGACGCGCCGCTCCATGAGCCGGCCTTCGCGCTCGATCATGCGCAGGCCGGCCACCAGCCATTCGTCCTCGACCAGCTGGCCCCTGGCCTGCACCTCGGCCTTGTCCATGGGCCAGCCCAGCGCGGCCATCACGTCGGCCTTGACCTCGGGGCTGAGCGACTCGCGGCGGCGAACGGCGTCGATGATCAACTGCCAGTGGCCCAGCTGCACCAGCATGTCGCGCGGCCAGTCGCGGTGGCTGTCCACCAGATCCCGGCAGTCCTTGATGCGCGCCGCCATGCCGGTGGCCTGCGCATCGACCATGCGCGCGGCCATGTTGTTCCAGCGCTGGCGCATCTGCGTGTCGCTGGCCTGGTTGGCCAGGCCCGCACGCACCATGTCCTGCATCCACAGCGACAGTTCCTGCAGGCCGGCTTCGACCTTGTCCCAGCGCTTGTCCTCGCGCCTGGCCTGCTGTTTGGCCGCGACCTCGGGATCGGGTGGCGGCTCGGCCGCTGCGGCGGCAGCCTTGGCCTCTTTCTTCTCGGCCTTTTCCTGGCGGCTGTCCAGCCAGGTCTGCACCCAGGCGGGCGGATCAACGCCTTCGGGGACTTGCCCGCCGGCACGCATCAGCATCAGCGCAAGCCCGTGCTTGCAGGGGAATTTGCGGCTGGGGCAAGAGCATTTGAAGGAAGGCCCCGACAGGTCCACCTGGGTCTGGTAGGGCTTGCTGCCGCTGCCCTGGCATTCACCCCAGACCGCCACGTCATTGGCGCCCATGGCGGGCCATTTGGCGGGCGATTGCAGGCCCTTGGCGGCCTTGCTGGATGAGGCGTCCGGCGACAGCGCCAGCACTTCGCTCTCTGTTCCTAATACACGCGACACCGAAGCTCCCTCTCCAAGTGTTTGTCATCGCCGAGCGCATTGAATGAAACGGCACCGCCCGGCAAACCCGAAAGCCTATCAGCAATAGTTATCGGCAATTTGAAACAATTCACAACAACACCCAACCTCTCTCCCATGAATGGGAACCCCCCATGGCGTGCAGCCAGCTGCGCTATATCAGCGCGTGCATTGATGGCACCAAGCCATGCCAGTCTTCAGGCATTGCGAAAGACGCAGAAAACACGCATTCACCATTTCCTGCGATGCACATCGCCACCCATTGAAAGCAAGCACTCATTCCGCACCTGAAAACGGTTTCATTCCATTGCACTGGCAACCATTGCAATCCGCTGGCCATTGCGATAGCGCGACAGTGCGTTCGACCCGCAGCCAGGCAAGGCCGGACCAGACCCTGGCTGGGGGATGGGCTCTCAGAAAACCGGACGTGTCAGGCAAATATACTGTATATTTATACAGCCATGGAGCTGCAACGCAAACTTTTCATCCTCGCCGACGCCGCCAAGTACGACGCCAGCTGCGCCTCCAGCGGATCGCAGGGGCGCGACTCGCTGGACGGCAAGGGCATGGGCTCGGTCACCGGCATGGGCATCTGCCACAGCTATGCGCCCGACGGGCGCTGCATCTCGCTGCTCAAGATCCTGCTGACCAATGTCTGCATCTTCGACTGCCGCTACTGCATCAACCGCAAGAGCTCCAACGTGCAGCGCGCCCGCTTCACGGTGGCCGAGGTGGTGCAGCTGACGCTGGACTTCTACCGGCGCAACTGCATCGAGGGGCTGTTCCTGTCCAGCGGCATCATCCGTTCCAGCGACTACACCATGGAGCAACTGGTGGAAGTGGCGCGCCGCCTGCGCGAGGAGCATGACTTTCGCGGCTACATCCATCTGAAGACCATCCCGGATGCCGCCCCCGAATTGCTGGCCCAGGCAGGCCGCCATGCCGACCGCCTGAGCATCAATGTGGAACTGCCCACGGCCAGCGGCCTGGCGCAGTTCGCGCCTGAAAAGGATGGGCAGCGCATACGCCAGGCCATGCAGGGCGTGGACCGGCATGTGCAGGCCTGGCGCGCGGCCACGCGCGAGCAGCGCCAGGCGCAGTCCCTGCCCGGCGCGCCCGCACAGCGCGCCGCCGTGCCGCGCTTTGCGCCGGGCGGGCAGAGCACGCAGATGATCGTGGGCGCCGACCGCGCAACCGATGCCGACATCCTCGAATCCAGCCACACGCTGTATGCGGGCTACGGCCTGCGCCGCGTGTACTACTCGGCCTTCAGCCCCATTCCCGATGCCTCGCGCGATCTGCCGCCGCAGGCGCCACCCCTCATGCGCGAGCACCGGCTCTACCAGGCCGACTGGCTGATGCGCTTTTACGGCTACGGGGCGGGCGAGATCGCGGCGGCCAGCCGCCACGGCATGCTGGACCTGGAGATCGACCCCAAGCTGGCCTGGGCACTGGCCAACCGACAGCAGTTCCCCGTGGACCTCAACCGTGCGCCGCGCAGCCTGCTGCTGCGCGTGCCGGGCCTGGGCACGCAGACGGTGGACCGCCTGCTGGCGGCGCGCCGCGTGCGCAGGCTGCGGCTGGACGATCTGCTGCGGCTGCGCGCCCCCGTGCAAAAGGCCCTGCCCTTCGTGCTGATCGACGGCCACCGGCCCCTGCTGGGCGAGACCGACTCGGCCGCGCTGCGCACCCGGCTGATCGCTCAGTCGCAGGCCAGCCAGGCCCAGGCACGGCACAGCGGCATGCGCGTGCAAAGCGCGCTGCAGGCCAGCCTGTTCTAGCGCCTGGAGCACGCCATGCAAGCACAGGCTCTCACCATCGAACTCGACAGCCCCGACGACTGGCCCGGCTTTCGCGCAGCCTGCAGGGCGCTGCTGGCCCATGGCGCCGACCCCGCCCTGGTGCGCTGGCGGTGGCCCGACACGCGGGGTGGGCAGCAACTCGGCGCGGGGGTGGACCTGTTTTCCAGCGCGCCGGAGCAGGCCATGCCCGCCTCGGCACTCGCCGGGCTGGCCGGCCCCGGCGAGGCCGGGCTGTCCCTGTCGGACACCCAGATGTCCGCGCTGCGCCATGCCTGCATGCACCGCGCAGCGGGCCGCTTCGAGCTATGCCACCGATGGCTGGCGCGCATGCAGGCCCGGCCCGAACTGCGGCTGGATGCGCTGGATGCGGACTGGCGCGCCATCGAGGCCCTGGCCCGCCCCGTCTCGCGCGAGATCCACAAGATGCACGCCTTTGTGCGCTTTCGGACCACGCAGCGGCAGAACCAGCCCGATCTGCACATTGCCTGGTTCGAGCCCGAGCACCACATCGTGCGCGCGGCGGCGCCCTTCTTCTGCAAGCGCTTTGCTAACATGCACTGGGCCATCCTCACGCCACAATGCAGCGCGC
The DNA here is from genome assembly GCF_059567865.1 of Delftia sp. BGA-UO-ETr-SB1. Classification (NCBI taxonomy): domain Bacteria; kingdom Pseudomonadati; phylum Pseudomonadota; class Betaproteobacteria; order Burkholderiales; family Comamonadaceae; genus Delftia; species Delftia sp. BGA-UO-ETr-SB1. Next base: position 2,024,381 of record NZ_JCAQOW010000006.1, on the reverse strand, counting down.
ACTGGGACGGCCATGCGCTGCGCCTGGCGCCCGGCGCGCGCCGCAGCGATGCCCCGCCAGCCGACGCGGGCGAGGCCCTGTGGCTGACCTACTACGCCAGCACCTTCAACCCGGCGCGCCTGAAGGAGCAGGCCATGCTGCGCGAGATGCCGCGCCGCTACTGGCACAACCTGCCCGAGACGGTGCTGATCTCCACCCTGGTCCAGCAGGCCCGCGCGCGCACGGCGCAGATGCTGGCGCCGTAGCGGCAGCCGCCAAAAAGAAACAGAAAAAGAAAAGGCCCCGAAGGGCCTTTGTCTGCTTTGCAGCGTCGCTCAGTGCATCAACCCAGCCACTTGCGGGCGTTGCGCCACACGCGCATCCAGGGGCTGAATTCCGACTTGTCGCCGTTGGTCCAGCTCATCTGCACGTTGCGGAACACGCGCTCGGGGTGGGGCATCATGGCCGTGAAGCGGCCATCGGCCGTGGTCACTGCCGTCAGGCCACCGGCCGATCCATTGGGATTGAACGGGTACTGCTCGGTGGCCTTGCCGTGGTTGTCCACATAGCGCATGGAGGCGATGGCCTTGTCCGCATTGCCGCGGAAGCGGAAGTTGGCAAAGCCTTCGCCGTGGGCCACGGCGATGGGCAGGCGGCTGCCGGCCATGCCCTGCAGGAACAGGCTGGGCGACTCCAGCACTTCCACCATGGACAGGCGCGCCTCGAAGCGGTTGCTCTGGTTCTGCGTGAAACGCGGCCAGTCCTGGGCACCGGGAATGATGTCGGCCAGCTCGGCAAACATCTGGCAGCCGTTGCACACGCCCAGGCCGAAGGTGTCGCTGCGGCCGAAGAACTGCTGGAACTGCGCGGACAGGCTGTCGTTGAAAGTGATGGAGCGCGCCCAGCCGATGCCGGCGCCCAGCGTGTCGCCGTAGCTGAAGCCGCCGCAGGCCACCACGCCGGCGAAGTCCTGCAGCTGCGCGCGGCCGCTTTGCAGGTCGGTCATGTGCACGTCCACCGCGTCGAAGCCGGCTTCGGTGAAGGCGTAGGCCATTTCCACATGGGAGTTCACGCCCTGCTCGCGCAGCACGGCCACGCGGGGGCGCGCGCCCAGGTTCAGGAAGGGTGCGGCGGGGTTCTCGGCCGGGTCGAACGTCAGGTGCAGGTGCATGCCGGGGTCGGCAGGCTCGCCGGCTGCGGCGTGCTCGCTGTCGGCGCAGGCCGGGTTGTCGCGCTGCTGGGCAATCTTCCAGCTGACGGCATCCCAGACCTGGTGCAGGTCGCTGAGCGAGGCGCCGAAGACGGACTTGGCATCGCGCCAGACCTGCAGCTCGCCCTTGCCCGCATCGACCTTGGACGAGACGGGGCGCGTCTTGCCGATGATGTGGCTGCAGGTGGACAGGCCATGCTCGCGCAGGGTCTGCAGCACGGCGGCGCGGTCGGCCGTGCGGATCTGCAGCACGGCGCCCAGCTCTTCGTTGAACAGTGCGCGCAGCGTCATGTCGTCGCGGCGGCCGCTGATCTGGGAGGCCCAGTTCTTGCCTTCGCCCGAGTCCATGCGGCTGTCGCTGATGCCGTCGCCTTCGGTGACCAGCATGTCCACGTTGATGGCCACGCCCACATGGCCGGCAAAGGCCATCTCGGCCACGGTGGCCAGCAGGCCGCCGTCGCCCTTGTCGTGGTAGGCCAGGATCTGGCCCTTGGCGCGCAGGTCGTTGACGGCATCGACCAGGGCGATCAGGTCCTTGGCGTCATCGAGGTCAGGCGTTTCATTGCCGGACTGGCCCAGCACCTGGCCCAGGATGGAGCCGCCCATGCGCATCTTGCCGCGGCCCAGGTCCACCAGCACCAGGGTGCTGTCGTCTTCCGAGGCGTCCAGCTGGGGCGTGAGCGTGCCGCGCACATCGTCGATGGAGGCGAAGCCCGTGATGATCAGGCTGACGGGCGAGGTCACCTTCTTGACCTGGCCGCCCTCGTTCCACTGGGTGCGCATGGACAGGCTGTCCTTGCCCACGGGGATCGAGATGTCCAGTTGCGGGCACAGCTCCATGCCCACGGCCTTGACGGTGGCGTAGAGCGCCGCGTCTTCGCCGGGCTCGCCGCAGGCCGCCATCCAGTTGGCCGACATCTTGACCTTGGACAGCTCGATGGGCGCGGCCAGCATGTTGGTGATGGCCTCGGCCACGGCCATGCGTCCCGACGCCGGGGCGTTGATGGAGGCCAGCGGCGTGCGCTCGCCCATGGCCATGGCCTCGCCCTTGAAGCCACGGTAGTCGGCCAGGGTCACGGCCACGTCGGCCACGGGCACCTGCCAGGGGCCGACCATCTGGTCGCGGTGCGTGAGACCGCCCACGGCCCGGTCGCCAATGGTGATCAGGAAGCGCTTGGAGGCCACGGTGGGGTGGGCCAGCACGTCGATCACGGCCTTTTCCAGGGGCACGCCGGTCAGGTCCATGGGCGGCAGCTCGCGCTGCACGGTGGCCACGTCGCGGTGCATCTTGGGCGGCTTGCCCAGCAGCACGTTCATGGGCATGTCCACGGGGAACTTCTGGTCGCCCGAGGCCACCGCCGTGTCCTCCAGCACCAGCTGGCGTTCTTCCGTGGCCGTGCCGATCACGGCGAACGGGCAGCGCTCACGCTCGCAGAAGGCCGTGAACTCGGCCAGCGATTCGGGAGCGATGGCCATCACATAGCGTTCCTGGCTTTCGTTGGACCAGATTTCCTTGGGCGCCAGGCCGGATTCCTCCAGGTTGACGGCGCGCAGGTCAAAGCGCGCGCCACGGCCCGCATCGTTGGTCAGCTCGGGGAAGGCATTGGACAGGCCGCCGGCACCCACGTCGTGGATGGCCAGGATGGGGTTCTTGTCGCCCTGGGCCCAGCAGTGGTTGATGACTTCCTGGGCGCGGCGCTCGATCTCGGGATTGCCGCGCTGCACGGAATCGAAGTCCAGCTCGGCCGCGTTCGTGCCGCTGGCCATGGAGCTGGCAGCGCCGCCGCCCATGCCGATGCGCATGCCGGGGCCGCCCAGCTGGATCAGCAGGGTGCCGGCGGGGAACTCGATCTTCTGAGTCAGTTCGGAGTCGATCACGCCCAGGCCGCCCGCGATCATGATGGGCTTGTGGTAGCCGCGCATCACGGCATCGGCACCCACGCCGACCTGCTGCTCGTACTCGCGGAAATAGCCGGTCAGGTTGGGACGGCCGAATTCGTTGTTGAAGGCCGCGCCACCGAGCGGGCCCTCGATCATGATCTGCAGCGGGCTGGCGATGTGCTCGGGCTTGCCCACTTCGCTGCCCCACAGCTTGGAAACCGTGAAGCCCGACAGGCCGGCCTTGGGCTTGGAGCCGCGGCCCGTGGCGCCCTCGTCGCGGATCTCGCCGCCCGCGCCGGTCGATGCGCCGGGGAAGGGGGAGATGGCCGTGGGGTGGTTGTGCGTCTCCACCTTCATCAGCACGTGGTTGACGGCCTGCTTCTTCTGGTAGCTGGGCGCCTTGATCTTGTCCAGGGCCGCCTCGAAGGTGGCGACGAAGCGCTCGACCTCATGGCCTTCCATGATGGAGGCGTTGTCCGAATAAGCCACCACCGTGTGCTGGGGCGAGACCTGGTGCGTGTTGCGGATCATGCCGAACAGGCTCTTGTCCTGGGCCTCGCCGTCGATGGTGAACTGGGCGTTGAAGATCTTGTGGCGGCAGTGCTCGCTGTTGGCCTGCGCGAACATCATCAGTTCCACGTCCGTGGGATTGCGCTTGAGGCCCTTGAAGGCATCGACCAGGTAGTCGATCTCGTCGTCGGCCAGGGCCAGGCCCCATTGGCGGTTGGCAGTCTCCAGCGCGGCGCGGCCGCCGCCCAGCACATCGACGAACTCCATGGGAGCGGCGTCCAGGGCGGAGAACAGTTGCTCGGCCTCGGCGCGCGTGGCGAAGACCGACTCGGTCATGCGGTCGTGCAGCAAGGCGGCGATCCGTGCAGTCTGCTCGGCCGAAAGCTCAGGCGCGCTGCCCAGCACATTGCTCAGCAGGCCGGTCTTGAAGGCGATGCGGTATTCGGTGATGCGCTCCACGCGGAACACGCCCAGGCCGCAGTTGCGGGCAATGTCCGTGGCCTTGGAGGCCCAGGGGGAGATCGTTCCCAGGCGCGGCGTGACCACCAGGGCGGCACCGTCGGCCGGGCCTTCATAGGGGTCTCCATAGGTCAAGAGCGCCTGGAGGCGCTCTTGCAATGCGGGCGTGGGTGCGGCGTCCGTGGCCACCAGGTGCACGAAGCGCGCGGCAATGCCGGTGATTTTGGGATGGATGGAGACCAGTTCGGTCAGGAGCTGCTGGGCGCGGAACGAGCTGAGAGCGTTTCCACCCTCCAACTGTGTCAGATGCAAGGTCACGTGGCGGCCTGTTGGGTGAGGAGGCTTGTGAAAAGCGCCCTGCGGCCCCGCCCTCCGGGGGCTGGCTGCAAGGCGCTGAATCGGTGAGGCCGCTATTTTACCGGGCTGAGCCGTCCCGATGGCGACAGCCGCCCCTTACCCCTGCACGCCCGAAGGCGCAATGGGATAATTGCGGGCATGAGCATCACCATCAAGAGCGCTGAAGACATCGCAGCCATGCGCGTGGCCTGCCGCCTGGCTTCGGAAGTGCTGGACTACATCACCCCCCACATCAAGCCCGGCATCACCACGGCCGAGATCGACCGCCTGGGCGCCGAATGCATGGCGCAGCAGGGCACGGTCTCCGCCACCATCGGCTACCAGCCGCCCGGCTACCCTCCCTACCCCGGGCACCTGTGCACCTCGGTCAACCATGTGGTCTGCCACGGCATTCCCAATGACAAGCCGCTCAAGAAGGGCGACATCGTCAATGTGGACGTCACGGTCATCACCAAGGACGGCTGGTACGGCGACAACAGCCGCATGTTCATGATCGGAGAGTGCTCCATCGCAGCCAAGCGCCTGTCGGCACTGACCTTCGACGCCATGTGGCTGGGCATCCAGCAGGTCAGGCCCGGCGCCACGCTGGGCGACATCGGCAACGCCATCCAGACCTTTGCCGAAGGCCACGGCCTGTCGGTGGTGCGCGAGTTCTGCGGCCACGGCATCGGCCAGAAGTTCCACGAAGAGCCCCAGATCCTGCACTACGGCCGCCCTGGAACGGGCACCGTGCTGGAAGAAGGAATGGTCTTCACCGTCGAGCCCATGCTCAACCTGGGCAAGCGCGAGATCAAGGAACTGGGCAAGGACGGCTGGACCATCGTGACCAAGGACCACAGCCTCTCGGCCCAGTGGGAACACACCCTGGTGGTGACCAAGACCGGCTACGAAGTCATGACCCTGTCGGCCGGCTCGCCCGCGCTGCCCCCCTTCGTTACCACCACGAGCTGCTGAGGCTCGGCATGCTTCTTGCGTGATGCGCAGGCAAAATGGCATGGCGTCCGGGGCACCCGCTCCCGGCGCCTTCCCTGCCCTCGCCGCGCATGAAACAGACCACTGACCACACTCCTTCCCACGCTGCGCCCTCTGCCCCGGACTCGCTGGAGCAGTTGCGCGTGCAGTACGCCCGGGATCGCGGGCGCTGGATAGGCTCGCTGCTGGCGCCCACCATGGGCCGGCGCGGCGTGCGCCTGGTGCTGCAGCACCTGAGCGATCTGGCCGACACGCTGCTGCGCGCGCTGTGGCATCGCGCCGGCATGCCGCCCGAGGCCTGCCTGGCCGCCGTGGGCGGCTTCGGGCGTGCCCAGCTGTTTCCCTATTCCGACATCGACGTGCTGGTGCTGCTGCCAGCCGCCGGCACGGCAGATGCCGAGCTGGCCTCGCGCATCGAGAAATTCATCGGCAGTTGCTGGGACGCGGGCCTGGAGATCGGCTCCAGCGTGCGCACGCTGGCCGAATGCCTGGAGGAATCCGAGCGCGACCTGACGGTGCAGACCGCCCTGCTCGAATCACGCCGCATCTGCGGCAGCGAGCCGCTGTTCGCCGAGTTCCAGACGCGCTACCAGGCCCAGATGAATGCGCACGCCTTTCTGTCCGGCAAGCTGCTGGAAATGCGCCAGCGCCACAACAAGTACGAGAGCACGCCCTACTCGCTGGAGCCCAACTGCAAGGAATCGCCCGGCGGCCTGCGCGATCTGCACACCATGATCTGGCTGGCCCGTGCCGCAGGCCTGGGCAGCAGCTGGCAGGCCCTGGCCGGCAAGGGGCTGATCACCGATTTCGAGCGCCGGCAGCTCGAGGACAACGAAGCCTTGCTGAGCCTGATACGTGCACGCCTGCACGCGGTGGCGGGCCGGCATGAGGACCGCCTGGTCTTCGACCAGCAGACCGCCGTGGCCGAGGCCTTTGGCTACCGCTCCACCTCGGCCGAGGGGCGAAAGCTGGCCATGCGCGCCAGCGAGACGCTGATGCGCCACTACTACTGGGCGGCCAAGGCCGTGACCCAGCTGTGCCAGATCCTGCGGCTGAACATCGAGGAGCGGCTGAACCCGCGCCCCACGCCGCGCATCCGGCTGAACTCGCGCTTCTACGAGAAGGCCGGCACCATCGAGGTGGCCAGCGACGATCTCTACGAGCGCGAGCCGCACGCCATCCTCGAAACCTTTCTGATGTACGAGACCCATGTGGGCCTCACCGACCTGTCGGCGCGCACGCTGCGCGCGCTGTACGGCGCGCGTGACCTGATGGACGCGGCCTTCCGGCGCGACCCGGTCAACCGCGCCACCTTCATGAAGATCCTGCAGCAGCCCAGCGGCATCACGCACGCCATGCGGCTGATGAACCAGACCTCGGTGCTGGGGCGCTACCTGTGGCCGTTCCGGCGCATCGTAGGCCAGATGCAGCATGACCTGTTCCACGTCTACACGGTGGACCAGCACATCCTCATGGTGCTGCGCAATGTGCGGCGCTTTTTCATGGCCGAGCATGCGCATGAGTACCCGTTCTGCTCCCAGCTGGCCAGCGGCTGGGACAAGCCCTGGCTGCTGTACGTGGCCGCGCTGTTCCACGACATCGGCAAGGGCCGGGGCGGCGACCACTCCATCATCGGCGCCGTGGAGGCCAAGCGCTTTTGCCGCGCCCACGGCATTGCGCGCGCCGACGCCGAGCTGATCGAATTCCTCGTGCGCGAGCACCTGACCATGAGCCAGGTCGCGCAAAAGCAGGACCTGTCGGACCCCGAGGTGATCCAGGCCTTTGCCGAGCGCGTGGGCAACGAGCGCAACCTCACGGCCCTGTACCTGCTGACCGTGGCCGACATCCGCGGCACCAGCCCCAAGGTCTGGAGCGCCTGGAAGGGCAAGCTGCTGGAGGACACCTATCGCCTGACCTTGCGCGTCATGGGCGGACGCGCGCCCGATGCTGCCGCCGAAATCGAGGCCCGCCGCCGCGAGGCCCTGGTACAGCTGGCACTGACAGCCCAGCCCTTCGAATCGCACAAGAAGCTCTGGGACACGCTGGGCGTGGACTATTTCATGCGCCACGAGGCGGCCGACATCGCCTGGCACACGCGCCACCTGTCGCGCCACGTGGGCACCACCCGCCCCGTGGTGCGTGCGCGCCGCTCCCTGGCCGGCGAGGGGCTGCAGGTACTGGTCTACGCGCCTGACCAGCCCGATCTGTTCGCGCGCATCTGCGGCTACTTCGACCGGGCGGCCTTCTCCATTCTGGATGCGCGCGTGCACACGGCCCACAACAGCTATGCGCTGGACACCTTCCAGGTGGTCGCGCCCGCCATGCAGGAGCAGTACCGCGAGCTGATGCACATGGTCGAGAACGACCTGGTCGCCGCGCTGATGCAGGGCGGGCCGCTGCGCGAGCCATCCCCTCGGCGCCTGTCGCGCCGCGTCAAAAGCTTCCCCTTTGCGCCGCGCGTCACGCTGCAGCCCGACGAGAAAGCCCAGCACTGGCTGCTGTCCATCTCGGCCACGGACCGCGCCGGCCTGCTCTACACCGTGGCGCGCATCCTGGCGCAGCACCACCTGAGCGTGCAATTGGCCAAGGTCAGCACGCTGGGCGAGCGCGTGGAAGACAGCTTTCTGATCGAGGGCGCCGAACTGCAGAACAACCAGCGCCAGCTGCTCATAGAAACCGAGCTGTTGCAGGCCTTGGCGGTCTGAGCTTGCGGCGAAAAAAGGCCCGCCCTGTCAACCAGGGCGGGCCTTTTGCATCCAGGCGCTGGCGTGGTTGCCGCCGTCAGTGCATGGCAGCCGCAGGCGCCGACACCGTGGCCACTTCCTTGCCCTCGCGGTCATAGAGCTTGCCGTCGACCACCCGGTCGCCATCGGCCAGGGCAGACAGCACGGCCTCGCTGAGCACGCGCTCAGAACCTGCGCCGAACACCGAAGGCTCCTCGGGGTTGCCCTGCTTGAAGTGGTTGAAGACCAGGTTCAGCAGCAGCACGGTCACCGCCGTGGAGCTGATGCCCGAATGGAACATGGTGGCGAACCAGTCCGGGAAGTGGTGATAGAAGTCCGGCTTGACCATGGGCAGCACGCCCATGCCGATGGACGCCGCCACGATGATCAGGTTCATGTTGTTGTGATAGTCCACCTTGGCCAGCGTGCGGATGCCGCTGGCCGCTACCGTGCCAAAGAGCACCAGGCCCGCGCCGCCCAGCACCGAGGGAGGCACGCAGGCCACGATGCGCCCCATGATGGGCAGCAGGCCGAAGGCGATCAGGATCAGGCCGCTGAAGGCCACGACATAACGGCTCTTGATGCCCGTGACCGCGACCAGGCCCACGTTCTGGGCAAAGGCGCTCTGCGTGAACGAGCCGAAGAACGGCGCCACCACGCTGGACAGCATGTCGGCGCGCAGGCCGTCGGCCAGGCGGCGCGAATCCACGCGGGTGCCCACGATGTCGCCCACGGCCAGGATATCGGCCGAGGTTTCCACCAGGGTCACCAGGATCACGATGGACATGGAAAGGGTCGCCGCCAGGCTGAAGGTCGGCCAGCCGAAGTGCAGCGGCATGGGCACGGCGAACCAGGCACCGCTGCCCACCTCGGAAAAGTCGGACTTGCCGATCATGGCCGCCACCGCCGTGCCGATGACGATGGCCAGCAGGATGGACAGGCGCGAGATCATGGCATTGCCCAGCTTGCTCAGCGCCAGCACGATGACCAGCGACAGGCCCGCCAGCCCGATGTTGCCCATGCTGCCGTAGTCGGCCGCCTGGGGATTGCCGCCCATGGCCCAGTGGGCCGCCACCGGCATCAGCGACAGGCCGATGATGGTGATCACGCAGCCATTGACCAGCGGCGGGAAAAACCGGGTGAGCTTGGAAAAAATGGGCGCAATGATCAGGCCGAACACCGAGGCAAAGAGCACGGCGCCCAGCACGCCCTGCATGCCGCCGCCTGTGTGCAGGATGCTGACCATGGTGGCCACGCCCGAGAAGGACACGCCCTGCACCAGCGGCAGGCGCGAGCCGAAGAACGGAATGCCCAGCGTCTGCAGCAGCGTGGCCAGCCCGCCCATGAAAAGGCAGGCCGTGATCAGCAGGCCCGTGTCGGCCGCCGACATGCCGGCCGCATTGGCCATGACCAGGGGCACGGCCACGATGCCTCCGTACATGGTCAGCACATGCTGCAAACCATAGAGGGTGTTGGCCGTGAGGCCGAGTTGCTCGTCCTCCGGGCGGATGTCTGTACCCAGGGCCGGCGCATTGCCAGAACTTTTTTCCATCGCTGTCTCCTTGTCCTCTTGTTCACAGAACGCCGGACAAGTACGCGGCAGCCGGATGGCGGCAGGCGCGCCCCCGCGCACCTTTTGCCGCCGCCCCGATAGGCCGCGCTCTCCTGCATCCTGCATCGCGAAGCCCGGTGGCTGCTTGGCAGCTCTTGGCGGGCGAACGCACACAATCCCCGCCTTGGCGGGAAGTGCCAATGTACGGCGCCAGCATGGAAAAATTGTCTACCGATTTGTATACAAAGACCTGACCGAAGATCCTTGAATACGGGCAGCGCCCGCCCGCTCAGTCGTCCTCGGCCGCGCTGATGCCGGGGAACAGCACATCGGTGAAGCCGAACTGGCTGAAGTCACGCATGCGCATGGGATAGAGCTTTCCCCAGAGGTGATCGCACTCATGCTGGACCACGCGCGCATGAAAACCATCCACCGTGCGGTCGATGGCATCGCCAAACACATCGAAGCCCGTGTAGCGGATATGGTTCCAGCGCGGCACCATGCCGCGCATTCCGGGCACGGACAGGCAGCCTTCCCAGTCCAGTTGCTCGTCCTCGCCCATGGGCGTGATGACTGGGTTGATGAGCACGGTGCGCGGCACCACGGGCGCATCGGGGTAGCGCGGATTGGGCAGGCCGGAGCCGAACACCACCATCTGCAGGTCTACGCCAATCTGAGGCGCGGCCAACCCCGCGCCGTTGGCTGCATGCATGGTGTCCAGCAAATCGCTGAGCAGCAGGTGCAGTTCGTCGGTGTCGAATTCGGTCACGGGCTGGGCGACGCGCAGCAGGCGCGGATCGCCCATCTTCAAAATGGTGCGGACAGTCATGGCAGTGCAAGGCTATAGGGAAATGGTGGGTTGCCAAGCATAGCGGCCGCCCGGCTCCCGGCCACCTCTTGGCTACCTCTTGGCCGCCATGGCCACAGCGCGCTGGCACAATCGCAGCATGCCCAGCACCGCCAGAGAGTCATCCACCGCGTCCCCAGAGGACCGTGAGGCAGGCGCGCAGCAAATACCCACGGCACAGGCCCTGGAGCCCGAGGCCACTGCGCAGGCAGGCACGGCGCCGGCCTTCCATGATGACGATCCCCCTCCCCTGCACCGCATGCCGGCCGCCCCGTTGCGCTGGGCGCTGCAGCTGTTTGCCTGCCTGAGCCTGGCCACGGGCATTGCCGGCATCTTCATTCCAGGATTGCCCACCACGGTGTTCGTGCTCATGGCCGGCTGGGCCGCGGCGCGCAGCTCGCAGCGCATGCACACCTGGCTGTGGCGCCATCGCCTGTTCGGCCCCATGCTGCGCAACTGGGCACGGGGCGGCTGCGTGAGCCGGCGCGCCAAATGGAGCGCCAGCGCCATGATGAGCCTGTGCGCCGTCATACTGCTGTGGACACGCCCGCCCGCCTGGGTGCAGGCCGTGGCGCTGACCTCCATGGGCTGCGTGCTGGTATGGCTGTGGTTCAGGCCCGAGCCGTGAGAATGAAGGCCTGCAGCCGGCCTTCCTGAAAAAATTCCCCCGAGTTTTCTGTGACGTGTTTTTTACGTCATATAATCTAGGTCTTGTTCCTCAATAGCTCAGTTGGTAGAGCGCCGGACTGTTAATCCGTAGGTCCCTGGTTCGAGCCCAGGTTGAGGAGCCAAAAGAATTTCAAGATCTTGCAACCGCACAAGATCTCTGTCGATAGACGTGTATTCCTCAATAGCTCAGTTGGTAGAGCGCCGGACTGTTAATCCGTAGGTCCCTGGTTCGAGCCCAGGTTGAGGAGCCAAATTTCAGTGGCCTTGCAATCGCACAAGACCCAACGCCAACATATTCCTCAATAGCTCAGTTGGTAGAGCGCCGGACTGTTAATCCGTAGGTCCCTGGTTCGAGCCCAGGTTGAGGAGCCAAGATAAAAAGCCCGCATGCCAACGCATGCGGGCTTTTTTGTTGGGTCAGGCTGCACGCACCATGCCCACGGTGGGCGTGTTCGGTGGCGATGGAGTTGCAGCGGGCTCCACGGTGACGGGCTTGCTGTGCCTGGCATGTGCGCGGCGCGAACCATGGGCAACACGGGATTGCTCGACACCCTCTTCCCATGCGCGCAGCTCTTCTTCCAGCCGTGCGGCACGTTCCGCATACATGTCAGCAGAGGACTTGTAGTACTCCGCGGCAATGGTGTGCTCCAGCATCGCCATGCGGGCTTCCTGCAGGTAGGCCCGGGTGCGACGGATATAGCGCGGCTCGGCAAGGCTTGCGCCAAAGATTTTGCTGAAAAACATCGCTCATCCTCCTTCGATGCCTTCACAGCGAAAGCCAAGCATCCGCAAGAAGACGGAACCAGCATAGCCCAAGCCTGCCAGGCGGCACTGTCCCCTGGCGCGACAAGGCCGCGTAGGAGGTTCACTTACCCCGGCCAGGCGATGCCCTCGCATCCACGCAGCCCTCTTGCGCATGGTTTGTGCAAGACTGCGGCTGCAGAGAATACGAATCCATTTCCTCCGTCCGCACCCGATCATGTCCCATCCCCTCCCATGGCTCATCCCCCACCAGGCCTTCCCTCCTGTGGAAACGGCATGGGGCCCCAACGACCCCATCCCGGGCCTGCTGGCCGCAGGCGGCACGCTGGATGCGGCGCATCTGCGCATCGCCTACAGCCAGGGGATTTTTCCCTGGTTCAGCGAAGGCCAGCCCACGCTGTGGTGGTCGCCCGATCCACGCATGGTGCTGCAGACATCGCAGTTCCGGCTGCACCGCAGCCTGCGCAAGACATTGCAGCGCTTTCGCGCCACGCCAGGCTGCGAGATCCGCATCGACAGCGCGTTCGAGACCGTGATGCAGCACTGCGCCCAGACGGTGCGCCATGACCAGGATGGCACCTGGATCGTGCAAGAGATTCTTGACGCCTATGCCGACCTGCACCACCAGGGTGCAGCCCACAGCGTGGAGACCTGGGTGGACGGACGCCTGGTGGGCGGCCTGTATTGCGTGGCACTGGGCCGCGCCGTGTTTGGCGAATCCATGTTCGCGCATGCCACCGACGCATCCAAGATCGCGCTGGCGGCCCTGGTTGCGCTGTGCAGACACCAAGGCGCCGTGCAGATCGATTGCCAGCAGGCCACGCAGCATCTGGCCTCGCTGGGGGCGCGCGAAATGCCGCGCGCCCGGTTCCTGCAAACCGTGGCCGAGCAAAGCCAGCTGCCGCCCATGCGCTGGCGGTTCGAAAACGTATACTGGGACGCGTTGCTGCCACCGTCCGGCGAGGCTGGCGACACATCACCGGCTGCCGCCAGCACACCATGACGCACCCGAACGATCTTCCGCTGCAGGCCCTGCAGTTCTATGCCACCGCCGCCTACCCCTGCAGCTATCTCGATGGCCGGCTGGCGCGTTCGCAAGTGGCCACGCCCAGCCACCTGATCCAGAACAGCGCCTATTCGGAGCTGGTTTCACTGGGTTTTCGCCGCAGCGGAATGTTCACCTACCGGCCGTATTGCGACGGATGCCGAGCCTGCGTGCCGATGCGCATCCTGGTCCACGACTTCCGTCCCGACCGGAGCCAGCGCCGCGCCGCCGCGCGCCATGCCGACCTCACGGCATCGATCCAGCGCCTGCACTACTCGAACGAGCACTACCAGCTGTACCTGCGCTACCAGCAAAGCCGCCACAGCGGCGGAGGCATGGACCATGACAGCGTGGACCAGTACACCCAGTTCCTGCTGCAAAGCCGCGTCAACTCGCGCCTTGTGGAGTTCCGCACGCCCGCAGCCGATGGCGGCATCGGCACGCTGAAGATGGTCTCCATCCTCGATGTGCTGGAAGACGGGCTGTCTGCCGTCTACACCTTCTACGAACCCAACGACCCCGCCAGCTACGGCACCTTCAATGTGCTGTGGCAGATCGACCAGGCCCGGTCCATGAGCCTACCCTATGTCTACCTGGGCTACTGGATCGCCGACAGCCAGAAGATGAATTACAAGGCGCGCTTCCTGCCCCATGAAGTGCGCGTTGACGAGCGCTGGCAGCGCGTGGATCAGCTGCCGCGCTGATACAGCGTCACTCCACGCCTTTTCAGCGACATTTCTTATGCGCATAGCCGCTGTTTGCTGGCGGCACATATGCCGCCATGCCATGGCCGCCGCTAGAATGACCGAATGCCGAAACTCCACTCCGCCTCATGAAAAAAAACGATAACGCGGCCTCCCCCAAGCCCAGCGTCCAGGTCCTGGAACGCATGTTCACGTTGATCGACGTGTTGGCCTCGCGCGAGGAAGCGGTATCGCTCAAGGAGATCAGCGAGCGCACCGGCCTGCACCCCTCCACCACGCACCGCATCCTCAACGATCTGGCCATTGGCCGCTTTGTCGATCGCCCCGAATCGGGCAGCTACCGCCTGGGCATGCGCTTCCTGGAACTCGGCAATCTGGTCAAGGCCCGCCTGAGCGTGCGCGAAGCGGCCCTGATCCCCATGCGCCAGCTGCACAAGCAGATCCAGCAGCCGGTCAGCCTCAGCGTGCGCCAGGGCGATGAAATCGTCTATGTGGAACGCGCCTACAGCGAGCGCTCCGGCATGCAGGTGGTTCGCGCCATCGGCGGCCATGCGCCGCTGCACCTGACATCCAACGGCAAGCTGTTCCTGGCGGCCGACGATGCGCAACAAGTCCGCGCCTACGCCACGCGCACCGGCCTGCCCGGCAAGACGCACTTCAGCATCACGCGGCTGGCCGACATGGAAAACGAGCTGGACAAGGTACGCCACCATGGCGTGGCCCGCGACAACGAAGAGCTGGAGCTGGGCGTGCGCTGCATGGCTGCCGGCATCTACGACGACCAGGGCAAGCTGGTGGCCGGCCTGTCCATCTCCGCTCCCGCCGACCGGCTGGACGAAAGCTGGATGTCCAAGCTCCAATCCACCGCACAGGAGATCTCGGGCGCCCTGGGCTTCAACGCAACCCGCCCGGCGGCACCGCCACCCAACCCCTACGCGCGCAGCAGCCACTGAACAGCCGTCGGCCCCGTTGGCATTGGCCAGGGGCCATTGGCAACACAGACCTCTGCCCACCAGAAACAACAAAGGCGCCATCGGCGCCTTTGTCGTGAGGGGAAAGAAAACTCAGCCCTTGACCTTGTGGATCATGGGATCTCCAGCCACCTGCCCCATGGACTCCACCCAGTGGCGCACGCGCTCGGCATCGCCGAGGCGGCTGAACTTTCCAGCCGAATCCAGGAAGACCATGATGATCTTGCGGCCAGCCACCTGCGCCTGCATGACCAGGCAGCGGCCCGCCTCGGAGATGTAGCCGGTCTTTTGCAGACCGATGTCCCAGGTGGGGCTCATCACCAGGCGGTTGGTGTTGTTGTACTGCAGCGTGCGGCGGCCCACGGCCACCTCATAGCCGGGCGAGGTGGTGTACTCGCGCACCAGCGGATCGCTGTGCGCCACATTGACGAGCACGGCCAGATCACGGGCGCTGGACTGGTTGCGGCTGGACAGCCCGGTGGGCTCCACGTAGCGGGTATCGGTCATGCCCAGCAGACGGGCCTTGGCATTCATCTGCTGGACAAAGGCATCAAGGCCACCAGGGAAAGTGCGGCCCAGGGCGTGGGCAGCGCGGTTTTCGCTGGACATCAGAGCCAGGTGCAGCATTTCACCGCGCGTGAGCGTGGTGCCGACGGCCAGACGCGAGCTGCTGCCCTTTTCGGTATCCACGTCGTCCTGCGTGATGGTGATGGTTTCATCCATCGGCAGATGGGCCTGGGAAATCAGCAAGCCGGTCATCAGCTTGGTCAACGAGGCGATGGGCAAGACGGCATGGTCGTTCTTGCTCAGCAGCACCTCATGGGTGTCCTGGTCCAGGACCAGGGCCA
This sequence comes from Delftia sp. BGA-UO-ETr-SB1, assembly GCF_059567865.1. Taxonomy (NCBI): domain Bacteria; kingdom Pseudomonadati; phylum Pseudomonadota; class Betaproteobacteria; order Burkholderiales; family Comamonadaceae; genus Delftia; species Delftia sp. BGA-UO-ETr-SB1. The sequence continues at coordinate 2,008,892 of NZ_JCAQOW010000006.1, read as the reverse complement.
CGCTGCTCTTGAGATCCAGAGGATCGGCCACCGCATGCAGACCGGCCATCTGGCCGAAGGACAGGCGTGGCTCGTAGGCAACGGCGCGAATGGGGCTGGCTACGCTGCGTGCAGCTACGCGGCTGGGCTGGCGCGCGCTCTTGGCAACGCGCTTGCCCTGGGGAGCGGCCGTGGCGCGCTCCTTCACCGCCTTCTTCTTGACAGGGGCCACGGCCACCTGTTTCTTGGCAACTTTCTTGGCGGGCGCGGCATATGCGCCCGGAGCAGCAAGAGCACAACTCAGGGCCAGAAAGGACATGACCTGAGCAAATCGACCGAGGCGGGCACGGCGTAGGGTGGGCATGAGAAATGCTCCAAGCAGCAAGAATTTGTGACTAGACCTTACATTAATCGAAAAAGTCGCACTGTGACAATAACTTGTGCGACTTTTCGATAATTTAAGTGAAATTATAAGGCGAGTGCTTACCCCTGCGCAGCCACGATCTCTGCATTGCTGTGTAATTTGTTCAACGCGCTCAGATAGGCCTTGGCAGAAGCCACGACGATGTCAGGGTCGGCGCCCACGCCGTTGACCACGCGCCCGCTGCGCTGCAGGCGAACGGTCACTTCGCCCTGGCTTTCGGTGGAGCCGCTGATGGCGTTGACCGAGTACAGCAGCATCTCGGCACCGCTCTTCACCTCGGACTCGATGGCCTTGAACGAGGCATCGACCGGGCCATTGCCGTCGGACTGGGCCTTGATCTCTCGGCCGTCGCGGCTGAACACCACTGACGCGTGTGGGCGCTCACCTGTCTCGCTTTGCTGAGCCAGCGAGATGAACTGGAAGGGGTCGGCCTGCTGATGCGCGTCCTGCTCGGTCACCAGGGCCAGGATGTCCTCGTCGAAGATCTCGCTCTTGCGGTCGGCCAGCTCCTTGAAGGCGGCGAAGGCGGTATTGATCGCGGCTTCGCTGTCCAGCTCCACGCCCAGCTCGTGCAGGCGCTGCTTGAAGGCGTTGCGGCCGCTGAGCTTGCCCAGCACGATCTTGTTGGCGCTCCAGCCCACGTCCTCGGCACGCATGATCTCGTAGGTGTCGCGCGCCTTGAGCACGCCGTCCTGGTGAATGCCGGAGGCATGGGCGAAGGCGTTGGCTCCCACCACGGCCTTGTTGGGCTGCACCACGAAGCCGGTGGTCTGGCTGACCATGCGGCTGGCGGCCACGATGTGCAGGGCGTCGATGTTGACGTCCAGGCCAAAGTAGTCCTTGCGCGTCTTGATGGCCATCACCACCTCTTCCAGCGAGCAGTTGCCGGCGCGCTCACCCAGGCCATTGATGGTGCATTCGATCTGGCGGGCGCCGCCGAGCTTGACGCCGGCCAGCGAGTTGGCCACGGCCATGCCCAGGTCGTTGTGGCAGTGCACGCTCCAGACCGCCTTGTCGCTGTTGGGCACGCGCTCGCGCAGGTTCTTGATGAAGGCGCCGTAGAGCTCGGGAATAGCATAGCCCACGGTGTCGGGCACGTTGATCGTGGTTGCGCCCTCGGCGATCACGGTCTCGATGACGCGGCACAGGAAATCCGGGTCGCTGCGGTAGCCGTCCTCCGGGCTGAACTCAATGTCGGCAATCAGGTTGCGCGCAAAGCGCACGGATTGGCGCGCCTGCTCCAGCACCTGATCGGGCGTCATGCGCAGCTTTTTCTCCATGTGCAGCGCGCTGGTCGCAATGAAGGTGTGGATGCGCGCGCGGTTGGCGTCCTTGAGGGCTTCGGCCGCACGGGCGATGTCACGATCATTGGCCCGCGCCAGCGAACAGATGGTGGAGTCCTTGATGGCGCGCGCAATGGCCTGCACCGACTCGAAGTCACCGTTGGAGCTCGCCGCAAAACCGGCCTCGATCACATCGACCTTCAGCCGTTCGAGCTGGCGCGCGATGCGCAGCTTCTCGTCGCGGGTCATGGAGGCACCGGGCGACTGCTCGCCGTCACGCAAGGTGGTGTCGAAAATGATCAATTGGTCGGTCATGGGGAGTCTCGTCTTTCTTGTGGATGCGAAGCCCCTGCCCACGGGCAGGCGATGAAAAAAGCCGGTGCGCTTGTGGCTGCACCGGCTCGGGAACGAAATTCAGGCGGCGACCGCCTCCTGCGCCACCGCATTCTCGGCGGAGGGAACACGCTGCAAGCCCGACATGATGGCCCGGAACGAGGCAGAGACGATATTCGCATCGACCCCCACGCCGTAGCACACGTGGGACTCGTCCACGCGCAGTTCCACATAGGCGATGGCCTTGGCGTTGGCGCCTTCGCCAATGGCGTGCTCGGCATAGTCCAGCACGCGCACCGCGCGGCCGCTGTGCTCGCTCAGCGCCTGCACGAAGGCGTCGATCGGGCCCGTGCCCTCGGCCTCAATCGTGCGCTTGCCGCCCTCGACGGCCAAGTCGGCCGACAGGCTGACCACACCATCGTTCTCGCTCAGCCGATAGTGCGGCGCCTGCACGGATTGCAGGCCGTATTCGCGCTGAAACAGATTCCACAGGTCGGCCGCAGCCAATTCCTTGCCACTGGCATCCATCTCGCGCTGCACGACCTGGCTGAACTCGATCTGCAGGCGGCGCGGCAACTGGAGGCCATATTCGCTTTCAAGCAGATAGGCGATGCCGCCCTTGCCCGACTGGCTGTTGACGCGGATCACGGCCTCATAGCTGCGACCCAGGTCCTTGGGATCGATGGGCAGATAGGGCATGTCCCAGATGTCGCCTTCCTTGCGGTCGGCGAAGGCCTTCTTGATCGCATCCTGGTGCGAGCCAGAGAACGAGGTGTAGACCAGATCGCCCACGTAGGGATGGCGCGGGTGCACGGGCAACTGGTTGCAATGCTCGACCGTGCTGCGGATGCCGTCGATATCGGAGAAATCCAGCCCGGGCGACACGCCCTGGATGTACATGTTCAGCGCCACGTTGACCACGTCGAGGTTGCCCGTGCGCTCGCCGTTGCCGAACAGGCAGCCTTCGAGGCGGTCGGCACCGGCCATCAGCGCGAGCTCGGCCGTGGCCGTGCCCGTGCCGCGATCGTTGTGGGGATGGACGGACAGCACGATGGAATCACGGCGCTGGATGTGGCGGTGCGTCCACTCCACCATGTCAGCAAACAGATTGGGCGTGGAATGCTCCACCGTGGTGGGCAGGTTGATGATGCACTTGCGCTCGGGCGTGGGCTGCCATACATCGGTGACGGCATCGATGACGCGCTTGGAAAACTCCAGTTCGGTGTCCGAATACATCTCGGGCGAATACTGGAAGGTCCACTGCGTCTGGGGGTAGCCAGCAGCGATCTCGTTGAACATGCGGGCATTGGTGGTGGCCAGCTCGACGATCTCGTCTTCACTCATGTTCAACACCACGCGGCGCATCACGGGCGCGGTGGCGTTGTAGAGATGGACGATGGCACGGGGCACGCCTTCAAGCGCTTCGAAGGTACGGCGGATGAGGTGCTCGCGCGCCTGGGTCAGCACCTGGATGGTCACGTCATCGGGAATGCGGTTTTCCTCGATGAGCTTGCGCATGAAGTCGAACTCCACCTGCGAAGCGGAGGGAAAACCGACCTCGATCTCCTTGAAGCCGATCTTCACCAGTTGCTCGAACATGCGCATCTTGCGATCGATGTCCATGGGCTCGATCAACGCCTGGTTGCCATCGCGCAGATCCACGCTGCACCAGATCGGAGCCTTGGTAATCGTCGCGTCGGGCCAGCTGCGATTTTGCAGACGCACGGGAGCGAAAGCGAACGGACGGTACTTGGTCGAAGGGTTTTGCAACATGGCTGAAGTGCTTTCTATCGTCTAGGTAAAAACAAGACCCACCTGCTCCAGCGACCCCACAAATGCAAAACGGCCCGTCGCTGGTGCAAACGGGCCGTGAAAGTAGGTATGTACGCGCGCGCTACTGTCTCTGCCCGTTGGACATCAGTAGTAGAGCTAGCGACAGGTATTGCATTCGGACGACTTTAGCACAGGTTCACAAAGGCTGTGAAGATGCTGCGCCGCATCACTTGTGCAGGCCGCGCTCCTCGGGCTCGTCGGTCGAGGTGCTGATGACGCTGGTGCGCTGGCCCTTGGCCTTGCGCCAGGCGTAGACGCCATAGCCCGAGAACCCGTAGAGCAGGAACACGCCGAACAGCACGATGGGCGGGTGGATGTTGATGATGGCAATGCCCAGCGCAATCAGCACGATGGCGGCAAACGGCACGCTCTTTTTGAAGTGCACGTCCTTGAAGCTGTAGAACGGCACATTGGTAACCATGGTCAGGCCCGCGTACAGCGTCAGGAAGAACATGATCCAGGTGATCTGCGTCCAGCTCAGCCATGCATCCTGCCCGCGCAGCAGGCCCGCCTCGTCCAGCAGCCAGATGAAGCCCGTGACCAGCGCCGCCGCCGCAGGCGAAGGCAGGCCCTGGAACCAGCGCTTGTCCACCGTGCCGGTATTCACGTTGAAACGCGCCAGCCGCAGTGCAGCGCAGGCGCAATAGACAAAGGCGGCAATCCAGCCCCAGCGACCAATGCCCTTGAGCGCCCACTCGTAGGCGATCAAGGCGGGAGCGGCGCCGAAGGACACCATGTCCGACAGCGAGTCCATCTGTTCGCCAAAGGCGCTTTGCGTATTGGTCATGCGTGCCACGCGGCCGTCAAGGCTGTCGAGCACCATGGCGCAGAACACGCCTGCGGCAGCCAGTTCAAAGCGGCCATTCATGGCCATCACGATGGCGTAGAAGCCACCGAACAGCGCAGCCAGCGTGAACAGGTTGGGCAGGATGTAGATACCCTTGCGGCGCTTGCGCACCACCACGCCCTCAATCTCGTTGGACTCATTGTGGTTTTGCATCAATCCAGCCTCCAGCACAGCGCCTACGGGCGCGGGCAGCTATTAAAACGATAGTATTCTAAGGGAGCGGACCGCGCCGCCCCGAAAGGGTCAGTGTACCTGCGCGCCGCACCCCTTCCCTGCACGAAAAAGGCCACCCGTCGGGGTGGCCTTGTCCTGCACCTTGCGTAGGCCGCTTGCGCGACCCAGGCAAGATGGAATGCAGCAATCTCAGTTGCGGCTCTGGTCAACCAGCTTGTTCTTGGAGATCCAGGGCATCATGGCGCGCAGCTGGCCACCGACCTTCTCGATGGCGTGGTCGGCGTTCATGCGGCGGCGGGCCGTCATGCTCGGGTAGTTGGTGCGGCCTTCCTGGATGAACATCTTGGCGTATTCGCCGGTCTGGATGCGCTTGAGGGCAGCGCGCATGGCTTCGCGCGACTTGTCGTTGATGACTTCGGTACCCGTCACGTACTCGCCGTACTCGGCGTTGTTCGAGATGGAGTAGTTCATGTTGGCGATGCCGCCTTCGTACATCAGGTCCACGATGAGCTTGAGCTCATGCAGGCACTCGAAGTAGGCCATTTCGGGAGCGTAGCCGGCTTCGGTCAGGGTCTCGAAGCCCATCTTCACCAGTTCCACCGCGCCGCCGCACAGAACGGCTTGCTCGCCGAACAGGTCGGTCTCGGTTTCTTCCTTGAAGTTGGTCTCGATGATGCCGCCCTTGCCGCCGCCGTTGGCCATGGCATAGGACAGGGCCAGGTCACGGGCCTTGCCGGACTTGTCCTGGTACACAGCGATCAGCGAAGGCACGCCGCCGCCCTTCAGGTACTCGGAACGCACGGTGTGGCCAGGACCCTTGGGGGCGACCATGATCACGTCCAGATCGGCGCGGGGCACGACCTGGTTGTAGTGGATGTTGAAGCCGTGGGCAAAGGCCAACGTGGCGCCTTGCTTGATGTTGGGGGCCACGTTGTTGTTGTAGACCTCGGGGATGTTCTCATCCGGCAGCAGGATCATGACCAGGTCGGCGGACTTCACGGCGTCATCGACTTCCGCGACGGTCAGGCCAGCCTTGGCGACCTTGTCCCAGGAAGCGCCGCCCTTGCGCAGGCCGACCACGACCTTCACGCCGCTTTCGTTCAGGTTTTGCGCGTGTGCGTGGCCCTGGCTGCCGTAGCCGATGATGGCAACGGTCTTGCCCTTGATCAGGCTCAGGTCACAGTCCTTGTCGTAGAAAACTTTCATGTTGGCTCCAGGCTTCGTGTGTGTAGGGGTTGAAAAGGGGAAGGGGACAGGTTTCAGGTGCGTTGCAGCGCATCAAACGCGCAGGATGCGTTCGCCTCGGCCGATGCCGCAGGAGCCGGTGCGCACGGTTTCCAGAATGGCCGTGCGGTCCAGCGCCTGCAGGAAGGCGTCGTTCTTGGATTGGTCGCCGGTCAGCTCGACCGTGTAGCTCTTTTCGGTCACGTCGATGATGCGGCCGCGGAAGATGTCCGCCATGCGCTTCATCTCCTCGCGTTCCTTGCCCACGGCGCGGACCTTGACCATCATGAGCTCGCGCTCGGTATAGGAGCCTTCGGTCAGGTCCACGACCTTGACGACTTCGATCAGGCGATTCAGGTGTTTGGTGATCTGCTCGATCACGTCTTCGGAGCCATTCGTCTGAATGGTCATGCGCGACAGCGATGCGTCTTCCGTGGGGGCCACGGTCAGCGATTCGATGTTGTAGCCGCGGGCCGAGAACAGGCCCACCACGCGCGACAAGGCTCCCGGCTCGTTTTCGAGCAGCACGGCAATGATGTGTTTCATGAAAGAAAGATTCCTCTTTTCGCTGCCCTCCCCCGGCGCCGGTAAACGTCGGGCTTGGCAGGCAATAGATTCGTCAAAGGGGCCGCCTCGAGGACGGCTCACTGGAACGGATGCGACAGGAATGAACCCGGGCAAATCCCGCAAGGGACCATGCTCAGAGGTCGTCAGCTCCCAGCAGCATCTCGGTGATCCCACGGCCGGCCTGCACCATGGGGAACACATTCTCGGTGGGATCGGTACGGAAGTCCATGAACACCGTGCGGTCCTTGAGCTTGCGTGCCTCGCGCAGGGCGGGCTCCACGTCCTCGGGGCGCTCGATCAGCATGCCCACGTGGCCATAGGCCTCGGCCAGCTTCACGAAGTTGGGCAGCGAGTCCATGTAGCTGCTGCTGTAGCGGCCCGAATACTCGATCTCTTGCCACTGGCGCACCATGCCCAGGTAGCGGTTGTTCAGCGACACCACCTTGACCGGCGTGTTGTACTGCAGGCAGGTAGCCAGCTCCTGGATGTTCATCTGGATGGAGCCTTCACCCGTGATGCAGAACACCTCGGATTCAGGCTTGGCCAGCTTGATGCCCATGGCGTAGGGCAGGCCCACGCCCATGGTGCCCAGGCCGCCGGAGTTGATCCAGCGGCGCGGCTCATCGAAGCGGTAGTACTGCGCGGCCCACATCTGGTGCTGGCCCACGTCAGACGTGATGTAGGCATCGGCGTCGCGGGTCATGTTCCACAGCGTCTCCACCACGTACTGCGGCTTGATGACCGAGCCATCGCCACGGCTGTACTGCAGGCAGTCGCGGCTGCGCCAGCCTTCGATGGTCTCCCACCATTGGCCCAGGGCCGCTGCGTCGGGACGGGCACTTGCCTCGCGGATCATGGAGATCAGCTCGGTCAGCACCTCCTTGACGTCGCCCACGATGGGCACGTCCACCTTCACGCGCTTGGAGATGGAAGAGGGATCGATGTCGATGTGGATGATCTTGCGCTCCACCGACATGAAATGCTTGGGGTTGCCGATCACGCGGTCATCGAAGCGTGCACCCACCGCCAGCAGCACGTCGCAGTTCTGCATGGCATTGTTGGCCTCGATGGTGCCGTGCATGCCCAGCATGCCCAGGAACTTGCGGTCGCTGGCCGGATAGGCGCCCAGGCCCAGCAGCGTATGCGTGACCGGGTAGCCCAGCATGTCCACCAGCGTGCGCAGCTCGTTGCAGGCATTGCCCAGCAGAACGCCGCCGCCCGTGTAGATGTAGGGTCGCTTGGCGGCCAGCAGCAACTGCAGCGCCTTGCGGATCTGGCCGGCATGGCCCTTGCGCACCGGGTTGTAGGAGCGCATCTCCACCTTCTCGGGGTAGCCGGCGTAGAGCGCCTTCTTGAAGGACACGTCCTTGGGGATGTCCACCACCACGGGGCCGGGACGGCCGGTGCGCGCGATGTGGAAGGCCTTCTTCATCGTGTCCGCCAGCTCGCGCACATCCTTCACCAGGAAGTTGTGCTTGACGATGGGTCGGGTGATGCCGACGGTGTCGCATTCCTGGAACGCGTCGGTGCCGATGTAGGCCGTCGAGGTCTGGCCGCTGATCACGACCAGGGGAATGGAATCGGTGTAGGCGGTGGCAATGCCGGTCACGGCGTTGGTCAGGCCGGGACCCGAGGTCACCAGGGCCACGCCGACTTCACCCGTGGCACGGGCAAAACCGTCTGCCGCATGCACGGCCGCCTGTTCATGGCGCACCAGCACATGCTGAATGGAATCTTGTTTGTAGAGGGCGTCGTAGATGTACAGAACCGCACCGCCCGGATAGCCCCAAAGCTGCTTGACACCTTCGGCCTGCAGGGACTTGACGAGGATCTCGGAGCCCATCAGCTCCTGGGATGCATGGGACTGCGACGCCGCTGCTGCCGCGCTGGAGTACTCGGCTTTGGAAATTTCCATGATCAACCTTTGTGAATTTCTCTAACGAAAAACCTTGGGTGCCCCTTGCCTGAAGCCCTTGTGAGGCCGGTGCGGGACTTAGGACCAACAGACATGGGCGAGTGAGTAAACGCCGGACCGTGACCCGTTTGCCTTTTTGAATTGCAGCAGACATTATCGCACTGCAACAAGCCTGCGCGCCATCCTGCGAAAAAAATTGACAGTGCGGTGCGATAATCAGGCCCCGCACCCGTTCAGCCCCTCATCAACGAGCCCCTCATCCGGGCCTGCGTTCCTTTTGGCAACCGAGCAAGAACTATCCGACTTCCTCAAAAGCGTAGAAAAGCGAGCCTTCAAGCGCAGCTTTTTTCACGTCCGGGATGAGGAGGCGGCGCTGGACATCGTGCAGGACAGCATGCTCAAGCTGGCGCAGCACTATGGCGACAAGCCCATCAACGAGCTGCCCATGCTGTTCCAGCGCATCCTGTCCAACAGCACGCTGGACTGGTTTCGCAGGCAAAAAACGCAGAACGCCCTCTTCACCCGCATGAGCGACCTGGAGGCGTCGGCCGGCGACGATGCGGACTTCGACTGGCTCGAAACCTACGCCGACTCCGGCCAGAACGGCGAAACCGCCCGCAGCGCCGAAGATCTGACCGAGCGGGCCCAGATTTTGCAAAGCATTGAAAAAGAGATACAGGAGCTTCCAGCACGTCAACGCGAAGCTTTCCTGATGCGTTATTGGGAAGAGATGGACGTCGCGGAGACCGCTGCCGCGATGGGGTGTTCCGAAGGAAGTGTAAAAACACATTGTTTCCGCGCCATCCAGACATTGAGCAAGGCACTGAAGGCCAAAGGAATCGAGCTATGAAGACTGCGCCCACTCTCACTCTCCACAGCGAAATGGCGGCCGACCGCATCGCACGCCGGATCACCGCGCGCCTGGGTGACGGCGAGGCGTTGCTGCCATACGACATCACCGAGCGGCTGCGCGCTGGGCGCGAGCGCGCCCTGTCCCTTCGCCGGCGCGAGCTGCGCGCTGCGCCCGTGCAGGCTGCCAGCGCAACCCAGGCCCAGGGCGGCACCCTGACGCTGGGCTCGGGCGACGAGGGCGGCACCTGGTGGCGCGCGCTGATCTCGGCCGTGCCGGTGCTGGCGTTGATCGTTGGCCTGGTGGTCGTCAACGTGCAGACGGACCAGACAGGTCTGACCGAGGTTGCCGAGGTGGATACCGCCTTGCTGACCGATGATCTGCCGCCCGCCGCCTACGCCGACCCCGGCTTCATCCAGTACCTGAAGACTTCGGCCACCAACACGGAACGCTGATCCCCGCCTTGCCTGCCTGCATGCCCACTGATTCACGCGCCGCGTTCCACCGCTCAGCCGCCGCCATCCTGGCGGCGGTGCTGTTGATGGCGCTGGCCTGGACCGGCTGGCGCGTCGTGCAGCAGGTACGGCTGGCACCCAGCACCGTCTCGCCGGCCACGATCGCAGCCTCCAAGACCCTGCACGGTGATGCAGCCACACGCCAGCGCGCCACGGACCTGGCCTCCGGCCCGCGCTGGGCAGAGCTGACACCGGCGCAGAGCAGCGTGCTTGAACCCCTGTCCGAGCGCTGGTCCATGATGGATGCGCTGCAAAAGCGCCGCTGGATGGCGCTGGCCGAGGGCTGGGACAAGCTCAGTGAAAAAGAGCAGGAAAAGCTGCGCGATCGCATGCAGACCTGGTCCAGCCTCAGCGCCCAGCAGCGCAGCCAGGCCCGCCTGAATTTCGCCCTGACCAACCGCCTGGCCACGGACAAGCGCGCCCAGTGGGAGGCCTACCAGGCGCTCAGCGACGAGGAAAAACGCCTGCTGGCCGCGCGCGCCGCGCCCAAGGCCAAGGGCGCCGCCACGGCCATAGAGCCCGTTGCGCCCAAGCGGCTGGCGCGGATTCCGGCGGCCTCGGTGGCTCCGGCCACCATTCCGAATCCGCCGAAGATTCCGCCCGCCACCATCTACAACCCGCCGCTTCCGGTACCCCCTGCCCCATCCCCTGCGGCCGTGGAAACCCATCCCGTGCGCCCGCCGGCGCTGGTGGAGACGGCGCCGGTGGAAGTGCCCTCGGCCACGCCCATGCCTTTGCCGCCCATGGAACTGCATGACAGCCCCGATGCTGCATCCCAGCCATCGCACGGCGAAGCGCCCCTCTCGCATTGACGCACTGACGCACCGATCTCCCCGTCCGCATGACGAACGCCACATCCCCCGCCTCCACCACGGCAGCCGCAACCGCGGCCTCCCCACAGATGGCCCCGCGACTGGCGCGGCGCATGGCCTGCTGGCTCTACGAGGGCATGCTGCTGTTCGGCGTGGTCTTCATTGCAGGCTATCTGTTCGGCACCCTGTCGCAGACACGCAATGCCATGGACAACCGCCATGCGCTGCAGGCCTTCATGTTCGTGGTGCTGGGCATCTACTTCGTCTGGTTCTGGTCCAAGGGCCAGACGCTGGCCATGAAGACCTGGCACATCCGCCTGGTGGATGCGGCAGGCCAGCCCGTCAGCCAGTTGCGCGCGCTGCGGCGCTATGTGTTCAGCTGGATCTGGCTGCTGCCGCCACTGGCGGCCTATTCGACCGGCGTGCCTGCACTGACCACGCTGATGCTGCTGGTGCTGTGGGTGGCGCTCTGGGCACTTCTGAGCCGCTTTCATCCGCGCCGCCAGTTCTGGCATGACGCATGGGCCGGCACCCAGTTGATCCACCAGGCACCGGCACCCAGGAAAAAGCGCTGACAGGCCCAGAGGCAGCGTCGCATCTCCTACACTCGCAAGCATGCCCGCCGCATCTCCCGACCCGACCGACAGCGCACCTGTCAATCCCCAGAAAAGCCGCACAGGCCTGACGCGTGTCTGGCACGCAGCAGGCTATTCGCTCTCAGGCCTTCGCGCCGGATGGAACGAAAAAGCCTTCCGCCAAGAAGCGCTGGCTGCCATCGTGCTGATCCCTGCCGCCTTCTGGCTGGGAAGCAGCTGGATCGAGGTCGCACTGCTGGCGGGCACCGTCTTGCTGGTGCTGATCGTGGAGCTGCTCAACAGCGGCATCGAGGCCGTGGTCGATCGCATAGGCCCCGAATGGCACGTTCTGTCCAAGCAGGCCAAGGACATGGGCAGCGCGGCCGTGATGCTGGCGCTGCTGCTATGCGCCGGCGTCTGGCTGGCCGCCCTCTATCAACGGTTCATTGCATGACAAATCCCACGTTTTCCATTTGTGTGTATTGCGGCTCGCGCCCCGGCGACCAGCCCGGATTCATCGAGGCGGCCCGCGCCACCGGCCGCTGGATCGGTGAGCACGGCGGCCAGCTGGTCTATGGAGGCGGCCGCAGCGGCCTGATGGGCGAGGTGGCCGAGGCCACGCGGCAGGCCGGCGGCCGCGTCGTGGGCGTGATCCCGCAGGCGCTGGTGGACAAGGAACTGGCCAACCATGCCTGCGATGAACTGCACATCGTCCAGACCATGCACGAGCGCAAGGCCATGATGGCCGAACGCAGCGATGCCTTCGTCGCCCTGCCCGGCGGCATAGGCACCTTCGAGGAATTGTTCGAGGTCTGGACCTGGCGCCAGCTGCGCTACCACGACAAGCCCATCGGCCTGCTCAATGTGGACGGCTACTACGACAGCATGCTGCAGTTCCTGCAGACCTGCGTGGGCCATGGCTTCATGGGCGAGTGGCAGATGGGACTGATCGAAAGCGGCAGCGACATCCCCACGCTGCTGCAATCCCTGGTGCAGAACGCCGGCACGGGCCTGGAGACTGCGCCCTTGCGCGCCGTGATCTGAACAGAAGCGGAAACGGAAACGGCCACCCTTGAGAGGATGGCCGCCAGCGTCGAGATATCAGGAATGCAGGGCGCCGAATGCGCCCTGCCCTGCTCTCGGACTCAAATGGCTCCGTCGTCGAGCTCGCCGGTACGGATGCGCACCACGCGCTCCACGGCCGTGACGAAGATCTTGCCGTCACCGATCTTGCCCGTACGCGCCACGTTGACGATGGCATCCACGCAGCGGTCCACGTCCTCGGTGCGGACCACGACCTCGATCTTCACCTTGGGCAGGAAGTCCACCACGTACTCAGCGCCGCGGTAAAGCTCGGTATGGCCCTTCTGGCGGCCAAAGCCCTTGACCTCGGTGACGGTCAGGCCGTTGACGCCGCAGTCGGCCAGCGCCTCGCGGACCTCTTCCAGCTTGAACGGCTTGATGATGGCGGTGATCATTTTCATGGGGTGAACTCCTCAGTGCATGCAATACGGGGCAAGACGGCTGGCCGGGAAACCCCGCCGCCTCAGGTGCTTCAAGCGCGAAAGCGGTTGGTGATGGGGTAGCGCCAATCCTTGCCGAAGCTGCGGCGCGTCAGTCGCGGCCCCACGGGCGCCTGGCGGCGTTTGTACTCGTTGATCTGGATCAGGCGCGTCACTCGCTCCACATCGGCGCTGGCGTATCCGTCGGCCACGATGGAGGCGATGCTTTCGTTATTTTCCATGTAACGGCGCACGATGGCATCGAGCACCTCATAAGCGGGCAGGCTGTCCTGGTCTTTCTGGTCAGGGCGCAGTTCGGCGCTGGGCGGGCGCGTGATGATGCGATCCGGAATGGGGTCCAGCCCCGTGCCGAACGGATCGTTGGCATTGCGCCAGCGCGCCAGCGCAAAGACCTCGGTCTTGAGCACGTCCTTGATCACCGCAAAGCCGCCCGCCATGTCGCCATAGAGCGTGCAGTAACCGGTGGACATCTCGCTCTTGTTGCCGGTGGTCAGCACCACGGAGCCGAACTTGTTGGACAGGCCCATCAGCAGGGTGCCACGGATGCGGGCCTGGAGGTTTTCTTCGGTCGTGTCCTCGGCGCGGCCCGCGAAGGCCGGGGCCAGCGCGGCCTTGAAGGCCTCGAACTGCGGTGCGATGGAGATTTCGTCATAGCGCACGCCCACGCGCTCGGCCATGTCACGCGCGTCGATCCAGCTGATGTCGGCCGTATAGGGCGAAGGCATCATCACCGTATGCACCTTGTCAGCTCCCAGGGCATCGACTGCAATCGCCAGCACCAGGGCCGAGTCGATACCGCCCGACAGGCCCAGCAGGGCGCCGGGAAAACGGTTCTTGCCCACGTAGTCGCGCACGGCCAGCACCAGGGCGGACCACAGCGCCGGCAGGTGCCCTGGCTGCGCAATCACCTCGCCTGCCAGCACCAGCGCATGCCCGCCCGTGCGGACCTCCACCCGCGGCAAGGCCTCGGCAAAGGCCGGCGCGCGCGCGGCAATGGAGCCGTCCGCCTGCACGGCAAAGGAGCTGCCATCAAAGACGATTTCATCCTGGCCGCCAACCAGATGTGCATACACCAGGGGCAGGCCGGTTTCGCACGCACGCGCGGCCAGCGTGGCTTCGCGTTCGGCCTGCTTGCCCTCATGGAAGGGCGAGGCATTGATCACGGCCAGCAATTGCGCACCGGCCTGGGCGGCGGCGCGTGCGGGTTCGGGATGCCAGGCGTCCTCGCAGATCAGCAGGCCCACGCGCACGCCCTGCACTTCGATCACGCAGGGCGATTGGCCGGCCACAAAGTAGCGCTGCTCGTCGAACACGCCGTAGTTGGGCAGGCATTGCTTGGCATGGCTGCATTCCACGCGCCCGTCGCGCAGCACGCTGGCCGCATTGCGCAACGCGCCCCCGGCGCCCTGGTCGCGCCAGGGATGGCCCAGCACCAGCGCCAGGCCCGGCCATTGCGCGGTCTCCAGCGCAAGCTGCTGCACGGCCTGGTCGCAGGCATCCAGAAAGGCGGGGCGCAGATACAGGTCTTCGGCCGCATAGCCGCACAGGGCAAGCTCGGGCGTCAGCAGCAAGCGCGCTCCCGTGGCATAAGCTTCACGGGCTGCGGCAATGATTTTCTGGACATTGCCGGGCAGGTCGCCCACGACAAAGTTGAGCTGGGCAGTGCAGATGGAGAGCGTCATGGAATGCAATGGAGCCAACAGGGCCGACAAGGCCACCCCACAGCGAGAGGCGGCAGCGCGCGTCACACCGGCCTGCAAGGAATGGCATGGCTGAAACCGCAATTATCACCCGCGTGCTGGACAGCGTGCAGCAGCTCGATGCCCAGGCCTGGAATGCGCTGCTGGCATCGCAGGCCGCGCCCACTCCCTTCATGCGCCACGAGTACCTGAGCGCGCTGGAATCCAGCGGCAGCGCCGTGCCGCAAACCGGCTGGGCCGGCCGCGTGGTCACGCTCTGGCAGGGCAGCGAGCTGGTCGCCGCCTGCCCGGTCTACGCCAAGGCGCACTCCTATGGCGAGTACGTGTTCGATTTTGCCTGGGCACGTGCCTACGCCCAGCACGGGCTGGACTACTACCCCAAGGGCGTGCTGGCCGTGCCTTTCACGCCCGTGCCGGGCAGCCGCCTGCTGGCGCGCACGCCCTTGCTGCGTGCAGCCCTGGTGCGCGCGGTGCGCGAATGGGCCCAGGCGCAGCAGCTGTCTTCGCTGCACCTGCTGTTCAGCGATGCCGAGGATCTGGCAGCCTGCGATGCCGACGGCTGGATGCAGCGCAGCACCGTGCAGTTCCACTGGAGCAACCAGGGCGCCGATGGCGCCGGGCACGGCGATTTCGAACACTTTCTGGCGACGCTGAACCAGGAAAAGCGCAAGAAGATACGCCAGGAAAGGCGCAAGGTGCATGAGGCCGGCGTGCGCTTTCGCGCCCTGCACGGGCCGGACATGGGCGCACAGGACTGGGCCTTTTTCTACCGCTGCCACGAGCGTACCTACCTGGAGCATGGCAACGCCCCGTACCTCGAACCGGCCTTCTTCGAGGCCATGGCGCGCCAGATGCCCGAGGCCTGGCTGATGTTCATCGCCGAGCGCGACGGCCAGCCCATGGCCTGCAGCCTGATCGCGCTGGATGCTGCGGCCGCAAGGCTGTCAGCGGGCCATCCAGGCGGGCGCGCCCACGCGCCGCAGACCCCGCAGGGAACGGCCTACGGCCGCTACTGGGGTGCACTGGAGCGCGTGGATTGCCTGCATTTCGAGGCCTGCTACTACCAGCCCATCGCCTGGTGCATAGAACGCGGCATTGCGCATTTCGAGGGAGGCGCTCAGGGTGAGCACAAGATGGCGCGGGCACTGCTGCCCGTGGTCACCCCCAGCGCCCACTGGATTGCGCACCCGTCCTTTGCCGATGCCATCTCGCGCTTTCTGGACCGCGAGGGCGAGGGCATGGCCGGCTATCTGCAGGAGCTGCAGGCCCACAGCCCGCTGCGCCAAGGGTAGGGCTCAGAAGGTTTCCCAGTCGTCATCGCCCTGGCCGGGCTGGCGTGGTGCCGGCTTGCCGGCCTGCGTGGGTCCGGTGCGCGGCCGGATGGGGGGTGTGGCATCGCGCTCAAGCCGGCGGGCCAGCGTCTCGCCGCCTGCAGGCGCACCGCCGCCGCCCAGGGCCGCAGGCCGCGCAGGGCTGGCGGGTGGGGCGGGCCGGACAGGCGGGGCTGCGGGGCGCGCTGCGGCGCTGGCCGGTGCCGCCACCCTGTGAGGCACATGCGCATGGCTGTCCGTGGCGCCACGGGGCAACTGGAAGACGGCCACAGCCTCGACCAGGTCCTGCGCCTGCTTACGCAGCGAGGCAGCGGCGGCCGCGCTTTCCTCGACCAGGGCCGCGTTCTGCTGCGTGGTCTGGTCCATCTGCGTGACGGCTTCGCCAACCTGGGCCACGCCGGAGCTCTGCTCAGTGCTGGCCGAGCTGATCTCGCCCATGATGTCGGTGACCCGGCCGATGGCGGCCACCACTTCGGTCATGGTCGTGCCTGCGCGGTCCACCAGTTGCGAGCCCTGCTCCACACGCTCCACGCTGGCCGTGATCAGCGCCTTGATTTCCTTGGCCGCCTCGGCGCTGCGCTGCGCCAGCGATCGCACCTCGCCCGCGACCACGGCAAAGCCCCGACCCTGCTCACCTGCGCGAGCCGCCTCCACGGCAGCATTGAGCGCGAGGATGTTGGTCTGGAAAGCAATGGAGTCAATCACGCCGATGATGTCGCCGATGCGCCGGCTGCTGTCGTTGATGCCCTTCATGGTCTCCACGGCCTCGGCCACCACGTCGCCGCCACGGCGCGCAACGCTGGATGCATTGAGCGCCAGCTGATTGGCCTGGCGTGCGTTGTCGGCGTTCTGGCGCACGGTGGAGCCCAGCTCCTCCATGGAGGCTGCCGTCTGCTCCAGGGCACTGGCCTGCTCTTCCGTTCGGCTGGACAGGTCGGCATTGCCGGAGGCAATCTGCGCGCTGGCCGAGGCCACGCCTTCGGCGTTCTGGCGCACGCTGCGCACGGTCTGCACCAGGCTGGACTGCATGCGCTGCAGCGCGCCCAGCAGCAGGCCGGTTTCGTCATGGCGGTCGATGCGGATGGTCCCGCCCAGGTCGCCGTTGGCCACGCGGTCTGCGGCATCGACCGCATGCGCCAGCGGCGCGCGGATGGAGCGCGTCAGCCACAGGCCGGCCAGCACGGCCAGCAGCACGGCCGCCAGCGCCGCCACGCTGAGGACGACGACCGAGCGCCCATACACGGCCTCGGCATTGCGGCTTTCCTGCAAGGCGGCATCACTGTTGAGCTTGACCAGCAGGTCCAGCGTGTTCGACGAATCGTTGTAGAGCTTCAGCGACTCGCCGCCCAGCACCGCCTGGGCCTTTTCCTTCTCGCCCTGGCGCGACAGCGCCAGCACCTGCTGGCTCAGTTGCTGGTAGCGCTCGCGTTCCTGGACCAGTTGCGCATAGAGCCTGCGTTCTTCGTCCGATGACAGCAGCGGCTCATAGGCCTTCTTGCGCTCGGCCAGGCGGCGCTGCAGTTGTTCCAGCTGCTTTTCCGAATCGGTCTTGTAGGCGGCATCGTCATTGTTGACATGGCGCACTTCCAGAAGGCGCGTGCGCACGACATCGGTGCCGATCTGGTTGATCACTTCCACGCTGGGCATGGCGTTGCCCGTGATGACTTCCATGCTGGCGCGCATGGCGCGCAACTGCACCAGCGCCGCAGCCACCACGGCCAGCAGCAGCACCACCAGCAGGCCGAAGGTGCCCAGCATGCGCGTTGAGATCTTGAGGTTTTTCACGTTCGTCTTTCTTGTCGAAGTCCTGCCATCTTGTTGTGCCTAGCTTTGTGTTGCGCCATGGACAGGCGTCAGCCAGGCCCGGCGCGGACTTCGCAAAAACAGATCTGCCGCAACCGCGCAAGTCGGCTTGTGGGCAAGGATTGGAGAGGGAGAGCCACCGCGGTGGCGCGGTCCGCTGGCAGACTGATTGCCGCCAGGCGTGGCGGCCATGAGAACAAGGTGATCACGGGATACCCCTTCGTTCCTAGGGAGCGGCACCAGAAGCCGCCATTGTTCACGCTGTAAGAATAGGACTACATCCACTTACATTCTGCCAGTATCCAGGCATTGTTCAGGACAAGTTCAGGGACTGGTAGTAGGCAGAAACCTTCACTGGCAGATTTGTGCCACAGCCTCTCGCTCCCGTCTTGCGCCAGCTCAGCGCCAGACGCAAAAGGAAAGCGGCCCCATGCAAAGCATGGAGCCGCCAGAAAAGGGAGCTGAACTGCGCGTGAGGCCTCAGAACGCGGCCCACTCCTCATCGTCGGCGGTGGTCGTCTTGGTGGCCTTGGCGGCCTTGGTGGCCTTGGCCGGGGTGGCCGCAGCGATTTGTTGCGCCGGCCCGGCGGCCAGGGGAGCCAGGGCCGGACGCGATGCCAAGGAGGCAACAACCGTTGCGCGCGATGCTGCGGCAGTCGCCACAGTGACAGCTGGCGCATCGGCAGCCGCCGTGCGGAATACCGAGACCGAGGCCACCATGGCCTGTGCCTGCTGCTGCAGCGACTGGGCGGCGGCGGCGCTTTGCTCCACCAGGGCCGCGTTCTGCTGCGTGGCCTGGTCCATCTGCGTGATGGCATCACCCACCTGGGCCACGCCCGCGCTCTGCTCGCTGCTGGCAGCGCTGATCTCGCCCATGATGTCCGTCACGCGCCGGATGGCGGTGACGATTTCCGACATGGTCTCGCCCGCCTTGTCCACCAGTTGCGTGCCCTGCTCCACGCGCTGCTCGCTGGCCTGGATCAGCGCCTTGATCTCCTTGGCCGCCTCGGCGCTGCGCTGGGCCAGCGAACGGACCTCGCCCGCCACCACGGCAAAGCCCCGGCCCTGCTCGCCTGCGCGGGCCGCCTCCACGGCGGCGTTCAGCGCAAGAATGTTGGTCTGGAAGGCAATGCCATCGATCACGCCAATGATGTCCGCGATCTGGCGGCTGCTGTCGTTGATGCCCTTCATGGTGTCCACCACCTGGGCCACGACTTCGCCGCCACGCGCGGCGATGCCCGATGCGGAGGCCGCCATCTGGTTGGCCTGGCGCGCGCTGTCGGCGTTCTGCCGCACGGTGGCGCCCAGTTGCTCCATGGAGGCCGCCGTTTCCTCCAGCGCGCTGGCTTGGCTTTCGGTGCGCGCCGACAGATCGGCATTGCCCTGGGCGATCTCACCGGCGGCCAGTGCCACGCCCTGCGCGTTGCCACGCACCTCGCCCACCAGCTCGGCGAGCTTGCGGCGCATGTCTTCCTGTGCGTTGATGAGCTGGCCCATTTCGTCGCGGCGGCGGCTGGTGACCGGCGTCTCCAGATGGCCGGCCGCCACGTTGCGCGCCACATGGACGGCCTGGGCGACGGGGCCGGTCACGGCACGCGTGATGGCCCAGCCCACCAGGGCTGCAATGGCCACTACCACGGCCAGCGTGCCCAGCACCCAGATGCGGGCGAGGTCAAAGCCGGCCTGCGCCTGCTGGCGGGCCTGCTCGCCCGCCTCGCGCTGCAGGGTCAGCAGGCGGCCGGCGCTTTCGGCCAGCTTGCCGAACTGCGCCTCGGATTCGCCGGCGAACATCAGCCCCATCTCGTCGGCCATGAAGGCCTGCTCCTCGGTGGTCGAATAGTTGCCGGCACGCGCGCGCTCCAGCAGGCGCGCATGCATGGCCAGGAACTGCTGCTTGAAGCCGAGGTAGTCGTCAAAGGCCGCGCGCAGGGCCTGCTGGTCGATCAGCGCACGCAGAGCCGTCTCATGCTCGCCGATGGTCTGCAGCCGGTCCTGCACCTGCTTGGCAAAGCCATCGACCTCGCCCAGGCTGCGCGCCGAGGCGATGCCGGCCTCGTGGCGGCGCAGACGGTTGTACTCGGAGCGCATGGCGCCCGCATGGAACATGCTGGGCAGGGCCACATCCGACAAATGCAATGCGTTGCGGTGCATCTGCGCCAGTTGCAACCAGGCCACCGCCCCCAGGATGGCCGAGAACAGGACCATGACGAGGAATCCCATGCCCAGCTTCGTGCCCATGCGCCAATCTGCCAACTTCATTTGCTCGCTCCCGGGCTGATGGCTCGCACCAGCGCCTGATTGATCTGCCCAAACCCTGATCCACGACAAAACAAAAAACGCACCCGGCGCGTAGACAACGGGTGCGTTTCAAATTGTATCAACTGCGAAGCGGGCATTTACCTCAGCGCAGTTGAGACTCCCTCAACGGGAGTGAAAGGGATCAGCCCTTGTAGTTGGCGATGCCGTCCACGACTTCCTTCTTGGCCTCGTCCACGCCCTTCCAGCCCAGCACCTTGACCCACTTGCCCTTTTCCAGGTCCTTGTAGTGCTCGAAGAAATGCTGGATCTGCTTGAGGGTGATCTCGTGGATGTCTTCCAGCGAGTTGATCTTGTCGTAGGCGGGCAGCAGCTTTTGCGTGGGCACGGCCAGGACCTTGCCATCCACGCCGGACTCGTCTTCCATCAGCAGGATGCCGATGGGGCGGCAGGCCACGACCACGCCCGGGGGCAGCGGGAAGGGCGTCATCACCAGCACGTCCACCGGATCGCCGTCGCCGGACAGCGTCTGGGGCACATAGCCGTAGTTGGCCGGGTAGTGCATGGCCGTGCCCATGAAGCGGTCCACGAAGACGGCGCCGCTTTCCTTGTCCACTTCGTACTTGATGGGATCGGAGTTGGCCGAGATCTCGATGACCACGTTGAAGGTTTCAGGAGCGTTCTTGCCCGGTGTGACTTTGTCGAAAGACATGATGGATGAGGAGAGTTGAAACAAAAAAGCCCCCGCAGGGGGATAGCAGCGTGATTTTAGGCGCAGGCACACGCCCCCATGGATGGCTCCGCAGGAACGCCTGCCATGCTACGGCGGCAAGCCTGCGCCAAGCTTGCAGCGCCCGGGCCGTTTTCAGGCGTGTGCGCCGCCCGCGCGCCGCTGCACGGGCCCGCTGCGCTGCTCCACCGCATGCTGCACTTCGCGGCGCAGGCCCAGGGCAAAGCCCAGCTCGGCCAGCACGAACAGCGGCCCGATGACCAGGCCCACGATGTCATCCAGGAAAGCCGGCTTGCGGCCCTCGTAGTAATGGCCCACGAACTGGATCACCCAGCCCACGGCGAAGATGCCCAGGCCCCAGCCCAGCCAAGCCCCCATCGGCAGCATGGCGATGGGCTGGGCCAGCGCCAGCATCAGGGCAAGCACCAGGGCCATGGCGATGCCGTAGCGCAGGTCCAGCAGACAGTAGTAGATGCCTGCCGCCAGTGCCGCCAGCAGGGCCAGGCTCAATGGCAGCTCGGGCAGGCCATCGCCCAAGGGGGCAGCCCACTGCAGGCGGGCCAGCAAAATCACCACCGCCCACATGATCAGCGGCACGCCGACGAAGTGCGTGAGGATGTTGCGCGGATCACGGTGATAGTCCGCGTACTGGGACAGTTGGTCGATGAGGGTTTTCATAGGCTGCACCTGCGGTGGATGTTGCGCAACCATGGTGGTGTCATCAAGGATTGGCGTCTGTCATGGATCCGACACAAGCCTCATCGCACACCTCGGGCTTACCCGCACCCGCCCCGGCAGCTCCGGCAGCCCACGCCGCCCCGCGCGGCGTACGGCGCCGTGCTGCGGCCGGCCCGCCGGGCATGGCCGATCTCTGGGCCACCATCGAGGCGGGCCGCTGGTTCCACGCCCTGCCGCCGGAGCTGGGCGCACAGCTCAAGGCACTGGCCCAGCCCCGCACGCTGGCAGCAGGCGACTGGCTGTTCCGGCGCGGCGACCCGCCCTGCGGCCTGTATGCGGTGGCGCGTGGGGCGCTCAGCATCTCGGGAACGGCCGCCTGCGGCGAGCAGGCCCGCACGGCGCTGCTGACCCTGGTGGAGCCTCCCATGTGGCTGGGGGAAATCGCGCTGTTCGATGGAGCCGAGCGCACCCACGATGCCCAGGCAGCCACGGCCTGCACCGTGCTGCACGTGCCCCAGGCCCCATTGCAGGCATGGCTGGCGGCCCATCCCGAACACTGGCAGGTGCTGGCCTTGCTGCTGACCGACAAGCTGCGCGTGTGCCTGATGGCGCTGGAGGAGCACACACTGCTGCCTGCGCCGCAGCGCCTGGCGCGGCGCCTGGTGCGCATGGCCGAAGGCTTTGACCAGTGGCAGCCGGACGGCCAGGGCCGCCAGCGCTGGCGCCGCGAGCTGGATGTTTCCCAGGAACAGCTGGCGCGCATGCTGGGCCTGTCGCGCCAGACGACCAACCAGATCCTGCAGGAGCTGCAGCAGGCCGGTTGCCTGCAACTGCGGCGCGGCAAGATGGAGGTGCTGGACCGGCAGGGCCTGCGCGACGCGGGCTGGCCCGAGGACTGAAGCCACTGAAGCCACTGAAGCCGCTGGAGCCGCTGGAGCCACCAAGGCGATCGAGGGGACGCAGCAACGCCCGGGACTGGACAAGCGGCGCGGGCACCCCACAATCGGACTCCATGCAATACCACTACATCGGCAATGCGTCCGTGCCCACGGAGTCGGGACGCACGATCCCCGTGCTGGACCCGTCGGACGGGCAGGCTTTCGACGAGCTGCAGCGCGGCTCGCCCCAGGACATCGACCTGGCCGTGCGTTCGGCGCGCGAGTGCCAGGACAGCGTCTGGAGCAAGCTTTCTGCCGCAGAGCGCGGTCGCCTGCTGATGCGCCTGTCGGGCAGCGTGCTCCAGCATGCCGATGAGCTCACGGCCATTGAGCAGCGCGACTGCGGCAAGCCCACGCGCCAGGCCCGTGCCGATGTGCTGGCGCTGGCGCGCTACTTCGAGTTCTATGCCGGCGCCTGCGACAAGCTGCACGGTGAGACCCTGCCCTACCAGCAGGGCTACAGCGCCCTGACCTGGCGCGAGCCCCACGGCGTGACCGGCCACATCGTGCCCTGGAACTATCCCATGCAGATCCTGGGCCGCAGCGTGGGCGCGGCGCTGGCCGCGGGCAACACCTGTGTGGTCAAGCCCTCGGAAGACGCCTGCCTGTCCGTGCTGCGCGTGGCGCGGCTGGCCACCGAGGCAGGCTTTCCAGCCGGCGCCTTCAACGTGGTCACCGGCCTGGGTCACGAGGTGGGCGAGGCCCTGGCGCGCCATCCCGGCGTAGACCACCTGAGCTTCACGGGCAGCCCCGGCGTGGGCACGCTGATCCAGCAGGCGGCTGCCGAGCGCCACTGCCCCGTCACGCTGGAGCTGGGCGGCAAGAGCCCGCAGATCGTGTTTGCAGACGCGGACCTTGATGCCGCCGTGCCCGCCATCGTCAACGCCATCGTGCAGAACGCGGGCCAGACCTGCTCGGCAGGTTCGCGCGTGCTGATCGACTCGCTGATCTACGAGCCGCTGCTCGAACGCCTGGGCCAGGCCTTCGAGGCGCTGCGCGTGGGCCCGGCCGCCATGGACCTGGACCTGGGGCCGCTGATCCGCGCCAGCCAGCAGCAGCGCGTCTGGGATTTCCTGTCCGACGCCCAGGTGGCCGGCATTGCCGTGGTGGCGCAGGGCCAGATCGTCGAGGATGCGCCCGACAGCGGCTTTTACCAGGCGCCCACCCTGCTGCGCGACGTGCCGCCCGAGCACCGGCTGGCGCAGGAAGAGATTTTCGGCCCCGTGCTCTGCGCCATGCCCTTCCATGACGAGGACCATGCCGTGCAACTGGCCAATGGCACGGCCTACGGCCTGGTGGCCGGCCTGTGGACGCGCGACGGCGCGCGCCAGCTGCGTTTGGCGCGGCGCCTGCGCTGCGGCCAGGTCTTCATCAACAACTATGGCGCCGGTGGCGGCGTGGAGCTGCCCTTCGGCGGCGTCAAGTCCAGCGGCCATGGCCGCGAAAAGGGCTTCGAGGCGCTCTACGGCTTTACCACGCTGAAGACCGTCGCCATACGGCATGGCTGATCCTGGCGCATGACGGAAAATCGCGGGATGCCCGGCGCCAGCCGGCAGCCCGCGACAGAAAGAACAGCTTCCCCATGCCCTTGTCCCCCATTCCCGACCGCACGCCCCAGCATGAACGCGACGTGCGCTACCGCAGCTACGCCCGCGCCGACGGCCTCTGGGATATCGAAGGCGAGCTGCGCGACAGCAAAACCCATGACATCGAACTGAGCGGCGGCCGCCACATGCCCGCCGGCACGGCCATACACCACATGTGGATACGCACCACGGTCGATGCCCGCCTGACGGTGCAGGCCATCGAGGTCGTCATGGATTCCCACCCGCTGGGCCACTGCCCCGAGGCCACGCGGGCCCTGCAGAAAATGGTGGGCTGCAGCATGGCGCGCGGCTGGCGCAAGGCCATCAACGAGAACCTGGGCGGCGTGGCCAGTTGCACGCATCTGCGCGAGCTGCTGTTCAACATGGCCACGGCCGCCTTCCAGTCCGTGCCGGGCGTCTTTGGCGATGCCGACCCCAGCCAGCCGCCACGCCACCTGGGCCAGTGCCTGGGCTGGGACTTCAATGGCCCCGGCGTGGCGCGCTATTACCCGCAATTCGTGGGCTGGCAGCCCGGCACAGGCGGCGCGACCCCGATCCCGGCGACCACAGCAACCACCGAAACCCAGGGGGCCTGACCCCCGACCGAGGAGCAAAGCCCGATGCGTGTCCAGGACAAATCCATCATCGTCACAGGCGCCGGCAGCGGCATCGGGGCCGGCATCGCCCAGCGGCTGGCCGCCGAAGGTGCCCGGGTCATCGTCAACGACATCGACCGCGAGGCGGGCACGCGCGTGGCACAGTCCATCACCGCCGAAGGCGGCCGGGCACTTTTCGTGCAGGCGGACATGACACGCAGCGAACAGGTCAAGGCCCTGGTGGAGGCCACGCTGCAGGCGCATGGCCGGCTCGACGCCTTCGTCAACAACGCGGGCTGGACGCACCGCAACCGCCCCATGCTCGAAGTCAGCGAGGCCGAGTTCGACCGCGTCTACGCCATCAACGTCAAGAGCATCTACCTCTCTGCCGTGCACGGCGTGCCCGCCATGCGCGCCAACCCGGCGCTGGCCGATGGCCGCCCTGGCGGCGGCAGCTTCATCAACATCGCCTCCACGGCAGGCCTGCGCCCTCGGCCGGGGCTGACCTGGTACAACGGCTCCAAGGGAGCCGTCATCATCACCAGCAAGTCCATGGCGGCCGAGCTCGGGCCCGAGAACATCCGCGTCAACTGCATCAACCCCGTCTTCAACCCCGACACCGGCCTGGCCGCCGAGTTTGCCGGCGGCCCCGTGGACGAGGAGCGCCGCGCGCGCTTTCTGGCGACCATTCCGCTGGGCCGCTTCTCCACCGCAGGGGACGTGGCCAATGCCGCGCTGTATCTGGCCAGCGACGAGGCCGCCTTCATCAGCGGCACCTGCATCGAGGTGGACGGAGCGCGCTGCGTCTAGACACAGATCAAGAACTGCAGGCTTGCGCAGTGCCTGGACATAGGCATTCGGGCAAAATCGCAGGCATGGCAGAACGAGTGATCCCCCTGGTCGACGAGCGCTCCCCCACGCGCCCGGCCGCCGTGCCAAGTCTGCTGCAGACGCCCACCGGCGATCTGCAGGACAGGCTTGGCCGGTCGCTGCGCGACCTGCGCATCAGCATCACCGACCGCTGCAACTTCCGCTGCAGCTACTGCATGCCCAAGGAAGTCTTCGACAAGAACTACAGCTACCTGCCGCACGGCTCGCTGCTGAGTTTCGAGGAAATCACGCGCACGGCGCGCCTGTTCGTGCAGCACGGCGTGCAGAAGATCCGGCTGACGGGTGGCGAGCCGCTGCTGCGCAAGAACGTGGAAACGCTGGTGGAGCAGCTCTCCGCCCTGCGCACGCCCGGCGGCCAGCCGCTGGACCTGACGCTGACCACCAACGGCTCCCTGCTGGCCCGCAAGGCCCGCGCGCTCAAGGACGCGGGCCTGAACCGCGTCACCGTGAGCCTGGACGGGCTGGACGACGCGGTGTTCCGCAGCATGAACGACGTGGACTTCCCGGTCTCCGACGTGCTGGCCGGCATCGAGGCGGCCCAGGCCGCGGGCCTGACCAACATCAAGGTCAACATGGTGGTCAAGCGCGGCACCAACGAAGACCAGATCCTGCCCATGGCGCGCCACTTCCAGGGCACGGGCGTGACCTTGCGCTTCATCGAATACATGGATGTGGGCGCGACCAACGGCTGGCGCATGGACGAGGTCCTGCCCTCCGACGAGGTCATCGCCCGGCTGCGCGCCGAACTGCCCCTGGTGCCGCTGCAGCCCAGCGCCACCGGCGAGACGGCCGTGCGCTGGGGCTATGCCGACGCGCGCGGCCTGCACGACCCGTCGCTGGGCGAGGTCGGCGTGATCAGCAGCGTCACCCATGCCTTTTGCGGCGACTGCAACCGCGCGCGCCTGTCCACCGAAGGCCGGCTGTACCTGTGCCTGTTCGCCTCCGAAGGCTGGGACCTGCGCAGCCTGCTGCGCAGCGGCGCCAGCGATGCCGAGGTCGCCTCCGCGCTGGCCCCCATCTGGCAGCAGCGCAGCGACCGCTACTCCGAACTGCGCGCCAGCCTGCCGGCCAGCACAGGCACGCAGCGCAGGCGCATCGAGATGAGCTACATCGGCGGCTGATCCGTGCGGCGTGCGCGGGGCGTCGGCGCCCTGCCATCGCCGCCTCGCCCCCTACTCCTTTTCCCGCTGCTCCCTCCCGCCCCACATGCCCCCTTCTTCCCATCCCGCTCCCCTGCACGTCCCCCTGCCCCTGAACGACATCACGGGCTGCGTGCTGGCAGGCGGGCGCGGCATGCGCATGGGCGGCATCGACAAGGGGCTGCAGCCCTTTCTGGGCCAGCCGCTGGCGGCCCATGCGCTGGACCGCCTGGCGCCCCAGGTCGGGCATCTGCTGATCAACGCCAATCGCCATGCCGAGGCCTATGCGCAATTGGGCGCGGCCCACGGTGCGCCGGTCTGGCCCGATGCCGAACCCGACTATCCCGGCCCGCTGGCCGGCTTCCTGAGCGGCCTGATGCACTGCCGGACGCCCTGGCTGGTCTGCGTGCCCTGCGATACGCCGCTGTTCCCGCTGGACCTTGTGGAGCGGCTTGTGCAGGCGGCGCTGTCGCAGCAGCCTGCGGCCGACATCGTCGTCGCCCATGGCTGGGAGCACTCGCTTGACGCAGATCAATCCCTGCTGCGGGCCCAGCCCGTGTTCTGCCTGATGCGGTCATCGCTGCGTGATAGTCTGCAATCGTTCATACGTTCGGGCGGCCGCAAGATCGATGCATGGACGGGCCAGCACCGCTGCGCCACGGCCCTCTTCGACCGCGCAGGCGACAGCCCGCTGGCCTTTGCCAACGCCAACACGCAGCAGGAGCTGCAGGCGCTGGCGCGCGCCGCAGCCACCCCGTCGTAGTGCCCCGCGCCGCCGGCCCGCACGCCGCCTTGCCCAACCGGATTCCGTTCTGATGACAGCATCCTTCCAGCCCGCATCCCCCACCACCGCATCCACCCAGGACCTGAGGGTCGATCAGGCCCTGACACAGCTGGCCTGCCTGCTGCAGCCCCTGGGCCCGGTGGCAGAGTTGGAGACGCTGGCGCTGGCCGATGCGCTGGACCGCGTGCTGGCCGAAGACATCGTCTCCCCCGTCGATGTGCCAGCGCATGACAACGCCGCCATGGATGGCTATGCCTTCGATGGCGGCCAGTTGCAGGCAGCTCACGCCGGTTCGCCCGCTGCACCGCTGGTGCTGCGCGTGGTCGGCCAGGCCCTGGCCGGCAAACCCTGGCACGGCACCGTGCAGGCCGGCGAGTGCATCAAGATCATGACCGGCGCCGTGTTGCCGAGCGGGCTGGACACGGTGATCGCGCATGAACGCACCGTGTCCGCAGGCACTGACCACATCGGCATTCCGGCAGGCAGCGTGCGTGCCGGGGACAACCGGCGCCTGCGCGGCGAGGACCTGAGCCTGGGCCGCGTGGCCCTGTCGGCGGGCCAGCGCCTGCATCCCGCGGCCCTGGGCCTGATCGCCAGCCTGGGCCAGCCCCAGGTGCGCGTGCGCAGGCGGCTGCGCGTGGCCTATTTCTCCACGGGCGATGAAATCCTCCACCCCGGCACGGCACCGCGCGAGGGTGCGGTCTACGACAGCAACCGCTTCAGCCTCATCGGCCTGCTGCAGCGCATGGGCGTGCAGGTGCTGGACCTGGGCGTGGTGGCCGACGAGCCCGAGGCCCTGCAGGAGCGCCTGCGCGAAGCCGCCTCCCTGGCCGACGTGGTGCTGACCAGCGGCGGCATCAGCGCAGGCGAGGCCGACCACACGCGCGCCATGCTGCAGCGCATGGGCTGCGTGCACTTCTGGCGACTGGCCATGCGGCCCGGCCGGCCGCTGGCCGTGGGCCTGCTGCAGCCCGATGCGGGCACGCCGTTTGCCGCAAGCCGCACGCCTGCACGCACCACGGTGCTGATCGGCCTTCCTGGCAATCCCGTGGCCGCCATGGTCAGCTTTCTGGTCTTTGTCCGTCCGGCGCTGCTGCAGCTCATGGGCGCTGCGCAGGCGGCTGCCGAGCCGGCCGCCCTGCCCCAGGCCGTGGCTGCCCATGCGCTGTCCAAGCGGCCGGGCCGCACCGAGTACCAGCGCGGCCTTCTGTCCACAGGCGCCGATGGCCGCTGCCTGGTGCGTACCACCGGGCCGCAGGGTTCGGGCGTGCTGCGCTCCATGGCCGAGGCGGACTGCCTCATCGTGCTCGAACATGAGCGCGGTGCCGTGCAAGCCGGCGAAACCGTGTCCATCCTGCCGCTGCAGGCCTTTCCCTGACAGGAGATTCCCATGCCCTTCCAGTCCAAGCACCTGACCGACGCCCCCGATCGCAGCACCGTCGACACGCTGCCCGGCGCTACCTTGCTGGAGTTCGGCACCGCCTGGTGCGGCCACTGCCAGGGCGCGCAACCGCTGATTGCCCAGGCGCTGGAGGCCGCCCCGCAGGTGGCCCACATCAAGGTGGAAGACGGCCCCGGCCGGGCCCTGGGTCGCAGCTACCGCGTCAAGCTCTGGCCCACCCTGATCTTTTTGCGTGACGGGCAGGAGGTGCAAAGGCTGGTGCGGCCCCAGCAGGCCCGCGAGATCGCGGACGCGCTGGCCCGCATCACCGCCCAGCCCTGACGCTTGCGGCGCGGCCGCTGCCTGTGTATCGCCGACAATGGCCCGCATGCCGCCTCAAAAGAAGCCAACCGAATCCGCGCCCAAGAAGCCCCGCCGCAACAGCGGCCGCCCGCTGGCCGACGATGCCGTGGGACGGGACATCATCCTGCAGACCACGGTCAACCTGCTCAAGACCCGCACGCCGGAGCAGCTGAGCATTCTGGAAATCGCGGCGGCAGCCGGTGTCACGCGTGCCCTGGTGCGCTACTACTTCAGCAGCCTCAAGGGCTTGCTGCAGGAGGTGACGGAGTCACTGATGCGCGAGTTGCAAAACCGCATGGAAGTGGCGCTCAGGACGCAGGGCACGGTGGAAGAGCGCGTCTACCAGCGCCTGCTGCTGCGGCTGGATTTCATGCGCGAGCACCCGCAGTTCGAGCGGCTGGCGCTCTCCGAGATCTACCACTACGAAAGCGAAGAAGAGCCGCCGCCCTCGGGCACGCCGCTGCAGCGCATCACGCGGCGCGGGCTGGAGCTGACCTCGACCATGCTGATGGACGGAGCACAGGCCAGCCACCCGGCACAGGTGGACCCGCGCTTCATCCACCTGGCCATCCTCAGCATTTCGGCCTTCCTGCCCACGGCACGGCCGCTGCTGGCCGAACTGTTCGGTGAGGGACCCGAGGCAGACCAGCAGATCGAGCGCTACCTGCGCTTCATGTCCCACCTGCTGGCCGAGCGCATCAGGCAGGATGCGCCGGCGCAAGACCACCCTCCTTCCCCGGGCCACCACCCGGGATGACTTGCGCCGGCGCCCGCTGCTTCCTCCCTCCTTTCGTTCAGCGCCTGTTCAATCTAGTCCGGCTGTATGCCCAGCTCCTTGACCAGCCGCCCGAAACGCTCGAAATCGCCGGCATTGGTCTTGCCCAGGCGCTGGGGCGGGCCGCCCACAGGGACGGTTCCCAGCGTGGCCATGCGCGCCACCACGTCGGGCATCCTGAGGATCTCGTTGAGGTGCGTATTCAGCAGCTTGACCACCTCGGCGGGCATGTTCCTGGGGCCGAACAGGCCGTACCAGGCGGTCAGCTCCACGTCCTTGTAGCCCAGCTCGGCCAGCGTGGGCACGTCGGGCGCCAGCGGTGAGCGCTGGGCATCGGCCACGGCCAGCGCCACCAGCTTGCCGCCGGGCAGATAGGGAGCGATGGAGCCCAGCGTGCTGTAGGTGAAGGGCACATGGCCGCCCACCACATCGGTGACGGCCGGGGCCACGCCCTTGTAGGGTATGGCCTCGAAGCGGGCGCCCGTGGCGCGCCGGACCATCTCGCCGAGGAAGTGCATGGGCGAGCCGTTGCCCGGCGTGGCATAGCCCAGTGAGCGGCCTTGGCTGGAGGAGATGGCCTCCTTGAAGCTGCGCACGCCCGCACCGGGCCCGGCGACGAGGAACAGCGAAGTGGAGCCGACCTCGATCACGGGCGTGAAGCCATTGAGCACGTCGTAGCCGTGGCCCGCGCCCAGCTTGAGCACCAGTTGAGCCATGGCAAAGGTATTGGGCGCCAGCAGCAGCGTGTAGCCATCGGCCGGTGCCTTGGCCACGAAACTGCTGCCTATGGTGCCGCTGGCGCCCGCGCGGTTGTCCACGAGCACGGACTGGCCGATGCGGGCCGACAGCTTCTCGCCCAGCAGCCGCGCCAGCGCGTCGGTATCGCCGCCAGCGGGGTAGGCCACGACGATGGTGACCGGCTTGTGGGGGTAGGTCTGGGTCTGGGCCTGCGCCGGACCGGCGAGCAGCGCCAGGGCCATGGCCGCGCCCAGGGCGAGCGTTCTGCGTTTCGCTTTCATGGAGAGGGCTTTCATCGTGGTTTTTTCATTGTCAGCAAAGGTCGTTGCCGGGCTCAAGCCTGGCGTATCGCCACACGGTGCATCCGCCGCGCTGCGGGGTGGTAGTCATTGACCGCGTAGTGCTGCGTGGCCAGGTTGTCCCAGATGGCCACCGAGCCCTTGCGCCAGCGAAAGCGCACCTGCCATTCAGGCACCTTGGCCAGCCCGCTGAGCATGGCGATCAGGGCCGCGCTCTCGTCGCTGGTCACGCCTTCTATGTGCGTGGTGTAGAGCGAGTTCACAAAGGCCACGGGCAGCCCGGTGACCGGGTGCTCCAGGACCACGGGCTGCTCCAGCGGCGGATGCTTGAGGCGGGTGGCGCGATAGGCCTCGCCAGACGGATCTCGGCGCATCAGGCTTTGCCTGAGCGCTGGCGCCTCCCAGTTGTGGGTGGCGCGCAGCTTGCGCAGATAGGCCTGCAGCTCGGGCGCCAGCGAGGCGAAGGCCGTGGTCATGCTGGCCCACATGGTGTCGCCGCCCGTGGGCGGCACGTCCACGGCGTAGAGGCAGGCGCCGGCGGGCGGCTTGGTCTGCCAGGTCAGGTCGGCATGCCAGATGTCGGTGCCGGTGCGCGTGCCCTGGCTGATCAGCAGCTCGACATGGGGATCGTCCGGGTGCGAGGGAAAGGTGGAGGAGACGGGCTCTACCTTGCCGAACACCTGGGCCACGCGCACCTGCTGCGCAGGGTCCAGCGTCTGGTCGCGGAAGAATATGACCTGGCGCTCGGCCAGCAGCCGGCGCAGCGCGTCCGCATGGTCATGCACCTGCGCCGGGTCCGAGAGATCGATGCCGTAGATCTCCGATCCTATGCACGGGGTGATGTGTTCGACTTGCATGAAATTCCTTTTCTCGAAAAAAGCGGGTTGGGGGGTGATCAGGTGGACGCGATGTCCTGCGGCAGCGGCATGGAGCGGAACCGGCGGCCGGTGGCATGGAACAGGGCCGTGGCCACGGCAGGCGCCGTGGGGCCCAGGGCCACTTCGCCGCAGCCCTGGGGCGGCCGGTCGCTTTCGACCAGGACCACCTCCACGCGGGGCATTTCGGACAGTTGCAGCAGCGGGTAGTCGTGGAAATTGCTTTGCTGCACCACGCCTTTGTCAAAGCCCAGCCGGCTCTTGAAGGTGTTGGTCAGCGCAAAGCCGATGCCGCCTTCGACATTGGCCTTGACCAGTCCCGGGTTGACCACGCGGCCCGCGTCGATGGCGCAGATGGCGCGCTCCAGCCGCACGCGGCCTTCCACAACACGCAATTCCATGACCAGCGCGACGAAGGTCTGGAAGCTCTCGCCCCGCCCCGTGTAGACGTTGAAGGTCATGGCGCGGTGCAGCCCTGCCGGTGCGGGCTGCTCCCAGCGCGCGGCCTTGGCCGCCGCATCCAGCACGCCCAGCGCCAGCGGCTGGCCGGCCAGCAGGCGGCGCCGGTACTGGTAGTCGTCCACGCCTGCGGTGTGGGCCAGCTCGCTGATGAAGCTTTCCAGGAAGAACACGCTGGACGTGGTGCCCACGCTGCGCAGATAGCTCAGCGGTATGGGCTGCTGCACGTCCACGGCATCCACCAGCAGGTTGGGCACGCCGTAGATCAGGTCGTAGATGGACTCGACCATGGTCTCGTCCCAGCCGCCTGCATCGGCCATCTTCTTGGGGTTGATGGCCCCGTACAGCGACTGGCCCGAGATGCGTGCATGCAGCGCGGCAGGCAGGCCGTCGGCGCCCAGCACGGCACTCAGCCGCCCCGAGGCACCGGGCCGGTAGTAGGAATGCCGTATGTCGTCCTCGCGCGAGCGGATGACCTTGATGGGCCGGCCCACGGCCTTGGATGCCGCTGCCGCATGCAAGGCGAAGTCGGGCATGTACTTGCGCCCGAAGCTGCCCCCGAGGAAGGTGGTGTGCACGATGACCTTGTCCGCAGGCACCCCGCAGGCCTTGCCGAGTTCGCCACGCAGGAAGTCCTGGCCCTGGTAGGGCCCCCAGGTTTCGACTTCGCCGTCGCGCACATGCACGGTGGCGGCCAGCGGCTCCATGGTGGCGTGCGTGATGTAGGGCGAGTGGTAGTCGGCCGTGATCGGCTTGCCCGCTGCCAGCATTTCGCGCGGCTTGCCCAGGCTGCGGGCAACGACGGCCTTGTCGCTGGCCAGGCCTGCGACGAACTGCGCATGGATGCGCTCGCTGTCCACGCCGGCCGCCGCGCCGGCGTCGAATTCGATGTCCAGCGCGTCGGCGGCCTGCTTGGCGATCCAGTACGAATCGGCCACCACGACCACGGTGCTGGGCTCGGGGTCGGGCCACTGCGTGGTGCGCACGACGGCATGTACGCCGGGGCGCGCGCGCACCTCTGCCTCGTTGCGGATGCGCACGATGCGCCCCGTCACGCTGGGCGCCATGCGCACGGCGCCGATCAGCATGCCGGGCACCTCGACATCGATGCCGAAGACCGCGCTGCCATCGACCTTGGCCGGGGTGTCCACCCGGCGCAGGTTGCGGCCGATCAGGCCCTGCTCGGAAGCCGACTTCATGCGCGGGCGCGCGGCGATGGACAGCCTGGAAGCCTCGGCCACGATCTCGCCGTAGCCCACGCTGCGACCCGTCGCGGAGTGCAGCACCCGGCCGGCGCGCGTGCTGCACTGGGATGCCCGCACGCCCAGCCGGGCCGCGCCGGCACGCAGCAGCACATCACGGGCCTGGGCACCGGCCAGGCGCATGCGCTCGTAGAAATAGTTCATCGACATCGACGCGCCCACGAACTGCTGGAACGGCATCTCGCCCGCATCGTTGCGATAGGCGTCGCGCCCCGTGACGAAGCGCACGGTCACGCTGGCCCAGTCGGCATCGAGCTCGTCGGCCAGCACCTGGGGCAGGCCCGTGTAGATGCCCTGGCCCACCTCGCACTGCGACACGCCGATCACCACCTGCCCCGAAGGCTCGATCCAGACCCAGTCGCCGATGGAGGAAGCCGTTGCTGCCGCTGCACCGGCCTCCGCTGGCGCGGCCTGCGCCAGCGGAATCAGCAGGCTGCCGGCAGCAGGGGCCACCAGCAGCGCAGCAGCGCTCTGGAGCAGATGCCTGCGCCGCAGCGAGATGGCAGAGCCGGCCGTGCGGCCCCGTTCATTGCTTGGACGCTGCGGCATGGATGGCCTCCCGGATGCGGTGGTAGGTGGCGCAGCGGCACAGATTGGTCATGGCCTCGTCGATCTGCGCATCGGTGGGCTGTGGATGGGTCTTGAGCAGCGCGGCAGCGGCCATGACCATGCCGGACTGGCAGTAGCCGCACTGCGGCACGTCCTTGTCCATCCAGGCCTTCTGGATGGGGTGGGAACGGTTGCTGGACAGACCTTCGATGGTCGTGACCGCCTTGCCGCCCACCGTCGAGACGGGCAGCACGCAGGAGCGCACCGGCTCGCCATCGACATGGACCGTGCAGGCCCCGCACATGCTGATGCCGCAGCCGAACTTGGTGCCGGGCAGCTTGAAGTGATCGCGCAGCACCCACAGCAAGGGGGTCTGCCCGTCGCCGTCAAAGGCCACGCTTCGGGAATTGAGGGTGAATTTCATCGTGGGGTCTCCAATGCGCCCGCGTCGCCGGGGCTGCATGTCTCATGCCTCTCAGAACGAGTGGTGTATGCCTGCCGCAATCACGGTCTGCGTGCGCCCGCTGGCAACGCCCACGGAGTTCATCGCCGCCACGCCATCCGAGGCGCGCTGGTGCGTGACCGAGGCATGCAGCTGCGTGCGTTTGGAGAAGGCGTAGCGCGCGCCCAGGTGGACCTGGTTCCACTTCGTCTGCTCGAAACGGCTGAAGGAGTAGCCCGTGTTGATGGTCACGGACTGGCTGGTCTGCCAGGCCAGGCCCAGGTCAAGGGCACTCATGTTGCTGGAGGCCCCGCCGTACTTGAGCGTGGAGCGCGTCAGCAGCGCGTTGAGCCGGACCGGAAGCGCATCGAGCTGGTAACCGCCGCCGATGCCCAGCACCTGGAAGGTGTCGAGCACCAGCGGCCGGCCCGCCACCAGGTCCTGGCCCAGCGCGTTCGCCAGGCCCGTGCGCCCGGCGATATCGAAGGCACGGCCACGCGCATCGGTGTAGGCCACGGCCAGATTGAGCTTGGCACTGGAATAGCTGCCCATGACGCTGTAGGTACGGTTGGCCTGCGAGCGGCCCGGCACCTCGCCAAAGCCGTACTGCGCGCCGAACTGCATGCCGCCCATGCTAGGCGTCAGGTAGACCACGGAGTTGTCCACCGGAAACTGGCTGGACAGGCCGTCCAGATTGCCGGGGTGGTAGAGATAGAAGTTGTAGAGCTGGTAGCCGTTGCCCCACTGGCTCAGCGTGCCGGCCGTGAAATCGACCTGGCGACCCAGCCGCACCGAGCCCATCGACGCGCTGTCCAGACCCACCCAGGAAGCCCGGTTGAAGTAGCTGGTCGGCGAGATCGGCGAGCCGATGTCCGTGAGGAATCCGTTTTCCAGCTGGAACGAGGCCTTCAGGCCGCCCCCCAAGTCCTCCGAGCCGCGCAGGCCCCAGAGGTCAGGCTGGGAAATGGCCGAATCCATGCGCGTCAGCCGGCTCCCGCGCACATCGCTGATCCAGGGCATGGTCAGGTCCATGCTGCCGTACAGCGTCACCGAACTCTGGGCCAGCGCCGCTCCCGCGCCGCCCAGCATCGCCAATGCGGCAATTGCTTTGTATTTCATCGCAAGGCTCTTTCATCGTGAGATGGTTAAAAATTCCACAAGTGGCAATTTTGAACACCACGCCACGGAAGATGCCTGGCAAGGCGCGAACTAATTTCCACTTATGGAAATATTAGCTGCGCGGGCCGAATTCTGGTTCTGGGGTTTTCATCTACCGCGTTGTAGGTAGGTCTCGGGAGGTGGAAGCAAGGGACGGGCATTGCACCCGCCCCCGCACCAGGCGCTCAGCGCCCCAGTGCCTGGTCCACGCCCTTGTTGGCCAGGGCGTCTGCCCGCTCGTTGCCAGGGTCGCCTGCGTGGCCCTTGACCCAGCGCCAGTCGATGCGGTGGCCGCCGCCCTGGACCAGGGCATCCAGCCGCTGCCACAGCTCGACGTTCTTGACCGGCTCCTTGGAGGCCGTCTTCCAGCCCTTGGCCTTCCAGCCATGGATCCATTCGGTGATGCCCTTGAGCACGTACTGGCTGTCGATGTAGAGCACCACATCGCAGGGCCGCCTGAGCGCGGACAGCGCCTCGATCACGGCCATCATCTCCATGCGGTTGTTGGTGGTGTTCAGCTCGCCGCCGAACAGCTCTTTTCTGGCGCTGCCGGCCTCCAGCACCACGCCCCAGCCGCCGGGACCCGGATTGCCCTTGCAGGCGCCGTCCGTGTAGATAACAACTTGATTCAAAAAATTTCCTTGGGTTGAATGGCCCGGCCTTCAGGCCGGTTGGAATGCGGATCGCTGCCCTGCACCGCCTGCGCCGGCATGCGGTGGGCCACAGGCACGGAGGCGCCCGACACGGCTGCGCGGCCACGCCAGGCAGGCTCCAGCATGCGCGCGCCCGGCACGCGCTTGACGGCCACCACGCAGTACACGCCGCCCAGCATGGGCCAGCCCAGCCGCCCCACGCGGTCCATGAACTGCCAGCGCCGCAGCCAGCGATCCGTCTGCACGGCGGGACGATAACAGCCGAACTGCACGGCCTCGATCTCGAAGGCCAGCAATCGCAGCCAGTCGCGCAGCCGCCAGTAGCCCACGCCCCAGCCCACATCGGGCAGGTACACGCCGCGCTCGGCACGGCGCTGCACGCCCAGCAGACTGGCGGGGTTGAGCCCGCACACGACGATACGGCCCTCGGGCATCAGCACCCTGGCCGCCTCGCGCAACACGGCATGCGGGTCCGGCGAGGTCTCCAGCGTGTGCGGCATGACGACGAGGTCGAGGCTGGCCTCGGAAAACGGCAGCGCGGCCGGATCGGCCAGCAGCGCCACGGGCACCTCCAGCGGCGGCACTGTCTCGGCTGGCACCGCATCCTGCATGGAATCCAGGGCCAGCCAGCGGTGCGGCATGCGATTGGCGCGCAGCCCCTGGAGCATGGGCATGCCCAACTGCAGGCTGTGATAGCCGAAAATATCGGCCACCGCCTCGTCGCAGCGCTGCTGCTCCCATTCCAGCAGGTAGTGGCCGAGGGCAGATTGCGTCCAGTGATGCATCCCTATAATTTTGCTGCTCATGAACCTGTTGCCCATCCCCGCTTTTTCCGACAACTACATCTGGCTGCTGTACGACGCAGGGCAGGCCCTGGTCGTCGATCCCGGCGATGCAGCGCCCGTGCTGGCCAGCCTGCGCCAGCTGGACTTGCAGTTGCAGGGCATTTTAGTCACCCACCACCATGCCGATCATGTCGGCGGCGTGGCGCAGCTGCGCCAAGCCACGGGCGCCCAGGTCTGGGGCCCCGCCTACGAGCAGTTGCCCGAGCCCGTGCAGCGCGTGCAGGGTGGCGATACCGTGCAGGCCCTGGGCGGCCCCTGGCAGGTCATTGACGTGCCCGGCCACACCAGCGGCCACATCGCCTTCTACAGCACGGCGGCGCAGGCGCAGCCCGTGCTGTTCTGCGGCGATACGCTGTTTTCAGGGGGGTGCGGGCGCCTGTTCGAAGGCACGCCGCAGCAGATGCAGCAATCGCTGGACGATCTGGCCGCGCTGCCGGACAACACCCTGGTCTGCTGCGCACATGAGTACACAATGTCCAACCTGCGCTTTGCGCAGGCCGTGGAACCAAACAACCAGGCCCTGGCTCACTACCAGAGGCATTGTCAGGCGTTGCGCGAGGCCGGCCGGCCCACGCTGCCTTCCCTGATGGAGACCGAGCGCTCCATCAATCCCTTTCTTAGAACGCGCGAATCCGCAGTGGCCGCCGCCGCCGCAGGCTTCGACGCACAGGTGAGACAGCAGGACCCCGCCAGCGTGCTGGCCGGCCTGCGCCAATGGAAAAACGTCTTCTGATGAAACTGCTACACACCCTGCTGCTGGGCAGCCTGCTGGCTCTTGCGGGCTGCGCCACCACCAGCAGCCCGGACCTGGCCAGCACGGCCCCCGCCCCCAGCACCGCACCGCACTCCCCGATGTACCCCAACGGACCGCTGAGCCCGCTGGGCACAGGCAGCGCCGGCAACGGCGGCGTGGCCTCGCTGGAGACCACGGGCGATCTGTGGGTACGCATTCGCCAGGGCTTCGCCATGCCCGACCTGGACCAGGATCTGGTCAAGGACCGCGAGCAGTGGTATGCCAGCCGGCCCGACTACATACAGCGCATGACCGAGCGCTCCAGCAAGTACCTGTTCCACATCGTCGAGGAACTGGAGCGGCGCAACATGCCCACCGAGCT
This sequence comes from Delftia sp. BGA-UO-ETr-SB1, assembly GCF_059567865.1. NCBI lineage: Bacteria > Pseudomonadati > Pseudomonadota > Betaproteobacteria > Burkholderiales > Comamonadaceae > Delftia > Delftia sp. BGA-UO-ETr-SB1. Next base: position 1,970,692 of record NZ_JCAQOW010000006.1, on the reverse strand, counting down.
GGCGCTGCTGCCCTACATCGAGAGCGCCTTCAACCCGCAGGCCGTCTCCACCGCCAAGGCGGCCGGCATGTGGCAGTTCATGCCGGCCACCGGCACCTATTTCGACCTCAAGCAAAACGCCTTCCGCGACGACCGCCGCGACGTGCTGGCCTCCACGCGCGCCGCGCTGGACTACCTGCAAAAGCTCTACGACATGTTCGGCGACTGGCACCTGGCCCTGGCCGCCTACAACTGGGGCGAAGGCAGCGTGGGCCGCGCCATCAAGCGCAACGAGAAGCTGGGCCTGCCCACGGGCTACACCGACCTGCAGATGCCGGCCGAGACCCGCATGTACGTGCCCAAGCTGCAGGCCGTCAAGAACATCGTGGCCAACCCCGATGCGTTCAACACCGAGCTGCCGCTGATCGAGAACCACCCCTACTTCCAGACCGTCACCATCACCCGTGACATCGACGTGGAACTGGTGGCCAAGCTGGCCGACGTGTCGACCGATGACTTCAAGGCGCTGAATCCTAGCTTCCGCAAGCCGGTGATCTTTGCGGCCGGCACGCCGGAGATCCTGCTGCCCTGGGACAACGCCAAGGTGTTCCGCCGCAACATGCAGGCCTTCGACGAAGGCCAGTACGCGAGCTGGACCGTGTGGACCGTGCCCTCCACCATCAGCGTGGCCGAGGCGGCCCAGCGCGTGGGCCTGGGCGAGTCCGACCTGCGCGCCCTCAACAACATCCCCCCGCGCATGCTGATCAAGGCCGGCTCCGCGCTCATGGTGCCGCGCGGCGCCAACGTGCGTGCCGACGTGGCCGGCCACGTGGCCGACAACGGCCAGATCAGCTTTGCCCCCGAGATCGTCACGCGCCGCACCACCATCAAGGCCCGCAAGCGCGACACGCTCATCAGCGTGGCCAACCGCTACGGCGTCAGCGCGTCCAATCTGGCGGACTGGAATGACCTGAAGTCCTCCGCCACCCTGCATGCCGGCCAATCGCTGGTGGCCTACCTACCGGTGCGCGCCAGCAGCGGCGGCAATGCCCGGGCGGCCAAGTCCACCGGAACCGCACGCAAGGTGGCCGTGCAGCCGCAAAACCGCAATGCCAAGGTGTCGGTCACCACGGCGCCGCGTGGCGGCAAGCCATCCAAGGTGAAAAAGCGCTGAAGGCGCTGAAGGCACCGCCACTGCCCCAATCCAAAGAGCCCGCTTTCGCGGGCTCTTTTGCGTGCGGCCCGGGAGCTCAGGTGTGGAAACGCTGGCGGGACTGCCGCACGAATTCGTTGGTGAACGAGCGCTCCAGGTCGATACCGCTGCGCGCCAGCGCAGGGTTGAGCCGGACCAGGGCGCGCAGGGCCGTGGCAGGCCCGTCATCGGGCATCAGGCCATCGGGCGAGATCGTGGTGCGCATGTGCTCGAAGGCCGACAGATAGGCGCGCCGCGAGCCCAGCAGATAAGGTGCAGGCACGGCCCTGAGCACATCCATGGGCGCAGCGGTCTGCAGCCACTTGAGCGATCGGACCATGGCATTGCTCAGCGCCTGGGCCTTGGCCGGGTTCTTGCGCAAAAAGGCCTGGGTCGCGTACAGCGTGCCCGAGGGCATGGAGCCGCCGTACAGCTGCGCGCTGCTGCGCAGATCACGCAGGTCTCTGACGATGCGCACGGCTCCCTTGTCCTCCAGCACGCTCATCAGCGGGTCCGCATGGCACAGCGCATGCACGCGCCCGGTGCGCAGCGCCTCCATGGCGTCAGGCCCCGAGCCCACACCCACCAGTTGCACCAGATCGGCCTCCAGACCATCGCCCAGCAGCATCAGTTGCACGGCCCGGGCCGTGGATGCGCCCAGCGAGGACACGCCCACGCGCCGCCCGCGCAGGTCGGCCAGCGTCTGGTAGCGCGGCATCCAGCGCGAGGACACGCCCAGCGCAATCTGCGGCGCACGCCCCTGCACGACGAAGGCACGCAGCACACTGCCGCGCTGCTGCGCGACAAGCGTGTGTTCATAGGCACCCGCGCACACATCGGCGGCGCCCGATTCCAGCGCCTGCAGCGACTGCGACCCGCCCGGATAGTCATCGATGCGCACGGTCAGGCCCTCGGCCTCGAAGTACCCCAGTTGCTGGGCAATCACCAGCGGCAGGTAATACAGCAGGCCCTGACCGCCCACGGAAATCGTCACCAGCTCGGCCGAACCGAGGGAAGGAAGCGACCAAAGGGAACCCAGCCCCATGAGGCTCAACAAGGTTCGGCGATCAAGCACGTGGGAAGACATGATGGTTATTTTGCTGCAGTGCAGCACGATCATGCCCAGAGCCCGCGTGCACAGCATCGGTGCTTGCCCGTATGTGAAACACCGTAGGTTTCAGGGCCAGCACGGCGCGCGGTGAACACGCGCCCGGCCCTCACCCAGGCCTCAGCGGTAGCCCGCGAAAAACAGCAGCAGATTCACCACCAGCGCCAGCGCCCAGGCCAGACTGCGCAGCGTGGCGCGGTCCGTCACATAGAAGGCGATGTAGGCAATGCGCAACACAACAAAGGCCACGGCCAGACCATCGACACGCGAGGACGGTGCACCCAATTGCCAGGCAACCAGCAAGGCGCCAATGAAGAACGGCAGGCACTCGAAGCTATTGGCCTGCGCCGCGTTGACCCGTGCCTGGTAGCCCGTCTGCTGCGCCAGCCAGGCCCGGGGTTCGTGGTTGTCGAAACCGCGCTGCCCCGGCCGGTGCTTCATGCCGGGCGCCTTGGCGATGTAGGCGCAGGCCAGCGGCAGCAGGGCCGCCACCAGCAGGCACCAATGCGCTATGGAGAAGCCGCCGGGCGGCAGGATGACAGAGGTCGGCATACAGGCTCCTGATGAAAAGACAAGAAACGCCAGCCGCCTCGGCCACTACCGGCGGTCCACCAGCGCATGGGCGATCGTACCCAGGTCCACGTACTCAAGTTCGCTGCCTATGGGCACGCCGCGCGCCAGCCGCGTCACATGGATGCCGCGCGCCTTCAGGGCCTCGCTGATCGCATGGGCCGTGGCCTCGCCTTCGGCCGTGAAGCTGGTGGCCAGGATCACCTCCTGCACCTTGCCGTCGCCGGCACGCTCCAGCAGGGATGACAGGTTCAGATCGCGCGGACCTATGCCGTCGAGTGGCGACAGCCGCCCCATCAGCACGTAGTAATAGCCCTGGTAGGCACCCGTGCGCTCCATGGCCGCCATATCGGCGGGCGCCTCCACCACGCACAGCCGGGCCGCGTCACGCCCTTCGTCCTGGCAGATGGAGCAGATGCGGCCTTCGGTGAAGGTATGGCAGCGCTCGCAGTGGGTGACCGACTCCACGGCCATCGTCAGGGCACGGGCCAGTTGCCGCGCGCCGTCCTGGTCGCGCTGCAGCAGGTGGAAGGCCATGCGCTGCGCCGACTTGATGCCCACACCCGGGAGCCTGCGCAAGGCCTCGATCAGGCCATCGAGCGATTGCACGTCCGACATGGCAGCTTCCTTTCAATGGAGAAGGGTCTCAGAAAAAAAGCGATCTGCAGGGGCAGATCGCTCGATGGCCACTCCACAGGAGTGGGCAGCTGGAGAAGCCGGCATGGCCTCTCCAGGCTGTTCGGCACAACCGCTGGGGCCTGCCTCAGAACGGGAACTTCATGCCGCCCGGCAGGCCGGGCATGCCGGCCGTGAGCTTGCCCATCTTCTCGTTGGAAGTCTCTTCGGCCTTGCGCACGGCGGCGTTGAAGGCGGCAGCCACCAGGTCTTCCAGCATGTCCTTGTCTTCGGCCAGCAGGCTGGGGTCGATGGTGATGCGCTTGACGTCGTGCTTGCAGGTCATGACCACCTTCACGAGGCCCGCGCCAGACTCGCCTTCCACCTCGATGTTGCCCAGTTCATCCTGGGCCTTCTTGAGGTTGTCCTGCATGGCCTGGGCTTGCTTCATCAGGCCGGCCAGTTGTCCTTTGTTGAACATGTGAGTTCCTTCTTCTGTAGGGTAAAAACGAAACGCTCTAGAGCGTGTCAGGGCTGAATGGATACGGGTTTGATACTGCCGGGCACGATTTTCGCGCCATGGCTGCGGATCAGGGTCTGCACCAGAGAATGATTCATCACGATGTCTTCTGCAATGCGCTGGCGCTCATGGCTGGCCACCGCATTGCGCCGCGCGGGGCTGTCTGCCACGGCGCCTTGCTCGACATGCAGTTGCCGCGCCAGGCCAGCGGCCTCCAGCGCCGCACGCAGGCGCTCGCGCGTGGCGGGCTGCGCCAGCGAGCTGCTTTCCACGCGCAGCGTCCATGCATCGCCATCGCGCGCCACCAGTTGCGACTGCAGCGCCAGCTGCCGCGCCAGCGCCGTGACGGCCTCGGCCTGCACCAGTTGCTGGACGGCAGCGTGCCAGACATCGCCGTCGGGCGTGCGCTCCACGGTCGGCGCGGGTGGCGCACCGGGGGACTGGCGGCCACGTTCGGGAGCGAAGTCCTGCACATCGATCTGAGTGTCGATCTGCGGTTCGGACTGCCGTGCCACGGCAGCGGCAGGCGGCTCCAGGGCCAGATCTCCGTCATCGCTCCAGCGGCCTTCGTCGGCCCAGCCTTCATCGGGCATCCCGGCCCAGGCCCCCTCGTCCGGTGCATCGGCATCCTGCGCCTGTGGCGCCTCATCGGCAGAAGAGTCTTCGTCTTCCTGCACATCGTCCACGGGCTCATCCACAGGCTCCTGGGCGACACCGGCGGCCGGCTTCACCTCTGGAGCAGCGGAAGGCCTGGCCTCCTGGACAGGCGCAAGCACGGGTTCCGGCATGGCAACTGCGGCCACGGCCGCGGGCGCCTGAACAGGCGCTGGAGCCGCAACGGCTTGCACCACGGGAGCGACCACGGCGGGCGCAGCGGTCACGGGAGATGCGACAGGCGCGACAGGAGCAGGAGGCGCTACCGGGACGGGCATGGCCGCCTTGGCTGGGACAACGAGAGCCTCGGGCACAGCGGGAGCCTCAGGCACAGCGGGCTGTGCGGGCTGCGCAACGGGCGCGGGAGATTCAGGCTTCGCCGTGGAGGGGGTCAGCGCTGGAGTTTTTTTTTCAGCCACGCCCGGGGCGGGCTCTGCAGATTGCGGCTTAAACGCCAGCAGCCGCAGCAGCGCCATGGTCAGCGCCGCGTACTCGTCGGGTGCCAGACCCAGTTCGGCCCGGCCATGCAGGCAGATGCTGTAGAGCAGCTGGGTTTCGTCGCGCGGCATCAGCACCGCAAGGCGGGCGATCTCTGCAGCTTCTGGATCGCTGGCGTCGGCGGCCATCTGCGGCACGGCCTGTGCCACGGCCATGCGCTGCAGCACGGCGCACATTTCCTCCAGCGTGGAGGCTGCGGACAGGCCATTGCGGCGCAGCGCGTCGGAGGTTTCCACCACCACCTGGCCATCGGCCTGGGCGAGTGCCTCGATCAGGCGGAACACATGGCTGCGGTCCACGCTGCCCAGCATCTGGCGCACCGTGGCCTCCTGCAGCTGTCCGCTGCCAAAGGCAATGGCCTGGTCGGTCAGCGACAGTGCATCGCGCATGGAGCCACGCGCGGCGCGTGACAGCAGGCGCAGGGCCTGGGGCTCGGAGGCCACGCCTTCCTGCCCCAGCACCTGGCCCAGATGCTCAAGCACGGTCTCGGGCGCCATGGGGCGCAGGTTGAACTGCAGGCAGCGGCTGAGCACGGTCACGGGAACCTTCTGCGGATCGGTGGTGGCCAGCACGAACTTCAGGTATTCGGGCGGCTCCTCCAGCGTCTTGAGCATGGCGTTGAAGGCCGTGTTCGTGAGCATGTGCACTTCGTCGATCATGAAGACCTTGAAGCGTCCCTGCACCGGCTTGTAGACAGCCTGCTCCAGCAGGCTCTGCACCTCGTCCACGCCACGGTTGGAGGCAGCGTCCAGCTCCGTGTAGTCGGGAAAGCGCCCGCTGTCGATTTCGGTACAGGCCGCACAGACGCCGCAGGGCGTTGCCGTGATGCCGCCCTGGCCATCGGCGCCCTGGCAGTTGAGCGACTTGGCCAGAATGCGCGAGACCGTGGTCTTGCCCACGCCGCGCGTGCCGGTGAACAGATAGGCATGGTGCAGGCGCTGCTGCGTCAGGGCATTGGTGAGCGCCTGAACGACATGCTCCTGCCCCACCATTTCAGAGAAATTGCGGGGGCGGTATTTGCGGGCCAGCACAAGATAAGACATCCCGCGATTCTACGGGGCTGGGCGCCCTTGCCCGAGGCCACCCGGGTTTGGCCGGCCATGTCGTCCGGGCGGCCCGGTGTTTGCCCCTATAATCGAGAGTGACGGGCCTCCTCGCATGGGGAAGCGGCCAACCGGGTCAGGTGGGGAACCAAGCAGCCCTAACCGTGAAACCAGTGCCGAGGGCAAGGCTCGTCACCTTCATTGAACAGCAGGCCCTGCGGGCGCCTGCCCCGTCCAGGCCCGCTGCGGCACCCTCTCCTCCTTAACGCTCTGCGCCATCCACCTTGAGATAGCGCGCAACGCCTTGCGCCGCCTGCAGGCCGCTGGCCATGCACGCCGTCAGCAGGTAGCCGCCCGTGGGAGCCTCCCAGTCCAGCATCTCGCCGGCGCAGAAAACGCCAGGAGCGGCTGCGCACATGCCGTTGGCGTCCAGAGCTTCCAGCCGCACGCCGCCTGCCGTGCTGATGGCCTCGTCAATGGGTCGGGCCGCCACCACGGTGATGGGCAGGGCCTTGATGGCATGGGCCAGCCGCACAGGGTCGGCCACACCTTCCTTGCCCAGCACCTCATGCAGCACGGCGGCCTTGATGCCGTCCAGGCCCAGGCGCCCCTTCAGATGGCTGGCCAAGCTGCGCGAGCCGCGCGGATGGCGCACTTCCACCAGCACGCGCTCGGGCGTCAACTGGGGCAGCAGGTCGAGATGGACGGTGGCCTGCCCATCGCGCGCAATAGCTTCGCGCAACGCCGCAGAGACGGCATAGATCAGGCTGCCTTCCACGCCCGTGGTCGTGGCAATGAATTCGCCCTTGCGCGAGAAAACATGGCCCTTGCCATCATCAAAGGACAGCGCCACAGACTTGAACGGCTGGCCCGCAAAGCGCTCGGTGAAGTAAGGACTCCAGCCGCGCGCAGGCTGGGGGCTGGCGCCCAGCAGCTCGGCCATGAACTCCCGGCGATCGATCTGTCCGCCCGAAGCCGCGCCATCCAGACCCACATCGAACCCGCAGTTGGAAGGCTTCAACACAGCGACTTCAACACCGCGCTGCTCCAGCAAGGGCAGCCAGGCGCCATCCGAGCCCAGGCGCGCCCAGCTGCCACCGCCCAATGCCAGCACCACGGCCCTTGCACGCACCTGCAGCCGCCCTTCGGGTGTATCAAAGCCCAGCGCATCGCCGTCTTGCCAGCCCACCCAGCGGTGGCGCGTGTGCAGCACCACGCCCTGGGTCTGCAGACGCACCAGCCAGGCACGCAGCAAGGGCGCAGCCTTCATGTCCTTGGGGAATACGCGGCCCGAGCTGCCCACAAAGGTTTCCACGCCCAGTTCACCGGCCCAGGCACGCAGTTGATCCGGGGACAGCAGTTCCAGCCAGCGCGACACCTCGGCACTGCGCTCGCCGTAGCGGGAGACAAAGGCGGGCAGGTTTTCGGAATGGGTCAGGTTGAGCCCGCCCTTGCCAGCCATGAGGAACTTGCGCCCAGCGGAGGACTTGGCCTCGAACACATGGACATCCAGCCCCTTGCCGGCCAGCCCTTCGGCCGCCATCAGGCCCGCAGGCCCCGCACCGATCACCGCCACATCGCAGTCCATCGTGCGCGCTGCCGCACCGGGTTCAAAAGCATCCATCACATCAGTTTCCATTCCATGCTCGCATTCAACTTGGCGCTGCCGGCCGGCACATATGCCTGCAGCGCGGGCGCGCAGAATACCCTGCCGCAGGCCGGTCTGCGCGCGGGCGCCACTAATTCCCGGAGTCCCGGCAACCCTGTCGCCACCCCATAAACAGCTATGACAGTCATAGCATTGAGCTACCGCCCATACGGTGCAGCAGGTGATAGGTTTCTGTCACAATCTTTTTGCGGTGCGGATTTTCCTGCGCCTTCCTCATTGCGAAAAATCAAGGACTCCACCCATGGCCAGCGAACTGATCAAACACATCTCCGACGCAAGCTTTGAAGCCGACGTCTTGCAGCCTGGCACCACGGTGCTGGTCGATTACTGGGCCGAATGGTGCGGCCCCTGCAAGATGATCGCCCCCATCCTCGACGAAGCAGCGCAGACCTACAAGGAAAAGCTGTCCATCGCCAAGATGAATGTGGACGAGAACCGCGAGATCCCCGCCAAGTTCGGCATCCGCGGCATCCCCACGCTGATGCTGTTCAAGGATGGCCAGCTGGCCGCCACCAAGGTGGGCGCCCTCAACAAGGCACAGCTGTCCGCTTTCCTGGAACAGCACCTGGCCTGATTCCCCCGACGGCCCCGCACACGGGGCCGTCACAGATGCGGGCCGGCGTTGGCCGCGGCACCGCATCGCACTGGCGCATAAACGAGGCGCCAGCGCAAATTTCCCTGTGACCTTCGGATTTTTTCCTGTCATAATGCCCTTCATCACCGGCCTTATGCATTGAAGGCCGCGCTGAGACCCTCAGGCAAGCCAGCCCACTTCCACAGTGTTTCGCTTGGCTCAACGCCTTCCCCTGGTTTCTTTCCACTCCGTTCTGGAGTCACTCCATGCACCTTAATGAACTCAAGGCACTGCACGTGTCTGAAGTCCTGAAGCAGGCCGAAGCGCTTGAGATCGAAAACGTCGGTCGCATGCGCAAGCAAGAGTTGATGTTCGCCATCATCAAAAAGCGAGCCAAGGCAGGCGAACAAGTGTTCGCCGACGGCGTGCTGGAAATCCTGCCGGACGGTTTCGGCTTTCTGCGCAGCCCCGACACCAGCTATACGGCCAGCACCGACGACATCTACATCTCGCCCAGCCAGGTCCGCCGCTTCAACCTGCACACCGGCGACATGATCGAAGGTGAAGTGCGCACGCCCAAGGATGGCGAGCGCTACTTCGCACTGACCAAGCTCGACTCCGTCAACGGCGGCTCGCCCGAGCAGAACAAGCACAAGGTGCTGTTCGAGAATCTGACCCCCCTGTTCCCCACCCAGCAGCTGCGCCTGGAGCGCGAGATCAAGGGTGAGGAGAACATCACCGGCCGCATCATCGACATCATCGCCCCCATCGGCCGCGGCCAGCGCGCGCTGATCGTCGCACCGCCCAAGAGCGGCAAGACCATGATGATGCAGAGCATCGCCCACTCCATCACGGCCAACCATCCCGACGTGCACCTGATGGTGCTGCTGGTCGATGAGCGCCCCGAAGAAGTGACCGAGATGCAGCGCTCGGTCAAGGGCGAAATCATCGCCTCCACCTTCGACGAGCCCGCCACGCGCCACGTGCACGTGGCCGAGATGGTGATCGAGCGCGCCAAGCGCCTGGTCGAGCTCAAGAAGGACGTGGTCATCCTGCTGGACTCCATCACCCGCCTGGCCCGCGCCTACAACAACGTCGTGCCCTCGTCGGGCAAGGTGCTGTCGGGCGGCGTGGACTCCAACGCCCTGCAGCGCCCCAAGCGCTTCTTCGGCGCGGCACGCAATGTGGAAGAAGGCGGCTCGCTGACCATCATCGCCACGGCCCTGGTGGATACCGGCAGCCGCATGGACGAAGTGATCTTCGAAGAGTTCAAGGGCACGGGCAACAGCGAACTGGCCCTGAACCGCCGTCTCTACGAGAAGCGCGTGTTCCCCGCCATCGAACTCAACAAGAGCGGCACACGCCGCGAAGAACTGCTGCTGGCTCCCGAGATCCTGCAAAAGACCCGCATCCTGCGCCAGTTCATGTACAACATGGACGAGATCGAGGCCATGGAGCTGATGATCAAGAACATGCGGGCCACGAAGACCAACGTGGACTTCTTCGACATGATGCGCCGCGGCGGCTGATCGCAGAGATCCAGCCCACGGCCCCCACAGACGCCTCGCTCACGCGGGGCGTTTTGCGTTCCAGCCGCCCGTCTCACCACGCTGCGGCAGACGTGCCCAGCGCACAGGCCGCGCGCTCCCAATGCATGGGCGCACCCGCCACCTCCACCGGCGCCCGCAGACGCCGTGCCGCGCCCCAGGAGGTCGCCTCGATCGCCGCGCTGAAATCCTCGGCACCGTTCACCGGCGCCAGCGGGCAGGCATCCGGGTCACCCACGCCATGCCCCGCCAGAAGATGCGCCGTGCGCGCCAACGAGGCACGCACCGTGCTGCCGCCCTGCCCCTGCATGCGCCGCACCAGCGCCATCACCACGGCGGCAGCCATCAGATAGCCGGTGGCGTGGTCCAGCGCCTGCAGCGGCAGGGGCGTGGGTCGGTCACGGCCCAGCCGGTGCATGCCTGCATCGGCAATGCCGGCGCTCATCTGCACCAGGCTGTCGAAGCCGCGCCGCCGCTGCCAGGGCCCGCTCCATCCATAGGCGTTGAGCGACACATCGATGAGCGAGGGATTCAGCCGACGGCGCCACGCGGCCCCGAATCCCAGCCCCTCCAGCGCACCGTCCCGGTAACCATGGACCAGCACGTCGGCGCCGGCCAGCAGTTGCTCGAACACGGCACGATCCTGGGGCGCCCGCAGGTCCAGCCGGGCACAGCGCTTGCCCAGCGTGACTTCAGGCACCGTACCCGGCTCCTCCCAACCGGGCGGATCGATGCGCAGCACCTCGGCACCATGGCCCGCCAGCCAGCGCGTGGCGGCGGGACCGGCCAGGATGCGCGTCAGATCCAGCACGCGCAGCCCCTGCAGCGGCCGCTGCGCCGATGGCTGCCACGCACCAGCACTGAAACTGAAGGGCTGGCCCGGCTGCGGATGCATCTGCCACGCCAGCAAAGGCTCCTGCTGCACGGCCTGCCCCTGCGGATGCGCAGCCCAGGCAGCCAGCCCGCGCATGGCGGCGGCACAGCCACCCTGCGCAACAACGGCCGACTCCAACTCATGCGCCGTCCAGCGCCTGACCGCCGTCGCTACAGCCTCCCTATCGGCCGGCGTGTCGAGCACGGCCAGCGCCGCTGCGCGGTGGTGGGGCGCATTGGTATGCAGGCGGATCCAGCCATCGGCCGTGCGGTAGTCGCCGGCCACGGCGTCCCACAGCGCGGGCATCTCCCAGCCCAGCGGATGCAGGCTGCTGCCAAACCACAGGGACGCGAGCCTGCGGTCCACCACCACCTGCGGCGCGGCAGCGCCGCATTGGGCCACCAGCTCGGAGATGGCAAGGCCTGCCACACCCAGGCTGGCCGCCGCCAGATCGGAGACCGGAAACACCGAGGCCAAGGCGCCTTGCCCGCGCATCTCCAGACGGTGCAGCGCGTCCTGGGCACCTTCCAGTGCCGCCCAGATCTGGGCGGCGCAGTGATCAAAAGCGGAAGAGGTCGGAAGACTGGACATGGAGCACTCCTGGCAACGGAAACAAGGGTTGGAACCCGCACCATAGATTTCCAGAAAATATTGTCAATATTGATTAAATAAATCAACATATCATCACATCCATGCCCGACTACCTGAACTCGACCGAAGCCACCGCACTGCTGGGCGTGAGCCGCGCCACGCTGTATGCCTATGTCAGCCGGGGTCTGCTGCACGCCCATGCGGCAGACACGCCGCGCGAAAGCCGTTACCTGCGCGAAGAGGTCGAGCAGCTCGCGCGCCAGCGCGGCCAGGGCCGCAAACCCCGCGAAGTCGCCCAGGCCGCGCTCAACTGGGGCCTGCCGGTGCTGGAGTCATCGATCACGCTGATAGAGCAGGGCCGCCTCTACTACCGTGGCGAGGACGCCGTGGACTGGGCACGCTCGCACACGCTGGAAGAGACCGCCGCCCTGCTCTGGCAATACCCGGCCGATGCCGCCTTCGCCGCACACGCCGTGGAGGCCGCCCCTGTGTTGCCCGACCTGCAGCAGCGCATGGCCGGCCAGCCTTGCGAAAACACGCTGCTGGCCCTGTTCACCGTCGCCAGCGATGACGCGGCCACTGCCGCATGGCAGCAATCGCCAGAACGGCTGGCGGCAGGCTGCGGAGCGCTCCTGCGCCTGCTGGCGGCCTGCCTGCTGGGCACGGCGCCGGACAAGGCCCCCATCCACCTGCAATGCGCCCAGGCCTGGGCGCTGGACGCACAAGGCGCCGACCTGGTGCGCATGGCCCTGGTGCTGTGCGCCGACCATGAACTCAACGCCTCCGGCTTCACGGCGCGCTGCGTGGCATCCACGGGCGCCAGCCTGCGGGCGGCCGTGGTGGGAGGCCTTGCCGCCCTGACGGGCGGGCGCCACGGCGGCACGACCGCGCGCGTGGAGGCGCTCTGGGACGAGCTGGGCGAGGCGCAGGCCCCGGCACGCCTGCGCCAGCGCCTGGCGCGCGGCGAGACCCTGCCCGGCTTCGGCCACCACCTCTACCCCGAAGGCGATGTGCGCGCCGCCCTGCTGCTGGAAATGCTGCCCAGGCAGGGACCGGCGGCGGCCCTGGCGGCCGAAGTGATGGCACTCACTGGCCTGGCCCCTTCGGTCGATTTCGCATTGGTGGCCCTGCGGCGGCACCTGCAGTTGCCGGCGGGCAGCGCCTTCGGGCTGTTCGCGCTGGGCCGCTGCGCAGGCTGGCTGGCACAGGCGCTGGAGCAGCGCGCCACACGGCAGATCATCCGGCCACGCGCGGCGTACACGGGGCTCAGGCCCGCCGGCTTGGCACGCAATTGAGCACTATGCGATAATGCAGGGCTTTTTCTTGCGGAAAGTACGCTTGATTTGAACCGCTACAAAGGTTGCAGCGGGTCAGGCACGGCTACCGCACTTGCATCAGAAGGAAAGATCATGAAAGAAGGCATCCACCCCAACTACCGCGAAGTTCTGTTCGTGGACCTGTCCAACGGCTTCAAGTTCGTGACCCGCTCCTGCGTGAACACGAAGGAAACCGACACCTTCGAAGGCAAGGACTACCCCCTGTTCAAGCTGGACACCTCGTCCGAGTCGCACCCGTTCTACACCGGCACGCAAAAGTCGGTGGACAACATGGGCGGCCGTGTGGAGCGCTTCCGCAACCGTTTCGGCAAGAAGTAAATCCTGCTTCTCCGGCCAGAAGGGCAGCACGGGCAACCGCGCTGCCCTTTTGTTTTTCGCAGTCCGGCCAATCCCTGCCGGCCAGCCATGTTCCACGCTTTTCGAGGCCCTTGCTTCGCGTATTCTTGCGCCCTCCGTTGCAGAAAGTCCTGTGAGTGAACCAGCCCACCCCTGCCATCGTTGCCCAAAGCGCCGTGCGCCGCCTGCCCCGCTGGTCGCTGCTGCTGCTGTGCCTGGCCTATGTCGTGCCCGGATATGTGGGGCGCAGCCCCTGGCGCATGGCCGACATGGAGGCCTTCGGCTACATGCGGGAGCTGGCCCTGGGCCATACCTCGTGGCTGGCACCGCGCATGGCGGGCCTGCTGCCCGAATCCGAGGGCCTGCTGTCGTACTGGCTTGGCGCGCTGGCCATGCAGGGAGCGCCTTCCTGGCTGCATCTGGAGATGGCGGCACGCCTGCCCTTCATCGCCATGCTGGTGCTCACGCTGACTGCCACCTGGTGGGGCGTGTACTACCTGGCGCGCACGCCGGGCGCGCGCCCCGTGGCCTTTGCCTTTGGCGGCGAGGCACAGCCCACCGACTATGCGCGCGCCATGGCCGATGGCGGCCTGCTGGCCCTGGTGGCCTGCCTGGGCCTGGCCCAGCTTTCCCATGAAACCACCAGCTACATGACCCAGCTCGGCTGCGCGGCCCTGCTGTTCTTTGCCGCCGCAGCCATGCCCTACCACGGCCGCACCGCCATGCTGGCGCTGCTGCTGGGCCTGCCGGGCCTGGCGTTGAGCGGCGCGCCGACCGTGGCCACGCTGTTCGGCCTGGGCGGTGCGACCATGGCGTTTTTCTCGCGCACCTGGGGTGACGAGCCCTCGCCCGCGCCGCGCGAGGCGCGCATCTGGACCGCGCTGTGGCTGGGCGTCACGCTGCTGGCGGCTGCACTGTCCTTGTGGCTGGACCAATGGGCCTGGCGCCTTGTGGACAGCGGCACCGCCAAGGAATGGCAAAGCCTGGTCAGGCTGCTGCTGTGGTTCAGCTGGCCGGCCTGGCCGCTGGCCATGTGGACCCTGTGGGTCTGGCGCCGCCAGATCGCCGCGCCTCGCCGCTATCCCCATCTGGCGCTGCCGCTGTGGTTTGCCGTCATTCCGGTGATCGCTTCGCTGAGCACGCTGCCTGCGGACCGCGCCCTGCTGCTGGGCCTGCCGGCCATCGCCACGCTGGCAGCCTTTGCCCTGCCGACGCTGCGCCGCAGCATCAGCGCATTGATCGACTGGTTCACCCTGCTGTTCTTCAGCGCCGCCGCCATTGCCATCTGGGTGATCTGGCTCTCGCTGCAGACGGGCATTCCCGCCAAGCCGGCCGCCAATGTGGCCAGGCTGGCTCCGCAGTTCACGCCGGAATTCTCGGTGTTCTCCTTCGCCGTGGCGGTTGCCGCCACCTTGGCCTGGTGCGTGCTCGTCGCCTGGCGCACATCGCGCAACCGCGCCGCCATCTGGAAGAGCCTGGTGCTGCCGGCCAGCGGTGCCACGCTGGGCTGGCTGCTGCTGATGACGCTGTGGCTGCCGCTGCTGGACCACGCGCGCAGCTTCGAGCCGCAGATGCGCCAGGTGCTGGCCGAACTGCCCAAGGACGGCAGCTGCGTGCAAACCTATGGCCTGCCCCGCGCCCACATTGCGGCGCTGCGCTACTACGGCGACATCGACACCCAACGCCTGAGCATGGCCGGCGCCGCACGCTGCGACTGGATGGTGGCCGAGGAAGAAACCTGGCTGGACCCGCACAGCGCGCGCCTGCAGGGCACCTGGGAAACCGTGGCCCGCGTGGTGCGCCCCACCGATCGCAAGGACTTCCTGCTGGTCTTGAAGCGCAGGCCCGAGGCGAGCCGCGCCCAGGCCAGGCCATGAGCCAGCCTGCGCGCGCGCCACTGGGCACCGAACGGCGCACCATCGCCCAGCACGCGCTGACCGTGCTGGCCGGGCAGCTGGCGGTGATGGCCTTCGGCGTGACCGACACCATCGTGGCGGGCCGCTACGCCGAAGAGGCGCTGGCAGCGCTGTCCGTGGGTTCGGCCATCTTCGTGAGTGTCTATGTCTCCCTGATGGGCATCTTCCAGGCCCTGCTGCCGCTGTGGGCCGAGCATCGCGGTGCCGGACAGCCCGAGGCCATAGGCCGCACGCTGCGCCAGGCCATGTACATGCTGCTGGCCGCCTGCGCCCTGGGCATGGGCGTGCTGCTGTTTCCCGATGCGCTGCTGCGCTGGGCCGATGTGCCGCCACCGCTGCAGGTGGAGGTGCGGGCCTATCTTTCGGTGCTGGCCTGGAGCCTTCCGGCCGCGCTGCTGTTTCGCATCTACAGCACACTGAACCAGGCGCTGGGCCATCCCCTGCTGGTGACCTGGCTGCAGCTGCTGTCGCTGCTGCTGAAAATCCCCCTGTCGATCTGGCTGGCCTTTGGCGGCGCCGGCCTGCCTGCGCTGGGCGCCGAGGGCTGTGCCTGGGCCACGCTGGTGGTGAACTACGCCATGGTCGCCCTCGCATTCGTGCTGATGCGCAGCCAGCGCCTGTATGCGCCCCTGGCGCTGTGGCAGCGCATGGAGCCCCCGGACTGGCCGCAACTGGCGCAGTTCGCTCGACTGGGCGTTCCTGCAGGGCTGGCAATTTTGGTGGAGGTGACCTCGTTCACGCTGATGGCCTTGTTCGTGGCACGCCAGGGCACGCTGTCCTCGGCCAGCCACCAGATTGCTGCCAATCTTGCGGCGCTGTGCTACATGGTGCCCCTGTCGCTGGCGATTGCCACCAGCGCGCGGATCAGCTACTGGCGCGGCGCGGGGGACGAGGCCATGGCGCGCCGCCTTGTCACCATGGGCTGGCGGCTTGCGGCAACGGGTGGACTGGTGCTGGCCTCGGCACTGTTCCTGTCCCGCGGGGGCCTGGCCCGCATCTACAGCAGCAACCCCGAGGTGGTGGCCACTACCGCCAGCCTGCTGGCCTGGGTGGCTGCCTACCATGTGGCCGACGCCGTGCAGACCTTCTGCCTCTTCGTGCTGCGCTGCTACCGCATCACCGTGGCGCCGCTGGTCATCTACTGCCTGCTGCTGTGGGGCGGCGGATTGGCCGGCGGATACTGGCTGGCCTACGGCACGGACAGCGCCCTGCCCGCCTGGCTGCACCATGGCACGCCCGCCCCGTTCTGGGCCAGCAGTGCCTGTGCGCTGCTGGTGACGGCCCTGGTGTTCAGCGCCATCGTGCGCAAAGCCACAAGCCGCTGAACGGCAACGGCCGTTCACACGGGACCACGCCTATGCGGCGCGGCTTTCGCGGGCCTCGCCGACTTCGCGTGTGCCGGGGGCCGCGATGCGGACGCGGCTGGCCGGAAAGGTCACGGAAAACTCCGACCCCTGGCCCGGCGCGCTGGTGATGCCCAGCTTGGCGCCATGGCGCTGCAGCACATGCTTGACGATGGCCAGGCCCAGGCCCGTGCCGCCGGTGTCGCGCGAACGGCTGCGGTCCACACGGTAAAAGCGTTCTGTCAGACGCGCCAGGTGCTTGGGTTCGATGCCTGGCCCGGAGTCCTGCACGGCAAAGCGGGCCGATCCATCAGGCAGGCTCTCCCAGGTCACCTCGATGCGCCCGCCTGCCGGCGTGTAGCGCATGGCGTTGGCCAGCAGGTTGGAGAAAGCGCTTTGCAGCTCGGCGCTGGCGCCGGCCACCTCACCGGCCTGCGCCAGCATCTCGGCCGACGGAAAGCTCAGCGCATGCGGCAGGGATTGCTTGCGCGTGAGCATGGAAGACAGGCCGCGCGCCTCGTTCTCGCAGCGCTGCATCAGCTGGGCCACGGGCACCCATTCGTTGCTGCTGGGCAAGGGGCTGCCCTCCAGGCGCGACAGCGCCAGCAGGTCTTCCACCAGATGCTGCATGCGCTCGGCCTGCTGGGCCATCAGTCCCAAGTAGCGGTTGCGCTCCTCGGGCTCCAGCGGCAGGTTCTGCAGCGTCTCCACAAAGCCCACGAGCACGGTCAGCGGCGTGCGGATTTCATGCGAGACATTGGCCACGAAGTCGCGGCGCATGGCCTCTGCCTGCTCCACCGCGGTGACATCGCGCGCCAGCAGCAGCTTGCGCCCTTCGCCATAGCCATACAGCTGCACCGACAGCTTGACGGGCCGCGAGGCCGTGCTTTCGCGGCCCTGCATGACCAGGTCGCGTGAGAAATCCTGGGTGGCGAAATAGGCGCTGAACTCGGGGTCGCGCACCAGGTTGCCAATGCTTTGCAGCAGGTCGCGTTCGGCATCGAAGCCGAACTGCCGCGCCGCGATCTGGTTGCACCATTCGATACGCCCATCGGCGTCCAGCAGCACCACGCCATTGGGGCTGGCCTGCAGGGCGGAAAGAATGTCGTTGAGGCGCTGATCGCCCTGCTGCACCTGCTGCACGCTCTGGCGCAGCCACCGGCGCATGCGTACGCTGGCTTCCCCCCAGATGCCGCTGAGCTCGGGCGCCTCCCGCAGCTCCGACTGGCGCAGCCAGGACAGCAGGCGCATGGCGTTCCAGCTGTCCACCAGCCACCAGATCCAGCCCGCGCACAGCGCCCCCGTCAGGGCTGCCACGGCCTGGGCGGCCATGCCGGGGCTGGAGGCGGACATGACGCCCCAGAGCCACCAGCCCAGCAATGCGCCCGCGATCTGGGACGCCAACAAGCGAAAACCTCGCCAACCCATACTTGCGCCTTCTTTGCGTTGTATTCGCTGCCTGGGGCAGCGGCGCCCTGGCATGGCCCGTGAAGGCCATGCGTGGATTCATGCGGAAAAAACGGCCTCAGGCCAGCGCCTGCGCGCTGAGCCGGTAGCCGGCGCCGCGTACCGTCTCGATCAATGCCCCGGCCATGCCCAGCGCCTCGCGCAGCCGCTTGACGTGCACGTCCACCGTGCGCTCCTCGATGAAGACGTGATCGCCCCAGACCTTGTCCAGCAACTGGGCACGGCTGTGCACGCGCTCGGGGTGCTTCATCAGGTAGTGCAGCAGCTTGAACTCGGTGGGCCCCACCTTGATCATGTCGCCCTGCCAGCTCACGCGGTGCGCGGCGGCATCGAGCACCAGCTCGCCGATATTGACCTTGTCCTGAATCTGCTCGGGCGCACGGCGCCGCAGCACGGCACGGATGCGCGCGAGCAGCTCCTGGGTCGAGAAGGGCTTGGTGATGTAGTCATCGGCGCCCGCATCGAGCCCCGCCACCTTGTCGGGTTCATCGCCGCGCGCCGTGAGCATCAGAATGGGCACGGCCTTGGTGCGGCTGTCCGCGCGCCATTTGCGCGCCAGGGACAGGCCGCTGGCGCCGGGCAGCATCCAGTCAAGCAGGATCACGTCGGGCAGCACGGCATCCAGCTCGCGCTGAGCCGTCACGCCATCCTCGGCCCAGACCGGCTGGAAGCCGTTGTGCCGCAGGTTGACAGCGATCAGCTCCGCGATGGCGGGCTCGTCCTCGACGATGAGGACCATGGGCATCTTCTTCATCCGTTGTTCGCCTCCGGCACTTACAGCACTGCCGACTCAATGGCATCCATGGTCTGGTGACGGACATCCTTGCCCTCCACCAGATAGATGATCAGCTCGGCCACATTCTTGGAATGGTCGCCGATGCGCTCGATGGCCTTGGCCAGGAACAGCAGGTCCAGGCTGGCCGAGATGGTGCGCGGGTCTTCCATCATGTAGGTGATGAGCTTGCGCACGAAGCCGTCGAACTCCTGGTCGATCAGATCATCTTCCTTGAGGATGGCCACGGCAGCCTTGGTGTCCAGGCGTGCAAAGGCGTCCAGCGTCTTGCGCAGCAGGCCCGAGGCCATCTCGGCCGCCGTGCGCAGGTCGCCCGTGGGCAGGGAGCGCGCAGCACCGCTTTCGATGATGGACTTGACCATGCGCGCCATCTTGTGCGCTTCATCACCCATGCGCTCCAGATTGGCCGTGGCCTTGGAGAAGGCGATCAGCAGGCGCAGGTCGCGCGCCGTGGGCTGGCGCCGGGCGATGATGGACGAGAGCTCGTGGTCGATCTCCACTTCCATGGCGTTGACGCGCTTTTCCGCGGCATCGACCTGCTCCACGGCCTCGATGCTGAAGCGCGACAGCGCATAGACCGCCTGGCGGATCTGGGACTCGACCAGGCCGCCGAGCTCCATGACGCGCGCAGAGACGCGGTTGAGTTCGCTGTCGAACTGGCTGGAAAGGTGTTTTTCGTTCATCGATTGCTCCTGCTCAGCCGAAGCGGCCTGTGATGTAGTCTTCCGTTTCCTTGCGCTGGGGCTTGAAGAACATCTGCTCGGTGTCTCCGAATTCCACCAGATCGCCCAGGTACATGTAGGCCGTGTAGTCGCTGCAGCGCGCTGCCTGCTGCATGTTGTGCGTCACGATGACGACGGTGTAGTCGTTCTTCAGCTCGGCAATCAGCTCCTCGATCTTGGCCGTGGAGATCGGGTCCAGGGCCGAGCAGGGCTCGTCGAGCAGCAGCACTTCGGGCTTGATGGCAATGCCGCGCGCGATGCACAGGCGCTGCTGCTGGCCGCCGGACAGGCCCGAGCCGCTTTGCTGCAGCTTGTCCTTGACCTCGCCCCACAGCGCCGCCTTGCGCAGTGCCCATTCCACACGGTCGTCCATGTCGGAGGAGCTGAGGTTTTCAAACAGCTTCACGCCGAAGGCGATGTTGTCGTAGATGGACATGGGAAACGGCGTGGGCTTCTGGAAGACCATGCCCACCTTGGCGCGGATCAGCGCCACGTCCTGCTTGCTGGTCAGCAGGTTCTCGCCGTCCAGCATGATCTGGCCTTCGGCGCGCTGCTCGGGGTACAGCTCGAACATGCGGTTGAAGGTGCGCAGCAGCGTGGACTTGCCACAGCCCGACGGGCCGATGAAGGCCGTGACCTTCTTTTCGGGGATGTCCAGGTTGATGCCCTTGAGGGCGTGGAACTTGCCGTAGTAGAAGTTCAGGTCGCGAACCGTCAGCTTGGAGGAGTTCAGCGCGGTGGAAGAGGTCGCAGTCATTGCGTGATCCTTGTCCTTGTTGATTGCTTATTGCTGCATTACTTCTGGCGGGTCAGGAACCGCGCCAGGATATTGAGACCGAGCACCGCCACGGTGATCAGGAACACGCCGGCCCAGGCCAGTTGCTGCCAATTCTCGTAAGGGCTCATCGCGAACTTGAAGATCGTCACCGGCAGGCTGGCCATGGGCTTGGACAGGTCGGCATTCCAGAACTGGTTGTTCAGCGCCGTGAACAGCAGCGGAGCGGTTTCCCCGGCAATGCGGGCCACGGCCAGCAGCACGCCGGTGATCACGCCGGCACGCGCTGCACGCAGCGTCACCATGATGATGACCTTCCACTTGGGCGTGCCCAGTGCATAGGCCGCTTCGCGCAGGCTGGCAGGCACCAGCACCAGCATGTTCTCGGTGGTGCGGATGACCACGGGAATCACGATCAGCGCCAGCGCCACCACACCCGCATAGCCGGAAAAGCTCTTGAAGCGCGCCACGACCACGGTGTAGACGAACAGGCCGATCACGATGGAAGGTGCCGACAGCAGGATGTCGTTGACGAAGCGCGTGGTATTGGCCAGCCAGCCGCGCGCATCGTATTCGGCCAGGTAGACACCGGCCATCACGCCGATGGGCGTGCCGACGAAGGTGGCCAGGGCCACCATGATCAGCGAGCCGAAGATGGCGTTGGCAATGCCGCCCGCCTCATTGGGCGGAGGCGTCATTTCGCTGAACAGCGCCAGGCTCAGGCCGCCGATACCCAGCGTGATGGTTTCCCACAGGATCCAGACCAGCCAGAACACGCCGAAGGCCATGGCAGCCAGCGACAGGGTCAGCGCCACCTGGTTCACGCGCTTGCGCTTGGCGTACTTGGCCTGGCGCACACGCGTCAGTTCGGCCGCATTGATCATCTTGGTGGAGGTGCTGCTCACGAGCGGGCTCCTTCATTCTTCTGCAGACGGTTGAGCAGCACCTTGGAGCAGGCCAGCACCACGAAGGTGATGAAGAACAGCACCAGGCCCAGATAGATCAGCGAAGCCTGGTGCAGGCCTTCGCCCGCTTCGGCAAACTCGTTGGCCAGCGCCGAAGTGATGCTGTTGGCAGCCTCGAAGACCGACAGAGAGTTGAGCTGGTTCATGTTGCCGATCACGAAGGTGACGGCCATGGTCTCGCCCAGCGCACGGCCCAGACCCAGCATCACGCCACCGAGCACGCCGGTCTTGGTGTAGGGCAGCACGACCTTCCAGACCACTTCCCAGGTCGTGGAGCCCAGGCCGTAGGCAGACTCCTTGAGCAGGGCCGGCGTGACTTCGAACACGTCGCGCATCACCGAGGCGATGAAGGGGATGATCATGATGGCCAGGATGATGCCGGCCGACAGGATGCCGATGCCCACGGGCGGGCCGGACACGAAGGCTTCCAGATAAGGAACGCCCTGAAACAGCTTTTGCAGCGGTTGCTGCACATAGGTGGAGAGCACGGGACCGAAGACCATCAGGCCCCACATGCCGTAGACGATGGAGGGCACGGCAGCCAGCAGCTCGACGGCGGTGCCCAGCGGGCGCTTGAGCCAGGCGGGCGACAGCTCGGTGAGGAACAGGGCGATGCCAAAGCTCACGGGCACCGCAATCAGCAACGCGATGGCCGAGGTGGCCAGCGTGCCGTAAATCATGACCAGGCCGCCATATTCGTTGCGAACGGGGTCCCAGACGCTGCGGCCCAGAAAGCTCAGGCCGTATTCATAGATGGCGGGCCAGGCGCCGACCAGCAGCGAAGCCAGGATGGCCAGCAGCAGGCCCAGCGTCAGCAGCGCGGCCAGACGCGCGAGAGCGCCAAACAAGCGATCCGCCACGCGCCCCGACAGCATCGGGGGGCGTAGCGGAGAAGGTGTGCGTCGCTGGGAAGCCTGTGCAGAGGCGGCCAGCGAGTTCGAGGGCGACGTTGTGGACACGTGAGGCGCCTTTATTCGCGGTTTGTGGGGAGATCAGGGGGGCCATGATGCACCTGCCGGCGGTGCGCCACGGCCCCTTTTCAGGGTTTACTTCAGGGAAATCGCGGTACCCGAGGCGTCCTTGACTTGACCCCAGGATTGGAAGATCACGTTCTTGACGGCGTCAGGCATGGGCACGTAGTCCAGGTCGGTGGCGGTCTTGTCGCCGGACTTGTAGGCCCACTCGAAGAACTTCAGCGAGGCAGCGGCCTGTGCGGGCTTGTCCTGGGCCTTGTGCATGATGATGAACGTGGCCGAGGTGATGGGCCATGCATCCTTGCCGGGCTGGTTGGTCAGGATCTGGTAGAAGCTCTTGGCCCAGTCGGCACCGGCGGCAGCGGCCTTGAAGGTGGCGTCGTCGGGCGACACGAAGGCGCCGCCAGCGGTCTGCAGCTGCGTGTAGGTCAGCTTGTTTTGCTTGACATAGGCGTACTCGACGTAGCCGATGGAGTTGGGCAGGCGGCCCACGAAGGCGGCCACGCCTTCATTGCCCTTGCCGCCGGCACCCGTGGGCCAGTTCACGGCCTTGCCCTCGCCAACCTTTTCCTTCCACTCGGCATTGACCTTGGACAGGTAGTTCGTGAAGCCGAAGGTGGTGCCCGAGCCGTCAGCACGGCGCACGGGAGCGATGGTGGCGTCAGGCAGGGTCACGCCGGGGTTCAGGGCCTTGATGGCCTCGTCGTTCCACTTGGTGATCTTGCCCAGGTAGATGTCGCCCAGCACCTGGCCGGTCAGCTTGAGCTGGCCGGGCTGGATGCCCTTGATATTGACCACGGGCACGATGCCGCCGATCACGGTGGGGAATTGCACCAGGCCCTTCTTGGCCAGTTCGTCGTCCTTGAGCGGCTCGTCCGAAGCACCGAAGTCCACGGTCTTGGCTTCGATCTGCTTGATGCCGGCGCTGGAGCCCACGGACTGGTAGTTGATCTTCACGCCGGTGGCCTTGTGGTAATCGGCGGCCCACTTCGAGTACAGCGGCGCAGGGAAGCTGGCGCCGGCGCCGGTGGCTTCCTGCTGGGCCAGGGCCTGGCCCATACCGCCCGCAGACAGAGCACCAGCCACCAGAATGTGAATCACAGACAACTTCATGTACAGACCTCTTAGGGGTTGAAAGATGCGATGGCTGGACTGTAAGAAGGCTTTGTGACATTGATATGACACGAAGAAAAGGCGTCACAAATGCTGGGCCATAGTCTGTAAGACCCGGGTCATCGCGGTGTCACAATTCCGTCTTAGTCTTGTGCCTCGCACGAGCCGGCACCAGACAAGCGCAGCCCTGCCACCCGGCACCGCTGCGCACTCCTGCTCGACGAATCTTGATTGGCGTTTCTTTCATGGCACCAGAATCCCTGCTCGCCGCCGTTGACCTCGGATCCAACAGCTTTCGCCTAGAAATAGGCCGCGTCGGCAGCCACCAGCGCATAGAGCGCGTGGAATATCTCAAGGAGACCGTGCGCCAGGGCAATGGGCTCAACGAGCACCATGAGCTGACCGACGAGGCCATGCAACGCGGCTGGGACTGCCTGGCACGCTTTGGCGAGCGCCTGGCCGGCTTTCCTGCCGACCAGGTCCGCGCCGTGGCCACACAAACCCTGCGGGAGGCCCGCAACCGCGATGTCTTCATCGCACGCGGCAGCGCCCTGCTGGGCTTTCCCATCGAGGTCATCTCGGGCGAGGAAGAGGCCCGGCTGATCTATCGCGGCGTCTCCAGCCTGTTGCCACCCTCGCAGCAGCGGCGCCTGGTGGTGGACATTGGCGGCCGCTCGACCGAAGTCATCATCGGCCAGCATGGCGAGGCGCGTCAGGTGGCCTCCTACCCCATAGGCAGCGTCGCCTGGAGCACGCAGTTCTTTGGCGAAGGCACGCTGTCGCGCGCACATTTCTCGGCCGCCATCAAGGCCGCGCAGGCGGCCCTCACCCAGACCGTCTCGGCCTACCCGGCCACTGCATGGGACTGCGCCTATGCCTCGTCAGGCACGGCCAACGCCGTGGGCGACATCCTGGCTGCCAACGGATATTCCGGCGGGCTGATCACGCCCGACAGCCTGCGCTGGCTGCATGAGCAGCTGATGGAGGCCGGCCATGTGGACCGCATCCGGCTGGCCGGACTCAAGGAAGACCGCCGCGCCGTCATCGCCGGAGGCCTGAGCATCCTGATTGCGGCCCTGGGCCTGCTGGGCATCAATGAACTGGAAGTCGCCCAGGGCGCGCTGCGCCAGGGCGTTTTGCACGACCTGCTGGAGCACGAGCCCCCCGCCGACCGCGAGGCAGCCGAAATTGCCGCGCTGCAGCAGGACTTCGGCATTGACGTCCCGCATGCGCTGCGCGTGCGCAAGGTGGCACGCTGGGCCTGGCAATCGCTGCACGCACAACAACCGCCCGATGCCCTGTCCACGCATGCACTGGACACGGCCGCCAGCCTGCACGAGATCGGCATGCGCATCTCCCTGAGCGCCTACCACCGGCACGGCGCCTACATCACCGAGCACTGCGGTGCCGCGACATGGCCTGTGGAGCTGCGCGCGCGCATCACCCAGCTCGTGCTCGGCCACCAGGGCAAGCTGCGCAAGCTGGAAGCCGCCATCGAGGACCAGGCCGTGGCCTGGCCCTTGCTCGCACTGCGGCTGGCCGTGCAGCTGTGCCATGCCCGGCGTGACCCCGATCTGCAGGGCATGCGCCTGCATCGCTCGGACAGCGTCTTTCACCTGACCGTGCCGGAAGGCTGGGCCAAAAGCTATCCCCAGTCCGCCCAGTTGCTGCGCACCGAGGCCGTGGCCTGGCAGAAGACGCCCTGGACCTTGCAGCTGCATCTGCACTGAGCACGGCCACCCGCTTCGGCTTGCGCCGGGATGGCGCGGGGCGGCCGGCCCGCCGGCCGTGACGCAGCTCAGACCTGGGGCCCGTAGCGCTCCATCAAGGCGCACTGCGCACCCAGGCCCGTGGTCGGATAGGGTGCACGCTGGTAGGCACCATTGGCCTCCAGGGTCCAGGCATCGCGGTTGTCATACAGGCCAGCGACCAGGCATTCGTCTATCACCTGCTGGCGCAGCACGGGGTCGCGCACGGGCCAGGCCAGTTCCACCCGGCGCATCATGTTGCGGTTCATCCAGTCGGCGCTGGACAGCAGCAGCTCCTGCTGCTTGCCCCAGGCAAAGTAGAAGACGCGCGAGTGCTCCAGGAAACGGCCGATGATGGAGCGCACGCGGATGTTGTCGGTCCAGCCCTTGCGCTGCGGCGGCAGCATGCAGGCACTGCGCACGATGAGATCGATGCGCGCGCCCTGCTGGCCGGCACGCACCAGGGCCTGCATGAGCAGCTCATCGGTCAGCGCATTCATCTTGAGCACGATGCGCGCCTCTTCGCCGCGCTGCGCCGCCTCGCCCACCTGGTTGATCAGCGCCAGCATGCGGTCGTGCAGCTGGAACGGCGCAATCACCAGCTGGTGCAGCTTGGGCAGGCGGTTGTGACTGGACAGGTGGCTGAACACGGCATCCATATCGGCCGTGATCTGCGCATCGCAGGTCAGCTGGCTGATGTCCGTGTACAGGCGCGCCGTGCGCACGTTGTAATTGCCGGTGGACAGGTGTCCATAGCGCTTGAGCTGCCCGCTGCGCTTTTCGCGGCGCGTGATCAGCAGCATCTTGGCGTGCGTCTTCAGGCCCAGCACGCCGTAGACCACCTGGGCACCCAGGGCCTCCAGCTTCTCGGCGGAGTTGATGTTGGCCTCTTCGTCAAAGCGGGCCTTGAGCTCCAGCACGGCCAGCACCTCCTTGCCGCGGCGCACGGCCTCGGCCAGCAACTGCATGATTTCGGAGTCGGACCCGGTGCGGTATATGGTCTGCTTGATGGCCAGCACCTCGGGGTCGTTGACGGCCTCGCGCAGCAGCTCCAGCACGCCGTCGAAGCTCTCGAAAGGCTGGTGGATCAGCACAGCACGCTTGCGGATCTGGGCCATCACCGAGCGGCCCGGCTGCAGCTGGCGCGGCCATGCCGGACGCCACGGCGGGAACAGCAGCGCGGGGTCATCGACCAGATCGACCAGCTGCGACTGGCGCACCAGGTTCACGGGCCCCTTGACGCGGAACAGTGCCTCGGTCGGCAGGCCGAACTGGCCCAGCAGCAGGTCGGACAACATGGGCGAGCAGGCAAAGGACACCTCCAGCCGCACGGCCTGGCCGTAGTGTCGGTGGTGCAGACCCTGGCGCAGCGCCATGCGCAGGTCGCTGACATCGTCCTCATCCACCGCCAGGTCCGAATGGCGCGTGACACGGAATTGCGCGAACTCCGCCACCTCACGCCCCGGGAACAGCTCGACCAGATGGGCGCGCACGATGCTGGAGATGCTCACGAACAGGCGCTGCTTGCCCGCGATCTTCTCCGGCAGGCGCACCAGGCGAGGCAAGGCGCGCGGAACCTTGACGATGGCCACCTCGTTGGCGCGGCCAAAGGCATCTACACCCTTGAGGCGCACGATGAAGTTCAGCGCCTTGTTGGCCACCTGGGGAAATGGATGGGATGGGTCCAGGCCCACCGGCATGAGCAGGGGCTGGACTTCGCGCAGAAAGTATTCGCGCACCCATTTGCGCTGGGCGCTGCTGCGCTCGCCATGGGAGACCACGCGTATGCCCTGCCCCGCAAAGGCAGGAATCAGCGATTGGTTGTACAGCGTGTACTGGCGCAATACCAGCTCATGCGCCTTGTCCATCAGCGAGCGAAAGCTCTGCAGCGTATACAGGCCCTTGGCGTCGCCGGCCTTGGCCGCCGTCACATGGGGGGCGCAGCGCACCTCGAACCATTCGTCGAGATTGGAAGAGACGATGCACAGGTAGCGCAGCCGCTCCAGCAGCGGCACATCCTCGCGCACAGCCCAGTCCAGCACGCGTTCGTTGAACGCCAGGATGCAATGGTCGCGGTCCAGAAACTGTTGTTGCTGCTGCTGTTGCTGTTGCACTTCACCGCTTTCGGCTGTGGCGTACAGGCCAGTGTATGCCGCGGCGACCAGCCCCGCAGCAGAGACCGGGGCAGACGCTGGCATCGCCTGGCCCTGCAATTCCAGCAGGGCGGTGGAAAGGCTTTTGGCCAGGGGCATCATCGGGACATTCAAGGGTGCAGAGACGGGTATGGGCGCTGTCTCTCGGGCCATGCCCAGCGAGGCCGGCCCTGCGGGCATGGTGCGCAGCCCCTGTTCATGTTCTGGCTCGGCAGGCGCGGCAGAGGCGCTGGCGGGAATCGGCGTGAATGTCTGGGGCATGGATGCAGGGGCCCGGCCTGTGCAGGACCCGGTAGTCACCCCGTGGACCGGGGATTCGGGCAGTCTGCCCCGGGTTTGTGACATGTTCATGACATAGATCCCATCCACGCATGACACCTGTCATACAAGCGACTTCCGGCAATGAAGGGCTGCGCTGGCGCTGTCATGCAAAGGTCATGACGAGGTCACGCAGCCACGAGGGCCGCGCTGTATCGCCAGGGTGCTAAGCTCACTGCCATCCCCCTGGATGGCGTTGGCTGCTGCAAACCTGCCGCAGCCGTGTCGTCGTCCGCCTTTCGCGCATGCCCTCTTCCAATCCCCCCGAAAGCCGCCTGGCCGCCATCGACATTGGCTCCAACAGCTGCCTGCTGGCCATGGCCCGCAGCGACGGCGCAAAGGTACAGCTGTTCAGCCACCGCAAGGAAGCCATACGCCTGGGCAGCGCCCTGGACGCACAGGGAGCCCTGAGCCTGGAGGCCATGCAGCGTGGCTGGGCCTGCCTGGAGCGCTATGCGCAGGTGCTGGGCGACCTGCCCCGCCACCGCGTTCGTGCCGTGGCCACGCAGACGCTGAGAGAGGCATCGAACCGCCAGGTCTTCCTGGACGAAGGCCAGCGCATCCTGGGCTGCGCCATCGAAGTCATCGACGGCGAGGAAGAAGCGCGCCTGATCTATCGTGGCGTTGCCCAGTTGCTGCCGCCCGGTCCCCAGCGGCGGCTGGTGGTGGACATCGGTGGCCGATCGACCGAGCTGTGCCTTGGCCAGCAGCGGCAGGTGCTGCAGGCACGCTCCTTCGCCTTCGGCAGCGTGACCTGGGCATTGCGCCACTTTCCCGATGGAGAGCTGTCGGCCCAGGCACTGTCCCAGGCCGAAGCGGCGGTGGCCGACATCATTGCGCCCGAAGCCGCGCGGTTTGCCGCCGGGCAGTGGAGCCATGCCTATGGGTCCTCCGGCACGGCCGGTGCCATCGTCAAGGTGCTGGCACATGCACCCGATGGCACGGCCGGCTGGATCACGCGGCAGGGACTGGACTGGCTGCAGGCGCAGTTGCTGCGTGCAGGGCATGTCAGCCGCGTGAACATGGACGGGCTCAAGGAAGAACTGCGTCCCATGATCGGCGGCGGCATGAGCGTGATGCGGGCGATCTTCTCCAGCCTGGGCATCGAGCGCATGCGCGTGACGCATGGCGCCCTGCGGCATGGCGTGCTGTATGAGCTGGCCGATCGGCTGGATGCCGAAGCCTCCGGAAAACACAGGCGCAGGCAAGTTGCACCCGGCCCATGACGGCCCATGACGGCCCAGGCCCTGCTTGCGTCAGGGAAGGCCGATAGAGTGTTTTCCGCACAAGTGCTACACTTTGTAAGCTTCCCACCCTCCCTTCATTACCGCCCCACCGCTTCGCCATGTCCGCGCCGACGATTGCGTACGACCCTGTACTCGAACGTCCGTCTTCGATGATGGCGGCGTCCTTGCAACGCAGCCTGCGCGAGCAGCAGGCCCTGCTCGACAATGCCGGCGTCGGCATCGTCTTCATTCGCCAACGCGTCATCGTCCGCTGCAACCAGTGCTACGCAGACATCTTCGGCTACGCGGGCGAGCATGCGCTGGTGGGCATCAACAGCGAACACCTGCATCCCAGCCGTGATGAGCTGCGCAGCCTGGGACGCGAGGCCTACCGCACGCTGAGCGCCGGCCTGTCCTTTCGCACGCAGCGCCGCCTGCGCCGCAAGGACGGCAGCCTGTTCTGGGGAGAGCTCACAGGGCGGCTCATCAATCCGGGCGATGCGCGCGAGGGATCGATCTGGATCGTGAGCGATATCGACGACCGCCTGCGAGCCCAGCAGGCCCTGAGCCAGGCCCACGAACTGCTGGAGCAGCAGGTGCGCGACCGCACACGCGAACTCAGCGCCACGGTGGAGAACCTGCACCGGGAGATTGCCGACCGCAAGCTGGACCAGGAACGCATCTACTGGATGGCGCACTACGACGCGCTCACCGGCCTGCCCAACCGCACGCTGCTGGCCGAGCGCAGTGCCCGCGCCATCGAGCTGGCCAAGGCCAACGACACGCCGCTGGCCGTGATGTTCCTGGACCTGGACCACTTCAAGCATGTCAATGATTCGCTGGGCCATCGCGTGGGCGATGCCCTGCTGGTGGAGATTGCCCGCCGCCTGCGTGCCGTCGTGCGCGACCGCGATACGGTGGCCCGCATCGGCGGCGACGAATTCGTGCTGCTGCTGCCCGGCGCCAATGCCCAGGGTGCGGCCCGCGTGGCCGGCAAGCTGCAGGAGGCGTCGCGCCAGGCCTACCAGATCGACCGCCATGAGCTGACCATTGCGCCGTCCATGGGCATTGCGCTGTACCCGCGCGACGGCCACGACATCGACTCGCTGACCCAGGCCGCCGATGCGGCCATGTACCACGCCAAGCAGGCCGGCCGCAACACCTACCGCTTCTTCACTCCGCAGATGCAGGCCCAGTCCCTGCGAGCCCTGCAGCTGGAGAATGCGCTGCGCCGGGCGCTGGAGCGCAATCAGCTGTATCTGCACTATCAGCCGCAGATCACGCTGAGCACGGGCCGTGTGCGCAGCGTCGAGGCGCTGCTGCGCTGGGAGCACCCGGAACTGGGCTCGGTCTCGCCGGCCGAGTTCATTCCCGTGGCCGAGGACAGCGGCCAGATCCTGCAGATCGGCGAATGGGTGCTGCGCAGCGCCATGCAGCAGTTGCAGGTCTGGCGCAATGCGGGCCTTTGCGACCTGAAGGTGGCCGTGAATCTTTCGGCCATCCAGTTCCATCAGCAGCAACTGCCCGAGATCATCAACCGCATCCTGCTCGACAGCGACCTGCCGGCCGATTCTCTGGAGCTGGAGCTGACCGAGGGCGTGGCCATCCATGATCCGCGCCAGGCGACAGCCACCATGGACCGGCTGCGCGAGCACGGCGTGCGCCTGGCCATGGATGACTTCGGCACCGGCTATTCATCCCTGAGCCAGCTCAAGCGCTTTCAGATCTACAAGCTCAAGATCGACCAGTCCTTCATCCAGGACCTGGACCACGACAGCAACGACCGCGCCATTGTCAGCGCCATCATCCGCATGGCCCAGGCCCTGGGCATGCAGACCACGGCCGAGGGCGTGGAGACCGAGGCACAGCTGGAGTTCCTGCGCGAGCAAGGCTGCGATGAGGCCCAGGGCTACCATTTCAGCCGCCCGCTGGCACCAGAGGCGCTGGAGTCCTTCTTGCGCAGCCAGGGCTGACCGGGCCGCATCGCCGCGCGCATCGCATCACCTCGCGCACCGGAATCCAGACGAAAAAAAAGCCGGGGCATGAAGCCTCGGCCTTCCATGCACAGGAGCGTGCAACCGCTCAGGCAACCGGCGAATTCTTGGCCACGCTGGCCAGGCGCTCGGCACAGCGGCTGGCCTGATCGCCATCGCGCGCCTCCACCATCACGCGCAGCAAAGGCTCGGTGCCGCTGGCTCGGATGAGCACACGCCCCGTATCTCCCAGCTCGGCCTGGACGGCCTCGGTGGCCTCTTCCAATTGGGTGTTGCGCTTCCAGTCCTGGCCCGGCTGCAGCCGCACGTTGAGCAGCACCTGGGGAAACAGCTGCACGGACGACAGCCACTGCGACAGGCTCTTGCCCGAGCGCACGCAGGCCTGCAGCACCTGCAGTGCGCTGACCAGGCCGTCGCCCGTGGTGTGCTTGTCCAGCGCCAGCAAATGGCCCGAGCCCTCACCGCCCAGGGTCCAGCCCTGGCGGTGCAGCTCTTCCAGCACATAGCGGTCGCCGACCTTGGCACGCACAAAGCCCACGCCCTGGGACTTCAGCGCCACCTCCACGGCCATATTGGTCATCAGCGTGCCCACGGCGCCCGGCACGGCCTCGCCGCGCGCCAGCCGGTCGGCTGCCAGCAGATACAGCAGTTCGTCGCCGTTGTAGAGCCGCCCTGCCGCATCGACCAGCAGCAGCCGGTCGGCATCGCCATCCAGCGCCACGCCGAAATCGGCCTTGTTGGCGCGCACGGCCAGCACCAGAGCCTCGGGGTGCGTGGCACCCACGTCTTCGTTGATGTTCAGTCCATCGGGCGCACAGCCTATGGCCACCACATCGGCTCCCAGTTCATGGAAGACCTTGGGTGCGATCTGATAGGCCGCGCCATGGGCCGCATCGACGACGATCTTCACGCCCTTGAGCGTGAGCGCGTGGTCAAAGGTGCTCTTGCAGAACTCGATGTAGCGCCCTGCCGCGTCTTCAAGGCGCCGGGCCTTGCCCAGAGCGGCAGAGTCGGCCCACACGGGATCTTCGGTCAAGGCCTGCTCGACCTCTTCCTCCCAGGCATCGGGCAGCTTGGTGCCCTGTGCGCTGAAGAACTTGATGCCGTTGTCGTAGTAAGGGTTGTGGCTGGCGCTGATGACCACGCCCAGGCTGGCGCGCTGGGCGCGCGTCAGGTAGGCCACGCCCGGGGTGGGCAGGGGACCGAGCAGCATCACGTCCACGCCGGCCGAGTTGAAGCCGGACTCCAGGGCACTTTCCAGCATGTAGCCCGAGATCCGGGTGTCCTTGCCGATCAGCACCATCGGGCGGGCTTCCTTGCGCCGCAGCACACGGCCCACGGCGTGCGCCAGGCGCAGCGCGAAGTCGGGGGTGATGGGCGAGCGGCCCACCAGGCCGCGAATTCCATCGGTACCAAAATATGTGCGTGCCATAGTGCTCCTTTGTTGTTCAGTTGTTGTCGTGCATGGTCTGCCAGACCGTCAATGCCGCCACCGTATCGGCCACGTCGTGCACGCGCACCACGCGCGCGCCCCGCTCCACCGCCAGC
This sequence comes from Delftia sp. BGA-UO-ETr-SB1, assembly GCF_059567865.1. Taxonomy (NCBI): domain Bacteria; kingdom Pseudomonadati; phylum Pseudomonadota; class Betaproteobacteria; order Burkholderiales; family Comamonadaceae; genus Delftia; species Delftia sp. BGA-UO-ETr-SB1. Next base: position 1,938,530 of record NZ_JCAQOW010000006.1, on the reverse strand, counting down.
AGCGCCGCCGCCACACTGGGCACCATGCGCTGGCCCTGCGCAAGGCCACTGACCTGCCCGAGCGAGCCCTTGCGCGACCAGCCTGCCAGCAGCGGGAAGTCTAGGCCCAGCAATTCCTGCTGGCGCGCAAGCAGCGAAAAATTCTGTGCCACGCTTTTGCCGAAGCCGATGCCGTAGTCCCAGACAATGCGCTCGCGCGCCACGCCCCGGGCCAGCAGGGCATCGGTGTGCGCCTGCAGGAAATCACGCACGGCGGGCACGGCATCGCCTTGCATGGGCGTGGTCTGCATGTCCTGTGGCGTGCCATGCATGTGCATGAGACAGATGCCGCAGCTCGGGTGCGCGGCCACCACCTGCTGCGCGCCCGGCTGGCGCAGCGCCCAGATGTCGTTGACGATGTCGGCCCCCAGATCCAGCACGGCCTGCATGACCTCGGGCTTGTAGGTATCGACGGAGACCGGCACGCCCAGTTGCACCGCGCCCTGCACCACGGGCAGCACGCGCCGCAACTCCTCGTCCAGCGGCACGGCCGGCGATCCGGGCCTGGTGGACTCGCCGCCGATGTCGAGGATGTGCGCGCCCTCACCGATCAGCTGCTCTGCATGCCGCAAGGCCCGCTCCACCGTGTTGTGCCGCCCCCCGTCGGAAAACGAGTCGGGCGTCACATTGACGATGCCCATGACCAGTGGACGCTGAAGGTCTAGAACAAAGCGCGAAGTCTGCCATTGATGCGGCATGGGATTTCCTGAAGGTAGGCGCTTGCCGGACCGGGCCCCTCGCTCGGCCACCGCTGTGGGCGATTGAACACATCCTGCAAGCAAAGCAAAAGGGCCCCTCGGGGCCCTTTGCATGGGATTGGCAGATTCTGCGGCAAGCAGATCAGGCCGTGGTGGGCGCAGGGTCGGCATCCACTGCCGGCGTGCCGCCGGACGAGTTGCCACCGTCGGACGACGGCGGGTTGCGCGGCACCCAGTCCTTGGGAGGACGCGGCTCGCGGCCGGCCATGATGTCATCGAGTTGCTCGGCGTCGATGGTTTCCCAGTCGAGCATGGCCTTGGCCATGGCATGCATCTTGTCGGAGTTGTCCTCGATCAGCTTGCGCGCCAGTCCGTACTGCTCGTCGATGATGCGGCGAACCTCCTGGTCCACCTTCTGCATCGTCTGCTCGCTCATGCTGTTGGTCTTGCTCATCGAGCGGCCCAGGAAAGGCTCGCCTTCCTGCTCCGCATAGACCATGGGACCCAGCGCGTCGGTCATGCCGTAGCGTGTGACCATGTCGCGTGCGATCTGCGTGGCCCGCTCGAAGTCGTTGCTCGCGCCCGTGGTCATCTGGTTCATGAACACTTCTTCGGCAATGCGTCCACCGAACAGCATGGCGATCTGGTTGAGCATGAACTCCTTGTCGTAGGAGTAGCGGTCCTTCTCGGGCAGGCTCATCGTCACGCCCAGCGCACGGCCGCGCGGGATGATGGTGACCTTGTGCACGGGATCGCACTTGGGCAGCAGCTTGCCGATCAGTGCATGGCCCGCCTCGTGGTAGGCCGTGTTGCGGCGCTCTTCCTCGGGCATGACCATGCTCTTGCGCTCGGGGCCCATGATGATCTTGTCCTTGGCCTTCTCGAAATCCTGCATCTCGACGGTACGCGCATTGCGGCGCGCGGCCATCAGGGCTGCTTCGTTGCAGAGGTTGGCCAGATCGGCACCCGACATGCCGGGCGTGCCGCGGGCGATCACGCCCGGATTCACGTCCTGGCCGACAGGGATCTTGCGCATGTGCACATTGAGGATCTGCTCGCGGCCGCGGATGTCGGGCAGCGTCACGTACACCTGGCGGTCGAAACGGCCGGGGCGCAGCAGCGCCGCATCCAGGATGTCGGGACGGTTGGTCGCAGCCACGACGATCACGCCGAGGTTGGTTTCGAAGCCGTCCATCTCGACCAGCATCTGGTTCAGGGTCTGTTCACGCTCATCGTTGCCACCGCCCAGGCCTGCGCCGCGCTGGCGGCCCACGGCGTCGATTTCATCGATGAAGATGATGCAGGGTGCGTTCTTCTTGGCGTTCTCGAACATGTCGCGCACACGGGCAGCGCCCACGCCGACGAACATTTCCACGAAGTCGGAGCCCGAGATGCTGAAGAACGGAACCTTGGCTTCACCAGCGATGGACTTGGCCAGCAGCGTCTTGCCGGTACCCGGAGGCCCGACCAGCAGCAGGCCACGCGGAATGCGGCCGCCGAGCTTCTGGAACTTGTTGGGGTCCTTGAGGAAGTCCACGACTTCCTTGACCTCTTCCTTGGCTTCGTCGCAGCCTGCAACGTCGGCAAAGGTCACGGTGTTGTTGTTCTCGTCCAGCATGCGCGCCTTGCTCTTGCCGAAGCTGAAAGCACCGCCCTTGCCGCCGCCCTGCATCTGGCGCATGAAGTACACCCACACGCCGATCAACAGCAGCATGGGGCCCCAGCTGACGAGCAGGGTCATGAGGACCGAGCCTTCTTCGCGGGGCTTGACGTCGAACTTGACGTTGTTGTTGATCAGATCGCCCACGAGCCCACGATCCAGGTAGGTGGCCGTGGTGCGCACCTTGCGATCATCGTTGGTCGTGGCCACGATCTCGGTGCCGCCGGGGCTTTCCTGGATGGTGGCGCTCTTGATGCGGTTGCTGCGCACCTCTTCCAGGAACTCGGAGTAACCGACATGGGACGCGCCGGCGCCGCCACGGGTGTCAAATTGTTTGAACACCGTAAACAGCACCATGGCGATGACCAGCCAGACGGCAATTTTTGAAAACCACTGATTGTTCAAGCGGGGCTCCAATGGGGATACAGATAAAACGACTTCCAGCGTGCTCGAAGCGTATTTGCGGTTCATTTTAGGTGTTTCAAGCTGGCTGGTCGCCTATATCCCTCTATAGCAGCCATAGCTTGAATGCGGTCTTGACCCGCGTCAGGGCCGCGCCGGGCGGCTGTGCAGGGCTACCTGAGCCCCATGCCCACCAGAAACGTCTCCGAAGACTTGTCGCGCGAGGACTTGGGCTTGATCGGCTTGACCACCTTGAAGGTCTGCCGGAACAGCGCTACCAGGTCGTCGTAGGCCCCGCCGTGAAAGAGCTTCACGACCAAGGCCCCTTCAGGTTTCATATGGTGGATGGAAAAATCAACCGCCAGCTCCACCAGCAGCGCAATGCGCGCCGCATCCGTCGTACCGTTGCCCGACAGGTTGGGAGCCATGTCGGAGACCACCACATCGGCCTTGCCACCGCCCAGCGCTTCCTGCAGCTGCGCCAGCACCGGCTCCTCGCGGAAATCGCCCAGAATGAACTGCACGCCCTCGATAGGCTCCATGGGCAGCAGATCCAGCGAGATGATCCGGCCATTGAGCGCGCCCACCGCCGCGCCTTCTGGCGACAGACAGCGGCGCACATACTGGCTCCACGCTCCTGGCGTAGAGCCCAGGTCCACCACCGTGGCACCCGGCCGGATGAGCTTGAGCTGCTCGTCTATCTCCTTGAGTTTGTAGGCCGCGCGAGCGCGGTAGCCGTCCTTCTGGGCGGCTTTGACGTAAGGATCGTTGACGTGGCTGTTGAGCCAAGCCTTGTTGACCTTCTTGCTTTTTGTTTGGACTTTCATGCTGGATTCTTTCAGCCTCGATAATACGGCCATGCCCCAAATTCAATTGACTCCCGCCGAGCGCCGGGAACACCGCGCCAACGCACACCACCTGGACCCCGTGGTCCTCATCGGAGGTGACGGCCTGACGGCTGCCGTGCAAAAGGAGGTCAACGCCGGCCTTAACGCACATGGCCTGATCAAGGTCCGTGTCTTCAACGACGACCGCGCCGCACGCGAGCAGATGTATCTGCAGCTGTGCGACGAACTTGGCGCTGCACCCATTCAACACATCGGCAAGCTGCTGGTGCTCTGGCGCCCCATGCCGGAAAAGGAAAAAGCCGTCGACGAGAACCGCATGCCCGGTCCTCGCGATGTCAAGCTGCTCAAGTTCAGCAAGCGCTCGGGCCAGAAACCCGAGGTCAAGCAGATCCGCGTGCTGGGCAACCAGCGCCTGACGGCAGGCGGCCAGGTCAAGCGCGCCAAGCCCAAGCAAAAGTCGGTCAAGAAGCGCCAGGCAGACTGAGTCCGCCGCATCCATGACCGTAGCATTCCATGCCGCCAGCGTGGCCCAGGCCGCGCAACCGCCCTCCGCCTCCCCCTCTGCGCAGCAGCGCTTCGTGATCTGCATGAAGTGGGGCAAGAAGTACGGTCCGGAGTATGTCAACAGGCTCTACGCCATGGTGCGTCGGCATCTGAAGGGCGATTTTCGCCTTGTCTGCCTGACCGATGACGGCGTGGGGATTCGTGAAGAAGTTGAATGCCTGCCCATTCCGCCGCTGAACCTGCCCGCCGGCATTCCCGAGCGCGGCTGGAACAAGCTGGCCACCTTCAGTGCCGACCTTCATGGCCTGCGCGGCACGGCGCTGTTTCTTGACGTGGACGTGGTCATCACCGGGCCGCTGGACGATTTTTTCACCGAGCCCGGCGAATTCCTGATCATCCACGACTACAAGCGTCCCTGGCGCATCACGGGCAATTCCTCGGTGTACCGCTTCGAGCTGGGTGCCCACCCCGAGGTACTGGACTACTTCCGCACGCATTTCGAAGAGATCCGCAGCAGCTTCCGCAACGAGCAGGCCTACCTGTCCGATATGCTGCACAAGCAGGGCAAGCTCAAGTACTGGCCGCAGGCCTGGTGCCCCAGCTTCAAGTACCACTGCATTCCCGCATGGCCGACGAACTACTGGAAGCCGCCCTTCGTGCCGGATGGTGCACGCGTGGTGATCTTCCACGGAGAATGCAACCCGCCTGACGCGTTGGCCGGCCGGCGCAATCGGCGCTTTCGCTATATCCGGCCTGCCACCTGGGTGGCCGAGCACTGGCACGAGTGAGCAGTTCGACCCACAAAAAAACGCCCGCGCTTGCGGGCGTTTTCGTTTGGCATGGCACCGAACCGGCAGGACCGGGATCAGGCCGTGGCCTCGGCTTTCGCTTGAGACGGACTGCCTATGCGCCACAGTACGACGAGCGCACACAGCCACTGCAGCGCATACATCACCGTGCCCACGCCGTGCCACAGCTTGAGGTTGTCGCGTGCAACGATGCGCGGCGACACGCCGTACTGGACCAGAAATGCCAGCAGCATGCCTGCGATCACAAAGCCCAGACAGGCCTTGGCCCAGGGCTGCAGGACCGGCTCCTTGTTGCGCCGAGACAGGACCAGCAGCAGGGCCGCGCAGGCGATGGACACCCAGGTCTGCGCAGCAAACAGCTTGGCTGCCATGAAGCCCGCGACAGCCGGCGTGGGCAATTGGGCGAACAGCATGGGCACGGCCATGAAACCGATGGCCGACAGGCTGCCCCACCACAGGGCAGCAGCCAGCAGGGGAACGCGTTCGTACAGGTTGCTCATGGGCTTAGGCCTTCCTCAATGATCGAGGCACAGGCGCTGACGCATCAGAGGTAGCGCACCGACACCACTTCATAGCGGCGCTCGCCGCCCGGCGCCTGCACGACGGCGGTATCGCCCTCTTCCTTGCCGATCAGCGCGCGCGCGATGGGGCTGGAGACGTTGATCAGGCCCAGCTTGAGGTCGGCCTCGTCCTCGCCGACGATCTGGTACTTGACCGTGTCGCCGCTGTCTTCATCCTCGAGCTCCACCGTTGCACCGAAGACCACGCGGCCACCGGCATCCACGGAAGAGGGATCGATGATCTGGGCAGCCGACAGCTTGCTCTCGACCTCGGCAATGCGGCCTTCGATGAAGCCCTGGCGGTCCTTGGCGGCCTCGTATTCGGCGTTTTCGCTCAGGTCGCCCTGGGCACGTGCCTCGGCGATGGCCTGGATGATGGAGGGACGCTCCACGGTTTTCAGGCGGTGCAGTTCGTCCTTGAGCTTCTCGGCTCCGCGCTTGGTGATGGGAATGGTGGCCATTGAAAAGTCTCCATGTTCAGCGAACGCCGCGCGCTGCGCGGTTTCTTTGGTACAGGCGGGCCGGCGACTTTGCGGCTGGACCTGCACCCCAAAAGCAAACCGCCGCACGTTGCCGCGCGGCGGTTTCATCGAATGATTCATTCCATTATGCCGTGTTTACCCACCCGAAATGGTGGGATAACCCGGCGGCACTGTCGGACAGTGCCGCTCGCTGCGCGCCATCAAAAAACAGGCGCAGCGGCAATGGAAGGATCTCAGGCAGCCTGCAGTTGGGCGTGCAATTCCTGGACCGAGTGCACTTCCATGTTGCCCATGGACTTCATGCCTTCGACGGCAGCTTCTGCACCGAAGATGGTCGTGAAGGTGGTCACACGCGCCAGCAGGGCGCTGGTACGGATGGCGCGCGAGTCGGCGATGGCGTTGCGGCGCTCCTCCACCGTGTTGATGACCATGGCGATCTCGCCGTTCTTGATCATGTCCACGATGTGGGGGCGGCCTTCGGTCACCTTGTTGACGAGTTGCACCTCGATGCCGGCCTCGGAGATGGCCGCTGCCGTGCCGCGCGTGGCGCACAGCACGAAGCCCATCGCAGCCAGCTCCTTGGCCACGGCCACGGCACGCGGCTTGTCGGCGTTCTTCACGGTCAGGAAGACCTTGCCCTGGGTCGGCAGCGTGACGCCGGCGCCCAGCTGGCTCTTGACGAAGGCTTCGCCAAAGGTCTTGCCCACGCCCATGACTTCGCCGGTGGACTTCATCTCGGGGCCGAGGATGGTGTCCACGCCAGGGAACTTCACGAACGGGAAGACGGCTTCCTTGACGCTGAAGTACGGCGGCGTGACTTCCTTGGTGATGCCCTGCTGGGCCAGCGTGTCGCCGGCCATGCAGCGCGCAGCCACCTTGGCCAGCTGGATGCCGGTGGCCTTGGAGACGAAGGGCACGGTGCGCGAGGCGCGCGGGTTGACTTCCAGCACGTAGATCACGTCGCCGTCAGCCGTTTCCTTGATGGCGAACTGCACGTTCATCAGGCCGACCACGCTCAGCGCGTTGGCCATGGCGGCAGTCTGGCGCTTGATCTCGGCCACGGTCTCGGGCTTGAGGTAGTAAGGCGGCAGCGAGCAGGCGGAATCGCCCGAATGCACGCCAGCCTGCTCGATGTGCTCCATCACGCCGCCGATGAAGACGGCGCCTTCGCGGTCGCGCACGCAGTCCACATCGCACTCGATGGCGTTGGACAGGAAGTGGTCCAGCAGCACGGGCGAGTCGTTGCTGACCTTGACGGCTTCGCGCATGTAGCGCTCCAGGTCGCGCTGCTCGTGCACGATTTCCATGGCACGGCCGCCCAGCACATAGCTGGGACGCACGACCAGGGGGTAACCCAGGCCGGCCGCCTTTTCAAGCGCTTCGGGCTCGGTACGGGCCGTGGCATTGGGCGGCTGGCGCAGGCCCAGCTCATGCAGCAGCTTCTGGAAGCGCTCGCGGTCTTCGGCCGCGTCGATCATGTCGGGCGTGGTGCCGATGATGGGCACGCCTTCCTTTTCAAGACCCAGCGCAAGCTTCAGGGGCGTCTGGCCGCCGTACTGCACGATGACGCCAACAGGCTTCTCGACAGCCACGACTTCGAGCACGTCTTCCAGCGTCAGCGGCTCGAAGTACAGGCGGTCCGACGTGTCGTAGTCGGTGGACACGGTCTCGGGGTTGCAGTTGACCATGATGGTTTCATAGCCGTCCTCGCGCATGGCGAGCGCAGCATGCACGCAGCAGTAGTCGAACTCGATGCCCTGGCCGATGCGGTTCGGGCCACCGCCCAGCACCATGATCTTTTTCTTGTTCGTCGGCTCGGCTTCGCACTCCTCGTCATAGGTGGAGTACATGTAGGCCGTGTCGGTGGCGAACTCGGCAGCGCAGGTGTCCACACGCTTGAACACGGGGCGCACGCCCAGTGCCTTGCGTGCTTCGCGCACGGCCTTCTCATTGCTGTGCAGCAGCTTGGCCAGGCGACGGTCGGAGAAGCCCTTTTGCTTGAGCGTGCGCAGCGTGGTGGCATCCAGTGCGGCCAGCGCGGCATCGCCCTTTTCCTCGTAGACCTGGTCCAGCTCGAGTTCGATCTTCACGATCTCTTCGATCTGCACGAGGAACCACTTGTCGATCTTGGTGATGTTGTGCACCTCGTCCAGCGTCCAGCCGGCAGCGAAGGCATCGCCCACATACCAAATGCGGTCCGGACCTGGCTCGCCGAGTTCCTTTTCGAGGATTTCGCGGTCCTGGGTCTTTTCGTTCATGCCGTCCACGCCGACTTCCAGGCCGCGCAGCGCCTTCTGGAAGGACTCCTGGAAGGTACGGCCAATGGCCATGACCTCGCCCACGGACTTCATCTGCGTGGTCAGGCGGTTGTCGGCAGCGGGGAACTTCTCGAACGCGAAACGCGGGATCTTGGTGACCACGTAGTCGATCGAGGGCTCGAACGACGCAGGCGTCTTGCCGCCCGTGATGTCGTTCTTGAGTTCGTCCAGCGTGTAGCCCACGGCCAGCTTGGCAGCGACCTTGGCGATGGGGAAGCCCGTGGCCTTGGAGGCCAGCGCCGAGGAACGCGACACGCGCGGGTTCATCTCGATGACGATCATGCGGCCGTCCTTCGGGTTCACCGAGAACTGCACGTTGGAGCCGCCCGTGTCCACACCGATCTCGCGCAGCACCGCCAGCGAGGCGTTGCGCATGATCTGGTATTCCTTGTCGGTCAGCGTCTGCGCGGGTGCCACGGTGATCGAGTCGCCGGTGTGCACGCCCATGGGGTCCAGGTTCTCGATGGAGCAGATGATGATGCAGTTGTCCGCCTTGTCGCGGACGACTTCCATCTCGTACTCCTTCCAGCCGAGCAGCGATTCCTCGATCAGCAGCTCATTGGTCGGGGACGCTTCCAGGCCGCGCTTGCAGATGGTCTCGAACTCTTCGGGGTTGTAGGCAATGCCGCCGCCCGTGCCGCCCAGCGTGAAGCTGGGGCGGATGACGGTGGGAAAGCCCATTTCCTTTTGCACGGCCCAGGCTTCGTCCATCGAATGGGCGATGCCCGAGCGTGCCGAACCCAGGCCGATGCGCGTCATCGCATCCTTGAACTTGAGGCGGTCCTCGGCCTTGTCGATGGCCTCGGGAGTTGCGCCGATCAGCTCGACCTTGTACTTGTGCAGCACGCCGTTGCGCCACAGGTCCAGCGCGCAGTTCAGCGCGGTCTGGCCGCCCATGGTCGGCAGGATGGCGTCGGGACGCTCCTTGGCGATGATCTTCTCGACCGTCTGCCAGGTGATGGGCTCGATGTAGGTGACGTCGGCCGTGGCCGGGTCGGTCATGATCGTGGCAGGGTTGCTGTTGATCAAGATGACCTTGTAGCCCTCTTCGCGCAACGCCTTGCAGGCCTGCACGCCGGAGTAGTCAAACTCGCAGGCCTGGCCGATGACGATGGGACCGGCGCCAATGATCAGAATGCTTTTGAGGTCGGTGCGCTTAGGCATTTTTGTGTTTCTCCATCAGCGCCGTGAAGCGGTCAAACAGGTAGGCGATATCGTGCGGGCCGGGCGAAGCCTCGGGGTGGCCCTGGAAGCAGAACGCCGGCTTGTCCTTGTGCTCAAGGCCTTGCAGCGTGCCGTCGAACAGGCTGATGTGCGTGGCGCGCAGCGTGTCGGGCAGGGACTCCATCTCCACGGCAAAACCGTGGTTCTGGCTGGTGATGCTGACCCGGCCGTTGTCCAGGTCCTTGACGGGGTGGTTGGCGCCGTGGTGGCTGTTGGCCATCTTGAAGGTCTTGGCGCCGGCGGCCAGGGCCATGATCTGGTGACCCAGGCAGATGCCGAAGACGGGCTTGCCGGACTCCACCAGTTCCTTGGTGGCGGCAATGGCGTAGTCGCAGGGCTCCGGGTCGCCAGGGCCGTTGGACAGGAAAACGCCGTCGGGGTTGAGTGCCAGCACATCCTTGGCGGGCGTCTTGGCCGGCACCACGGTCAGCTTGCAGCCGCGCTCGGCCAGCATGCGCAGGATGTTGAACTTCACGCCGAAGTCATAGGCCACCACATGGAAACGCGGGGCCTGCTGCTGGCCGTAGCCTTCGCCCAGCTTCCACTCGGTTTCCGTCCATTCGTACTGCTGGGCTGCGCTCACCACCTGGGCCAGATCCAGGCCCTTCATGCTGGGGGCCGCCTTGGCCGCAGCCAGTGCCTCGTCGATGCGCGCCTGGGTCACTTCTTCGCCAGCGGCCAAACCGACGATGGCGCCGTTTTGTGCGCCCTTGTCGCGCAGCAGCCGTGTGAGCTTGCGCGTGTCGATGTTGGCAATCGCCACCGTGCCGCTGCGCGTGAGGTAGTCGGGCAGGGTCTCGGACTTGCGGAAGTTGCTGGCCAGCAGCGGAAGGTTCTTGATGATCAGGCCCGCCGCATGGACCTTGCCAGCCTCGACATCCTCTGCGTTGACGCCGTAGTTGCCGATGTGCGGATACGTGAGCGTCACGATCTGCTGGCAGTAGCTGGGGTCGGTGAGGATTTCCTGGTAGCCGGTGATTGCCGTGTTGAAAACGACTTCACCAACCGTGGTGCCTTGCGCACCGATCGAGTTGCCAACAAAGACCGTGCCGTCTGCGAGCGCCAGGATGGCGGATGGGAATGCTCCCTTGAGAGACAAAAGCACTGGGTTCTCCGGTTCTAATTACGGTTACGCCCAGCGTGCCGCACGGACGGATCCGGGCGGGTTATAGCTTGTCTGCAGGGGGTGGCGAGGAAGCGTCGCTAGGCGTAGTGTGGAATGCTTGAAAGCCGCCCATTATAGGCTGGTCGTGCTTCAGCCTCCTGACAGGAGGCGGGATTACCCTTGACGTGAGCCGGCACTCACGCTGCTTGCGTGCAGGCATATCGCCGCTGCAGCAGCCACGTTCAGCGACTCCTCACCGCCTGGCTGGCCGATGCGCACATGCTGCGCTGCCCGCTGCATCAGCGCCTCGCCAACGCCCTGCCCTTCATGGCCCATGGCCCAGGCACAAGGCCAGGGCAGCGCGGCATTTTGGATCAGCTCGCCCTGGTGGGAGCTGGTCACGATCAGGGGCAAGCCAAGCGCATCCAGGTCTTCGGGCGAGGCCGACTCGACCAGTTGCAGACCGAAATGCGCCCCCATGCCGGCGCGCAGCACCTTCTGGCTCCACAGCGCAGCCGTGCCCTTCAGGGCCACGACCTGGCTGAAACCGAAGGCAGCGGCACTGCGCAGGATGGAGCCCACGTTGCCTGCGTCCTGCACGCGATCCAACACCACCGTGGCCACGCCTGCACGGATGACCGCCGATGCCTGCCAGTCCATCAGAAAACCGATGCGCGCCGGGGACTCCAGGCCGCTGACTTCGGCAAACAGGGCATCTGCCAGCACCACGCACTTGCCTGCGCCCCGCACCCATTCCAGCGGCACCAGCGGCCAGAAGGATTCGGCCACCACGGCCACGGAGGGCTGCATGCCACGCGCCAGCGCGGCACGGCACAGATGGTCCCCCTCCAGCCAGACGCGCCCTTGCTTGCGATAGGCCCCACTGTCCTGGACAAGCCTGCGCAAATCCTTGACCAGGACGTTGTCACGGGACTGGATCAATGTGGCGGCGGGTTGTCGGCTCATGGTGAGGCTTTCGGGCAAAGGGAACAGCGCGCCACGGGCGCAGAAAGAAACGGCAAAGGCAATCAGGCTGACAGCAGCAAGGCTTGCGCGCCCTGCGCCGCAGCTGCCACGCGGGCAGCGGCCAGGGGCTCGGCCATGCGGGCAATGCTCACGACATGGGCCACCGGCGCGAAGGTTCGCCGGTGCTCCTCGCAGGCACCGTGCAGGCGCAGCGCCGCAAGGTGGGCCGCCGTGCCGTAGCCCTTGTGGCCGTCGAAGCCATATTCCGGATATTGCTCATGCAGCCGTTCGCACCAGCGGTCGCGCGTGACCTTGGCCAGAATGGAGGCGGCCGAGATGGCCTGCACCAGCGAGTCCCCCTTGACGATGGCCTCGGCCTGCACATCCAGCACGGGCAGCTGGTTGCCATCCACCAGCACGAGCACCGGCTTCAGGCGCAGGCCCAGCACCGCGCGGCGCATGGCCAGCAGCGTGGCCTGCAGGATGTTCAGGCGATCAATCTCTTCGACCGAGGCCTCGGCAATGCTGCAGCACAGCGCCTTGGCACGAATCTCGTCATAGAGTGCCTCGCGGCGCGCAGCCGTGAGCTTCTTGGAATCGTTCAGGCCCTCGATGGGATTGAGATCGTCAAGAATGACAGCAGCGGCCACGACAGGGCCGGCCAACGGGCCGCGGCCCGCTTCGTCCACGCCCGCAACCAACCCCGGCGGATGCCAGGGCAGGCACGCCTGTTCAGGCGGCAGTGGGGGCAATGATTTTCTCGATCGCATGGGCGGCCAGTTCGGCAGTATCGCGCCGCAATTCATGGTGCAGCGCTGTGAAGCGCTGTACCAGCGCCTCGACGGTTGAAGGGGAATGTTCGCACGCCTGCAGCCATTGCAGCACAGCCGCGCTCAGCGCCTGGGGCGTTGCCGCATCCTGGATCAGCTCGGGCACGACGAAATCGCCGCACAGGATGTTGGGCAGGCCCACCCAGGGCTGCAACTGCTTGCCACGCATCAGGCGCCAGCTCCAGGGGTGCATGTTGTAGCCGATCACCATGGGACGCTTGTACAACGCGGCTTCCAGCGTGGCCGTGCCGCTGGCGATCAACGTCACGTCGCAGGCTGCCAATGCATCATGGGACTGGCCGCGCACGATGTGCAGCGACGAGGCCATGCCGGACTCCTGGGCAATGCGCCGCAACTCGTCCAGTTGCGAAGGCACGGCAGGCACTACTATTTTAATAGCTGGCAGCGCCTTCCGGACCAAAGCTGCAGCCTGAAAGAAACGGGCTGCAAGATAGCGGATTTCGGAGCGTCGGCTGCCGGGCAGCACGGCCAGCACCAGACCATCTTCCGGCAGACCCAGCCGACGGCGCGCGGCGGCACGGTCGGGCTGCAGCGGAATCACGCTGGCCAGGGGATGGCCCACGTAGGTGGCATCTATGCCGTGACGGGCCAGCAACTCGGGCTCGAAGGGAAAGATGCACAGCACATGGTCGGCCGCACGCCGGATTTTCTCGACGCGATCAGCACGCCAGGCCCAGATCGAGGGGCAGACGAAATGCACGGTCTTGATGCCCGCAGCCCGCAGATCGGTCTCCAGGCCCAGGTTGAAGTCGGGCGCATCGATGCCGACAAAAACGGCTGGCGGCTGCTTGAGCAGGCGCTGGCGCAACTGCCGGCGGATGTTCAGAATCTCGGCCAGTCGGCGAAACACTTCCCAGCTGTAGCCATGCACGGCCAGCCGCTCGCAGGACCACCATGCCTCAAAACCGCGCTGCTGCATTTGGGGCCCGCCGATGCCAAAGGCCGAAGCCTCGGGCCAGCGGGCCTGCAGCCCACCCAGGAGCAAGGACGCCAGCAGGTCGCCTGAGGTTTCCCCGGCGACCATGGCAATCGATGGACTCAGGCGCGCCAATGGCGCCGCGTTCTCTGTCATGCCGTCCTTTCGCGCGCCGGATCAGCGCGCAATGCCCCGGGTCGAAGCGGCCAGAAAATCCAGCATCAGCGATACATCGGCAGCGGCCTCGGGCTGCTCGCCAGCCAGCGATCCAATGGCGTCGCGCGCGGCCTCCAGGGTCAGCCCCTGGCGATACAGCAGACGGTGCATCTGCTTGATGGCCTGGATACGCTGCGGCCCGAATCCGCGCCGGCGCAGGCCTTCGATATTGAAGCCACGCACGGCCAGGGGATTGCCATCCACCATCATGAAGGGCGGCACATCCTGCGAGATATGGCTGGCAAAGCCCGCCATGGCATGGGCGCCCACCTTGGTGAACTGGTGCACGCCCGTCAGGCCGCCCAGGATCACATGGTCGCCCACATGCACGTGGCCAGCCAGGGTGGCGTTGTTGGCCAGGATGGTGTGGCTGCCCACGACGCAGTCGTGGGCCACATGGACATAGGCCATGATCCAGTTGTCATGGCCGATGACCGTGACACCCTGGTCCTGCACGGTGCCCGCATTGAAGGTGCAGAACTCGCGCACCGTGTTGCGGTCACCGATGACAAGCCGCGTGGGCTCGCCTGCGTACTTCTTGTCCTGGGGCTGCGCGCCCAGGGACGCGAACTGGAAAATCCGGTTGTCGCAACCAATGCGGGTATGGCCTTCGACAACGCAATGCGCGCCAATCGCAGTGCCGGCGCCGATTTCCACATGCGGCCCGATGACGGCATAGGGGCCGACCGACACCGATGAATCCAGCTGTGCAGCGGAATCTATCAGTGCCGTGGGATGGATGCGTTCAATGCCAGCCATGCGCCCGTCAGCCCACGTTGCGCATGGTGCACATCAGCTCGGCTTCGCAGGCCACTTCGTCCTCGACGCGGGCCACGCCCTTGAACTTCCAGATGCCGCCGCGAACGCGATCGATGGTGATCTCCAGCACCAGCTGGTCGCCCGGCTCCACGGGGCGCTTGAAGCGCGCACCGTCGATGCCCACGAAGTAGTAGATGTTGTTTTCGTCGGGAACCTGGCCCATGGCATCGAAGGCCAGCAGGCCGGCAGCCTGCGCCAGCGCCTCCAGGATGAGCACGCCCGGCATGACGGGACGGCCTGGGAAATGGCCCATGAAATAGGGCTCGTTGAACGTGACGTTCTTGATCGCCTTGATGCGTGTATTGCGCTCAAGCTCCGTGACCTTGTCCACCAGCAGGAAGGGGTAGCGGTGGGGCAGTTGCTTGAGAATTGCGTGAATATCCATCATTGCGTTCCGTTATGGCCTTGATCCGCCGATTGCTGCAGTTGCCGCTCCAGGGCCTTGATGCGATCGCGCATGGAGTGCAGCTGCTTCAGCGTCGCAGCATTTTTTTCCCATTTGGCGTTTTCATCCACGGGAAACATGCCCGTGTAAACACCTGATTGTGTCAGCGAACGGGTCACTACCGTCGCTGCCGAAATATGCACCCTGTCGGCCAGCTGCAGATGGCCCAGCACGATGGCGCCGCCTCCCACGGTGCAATGCGCGCCAATGCGCGCGCTGCCGGCCACCCCCACGCAACCGGCCATGGCCGTATGCTTGCCGACGTGCACGTTGTGACCGATCTGGATCAGGTTGTCGAGCTTGACCCCGTCCTCGATCACCGTGTCGTCCAGCGCTCCGCGGTCTATGCAGGTATTGGCGCCGATTTCCACATCGTCGCCGATCCGCACGCCACCGAGCTGCTCGATCTTCACCCATGCTCCGTTCTCGGGCGCAAACCCGAAGCCGTCCGCTCCCAGCACCACGCCGGAATGCAGCAGACAGCGCGCCCCCACATGGCAGTTCTCGCCAATGGTGACGCGCGACTTGAGCACGGTGTGGGCACCGATGGTGGCACCCTCTTCAACCACGCAGAGCGGGCCGATCGTGGCAGAGGCATCAACGATGGCACTCTCGTGCACCACCGCGCTTGGATGGATACCGACCGGCGCCACAGACCTGCAGTTCCGCTTCCACCACTGCGTGGCCCTGGCGAAGTAGGCATACGGGTCAGGGACCACGATGCAGGCACCCCGCTGCTGCGCCAGCTCACGCATGGCGGGCGCCACAATAACGCAGGCCGCCTCGGAGGCGGCCAGTTGCTGGCGGTAGCGGGGGTTGCTCAGAAAACTGAGATCCCCGGCCCCGGCGGAATCCAGCGGCGCGATGCGGGAGATGGGCATCTCCCTTTCGCCACCGACCAGTTCGCCACCGAGTGCATCGAGGATCTGACCCAACAATACGCTCACGGCATGCAGCCCTGGACGCTGGCTTACTTGCCGCCGCCGTTCAGCGCCTTGATCACTTTGTCAGTGATGTCGTACTTGGGGTTGATGTAGACGGCTTCCTGGAGGATGACGTCGTACTTCTCGGATTCGGCCACTTGCTTGACCACCTTGTTGGCGCGCTCCAGCACTTGGGCCAGTTCCTCGTTCTTGCGGGAGTTCAGGTCTTCCTGGAACTCACGGCGCTTGCGCTGGAACTCGCGGTCCTGGTCCACCAGCTGACGCTGACGGGAGACGCGCTGGCTTTCGGCCATGGTGGGCGCTTCACGCTCGAACTTCTCCGAAGCGCTCTTGAGCGTATTGCCCTGGTCGACCAGTTCCTTCTCACGCTTGGAGAATTCCTGCTCCAGCTTGGACTGCGCAGCCTTGGCCGTCGACGCTTCACGGAAGATGCGGTCCGTGTTCACAAAGCCGGCCTTGAACTCTTGAGCGTGCGCAGAAACAGCCATGGCGCCAAGCAGCACAGCCAGGGAAAAATGGCTAGATAGAGATTTCATTAGAAAGAGGTTCCGATTTGGAATTGCAGTCGCTGGATTTTATCCCCGGTCTGCTTGCGGATGGGTTGAGCAAAGGCGAGACGCAAGGGGCCCAGCGGGGAAATCCAGCTGATGCCCAGGCCCGTGGAAGCCCGCAGCTCCCCGAGATCGAAGTTCTCGTTGGCCCCGTAGACATTGCCCACATCGAGGAATGTAAAAAGACGCAAAGTCCTGTCATTGCCGGCACCGGGGAAGGGAATCATGAACTCTGCGTTCAAGGTCACCTTCTTGGAGCCGCCAAGCGCCAGGTTTTCCTTGGTGTCGCGCGGACCCAGCGAGCCCTGCTCGAAGCCACGCACCGAGCCCAGGCCACCCGAGAAGAAGTTCTTGAACAGCGGGAACGGACGGCCATTGAGGCCCTTGCCGTAGCCCAGTTCACCGTTCAGTGCCAGCGTGTACTTCTTGCTCAGCGGGATGTACTGCTGGATCTGGTAGTTGGCTCGCACATAGCGGGCCTCGCCACCCACCGACCACTCGGTGTTCAGGCGCTGGTAGAGACCGGAGTTGGGCGCAAGCGCGCTGTCACGGCTGTCGCGCGACCAGCCCAGGGTCAGCGGTATGCCCGTGTTGGAGTAGCCGTACTTGTCGGCATAGTCCTTGTACGCCTGGGGCAGATAGGTGCCGGGCTTGATTTCGGAGCGCTCCACGCCACCGCCGAAATACACCGTGTCGATCTCGCTGAAGGGCACGCCAAAGCGCACGCTGCCGCCCGAGGTGACGATCTTGTAGGCCGCATCGTCGTAGTAGGGACGGTCAGTGCGGTAGTACAGGTCGTAGGTGCGCGAGATGCCGGTGTCCGTGAAGTACGGATCCGTGGTGGACAGCACCATGGTGCGGCGGTACTTGCTGGTGTTCACGTCCACGCCCAGGTAGTTGCCTGAGCCGAACACGTTTTCCTGCTTGATGCCGAACGACAGCGAAACCTTTTCAGCGCTGGAAAAACCAGCGCCCAGCTGCAGCGAGCCGGTGGGCTTTTCAGCCACCGAGATGACCAGATCCACCTGGTCGGGCGAGCCCGCCACTTCCTGGGTCTCGACATTGACCTCGGTGAAGAAGCCCAGGCGGTCCACACGGTCTCGCGACAGGCGGATCTTGTCGCCGTCGTACCAGGAGGCCTCGTACTGGCGGAATTCGCGGCGGATCACTTCGTCGCGCGTGCGGTTGTTGCCACTGAGATTGATGCGTCGCACATAAGCGCGGCGAGAAGGCTCGGCGTGCAGCACCAGGGCCACCCGGTTGGTCGCACGGTCGATATCCGGCACGGCCTCGACGCGTGCAAAGGCAAAGCCGAAGTTGCCGAAGTGCTCGGTGAAGGCCTTGGTCGTCGCCGTGACCTGATCGGCGTTGTAGGGCTCGCCGGGCTTGATCTTGACCAGGGACTTGAACTCGTCGTCGCGGTCGAGGTAGTTGCCCTCCAGCTTGACGCCGGAGACGACGAAGCGCTCGCCTTCATGGACGTTGAGCGTGAGCGAAATGGTCTGCTTGTCGGGCGAGATGGCTACCTGGGTGGAGTCCACGCGGAACTCCAGGTAGCCACGCTGCAGGTAGTACGAGCGCAGCGTTTCCAGGTCGGCGTTGAGCTTGTTGCGCGCATAGCGGTCCGACTTGGTGTACCAGCTCATCCAGTTGCCGGTGTCCTGATCGAACAGGTCCTTGAGCGTGGATTCGCTGAAGGCCTTGTTGCCGACGATGTGGATCTCGTTGATGCGGGCCGGATCGCCCTCGGTCACCGTGAAGGTCAGGTTGACGCGGTTGCGCTCGATGGGCGTGACCGTGGTGACGACCTCCGCGCCATAAAGGCTGCGGTTGATGTACTGGCGCTTGAGCTCCTGCTCGGCACGGTCGGCCAGGGCCTTGTCGAAGGGACGACCCTCGGCCAGGCCCACATCGCGCATGGCCTTTTGCAGGGTTTCCTTGTCGAACTCCTTGGTGCCGGCGAAGTTCACCTCGGCGATGGTCGGGCGTTCTTCGACGACGACAACGAGCACATTGCCATTGGCTTCGAGGCGGATGTCCTTGAACAATCCCAGCGCGAACAGCGAGCGGATCGCAGCTGCGCCCTTGTCATCGTCATACTGGTCGCCCACTCGCAGCGGGATGGATGCGAAGACCGTGCCCGGCTCCACGCGCTGCAGGCCTTCGATGCGGATGTCCTGTACCCGGAAGGGCTCCAGCGCCCAGGCTGCATTGGCAGCCAAAACCATGGCAGCCAGGGTCGATGCAGCGCGCACGCCCAGGCGATTGATACGTTTAGTCATGAATGGATTTGCCGCCGCTGCGGCTTGCCGAAAACGGCTGAAAAGTTAGCCCCAAAGCCGGTTGATATCGTTGAAAAAGGCGACGGACATCATCATCATCAAAACCGCCACGCCTGCACGCTGCAAGCGCCCGGCCCAGACTTCCGACACGCTTCGGCCAGTCACGCCCTCCCAAAGATAATACATCAGGTGCCCGCCATCGAGCACCGGCAGGGGGAGCAAGTTGAGAACCCCCAGGCTGATGCTTATCAGCGCCAGGAACGAGAGGTATTGAACCAGGCCCATGCTGGCCGAGCGCCCCGCATAGTCGGCAATGGTCAAGGGGCCGCTGATGTTCTTGAGCGATGCCTCGCCTATCACCATGCGGCCCATCATGCGCAGCGTCAGCGACGACAGCTCCCAGGTGCGCTGCACGCCAGCCCACAGGCCTTCCAGCGGGCCGCGCTGCACCAGAGCCATCTCGGGAGCACTGCCGATGTAGGCACTGATGCGGGCAATGCTCTCCCTGCCATCTTCCGAGCGGCCCAGATCGGGCAGCACGGGGATCTGCAGTTGCCTGCCATCGCGCTCCACCAGCCAGACCTGCTGCTGGACCTGGCCCGATGCACCCATCTTGCGGATGAGATTGCGCAGCTGGGTGCCATCATCCACCGGTGTACTGCCCACGCGCAGCACCAGGTCCCCCTGGCGCAAGCCGGCCTTTTCGGCGGCACCACCGGCAATCACCTTGTCCAGCACAGGCTGCGTCCAGGGCCCCAGCAGGCCCAGGCGCTCGAAGAAAGCGGCATCGGGCTCGCCCTGCACCTGCCCGGCCAGCGCCAGCCGCAGTTCGGACGGTGCGGTGCGCCGACCCTGGAGCACTTCCATGCGCACCGACTCGTCATCGAGCGCGGCGCGCGTCAGTGTCCAGCGCAGATCATTGATGGAGCGGACCTCTTCCCACTCCTGGTCGCCCAAGGCGATGCGCAGCACGCGATCGCCGCCCTGCACGCCCGCCATCTGCAGCACCGTGCCCGCCGGCGGCGTGGCCAATCGCGCCACGGGCTCCTGCATGCCCATCCAATTGACGATGGCCAGCAGCGCAATGGCCAGCACGAGATTGGCCACCGGGCCTGCCGCCACGATGGCCGCACGTGACCGCAGCGGCTGGGTGTTGAATGCCAGATGGCGCTGGTCGGCAGGGACTTCGCCCTCACGCTCGTCGAGCATGCGCACATAGCCGCCAAGCGGCAGTGCACCGATGACGAATTCCGTGTCCGAACCTTTGCGCTTCCAGCGCAGGATGGGGCGACCGAAGCCGACGGAAAACCGAAGCACCTTCACGCCGCAGGCCACAGCGACGCGGTAGTGGCCCCACTCGTGGACGGCAATCAGCACGCCCAGCGCGACCACGAATGCAACTACGGTCAGCAACAATTGATACTCCTTTGAATCCAATGCGCACCTGGATACCGCCGCAGGCCCACCGAGAAACCCGGTCTGGCCCGCGAAGCCGGCATTACAGCTGCCACTGCCGCGCCACGGTGTGCGCGATTTCGCGGGCCTGGGCGTCAAGGGCCAGCAGGTCGTCCAGGCTGCCCAGTGTAGGCGGCAGCAAGGTTTCGAGAGTGCGCAAATTCACAGCGTGGATACGGTCAAATGCCAGGCGTCGCTCCAGGAAGGCGGCAACGGCGACTTCATTGGAAGCATTGAGAACCGCCGTAGTTCCCTCGCTGGCGAGCAGCGCCTGCCAGGAAAGATGCAGGCCCGGAAAGCGCACGGCATCCGCCTCTTCAAAGGTCAGGGCCGACAGCTTCGCGAAATCCAGGGGCGCCGCGCCGCTGGCGATGCGCCGTGGCCAGGCCAGGCCGCAGGCGATGGGCACGCGCATGTCGGGCGTGCCCAGTTGTGCCAGCACCGAGGCATCCTTGAACTGCACCATGGAGTGCACGATCTGCTGCGGATGGATGACGACCTTGATCTTGTCGGGAGCCATGTCGAACAGCCAGCGTGCCTCGATGACCTCCAGCGCCTTGTTCATCATGGTCGCCGAGTCCACGGAGATCTTGCGCCCCATGGAGAAGTTCGGGTGCGCGCAGGCCTGCTCCGGCGTGATCTCGGACAAGGTGGCCGGATCGCGCAGGCGAAAGGGTCCGCCCGACGCCGTGAGCAGCAGACTGTCCACGCGATCGGGCCAGCTGGCTCGGTCTTCCGGCAGGCACTGGAAAATGGCCGAATGCTCGCTGTCTATGGGCAGCAGGGTCGCGCCGTGGCGCTTGACCGTGTCCATGAACAATGCGCCGCCAACGACCAGAGCCTCCTTGTTGGCCAGCAGCAGGCGCTTGCCCGCGCGCGCGGCCGCCAGACAAGGCGCAAGGCCCGCCGCACCGACGATGGCCGCCATGACGGCATCGACCTCGGGATGCGAGGCGATCTGCTCCAGCGCGTCTGGCGACTGCAGCACTTCGGTCGCCAATCCATTGCTGCGCAGCTGCTCAGCCAGCAGCTTCGCGTGTGGCGCGCTGGCCATGACGGCATAGGCGGGCTTGAATTCGGCACACTGGCGCAGCATCAGGTCCACTTGCGTGGCCGCGCTGAGTGCAAAGACCTCGTAGTGCTCGCGGTGGCGCGCCACCACGTCCAGCGTATTGGTACCGATGGAGCCCGTGGAGCCCAGGACGGTGATTTTCTGCTTCATGAATGCGCGAAAGAGGAAAGCATCATGGCCAGCGGCAGGGTCGGCAGCAGGGCATCGACGCGGTCAAGCACGCCGCCATGGCCGGGCAGCAGACCACTGCTGTCCTTGACGCCCACGCTGCGCTTGACCAGGGATTCGACCAGATCGCCGACCACGCTCATCGCGGCCATGAACACAACCGCCAGCAGCAGGAACCAGGCCCCGCGCGCCAACAGCAACGAATAGAAACTGGGCACGGCCACCGCGTAGTGGCGGTCCGCCCAGACCCAGGCCAAGGCCAGCACCAGCACGCCGGCCATGCCGCCCCACACGCCTTCCCAGCTCTTGCCGGGACTGATGGACGGCGCGAGCTTGGACTTGGTGAATTTCAGGCCCAGGGTCCGGCCTGCGAAATAGGCAAAGACATCGGCCACCCAGACCAGCACCAGCACCGACAGCAGGAAATTGATGCCCATCATGCGCGCCTGCACCACGGCCACCCAGGCCAGCCACAGGGCCAGCACTCCGCCAACCAGTCGCACAGGCCCTGCAATGCGCGGCCAGCCGGCCACGCCTGCGCGCAGCAGTGCCGCGCCGCCCAACACCCAGGCGGAGCCAGCGACCACCCAGACCGCGGTCAGAGGACGCTCCAGCCAGCCCGCGGCCCAGGTCCCCACACACATCGCCGTGCAGATGGCACCTATGCCGATGGCTCCAGCGGAGCCAAAGCCGTTGAGACGGCCCCATTCCCAGGCACCCGCCGCCATGAGCACGAGCACCACCACGGCGAACGGAACGCCCGTCGGATAGAACAGCGCAGGCAGCAAGATGGCCAGCAGGATCAGGGCGGTGATGACTCGCTGCTTGAGCATGGCTCCCCCTTGTTCAGGTCGTCTGTTGATGGGACGACTTCGATTGTGATTGGTGTACTTGCGCGGAGGTCTGGCCGAAGCGCCGCTCGCGCGAAGTGAAGGCGGCAATGGCCTCGTCCAGGCAGGCCTCGTCGAAATCAGGCCACAGGCTGGCACTGAAGAAGAGCTCTGAATACGCGGCCTGCCACAACAGGAAGTTGCTGATGCGCATCTCCCCGCCAGTGCGGATCAGCAGGTCCGGGTCGGGCACATGGGCCAGCGCGAGTGCGCGGTCCAGGCTCTGCGGGGTGATGGGCTCGCCCTGCTCTGCCAGCCGGGCTGCGGCCTGGGCAATGTCCCAGCGCCCGCCGTAGTTGAAGCAGACATTGAGCACCAGGCGGTTGTTGTGTGCAGTGACCTGCTCGGCCTGGGCCAGGCCTGCGCACACTTTCTCGCTCAGGCCACTGCGGTCGCCGATGAAGTGCAGACGCACGCCATCGCGGCTCAGCTGCTGCACTTCCTTGGCAAGGGCATTGGCCAGCAGGCCCATGAGACCGGAAACCTCCTCTTCGGGGCGGTTCCAGTTCTCGGAAGAGAAAGCGAAGACGGTCAGGACCTGCACGCCGCGCTGGACGCAGGCGCGGGCACAGCGGCGCAGCGATTCCACGCCCTGCTTGTGGCCGGCCAGTCGCGGCAGAAAGCGGCGATTGGCCCAGCGTCCATTGCCATCCATGATGACGGCAATATGGCGCGGCACCGCGCCGGAGTCTTGGTTTGTCAAAGGTACGGGCCCTGAGGCAAGCGAGGCAGAACGCCTCAGACCGCCATGATGTCTTGTTCCTTGGCAGCCACCAGCGCGTCGATCTCGGTGATGTGCTTGTCGGTCATCTTCTGGACATCGGCTTCGCAACGCTTTTGGTCGTCTTCCGAGGCTTCCTTGTCCTTGACCAGCTTCTTGACGGCTTCGTTGGCGTCGCGGCGCAGGTTGCGCACGGCGATCTTGGAAGCTTCGCCTTCGTTGCGGGCCAGCTTGGTCATTTCCTTGCGGCGTTCCTCGCTCATCGGAGGCATGGGCACGCGGATCAAATCGCCCAGCGAGGCAGGGTTCAGACCCAGATCGCTTTCGCGAATGGCCTTCTCCACCTTGGCGGACATGCTCTTTTCCCAGGGCTGCACGCTGATGGTGCGCGCATCGAGCAGGTTCACGTTGGCCACCTGGGACAGTGGCACCATGGAGCCGTAGTAATCCACATGGATGGAGTCCAGCAGCGAGGGGTTGGCACGGCCGGTACGCACACGCGCAAGATTGTTCTTGAGCGCTTCGATGGACTGGCCCATCTTGGACTCGGTGGTCTTCTTGATGTCTGCAATCGTCATGTTCTTGTTCCTTGAAGAGCTGTGAAACGCGGGATCAAAACGCTCAAGCGTACACCAGCGTGCCCTCATCCTCGCCCATGACCACGCGCTTGAGCGCGCCGGGCTTGATGATGGAGAACACCCGGATCGGCAGCTTCTGATCGCGGCACAGCGCAAAGGCAGTGGCGTCCATGATGCCCAGGTTGCGCGAAATGGCCTCGTCGAAAGCCAGCTTGTGATAGCGGGTCGCGTTGGGATTCTTCATCGGGTCGTCGGTGTAGACACCATCGACCTTGGTGGCCTTGAGCACCACTTCGGCACCGATCTCCGCGCCGCGCAGTGCCGCGGCCGTATCGGTCGTGAAGAACGGGTTGCCGGTGCCGGCGGCGAACACCACCACCTTGCCCTCTTCGAGATACTGCAGGGCCTTGGGGCGCACATAGGGCTCCACGACCTGCTCGATGGCAATGGCCGACATGACACGGGCGATGAGGCCCTGCTTGTCCATGGCATCGGCCAGGGCCAGGGCATTCATCACGGTGGCCAGCATGCCCATGTAGTCGGCGGTGGCCCGGTCCATTCCGACCGAACCACCAGCCACGCCACGGAAAATATTCCCTCCACCGATCACCACGGCCACCTGGACACCCACGCGGGTGACTTCGGCGATTTCGGAGACCATGCGCTCGATGGTGGCACGGTTGATGCCGAACGAGTCGTCGCCCATGAGCGCCTCACCGGACAGCTTGAGCAGGATGCGCTTGTGGGCCGGTGCGGCGTTGGACATGGTGTTTCTCCGAAAGGTGGATGGTGGTGGATGGTGAAGGGAACGGTTCAGGCGCTCAGACGAATCAGGCGCCGGCCTTGGCAGCGGCCACTTGGGCAGCCACTTCGGCAGCGAAGTCGTCAACCTTCTTTTCGATGCCTTCGCCGACCACGTACAGGGTGAAGCCCTTGACGTTGGTGTTGGCGGCCTTGAGCATCTGGGCCACGGTCTGCTTGCCGTCGGCAGCCTTCACGAAGACCTGGTCGGCCAGCGAGACTTCCTTCAGGTACTTCTGAACCGAGCCTTCGACCATCTTGGCGACGATCTCGGCAGGCTTGCCGGATTCGGCAGCCTTGGCGGCAGCAACGGTACGTTCCTTTTCGATCAGCTCGGCAGGCACGTCAGCGCTGGTCACGGACACGGGCTTCATGGCAGCCACGTGCATGGCGACGTCCTTGGCAGCGGTTGCATCGCCTTCGAACTCGACGATCACGCCGATGCGCGAACCGTGCAGGTACGAAGCCAGGCTGGTGCCGTCGAAACGCTTGAAGCGGCGGAAGGACATGTTCTCGCCGATCTTGCCGATCAGGCCCTTGCGCACATCTTCCAGGGTGGGGCCAAAACCGTCCTGCTCATAGGCCAGGGCGCTCAGCGCGGCCACGTCAGCGGGGTTTTGCTCGGCGACCAGCTTGGCGGCGGCATTGGCCATCGCGATGAAGCTGTCGTTCTTGGACACGAAGTCGGTTTCGCTGTTGACTTCGATCATGGCACCCTTGTTGCCATCGATGAAGGCGGTGATCACGCCTTCGGCGGTCACGCGCGAGGCAGCCTTGCCAGCCTTGGTGCCCAGCTTGACGCGCAGCAGCTCTTCGGCCTTGACCAGATCGCCCTCGGCTTCGGTCAGGGCCTTCTTGCATTCCATCATGGGCGCGTCAGTCTTTGCGCGCAGTTCAGCCACCATGCTTGCGGTAATTGCAGCCATCGTATTTCTCCAATGTCAGTTCGATTCGTTACAGGATTTCGGCTAAAAAAACGGGGCTACCCTGAGCCCCGCTTCTTATTCAGCGACGAGGTCGCTCAGCCGGACAAGCTCAATCAGGCAGCGGATTCTTCCACTTCCACGAACTCGTCACCGCTCTCGCCGGATGCAGCCTTGACCACGTCGGTCAGTGCAGCAGCGCGGCCTTCCAGGATCGCGTCGGCGATGCCTTGGGCGTACAGTTGCACAGCCTTGGCAGAGTCGTCGTTACCGGGGATGACATAGTCGATGCCTTCGGGGTTGTGGTTGGAGTCAACCACGCCAACCAGGGGGATGCCCAGCTTCTTGGCTTCGGCCACGGCGATCTTGTGGAAGCCCACGTCGATCACGAAGATGGCGTCGGGCAGGCTGTTCATGTCCTGGATGCCGCCGATGTCCTTTTCCAGCTTTTCCAGTTCGCGAACGAACATCAGCTGTTCCTTCTTGCTCATGGCTTCCAGGCCGGCTTCTTGCTGGGCCTTCATTTCCTTCAGACGCTTGATGGACGTCTTGACGGTCTTGAAGTTGGTCAGCATGCCGCCCAGCCAACGCTGGTCAACGAAGGGCACGCCAGCGCGCTGGGCTTCAGCAGCCACCATTTCGCGGGCTTGGCGCTTGGTGCCGACCATCAGGATGGTGCCGCCGTTGGACGCCAGTTGCTTGACGAACTTCTGGGCGTCCTGGAACATCGGCAGCGACTTTTCCAGGTTGATGATGTGGATCTTGTTGCGGTGACCGAAGATGAAGGGGGCCATCTTGGGGTTCCAGAAACGGGTCTGGTGACCGAAGTGGACGCCTGCTTCCAGCATCTCGCGCATAGTGACGGACATATGAATACCTCAAAGGTTAGGTCTAAAATCCAGCCCGACAATTGCCCCCTGAAACACAGGGCGCAACACCTTGAAGGGACTGGTTTGCGATTGACTTTGCGCAGGATCCCCAAGCATGGGCAGGCGTTCTTGACGAACACCCCGCACCCAAAAGCTTTCGCCTGACCCCCGGCAATCGCGGAGAAAATCAGGGGGAACCCCTAGCAAAGCCGCAAGATTCTAGCACACGCCACCCCTCAACCGAGGCTTCGCTCTCAAAGCGCGCTCACCACCCCTCACGGCCGCGGCAGTTGCACAACATGCACACACTCCTGTAGTGATAGCTGCATCCGCTTGATAATCCGGGCACTTCAGCAGATTCCACCCAAAAATGAACATCGCGATTGTGGGCGCCGGCAGCATTGGCGTTGCGACAGCCCACGCACTGGCACAGGCCGGCCACGAGGTCACCGTCTACGAGCGTCACGGCACCGCAGCCGAAGAAGCCAGCTTCGGACATGCCGGCTGGCTGGGCCCCAGCCTGCTCCAGCCCTGGAGCGTCCCCGGCCTTTCGACCGCCGAACGCTCCCCCACCCTCCCCGGCCGGCAGGCCCTGCCGCGACTGGGCTCTGGAAACCTCGCAGCCCAGCTGCGCTGGCTATGGCAATGGCGCCAGGCCGGACGGCAACTGCGCAAAGGCAACGTGCCCACAGCCGCCATGGCAGCGCTGGAGGCGCTCACCCAGCGCAGCCAGCAGTTCCAGCAATCGCTGTGGCGGCAATGGGAGTTTGACCCGGAATATGTCGCCGGAAGCCTGGTGCTGCTGGGCAGCGAGGCCGAGCACGAACAACTCAAGCCTGCGCTGGACGCACTGGCCGAGGCCGGCACACGCTGCGAGGCACTGGATGCCACCCAGACCCGGCTGCGCGAACCCGCCCTGGGCGAGGAAACCACGCTCGCAGGCGCCCTGTATTTTCCACAGGCCGGCGCAGCCAATGGCCGCCTTGCCACGCTGATGCAACGCCAGGCAGCGCAGTCGGCAGGAGCACGATTCGAGACGCAGCGCCTGGTGCAGAAATTGCAGCCCGGCGGCGCCGGGCGCACCGCACGCCTGCAATTGCTGGGCGAAGACACCCCCCGTTCGCACGACGCCATCGTCGTCTGCGCCGGCGCCGAGGCCGCGAACCTGCTCACGCCGCTGGGCCTGCGCCCACCCATGATCGCCCTGCACGGCTATGGCGTCAGCGCCCCTTTGCGCGAACAAGGTTATGCCCCCCGCCACGCCATCGTGGACTGGAGTGAGCAGATGACCCTGGTCCGCCTGGGCCAGCGCATGCGCATCGTGGCCGGCGCAGAGCTGGGCCGCCGCAGCCCCATGCATGAGGCCACGCTGCAGCGCATGTATCACCGCCTCAACATGGTTTTTCCCGGCAGCGCGGTGCTGGCCTCGGGCGTACAGATCTGGCATGGCACGCGCATGTGCACGGCCGATGGACTGCCGCTGGTGGGCGCCAGCGGACTGCCCGGCATCTGGCTCAACCTGGGACACGGCAGCTGCGGCGCCGCCATCGCGCAGGGGTGCGCAAGCATGCTGAGCGACCTGATGGACAACCGCGCCAGCTTCCTGGACAGCGCACTGCTCGACCCGCGCCGCCTCGGCTGATCGCCCCATCCACCACCGGGCGGCGGACCGCTATGCTCGGTCCATGCTGCGCATTCCCACATCCACCGCCTTG
Source organism: Delftia sp. BGA-UO-ETr-SB1 (assembly GCF_059567865.1). Classification (NCBI taxonomy): domain Bacteria; kingdom Pseudomonadati; phylum Pseudomonadota; class Betaproteobacteria; order Burkholderiales; family Comamonadaceae; genus Delftia; species Delftia sp. BGA-UO-ETr-SB1. The sequence goes on along the minus strand of NZ_JCAQOW010000006.1, from coordinate 1,910,699 downwards.
CCGCTGTTTGATACGGCGGCCACTCGCACCCTGGAACAGCAGGCGGCAGCCAGACTGCCCGCGCACAGCCTCATGCAACGCGCAGGCGCGGGCCTGGCACGCCTGGCACGCGCCATCGCTCCCCATGCACGCTGCATCTGGATAGCCTGTGGCCCCGGCAACAACGGCGGCGATGGCTTGCAGGCAGCCGCCTGGCTGCAACAAAGCCTGAATGCGGCGCCAGAAAAGGCCCGCATTTGCCGCATTCTGGTCAGCTGCGTGCGCGAACGCGCCCACATGCCCACCGATGCACGCGCCGCCTGGGACGACGCCCACGAAGCCGGCGTGCAATGGACCGAGCACATGCCCGCCGACATGGAACCACAGGACTTGTGCATTGACGCATTGCTGGGCATCGGCCTGCGCCAGCCAGACGCCGCAAGCCCACACACCGGCACGAATGAGCGCCTGCTCACTCTGCTGCGCAGCCTGCAATCCAGCACCAGCCCGGTCCTTTGCGCGGACATAGCCTCCGGACTGGATGCCGACACCGGGCAGTACCTAACTGGATTCGCACCCCCGAACGCCCCAGCCAGCGCACGGCATACGCTGGCACTGCTGACGCTGCAGCCCGGACTGTTCACAGGAATTGGCCGCGATGCCTGCGGCCAGATATGGTGGGATGACCTGGACACGGGACTGGCGAAAGGCGAGCCAATCCTCACTCCCCTGCCCTGCGCACAACTGTTTTCACCAGGCGCCAGCGCCCCGCGCCCGCATGCCAGCCACAAGGGAAGCTTTGGCGACGTGGCCATCCTTGGCGGAGAGGGGCTGGGACAGCGCGGCCTTTCCATGACCGGCGCCGCCTGGCTGGCTGCCCTGGCCGCGCTGCATGGGGGCGCGGGGCGCGTGATGCTCGCCCTGCTCGATGCCTCGGCCGGGTCAGGCCAGGCCACCGCGCCCTGGCCCGAAATCATGCTGCGCAGCCCTGAAGCGCAGGACTGGCGCAGCACCACCGTGGCCTGCGGATGCGGGGGCGGCGTGGCGGTGCGCGCATGGCTGCCCCAGATATTGGAACAAGCCCCCAGGCTGGTGCTGGACGCAGACGCACTGAATGCCATTGCCGAAGATGAATCGCTGGCCTCGCTCCTGAAAGAGCGCCGCCAGCGCGACCTGCACACGGTGCTGACGCCACACCCGCTGGAGGCCGCCCGCCTGCTGAAGACGAACACCGCACAGGTCCAAGCACAGCGGCTGCACGCCGCCAGGCAGCTGGCGCAACGCTTCGACTGCACCGCGCTGCTCAAAGGCTCCGGCACCGTGATCGCCGGACCCCAGGAAGAGAGTGATGCACCGCCTTGCTGGATCAATCCCACGGGAAACGCCCGCCTGTCGACCGGAGGAACCGGCGATGTGCTCGCCGGGCTGATTGCTGCGCTGTGGGCCCAGGGCCTGGAGCCCACGCAGGCAGCAGCCCTGGCGGCCTGGCGCCATGGATTTGCAGCAGACCATTGGCCTGCGTACATCCCGTTCAGCGCCAGCGCACTGGCCCAGCAGCTCAGGGCATAAAAACCCTCAGGACTTGCGCCGGGGCTTGGATGTGTTGCCCGTCACCTTGGACTTGACGGCACCCAAGGCCTTCTTGCCCAAGGCGCGCAGTGCCTGCACCGGCGACGGTGGAGGCAGCTGCGGCAGGCCGTGGGCAGCAGCATCCGTGGCCGCAGGCTTGCGTGCCTCGGACTTGCGCGCCTCGGACGCCCGGCCTCTGCGGGGTCGCGCAGCGGAGCCAGCGGATGATGGCTCCGCAACCGCCTCGCCCATATCGCTCTGCCGCGCCGTGGTAGCCGGGCGCGGCTGGGCATTCGCATATTCAGCTTCCAGCGCGGCCAGGTTCACCCCCTTGACCATGGCCTTTTTAGACGCCTTGCGCCCCTGCTTGCCGGCCGACGCCGCTGCATCAGACTCAGGCCTTGCACCGCCGGAGCCTCCCGAGTTGCGCTGCGCCCGCTTTTCCTTGGCATCGCGGCGGCCCCATTTTTCGCCCTGATGGGTTTCCGTGCGCGCCGGCGTCCTGCCGGGCCGGCCCGAGGCCGGCTGCTCTTCGCCATCGCGCACCAGGCGGAAATCGATGCGCCGGCCATCCAGGTCCACGCGGCTGACCTGCACGCGCAGCCGCGTGCCGATGCCATAGCGAATGCCCGAGCGCTCGCCGCGCAGTTCCTGGCGCGCCTCGTCAAATCGGAAATAGTCGCCACCCAGCTCGGTGATGTGGACCAGCCCCTCCACATACATGGCGTCGAGCGTGACGAAGATGCCGAAGGTGGTCACCGCAGAGACCATGCCGCCGAACTCCTCGCCCAGATGCTCGCGCATGTACTTGCACTTGAGCCAGGCTTCGACATCGCGGCTGGCCTCGTCGGCCCGGCGCTCGTTGGCACTGCAGTGCAGGCCGGCGGCTTCCCAGGCCTGGACCTCGGCAGCGGGCGCGCGCTTGCGCGGCTTCTGGCCGGGAGGGCTGACGCGTGATGCCAGACGCTTGGCCAGCTTGGCCTCGGCTTCTCCGGGGGTGGGCAGCTCGGGCAGGCGATAGTGTGTGCCTTCGAGCTCGGCCTTGATCACGCGGTGCACCAGCAAATCGGGATAGCGGCGGATCGGGCTTGTGAAGTGCGTATAGGCGTCGAATGCCAGGCCGAAGTGGCCCGAATTCTCGGGCGTGTAGAAGGCCTGCATCATCGAGCGCAGCAGCATGGTGTGGATCTGCTGGGAATCGGGACGGTCCTTGGTGGCGTTGGCAATGGCCTGGAACTCGGACGTGGCCGGGTTCTCGCTCAGCGCCACACCGACCCCCATGGCCTTCAGATAGTTGCGCAGAATGTCCTGCTTTTCCAGCGAGGGCTTGTCGTGCACGCGGAACAGGCCGACGCGACCGCTTTGCTCGATGAAGTCCGCACTGCAGACATTGGCGGCCAGCATGGCCTCCTCGATCAGCTTGTGCGCCTCGTTGCGCGTGCGCGGCACGATCTTCTCGATGCGGCCGTTCTCGTCACAGACGATCTGCGTCTCCGTGGTCTCGAAGTCCACGGCGCCGCGCGCCTCGCGCGACTTGAGCAGCGCCTGGTAGACGCCGTGAAGATTGAGCAAGTCACCCACGCGCTCCGAGCGCCGGGCAGCCTCCGGACCGCGCGTATTGGCCAGGATGGCCGCCACCTCGGTATAGGTGAAGCGCGCATGGCTGTGCATCACCGCCGGATAGAACTGATAGGCATGGATCTCGCCCTTGGCGGTGATCAGCATGTCGCAGACCATACACAGGCGGTCCACATCGGGGTTGAGCGAGCACAGGCCATTGCTCAGCTTCTCGGGCAGCATGGGGATCACGCGGCGCGGGAAATAGACGCTGGTGGCGCGGTCATAGGCATCGATGTCGATGGCGCTGCCCGTGGTCACGTAGTGGCTCACATCGGCAATCGCCACCAGCAGGCGCCAGCCCTTACTGCGCCCGACCTTGGCGGGCTCGCAGTAGACGGCATCGTCGAAATCGCGCGCGTCCTCGCCATCGATGGTCACCAGGGGCACATCGGTCAGGTCGATGCGCTTCTTGCAATCGGCAGGCCGCACCCTGTCCGGCAGCGCCTTGGCCTGTGCCAGGCAGGCATCGGAAAACACATGCGGGACGCCGTACTTGCGCACCGCAATCTCGATCTCCATGCCGGGATCATCGACTTCACCGAGCACTTCGATGATGCGTCCCACGGGCTGGCCGAACAGCGCAGGCGCCTCGGTCAGTTCCACCACCACCACTTGGCCGATCTTGGCCGATCCTGTGGCATTGGCGGGGATCAGGATGTCCTGGCCGTAGCGCTTGTCCTCGGGCGCCACCAGCCACACACCGCTTTCCTGCAAGAAGCGGCCAATGATGTTGTGCGCAGGGCGCTCGATGATCTCGACCACACGGCCTTCAGGCCGGCCGCGGCGGTCCTGGCGCACGATGCGGACCTTCACGCGGTCCTTGTGCAGCACGGCACGCATTTCATTGGGGGGAAGGAAGATGTCGCCTTCGCCGTCATCGCGGATGACGAAGCCATGTCCGTCGCGGTGCCCCTGCACACTGCCCTCGATTTCGTCGTTCACATCGGCGCTTTTGGCGTGAGGGTTCATTTTCTTGGTATACAATCTAAATCTTTCCTGAGATGCCCAGGTGGCGGAATTGGTAGACGCACTAGTTTCAGGTACTAGCGGGTAACTCCGTGGAGGTTCGAGTCCTCTCCTGGGCACCAAGTTTAACGACAACCTGCAGAGGTTGCGGTGAACTAAGGAACTATCTTCAGCAGAAGGCAGTTCCCTGGCTTCATGACTTGGCAGATGACAGTCTCAAGAAAAAATCGAAGATCGGGATAATTCTGCAAAAAATGCAGTAGAATTTCAGCTTCAGCAAGCCCAGGTGGCGGAATTGGTAGACGCACTAGTTTCAGGTACTAGCGGGTAACTCCGTGGAGGTTCGAGTCCTCTCCTGGGCACCAAACATGAAAAGGCCGTTGCACACGCAACGGCCTTTTTCTTTTCTGATCGCTGAAAGCCGATGGCAAGGGCATCTCGCCAAGAAAAGTTCAGGAAAATTTTTGCAAACCTGCCCGGCACATCGCTTTCACGCTATATAATTTGCGTACTCTGAAATGCCCAGGTGGCGGAATTGGTAGACGCACTAGTTTCAGGTACTAGCGGGTAACTCCGTGGAGGTTCGAGTCCTCTCCTGGGCACCAAACATGAAAAGGCCGTTGCACACGCAACGGCCTTTTTTCCTTGCCTCGCCAGCACCGTCGCAAGCCCCTGCACCATCCCGCAGAAATTTCTCAAAAACTTGGGAAATCGGCTTCAGACGGAGATTTCGCGCTATATAATTTGCTCACTCTGAAATGCCCAGGTGGCGGAATTGGTAGACGCACTAGTTTCAGGTACTAGCGGGTAACTCCGTGGAGGTTCGAGTCCTCTCCTGGGCACCAAACATGAAAAGGCCGTTGCACATGCAACGGCCTTTTTTCTTGGGCGCTGCAGACGCATCGACCCCAGAAGGCCGCATCCATGGCGCAAAAAAAGGGAGCCAGCGGCTCCCTTCCTGGATGAGAGGATCACCTCCCGTGCATCACTTGCGCAGCAGTTGCTTGAGCACGTTCTGCAGGCGGCGCGCGCTGACATCATCGCGCGGCGATGCCAGCACCCGGGCGGCATCGTTGCCCCAGGTTTCCTGCGGAGCAGGATCGTTGCGGCGCGTCAGCAGCTGCAGTTGCAGGGCACGGCGGGCGCTCAGATGTTCCGCAGGCGTGGGAACGTCGGCGGCCATTTCAAGGCGCAGCAGGGCTTCGCCCGCGTCTCCCTTGGGTGCCTGACCCAAGGCCTGCGACCAGGCGCTGCGCACTTGTGCAGACACGCGGCCGCCAAGCTGCTGGGCAGCCGGCATCTGGGCAGCATCACGCGACTCCCACGCCGCCATCAACTGGGTCAGTGCCTCACCATGGGCCTGGGCCGCGAGCTTGCGCAGGGCGTCCTGGGCATGTTCCATGGCTTCACGCTGGGCGCGGAAGGCGGGGTCCGCCAGGCGCGGTCCGCGCTCTTCGCGCGGCTCGCGGCTGAAACGGCCACTGTCGCGGCTGTCTCGGCCATCCCGGCCGTCGCGGCCACGGCCACCATCGCGGCGGTCGCCAGGACGGGCAGCACGTGCACTGCCCTCTTCCTTCTTCATGCCAGGACGATCATCGCCGCGCACGGCAACCACGGGGCGCACTGGCACCGGCTTGGCTTCGGATTCTTCCGAACCCGCTGCAGCAGCGGCAGGCTCCTGTGCTGGCTGGGCCGCACTCACGGAAGCATCGGCACGGCCACGCAGCGCTTGCTCCAGAGCCTCCACCGCAGCGCGGATTTGCTGCACATCACCCGAGGTGTTGGCAGCTTCCACGGCCTGCGACGCTTCCAGCACGCGGCGATCATGGTCGCTGAGTGCCACGGCTGCGGCACGAGGGCCCCGCTCGGTGCCCTTGCGGTTGAAGGCTTCGTCCAGTGGCTTGCGGAAGGCATCCCAGAGCTTTTGCTCGTGCTTGCGGTCCAGAGGCACGGCCTGCGCCTCGGCCTGCCAGCGCTGCTGCAGGGCCTTGACGGCGTCGATGCGCAAGTTGGGCGCTGCGCCCAGCGCCGTGGCCTCGTCGATCATGGCGTGGCGACGCTGCAGGCTGGCTTTTTGCGCGGCATGCAACGGAGCCTCGGCCAGGGCCATGGCCTGCTTGAACTGGGGTTGCAGTTCGGCAAACAGCTTCTCGCCGATGTGGCCGCTTTCACGCCAACGTTCAGCGAACTGGCGCAGTGCGCGCGCCGCGCCCTTGAGATCTTCGCTGGCGGTCTGCTGTGCTGCCCAGGCCTTGATCTCTTCGATCAGCGCCAGGCGCTGTGCCTTGGACTGGGTGGTTTCGGTGCGCAGCTTGTCGTGCCAGGACTCGACCACCTTGTGGGCCGTGTTGCAGGCTTCGTCAAACTTCTTCCACAGTGCGTGGTTGGCTGCGCTGCCCTGATCGGCCAGCTTCCATTGCTCGCGCAGGCTGCGCAGCGATTCCTGGATCTTGCGGCCACCCAGCGCCTGGCCTTCAGGGCGATTCAGCAGGGCTTCGGCCTTGGCAACCAGTTCCTCGCGCAGCTTGTCGGCGTTCTGGCGCGGCCAGCCTTCGGACTCGCCAGCTGCCAGAAGGGCCTCATGCACCTTGGTGACCAGTGCATCGTCCACCAGACGGCCATGGGCCTTGATGGCGGCGCGCACGGCCTGCACGGCGGCGGAACCCGCCTTGCTTTCACCGGCAGCCGTCTCGGCCTGGAGCTGCTCCAGCGCCTGGGTCAGTGCACTGCTGGCGGCAGCCACTTGCTCAGGCGATGTCTTCGCCTTGGGCTGGGCTGTGCTGCGGGCAGCAGGAGCGGGCTTGGACGGCTCGGCAGCCGCTGCCTCGGGAGGCAGGCCACGCGCCACGCGCAGCTCATCGGCCCACACGGGCACGGTGGGCAGCGGAGCGGCTTCGTCGGCGGCGGCAGCTTCGGTCAGCGCCAGTGCAGACTGGAAGGCCTCCCAGACCAGGATCAGCTGTGCGCTGGCGGCTTCCAGCTGGGGCGGGAAACGTCCGTCCACGCTGGCCCAGTTGTCATCGCCAGTCAGTTCGCCGGCCTGCTCCTGCCAACGGGCCACGTCGGCGCGCAGGTTGTCGAGCACAGCCTGGGCATCGCGCCAGGGCTTGGTGGACAGGACCTCGATGCGCTGAGCCAGCAAAACGGCCACTTCGCGCTGGACCTGCACGCGGTGCTGCAGCTCCTCGATGGCCTTGACACGCTCGGCCAGCTGGGCCTTGTGCTGCGACAGAGGTTCACGCGACAGCGGAGCGCCCGCCTTGGCGGCGTCGCGCTGCCAGGCGATGGCGTCGGCGGCATTGAAGGGCGATGCGACCAGCAGCGCCTGGGCCTTTTCAGCCCACTCCACTGCGATCTTTTCCTGGTCCTTGGTGCGGCGGATCTCGTCCAGGCGCTCACGCACGGCACGGGCCGCGCCCTTGTCGCGCGCGCTCAGTTCCTTGAGGACGTCCTGCAATTGCTCGACCGAAGGCTGGGTTGCCAGCCAGTCGCGGATGCGCGCGGCGCGATCACCCGAGGTTTCGGCGGAGAAGGCACCGCCCGTGAGCACATCCAAGGGGTGTTGTTCGGGATTCTTGGCAGAAGCAGGGCTCACTTCAGGTGCATCGGACATGGTGCTGCGGGGGGAAAGAGAAGACATGAATCAATCGTTGAATGTCTGGCTGCCGCGGGCCGCCAGACGCGGCCGGCCAGGCCGCATGCGGGCATGCTAGCCGGACCGGGAAAACCATATTCTCGCCGTTATTTGAAGCGGAGCCAAAACCGGGCTACTGCGTGGACAGGCTGAGCTGGGCGCGCGGACTCCATTCCTGGTCGTCGGAGTCCAGTTTTGGAGCCCCCAGAAACAGGCGTTCAAGCGGCAACTGCTGCTGGGCAAGGTAGTCGCGCACGGCCACGGCGCGGGCCAGCGCCAGTTCGCGCATGGCATCGTCGGGCACGGCAATCTGCTCCAGCAGCAGACTGCGCATCTGGTCGGTGGGCAGGTCCTTGGCCATGCCGATGACATTGCGCGGCTTGGCAAAGTCTGCGCGACTGTACAGCGCCTTGGTCAAGGCCGGCACTTCGGAGGCGGGCAACTCGGTCACGGACTCTGCCGATTTGCCGTCGCGCAGCACCTGGCGGCGTTTCTGGGCGAGCAGCAGGCGATCGAGCTCCGCCTGCTTCCAGGCCTCTTTGTCCTGCGCCTCGCGCGCCTCGCCGATCACGGTGAGCTTGAGGGCCGGGCGATCCTTGAGGGAGGCAACCACCTTGTCCAGGCTCTCGCGGGCCTTGCCGTCGATCTGGGCACGCCCCGGCGCAAAGGCCACCACGCCCGATTCGCTGCCGCCCCCAAAAGCGCCCGACAGCAGCGAGAAAGGCGAGGTGATGGCCTTCATGATCAGGTTGCCAATGATCTTGAAGATGACCGGCGCCAGCCTGAATTGCGGGTCGTTGAGCGAGCCGCTGACCGGCAGGTCCAGGTCGATGACTCCGTTGCGGTCAGCCAACAGCGCCACCGCCAGGCGCACGGGCAGCGAGGCGGGCGCGCCTTCGACGGCTTCGCCGAAAGTGAGCTGATGCAGCACCAGCTTGTTGCGCGCCGTGAGTTGGCCATCGGGCTCGATCTTGTAGTTGACGTCCATGCTGAGCTTGCCGCGCTCGATCCCGTGGCCCGCGTACTTGATGGAGTACGGCGACAGCGGGGGCAGTTCCAGGTCGCGCATCTGGGCACGTATGTCCAGGGCCAGCGGCTTGGCCAGCGGATTGACCTGGCCGGTGATCTCCAGCGAAGCCGTGCCCTGGGCGCGGCCGCGCAGCTCCACATCCGCCAGTTGCGGCGCCTGCTGGCTGGCAGGCTGCTCGGACGAGAAGGCGCTCAGGCGGCCCGCCAGCTCGCTGAGGTCGGCCGAGTAGTTGGGCTGGATGAAGTAGTCGGAGAACTGGACCCTGCCGCCCGTCAGCACAATCGGCCCGATCTTGATGACGGGCGCAGGCCCGGAGGCAGCCTGCGGCGGCGCCGGTTCGGCGGAAGCCGCCGTGCCATCCGCAGCCGGCGTGGCGTTCTGCTCCAGGGACTGCTGGGACTTCGCCGATTTGACGATGTCCTGCAGGTTGATGCGCCCGTTGCGCTGCACGATGACGCGCGCAAAGAAGTCGCTGAGCGCCGTCTCGCGCACGCTCAGGCGCAGCGGCTGGGCAGGCTGCATCTGCAGGTCCAGGCCGCGCACGGCCAGCGTCTTCCAGGCCACGAGTTCATCGCGCAGGCCGAGTCCCAAGGCAACCGACTGGGCCTTGGCCCGGTCGGCCGTGGACTCGCTGAGCACGGCAGCCACGGCACCTGCCGCCGTGCGTGGCGCGCCCTGCCCTGCGGCCTCGCCCGCCGCTTGCACGGGAGAGGCCAGCGCGGAGCGCATGCGCAGATCCACGAGCTCGATATCCCCCTGCACCGCCAGCTCGGGGCCGGCCGGTTGGCTGACAAAGCGCAGTTGTCCGAGGAAATTTCCGTCGGCACGCACCAACTCCACATTGAGCATGTCGGCAAAGTAGGGCTCCAGCGCATGCAGCGGCAGGCTGCGCGCCTGCAATTTGCCCTGAAGCGACAGCGGCGCCAGCCCCAGGTCCCCCCGCAGGCTCAGCGAGCCCGCCTGGACGCGCCGGCCCGAGCCGACCTGGGCGGACAGCTCCAGCGGCGTGGGCGCGGATTTTGCGGCCAGCGGCTCGATGGCGCCCATGCGAAGGCGCAGTGAACCCAGGTCCAGCGACACGGTGCGCGCCGAATCCGCGTTGCGCACGGGCGCTTCGTCACGCAGCGCAATGGCGCCGCCATCGACCTCCACCGCTTGCAGCTTCAGGCCCCAGGGCCGGGACTTGTCCTTGCCGGCGTCCTGCGATGCGGGTGCCGAGGAGGCGGGCGGCAGCCATTGCTCGTACATCCACCGGCCCTGGGCATCGCGCAACACGGCCAGCTGCGGCTTTTGCAGTGCGAGGCGGCCAACGGAGACCTGCTGGCTGGCCAGATTGACCTGCACCTGCTCCAGCTGCAGGTGCGCGATATCGACGGGCGCGGCCTTGTCCTTGAGGCTCAACTGCTCCACGCCCAGCCCGGCCACCTGAACCACCATGGCGGAACCGTTCCAGCCCAGGCCTGCATCGGTGCTCAACAGACCCGTCAGCTCGGGTTTGAGATGGGCGGACAGGTACGGTGCTGCCAGTTGCAGCGGCAATTGCCGCGCGGAGATGGCCAGTTGGCCCTGCTTGTCGGTCAAGGCCCCGCTCAGCTGCAACTCGGCAGGTTTCGCCCCCTCCCCCGCCGATTCGGGCTGCACCTGCATGCTGGCAGCAAGCTGCAGCGGTTGCTCCAGGGGCCAGCGGATATCGCGCACCTGCAACGACAGCTCGCGCGCCTGCAGCGCAGCGCCCGACTTTCCAGCGTCGGGAGCGGCATCGCGCCAGTGCACCGTGGCATTGGCAACGGACAGCCTGTCCAGGCTGACCTTCCACGGCTGGGGCGCGTCGGAGGCAGGCTTTTCCGCTGCCGGCCTGGCATCCGGGGAGGAAGCCCCCCCCATCGCCGTCCAATTGATGCGGCCTTGCGCATCGCGGGCCGCAAAAATCTCGGGAGCGCTCCACTGCACGGACTCCAGCTCCGCAACCGATTGCAGCGGCTGCACGTTCTTGAGCACGGCGGCCAGGCGCTCGAAGCGCAGCAGGGGGGCGCCGTCGCGGTCGTGCAGCTCGGCGCCGGACAGGCTGACCTCCCCGGTGATGCGGACCACGGCCTGCTCGGCCTGCTCAAAGGAGATGTGCAGGTTGGCATCCAGCACACCGGAACGCGGCTTGACAGGCGCGGTGACGGGCACATAGCCCAAATAAGGTGTCAGGTCCACGCCCTGCCAGTTCAGATCGACAGCGGTCTGGCGCTGCTCGGTGAAGGGCGTGCTCTGGGCGCTGGATTCAAACCGGCTGCCGTTGAGCGCAAAGGACAGGTGCGGGAGCACCTTGATCTCGCGCTTGGACTCCAGGTTGCTGATGAATGGTAGGCGCAGCTGCAACTGCTCGAGCATGTGCTGGCGCTGCTGGACCTCGTCCTGCAATTCCACGCGGCCGTCGCGCAGCGCAATGTTGTACAGCGCAAAGCCCACGGGCCTGGAGGGCGGCGTGTCGCCGGGTTCGGCCAGCCTGGCCAGCACATCGTCCACATCGAAATGCCCCAGGCTCTGCTGGGTCAGGCGCAGCACCGGCGCATCGACCTCGATGGCATCCAGCACCGGCGCCAGCCGAAACAGCGACTGGATACTGGCATTGACATAGATGCGGTCGATCTGAAGCTGGGGGGACGAAGATGCAGACGGCACGGACTCCGGCGCCGCGCCTTCCGCCTGGCTCCTGGCAATGCTCAGGTCCCGCAGGGTCAGCTCCAGCGACCAGGGCCGGAACTCCACTGCACCCACACGGACCTGACGGCCCAGCTTGGCCGATGCCTGCTTTTCCAGTTGACTCTTGGCCACAACGGGCACCAGCGCCCACAGCAGCAGCCACAGCAAAAGGAACGCCACAAGGGCGATGGTCAGCCTGCGCAGCCAGCGGTGCTTGAAGAGAGATTGCATGGGGCTCTGGTAACTAGTACAGCCCTCATCCTGGGATACAGGACAGGGCAACGGCTGCATTGCACCAGAAATTGGGGCGGCAGCAACGGCTGGGTCCGCACCACGGCACATTTCTTGACGTTGCGGCCATCCTTGAACGACAAAGCCCGGAAGCCGTGAACCGGCTTCCGGGCTTTACGGCGGGCACAAGTCCCGACCGTTTTCCGCAGTCAAGGAGAGGATGGTCCTTGCTGCTTGGAAGCAAGAGATTGCTTCCAGGAAGGCCGCGGAAGAAGACTTGAACCACGGTGTTCGCACTATCGAACACCACTTTTACCTGTCTTCCACCTTGGCGAGACGACTGCAGGAGCAGTCGCCTCCAATATAGAAGGACGCAGGGTCGGCCTGCCAGTGCTTTTGCATTTCATTGCAATTTCATGACGCACTCTGAAAACGGCGGAAGCGGCGTACATCGGTAGCACGCCACCCGCTCTTCAAGACCTCAAAACTGTGTTTGCATCCATGGTTTGTTATTATTCATTGATCTAAAAAGTTGATTTCATAGTGTTGACCGTGTATTTGGTGAACTCCTAGAATCCGCCAGCGCTCGAATAGAGCGTTTTTTGTTTCTGCTGCCTCACGACTGAGCAGATCCCGCAGGCCTACAACGCAATGGCGCACCAAGCGCCAGCCTCCCGGATCCGCAGCACCCAATCCAGGGTGTCAGCCTCACCGGCCTTCGCTTCGGCGAAGGCCGTTTCGGGTTGGTGCCCCTAGAAAGGAAAAAGCTATGCCAGCGTCAGGAAAATTTTTCGCCGCCGCGCGAACGTTCGCCATCGATGTGGCCAACGGTTTTCTTGCCATCATCCACAACAGCTTCGCCCTGCTGGGCCTTGCTGTGGCCTTCATGGCCATCACCTTGTTCGCCCGCCCTGACCTGCGCGATGCCGGAGAGAGCCAGCTGCGCTCCTGGCTGACCGCTCGCCAGATGGCCGAGCTGGGTGTTCCCGTCGAACTCGCTGCCAGCGATCGGGCGACGGCGACCAATCCCAAGAACCTGCCCAAGGAGCAGGCAGCCGTGGCCTTCTGGCTCAGCAAGAAGTACCGCGTGGCGCCTGAGCCGATCGCGGCACTGGTCAGCGAGGCCTATGACCTGGGCAAGGTCAACCGCCTGGACCCCACGCTGATCCTGGCGATCATGGCCATCGAGTCCAGCTTCAACCCGTTTGCGCAAAGCGCTGTCGGCGCGCAGGGCCTGATGCAGGTGATGACCACGGTGCATACCGACAAGTATGAGAACTTCGGTGGCCAGAATGCTGCCTTCGACCCGGTCAGCAATCTGCGCGTGGGCGTGCGCGTGCTCAAGGAATGCATCGAGCGCGCCGGCTCCATCGAAGGAGGTCTGCGCTACTACGTGGGCGCGGCCAACCTGCCCACCGACGGTGGCTACGCCGCCAAGGTGCTGGCCGAGCACCAGCGCCTGCGCATGGCCGCCGGCCTGCGTGCCGTGCCTTTGATGACTGCCAAGGTCGATCAGCCCCGGCAGGCCGTACAGATCGCCTCCACCAAGCCGGCCACCCCCGTGGCCGAGGCCTCGGGCTCGGCAGCAGCGGCTGCGCCTGCAGCCGTGCCGGTCAGCTCGAGCAACACCTCTGCCCGCTCCGAGCAGGTGGCCCTTCAGTCCCAGGAGCCGGCGCTGTAGCCTGACTTCCCGGCATAGTGAGTGCACAGCTGGCCAAGGCCAGCTTTTTTCATGCCCGATCCAACTGCAGGTGGCCCACGCAAACGCCTTCTGCAACGCCCCTGCCAGGTCTTCGGCGCCACCGGCTCAGCTACACTAGCGGGGTACGCAACTGGCGATAGGCGCAGCCGCTTCACGCACCGCTGCCGCTGACGTGGAAACCAGCAGAAGGCCCGAGAAGGACCACCTTCTGTGAACCACCGGGGAGCGTACCGCCCAGCCTCCATGCGCACGCGGGATCTGGAGTGTTCCGCCGTTCGCCTGGGCAGCCCTTGGCCTCAAGGGAATTTCAAGTTCACAGGACTGCCATGTTTCAACGCACCAATACCGTCGAGAAGGTCGACGCCGAAGTCTTTGCCGCCATCCAGGCCGAGAACCTGCGTCAACAAGAACATATCGAGCTGATCGCCAGCGAGAACTATTGCTCGCCTGCCGTCATGGAAGCCCAGGGCTCCCAGCTCACCAACAAGTACGCCGAAGGCTATCCGGGCAAGCGCTACTACGGCGGCTGCGAGAACGTCGATGTGGTCGAGCAGCTCGCCATCGACCGCGTCAAGAAGCTGTTCGGCGCCGAAGCCGCCAACGTGCAGCCCAACTCCGGCTCCCAGGCCAACCAGGCCGTGCTGATGGCCTTTGCCAAGCCCGGCGACACCATCATGGGCATGAGCCTGGCCGAAGGCGGTCACCTGACGCACGGCATGCCGCTGAACATGTCGGGCAAGTGGTTCAACGTGGTCTCCTACGGCCTGAATGCCGAAGAAGCCATCGACTACGACAAGATGGAAGCGCTGGCGCGCGAGCACAAGCCCCGCATCATCGTGGCCGGCGCATCGGCCTACGCCCTGGCCATCGACTTCGAGCGCTTCGCCAAGATCGCAAAGGAAGTCGGCGCCATCTTCTGGGTGGACATGGCCCACTATGCCGGCCTGATCGCCGCAGGCGTGTACCCCAACCCCGTGCCCCACGCCGACGTGGTCACCACCACCACGCACAAGAGCCTGCGCGGCCCGCGCGGCGGCGTGATCCTGATGAAGGCCGAGCACGAGAAGGCCATCAACAGCGCCATCTTCCCCGGCCTGCAAGGCGGCCCGCTGATGCATGTCATCGCCGGCAAGGCCGTGGCCTTCAAGGAAGCGCTGTCGCCCGAGTTCAAGACCTACCAGGAACAGGTCGTGAAGAACGCCAAGGTTGTCGCGGAAACGCTGACGGCACGCGGTCTGCGCATCGTCTCCGGCCGCACGGAAAGCCACGTCATGCTGGTGGACCTGCGCGCCAAGGGCATCACCGGCAAGGCGGCCGAAGCCGCGCTGGGTGCCGCCCACATGACGATCAACAAGAACTCCATCCCCAACGATCCCGAAAAGCCGATGGTGACCAGCGGCATCCGCGTGGGCACGCCCGCCATGACCACGCGCGGCTTCAAGGAAGAGGAAGCCCGCCTGACAGCCAACCTGCTGGCCGACGTGCTGGAGAACCCCGCCGACGAAGCCAACCTGGCCCGCGTGCGCGCCCAGGTGGCCGAGTTGACGGCCCGCTTCCCGGTCTACGGCGCCTGAGTTGCACGCATAGAGGCCTGCCATGAAGTGCCCGTTCTGTAGCCATCCGGACACCCAGGTCGTGGAGACCCGCGAGGCCGAGGATGGGGGCTTCATCCGCCGCCGCCGCCAGTGCGGCGGCTGCGACAAGCGCTTCACCACCTACGAGCGGCCCGAGGTCAGCTTTCCCGCCATCGTCAAGAAGGACGGGCGACGCATCGAGTACGAGCGCGCCAAGCTGCTGGGCTCGTTCAAGATCGCGCTGCGCAAGCGCCCCGTGAGCACAGAGCAGATCGATGCCGCCATCGAGCGCATCGAGGAGCGGCTGCGCAACCTGGGCGAGCGCGAAGTGCTCTCCAGCCGCCTGGGCGAGATGGTGATGCGCGAGCTCAAGCTGCTCGACAAGGTCGGCTACATCCGCTACGCCAGCGTCTACCGCAGTTTCGAGGATGTGGACGATTTCAAGAACGTCATGGATGAGGTGCGCAATCCCGGCTGATCAGGCCGGCAGGACGCAAGAAAGCCGCCCTTGGGCGGCTTTTTCTTTGGTGGCCTGGCAGTGCTTTCAGGGTGCGGCGGCAGGGATGGGAGCCAAGCCCGAATCCACGTCACCGCACTGTGCGCGGTGGCGCAGCGCATGGTCCATCACCACCAGGGCCAGCAGCGCCTCGGCGATGGGCGCTGCGCGGATGCCGACGCAGGGGTCGTGGCGACCCTTGGTGATGACCTCGGTGCTCTGGCCCTGCACGTCGATGGATTCGCGCGGCGTGATGATGGAACTGGTGGGCTTGATGCCTATGCGCACTTCCAGATCCTGACCCGTGCTGATGCCGCCGACGATGCCACCGGCGTTGTTGCTGCGAAAGCCTTCGGGACTCAGCGAGTCGCCGTGCGTGGTGCCGCGCTGGACCACGCTGTCGAAACCGGCACCGATCTCCACGGCCTTGACCGCGTTCAGGCCCATCATGGCGTAGGCGACGTCGGCATCCAGGCGGTCATACAGCGGCTGGCCCAGGCCCACCGGCATGCCGCTGGCCTGCACGCGCAACGCCGCGCCGCAGGAGTCGCCCGACTTGCGCAGCGCATCCATGTATTCCTCGTATTGGGACACATCGGCCACCGGCGCAAAGAAGGGGTTGTTGCGCACATGCTCCCAGCTCTCGAAGGGCAGGGACAACTCGCCCACCTGGGTCATGCAGGCGCGGAACTCGGTGCCGAACTTTTCCTTGAGCCACTTCCTGGCCACGGCACCAGCGGCCACCGTGGGGGCCGTCAGCCGTGCCGAGGAACGGCCGCCGCCGCGTGGATCACGGATGCCGTATTTCTGGAAGTAGGCGTAGTCGGCATGGCCGGGACGAAAGCTCTGCGCAATGTTGGAGTAGTCCTTGCTGCGCTGGTCGGTATTGCGGATCAGCAGCGCGATCGGCGTGCCCGTGGTGCGGCCTTCGTAGACGCCCGAGAGGATTTCCACCGCATCGGGCTCGTTGCGCTGGGTCACGAACTTGCTGGTGCCGGGACGGCGGCGATCCAGTTCTTGCTGGATATCCGCTTCGTTCAGCGCCATGCCGGGCGGACAGCCGTCGATGACGCAGCCTATGGCCGGGCCATGCGATTCGCCGAAGTTGGTGACAGTGAATAGGGTGCCGAAGGTGTTTCCGCTCATAGGCCGACGATTATGCCCGGGTAGCCCGCAAGCGCCGTGCCCGCGGCGGCGGTGCATTGCGCAGGCAGCCATCGCCCGGCGATAACAAATATAGCTATCGGATTGCAAATATTCATAGTTAAAATTGCAATCCACCCTTTTTCAACCGCCTGCGGATCACCACACAGGCACCAGCCGCAAACTGCGGGAGGTTCGTGAAATGCAGGCCTCTTACGACTCAACGCAAAGCCAGGATCACAGCGACCCTGCGCGCAGCACTCCACCGGCATCGCCAGGCCTTCAGCACAAGGACGAGGAGCAGGACCTTCGCCCCTCGCTGCTGAATGTGCTGCTGACATCGTCCAGCCCTGGCGATTTCAGAACCCGCAACAGGCTTGCCCAGGCCAAGCAGTACATGCGGGCCCGGCTCGACGACCCCGAGCTCAAGCCCTTGCAGGTAGCCCAGGACATGGGCATGTCGCTGCGCAGCCTGGCGCGGCTGTTTGCCACCGAAGGCCTGACCCCTAGCCGCTGGCTCTGGAACGAACGGCTGGCCCAGGCGCACCTGCTGCTTCGGGCAGACAATGCGCGGCGCGTGACCGATGTGGCGCTGGCCTGTGGCTTCACCAGCTTCTCGCACTTCAGCCGTGTCTTCAGACAGGCCTATGACGTGCCGCCCAGCGCCTTGCTCAAGCCCAAACGCCGCCGGGTGCACTGACAGGTCCTGCGGCCCATCCATTCGCTGTTCACGCGACTGTCTGCTTTGCGCCCTGCGCGCAAAGACAAAGGCCTCCGCCGCATTTTGCGTTCGGAGGCCTTGCTGCCCAAAGTGAAATGGTCGAACGGTCGGTAGATATCGACCCGATGATCAGTCCGCGCCCTGGCGCTCGCCCTCGGGCCAGTCGCGGATGTAGGCCTTGAGCATGCGGTTCTCGAAGTTCTGGCTGTCCACCACGGCCTTGGCCACGTCGTACAGGCTGATCACGCCCATGAGCATGCGCTTGTCCATCACCGGCATGTAGCGTGCGTGGCGGTCCAGCATCATGCGGCGCACCTCGTCCATGTCGGTTTCCATGGTGCAAGTCATGGGAGCGTCGTCCATGGCCGAGCGCACCAGCGTCTCGCCCACCCCGCCATGCTTGACGAAGCCCTGGATCACTTCGCGGAAGGTCAGCATGCCGACCACGTCGCCGTGCTCCATGACCACGAGGGAGCCGATATCGCGCTCCGACATCACCTGCACCGCGCTGGCCAGGCTTTCGTCCGGCGACACCGTGTAGAGGGTGTTGCCCTTGACGCGCAGGATGTCACTTACTTTCATGCCGTATCTCCAAATTTGTCTGTGTCGCCGTGGTTGCGGCAAGCCCGTGTCTGACAGGAAATATAGCCCACAATGCCCGCTTGCCTTGACAACCATGGAGACAGGAATGCCCGGCTACTCGGACCCCGGCTTTGACACCCTGGCGCTGCACGCGGGCGCACAGCCCGACCCCGCCACCGGAGCGCGCGCGACGCCCATCCACCTCACGACCTCGTTCGTGTTCGAGTCCAGCGACCATGCGGCCTCGCTGTTCAACCTGGAGCGCCCAGGGCACGTCTACAGCCGCATCTCCAACCCCACGAATGCCGTGCTGGAGCAGCGTGTCTCGGCCCTGGAAGGCGGCGTGGGCGCCATCGCCGTGGCCAGCGGCCAGGCGGCGCTGCACCTGTCGGTGGCCACGCTCATGGGCGCGGGCAGCCATATCGTGGCCAGCACGGCGCTGTACGGCGGCTCGCAGAACCTGCTGCACTACACGCTGGCGCGCTTCGGCATAGAAACCACCTTCGTCAAGCCCGGCGACATCGACGGCTGGCGCGCCGCAGTGCGCCCCAACACCAAGCTGTTCTTCGGCGAGACGGTGGGCAACCCGGGCCTGGATGTGCTGGACATCCCCACCATCAGCGCCATTGCACATGAGGCCGGCGTGCCGCTGCTGGTGGACTCCACGCTGACCTCGCCCTGGCTGATGAAGCCGCTGGAGCATGGCGCGGACATCGTCTACCACTCGGCCACCAAGTTCCTGTCGGGCCACGGCACCGTGGTCGGCGGCATCGTGGTGGATGGCGGCAGCTTCGACTGGGAAAAGTCGGGGCGCTTCCCGGAGCTGACCGAGCCCTACGACGGTTTCCACAACATGGTGTTCAGCGAGGAAAGCAGCACCGGCGCATTCCTGCTGCGCGCGCGGCGCGAAGGCCTGCGCGACTTCGGCGCCTGCATGAGCCCGCACACGGCCTGGCTGATCCTGCAGGGTATAGAGACGCTGCCGCTGCGCATGGAGCGCCACATCCGCAATACCGAGAAGGTGGTGCAATTCCTGGCCAGCCATCCGCTGGTGGGCCGCGTGGGCCACCCGCTGCTGGAGACCCATCCCTCGCACCAACTCGCCAAGAAGCTGCTGCCGCGCGGCGCGGGCTCGGTGTTCAGTTTCGACATCAAGGGCAACCGCAACCAGGGGCGCAAGTTCATCGAGACGCTCAAGGTCTTCAGCCACCTGGCCAACGTGGGCGACTGCCGCAGCCTGGTGATCCATCCGGCCAGCACCACGCATTTCCGCATGAGCGACGAAGCACTGGCCCAGGCCGGCATCGGCCAGGGCACGATACGCCTGTCCATCGGACTGGAGGATGCCGACGACCTGATCGATGACCTCAAGCGCGCCCTCAAGGCCGCTGAAAAGGCAGCGTGAGCCGACAAGGGAGACACCAACAATGAAGATCGATGTTCAGGGCCACGCCATCTACGCCTATACCGGCGGCAAGGCCTTCAACCCCGCCCAGCCCACGGCCATCCTCATCCACGGCGTGCTGTGCGACCACAGCGTCTGGGCCCTGCAAAGCCGCTACCTGGCCAACCACGGCTGGAACGTGCTGGCAATAGACCTGCCCGGCCACTGCCGCAGCGCGGGTGACGCGCCCGCCAGCGTGGAGGCAGCGGCGGATTTCATCGGCCAGCTCATGGATGCGGCAGGCATCGGAAAGGCCGCGCTGGTCGGCCACAGCTGGGGCAGCCTGATCGCCATGGAAGCGGCCGCGCGGCTGGGCGCGCGCGTCAGCCACCTGGTGCTGGTGGGCACGGCCTACCCGATGAAGGTCTCGCCCGCCCTGCTGGACTCCGCACTGAGCACGCCAGAGCAGGCCATCCGCATGGTCAATGTGTTCTCGCGCGCCACGCTGGCGCCACCCAGCGGCGCAGGCAGTTGGGTGTTCGGCGCCGGCATGGCGCTGGGCCGGCGCGTGCTGGCCAGCAATGACCGCACCAACCTGCTGCACACCGGCTTCAAGGCCTGCGACAGCTACGCGGGCGGCGAGGCGGCCATGGCGGCGCTGCAATGCCCGGTCCTGTTCGCCCTGGGCGAGCAGGACCAGATGACGCCGCCCAAGGCCGCCAAGGGCCTGATCGAGGCGGCCCGGGGCGCGCAGCGCCAGGTCAGCATCATGCACCTGCCCAGCGGCCACAACCAGATGACCGAGGCGCCCGACCAGACGCTGTTCGCCATCCGGGATTTCCTGGCGCGCTGAGCCCGGCCGGGTCCTGCCCGCAGGGCCCGGACGCACTCACGCGCCGCGCGCGGGGAAGATGCTCTTTTTCACGAGCGCGTGCACGCCCCAGTTGCCATCCACCACCTGGGTGATGCCGAAGTCCACGGCAATCGACATCAGCGAGATGGCCTCGTCCTCTCCCAATCCCTGGGTGGTCATGAGGAAGTGGCGCATCTTGTGATAGGCGTCGCGCAGCGCCAGGTCCACGGAAGACTTCTTGAAGATCTGGTTTTGCGCATCTGGCCCCAGCTCCGCCAGGTAGTTGGCGTAGCTGAAGCCGTGCAGCAGCCATTCGTCCTGGGTTTCGAGCAGCGGATACGCCAGTTCGGCCAGCGGCGTTCCAGGCAGATCCGCCTTCTTGTGCAGGACCAGCTGGAAGGTGCCGGTCAGCGAGCACTCGATGGCCGTGCCGCACAGCTCGGAGTCCCCCTGCGAGGCATGCGGATCGCCCACGGTGAAGTTGGCCCCCGGCACGGCCACGGGGAAATACATGGTCGCCCCCTTGCCGATGCGCCAGTTGTCGATGTTGCCGCCCGTGTGGTTGGGCGGAATGGAGCTGGCCATCTCCACCTCGGCCGGCGCCACGCCGATGGTGCCGAAGTGCGGGCGCACGGGAACGCGGATATTGCGCAGCACGTTTTCGTTCTTGCTGATCGTGCGGTGGTCCACGGGCACGCCCGGATAGTCGATGGTCGGGTGGACCACGCCGAAGGGGTCGGTCTGTGGCGTCCAGCGGTAGTTGTAGACGGCGCGGGCCCAGTTGCGCTCGCCGGTCGCATCCACCTCGTAGATGGTGACCACCTCGCGCTTTCGGGGCTCGGTGAGCGTGTCGCCATAGTGAAAGCCCCAGTTCGCCGCCGCATTGCTGCCGAAGGTCCGGCCCTTGAACTGCGGGTTGCCCGAGGGGCGTGGCACCACATCAATGATGCGCACTTCCAGCACATCGCCGGGCTGGGCACCCTTGATGCGTACCGGCCCCGTGCAGATGTGCACGCCCTGGCCGCCACCTGCGCCGTTCTTGGCATCCATGGGACCGGCGCCCCGGCGATCGACGTTCTTGCGCTGGCTGTCCCAGTGGAACACGCTCTCGGCGCCAGGGTCGCCCCGGACCATGCGTTCGGCATCGTCATTGGCATGGTGGGTGAGCGTCTCCATGGTCACGTAGTCACCCGATTCGACTTCGACCACCGGCTTGGCCGACCTGCTGAAGTAGCCCCAGAGCACGGTGTTGGCAGAGGCGGGAATGTAGTAGTGGCTGGCCATGCCCTGGCCGGCCCGAGCGCCAGGCGCGCCCTGGGCAAAGGCCCGGGACGGTGCCATCGCACCGCTGATGGCGCCGGCCGAGACCGCGCCGCCACCGACCACCATGGCGTCGCGCAGGAAGGAGCGGCGTGCAACCTGGAATTCCTCGCGGATCAGCTTCTCATCGGCTGGCGAAGCACCGTGCTGGCAGCCCGGGCCGCAGATATGTTCTTGGTGGGGGATGGTCATCGAAAATACTCCTGCTGTTGTGGATCGGTGCCGGCAGCGCCAGTGTCCAGGCGAGCATGTCCAGGCCGGTTGTTCCTGCGCGCACAAAAACTTGTCGCGGCTGCCATCCGGTGCGCCGGGCTTGGACAGGCAGTACGCGGCAGTTCATAGTTCGCCCCTGATGCACGACGATCCAAGACGCTTTTCCACCCACGCATTTCCCGATGCCTTGCGGCAGGCTGCGCTCAATGAGGCGCTGTCCAGGGCAGACATCCATGGCGAAGCGCCCACGCCACCGGCCACCCACCTGGCGCTGCGGAGCTCGCCACTGGGATCGGTATTCATCACGCTGGCCACCTCGCCCCTGACGCTGCGGGCCGTGGCCAAGCGGCTGCGCAGCCCGGGCCTGCTGCTGTGCGCCTTGCTGCAAGGCAGCGCCAATGCGGTGATCGAGGACGCTGCGTTCCCGCTCAAGGCCGGCTCAGCCTTGCTGCTGGAGTCAGACCGGGACTGGCAGCTGCAGTTGCCCGGCGACGGCCGCCTGCTGCTTGCGCGGCTGGAGTCCTCGAGCTTTCTGTTGCGCCTGCTGCGCTCGTGCCCGCCCGAGGCCCGGCACATCGGCGGGACAGGCGGTGTGGGGGCCATGTGCATGGCAATGGCGGCCTCACTGGCAGAGCAGATCGACGCACTGGCACAGGACGATCTGCTGTCGGTGGAGGCCACGCTCACCGACATGCTGGTCACCTGCCTGACACCGCGCGCCGGCAATCCCGATCAGGAGCAGGCCGAGGCGACCGAGCCGCCAAGCGCCGTGCAGCTTGGCCATCTGCGCCGCATCTGCCGCGCCATCGAAACCCGGCTGGGCGATGCCGAGCTGTCCATCGATGCCATCGCCGACGCCGAGGGGCTGTCCACGCGCTATCTGCAAAAGCTGTTCAAGGGGGCTGCCACCAGCTTCAGCACCTACCTGCGCGAACGCCGGCTGGAGCGCTGCCGCATGGACCTGAGCAACCGCTCGCTGCAGCATTTCTCCATCGCCGAGCTGTGCTTTCGCTGGGGCTTTGGCGATGCCGCCAACTTCAGCCGCGCCTTCACGGCCCGCTATGGTCTGTCCCCCAAGGCCTATCGCGCCAGTCCGGCGCGCGTGCAGGATGCGCCGCCCGGCCAACGCGGACGCCCCTCGCCCGCCGAGAGCGCTGCGCAGGCTGCAGAACCGGCCGCAGCGCGCCTGGCACACAGCCCGTTCCAGGCCCTGCTGCGCGACCATGCACGCTACGCCCAGGCGCTGGCCCTTGTGCCCAAGCGCTCGGCGCACGCAGACAATGGCGGTGCGTCGCCCCAGCACTACTACCTTCCGGTCTCCGACAAGACCGTGCACTGGGGCTACCTGAGCCGTTCACTCAAGCCCGTGCTTTCGGTGCGCTCGGGTGACGTGGTGACCATGGAGACGCTGACCCAGCATGCCTCGGACGACTGGGAACGCATGATCGAAGGCGATCCGGGCGCCGAAAGCGTGTTCCACTGGACCGCGGCCCAGAAGGCCGTGGACCGGCGCGGCGCGGGCCCGATGGATGCCTCGATCTACGGCCGCGGCGCGGGCGAGGGCTTCGGCGTGCACATCTGCACCGGCCCCATCTATGTGCATGAGGCCGAACCCGGCGACCTGCTGGAGATACGCATCCTCGACGTGCAGCCACGCCCCAGCTGCAGCCCCGCCCACCACGGCCGTGTCTTCGGCAGCAACGCCGCCGCCTGGTGGGGCTTTCACTACCGCGACCAGATCACGGAGCCCCGCCAGCGCGAAGTGGTCACCATCTACGAAATCGACCACGCACTGCCCGAGGAGCCCACGGCCCGCGCTGTCTACAACTACCGCTGGACGCCGCAGACCGACCCCTTCGGCGTGGTCCATCCGACCATCGACTACCCGGGCGTGCCCGTGGACCCCGCCAGCATCACCCGGCGCTTTGGTGTGCTGGACAAGGCACGCGTGCCGCTGCGTCCGCATTTCGGCATGCTGGCCGTGGCACCGCGAGAGGCCGGTCTGATCGACTCCATACCGCCGAGCTACTTCGGCGGCAACCTGGACAACTGGCGCGCCGGCAAGGGCGCGACGCTCTTCCTGCCCGTATCGGTGCCAGGCGCGCTGTTTTCGGTGGGAGACCCGCATGCATCCCAAGGCGACTCGGAACTGTGCGGCACGGCCATCGAATGTTCGCTGACCGGCAGCTTCGAGCTGCGGGTGCACAAGCGCGCCGCGCTGGACAACCGCTTCCTTGCAGAGCTGGACCACCCTTTCCTGGAGACCGGCTCCGAATGGGTGATACAGGGCTTCAGCTTCACCGACCACCTGGCCGAACTGGGCAGCCAGGCGCAGTCCCAGGTCTATCGCAAGTCATCGCTGGAAGGCGCCATGCGTGACGCCTTCCACAAGGCAAGGCGCTATCTGATGCTGGCCCACGGGCTGGACGAGGACGAGGCCGTATCGCTGATCTCCGTGGCCGTGGACTTCGCCGTGACGCAGGTGGTGGACGGCAACTGGGGCGTGCACGCCGTGATCAAGAAGGCTCTGTTTCCGCCGGAACTCTCGGCGTCCGCCCAGGCGGGCCCATGAAGCCCACTCGGGATCAGACCCGTGCCAGGAAGCGGGCGATGCGCTGGGCGATGCGCTCGGGCTGCTCGCGGTGGGGGACGTGGCCGCCACCGGCCACGATCTCCACCTCCACCGGGCCGCTGGCGCGGTCGCGGATGCGCTCGGGGTGGACCAGGGAGCCGAACTCGTCCAGCTCTCCATGGATGGCCAGCACCGGGCAGCGCACGCGCTCCAGCGCCTCGTCCAGCCGGTAGTCGGCAAAAGGCGGGGACAGCCAGGTATCGACCCAGGCAGACAGCACCCAGGCGGCCTTGTCGCCGTGGTATTTCTCCAGGCGCGCCAGCTGGCCGGGCCGGGCGAAATCCTGTTGGGCCGCGCGAATGCCCTGCAAGGTGCGATCTTCCACAAAGGCCTGGGCGGACTCCGTGATCACCGCCTTGCACTGCGCGCCATATCGGGCCGCCACCATGGCGGCCATGCCGCCGCCCACGCTGTGGCCCAGCACGATGAAATCCCCAAGGCCCAGCCCCTGGTGCACCGCCGGGAACACGGTCTCTGCCTCCCGGGCCACAAAGCCCGGCCCCAGCGTGCCCGGATAGGGATCGGACTGGCCAAAGCCCAGCCGGTCATAGGCCAGCACATCGCGGCGCGTGGCCTCGGCCAATTGCTGCGGGAAATCGCGCCACAGCGCCACCGAGCCCAGCGAGTCGTGCAGCAGCACGATGGGCGCGCGCGCCGGGCCTTGCTCGCCTTCGCCGGCCGCCGGCGCCTGCCAGCGCCTGACGTAGATGCTGCCCTGCGGCGTGGGAATGCGGATTTCGTTCAAGGATGCGGGGATGTCGGTCATGCACGAGGAAGGCATCGAAAAAAACTCCATGCCGGTCGGCGCCGGCCCGGCAGACATCATGCGCCTGCATGCCGCCAGAGGGCGACACCGTGGCGACGCGCGGGGCGGAATGCGGCAGCTTTTGTCTCTCTCGGGGCAGCTTTTGCGAACCCGGGCGCGCGGGTTCCTCCGATGGTGAAAGGCCAGGCAGCGGCGTATAAGTTGAAGCCACCCCATGCACGCGAAGGCCTGCCATGTCACACGCTTCCGCTCCCCTGCCCGGCGCCGCACAGGCTGCCGTGGACCCGCGCCAGTTCAAGAGCTTTGCCGAGTTCTATCCGTTCTACCTTCAGGAACACAGCAACCGTACCTGCCGGCGCCTGCACTTCGTCGGCTCCACGCTGGCGCTGCTGTGCCTGTTCGCGCTGTTCCTGACCGGCAGTTTCTGGTTCCTGCTCGGCGGCCTGCTGTTCGGCTACGGCTTTGCCTGGATAGGGCACTTCGGCTTCGAGAAAAACCGGCCCGCCAGCTTCAAGCGCCCGCTGTACAGCTTTCGCGGCGACTGGGTGATGTGGCGCGACATCCTCACCGGACGCATTGCGCTCTAGCGCCGCGCCGGGCACTACGGCCGGGGCCGGCTCTCCAGCAGGCTGGCCAGCGTCATGCCCGCCAGGCCCGTGCGCTCCCACAGCGGCTGCACGGCCGCAGAAGGCGCCAGCAGCAGGCGTTCGACCAGGGGGGCCAAGGGCGTGTGTTGCGGGTCCACCAGCAGCATGTAGCGGGGCTCGGTGCCCTCGCTGCCCGCCGCGACGCCTGGTGCCTGCACCGTTCCCACCCAGTCGAGCACGGACAGCGCCTGCAGCACCGGATCGATCTGCTGCCAGTCCACATGCAGGCGGCGTGCCAGATCGCTGGCATACAGGCCCTTGGCGGGCGACTCGCGCTCCTGCTCCAGGTACTGCAGGATTTCCACGGCCATCTCGAACTGCCAGCCCTGCTGTCCAGGCATGCGCTGCACGCCGGCCATGACGATGGGCAGATACGCGGTGACCACGGCGCCCAGCAGCACGATGATCCAGGCCATGTAGATCCAGATCAGCAGGATCGGCAAGGTGGCAAAGGTGCCGTAGATGACCGAATAGGTAGGTACCGAGGCCAGGTACAGGCCCAGCGCCTTCTTGGCCAGCTCCATGCAGGTGGCCACGAACAGGCCGCCCACCCAGGCATGGCGCCAGCGCACCGCCGTATTGGGCACGTAGTGGTACAGGCCCGCCATGCCAGCGGCCAGCGCCAGGTACTCGATGGAATCGAAAATGAAGCGCAAGCCTTCGGGCAGCGCATTGACCAGCCCGCGCGAGGCCGACATCACATAGGACGACAGCACCAGGCTCAGGCCCAGCACCAGCGGGCCCAGCGTGATCGCGGCCCAGTAGATCAGCACGCGCTGGCCCAGCGGCCGCAGCTGGCGCACGCGCCAGATGTTGTTGAGCGTGCGGTCTATGGTGAGGATCAGCGCGACCGCCGTGATCACCAGAATGGAAAAACCGGCCATGCCCAGCTGGCTGGCCTTGGAGGCGAACTGCGTCAGATAGCCCAGCACCTGGCGCGCAATGGTCTCGGGGATCAGGCTGTCGATCAGCCAGCGCTCCAGCACGATCTGCACGCGCGAGAAGATGGGAAACGCCGTGAACAGCGCCAGCGCCACCGTGAAGAACGGCACCAGGGCCAGCACCGTGGTGAAGGTCAGGCTGCTGGCGGTGACGCCCAGCCGGTCCTCTCGAAAGCGTTCGCGCAGCGTGTGCGCGGTATTGCGCCAGGGAAAGCAGCGCAGGCGCTCGCGCCAGGATGGGGGCACCACCGGCTCGGGCCGCTCCATCAGCGAAAGGCTGCGCTCCTGTTCGGGCGCGGGCAGTGCAACGGCACCGTCCTCCAGGCCACCGGCAGGCTCCTGCCCGGGGCCGCCGCTCATCGCCATATCTCCGCTGCAACGCGCGTGCCTGAAACGGGAACGCGCGTGACCATCCAAGCAATCACATGTTCAAAGGACAAGACCATGGCCGATATGATGCCACCCCGATGACTGATTCCATTTCTCGCCCCGGCGCCGATGTCGCCGCCACCCGCTGGCTGGCGGTCTCCAGCCTCATGGGTCTGATCGTGCTGAGCCTGGCCTGGGAACTGTGGCTGGCGCCCATGCGGCCAGGGGGCTCCTGGCTGGTGCTCAAGGCCCTTCCGCTGGCGATTCCGCTGATCGGCCTGCTCAAGCACCGCATGTATACCTACCGCTGGGTCAGCCTGCTGGTGTGGATCTATTTCACCGAGGGCGTGGTGCGCGCCTGGAGCGACCCGGCGCCCGGCCGCTGGCTGGCGCTGCTCGAAGTTTTCCTGTGCCTGATGCTGTTCACCGCCTGCGCCCTGCATGTGCGCTGGCGCCAGCGCAGCGCGGCCCAGGCGGCCGGCGGCTGAGTCCCCGTTTTCATGCCTTCACGTCTTTGAAAGAAGTTGCAACATGACTGCACTGCTTGAACGCCTGCGCCAGATCGTCGGCGAAGCCCATGTCCTCACCGAGGGCGACCTCGTGGCCTATGAACAGGACTGGCGCCGCCGCGTGCGCGGCAAGTCCCTGGCCGTGGTGCGCCCGGCCAGCACGGCCGAGGTGGCCGCCGTGGTGCGCGAATGCGCGGCCGCAGGCACCAGCATCATTCCCCAGGGCGGAAACACCGGCCTGTCGGTGGGCTCCACGCCGGACGACAGCGGCACGCAGGTCGTGCTCAGCCTCACGCGCATGAATGCCGTGCGCAACATCGACCGCGACAACCTGAGCTTCACCGTCGAGGCCGGCTGCATCCTGCAAAGCCTGCAGGAGCTTGCCGAAAAAGAGGGCCTGCTGTTCCCGCTGTCGCTGGCCGCCGAAGGCAGCTGCACCATTGGCGGCAACCTGGGCACGAACGCGGGCGGCACCCAGGTGGTGCGCTACGGCAACACGCGCGAGCTGTGCCTGGGCCTGGAGGTGGTCACGCCGCAGGGCGAGGTCTGGGACGGCCTCAAGGGCCTGCGCAAGGACAACACCGGCTACGACCTGCGCGACCTGTTCATCGGCAGCGAAGGCACGCTGGGCATCATCACCGCCGCCACCATGAAGCTGTTCCCCCAGCCTGCGGCCCAGCTCACGGCCTTTGCCGCCGTGCCGTCCATGGAAGCGGCCGTGCGCCTGCTGGGCATGGCGCACAGGCACCTGGGCGCGGGGCTGACGGGCTTCGAGGTCATGGGCCAGTTCGCGCTGTCCCTGGTGATCAAGCACATGCCCCAGCTGCGCGTGCCCTTTGCGGGCCTGGACGGCGCGCCGCCCTATTACGTGCTGGTCGAGAACTCGGACAGCGAGTCCGAGCAGCATGCCCGCGAGCGTTTCGAGGCGCTGCTGGAGCTGGCCTTCGAGGACGGCTGCGTGCTCGACGCCGTGGTGGCCGAAAGCCTGTCGCAGGCCCATGAGCTGTGGCACATCCGCGAGAGCATTCCCCTGGCCCAGGCCGAGGAAGGCCTGAACATCAAGCACGACATCTCCATTGCGGCATCGCGCATTCCCGCCTTCGTCGAGCACACCGATGCCGTGCTGCAGCGCGAGATCCCGGGTGTGCGCCTGGTCAACTTCGGTCACCTGGGCGACGGCAACCTGCACTACAACGTGCAGGCGCCCGTGGGCGGCGACGCCAAGGCCTTCCTCAATGAGCGCGAGCACCTGGTCAACCACCTGGTCTACGAGGCCGTGGCCGAATTCGGCGGCTCGTTCTCTGCCGAGCACGGCGTGGGTGCGCTCAAGGTGGACAAGCTGGAAAAGTACCAGTCGCCCGTGGCCCTGGGCATGATGCGCGCCATCAAGCAGGCATTGGATCCTCAAGGCCTGATGAATCCCGGCTGCATCCTGGCGCGCGCCTGATCCGGCAGCGCCGGCTTATCAAGAAGGGGCGGGGCCGCGGGGCGGCGCTGCCCCTTCTTGCATCCAAACGTGGTCAGGTGCGGCCAAACTCGGCCAGGCGCAGATCAGGAAGCGGGCTTGTTGCTCTCGACCACGGCAAAGGACTTCTGCACCTGGCTGGGCCAGGCGATGTCGGCACCGGCCGCGTCGGAGAAGTCGGTCTGCTTGCCATCGGTCAGCAGCCACACGCGCAGTGCGTTGCGCGCGGGATCGATCACGATGGCGCCCATCTCCTCGCCGCCCTGGTGGGGGCGCAGGCCGACGATGCTCCACACATCGCCTTCCTTGGTCAGCGGGCCCACGGTGCGCATATTGCTCAGCAGGGTCGGGTAGCTGGTGCCCAGCAGCGCCTTGAGCCGCTCGGCCAGCACGCCTTGCTCCAGGTAGTTGGTGCCGTCGTAGGGATACTTGCCCACGTACTCGGCCAGGCTGTCCAGGCCGGGCTCGCCAGCCTTGGCCGTGGACGGCAGGCGCGTGCGCTCCGGAAAGTTCAGCGTCAATGCGGGCGCGGGCGCGGCCACATCGAGTGCCACGGACTGCACGGCCTTGGGAGTGGGAACGGTGGGAGAGCGCGGATCACAGGCTGTCAGCGCCAGCATGGCGGCACCCAGTGCGATTCCGGCCTGCCAGGGGGAGAGCATGGAAGACATGCGCAAGCTCCTTGTCAAAGCGGATGCGAAAAAACCATGGCGCCGGTATGAAAGCCCAGGCAAGACACCGGCGCCCGTCGGCAGTCATTTTCGCACCGGGGGTTGCAAACCTTGTTTCGAGGGGCATGGATACCGTCGGACAAGGCGCCGTATTCATCAAGGGATAATCCCCGCCATGAACATGACTGCCGCGCCCCGCCCTGCCCGCTCACAGTACGAAGATTTCATGCGCCATGTCTACGAACATGGCGTGTCCAAGACCGACCGTACCGGAACGGGTACGCGCAGCGTGTTCGGGCACCAGATGCGCTTCGATCTGTCCGAAGGCTTTCCGCTGGTCACCACCAAGAAGGTGCACCTCAAATCCATCATCCTGGAACTGCTGTGGTTCCTGCGCGGCGACAGCAACGTGCGCTGGCTGCAGGAGCGTGGCTGCACCATCTGGAACGAATGGGCACGCGAGGACGGCGACCTGGGCCCGGTCTACGGAGTGCAATGGCGCAACTGGCCCACGCCGGACGGCGGCCACATCGACCAGATCGCCGAAGTGGTCAAGCAGCTCAAGAGCAACCCGGACAGCCGCCGCATCATCGTCAGCGCCTGGAACGTGGCCGACCTGCCGCAGATGGCGCTCATGCCCTGCCACGCCTTCTTCCAGTTCTATGTGGCCGACGGCAAGCTCAGTTGCCAGCTGTACCAGCGCAGCGCGGACATCTTCCTGGGTGTTCCCTTCAACATCGCCAGCTATGCGCTGCTGACCCACATGCTGGCCCAGCAATGCGACCTGCAGGTGGGCGACTTCGTCTGGACCGGCGGCGACTGCCATATCTACAACAACCATTTCGCCCAGGTCGAGACCCAGCTGGCGCGCCAGCCCTTCGCCTACCCGACGCTGCAGATCAAGCGCCGGCCCGACTCCATCTTCGGCTACGAGTACGAGGATTTCGAGGTCGTCGGCTACCAGCACCACGAGCCCATCAAGGCCCCCGTGGCCGTCTGAGGCTGCAGAAAGACCCGCCCGATGGCCATCCATCTCATCTACGCACGCGCCGCCAACGGCGTTATCGGCAA
Source organism: Delftia sp. BGA-UO-ETr-SB1 (assembly GCF_059567865.1). NCBI lineage: Bacteria > Pseudomonadati > Pseudomonadota > Betaproteobacteria > Burkholderiales > Comamonadaceae > Delftia > Delftia sp. BGA-UO-ETr-SB1. Next base: position 1,879,920 of record NZ_JCAQOW010000006.1, on the reverse strand, counting down.
GGACAATGCCATGCCCTGGCACCTGCCCGAGGACCTGGCGCACTTCAAGCAATTGACCCAGGGCTCTGCCGTGGTCATGGGCCGCAAGACCTGGGACTCGCTGCCGGCCCGCTTCAGGCCGCTGCCCGGGCGCACCAACATCGTCGTCACGCGACAGGCGGACTGGGCGCCCGAGCCGGCCGCCCCCGGCGTGCTGCATGCCACCAGCCTGGAGCAGGCCATGGCTCTGGGCCGCCAGGCATCGGCCGACGTCTGGGTCATGGGCGGTGCCCAGATCTACGCCCAGGCCCTGCCGCTGGCCGACAGCATCGAGGTGACCGAGATAGAGCGCGACTACGAAGGCGATGCCTTCGCCCCCACGCTCGGCCCCGAGTGGCAGGAAGCGTCACGCAGCCGCCATGTGGCCGCCAACGGGCTGCCCTACAGCTTTGTGCGCCTGCAACGACGCTGACATACCCCTGTCGCACACGGGGCTGGCGGGCGCGGCGGGTCTGTGCAAATAATGTCGTTTTTCCACGCCTTCGCCGTCTTTCGCGCCTCTTCGCCATGAGCCTCGTCCAGCCCTTGCCCCCCGGTCCGCTCGACATCGTCGGCGACATCCATGGAGAGTCCGAGGCGCTGGACCAGCTGCTGGGGCACCTGGGCTACGACGCGCTGGGCCGCCATCCCCAGGGTCGGCGCCTGGTCTTCGTCGGCGACTTCTGCGACCGGGGGCCCGACAGCCCGGGAGTGCTCGCCCGCGTCGTGCCCATGCTGGAGTCGGGCCATGCGCTGGCCGTGCTCGGCAACCATGAAATCAATCTGCTGCGCGAGGATGCCAAGGACGGCTCCGGCTGGTTCTTCGACAGCCGCGTGGCCTCCGATACGCCCAAGTACGCGCCGTTCGCGCGCATGCCGCTGTGCGATATCCCTGACACACTGGCCCTGCTGGAACGCCTGCCCATTGCCATGGAGCGCGAGGACCTGCGCGTGGTCCATGCGGCCTGGCGCCCGCAGCAGATCGCCATGGCGCGCGAGCTGCCGCTGGGCAGCGCACGCAGCGCCTACGACCACTACGAGGCCCTGGCCGCCCAGCAGGCCCAGGTCAACAAGGTGGCCGAGCGCATGCGTGCCGAACGCCAGCAATGGCCGCATGACCTGGAAGACCGCAACTGGCTGCCGCCCTTCCTGCCCGCGCACAGCGAGAGCGAACTGGCCAAGGCCATGGTCAATCCGCTCAAGGTGCTGACCTCGGGCGTGGAGCGCGAATGCCGCAATCCCTTCTACGCGGGCGGCAAGTGGCGCTTCGTCGAGCGCGTGGCCTGGTGGAACGAATATGAGGATGCCCAGGCCGTGGTCGTGGGCCACTACTGGCGGCGCCTGAACCGGGGCGGCCCGTCCTTCCACGGCGCCCAGGCCGAGAACCTGTTCGGCCAGACCGGTCCGCTGTCCTGGCACGGCCGGCGCGGCAATGTGTTCTGCGTGGACTACTCGGTCGGCGGCCGCTGGAACGCCCGCCTGGCCGGCGAGGACCCGCAGCAGCGCTTCAAGCTCGCCGCCATGCGCTGGCCCGAGCGCCGCCTGGTGTTCGACGACGGTGCCCAGGCGGACAGCGAGGAGTTTGGCGTTGCGGCGGCCGCTGCCGCATGACACGCGCTAGATCCGCGGCGCGTAGCGCAGCGTCAGCAACAGCGACCTGGGCGCACCGTAGTAGTTGTTGCCCGACACCGTGTTGTAAGAAGGCACGTAGTAGCGCTTGTCCAGCAGGTTGCTGACGTTGAGCGCCACGCTCAGCTCGGGCGAGACCTGGTAGGCCACGCGTGCATTCCACAGCGCAAAGCCTGCCAAGCGGAAGGCTCGGTCGGAGCTGAGGGTGTCGGTCTGCGCATTCACGCCCGCGCCCACCGTCCAGCGGCCCAGCTCGCCCGGCAGGCGGTAGCTGCCCCACAGGCGCAGCATGTGCCGGGGCGTCCAGGTGTTGAAGATCTGGCCCTGGTAGTCCGGGTCGGACAGGTAGCGCGTGGTGTTGTAGGTGTAGCCGGCCGCCACTTCCAGGCCTGTGGCGACCTTGCCGGAGATCTCGGCCTCCAGGCCCTGGCTGCGCACCTTGCCCGAGGAGCGCGAGCAGTACCAGTCATCACATGCAAAGCCGCTGTCGTAATCATTGACGGCGCGGTTTTTGTGCTCGTAGCGGAACACGGCCAATGCCATGTTCAGGCGGCCGTCGGCCATCTCGCCCTTGATGCCGGCCTCGTAGTTGCGGCCCTGCACCGGCTTGATGAGGTCACCCTGCACGGTGCGCGCGGTCTGCGGCTCGAAGACGGTGGAGTAGCTGCTGTACAGCGACCAGTTGTCGTTGAGCGCATAGACGGCACCCGCGTAGGGGATGAAACGCCCCGTGGTCTTGCTGGTGGAAGAATCGCCCGATTGCGCGCGGTAGGCGAAGTCATACCAGCCCAGGCGCCCCCCGGCGATCAGCGTGAGCGCCTGCGTGGGCCTGACACGCCAGGTGCCGTACAGGCCCTTTTGCGTGATGTCGTAGTTGCTGCGCACATCCGCGCCACGCGCGGCGATGCTTTCCATGTCCTGCCAGGGGCGGTTGTGGTCTATATCGAAGATGTTGCCGCCCGCGGTCCAGGCGCGCACGAAGCGGTCGCTGGTGGTGTAGCCAGCGTAGTTGGCACCCAGCAGCACTTCCTGCTCCATACCCAGCGCCTTGAAACGGCCCGACAGCGACATGTCCAGGCCACGCTGCTGGTTGTTGAAGTCCACGCCGAAATCGCCGTAGCTCATGCCACTGCCATCGGGCTTGATGGGGCCCACGGCGCGCTGGTGCACGTTGGTGTTCTTCTCGTTCATGGCCATGCCCACCATCTTGAAGCGCCAGTCCGCATTGAAGCGGTGTTCCAGGTCGGCGAACAGCATGTTCTGGTCATTGCCTGCGCGGTTCCACATGGCGCCTGTGTAGGTGGAGCGCGGCAGGCCGATGTCGCTGCCGTCGGCAAAGCGCGGCAGGCCCACGATCATGGGGCGCGAGCGGCTGTGGCGCTGTCCCACGGCCAGGCCCACCGTGGTGCTGGCGCTGATGTCGTAGTCCAGCGCCGCGTAGATGTTGCGCGTGCGGTCGCGCGTGTATTCGGTGAACCCGTGGCTGTAGTCCCCGTCCAGCACCACGCGGCCGCGCAGCGTGCCTTCCGCATTGAGCGGCGTGCTGGCATCCATCTGCAGGCCGTAGTGGTCATGGGAGCCGAGCTTGCCCGTGAAGACCACGGAGCGCTCGCGGCCCGGGCGCTTGCGCACCAGGTTGATCGCGCCGCCGGGGCTGCCCGCACCCTGCAGCAGGCCGGCCGCGCCGCGCAGGATCTCCACGCGGTCATAGAACACCAGCGACTCCTGCTCCCAGTTGCCCAGGCTGTAGGTATTGCGCGTGAACGGCAGGCCGTCGTACTGCAGCGAGTCCACCGCAAATCCGCGCGAATTGATGGCCAGGCCTGCGCCCACGCCCTGCACGGCCACCATGCCGGTGGCGTTGTGGATGGCGTCGGGCAGGTTGGTCATGCCCTGGTCGTCCATGCGCTGGCGCGTGAGCACGCTGACCGATTGCGGAATGTCCTTGAGCGCCTGCGCGGTCTTGCCCAGCGTGACCGTGCCGCTGGTGTAGGAGTCCGAGCCTTCGGTGACGCCGTCACGGATGCGCGTGTCGGTCACCATGACGGCCGGCAGGCCCGCCTCTGCCCCAGCGGCGGCCTGGCCGCGCGATGTGCGCACCTCGGGCAAGGGGCGCAGCGCATAGCCGCCATTGGGCTGCGCATGGGCGGCCAGCCCCGAGCCGGCCAGCAGCGCATCCAGGGCCGCAGGCGCTGCATGGTTTCCACTCAGGCCCGCGCTGCGCCTGCCCGCGATGTCGGCCGCCGTGTACGACAGCATGACGCGGCTTTCCTGGGCGAAGCGGGCCAGCGCGCCTTCCAGCGGGCCTGCCGGTATGGCGTAGCTGCGCACTTCGGAGGGAGCCCGGGCCTGGGCCTGCGCGGTTTGCGGCGCAAGGGCTGCGCTGACGGCGCACAGCGCCAGCGTGGTGCTGGCAGCCAGTGCCAGCGAATGGCGCCGGAAGGCCGGTGCCGCAGTGTGAGCAAGTCGTTGGACCATGAAATATCTCTTCCCTGAAAAGTGGCTTCTTCAGGACTTGCCACGCGAGAAAAGAAAACACCTCATGCCAACGGGTCCAGGCATCGATCAAATTGCAACAATTCGCAACAACAACCATCCAGCCTGTCTTGGCTCATGTCCGGTTCTGCCGGGCACGCACGGTCAGCCAGTAGCGGCCAAAGCCGGTGAGCTCGATGGGCTGGGTGCGCACCAGCATGTCGAGCACGCGGTCGGTATCGTCCAGCGGATACATGCCCGAGACGCGCAGCGAGGCGAGCGCGGGATCGCAGGCCAGGCGGCCCCTGCGGTGGCGCGCCAGCTCGGCAATGAAGTCGGTCAGCGGCATGTCCCGCGCGGCCAGCAGGCCTGTGCTCCAGGCGGCGGCCAGTTCGTCGGCGGGCTGGGGCACGTCCACGGCAAGGCGGTCAAAGCCGGCCTGCTCGCCCGCGGCCAGAATGCGCACGGCCTGCGGGGCGTTGGCCGGCCGCACCTCGACCGCGCCCTCAAAGACGGCCACATGGCTGGCGCCATCGCGCTGGCGCACTGCAAAGCGCGTGCCCAGCGCACGCAGCCGCCCTTGCGCGGTTTCAACCAGAAAGGGGCGGACCTGCGGGTCGCTGGCCGTGGTGACCAGCACCTCGCCGCCCAGCAGCCGCAGCAGGCGCTGGCTGGCGTCAAAGCGCACGTCGATGGCGCTGGCCGTGTTGAGGTGGATGCGCGTGCCATCGGCCAGGGTCAGTGCCTGGCGCTCGCCGGTGGCCGTGCGGTGGTCGGCCGACCATTCGCGCCAATCGCCGCCTTGTATCCACCAGGCGCTGCTGCCCGTGAACGCGGCCAAGGCCAGCAGCTTCATGGCCTGGCGCCGGCCGCGCGCACGGCTGTGGCGCGGCTGCAGCGCCCCATGCGCCAGCGGTGCGGGCAGATCGCGCAGGTGCAGGCCGCAGGCCTCGATGTGCCGCCAGGCGCGCTCATGGTCGGGATGATCGGCACGCCAGCGCCGCCACGAGGCCTGCGTGTCCTCGCCGGCATCGCAGGCCTGCAGGGCCACCAGCCATTGCACGGCCTGCAGGCTCACGGCTTCTGAAACGGGCGGGCCTTCAAAAACGGGCAGGCCGGTGGATGCGTGGCGGAATTCGGTCATGGGCTGGCGCTCAGCCGCCGAAGAAGCAGCAGTGCGCGGCCTTGGCGATATGGCGCTGCACCGTGGCCAGCGACAGCTGCAGCTCGGCCGCGATGTCGGCCTGCTTCATGCCGTCGAGCTGCGACAGCAGGAAGGCACGGCGCACGGGGGGTGCCAGCGTGTCCAGGCGGCGGTCCAGCTCGACCAGCGTCTCCAGCAGGATGGCGCGCGTCTCGGGGCCCGGCACCTGCGGCTCGGGCAAATGCGCCAGCGTGGCCAGGTACGCCTCTTCGATTTGCCTGCGCCGCATGAAATTGGCCACCACGCCCTGCGCCACCGTGGTCAGAAAGGCACGCGGCTCGCGTGCGGCAATGGGCTCGCTGCGCGTGAGCAGGCGCATGAAAGTGTCCTGCGCCAGATCGGCCGCCTCCGTGGAATTGCCCAATCGCCGCCGCAGCCAGCCCTGGAGCCAGCCATGGTGGACGCGGTACAGCGTATCGACCTCTTGGTGCAAAGCGGCGGGGGCGGCGGGCAAGACAGGCTCCTGGTGCGGCAGCACGTGCAGGCGTGCGCCACATGAATGAGAAAGATTCTCATTCTATAAGGATTAGGCCTTGATGCCCTCCCCTTCGCAAACCGGCGCGCTCCAGAACCAGAGACACCGAGGGTGTCGTCCCTCTTCAGGGGGAAGGCGCGCAGCGCCTTAGGGGATCTTCAAAAGCTACCGCGCAGCGTCAGCATCACATTGCGTGGCTCGCCATACCAGTTGTTGCCACCGCTGGTGCCCACCGTGCGGTAGTAGACCTTGTCGAACAGGTTGTTCAGGTTGAGCACGGCCTGCCAGTTTCGGTTGATGCGGTACTGCACGCTGGCATTCCACACGGCATAGCCGCCCTGGCTGAACTTGAAGGGCACGGCCGCGCCATCGAACTTGCCCGAGTCAGGATTGAAGGCCTTGGCCGTGCCGCTCACGAAATGCGCGCTCTGGATATTGGCGCCGCCGCCAATCGTCCATTGCGACAGCTCGCCCGGCAGGCGGTAGGTGCTCCACAGCTTGAACAGATGCTTGGGCGTGACGGAGTGGTAGATGCCTTCGATGCCCGGCGTCTTGTTGTGGTTGCGGTTGAAGGTGTAGCCGGCAAACAGCTGCCAGCCGCGCGCCAGCTCGCCCGAGATCTCGCCTTCCACGCCCTGGCTGACCACCTTGCCCTTGCTCAGCCAGCAGCAGTTCAGGCCCGCGTCGCCGATGTCGGTGTTGGGGTAGGAGGGATCGGCCACGGCCTCGCCATTGCGCTCTATGCGGTACAGGGCCATGGAGGCCATCAGCCGGCCCTCGTTGAACTCGCCCTTGGCGCCCAGCTCGAAATTGCGGCCCTTGATGGGGTCCAGCGGCGTGCCTGGCAAGGGCCCACCCAGCTTGTCGGCCTGGGACTTGTGGATCTCGGCGACGCTGCCGTAGGCCGTCCAGCGGTCGTCGATGTCGTAGACCAGGCCGCCATAGGGCGTGAAGATACCGCTCTCGCTATTGGACGACACGATGCGGCTGGTGAGATTGCCGGCCTGGTCGAAGCGCAGCCAGGGTGTCTGCGTTGCATAGCTGGCGCGGCGCGCGCCGACGATGGCGGTCAGGCGGTCCGTCAGGCTCAGGTTGAGCCGGCCGTACAGGCCCTTCTGCGTGGCGCCATAGCCCGCGAAGCTGCGCGTCTTCCAGACGAAGCTGGGCAAGGGAATGGCGCCCGGGTCGAAGCCGAACACGTTGATGCCCCCCGGCATGTCCACCTCGGACAGAAAGGTGTCCTGCGTGTCACGGATCTTGGCCCAGTCCGCGCCCAGCAGCAGCCGGTGCCTGCGCCCCAGCAGGGAGAACGTTCCGCTGACGTTGGCATCCAGCGCCTTCTTGGTGGAATAGAAGTCGTTGGAGAAGCCGTTGAGCGTGGCTCCCAGCCCCGTCGTCGGATCGACCGCGCCGGTGACGTCGGCCAACCGGCTGTCGCTGTCCACCTTGACATAGTTGGCATGGGCGCGGACGCGCCAGTCGCCCTCCAGCTTCTGTTCCAGCTGGGCAAACAGCTCCTTGTTGGTCCTGTCGTAATGGCCCCAGCCCGCCATGAGTGCCGTATGGCGCGGCAGGTGCAGATCGTCGCCATTGGCCGCGCGCGGCAGGCCACCGCGCCAAGGCAGGCTGGCCGACTTGTCGTAGCTGCCGCCCAGGGTCAGCTTGGTCGCAGGCGTGAGATCGGCTTCCACAATGCCGTAGAGCAAGGTGTTGCGCGCATCGGCGTAGTCATAGAAGAACTCGCGGTCGCTGTGCGCCAGCACGGCGCGGCCGCGCACCCGGCCATCGGCAGCCAGGGGGCCCGCCACATCAAGTTCGGCCCGGCGCTGGTTCCAGCTGCCCACCGAGGCCGAGGCCAGCACCTGGGGCTGGGCCGTGGGGCGCTTTCTCACCAGGTTGATGGAGCCGCCGGGCTCGCCATTGCCGCTGTACAGGCCGTCCGCGCCGCGGATCACCTGCACGCTGTCGTACATGGCCATGTTGGGGTCGAAGGTGCCCTGGCTGAAGGCATCCACCGCCGCTCCGTCGATCTGGACATTGCTGATCTGGAAGCCCCGCGCGTAGAAGCTGTTGGCCGTGCCGCCCAGGCCACCCGAGCCCGCGTAGTCCACCGTCACGCCCGTGGTCTGCTGCATCACGTCGCCCACGGAGACCAGGCCCTGGTCCTCGATGCGCTGGCGCGTGATCACGGAGATGGACTGCGGCGTCTCGCGCACGCTCTGCCCCTTGCCCAGCGACACGCGCGAGGCCGCATAGGAGCCCGAACCCTCCGTGGTATCGCCAGCGTGCGCCTGGGCCGTGACCAGCACCGTGCCCAGCGCAGCATCGGCTGCCGGCGACGGCTCCCTGGCGGGTGCCTTCAGCGTGTAGGCGCCCGGCACGGCGTCGATCACGGTCACGCCCGTGCCGGCCAGCAGCCGGTCCAGCGCCTGGCGCGGCGTGAAGCGGCCCTGCAAGGCCGGTGAAGTGCGGCCCGCAACGATCTGCGGATCGAACAGCACCTGGTGCTGGGCCTGCTGCGTGAACTGGCGCAGCGCGCCGGCCAGCGGCTGGGGCGCGATGCTGAAGGCCAGTTCCCCTGCCTGCCCCGCCTGCACGGACGATGGCTGCTGCGCCTGCACCGCCGGCTGCGCCAGCGCGACCAGGGCTGCGGCCACCAGCGACGGCATCCTTGCCCGCCGCCATGGCCTGCCCCTGCGCTGAAACTCTCCTCCCCAAATGCCCGCGCCCATGGCGGCGCTGCCGTGTTCTTTTCCTGCTTGCATCCCTGCTCCTGCTGCACTGTGTCCATTGCCCGCTGTCGCGGTGTGCGCGGTGGGTGGCAGGCAGACAGTTGAGCGTCCACCCGCCACGCGCGTGCGCGGCCGTCGCGGTTGTTGGCTGAGCTGTGCACTGGGCAGCGGCCTGGCTGGCAACCATGGAGGCGCGAGAAAACCCGGCCTCCATGAAGGTAAAACCCGCTACCGCGCCAAAGTGGGAACGTGGCCGAACCGAGAAAGCGGATTGTTTACATTAATTTACAAACAGCCAAGACACTCAATGCGCCGAGATTCGCCAGCCGCCCTGCGCTTCGGCCTGCACACGCACCGGCAACAAGTGCGGCAACGAGCGCAGAAACACCTCGGGCTTGCCCGTCAGCGCCACGCCGGACACGGACAGCGCGGCCAGCCGCGCATCGCCATCCACCCGTACGGGCTGGCCCAGGTAGCGCGACAGATCGGCGGCGACCTCGGCCAGCGTTGCCTGCTGGAACACCATCTGGCCGCTGCGCCAGTCGCCCACCGTGTCCGCGCCGGCCGCCAGCGGATGCTGCGTGCCGTCACGGGCATCGACGGACATGCCGGCACCCGCGCCCAGCAGCAGGCGCCTGCCGTCCGCCGCATGGCGGTCGGGCCGCAGTTCCACCTTGCCCTCCAGCACCTTCACCACCAGCGCGGGCGGCCCGGCGCGAACATTGAAGGCCGTGCCCACCACGCGGACCTGGCTGGCGCCGCTGTCCACGGTGAAGGGCCGCGAGCGGTCGGCGGCGACCTGGAAGAAGGCCTCGCCCTGGTCCAGCACCGTCTCGCGGCGGCGCGGGTAGTAGCGCACCTGCAGCCTGGAGGAAAAATTCAGCGTGACCCGCGTGCCATCGGGCAGTTCGGCCTCGCGCACCTCGCCGGGGCCGGTGGCCATCTCGATCACATGGCTTGCGTGGTTGTCCCAGGCATACCAGCCCCCGCCCACGGCCAGCGTCGTGACCAGAGCCACCGACAGCAACGCAGGCATCAGGCCGCGGCGTGTGCGCTGACGTGCCGGCGCGGGCAAGTGGGCCTGTGTCTGCGCACGCGGCCCGCTCGCCCTGGCTTGCGGCGCAGCAGCCGCGTCGCAGGCCAGCGCCGGCCTGCGCAACTGCTGCAGGTCGAGCACCGTGCGCCCCAGGCTCTCGAAGATGCTGCGGTGCTGCGGGTCGGCGGCCAGCCAGGCGTCGAGTTCGCGCTCATCGGCGCCGGTCCAGTCGGCTTCGCGGCGGCGGGCGAAGTAGTCGGCGGCGCGGGCGTGCAGTTGCAGGCGTTCGGGGGTCAGCGTCATATCCTGTCCTCCCCGTCCGTCGCGGCCTGCGCCAGCAGGCCCTGCATCAGGCGCATGTCTTCGGCGCTGCCGTACTGCACGCGCAGTTCGCAATAGGCCATGGCCAGCGTCACATGGTTGTGCACCATGCGGCGCGAGATGCCCATGCGCTGCGCCACCTCGGTCTGCGTGAGCCCGTCGATGCTGTGCAGCACGAAGGCCTCGCGGCGGCGCTCGGGCAGTTCGGCCATGGCCTGCTCCAGCCGGCCCAGGCGTTCGCGGTGGTGCGCCGCCTGCAGGGGGTCCGACCCCTCGCCGGCCGGCAGTTGCTGCGCCAGTTCCATGTGTTCATCCAGCGAGACCGATTCGCGCCCCGGCGCGCCCGCCGAGCGGCGCCAGGCATCGTGCGAGACATGGCGGGCGATCACGCGCAGATACGGTTCCTGCTCCTCGGGCGGCAGGGCCTTGCCCGAGGCCGCATAGCGCACGAAGACCTCCTGCACCGCATCCTCGGCATCCTCGCGGTTGCGCATCTGCCGGCCCAGCAGGCGGCGCAGAGGCTGGTGCCAGCGCGCATACACGCGCGCCAGCAGAGAGGGAGCGGCATCATCGTCCGCGCCTGGCACGCGCGCGCTCACGGGCAGACTCCCGGCACGGCGGTCTGGACGCGGGCAGGCAGGCCAGCATGGGAAACGGACAGGACGAAGAAGAACGGCACGGGCGGCGATTGTACTGAGAATGGTTCTCATCAACACCTTTGCGGCCGGCACGCGCCATGCGATGCGGGCCCCGCCAATGCCTTACCGGCCCGCTGCCCCATGCAGCGCCACCAGCGTGGGCACCACCCAGTGCGGCGCAGGCTGCGCCCCTTCGAAACACTGGTCCTCGGACGGCACGGCGATGACGGTCATGCCGGCCTGCCGCGCCGCATGTGTTCCCGTGACGGAGTCCTCGAACACCAGGCAGCGCCCGGCCGGCACGCCCAGGCGCTGCGCCGCGAAGTGGTAGATGTCGGGCGCGGGCTTGCCGCGCACCACCTGCTCGGCCGAGACGATGGCGTCGAACGCCGGCCGCAGGCCCAGCGCATCCAGGGTGTGGTGGCACAAAGACAAAGGAGAGTTCGAGGCCAGCGCCACGCGCCAGCCCAGTGCGCGGCAGGCGCTCAGTGTTTCGCGCACGCCGGGCAGGGCCTGTCCATGCGCGCTGACCAGGGCCGCCACGCGCGCGACCACGCGGCTCTCCAGCTCGCGCTGGCTGGGCCCCTGCCAGGGCCGGTGGGCATACCAGTGCGCGGCAACCTGCGCCGTGGTCATGGGCGCCGTCACGCGGGACATCTCGGCCGTGATGTCGATGCCGACCTCGGCAAAGGACTCGCGTTCGGCACGCTTCCAGAAGGGCTCGGAGTCTATGAGCAGGCCGTCCATGTCGAAGATGGCGGCGCCGAATCCGGCCTGGCCAAGGCCTGCGAACGAGGGAGCGGCTTCAGGGATTTGCATGGCGCGCATGCTAGCGCAGGCGGCAAGTGAAAGCAGTTGCTGTTAGCCTGTGCCGGCTGGCGATGGATGCAGGTGCATGCGATTGCCAGCCCTTCACAATCCTTAGCGAGCCCGCAATGACCAGCCCCCTGTACACCGCCTCCATTCCCGTCCTGCAGCAGATGCTGAAGGCCCTGTCCGACGTGCTCAAAAAGGCCGAGGAACACGCCGCGCAGAAGAACATCGATCCCGACGCCCTGCTGCAGGCCCGCCTGTTCCCCGACATGTTCCCGCTGGTGCGCCAGGTGCAGATTGCTGCGGACTTCGCCAAGGGCATCGCCTCGCGCCTGGCCGGCGCCGAGGTGCCTTCGTGGCCCGACACGCAGACCAGCTTTGCCGACCTGCAGGCGCTGATCACCAAGGCGCTGGACCATGTGGGCTCATTCGCGCCCGAGCAGTTCGCGCAAAGCGAGTCCCGCGAGATCGTGCTGCGCCCCGGCACGCCCAAGGAAAAGAAGCTGACCGCCAGCGCCTACCTGCTGCACTACGGCCTGCCGCAGTTCTTCTTCCATGTGACCACCGCCTATGCCCTGCTGCGCCACAACGGTGTCGAAGTCGGCAAGCGCGACTACATGGGCAGCTACTGAGCGTGCCGTGGCCGGTCTGGCCTGCGCTTCACTGCGCCGCCAGATCCCGGCCTCGCGTCTCCGGCAGGCACATGGCGAACATCACCACCATCACGTAGCCGGCCGTGGCGCAGATGCCGATGGCCGTGCCCAGCGACAGGCCCATCCGGTCGCTGAACACGCCCACCAGCGCGGGGAAGGTGGCCCCGATGCCGCGGCCGAAGTTGTAGCAAAAGCCCTGGCCGGAGCCGCGCAGTTCGTTGGGGAACAGCTCGGCCAGGAAGGCTCCGGCGCCGCTGAATATGCCCGACATGAAAAAACCCAGCGGAAAGCCCAGCACCAGCATCCAGGCATCGGTGATGGGCAGCAGCGTATAGGCATAGGCCAGGCTGCCGGCGCCGATGGCGAACAGCGTGAAGGCCAGGCGCCGGCCCAGCCGGTCGGAAGCGTAGGCACCGCACAGGTAGCCGGCAAAGGCGCCAAAGATGAACATGAACTGGTAGCCGCCCGAGCCCAGCACCGTCAGGTGGCGCTCGTTCTTCAGGAAGGTGGGCAGCCACACGGCAATGGCGTAGTAGCCGCCCTGCATGCCGGTGAACATCAGGCTGGCCAGCACCGTGGTCTTGAGCATGCCGCCCTTGAAGATGTCCAGGAAGTGCCCGCTGCGCTCGCCCCGGCCCACGGCGGCGCGGGTCTTCAGGTAGACCTCGGGGTCCTTGACGGAACGGCGGATGAACAGGATCAGCAGGGCCGGCAGCAGGCCCAGCAGGAACATGGCCCGCCATGACATCTCGGGCGGCAGAAACGAGAACAGCGCCATGGACACCAGCACGGCCGCACCCCAGCCTATGGCCCAGCTGCTTTGCACCAGCCCCACCGCCTTGCCACGGAAAGCCGGCCGTATGGTCTCGGCGATCAGCACCGAGCCCACAGCCCATTCGCCGCCAAAGCCCAGCCCCTGCAGCGTGCGGGCCAGCAGCAACTGGCCCGGCGTCTGCGCCAGGCCGCAGGCGAAGGTGAAAAGGGCGAACACGAGGATGGTCCACTGCAGCACGCGCACACGCCCGTAGCGGTCCGCCAGGATGCCGGCCATCCAGCCGCCGATGGCCGAGGCCACCAGGGTCGAGGTGCCGATCAGGCCGACCTCGGTCTTGCTCATGCCCCACAGCGACAGCAGGATGGGCGTGACCAGGGGCAGCGTGTAGTAGTCGAAGGAATCGACCGCGTAACCGCCGAACGAGGCCGTCAGTGCGCGTTTTTCCCGGGGTTCGAGCTGGCCCAGCCAGCTGCCCTGCGACTGCTCGCCAGCCAGGGGCTTGGCATTTTCAAGGCTTGTCATTTTTCAGTCTCCTTGCGCTTCGGTATGGAGAAGCGTCTTGCCCTCAATGGCATTGCATCGGTGATGAACCAGGCCTGGCCGGGCGGCCCTCATCCACCACCCGGACAGACCCCTGCAGGCGGCGTGTCAGGCCGCCGTTCCGTAGCCGCCGCCCCCCGGCGTGCAGACCTCGAACACATCGCCGGGCTGCATCTGCACGGCGCCGATGTGCTCCAGCGCCTCGACCTGGCCATCGGCGCGCAGCACACGGTTGATGCCCGGCTGCCCCGGCTGGCCGCCCGCCATGCCGAAGGCCGGGTTCAGGCGCCCGTTGGACAGGATGCTGGCCGTCATGGCTTCCAGGAAGCGCACGCGCCGCACACCGCCGCTGCCCCCATGCCAGCGCCCACTGCCGCCCGAGCCTTCGCGGATGGCATAGCTGTCCAGCATGACGGGGAAGCGGAACTCCAGCACCTCCGGATCTGTCAGGCGCGAATTGGTCATGTGCGTCTGGACGACGCTGGTGCCGTTGAACCCGCGCTCCACCCGGCCCTCGGCGTCCAGCACCGCGCCCGCGCCGCTGCCGCCGGCAATGGTTTCGTAGTACTGGTGGCGCGCATTGCCGAAGGTGAAGTTGTTCATGGTAGGCTGGCTGCCCGCCATCACGCCCAGCGCGCCGAACAGCGCATTGGTGATGCAGGTGGAGGTCTCCACATTGCCCGCCACCACCGAGGCCGGTGCATTGGGGTTGAGCATGCAGCCCTGGGGAATGATGACCTTCAAGGGCTTGAGGCAGCCCGCGTTGAGCGGGATGTCGTCGTCCACCAGCGTGCGGAACACGTACAGCACGGCCGCCATGCACACGGCGCGCGGCGCATTGAAGTTGTTGGTCTGCTGGGCGCTGGTGCCCGAGAAGTCGATGACCGCGCTGCGGCCCGCCGTATCCACGGTGACGGCCACGCGGATCTGCGCGCCGTTGTCCAGCGGCAGCGTGAACTGCCCGTTCCTGAGCCGCGTGATGACGCGGCGCACCGACTCCTCGGCGTTGTCCTGCACATGGCCCATGTAGGCCTGCACCACGGGCAGGCCGAACTGGGCCACCATCTTGCGCAGCTCCTGCACGCCTTTTTCATTGGCCGCGATCTGGGCCTTCAGGTCGGCCAGGTTCTGGTGCGGGTTGCGGCTCGGGTACTCGCCGCTTTGCAGCAGCTCGACCATCTCCTGGCCGCGCAGCACGCCGCGATCGACCAGCTTGAAGTTGTCGATCTGCACGCCCTCTTCCTCGATGCGCGTGGAAAACGGCGGCATGGAACCGGGCGTGATGCCGCCCACGTCGGCATGGTGGCCCCGGCTGCCCACGTAGAAGGTGGGGGAGGCCTCGTCGGCCACGTACACGGGCGTGATGACCGTGATATCGGGCAGGTGGGTGCCGCCCTGGTAGGGGTCGTTGAGCACATAGACATCGCCCTGGGCCATGCGTCCGGCATTCTTGCGGATCACCGTCTGGATGCTCTCGCCCATGGAGCCCAGGTGCACGGGCATGTGCGGCGCATTGGCGATGAGGTGGCCCTCGGCGTCGAACAGCGCGCAGCTGAAGTCCAGCCGTTCCTTGATGTTCACCGAGTAGGCCGTGTTCTGCAGCTGCAGGCCCATCTGCTCGGCGATGTTCATGAACAGGTTGTTGAAGACCTCCAGCAGCACCGGGTCCACCGAGGTGCCGGCCGCGTACTCGGCCTTGCGCGCGACCACGCGGTCCAGCACCAGATGGTCCAGCGCCGTGAGCCGCGCCAGCCAGCCGGGCTCGACCACCGTGGTGGCATTGCGCTCGGCGATGATGGCCGGGCCGGGGATGGCGTCGCCGGGCCGCAGGTCCTCGCGCACCACCAGGGCCGCGTCATGCCAGGCACCGTCGGAGTACATGCGCACGGTTTCGCGGCGCGGATGCTCGCGCGGCGGATGCTCCTGCAGCACCGGCTCGCTGGGCGCATCGCCCGCAATCACGGCTTCGACGGAAACGGCTTCCACCACCAGGCCCTTGCCCGCCATCAGGAAGGCGAACCGCTGGCGATAGGCCGACTCGAAGGCCGCCTGGATGTCGTCCAGCCCGCCGAAGGGCACGGCCAGGGCGGAATCCGTGCCCTCATAGCGCACATGCACGTTGTAGCGTACCTGCACGGGGCTGGCACCGACCTGCTGGCGCTCAAGCTCGGCCTTGGCCGCGTCGCCCAGCGAATCCAGCGACTCCGCGATCAGCGGCAAGGCCGCCGCAGACAGCGCCACCTCCATCGCCTGCTCACGGATGACCGTCTGGTCCGCCAGGCCCATGCCGTAGGCGCTGAGCACGCCGGCCAGCGGATGCACGAACACACGGGTCATGCCCAGGGCATCGGCCACCAGGCAGGCATGCTGGCCGCCCGCGCCGCCAAAGCACTGCAGCGTGTAGCGCGTCACGTCATAGCCGCGCGCCACGCTGATCTTCTTGATGGCGTTGGCCATCTGCTGCACGGCGATGCGGATGAAGCCTTCGGCCACTTCCTCGGGCCTGCGCCCCGTCTGCACCGCCAGCTCATCGAAGCGTGCCCGCACGGCCTCGCCATCGAGCCGCTCGTTGGCGGCCGGGCCGAACACGCTGGGGAAGTAGCGGGGCTGGACCTTGCCCACCATCACGTTCGCATCGGTCACGGCCAGGGGCCCGCCACGGCGGTAGCTCACGGGGCCGGGGTTGGCACCCGCGCTCTCCGGTCCCACGCGAAAGCGCGAGCCGTCATAGGCCAGTACCGAGCCGCCACCGGCGGCCACCGTGTGGATGCTCATCATCGGCGCGCGCATGCGCACACCGGCCACCTGGGTCTCGAACTCGCGCTCGAAGGCGCCAGCGTAGTGGCTGACATCGGTGGAGGTGCCTCCCATGTCGAAGCCGATGACCTTGTCGTGCCCGGCCAGCCCTGCCGTGCGGGCCATGCCCACGATGCCGCCGGCCGGCCCGCTCAGGATGGCATCCTTGCCCTGGAAGCTGCCCGCATCGGCCAGCCCGCCGGAGGACTGCATGAAAAACAGCCGCACGCCCGGCATCTCGCCAGCGACCTGCTGTACATAGCGGCGCAAGATGGGCGAGAGGTAGGCATCGACCACCGTGGTGTCGCCCCGGCTCACGAACTTCATCAGCGGGCTGGTCTCGTGCGAGGTGCTGATCTGCGTGAATCCCGCCTGCCGCGCAATGCGCGCCGCAATCTGCTCGTGCCGCATGTAGCGGTAGCCATGCATGAAGACGATGGCCACGCTGCGCAGGCCCCGGGCATGGGCCTGCAGCAGCGCGGTGTGCAGGTGCAGCACGTCCAGTTCCTGCTGCACTTCCCCACGGGCATCCACGCGCTCAAGCGCCTCCACCACCTCGCTGTACAGCAGCTCGGGCAGCTGGATATGCCGGTCGAACAGGCGCGGGCGGTTCTGGTAGGCAATGCGCAGCGCATCACGAAAGCCCCGCGTGGTCACCAGCAGCGTGGGCTCGCCCTTGCGCTCCAGCAGCGCATTGGTGGCCACCGTGGTGCCCATCTTCACGCACTCCACAAGGTCCGGCGTGACCGGCTCGCCGGGCTTGAGGCCCAGCAGGTGGCGGATGCCGGCCACGGCCGCGTCACGGTACTGCTCGGGGTTTTCCGACAGCAGCTTGTGCGTGGCCAGGCTGCCATCGGGCCGCTTGCCCACGATGTCGGTGAATGTGCCGCCGCGGTCTATCCAGAATTGCCAGCGCCTGTCATGGGAAGTGGAGCGTTCTTGCATGGTGTCGGAACCCGTTTGTCTCGAAGTTGAAGTCAGGAAAACCGTGGCCTGGAGCACGGCCCTCCGCCGGTGCCCACCACTGGCGTCCAATCTAAAAGTGACCCTGGACCGCGTCCATCGAGAAGTTTTCGCCCCCTCTGTTCACGAAAACTGAACAGGAGCGACCCATTGCGGGCCAGCAACGCAAAGAAAAAGGCCCGCCGAAGCGGGCCCCGTGCCAGGCAGGCAGGCCGTCAGAACGCGGCCAGATGGCTGTTGCGCAACTCCGTCACCAGCATGTGGCCCGGCTCGTGCGTGATGGCGAATGGCAGGGCCGCCGAGCGTATGGCCTGCTGGGGCGTCACGCCGCAGGCCCAGAACACGGGGATCTCCCCGGGTTTGAGCGCCATGGGCTCGCCGAAGTCCGGCCGCTCGATATCGGCAATGCCGATCTGCGCGGGGTCGCCCAGGTGCACGGGCGCCCCATGGACGCTGGGAAAGCGCGAAGTCACCTGGATCGCGCGGATGGCCTGGGCGGCCGTCATGGGCCGCATGCTGACCACCATCCGGCCTCCGAACCGGCCCGCCTGGCCGTTGGCAATGTCGGTGATGAACATGGGCGCGCCCCGGCCCTCGTCGATATGGCGCACGGGCACGCCCGCATCGCGCAGCGCGTCCTCGAAGGAATAGGAGCAGCCGATGACGAAGCCCACCAGGTCGTCGCGCCACAGGTCCGTGAGGTCATTCACCTGCTCGGCCCTGTGACCATCGCGAAACACCCAGTACGAGGGCAGATCGGTCTTCAGATCGATATCGCCGAGCTCGGGCACGCGGCTGCTGCCGGGCTCGGTCACGCCGATCAGCGGGCAGGACTTGAGATTCAGCCGGGCAAAGCGCAGGAACTCCTCGCTGCACTCGCGCGGCAGTATCGCCAGGTTGCCCTGGGTGTAGCCGGGGCACTGCCCGGCCGTCTGCCCGCGAAAGCGTCCGGCGCGCACCTCCTGGCGGAATTCGGTCGGATGGGTCCAATGCGTCATGGGGGAGCCTCTATTGAATGGAGATGCCCCCCAATGTAAAAAGCAGCAGGCCACCGGTCCACTCAGGAATTGTGCGCAGCCTCCCCCAGGAAAACTGAACAGCCACTGCAGCCCGCGCAGCCTCGCCATGAACATCCGCTTTCTGGAAACCTTTGTGCTGCTGGCACGCATCGGCAGCGTGCGCCGCGTGGCCGAACTGGTGCACGCCAGCCCCGGCGCCGTCTCCATGCGCATCCGCGGGCTGGAGTCGGACCTGGGCGTGACCCTGTTCCACTGGGACCGCAAGACGCTGCAGATCACCGATGCCGGCGCCCGCTTGCTGCGGCATGCGGAAGCCGTCATCGAAGCCACACGCACCCTGGAGCGTGCCGCCAGGTCCGACGACGCCATCGGCTGCCGCCTGCGGGTCGGCGTGCTGGAGACGGCGGTACACACCTTCCTGCCCGAATTCGTCAAGGCGATGGGCGCCAGCCTGCCGCACATCGAGCTGGACCTGACCGTCGATCTGAGCACCCACCTGTCGGAGCAGATGATGCGGCGCGACCTGGACCTGATCGTGCGCACCGGCAGCGGCGTGGACCCCCAGTTCGCCGTGGTCGAGAACCTGCTGGAAGTGCCCGTGCACTGGATTGCCAGGCGGGGCCTGGTGCCCAGGAAGGATGGTCTGCACAAGGCGCTGGGCAAGCAATTGCTGACCCAGATGCGCGGCACCGGCCCCTACGAGCAGGCCGTGGCCATGGCACAGCAGCTGGCCGTGCAAAGCGGCATGGTCTCCAGCGACCTGCGCATCTCGGGATCGCCCTCGCTGGCGGCCCTGGTCTCGCTGGTGCGCGAGGGCCTGGGCGTCGCCATCATGCACGGCATGCTGGTGGCGCCGCAGCTCGAAAGCGGGGAGCTGGTGGAGCTGGAGCTGCCCACGCCGCCTTCCTTTCGCATCACCACCTGGTACCCCAAGAGCCCGCCGCCCGGCGTCACCGACACTGCCCAGGTGCTGCGCCGCGTCTGCAAGAGCTACTGCAAGCGGGTCAGCCCGCATCTGGCGCGGTACATCGGCTAGGGCGCGGATGCCGGCGGCGGCTCCTGCCCGTGCAACAGCGCCAGAAAGCTGGCGGCCGCCTGGCTCAGCGGCCGGTCGCGGCGCACCAGGCTGCCGTAGGCCTGCAGGTTGCGGCGCATGCGATAGGGAAGGATGCGGACCATGCCGTGCGCGGCGCTGTCCCGGGCCACGGCCTGCGGAATCACGGCGATCAGGTCGGAGTTGCGCACCAGGTTCATGGTGGTGAGGATGGAGCCCGTCTCGATCAGGCCGCGCGGCAGCGGCAGGCCATGGGCCTGGAACTCCTGGTCGATCAGTGCGCGCATGGGACTGCCGGGCGGCTGCAGCACCCAGCCATGGGCCTGCAGTTGGGCAAAGCCCACGCTGCGGGCACGCGCCAGCGGATGGTTGCAGCCCACGATGATGGACAGGGCCTCGTCATCTATGGTGCGGAACAGATGGGCGGCATCGGCCTGCCCGGTCTGCCGGCCCACCACCACCTCCAGCACGCCGTCCTGCAACTGCGCCAGCAGCCGGTCGCTGGTGTCCACGGCCACCTCGATGACCAGCAGCGGCCACTGGCGCTTGAGCGCCAGCAGCGCCTGTGTCAGCCGCCCCGGCGAGGCCGCCATGATGCTGCCCACGGCCAGCCGCCCCGCGCTGCCTTCGCGCAGTTCCTGCAGCTCGCGGTTCAGTGCCTCCATGCCGCCGCGCAGGTGGCGGAAGTAGCCCGTCACGCGCTCGCCCGCCGCGTTCAGCTGCAGGCCGCGCCCAACGCGGTCGAACAGGGTCAGGCCCAGCGCGCTTTCCAGCTCATGCAGCATCTTGGTGGCGGCCGGCTGGCTCAGTCCCAGCTCGGCTGCGGCGCCGCGCAGCGTGCCCTTCTGGTCGATGGCCAGCATCAGCGCCACCTGCCGCATGCGCAGGCGGTTGAGCAGTTGCGGCGTGCTGTCCCTGCGGTCGATGGAGCCCATAGCAATATCCCGTGAATTGATTACCCAAGGTTATTGATTCATCAGCAACTTTCAGTTTACGGCAATCAATCATCTGCCTAGCATGGGTTCACAACAAAAGCACCGGAGACAAGACATGCAACGCCGCCCCCTGCTGCTGGCCGCAGCTGCCCTGCTGCCCGCCATCGCCCTGGCCCAAACCCCGCCGGACTGGCCCACGCGGCCCGTGCGCATGCTTGTGGGCTCGGCCCCGGGCGGCGGCACGGATGCCATGGCCCGCGCCGTGGCCGACCGGCTGGCGCCGCTGCTGCGCCAGCCGGTGATCGTGGAAAACCGCCCCGGCGTCTCCAACACCCTGGCCGTTGACATGACGGCCAAGTCCACGGACGGGCACACCATGGTGATGGGCGTCGTCACGGCCCATGCCATTGCCCCGCACCTGCTCAAGCTGGGCTACGACAGCAACCGCGACCTGGTGCCCGTGGCCTATGTGGGCGCAGTGCCCAATGTGCTGGTGGTGGGCAACAACCTGCCCGCCAACTCGGTGCAGGAACTGGTTGCCCTGGCCCGCAAGGAGCCCGGCAGGATCAACTTCGCCAGCAGCGGCACGGGCAGCACCCAGCACATCGCGGCCGAGATGTTCAAGGACGCGGCCGGCATCGAACTGACCCACGTGCCCTACAAGGGCAGCGCCGCCGCCCTGGTGGACCTGGTCAGCGGCCAGGTGCAGATGAGCTTCGACACCATGCCTTCGGTGATCGGCCAGATCAAGGCCGGCAAGCTGCGCGCCCTGGGCGTGACATCGCACCGGCGCAACGCCCAGCTGCCCCAGGTGCCCACGCTGGCCGAGGCCGGCCTGCCCGGCGTGGAGATAGGCGCCTGGTACGGCATCTACATGCCAGCGGCCACACCCCGCGCCGTGCAGGCCCGGGTGCACGACGAGGTCAACAAGGTGCTGGCCATGCCCGAGACGCGCACGCGCCTGGAGGCCGTGGGCGCCGAGCTGCAGCCCATGAGCCAGGCGGAGTTCATCGCCTTGCACAACGCCGAGTACCAGCGCTTTGGCGAAATCATCCGCAAGAACCACATCAAGATCGACTGAGCCGCACATGCCCGCATCCGAACTTCCCGTCGTCGCCCTGACCCTGGGCGATCCCGCCGGCATAGGCGCCGAACTGATCGCACGCCTGCTGGCGCGGCCCGAGGCCATGCAAAAGGCCAACATCGTGCTGGCCGGCGACCCCTGGCTGTGGCAGCAGGGCCAGCGCATCGCGGGCCTGCAGGTGGCCACCGCGCCCATCGCCAGCATGGCCCATGCACGGGGCCGCACCGATACCGCCCTGCCCGCCTTCCTGGCCCTGGACACGGTAGCCCCCGATGCCGTGCACCGGGGCCGTGCCGAAGCCGCAGGCGGGCGCTCGGTGCTGCAGGTGCTTGACCGGTGCATGGACGCGGCCCAGGCCGGCCAGATCGACGCCATCTGCTTTGCGCCGCTCAACAAGCAGGCCATGAAGCTGGGCGGCCTGCGCCATGAGGACGAGCTGCACCACTTTGCCGAGCACCTGGGCGTGACCGGCTATTTCTGCGAATTCAATACGCTGGGCGATCTGTGGACCTCGCGCATTTCGTCGCATGTGCCGCTCAGGGACGTGGCCGGCTATCTGAGCCAGGAGCGCATCGCGCAGGCGGCCGAGCTGATCTACCGCGCGCTGCTGGCCAGCGGCATGGCGGCCCCCAAGGTGGCGGTGGCGGGCTTCAACCCGCACAACGGCGATGGCGGCACCTGCGGGCGCGAGGAGATCGACATCATCGCGCCGGCCGTGCGCGCGCTGCAGGCCCGCGACTGGCCCACGCCCGATCCGTTCCACGGCCCCTTCCCGGCCGACACCATCTTCCTGAAGGCCCAGGCGGGCGAGTACCAGGCCATCGTGACCATGTACCACGACCAGGGCCAGATCGCCATCAAGCTGCTGGGCTTCTCGCGCGGCGTGACCGTGCAGGGCGGCCTGCCGATCCCCATCACCACGCCGGCCCACGGCACGGCCTATGACATCGCGGGCCAGGGCCGGGCCAGCGTGGAGGCCACCTGGCAGGCCTTTCTGATCGCCTGCCGCATGGGCGCCGCGCGCCTGTGCTGACTGACTTCACTCCCTCGCCATCACCATCATGAAAATCAAATCCGTCCGCGCCCGCGTCTACGAATGGCAAGGCAAGACCGTGCCGCCCCAGGGCAACTTCTGCTCCAACGCCATGGACCTGCTCTATGCGCCGCAGGAGACCATGTCCACCTTCCGCTTCCATTCCTGGACGGTGGTGGAGATCGAGACCGATGACGGCATCGTCGGCCTGGGCAACGTGGCGCTGGCGCCGCGCATCGCCAAGGCCATCATCGACGAGTACCTGGCGCCCCTGGTCATCGGCCACGACCCGTGGGACTACGAATACCTGTGGCAGCGCATGTACCGCGCCACGCACGCCTGGGGCCGCAAGGGCGTGACCATGGCCGCCATCTCCGCCGTGGACCTGGCCATCTGGGACATCCTGGGCAAGAGCGTGAACAAGCCTGTGTTCAAGCTGCTGGGCGGGCGCACCAAGGAAAGGATTCCCTGCTACTACAGCAAGCTCTACCGCACCGACCTCAAGGCCATGCAGGAAGAGGCGCAGAAATTCCTGGACCAGGGCTTCAAGGCCTTCAAGATGCGCTTCGGCTACGGCCCGGCCCATCTGCAGGAAGGCGTGCGCGAGAACCTGCGCTCGGTCGAGGCCGTGCGCGAGGTCATAGGCTACGACTGCGACCTGATGCTGGAGTGCTACATGGGCTGGAACCTGGAGTACGCCAGGCGCATGCTCCCCAAGCTGGAGAAGTTCGAGCCGCGCTGGCTGGAGGAGCCCGTGATCGCCGACGACATCGACGGCTATGCCGAACTCAGCCGGCTCACCAGCATTCCGATCTCAGGCGGCGAGCACGAGTTCAGCCTCTACGGCTTCAAGCAGCTGCTGGACAAAAAGGCCGTCAGCGTCGTGCAGTACGACACCAACCGCGTGGGCGGCATCACGGCGGCGCACAAGATCAATGCGCTGTGCGAGGCGTTCAGCGTGCCCGTGATCCCGCATGCGGGCCAGATGCACAACTACCACCTGACCATGAGCACGCTGGCCTCGCCCATGGCCGAGTATTTCCCCATCTTCGACGTGGAGGTGGGCAACGAGCTGTTCTGGTACATCTTCGACGGCGAGCCCGTGGCCGAGAACGGCTTCCTGCAGCTCAGGGACGATGTGCCGGGCCTGGGCCTCACGCTCAAGACCGAGTACCTGGACCAGTTCCGCATCGTCGAATGAGGGAGCACGCCATGCCCGGAATTTCTCGGCCGCGCTACAGCGGCATCTTCCCCGTGGTACCCACCACCTTTCACGAGGACGGCACGCTGGACCTGGCCAGCCAGAAGCGCTGCCTGGACTTCATGATCGACTCGGGCGTGGACGGCCTGTGCATCCTGGCCAACTTCTCCGAGCAGTTCCTGCTGGCCGATGACGAGCGCGAGGTCCTCACGCGCACGGCGCTGGAGCATGTGGCGGGCCGCGTGCCCGTGATCGTCACCACCACGCACACCTCCTCACGCATCTGCGCCGACCGCAGCCGCCGTGCGCAGGACATGGGCGCGGCCATGGTGATGGTCATGCCGCCCTACCATGGCGCCACCTTCCGCTTCGGCGAGCCCCAGATCCAGGGCTTCTTCCAGGCCGTGTCCGATGCCATCGCCATTCCCATCATGGTCCAGGACGCGCCGGCCGCAGGCACGCCGCTGTCCCCCGCCTTCCTCGCGCGCATGGCCCGCGAGATCGAGCAGGTCTGCTACTTCAAGATGGAAACCGCAGGCGCCGCCGGCAAGCTGCGCGAGCTCATCGCGCTGGGTGGCGACGCCATCGAAGGCCCCTGGGACGGCGAGGAAGCCATCACCCTGCTGGCCGACCTGCAGGCCGGCGCCACGGGCTCCATGACGGGCGGCGGCTTTGCCGACGGCATACGCCCCATCATCGAAGCGCACAGAAACGGCGACCCCGACACCGCATTCGCCCTCTACCAGCGCTGGCTGCCGCTGATCAACCACGAAAACCGCCAGGCCGGCTTCCTGGCCGCCAAGGCGCTGATGAAGGCCGGCGGCGTGATCGCCTGCGACGCGCCGCGCGCGCCCTGGCCGCCCATGCACCCCGAGGTGCGCCGCCAGTTGCTGGACATTGCGCGGCGGCTGGATCCGCTGGTGCTGCGCTGGGGGCGCTGAGGTTCCAAGGCCCCGCAAATAGCTATCTCGGGGCCTCCACGATCCCCGACACATCCAGCACATACATCTGCCGCTGGTGCTCGTGCACGGAGTCGATGCAGACCCGGCGCCCGTCACGGCTCCAGCGCGGGTGCAGGTCGCAGCGGTTTTCCTTGCTGAGATCGGGCGAGGCGTAGAAGCTGCCCAGGTCGTGGCGCTCGCCCGTGTGCATGTCGTACAGGAACAGGAAGCGCTCGTGCGTTCGGTCGTCGGGGTAGGTATCGCTGAGCAGCCAGCGCGTGTCCACGGGCGAGAAGCTCATGTGGCCGTTCTCTACCAGCACGCCTGCGCCCACCACTTGCACGTCACCGCCCTCCACATCGTCATAGAGGTGATAGTGGATCTCCCCGGCATGCGGGCCCCACACAATGATGTGGCTGTCGTCCTGCCATAGCGGATGCGAGATCTGGTATTCGGACTTTTCGTAGTCGAACGTGCCCACGGCCATCGGGTCGAAGTCGTCGGCCAGCTGGGGCAGCGGATGGTCCGAGCATTCGAGCAGGCGCATGTCGGAGCCGTCGGGCGCCATGGTGATCAGGCGGTGCAGAAAGCAGGTTTCGTCCTTGACGCGTTCGGTCCAGCGGTGCAGGAACAGGATGCGCGATGACGAGGGGTTGACCTCGATATGGCTGACCCAGTGGATGGCCTTGTCCATCGATGCGCGGTGGTGGAAGTCCTTGAGCCGCGCATAGCTGGCCAGCAGCCTGGCCTCGCCCGTCGCGACCTCCATGCGCCAGATGCCGTCGTCCTCGGGCGCCAAGGGCAACGCGAAGGGACCACCCTCTTCGCTATAGCCAATGGTTTCGTGCGTGACGTACAGACGACGGTAGTCCACGCACAGCGCCCAGGCGCTGCTGGGCGCCACCACATAGACGGGCATGGGCAGGGTGCGCCGCTCGCCGCTGTCCACATCGATGACCACGGAGCCGAACCCCGGATAGCGCCCCCCGGATTCTGCCGTCCTGTCGTTGTGGATCAGTTGGCGGCCCGCCAGCCCGTCAAGCCACTGCAGCTGGCTGCCCATCTGCCAGTTCCAGGCGCCGGTCTCGCCCACGGCGTGGAAGCGGTCGCCGTTTTCGGTATCGAAGTAGCCGATGGACGCCCGCGCCTGGGGCGTGAGGTACTGGTCCATCCACGGCGTTTGCTGCGCCAGCACCAGGCGATTGCTGCGGTCCCAGCTGGACTTGTTGTAGTAGCCGAAAAAGTGGTGCTGGCGGCCATCGCCCAGGCGGCGGCAGGGGACGAAGGATGCGGGGGTGTTCGAAGTCATGGAGCGTTTCATTGGGCGGAGATGTGGCCTTCGGCGATCACGCGGTCCCAGCGCTGCTTTTCGCGGGCAACGAAGGATTGCGCCTCAGGCAGGCTGTTGGCGACGGCGCTCATGCCCTGCTCTTGCAGGCCCTTGCGGAACTCGGGCGTGGCCACGACCTTTCGGATGTCGTCATTGAGCTTTTTGACGATGGCCTCGGGCACCTTGGAGGAGACGGCCACCGTGGTCCAGGAGGTGGCCACATAGTCCTTGAGCCCGGACTCGGCCGCCGTGGGCACGTCCGGCAGGGCCGCCAGGCGCTGGCTGCCCGTGACGGCCAACGCCTTGAGCTTGCCGCCGCGTATGTGCGACAGCACCGTGGGCGGGTTCTCGAACATGAGCTGGATCTGGCCGCCCAACAGGTCGTTGAGCGCGGCCGAGCTGCCGCGATAAGGCACGTGCACGATGGGCGCGCCCGCCTGCAGCTTGTACAGCTCGCCCATCATGTGCACGGACGAGCCCACGCCGGCCGAGCCGAAGTTGACCGTGCCAGGCGCCTTTTTGGCCAGCGCCGTCAGCTCGGCCAGGTTGCTGGCGGCAAGGCTGGGCGTGGCCACCACCACATGCGGCATCTCGGCCAGCACGGTCACCACGCGCAGATCCTTTGCGGGGTCATAGGCCAGCTTGCTGTACACGCCATAGGCGGCATGCAGGCCGATGGAGCCCACCATCAGCGTGTAGCCGTCGGCCGGCTGATCGGCCACATATCGGCCTCCCAGATGACCGCCCGCGCCGGGCTTGTTTTCCACCACCACCGGCTGGCCCCAGAGCCGGCTCAGGCGGTCGGCCAGCATGCGTGCCTGCACGTCGGAGCTGCCGCCTGCAGTGAAAGGCACGATGATGCGCATCTGCCGGCCGGGCTGGGGAAAGCCGTCCTGTGCCTGGGCGGCTGCCGGCACCATGCCCGCCACGGCGGCGGCGATTACTGCGGCGGCCGTGCGGCGTGCTGTTGTCTTGTTCATGGAATCCTTTCGACGGCGCTGCCGCGCCTGGGCAATCGATGCAATGGAGGCAGTGTAGAAAGCCTGTCATCTTTGGAAAAATGCATTTTTCCGTGGCCTCTATACAAAAAAGATATACATTGCCAGCCACCCCGAGCAGGACCGAATCGCCATGTCCAGACCCCTGAGCTCCCGAGAGATCGAGGCCTTCCGTGCCGTCATGCAGACCGGCACCACCACGGCCGCCGCGCGGCTGCTGCACACCACGCAGCCTTCGGTCAGCCGGCTGCTGGCCCAGATGCAGGCGGCCGCAGGGCTCAAGCTGTTCGACATGCACAAGGGCCGCCTGCGCCCCACGGCCGAGGCCGTGGAACTGTTCGCCACCGTGCAGCAGCATTTCCTGGGGCGCGAGCGCATAGAGCGCGACCTGGCCGCACTGCGCCAGTCCGGCACCGGCACGCTGCGCATAGGCTGCACGCCGGCCCTGGGCCTGAGCGTGATCCCGGCCGTGGTGCGCAGCTTCGCGCAGCGCTACCCGGGCACCCACATCAGCCTGCAGACCCTGGGCTCCACGCCCTTGCGCGAGGGCCTGCTGCATGGCCACTTCGACCTGGTGGTCAGCACCATGGCGCTGAGCACGCCCGAGCTGGATGCCACCGTGCTGCACCGCAGCCGCGCCGTCTGCGTCATGCACCCGGACCATGCGCTGGCCACGCGCACGCGGCTGCATGTGCGCGACCTGCAGGGCCAGCTGCTGCTGACGCTCAACGCCGATGACGACATCTACCTGCAACTGCGCAGCACCATGCAGGAGCAGGGCATAGAGGCCGGCTCCACCATGGAGACCACCTACTCCTCCACCATCTGCAGCCTGGCTGCACAGGGGCTGGGGCTGGGCGTGGTCAACCCCTACGTGGCCTCGGTGTTCGCGCGCGACCTGCGTGTGCTGCCACTGCTTCCAGCCTGCGCGGTGGAGGTGGTGCTGGCCCTGCCGCCCCAATACGCGCCCACCGAAAGGGCTGACTGCTTCGTGCAGTTGCTGCGCGAGCAATTGCACGCCTATCCGCAGGCCCGCACACCCTAAAATTGCGGCCGATTGGAGACAAGCGGTTTGCAAACGAGTACCCACGAGCCCATGCTCACCCCCGCCGAGCGCGAGGCCATCAATTCCGGCCAGTGGTTCTGCAGCCTTTCGCCCTCGCTGCGCCATGACATCCTGCGCCAGACCACGGTCCGGCGGCTCAAGGACGGGGCACTGATCTATGCACGCGGCGATGTGCCGCACAGGTGGTATGCCTGTGCGCAGGGCGCCGTGCGCATGAGCTCGACCAGCCTGTCGGGTCGGCAGACCACGCTGGCCTATGTGGAGCCGGGTGCCTGGTTCGGTGCCATGTCCACCTTTCTTGACGAGCCCCGCACGCGCGATGCCTATGCCCATGGCGACACCACGCTGCTGTGCGTGGACAAGGAGAGCTTTCACGCCATCCTGGCCACGCATGTGGAGTTCTACGACGCCCTGCTGCGCCTGCAGGCCCACCGCATACGCCAGACCTACGGGCTGGTGGAAGACCTCAACACCCTGCCCCTGCGCGCACGCCTGGTCAAGCAGTTGCTGCACCTGTCGCGCAGCTACGGCACACAGGTGCTGGACGACCCGCGCGAGCTGCGCATAGGCCTGCAACTGGTGCAGGAGGAGCTGGCCCAGTTGCTGGGCGCCTCGCGCCAGCGCGTGAACCAGGAACTCAAGCGCATGGAGCGCGACAACTGCATTCGCGTGGAAGCCCAGGGCCTGGTGGTCAGGGACCTGGTGGCCCTGCAGACCATCGTGCGCGAGGCCAGCCTGGCCGGCGCCTGAGGCCGGCGCCAGCGCAGCGGCAGTTCAGCGCCGGTTCAGCGACGCCAGTCGATTCTTGCCGGGCGGCCCGGCAGATGCAGCGCAGCCGTTGCAGCAGGCGCCTCGGCCAGCAACCGGCCCTTGCGGAACACCTTCAGGCGCGTGGCGCGCAGCCGTATCGCCTCGGCCGCATCGCGCGCCTGCAGCAGCACGAAGCTGGCATCGCAGCCTGCCTCGATGCCGTAGCCGTCCAGGTGCATCACACGCGCCGCGCGCGTGGTCACGGCGTCGAAGCAGTCGCGCATGCCGTCCTGGCTGGTCATCTGCGCCACATGCAGGCCCATGTGGGCGACCTCCAGCATGTCGCCCGAGCCCATGCCATACCACGGGTCCATCACGCAGTCATGGCCGAAGGCCACGTTGACGCCTGCGGCCAGCAGCTCGGGCACGCGCGTCATGCCGCGGCGCTTGGGATAGCTGTCCTGGCGGCCCTGCAGCGTGATGTTGATCAGCGGATTGGCAATCACGGCCACGCCGCTTTCGGCGATCAGCGGCAGCAGCTTGCTCACGTAGTAGTTGTCCATGCTGTGCATGGAGGTGCAGTGCGAGCCCGTCACGCGGCCCTGCAGTCCCAGGCGCTGCGCCTCGAAGGCCAGGGTTTCGATGTGACGCGACAGCGGGTCGTCGGACTCGTCGCAGTGCATGTCCACCAGCAGGCCGCGCTCGGCCGCCAGCTCGCACAGCAGCCTGACGCTGTCGGCACCCTCGGCCATGGTGCGCTCGAAGTGGGGAATGCCGCCCACCACGTCCACGCCCTTGTCCAGCGCCCGCCGCAGGTTGGCGACGCCGCCGGGCGAGCGCAGCACGCCGTCCTGCGGAAACGCCACCAGCTGCAGGTCGATATAGGGAGCCACCTGGCGCTTGACCTCCAGCAACGCATCGACGGCCAGCAGGCGGGCATCGCTGGTATCCACGTGGCTGCGGATGGCCTGCAGCCCCTTGGCCGCCGCCCAGTCGCAATACTCCAGCGCGCGCGAGATCAGCGCCTCGGCCGTGAGCAGCGGCTTGAGCTCACCCCAAAGTGCAATGCCCTCCAGCAGCGTGCCGCTGCGGTTGACGCGCGGCAGACCGTGGCTCAGCGTGGCATCCATGTGGAAATGCGGATCGACGAAGGGCGGCGACACCAGCTGGTGCTGTGCATCGACCACCTGGTGGGCAGGCGCTGAAAGGCCCGCTGCGACCTCGACGATGCGCCCGCCCTGCACGGCGATGGACATGTCCTGGCGGCCGTCGGGCAGCGTGGCGTGAATGACGAGTAGATCAAGCATCTGCGTATTCTGCGGGCATGGCCGCGCACCCGCAGACTTGCTTGACCACGCTGAATGGCCTGCCAGCGGTCAGACCGAAAGCGCAAGGGATCAGGGGGAACTACTGGTAGCTGATGGTGAAGGTCGCCGCCGCATTGGCACTGCCTATGGTCACGTTCTCTTCGGTCTTGACATAGCGCGCCGTCAGCGGGATATCCAACCGCTCCTGCCCGTAGGCAACAGACCCTGCAAACCATTGATTCCTGTTGCCGGCGGCATTGGAGTCCGGGCCAAAGCCCAGTATCTGGTCATCCTTGCGGATCTGCACACCCACACCTTTTGCCACCGAGGTTTTCGACAGGGTCAGAGCATTGCCGATATTTCCAGGATTTGCCACATCCGTCAGCGTGACATAGGCGTTGGTCAACGAACCTGGGATGCCGCCCTTGCACAACAACGAGATGAGGAAGGAGCGGGGAGCACCGGTTGAGCCGATTGAGGTGAGTTTTTGAGTGACAGTCTGGGCCATGCGCACGGGCTCCGACGCCTGTGGGGTACAAGTGGGCACCTTGGGCCGGAGGACGACGGGCGAGGAAAAGTTGTATTGAGCGAGAAGCTGGCCAAATGCATCATTCGCGCGTTCGTACAGGAAATCGCTGTCCAGCACGCCACCTGCAGTGATATCGCCATCTGCGGTCTTGATCAACTCAACTGTGACATCGATAAGTGGATATGCAAAAGATCCGTTGTGATTGGAATACCCCAAACCACTTACAGGCGCAGCACCATATCTAGTCGAAACCCTCATGCCAATACCCTCGACTGTCGTCGGATATATATTATTGACTGGTGTAGATTTACCTAAAATATAGCCCGTGACCGATGGAACACAATTCATCAATCTAGCGCCAAGCCCATTACTTATTACCGCTACAGCGGTTTTTGAGTAAATCACCGTATTCTTGGCCACATTGGAATTGAATTCTGGAGGATTGAAATTACTGAACACATACTTGTAATAGCCTGACCCATCAGTTGTATTTTCAATTGCGCATGCGGACCATGCGGAGGTGGCCATCATTGCCAAAATAAATATCATGACAGCCTTGTTTATTCTGCAAAAAACGCCTATGAATATATGCATTTTGAATACCCCCGGATAATGAAAAAATTCCAAGGCCGCATTTCCTTGGAAAATTTTCAATCGTAGACATCTTTCATCCGAGATGAAATCAGATCAATCTGATTCAAGGTCTGCCCGGTGCCATGAAGGTCGTGGCGAGGCAGGCGATGGACATGTCCTGGCGGCCATCGGGCAGCGTGGCGTGAATGACGAGTAGATCAAGCATTTGCGTATGCTGCGGGCAGGGCCCGGCGCTCTCTCTTTCGGTGGGGTTTCATCAGGGCCTGCGGATAGCTGGCCCTGCGCTGCCGGCATGCGCGCGCCCTCCCCGACGATACCTATCGGGGGCACAGTCCTGCGGCCTGCGCAGACTCGTGCTGGAGCCTGCGCTCCAGGTTTTGCCAGTCGCTATGAAGGTCGCGCGCCACGCGCGGGCTCCTGCAAAGCGCAACGTGGCGCGCCTGGGACAGCGGTTGCAACGCGGCCAGTGCCTGCAGGCGCAGAGCATCGTCGTTCAGCAGTTGCGCGGCGGCCAGCCGGGCCTGGGCGATTCCGATTTCGGCATATGCACGGGGTGCAGGCAGCTGTTGCGCCAGGGCCTGGCGCACTTCAGCGGCATCACCCATGCCTATGGCAATCCAGAGCCAGGCGATCCAGCTGTCCTGGGCGGCGTAGTGGCCGGCCTTCTTCGGCGGGGTGCGCTCCACGCTTTGGCGGGCCAGTGCCACGGCAGCGCCAGTCTGGCCGTGCTCGGCCATGAACCGGGCATGCAGGGTTTCGGCCTGCATCAATGAGAAGATTTTCCATTCACGGCGCTGAGCCGAATCCGCAGTCACGGCATGCGCAGCTTGCGGCGCTGCCTGAAGCGCAGCCTGGAGCGCGATCACATTGGCCTGCAACTGGGCTTGCGCCGCTTCGGGGTGGCCGCTGGCATCCAGCAACCGGGCGAGCTTGATGCGCGCGTGCAGCAGCAGGAAATCGTCCGGCGCATCGGCGTCGGCGCGGCGGATCTCCACGGCCTGCACCATCCGATCAAGCCTTTGCGCCACGGTCTGATCAGGCGGTCCCCAGAACGCAAGAACTTCCTGCACGCTGGCCAGCACCCGGCGTGCAGGGCCTTGCACGTCCTGCAGGTCGGCCACCAGTTGCTGGCGCAAATTCGTTGCCTGCTCGGCGGTATCCGCCGTGTCGGCCATGCCTTTCAATGCATGGGCACGCTGCAGATCACTCTGTGCCCGGGACTGCGTCATCGCCCAGGCCGATTGGTAAAGCGCTTTGGCGCGCGCCTCGGCCGGAGGATGGTCGTCCATGAGTTGCAGTTCCCGGGCGGCCTCCAGGTAGATCTCCACCCGTTGCTCTTGGGCAGACGGGGGCAGTTGATCGGCCTGGGCCAGGCGGGCCTCGATCTCGGCCAGGTGCTGCTCCGGTACGTAATCACGGCGGGCAGACAGCTCCACATCCCACAGCGCAGCAAGAACCTGCCGCCCCTGCGGCGCAGCTTGATGAATGCCCATGACCATGGCCACCGGCAGCAGCAGGCAGGCCAGGTAGATTGCCAGGCCCGCTGCGCCTTCGGCCCAACCGGGCGCACGCGATTGCAAGGCAGGCAGCAGCGCGCCTGCAACGGCCGCGCGCCGGACAAAGGGCCAGCGCGCAAAAGCGGGTTGCTGCAGCACGCCGAATGCGCGGTGTACGGCATCGGCCTCACTGACCGGGGCCTGGCATGCCTCCTGTTGAGGAAGCGTGTGCAGGGTGCGATGCACGGCCCGCTCCAGTTGCATCACCCGCCATTGCCAAGGCAGCCCCATCAGCAGCACGCCGGTGAGGATGGAGATCAGGGGGTCCCGGCTGAACCAGGCCAGCCCACCCAGCGCGGCCATGCCCGCCAGTGCAAACACCAGCCGCATTGCGGGCAGGCGGGCGAACAGCAGGCTCTCCACCACGCGGCCGCCATCCAACGGCGTGAGGGGCAACAGGTTGAAGGCGTTGACGACCAGGGTCAGCAGCAGCAATTGCATGGTCCAGGCGGGTGGCTGCGGGACCAGGCCCCAGCCTACGGCAGCCAGCGCTCCCACAGCCAGCAACAGCCCAGGCATGGGACCGGCCAGATAGACGCCCACTTTTTGCAGCGGCGTGGCGTCCGCCTTTTCTCCGGTGGCCATGCCGCCCAGGCCAGGAATGAAGAAGACGGATTGACGCTGGTAGCCCGCCCAGCGCATGGCCAGCCAATGCCCTCCTTCATGCACGGCGATCACCACCAGAAGCATCCACGCCATGTCCCATGAAAACAGCACGGCGCCTGCTGCCAGGAACAGCGCCGCCGTGATCCAGAAACTGCGGTGGCGGTTGTGCGCCATGCCCAGCCCGCGCTGCACGGCTTTCTGGTAGCGAAAGCGCAGCGCCTCGGACACTTGCCGGACCTGCGGCCCATGAAGGCATGCGCCGGCAGATGGGCTGGCGGGCACCGGCCTGTCTTCCTTGCGCACCTGGCGCAAGGCGCGCCAGGCCAGCCGCAGCGACTCGCGCCAGCTGAGCCGCCAGAACCCTGGCCCGGCAGGCAGCGCACGGCCCTGGGCCACCAGTGCAGGGACCTGGCTCCGGCCCCACTCATCCAGGCGCTGTACCGCCTGGTCAAGGCCCTGGACCACGGGAGCCCGGTCGCCGGACAGGCGCTCGGCGTAGGCGGCCCAGGCCGATGCGGTATCAGGCTGGGCATCGTCCAGGTAGGTCCAGCCGGGCGGCGCAGGCAGGCTTGTCTGAGGTAGGCCATTGAAGCCCATCCAATTGCGCCCGTCGGCAAAGAATGTGAGCCAGGTCACGGAGCCCACGGTGCGGCCATGCCTGGCGCTTCCCGCCTGTTCGGCCTGGACCATCGCCCAGGCCCGTCCGTCGGCATGGACGAACAAGTCCACCTCCAGAGGCAGGTCGGGATCCATGGCCTGCGGATGCGTGCCCTGCAGGCTGGCACACCAGGTGAAGCCCAAGGCTTGCAACTCCGGCTGCATGGCATCCAGCACCGCCCGTGATTCGGGCTCCAGCGCCTGGCGCTCCACCACGGCCATGGGCGCAGCACGCAGGCGCAGGCGCATGCAGTTCAAAGTGGCCAGCAGCAGCGAGAGCGCATACAGCAAGGGAATCGCGCCCAGCAGCGCCAGCCAGGGCGCGGCTTGTGAGAGCCAGTTCATCATCTTGAATAGTCTTGTCGATGGAGTGTGACGGTTCTGATGTGCCCTCCCAAAAGCTCCTCCAGGCAGATCAGCATCGGGATCGTAGCCTTGCCACCCGTGATGCGACAATCAAATCAAAGGACCATTCTTCAAATGAAAATCGCCACTTGGAACGTCAATTCCCTGTCCGTGCGCCTGCCGCAGGTGCTGGCCTGGCTGCAGGCCAACCCTGTCGATGCGCTGGCGCTGCAGGAACTCAAGCTCACCGACGACAAGTTTCCGCTGCAGGCGCTGCAGGAGGCCGGCTACCACGCAGTCAGCCATGGGCAGAAGACCTACAACGGCGTGGCCTGGCTGACGCGCACGCCGGTGCGCGACGTGGTGCGCAATATTCCGGGCCTGGATGACGAGCAGGCCCGCATCATTGCCGCCACCCTCGATGCCGAAGGCGGCCCGGTGCGCCTGATCAATGGCTACTTCGTCAATGGGCAGGCGCCGGGCACCGACAAGTTCGCCTACAAGATGCGCTGGCTGCAGGCGCTGCAGGACTGGGTGAAAAGCGAAATGGCGACCCACCCGCGCCTGGTGCTCGTGGGCGACTTCAACGTGGCGCCCGAGGACCGCGACTCCTACGATCCCATCGGCCTGAAGGACACGATCCACCACACGATGGAAGAGCGCACGCATTTCCAGGCGCTGCTGCAGCTGGGCCTGACCGATGCCTTCCGCATGTTCGACCAGCCCGAGAAAAGCTA
Organism: Delftia sp. BGA-UO-ETr-SB1; assembly: GCF_059567865.1. Lineage (NCBI taxonomy): Bacteria > Pseudomonadati > Pseudomonadota > Betaproteobacteria > Burkholderiales > Comamonadaceae > Delftia > Delftia sp. BGA-UO-ETr-SB1. The sequence goes on along the minus strand of NZ_JCAQOW010000006.1, from coordinate 1,845,110 downwards.
TTCGTGGTGGGACTACCGGATGTTGGGTTTCCAGAAGAACCGGGGCCTGCGCATCGACCATATCCTGGTCAGCGAGGCATTGCGCCCCAGCGTCACCGCCTGCAGCGTGGACCGTGCGCCGCGCAAGAACCCGCAGCCCAGCGACCATGCGCCCGTGGTTGTGACCTTGGGCTGAATTCCAGCCAGCCGGCTACAGCATGTACCGGCGCAGCCAGTGGATGGCCTCGATATGGCCGCGCAGCATCAGGGACTGGCGGTGAAGAATCTCGCTGAGCGCCCTGGGCAGACGTACCTGCTCGGCAGCCTCATAGGCGCTCAGCCATTGCTGCTGGCAGGACTCGGCCTGGTCCAGCACGTAGTCCGCGCCCTCTTCCCTGCCCAGCAGCCCGTCCCAGAAGGCGTTGCGACGCAGTGCGGCACGGCTGTCGCGCACGGGCAGGACCACGCCGCCGCTGGAGCCGATGGCACGTTCCAGGTCCTCGACCAGGATCTGGCTGGCATTGAAGTGCCGCGCCAGCACCTGTCCGATCAGCCCCTGGGGCATGGGATTCATGCATTCACCCAGGCGTGCATGGGCCTGGCGGCCCAGGGCCAGCACGGCATTGAGCAGGGCCGTGCTCTGCAATTCCAGCGTGGTGGCCACTGGCTGTGTGGGCGTGCGCTGGCGCGCCTGCAGCCATGAGGCCTCGACGGCCTCGCGCACCTGGCTCCAGCGCAGCAGGCTGCTGCCCCGAACCTGCTCCCAGCGCTCTTCGAGCTCGAATTCGACATCGTCGAAATCCTGCTGCGCGTGCTCGGGTTCAAGTGACGCTTTCCAGCCCAGTGCGTAGGCGGGACGGTATTGGTCGTAACCACGCCCCGCAACGAAGTAAGGCTCCAGGAAGTAGCGGTCATGCCAGTACGCATCGACCGGCTCGCCAAGCGTGCGCGGTGTCGATGGGTACATCAGGCCCGGACGAGCGGGCTTGGCTTTTTGCCAGAGGTTGGAGAGGACTGTGGGCACGATAGGTCGGGACGTAGGCCGTTCCAGCGAAGAGGACTCCATTGTCCCAAGCCCGGGCGGCCCGGCCCGTCAGCACCCCGGGCGCCGGCCTGTAGGAGCCGGACCCTTGCCAAGGCAAGGGCCCGGCCGCCTCGCCGGCTTGCCTTACTCGAAGGCGTCCTCGTCCATGCCCAGCTCCTGCAGCTTGCGGGTGATGGTGTTGCGGCCGATGCCCAGGCGCTGGGCGGCCTCGACCCGGCGGCCGTGGGTGACGGCCAGGGCCGAGCGGATCAGCTGCGCCTCGAAGCGTCGGGACAGCTGGTCCCAGACTTCACCATGCCCCTGGGCGTGGGTGTGCTCCAGCAGCTGGCGCGCCTGTTGCCCCAGCAGATGGACCCAGTCCAGGTCGGAAGCGGCCAGGGCGGTGTCATGCGGCGGGGCCAGCGCGGACACGGGCACGGCCAGTCGGCCAAGGCCCTCGTCCGCCAGCGGTGCCGGCGCATGCGGCGGCGTGGCCGGTGCAGGCACGCCGCCGTTGCCCCCGCCCACGGGCGGGGCGGCTTCGCCCAGCACCTCGGGGGGCAGGTCCTTGACCGAGATGACCTGGGCAGGGGCCATGACGGTCAGCCAATGGCAGATGTTCTCCAGCTGTCGCACGTTGCCGGGGAAGGCGAAGGTCTGCAGCCGCTGCATGGCATCGACCCCCATGCGCTTGGGCTCCACGCCCAGTTGCCGTGCGCTTTGCTGCAGGAAGTGGCGAGCCAGCATGGGCACGTCTTCATTGCGCTCGCGCAGCGCGGGCAGGCGCAGGCGGATGACGTTGAGGCGGTGGAACAGATCCTCGCGGAAGCCGCCGTTGCGCACGCGCTGCTCCAGGTCCTGGTGGGTGGCGGCGATGACGCGCACATGGGCCTTGACGGCCTGGTGGCCGCCCACGCGGTAGAAGTGCCCGTCCGACAGCACACGCAGCAGGCGCGTCTGCAGGTCGAAGGGCATGTCGCCGATTTCATCGAGAAAGAGCGTGCCGCCCTCGGCCTGCTCGAAGCGTCCGCGCCGTTGCGTCTGGGCGCCCGTGAAGGCGCCGCGCTCGTGACCGAACAGTTCGGACTCCAGCAGGTCCTTGGGGATGGCGGCGGTGTTGATGGCCACGAAGGGGCCACCTGCCACGGGCGAGTGCTTGTGCAGCGCGCGCGCCACCAGCTCCTTGCCCGAGCCCGACTCGCCCGTGATCAGCACCGTGACCTGGCTCTGGCTGAGCCGGCCGATGGCGCGGAACACGTCCTGCATGGCAGGCGCCTGGCCCAGCATCTCGGCCTGCAGCGGGGCCTGGGCCTCCGCCACATCCTCGCGCAGGCTTTCCTCGACCGCGCGCCGGATGAGTTCCACGGCCTTGGGCAGGTCGAAGGGTTTGGGCAGGTATTCGAAGGCTCCGCGCTGGAAGGCCGAGACGGCACTGTCCAGGTCGGAGTACGCGGTCATGATGATGACGGGCAGGCCCGGCTGCTGGGCGCGGATCTGCTCGAGCAGCTCCAGCCCCGAGCCGCCGGGCATGCGGATATCGCTCACCAGCACCTGGGGTGGCTGGCGCGCCGGGTCTCCGGCATCGACATCGGACAGTGCCGTGAGCACATCGCGCGCCTGGATGAAGCTGCGCGTTGCCCAGCCTTCCCGGCCCAGTGCCTTTTCCAGCACGAAGCGGATGGAAGGGTCATCATCCACGATCCAGATCGGTTTCATTGGTGGTGCTTCCTTCCCTTGTTGCAGTGTTGACTTCCGTGGGCCTCAAGGCAGGGGAATGAGGATGCGGAAATCCGTGCGGCCCGGCTGGCTTTCACATTCGATCAGCCCCTGGTGGCGCTGCACGAAGGTCTGCGCCAGCGTCAGCCCCAGTCCCGAACCGCCATCCCTTCCCGATACCAGCGGATAGAAGATCCGCTCCTTGATGGCATCGGGAACGCCTGGCCCGTTGTCGATCACATGCAATTCCAATGCCAACCGATAGCGCTGGCGACCAAAAGTTACCTGCCGGGCCACGCGCGTTCGCAAAATGATCTCGGCATCACCGGCGGCGATGCGCTCCTGCAGCGCCTGCGCCGCGTTCTGGACGATGTTGAGCACAGCCTGGATCAGCTGGGCGCTGTCGCCCCGGAACTCCGGGATGGAGATGTCGTAGTCGCGCGTGATGGTCAGCCCGGCAGGATGCTCGACCAGCACCAGCGAGCGCACGCGCTCGCAGACTTCGTGGATGTTGACGTCACCAACCTCATGCGGATGGCGGTGCGGCGCCAGCAGCCGGTCCACCAGCGCCTGCAGCCGGTCGGCCTCGTGGATGATGACTTCGGTGTACTCGCGCAGCTCGGGGGCGTCCAGATCCATCTGCAGCAGCTGGGCTGCGCCACGGATGCCGCCCAGCGGGTTCTTGATCTCGTGGGCCAGGTTGCGGATCAGCTCCTTGTGCGCCTGGGCCTGCTCGCGCAGCCGCTCCTCGCGGTCCTGGCGGGCCTGCTGCTCCAGCGGCCAGAACTCGACCAGCACATGGCCGGGCCGCTCGGCCAGCGAGACCGTGACGTGCACGGGCAGCGCATCGCCGCCCACGCGGTGCAGGCTGGCCTCGAAGCGCAGGGCCGCGAAGTCGTTGTCCTGGGCGCCACGCAAGGCCTTGTCCAGCAAGGCCGGCTCGGTGAAGCAGGCCGCCAGCTCGCTGCCTTCGAGCATGCGGCGCGACAGGCCCAGTGCGTTTTCAAGGGCGGCGTTGGCGAAAAGCACGGCACCCTGCTCGTCGAGCACGGTCATCAGCGTGCACAGCAGGTCAAGCGCCTGATAGGAGGCCGGGGGCGCCGGCCGGTCGTCCTGGATCATGGCCGGGCTCCGGTGGGCCGCGCGGGCCCGTCAGTTCTTGGGAAGTCGATCCAGCTCACGGCGGATGCCGGCGACATCGCCTTCCTGCCGCGAGATGCTGCTCTTGAGCTGCTCGACACGTTCCAGATAGCCCTGGGGATTGCGCAACTCCAATGCGGTGCGCTGGGGATTGCCATCGTTGTACTCCTGACGCAGCTGTGTCAGCTTCTCCTGGGCGCGGGCCAGCTCGCTTTCCAGAATGGTCCGCGCGTCGGAGTCGCGGGCCTTCTGGGCGCTGCTGTTGACCTTGGCCGGAGCGGGCGATCCTGCGGCCGGAGCGGCGGAGGTGCGCGGTGCCTGGCTGCCGCCCGAGGCCGCCGGCTTGCTGCCGCCATGGATCACCGTCACATGCCCGCCATCCACCGGCTTGCAGTCCTTGGCCTTGGCCTGGCTGACGTTGTTGGTGTACTCGTTGCCGCAGCGGTAGATCACGTCCTGGGACCAGGCTCCCACCGACAGCAGGGGCAGCAGCAGTGACACAAACAGTTTCTTCATTCCATTCCCTCGGGTAGCCAGATCGGAAGGGCCCGGCTTATCCGGGCAAGTATCGCTCCATCTTCCGGGCTGGACATCATTCTTGAGCGGGCCAACCCCTTTTGGTTCCGCGCCCAGCATACCCAGGTCCTGGCCGAAAGCAAAAAAGGCGGCTTGCGCCGCCTTTTTGCCGACTCGCCTTACAGCGAGAAGTACATGTCGTACTCGACCGGATGCACGGCCTGACGGTAACGGGTCACTTCGCCCATCTTCAGCTCGATGTAGGCATCGAGCATGCTGTCCGAGAACACGCCGCCCTTGGTCAGGAACGAGCGGTCCGCGTCCAGCGCTTCCAGGGCCTGGTCCAGGCTGTGGCAGACCGTGGGCACCAGCTTGTCCTCTTCCGGGGGCAGGTGGTACAGATCCTTGGTCGCGGCTTCGCCGGGATGGATCTTGTTTTCCACGCCGTCCAGACCTGCCATCAGCAGGGCCGAGAAGCCCAGGTAGGGGTTCATCAGCGGATCGGGGAAGCGTGCCTCGACGCGGCGGCCCTTGGGGTTGGCCACGTAGGGGATGCGGATCGATGCCGAACGGTTCTTGGCCGAGTAGGCCAGCTTGACCGGAGCCTCGAAGCCGGGCACCAGACGCTTGTAGCTGTTGGTGCCGGGGTTGGTGATGGCGTTCAGGGCACGGGCGTGCTTGATGATGCCGCCGATGTAGTACAGCGCGAAGTCGGACAGGCCGGCGTAGCCGTCACCTGCGAACAGGTTCTTGCCATCCTTCCAGACGGACTGGTGCACGTGCATGCCCGAGCCGTTGTCGCCCGGATAGGGCTTGGGCATGAAGGTGGCGGTCTTGCCGTAGGTGTTGGCCACGTTCCAGATCACGTACTTCATGACCTGTGTCCAGTCGGCGCGCTCCACCAGGGTGCTGAAGCGGGTGCCGATCTCGTTCTGGCCGGCGCCAGCCACTTCATGGTGGAACACTTCGACGGGAATGCCCAGTTGCTCGAGCAGCAGCACCATTTCGGCGCGCAGATCCTGGGTGCTGTCCACGGGGGGCACGGGGAAGTAGCCGCCCTTGTTGCGCGGACGGTGGCCGCGGTTGCCGGATTCGAACTTGGCGCCCGAATTCCAGGGTGCTTCGTACTCTTCGATTTCGTAGAAGGTGCTGCCGGGTTCGGTGTTCCAGCGCACGCCGTCGAAGATGAAGAATTCGGGTTCGGGTCCGAAGTAGGCGGTGTCGCCCAGGCCCGATGCCTTCAGATAGGCTTCGGCGCGCTTGGCCACGGAGCGGGGATCGCGGTCGTAGGCCTTGCCATCACCGGGTTCGATCACATCGCACTGCAGGAACAGCGTGGTCTCTTCAAAGAAGGGGTCGATGTTCGCGGTAGCGGGATCGGGCATCAGCTGCATGTCAGATGCTTCAATGCCCTTCCAGCCTGCCACCGACGAGCCGTCGAAGGCGTGGCCCGAGGTGAACTTGTCTTCGTCGAAGTGCGACACCGGCACCGTGACGTGCTGCTCCTTGCCACGGGTGTCCGTAAAACGAAGGTCCACGAATTTGACCTCGTTCTCCTTCACCATGTTCAACACGTCTGCAACGGTCTTTGCCATCAGATCTCTCCTGCCAATCTGGCTGATCAAAAAAGATAAATACTCTTAAGCAGTTTGCGTGCCAGGCTGCATCCATTGAGTGCATGCCTGCAGACTGGCACCTGCTTGGCGCGCCAGCCCCGTGATTCTGCCGCCTTGGGAAGGGCTTGTGGATGACATTGAGGCCTCTGTCGGCATTCGATCCACCGCCCGGCATCTTCACCAAATCGGTGCAGATTCAGGGGCCGGCCCGTAAATCAGATATTGCGCACCAATTCAGGGCCAAGACTTGCACCAAATGAGTGCAAACCTTCCAGCAGCGTGGGCCAGGCCTTTGTGACGGCACCAGCTTCGCCCTTGACACCAAGTTCTATGTGCCGGCCGTGCTTGGAATCATCCACGCTGGGCAGGCTGAACACCTTGACGCCCGGGTGGTCGCGCTCTATGGCCACCATCAGCGGCGTCAGCGTGGCCTCCATGCCGCCGTAGACGATGACCGAATGCTCCCGCTGCACCGTGCTGTGGAAATGCTTGGCGTAGCGCTGCTCCAGCACCCACTCGACCATGGGCCAGGCCATGATAGGGAAACCGGGCACGAAGTGCACGGTGCCCATTGCGCCCGAGCAGGAAAAGCCCGGGATCTTGTTGTAGACGTTGGGGATGATGCGCGCGCCTTCGGGGAAGTTGCCCATCTGCAGCCGGTGCAGGTTGTCGGCGCGCTGGGGTTCGTAGGGCTTGCCTTCTTCGGTGGCCACATCGCGCATGCGCTCGCGGATCAGGGCCACGGCTTCCGGGTGCAGTGCCAGCGGCACGCCCAGGGCCTCGGCCGCGCATTGGCGCGTGTGGTCGTCGGGGGTGGCGCCTATGCCGCCAAAGCTGAAGACCACGGCCTGCGATGCGAAGGCGCGGCGCAGGGCGTCGGTGATGCGCGCCCTGTCGTCGCCCACGTACTCGGCATGGGCCAGGGACAGGCCACGCGCGCCCAGCAGCTCGATCAGCTTGGGAAGGTGCTTGTCGGCACGCTTGCCCGACAGGATTTCGTCTCCGATGATGAGTGCGCCTACTTGAAGGGTCATGAGGTCTTTTCTTGCGGGGTGGAGGGGGGAGAGTCCGCGCCGGCTCCGAGCGGCGCGTCGGGAGCGTAGGGCACGATGGGGGTGTCGGGCAGCGCCGGTTCCTCCTCGCGCATGCGCTGCAGCGCGGCCAGGCAGAAGTGGGCAAACCACAGCGAGGAGAAAGCGAAGATCAGCGCATAGATCCAGATGGCCACCGGAATCAGTATCCAGAAGGCCGCGATAAAGACCACGCCGGAGGCCCAGACAATGGCCGGCGCCGCGCCCAGATAGCCGCAGACCACGCCCATGAGCATCAGCGCCAGGCGGTGGCGCAGGAACAGGCTGCGGCGCTCGGGCTTGCTGGCGTGGGCAGAGAGCGCGTCAAAGGCCATGACGCGGTAGGTCAGCCAGCCCCAGATCAGCGGCGGGATCACCACCACCAGGGGCGGCACGAACCACAGCGGCACCGACACCAGCAGCGCGATCAAGGCAATCAGCGAAGAGCCTGCGGACCACACCAGGCTGCCGACCAGGGTGGCGCCCTGCCTGCGCTCCAGCGCGGGAAAACGCCGCTGGGCCACCAGCTCGACCAGGGCCGGCGTCATGAACAGCGCCACCAGCAGCAGCGAGACCACGACCAGCACCGGCGTGACCGAGAGCACGACCAGCACCGGCGCCACCAGCTCGGGCAGCGATTGCACGCCCATCCAGGACCAGACGGTGTGCAGCCAGCCCACGCCCTGCAGGACCCCTTCCGTCCAGACGACGGCATCGGCCCAGAAGAAATAGCCCAGCAGCCAGGCCGTGATGGCCATGAACAACAAGGGAAAAAGCGACCATGCAATCACCCGCTTATGCAGGCAATACGCCGTCGCACGCCAGAAGGAATCGAGTAGCAAGCCCATGCCGGCAAGCATACCCCGAGCCCAGCCTCAAGCGCGACCCATCAACCTTAGGAACCCACGCCATTGCTGGGCCCAAAAGCCCTGGCCGTAGTCGCGCAGCTGGCCCTGGGCATTGGGCTGGACCTGGTCGCGCACGCCGGTGGGATCGAAGCGCAGCTCGAAGTTGGCGGTGCCGAACAGCATGTCCCACCAGGGCAGCAGCACGCCGAAGTTGTTGCCATGCGCCTTCTTGTTGCGCACTGGCGCCATGGGCTCGTGGCCTATGCCGATGGCGTGGTGGCGGCGGTGAAAGCGCGGGCTGATCCACAGCCGCTCGCCTATGGTGCCGAACCAGACGCGCAGGTTGGCATGCTGGAAGCTCTCGCTGAGCTGGGTGAAGGCCACGATGGCCACGAACTGGCCTGGAGCCACGCCGATGAGCTGGGCCACGAGCACGATGATGGTGTCGCGGATCACATCGTCGAGCAGGTGGTTGCGGTTGTCGCTCCACACCGTCATCTGGCGCTGCGAGTGGTGCAGCGCATGCAGCTTCCACCACCAGCCGATGCTGTGCTGGCCGCGGTGTATCCAGTAGTCCAGGAAGTCGAAGGCCAGCAGGTAGATGATCAGGCTGACCCAGGCCAGGTCGGTGACGCCGGGCCACACGCCGTCGAGGTGAAAGCTCGGCAGCCCCCAGACATGCAGGCGGCCCATGAGCTCGTCCCACAGCGGGTCCAGCGTGAAGAACAGGGCCAGCCGGAACAGGCCCAGCCGGTGGACCACGGTGTAGATGATGTCCACGTGGATGGCGCGCCGGTCGGTGACGGGCTCGACCGGCCGCCAGTACTGCAGCGGCGCGATCACGGCCACCATGATGAAGATCTGCAGCAGGCCCACCAGCAGCCAGCCCGTGGCGCCATAGGCGTCCTCCAGCAGGCTGGCCTGCCCCAGGCCGAACAGCAGGGGCTGGACAACGCCCTCGAACAGGCGCTGCTGCGCATTACCGAACCACTGAATCCACCAGTCCACACCACGCTCCCATCGCCCGCCGCGCTGCGCGCGCGGACACTATGCGAATTTTGCTACCCAATCCCGATAGTCGGGATGCTCCCGCAGCGTGCGGAAGCAGAACCCCTGCTTGAGCAGGCCCGTGACCAAAGGTTCCAGCACGGCAGGTGCCCAGGGGTCCTTGCGTGACCAGATGCCCAGATGGGCCAGCAGGATGTCTCCGCTGCGGATGTTCTTGAGCGCCTGGGCCAGCAGCTGCGCATTCGGGTAGCGGTCACTGGGCAGCTCATCGCCCAGGAAACCCGCGCTGGCCCAGCCCACATGCATGTAGCCGCCCTGCCGCGCGGCATCCAGCAGCGCGGGCGAGGTCTTGCCGCCGGGCGCACGGAACAGTGGCAGGGGCTTGCGCCCCGTGATCTGCTGCAGCCGCTGTGCGGATCGGCGGATCTCGTCGCAATAGCCTGCCGCATCGACCGTGAAGTTCTCGTTGGCGCGCGGCCCTGCCGAGGGGCGCACGCGAAAACCCGTGACCGGCCCGTTCTTCGAGGCGCGCAGATCACCGCGCCAGTACATGTGGTCGTAGGTGTGCGAGGCGAATTCATGGCCTTCGGCAGCGCGTGCGCGCCACCAGGGCGCCCAGGTCTCGCCCAGGCTGCCATCGCCTTGCTGGGTGGGCTCGTTGGCCGCGAAAAACGTCACTGGCACCGCATGGCGCTTGAGCACATCGGCCACCAGGTCGGCAATGCCCATGTGGCCCGTGTCGAAGGTCAGATACACGGTCTTGGCACAGCCTGTGCCCTGCCCTGCCGGCAAGGCGGGGCGCAGCAGGCCGAAAGCCGCCGCACCGGCCAGCGATTGCGCAAAGAGACGGCGGTCCATCAGCGTTGCGCGTGGGCGAGCGTCCACACGCCGTGCGGCGACTTGCCGACCTTGACCTGCTGGACCACCTTCTTTTCCACGGTGTCGATCACCGACAGCTTGCGCGCCCAGCGCGAGCTGACCAGCAGGTAGCGGCCGTCGGCGGAGACGTCCATGCAGTCGGGACCGCCCGGTGCCGGGTAGTTGGCCACGACCTGGTTGGTCTGCATGTCGATCTTGCTGATGGTGTTGGCCACGCGGTTGCTCACATACAGGTGGCGGCCGTCGCCGGCCGCGCGCATGGCGTGGGCGCCAGCGGCTGTCTTGATGCGGGCCACGCTGCGCGGCTCGGGGCCGGTGATGTCGAACACTTCCACGCCATCGCTGCCGGTCAGGCCGATGAACAGCTTGGTGCCGTCCGGGCTGCCATAGAGATCGGCCGGCATGGGGCCGGTGGGCACGCGGGCCTTGATGGTCTGGGTGGCAATGTCGATGGCCACCAGGGCATCGCTGTCCTGCATGGTGGAATAGATGGTCGTGCTCTTGGCATCGATCCAGAGATGGCTGGGCGTCTTGCCCGTGGGCACGCGCTTGACCAGCTGCGGGTTCTGGCCATCCCAGCGGTAGATGTCGATGTGGTTGAGGCGGTTGGCCGCCGTGACGAACCACTTCATGTCCGGGCTGAAGCGCAGGTGATAGGGGTCGATGATGTCGCGGATCACGCGCTGCACCTCGCCCGTGCGCGGATCGACCAGGGTCAGGGTGTCGCCCAGCGCATTGGCCACGACCAACGATTTCTCGTCCGGCGTGAGGTACAGGTGATGCGGCTCCTTGCCCGTGGGAATGCGTGCCGTCTCCTGCCAGGTGACCGGGTCCACGATGCTGATGTTGGCATCAAGCGAGTTGAGCACAAAGATGGGCGTGGGGCCCTGAGTCTGCGGTGGCGACGTGACACGCGCGACCGGGGCCGCAGGAGCTGCCGTAGCCGAGGGAACGGAAGGCGCGGCAGGAACGGCGGCCGCCTGGGCCGATGCGGCTTGCGCCTGCACGGCAGCAGACGTGGCCGAGGCCGCGCGGGCCGATTTGGATCCGGGCAGCGATGCCACGGCCAGCCAGGCCAGCGCACCGCCGCCCACAACCAAAGCCACAGCCGCGCTCAAGCGCCCGACGGAAAGACGTTTCACAAAGCACCACCTTCTGAGAATCTGCGCAGTGTAGCTGCGCCAATCAGCCCCTCGGACGCTCTGGGGCATCGGCTTTTGCTGCTGTGCAAAAAACCGACATTTGCGCGACGTTGGCCCGAGATATCGCGGCAAGCGCGCCAATCCATGACTTGCATCAAGGCATGACAACGGCGCATGGAAATACCCGCCACAACGAAAAAGGGAGCCTACAGGCTCCCTTCGCTGGCATGCGCCCCAAGGCGCAGTGGCGATCAGATCTTCCACTTCTCCATGAGCTTTTCGGGACGCAGGGTGTCGTAGTGCTCGAAGGGCTGGTGGATCCAGGGGTTGGTCGGCAGATAGTCCACCGAGTAGTCGGGCGTGAAAGCCGACAGGCCCTTGGTCCAGATCACGGCGCTGCGCAGCTCGGTGATCGGCGGGTAGTTGGTCTTGAGCATGGCGATCACGGCATTCAGCGTGTGGCCCGAATCGGCCAGGTCATCGACCAGCAGCACGCGGCCGGCGATCTCGCCCTTGGGCGTGGTGATGAAGCGCGCGATGTCCAGATGGCCCTGCACCGTGCCGGCTTCGGCGCGGTAGGAGCTGGTGGACATGATGGCCAGCGGCTTGTCGAAGATGCGGCTGAGCATGTCACCGGGACGCAGGCCGCCACGGGCCAGGCAGAGAATGGTGTCGAATTCCCAGCCGGACTGGTGCACTTTGATCGCGAGCTTTTCGATCAGTCCGTGGTATTCGTCGTAGCTCACATACAGGTGTTGACCGTCTTCCGTCAGCATGGAATGGCTCCTGGTTCAATCTTGGGGTTCAGCCGCCAGTGGTTCACTGGGCGGCGTAGGGGTTTTGCATCAGGATGGTGTGATCCCGGTCGGGGCTGGTCGAAACCATGGCGATGGGCACGCCCGTCACTTCCTCGATGCGCTCCAGATAGCGGCGGGCATTGGCCGGCAGCTTGTCGTAGTCGGTCACGCCCACGGTGGAATCGGTCCAGCCGGGGATGGACTCATAGATGGGCTTGCAGCGTGCGATCTCGTCGGCGCCCATGGGCAGCAGGTCGATCTTCTCGCCATCGAGCTCGTAGCCCACGCACAGCAGCAGTTCCTGCAGGCCGTCGAGCACGTCGAGCTTGGTGATGCACAGGCCCGACAGGCCGTTGACCTGGGCGCTGCGCTTGAGCAGCGCGGCGTCAAACCAGCCGCAGCGGCGCGAGCGGCCGGTGGTCACGCCCTTTTCGGCGCCCACGGTGCTCATGTGCCAGCCCGGCGTGCCTTCCTTTTCCCAATCCAGTTCGGTGGGGAAAGGACCGCCGCCCACGCGGGTGCAGTAGGCCTTGGTGATGCCCAGGATGTAGTGCAGCATGCCGGGGCCCACGCCCGAGCCTGCAGCCGCATTGCCGGCGACGCAGTTGGACGAGGTGACATAGGGATAGGTGCCGTGGTCCACGTCCAGCAGCGTGCCCTGCGCGCCTTCGAACAGCAGGTTGGCGCCTTCGGCGTGCGCGGCGTTCAGCTCGCGCGAGACGTCGGCCATCATGGGCTTGAGCAGCTCGGCATGGCGCATGGCCTCTTCGTACACCGCGTCGAATTGCACTTCGCCATCCTTGATGTACGGCTTGAGCGCGTCACCGAAGGTGAAGTTCTTCGAACCCAGCACGTTGACCAGGATGTGGTTGTGCAGGGCCAGCAGTTCGCGCAGCTTGGTGGCGAAGCGCTCGGGGTACTTGAGGTCCTGCACGCGCAGTGCGCGGCGGGCAATCTTGTCTTCGTAGGCGGGGCCGATGCCACGGCCGGTGGTGCCGATCTTCTCGGTGCCGCCCTGCTCGCGCGCAGCTTCGCGCGCCACGTCCAGCGCCGAGTGGAAAGGCAGGATCAGCGGGCAGGCTTCGGACACGCGCAGACGGTCACGCACCTGCACGCCGGCCTTCTCCAGGCCTTCGATTTCCTCGAACAGCTTGGCGGCAGAGAGCACCACGCCGTTGCCGATATAGCACTTCACGCCGGGGCGCATGATGCCGCTGGGGATCAGGTGCAGTGCGGTCTTCACGCCGTTGATGACCAGCGTGTGGCCAGCGTTGTGGCCACCCTGGAAGCGGACCACGCCCTGGGCGCTTTCGGTCAGCCAGTCCACCAGCTTGCCCTTGCCTTCGTCACCCCACTGGGTGCCGACCACGACCACGTTGCGACCTTTGGTAGCTTTCATATTCAAATCCGATGAAATCCGAAGAAATTGACAAATGCGTCAGATGGCTTGCACGGCCCACTGCCCGGCAACCTGCACGAGCTCGCGGTCGCAGTGGAATTCGTCCACTTCGCTTTCATGCCCTGGCAGCACGCAGACCACGGTCTCGCCCTGCCGGCGCAATGCAGCAATGGCAGCCGCAACCTGGGGATCGTCGCCCCAGGGCGCGCGGATGGCAGCCTTGAGCGGGCGCTCGGGCACGACGGCGACGAGCTGCTTGATGTCCAGGCTGAAGCCGGCGGCGGGCCGGTTGCGGCCAAAGACCGCACCCACCTCGTCATAGCGGCCGCCGCGCACCAGCGCATCGCTGGCACCCGGCACATAGATGGCGAAGCGCGTGCCGCTGTAGTAGGCATAGCCGCGCAGATCGGCCAGATCGAAGCTCACGCTCACGCCTTCGAGGCGCTGCGCCAGCCAGCGCAGCTGGTCCAGCAGAGGCTGCACGCCTGCGGTGCGGGCCAGCAGCTTCTCGGCGCGGTCCAGCACCTCGATGCCGCCGTACAGCTGCAGCAGGGCCATCAGGCCTTCGCGCGAGGCGGCAGGGAAGTCGCGCGTGAGGCGCTCGAGTTCGCTCGCATCCTTGGCGGCCAGCGCAGCGTGCACGCCGCGCAGCACCTGCATGTCCACCATCACGCCAGCCAGCAGGCTGCGCACGATGCGCACATCGGCCAGATCGACATTGATGTTGGTGACCCCTGCGCTGCGCAGGCAGTCCAGCGCCAGGTGCAGTGCCTCCAGGTCGGCTTCCATGCCCTGGTGGCCGTAGATTTCGGCACCGAACTGCAGGGGCTCGCGCGTGGCGCGGGGGCGGTCAGGGCGGGCATGGACAACGGGGCCGCAGTAGCACAGGCGCGTGAGGCCCTTGCGGTTGAGAAGATGGGCGTCGATGCGGGCCACCTGCTGCGTGGTGTCTGCACGCAGACCCATGGTGCGGCCTGTCAGCTGGTCGATGAGCTTGCAGGTCTGCAGGTCCAGCGCCTCCCCTGTGCCGGTGAGCAGGGATTCGAGGTACTCCAGCATGGGCGGCATGACCAGTTCATAGCCATAGCCACGCGCTGTATCGAGCAGGCCTCGACGCAATTCTTCGATGTGCCGGGCCTCGGAAGGCAAGACATCGGCGATGTGATCCGGCAGGACCCAAGCAGACATGGAAAAGGGGGAGGCTGTTAAAAACGTGATTCTACCGGCTGTTGCGGGCCAGCCCAAATTGGGGGTGACCCAAGGCCCACGGCGGGTGTTCGGTATTCCGAATCGATTCGGTGCACGGGCGACAGCGGCGGCGCAAGAAAAAACGGCGCCCCAACAGGGGCGCCGCACAGGGGCCGGGCGGCGTTGCCGCTCAGGCGCGCTTATTTTCCAGAGCTTCCACCACTGCGGTAGGCCTTGAAGAAATCGGTCTGCGAAGGATCGAGCACGAGCACATCGCTCTTCTTGGCAAAGCTGGCCTTGTAGGCCTCCAGGCTGCGGTAGAACTGCGCAAACTGCGGGTCCTTGCCAAAGGCCTCGGCGTAGGTCCGGGCGGCTTCGGCATCGCCCTCGCCCTTGATCTTCTGGGCATCACGGTAGGCATTGGCGATGGTGATCTCGCGCTGGCGATCGGCCTCGGCGCGGATCTTCTCGCCTTCGGCGGCGCCGGTGGAGCGCAGCTCGTTGGCCACGCGCTTGCGCTCGGCTTCCATGCGGCGGTAGACCGATTCCGTGATCGTCTCGGCATAGTCCACGCGCGTGATGCGCACATCGACCACGTCCACGCCCCAGGGCTTGGCGCCGCGCACGGTCTCCAGCACTTCGCGCTTGACGTCGTTCATCAGCGCATCGCGCTTGCTGGACAGCAGTTCGCGCACGGTGCGGCGGTTGATTTCCTCCTGGAAGGCATTGCGCACCACGCGGTTGAGCTGCATGGCGCCAGCCGACTCGTCCAGGCCCACATTGCGGATGTACTCCGACGGATCGGAGATGCGCCAGCGCACGTACCAGTCGATGACCACGCGCTGCTTTTCGGCAGTGAGCATGGGCTCGGTGTCGGTGCTGTCCAGCGTGAGCAGGCGCTTGTCGATGTAGCGCACGTTCTGGAACGGCGGCGGCATCTTGATGTTCAGGCCCGGCTCGGTGATCACTTCCTTGATCTGACCCAGGGCATAGACCACGCCGAACTGGCGCTGATCGACGACGAACAGCATGGAGCTGAGCAGCGCGAGCGCCAGAAGAATGCTGGTGATGAAAAATCCAACTCGGTTCACTTGGGCTGCTCCTCAGCGTGCTTCGCGGTCACGGCTGCGACTGCTGTCGCGGCTGCGCGCATCGTTCGAAAGGCCGGGAATGGCGGCAGGCGCAGGCGCCTGGGTGCTGGGGGCCGCCGAGCTGTCGGCTGCCGGCACATTGCCGCTCACGCCTTGCATGATCTTGTCCAGCGGCAGGTACAGCAGGTTGGAGCCCTGGCGCGATTCAACCAGCACCTTGGTCACGTTGCCGTAGATCTGCTGCATGGTTTCCAGGTACATGCGGTCGCGCGTGACCTGGGGAGCCTTCTGGTACTCGGTGAACACCGAGCTGAAGCGCTGCGCATCACCCTGGGCCTGGGCCACGATGCGGGCCTTGTAGCCGTTGGACTCTTCCAGCAGGCGCGCTGCCGAGCCGGCTGCGCGCGGCACCACGTCGTTGGCGTAGGCCTGCGCTTCGTTCTTGGCACGCTCACGCTCCTGGCCGGCACGCAGCACGTCGTCGAAGGCCGCCTGGACCTGCTCGGGCGGACGCACGCCGCCTTGCTGCAGGTTGATGCCCACGACTTCCACGCCCACCTTGTAGCGGTCCAGGATGGTCTGCATCAGGTCGCGCACGCGCGGGGCGATCTGGTCGCGCTCCTCGGCCAGCGCCGTGTCCATCTTCATCTTGCCGACGACTTCGCGCACGGCAGTCTCTGCGGCCTGGACCACGGCCTCGGACGGGTTCTTGCTCTCGAACAGCCAGGCGCGCGCGTCGCTCAGGCGGTACTGGACGGCGAACTTGATCTCGACGATGTTCTCGTCCTCGGTGAGCATGGCCGACTCGCGCAGGCCCGTGCTCTTGATGATGGTGTCGCGCCCCACGTCGGCCGAGCGGATCTGCGTCACGAAGACCAGTTCATGGCGCTGGATCGGGTACGGCAGCCGCCAGTTGATGCCGGCGCCCACCGTGCTCTTGTACTTGCCGAACTGGGTGATGACGGCCTGCTGGCCTTCCTGGACGATGAAGATGCCCGTGCCCATCCAGATGATGAAGGCAATGCCGGCGATCAGGCCCACGCCCATGCCGGCGCTGCGCATGTCCGGCGGCTGGCTGCCGCCGCCATTTCGGATGGGCGGCTGGCCACGGCCGCCGCCCGGCTTGCCGCCGAACAGGCCCGAGAGCTTGCGGTTGAGGTCACGCCACAGCTCATCCAGATCAGGCGGCTGGCCGCCGCCCGACGAGGGGCGGTTGTCACGGCTGTCGCGGTTGTCGCGTGCAGGCTCCGCAGGCGGGGGCGGCGGCGCGGGACGGTCGGCATCGGGGCGCGAAGCATCGTCGTTCTTGTCGTCGCCACGTCCCCATCGCGGATCATTCAGGTTGAACATCCCGCGAAGGCGCTGCGGCAGCATCGCCCAGCGATGGGCGCGTTGTGAAAGATTCATGCGAGAAGTCTCGGTTTCTTCGGTAAAGACAGGGACCCAATCGGCATTTTGCCCAATCAGGGCGCTAGCCCCTAGTATTCGGCGTCCTGCCCAGGGGGCATCGCGCCATCCACCTCCTCCTGATCCCGCTCATCACCACCGTGCGCTTCGGCGTGTTCCGCCTCCGCGCGCAGCGCATGCTCGGCCAGCAACTGCCGCAGCTGCGGCAGCCCCTCGCCGGAGCGGGCGCTGACGAACACCCGTGAAACAGGCAGCCCGTCAAGCTCGTACTGGTCCTGCAACTGCGCTGGAAGCCGCTCCGGATCAACGGCGTCCAATTTGTTGAAAACCAGTACCAGAGGCACCTCCTGGGCACCGATTTCCTTCAGAACTTTCTGGACTTGTTGGATTTGCTCTGGGAAATTCGGATTGGAGGCGTCGACCACATGCAGCAGAAGATCGGCATCGATCGCCTCCTGCAACGTGGCCTGGAATGCATCGACCAGGCCGTGCGGCAGGTCGCGGATGAACCCCACGGTATCCGACAGGGACACCGATTGCTGGGCTTCATTCAGGTACAGCTGGCGCGTGGTCGTGTCCAGCGTGGCGAACAGCTGGTCGGCCGCATAGGCGCGCGCCTTGACCAGCGCATTGAACAG
The DNA here is from genome assembly GCF_059567865.1 of Delftia sp. BGA-UO-ETr-SB1. NCBI lineage: Bacteria > Pseudomonadati > Pseudomonadota > Betaproteobacteria > Burkholderiales > Comamonadaceae > Delftia > Delftia sp. BGA-UO-ETr-SB1. The sequence goes on along the minus strand of NZ_JCAQOW010000006.1, from coordinate 1,827,652 downwards.
CGTGGACTTGCCGGCGTTGGTGTAGCCAACCAGAGAGATATTGAAGATGCCATGGCGCTCGCGCCGCCGACGCTGCGTGGCGCGCTGCTTCTTGACCTTCTGCAGCCGCTCCTTGGTGCGCTTGATCGACTCGTCGATCATGCGGCGGTCCAGCTCGATCTGCTTCTCGCCAGGGCCGCCACGGCCGCCGATACCGCCCATCTGCCGCTCCAGGTGGGTCCAGCGCCGCACGAGGCGCGTGGCCACGTATTGCAGGCGCGCCAGCTCCACCTGCAGCTTGCCCTCATGGCTGCGCGCGCGCTGGGCGAAGATCTCCAGGATCAACAGGGTGCGGTCGTTGACCGGCATCTGCAGATGGCGTTCCAGATTGCGCTGCTGGGCCGGGCTCAGGGCCTGGTCGAACAGCACTTCCTGGGCACCGTGCATCTGGGCGAGCATGCGGATTTCGTCGGCCTTGCCACTGCCCACGAACAGCGCCGCATCGGGCACCTTGCGCTTGCAGGTCAGGCGTGCAACGGGACGCAGGCCGGCCGTGCCGGCCAGCAGGCCCAGCTCTTCCAACTCGCCATCGAAATGGGGAAAGCCGAAATCCACGCCCACCAGCAGAACTGGCGTTGGCGTGGACCGGTCAAAAGATTCAGAACTCAAGAAAAACCTCTCCCGAAGGGTGAGGAAGCTCCCCGGCGGTGCGGGGAGGCATCAGGGCGCAGCGAGCTCAAGCGCTGGCGTCGCTGCCGGCAGCTTCGGCCGTGGAGAAGTTCACGGCGCGGCCGGGAACAATGGTGGAGATGGCGTGCTTGTAAACCATCTGCGTGACGGTGTTGCGAAGCAGAACCACGTACTGGTCGAAGGATTCGATCTGGCCTTGCAGCTTGATGCCGTTGACGAGGTAGATGGACACCGGAACATGTTCGCGGCGAAGCGCGTTCAGGAACGGGTCTTGGAGGAGTTGGCCTTTGTTGCTCACGATATTCTCCGTGTTCGAAGAGTGTTGTTGTAAACCGACACCTTACCACAGTGTTTTGGGGCCCTTGTTCGTACAAGGGTTTTCCCGAAATCCCGTGGCTTGTTACTTGTCCTTGTCGGCAAAAGGATTATGAGAGGTTTTCAACTCGATCCGCAACGGCGTGCCAACCAAATTGAATTCCTTGCGGAATCGCCCTTCGAGGAAGCGCTTGTAGGCCTCCGTCACATGCTCGAGCGAATTGCCGTGTATGACGATGACCGGAGGGTTCATGCCGCCCTGGTGCGCATAGCGCATCTTGGGGCGGTAGATGCCCGTCTTCTTGGGCGTCTGGAACTGTACGGCCTCCATCAGCAGGCGCGTGAGCACCGGCGTGGGCATCTTGCAGGTGGCAGCCTTGTGCGCCTGGATGATGGAGTTCCACAGCGGACCCAGACCCTGGCGCTTTTCCGCCGAGATGAAATGCATGGGAGCGAACTTGAGGAAGGACAGGCGCGTCTCGATAGAGCGCTCCAGCATCTGGCGCTGGTAGTCGTCCACCGCATCCCATTTGTTCACGGCCAGCACCACGGCACGGCCGCTTTCCAGCACGTAGCCGGCAATGTGCGCATCCTGGTCGGTCACGCCCTGCGTGGCATCGATGAGCAGCAGCACGACGTTGGCGCTTTCGATGGCCTGCAGCGTCTTGACCACGGAGAACTTCTCGATGGCCTCGAACACCCGGCCCTTGCGGCGCAGGCCTGCCGTGTCGATCAGCTCGAACTTCTGCCCGGCGCGCTCGAAAGGCACCGAGATGGCGTCGCGCGTGGTGCCCGGCATGTCGAAGGCGACCAGCCGCTCCTCACCCAGCCAGGTGTTGATCAGCGTGGATTTGCCGACATTGGGGCGCCCTGCCACGGTGAGGCGGATGGGCTTCTGGGCCACATCGTCGAAGGGGTCGTCTTCCTCGGGCTCGGGCAGGTTGAGCTGGCCCAGGGCCAGGTCGAGCAGGTCGCGCACGCCCTGCCCGTGTGCTGCGGAAACCGGCAGCACATCGCCCAGGCCCAGTTCGTAGAACTCGGTCAGCTGCACGCCTTCCTTCATGCCCTCGGCCTTGTTGGCCACGAGCACGCAGGGCTTGCCCAGCCGGCGCAGGTACTTGGCGATGTCGTGGTCCTGGGCGGACATGCCCAGGCGCGCATCGACAACGAAGACCACGACGTCAGCCTCGGCAACAGCCTGCTGCGTCTGGCGCGCCATCTCCTTGAAGATGCCGCTGGATGCATCTGGCTCAAAACCGCCGGTATCGATCACGATGTACTCGTGCTTACCCTGGCGGCCCTGTCCATAGTGGCGGTCACGCGTGAGGCCCGCGAAATCCGCGACGATTGCATCCCTCGACTTGGTCAGCCGATTGAACAGCGTCGATTTGCCCACATTGGGTCGCCCTACCAGGGCAATAACTGGCTTCATTCCCGAAAATACCTATCAATCCGGCCTGAAGCCGTACACAGTTCCGCTGCGGCTTACCACCACCAGCGTATTGGCAGCCGATACCGGGGGCGAGGCCACGCCGGAGTCGTCCGTCTTCAATCGTGCCAGCGCCTGTCCGTCCGTCTTGGACAGCAGGTGCACCACACCATAGTCATCACCAAACACCACCGAGCGGCCCAGCATCAACGGCGCCGTCAGGCGGCGGTGCTGCAGCTGGTCGATGGACCACACGCGCGAGCCGTCGCCGCGGCGCCAGGCCTGGACGGTGCCATTGCTCTCGGCGCCGAACACGGCATCACCATCGCCGTCGATGCCATCGGCACCCTTGGACGGCTGGGTCCAGCGCACCGATGCGTTTTGCGTATCCACACAGCCCACGGCAGCCTGGAAGGCACGCGCGCAGACGCTGTCACCGACACGGCTGACGCGGCCCACGAGGTCCACCAGGCGCTCCACGTCATTGGTGCCGCGCGGGCTGGCCAGCGGGGCCTCCCAGCGCACGGCGCCGGTGTCGGGATCGATACCCACCATGCGGCCCGACAGGCCGGCCACCAGCGTGTTGCCCACGGCGATCAGCACGCCGGGCTGGCGCAGCACCAGGGGCTCGCCCGGGCGCTGTGCGGTCCACAGCTTGCGGCCGTTGGCGGCATCGAAAGCGGCCAGCGAGCGGTCGGCGGCCAGCACGAAGACGCGGCCTCCCGCGACCAGCGGCGGCGTGTAGGCGGCTGCGGGCAGCGGCTGCTTCCACAGCTGCTTGCCTTGCGAGTAGACGATGACCTGGTTGCTGCGCGTGAGCACGGCCTGGCGCTCGGCGTCACCGCCCACGCCCGCGGTCAGCGGCTCGCCAACAGTGAAGCGCGACAGCTGGCTGCCGTTGCGTGCATCGAGGGCCGTGACGCTGCCGTCCTTGGCAGCGATCAGCAGCGTGTCGCCCTGCACATGGATGTCGGTGGCCAGCGGCACTTCGGCGCCGAGCTTGGCGGTCCAGGCCTGGTGCACGGCCAGCAGGCCGGGGTTGGCACCCAGCTCCTGGGGCTTGGGCTTGGTGTCGCTGCTGAACCACGAGGATACGGTGGAGCAGCCACCCAGGGCACCGGCCAGCAGGCCCAGAGCCATCCAGCGCGCAACGCCGCGCGGGCGCGAAATCGCCATCAATTGATCAGCCGAGGTTTTCAAGGTTGCTTCTCCGAAGTCGACGTCTTGGCCTGTGCCAGCACGGTGGGTTCAGCACCCAGCGCATTGAGCTTGAACTCGATCAGACGGCCATAGTCCACGCCCTTGTCCAGGGCGGCATGGGCGCGCTGGTAGGCATCAATGGCTTCGGCCTGCTTGCCCTGGGCCGCAAGAATGTCGCCACGGCGATCGGCCACGATGCCGGCGAAGGATTCGGGCATGCTGCCTTCCAGCGCCTTGAGGGCTTCGTCGTATTGCTTTTGCTGCTCCAGCACGGCGCTCAGGCGCAGCTTGGCCAGGGCCTTGTAGCCTTCGTCGCCCTTGTCGGCCACCCAGCTCAGGGCTGCCTTGGCGTCATCGAGCTTGCCTTCGTCCACTGCAGCCTTGGCCAGCAGCAGGCCGGCCTGGGCCGCCTGCGTGGTGCCGGCGTACTTGTCCTTGAGATCGGCGAAGGCCTGGCCGGCGCGCGCCGCGTCCTTGCCAGCCAGCGCCACGTCAACGGCATGCGCCAGAGCGGCAGCCTGCGTGGCCTGGCGCTTTTCCCAGTACTGGTAGCCATTCCAGCCGGCAAAGCCGACGAAGATGACCACGAGCACGCCGGTGATCAACGTGCCCCAGGTATTCCAGAAATGCTTGAGCTGCTCTATCTGCTCTTGTTCTTCGAGATCGAAATGGTTTGCCATGGATCGCCTGTGTCGCTTTATGTATGGAGGTCGCCGCTGGAGCGGTCGCTTGAAAAGCTGCGGATGCTGGTCAAACCGCCGATTGTAGGGTGGCAGCCCATTGGGCCGCATCAGCCAGGGCTTGCTGCACCTGCTGGCCTGCGCCGTCGCGCAGCGACTTGACGGTGACCAGGCCCTGCTGCAGCTCATCGGAGCCGAAGATCAGCGCGAAATGTGCGCCGCTGGCATCGGCCTTCTTGAACTGCGACTTCATGCTGCCCATGCCTTCGGCGCTGGCCGCGTGCATCTGCACGCGCACCCCGGCCTCACGCAGCTGCTGCAGGGTGCGCAGCGCTACGGGCATGGCCGCCACATCGGGGACGATGGCGTAGGCATGCAGCGTGGGCGCGGGGATGTCGGTGCCGAGCTCCTTGACGAGTTCCAGCACACGCTCCACACCCAATGCCCAGCCCACGGCAGGCGCGCTCTTGCCGCCTACCTGTTCGATCAGGTAGTCGTAGCGGCCGCCCGCGCAGATGGTGCCCTGCGAGCCCAGCATGTCGGTGATGAACTCGAAAACCGTCAGGTTGTAGTAGTCCAGGCCGCGCACCAGGCGCGGGTTCACGGTCCAGGGCACGCCGTTGGCGTCCAGAATGGCCTTGAGCCCGTCGAAGTGGGCCAGCGAGCCCTCGCCCAGGAAGTCCAGCAGGCGCGGCGCGCCGTTGACCATTTCCTGCATGGCGGGGTTCTTGGTGTCCAGCACGCGCAGCGGGTTGCTGTACATGCGGCGCTTGGCCTCTTCGTCCATCACGTCCTGGTGCTGCTCCAGGTAGGCGATCAGGGCCTGGCGGTGTGCCTGGCGCTCCTCGGGCTGGCCCAGGCTGTTGATTTCCAGGCGCCACTGGGTCAGGCCCAGCTGCTTCCACAGGGAAACGGCCAGCATGATGAGTTCGGCATCGACATCGGGGCCGGCAAAGCCCAGGGCCTCGGCGCCGATCTGGTGGAACTGGCGGTAACGGCCGCGCTGCGGGCGCTCATGGCGGAACATGGGGCCCATATACCACATGCGCTTGCCGCCGTCGTACAGCAGATTGTTCTCGATGGTGGCGCGCACCAGGCTGGCCGTGCCTTCGGGGCGCAGCGTCAGGCGCTCGCCGTTGAGCTTGTCCTCGAAGGAGTACATCTCCTTCTCGACAATGTCCGTCACCTCGCCGATGCCGCGAACGAACAGCTGCGTATGCTCGACGATGGGCGTGCGCACGTTGCGGTAGGCAAAGCGCGCCATCAATTCACGCACCTGCGCTTCCAGCCATTCCCAGCGAGCGGACTCGGCGGGAAGAATGTCGTTCATGCCTTTGACGGCGGAAAGTTTTTCGGGTTTGGCCACGTTGTTCTCGTTCGATGAATGCTCGGAAACAGGCGCTGACCCCGCTTTTTTCGCCCCATGCCCTCAACGCTTGTTTCGCGTGAGAGCCAATGAGGCAAAGCGTGGTGCGCTATCTATTTTGCAATAACTGCAATGCTCGGTGCAGCCGATCAGGCGGGTGCAGCGGCGGTGGCGCCATAGGTGCGCGCCACATAATTTTCGACCAGTGCCTGGAATTCCTCGGCAATCCGCTCGCCGCGCAGCGTGAGCGCCTTTTCCCCGTCGATGTAGACGGGGGCGGCGGGCGCCTCGCCCGTGCCGGGAAGGCTGATGCCGATGTTGGCGTGCTTGCTCTCGCCGGGACCGTTGACGATGCAGCCCATCACGGCCACCTTCATCGCCTCGACACCGGGATACTTCATGCGCCACAGCGGCATCTGGCCACGCAGATAGTCATCGATCTGCTTGGCCAGTTCCTGGAAGGTGGTGCTGGTGGTGCGGCCGCAGCCCGGGCAGGCCGTGACGCTGGGCACGAAGATGCGCAGGCCCAGGGCCTGCAGGATTTCGGAGGCGACCACCACTTCCTGCGTGCGCGCCTCGCCGGGCTGGGGCGTGAGCGAGACGCGGATGGTGTCGCCAATGCCTTCCTGCAGCAGCACGGACAGCGCGGCGGCCGAGGCCACCGTGCCCTTGGTGCCCATGCCGGCTTCGGTCAGGCCCAGGTGCAGCGCATAGTCGCAGCGCTGCGCAAGGGCCCGGTAGACCGAGATCAGGTCCTGCACGCCGCTGACCTTGCACGACAGGATGATGTTGTCGCCGTTCAGCCCCATGGACTCGGCCAGGCGAGCGGAATCGACGGCCGAGGAAATCAGCGCCTCGAACATGACCTGGCGCGTGTCCCAGGGCTGGGCGCGGCGCGAGTTCTCGTCCATCAGCCGGGCCATCAGTTCCTGGTCCAGCGAGCCCCAGTTGACACCGATGCGCACGGCCTTGTCGTAGCGGGCCGCCGCCTCGATCATCTGGCCGAACTGCTTGTCCTTCTTGTCGCCCTTGCCCACGTTGCCGGGGTTGATGCGGTACTTGGACAGTGCCTCGGCGCAGGCCGGGTATTCGGTGAGCAGGCGGTGGCCGTTGTAGTGGAAGTCCCCCACCAGCGGCACGTACTCGCCCATGCGGTCCAGCTGCTCGCGGATGTAGGGCACGGCGGCGGCCGCCTCGGGCGTGTTGACGGTGATGCGCACCATCTCCGAGCCGGCCTGGGCCAGTTGGCGCACCTGGATGGCCGTCTCGACCGCGTCCACCGTATCGGTGTTGGTCATGGACTGCACGCGCACAGGCGCATCGCCACCCACGGTGACAACGTTGTTGCGCCAGACCACACGGGCCTGGCGGGACTTGCGCGGCAGCGGCGAGGCAATCGCTATCGGCTGCTGCGTGATGGGGAGATCTTGCACGGTCACTTCACCTCAAAGCGGGCCACATTGTCGCGGGTGGTCTTGGCGACTTCCAGCAATTCGCCACGCACACGCACCTCGGTGCCGCTGGCATTGCCGATGATGACCGACAGCGGCAGTGCGCCCTCGGCGCCAATGGATTCACCGGCCGCCAGCGTCTTTTGCAGCACCACGCGGCCGCTGGAATCCTTGACCTGTACCCACGATTGTGCGTTGGCCTTCATGACCAGCACGCCACCAGGCGTTTGCGCCGCGGTGGCTGCCGATGTCGCTGCGGCGCCCTCGGCAGGCGCATCGGCGGCAGGGGCAGCAGGCGTTGTGGTGGACGCAGGAGCCGGAACGGCTGCCGCTGCAGGCGCTGAAGTTGCCGGTGCAGATGCAGATGCAGGTGCGGATGCGGGGGCAGATGCAGCCGGCACATCGGCCGGCGTCGTCGCCGCAGGCGTCGTCGCCGCAGGCGCAACGGGCTCCTGGGCGGCCACGGGCTCGGACACAGTCCCTGCAGGCTGCACCAGGGCAGCGGCATCGGAAGCGCCGGCCTGCGGCTCTTCGGCATCGCCTTCATGCTTGGGCAGGAAGTAGACGGCAGCGGCAGCGGCCAGCAGCAGCAGCACGATGATGGCCACCTTGCGCGAGCCGTTTTCACGCCCCAGCGATGTTCCGGTGGCCTTGAAGGAGCGCTCCTTGAACGTGGCGTTGATGCTGCCGCGATCATCGGCCAGGCTCTTGAGCTGGGTGCGCGGCAGCAGGGCCAGCACCGATGCCGAGTCCATGCGCAGCGTGCGGCAGACGCTTTGCGCCAGGGCCCGCATGAAGACATGGTCCTGGAATGCGGCGTAGTCATCCGCCTCCAGCGCCTCCAGCTTGGGGGCTGGCACCTTGAGTGCCGCCGCCAGCCCGGCCAGAGACAGACCCGCCGCCTCGCGCGCCTGGCGCAGCAGCGTGCCCGCCGTCATGGAAGTTTGTGCGTTCTCGCCTTGCGTACCTGCTTCGTCATGCACCGCCAACACCTCACTCATTGAATGCTCCACGCTCGTAGGCCAGCCATTGGCGGGACTCGGGGAAGCGCTGGTGCAGCTGGTCAGCCAGCTGCCGCATCGCTGCAGATTGCTGCAGCGCCCTCTCTATCTTGATCCCCAGCCACAGGCTTTCCGCATTGGACTGGGGACTGCTGTTCAGGCGCCGGATGTAGAACTGCGCCCTCTTGGCGTCGCCGCCCTGCAGCATCACGTTGCTCAGGTGGTAGGCGATCACCGGGTTGGCGGGATCGAGTTCATAGCCCTTGAGCAGCGCCTGCTGGGCCTCGACCAGCAGGCCGGCCTGCTGCAGGCACAGGCCCTTGGCCATCCAGGTTTTGGGGCGCTCCAGGTAGCCGGGCTGGGCCAGGGCCTTGTCCAGCCATTCCTGGGCTTGCGCGTATTGCTTGCGCTGGCACAGCAGCCAGCCGTAGTTGTGCTGCAGGTCGCCGTCCTGGGGACGCAGCGACATCGCCTTGCGCAGGCTGGCGTCAGCCTGGTCCCAGTCCTGGTTGCGCATGTAGATCAGGGCCAGCAGGCCGTAGCCGTCGGCGGAACTGGGGTCAGCGGCCAGCGCCTGGTTCACCTCTTCCAGGGCCACATCGATGCGGCCAGCCTGGAAATAGGAAGCCGCCAGCTCCAGGCGGATGCTTGCGCGGCGGCGGGGATCGGCCTCGGCGGCAGAAGCCATCGAGGCATTGGAGACGGAGGAAGCGTTGCCGGAGCCAGAATTCGTCGGGGGCACCAAAGGCTGCTTGCCTGCGCAGCCCGCCAAGAAAAGAACCAGCGCGGGCACTGCCCAGCGCATGCCTGTACCGAAATCCCCCGTTCGCAGCCGCCGAGCCACTGACTTCATGAACTGTCCTTTGTTCCGTCGGGGCATGCCAGGCATGCCCCAGGTCTTCTCAAGGCACCTGCTTGAGAACAATGGTGCGCTGCCTGGCCATGCGCTCGGCAGCGCGCGTGCGGTCCTTGACATCGCCAGCCAGCTGTCCGCAGGCTGCGTCGATGTCGTCGCCACGTGTCTTGCGCACCGTGGTCACGATGCCGGCATTGCTCAGCAGGCTGGCGAACTCCGTCACCCGCGCTGCGGGTGAACGCAGCAGCCCCGAGGCCGGGAACGGATTGAACGGAATCAGGTTGAACTTGCACCAGCTGCGGCCATCGCCACGCGCGCGGACCAACTCTATCAGTTGGCGCGCATGCTCAGGCTGGTCATTGACGCCATCGAGCATGCAGTATTCGAACGTGATGAAGTCACGGGGCGCGAATTCCAGGTAGCGCTCGCAGACATCGAGCAGCTCGTGGATGGGGTACTTGCGGTTCAACGGCACCAGGGGGTCGCGCAGCTCGTCATTGGGCGCATGCAGCGACACGGCCATGGCCACGGCGCAGTCCTGGGACAGCCGGTCGATCATCGGCACCACGCCCGAGGTGGACACGGTCACACGGCGGCGCGAGAGGCCGTAGCCATGGTCATCGAGCATGGCGCGCAGCGCCGGCACCAGGGCCGTGTAGTTCTGCAGCGGCTCGCCCATGCCCATCATCACCACGTTGGAGATGACGCGCTCGCCGCCCGTGCCCAGGCGCTTGCGCAGCGCATGCTCGGCATACCACAGCTGGGCCAGGATCTCGCCCGTGCTGAGGTTGCGGCTGAAGCCCTGGTGACCCGTGGAGCAGAAGCGGCAGCCCACGGCGCAGCCCGCCTGGGACGACACGCACAGCGTGCCCCGGTCATCTTCGGGAATGAAAACGGCTTCGACGGCATCGCCGCCCCCCACGTCGAACAGCCACTTGACTGTTCCATCGGCAGACACATGCTCGGTCAGAACCGGCAGGGCCGTGATGTGGGCACACGCCTTGAGCTTTTCGCGCAGGGACTTGGCCAGATCGCTCATCTGGTCGAAGTCGCTGGCGCCTCGCTGGTGGATCCAGCGGAACAGCTGCGTCGCGCGGAAACGCTTCTCGCCGAGTTGCTCGCAGTAAGCGGCAAGTCCGTCGAGATCAAAATCTAGCAAATTGGTATTCATGTCGGCAGGCCGGTGCCACGCCGCTCTCGGCTCTTCCGCGGCAGGCACGGCCTGCACCGGACAGACCATGACGGCCGCGGAAGACGCGGGGATTAGCGCGAGTAGACGTTCATGCCGGGGAAGAAGAAAGCCACTTCCACGGCTGCAGTTTCAGCGGCGTCAGAGCCGTGCACGGCGTTGGCGTCGATGCTGTCGGCGAAGTCGGCGCGGATCGTGCCCTTCTCAGCCTTCTTGGGGTCGGTGGCGCCCATCAGTTCGCGGTTCTTCAGGATGGCGTTCTCGCCTTCCAGAGCCTGGATCATCACGGGGCCGGAGACCATGAAGTCCACCAGGTCCTTGAAGAAAGGACGCTCCTTGTGGACGCCGTAGAACTGCTCGGCTTCGCCGCGCGACAGGTGCACCATCTTGGCAGCGATGACCTTCAGGCCAGCGCCTTCGAAGCGTGCGTAGATCTGGCCGATCACGTTCTTGGCAACGGCGTCGGGCTTGATGATGGAAAGAGTGCGTTCGATGGCCATTTGAATGGTTCCTAATCAGGGTTACTATGGATTTTTGTCAATTGGACAAAACCGTTGATTCTAGCTGTGCCATCAAAGTCCTTGATGACATGGTGCTGCCAAATGGCAGGCTTACAGGGCGGGCCGACCACCTCTGGATGAAACAGAAGGCGGACGGCCCGGCCGCCTTTCAGCGGCGTCCTCCCGGCTTGCGCTTGGCGTTCTGGCGTGCACGCGACAGGCTGTCGGAGCCGATGTAGCCCACCGATGTACGCATCGGATCGGGCTGCTGGCTGCCGCCGCCCTTGCCCCGCCCGCCTGCGCCGCCCTGCCCCTTTCCCTGTCCCTGGCCGCCGTCAGCCTTGCCGCCCTTGGCGGCAGGCTTGGCACGCGGGCCGTCGAGCATGGCGTTGGGCGCCGGGCGATTGCCGTCGAAGTAGCGGCCGCCGCCTTCGCGGCGAACGGTGTTGCGGTCAGCCGGGCCACCACGGCGGCCTCCGGCCGGTGGCTTGGGTGCAGCGGGCGCACGCGCCTGCATGCCGGCTGCCGAAGCCAGGGACTGGATATCGGCCTGGTCCAGCTCCACCCAGGCGCCGCGCTTGAGGCCGCGCGGCAGCACCATGGCGCCGTAGCGGATGCGGATCAGCCGGCTCACGGCATGGCCCACCGCCTCGAACATGCGGCGCACTTCGCGGTTGCGGCCTTCGGAAATGGTCACGCGGTACCAGCAGTTGGCGCCTTCACCACCGCCGTCCTCAATGGAGCCGAAGGCGGCCACGCCGTCTTCCAGCTGCACGCCATCGGTCAGGCGCTGCTTTTCTTCCTTGCTGAGCGCGCCCAGCACGCGGGCTGCGTATTCGCGCTCCAGGCCGAAGCGCGGGTGCATCAGGGAGTTGGCCAGCTCGCCCGAGCTGGTGAACAGCAGCAGGCCTTCGGTGTTCAGGTCCAGGCGACCCACCGATTGCCATTTGCCATGCTGCAGGCGAGGCAGCTTGCGGAACACCGTGGGACGGTTTTGCGGATCGTCATGCGTGACGACCTCGCCCACGGGCTTGTGATAAGCGATGACACGCGCCGGCGGCGGGTCGATGCGAAAACGGATGGGCTGGCCATTGACCTTGATCTGGTCGCCGAACTGGATGCGCTGGCCCACGTGGGCAGGCTCGTTGTTGACCGAGATGCGGCCTTCAAGAATGAGCTGCTCCATTTCGAGGCGCGATCCCAGCCCGGCCTGGGCCAGCACCTTGTGCAGCTTGGGCGAATCGACCTGGGGCAGCAGCACGCGCTTGGCAGGCGCGGCATCGTCGCGCTCTTCGGCGGCGTCGAGCTCGCCCGAGATGACGTCCGCAAAACCGTAGCCTTCGACAGACCCCGAGTCGGTCGGCTCTGATGCATCAGCCGGCACCAGCTCTTGCACGGTGTCTTCGGCATGCACCGCCTCGGCGGCCGGACGCGGCTTGCGCACAGGCTTGGCGCCGGGCCGCGCCCCGGCCTTGGGAGCGCGCGAGCGCGCGGGGCGGGCCTTGCGCTGCGCGCCGGCCTCATCGGACGCCGGCTGGGCGTCCTGGTCTTTGGAGATATCACTACCCGTCATGGCTTTCCTTCTTCGGCCTGCTTTGCAGCGCCGTCCGTATCCGTTGTATCCGCTGTATCCGTTGCGTCTGTTGCCTCTGCCGCATCCGCTGCATCTGCCGCATCCGCCAGGTCTGCTGTATCTGCTTGAGCCGTATCTGCTGCCATTGCGGCATCTGCCCCGTCCGATCCCGAGGCATCTGTCTCGCCCTGGGGCTCTTCGGGCAAGGGAGCGTCACCGGCTGGCGCGGCCTCGTCCGCTGCCAATTCCTGCGCACCCGACTCTTCCAGCGCCTTGAACAGGCTTTGCTGGGATTCGGGCTCCTCGAGCATGGGCAACTGGTCCAGCGACTGCAGGCCCAGGTCGTCCAGAAACTGGCGCGTGGTGGCGAACAAAGAGGGCCGGCCCACGGTTTCCCGGTGGCCAATGACCTCGATCCATCCCCGGTCTTCCAGTTGCTTGATCAGCAGGCTGTTGACCGTCACGCCGCGTATGTCCTCGATGTCGCCACGCGTCACTGGCTGGCGGTAGGCGATGATCGCCAGCGTCTCCAGGGTCGCACGGGTGTAGCGTGGCGGCTTTTCGGGATGCAGCCGGTCCAGATAGACCCGCATCTCGGGCCGGCTCTGGAAGCGCCATCCAGACGCCACCTGCACCAGCTCCACACCCTTTTGCGCCCAGTCTTTCTGCAGGTCCAGCAGCAGGTCCTTCAGCGTGTCGGAGCCCAGCACGTCATCGAACAGCGAGCGCAGCTCACGCAGCGTGACAGGCTGCGGCGCACAGATCAATGCAGTTTCCAGGACCCGCTTGGCATCTACCGTATTCATGGCTCAGCGTCTCGGGAACAAAGGCGCGCGAGCCACCAGAGGTGGCAGCCAGGGTGCGCCGAATCAAAGAAGAGGAAGCAAGCGCTCCACGGATGCCATGCGAGAGATGGTCAGAGGCTTTCGGCGGGATTGTAGCTCAGCCCCCAATTTTCCAGCGCCTGTGCCATATCGGGCGGCAGCGGCGCGCGCAGCACCAGGGCCTGGCCTGTCATGGGATGGGTGAAGGCCAGCCGGAAGGCGTGCAGCGCCTGGCGCGCCATGCCGCCAGCCTCCTTGCCGCCGTAGACGGCATCGGCCACCAGCGGGTGGCCCAGCGATGCCATGTGCACGCGGATCTGGTGGGTGCGGCCCGTGTGCAGCGTGCAGCGCACCAGGCTGACTTCCTCGTTTCCGGCCAGCAGGTCGATGTCGGTGCGCGCGGTCTTGCCCGCATGCTGCGCCAGGTCGACCACAGCCATGCGCAGGCGGTTGCGCGGGTCGCGGCCGATGGGCGCATCGACCTCGCGGCGCTTGCGCGGGCCCCAGGCCTTGTGCGCCAGCGCCAGGTACTGGCGGCTGACATCGCGCGCGGCGATCATGGCCACCAGCGCGTCCATGGCGGCGCGGCTGCGCGCCACCACCATGAGCCCGCTGGTGTCCTTGTCCAGGCGGTGGACGATGCCGGCGCGCGGCACCTCCCGCGCCTTGGGGTCGCGCCCCAGCAGGCCGTTGAGCAGGGTTCCCGTCCAATTGCCCGGGGCCGGGTGCACGACCAGGCCAGCCGGCTTGTTGACGACCAGCAAGTGCTCGTCCTCATACACCACGTCCAGCGCCATGTCTTCGGGCTGGAAGGCCATGCTCTGCTGCGTGGGCCGCATCTCCAGCACCATCCGGTCGCCGGCGGCCACCTTGGTGGCCGGCTTGACCAGCACACGCCCATTGAGCGTGACCGCGCCCTGCGCCAGCAGTTGCTGCAGATAGCTGCGGGAGAACTCGGCCACGCATTCGGCCAGCACCTTGTCGGCGCGCAGGCCGTGCTGGGCCGGCGGCACGGTGATCTCGCGCAGCTCGGCTGCGGCGGCCTCGACCTCGCCGCCCTCGGCCTCGTCCTCGACCGGCTCCCACGGCGATTCGCCGGGCACAGAAGAAACAAGCCCCTGCGGGGCAGGGGCTTGTCCGGTTTGCCTGGTGCTGCGGCTCATCAGCGCGAAGGCAGGTAGCGCGAAGGATCGACAGGCTTGCCCTGGCGACGCACCTCGAAGTGCAGCTTCACGCGGTCCGCGTCGGTGCTGCCCATCTCGGCGATCTTCTGGCCCTTGCGCACGGTCTGGTCTTCCTTGACCAGCAGCGTCTGGTTGTGCGCGTAGGCCGTGAGGTAGGTGTTGTTGTGCTTGAGGATGATCAGGTTGCCATAGCCACGCAGGCCGGCGCCGGCATAGACCACGCGGCCATCGGCAGCGGCCATCACGGGATCGCCGGCCTTGCCTGCGATGTCGTAACCCTTGTTGCGCGCCTCGTCAAAACCGGCGATCAGGCTGCCCGATGCAGGCCAGATGAAGTCCACATCGTCGGCGCCCTTGCCGGCTGCGGGTGCAGGGGCGGGTGCCGGGGTCGGTGCGGGTGCAGGCGTTGCCGTGGAGCCGCCCGACGATGCCACGGGCGGCAGCGGCGTTGCCACCACGGGCGAGCCGCTGGGCGTGGAGGACGCAGTGGACGAGGGGCGCGTGCCGACGCTGTCCGAGCTGGTCGGCGGCACGACGCGCACCACCTGACCGACTTCGATCAGGTTGGGGTTCTCCAGATTGTTCCAGCGCGCGATGTCCTTCCAGCTCTGGCCGGTTTCCAGGCCGATGCGGATCAGCGTGTCACCGGGCTTGATCGTGTAGTAGCCGGGCTTGCCGGCGTTTTCGACGCCGGGCAGCGGCTTGACGGCTGCCGATGGCGAGGAAGAGGTGGAGGAGGTGGTGGTCGTTCCACGGTCCTCCACGGGAGCCCTGTTCACTTGGGATGTGCAGCCTGCCAGAACCATGCCGGCCAGCACCACCGTTCCCCAAGCCCCAAGACTTCGCGATACCAACATAAGTTATTCCCTTCTAGGCGATGCCCGATTTTAGGGGGACAAAGTTCACGGCCTCCAAAATCGACTGCGTAAACCCGTGTGAACTCTTGTCAATCACCAGCAGTGCCTGCTTACCACCCGTAACCACCATGGGGGCGACAAGCCGCCCGCCCACGGCCAGCTGGTCGCACCAGGCCGAGGGCATGCTCTCGCCGCCAGCGGCCGAGATGATGCCCGCATACGGCGCGCCGCTGCCATAGCCTTCCATGCCATCTCCAAAGATCAGATGGACATTGGTCAGCCGCCAGGGACGCAGGTTGCTGCGCGCTTTCTCGTGCAGGCCGCGCAGGCGCTCGATCGAATAGACCTCGCGTGCCACGCGGGCCAGCACCGCCGCCTGGTAGCCGCAGCCCGTGCCGATTTCCAGCACGCGGCCCAGGCCCGACTTCGCGGCCTCCGAACCCAGCAGCAGCTCGGTCATGCGGGCGACCACGCTGGGCTTGGAGATCGTCTGGCCCAGGCCAATGGGCAGGCTGGTGTCTTCATAGGCCTGGTTGACCAGGGCGCTGTCCACAAAGCGGTGGCGCTCCACCGATCCCATGGCGGCCAGCACGGCCGGCGACTGTATGCCGGTGGCAGCCAGCCGCTGCACCATGCGGGCGCGCACGGCGGCCGAGTCCAGGCCGATGCCCGAAGGCTGTTGCGGGGCACGGGCACCGGCCGGCGCCAGCGCAGAGCGCGCAGGCGCCGCGCGCGAGGCCGGCGCAGGGGTCTGCACCGAGCGCGCCACCCACGAGGGAACTCCGGGACGGCGCTCGCTCACGGTTGCACCGCCCCGCCCTGGGCTGCCTGCACGCACTGGCCGGCCGACGCCAGCCTGGCCGCCGTCTGTGCCCAGTAGCCCAGGTTGTCGTGGTCGGTCAGGTCCACCTTCAGCGGCGTGACGGACACATGGCCGTGCGCCGTGGCGTGGAAGTCCGTGCCCTCCGAGTCGTCCTTGGCCGCGCCTGCGCTGCCTATCCAGTACATCATTTCGCCGCGCGGGCTCTCCTGGGTGATGACGCGTTCGGCCGCATGGCGGCGGCCCAGCCGACACAGCTTGAGGGGCTTGAGCGCGGACAAGGGCATGTTGGGAATGTTCACGTTGAGCAGCCAGGGCGACAGGCCGATCAGCTCCTGCGATTGCATGTCCATGACCAGCTGGCGCGCGGCGGCGGCAGCGGCCTCGATCTCGGACCAGCCCTTGTCCACCTGCGAGAAGGCAATGGAGGGAATGCCGAACAGAAAGCCTTCCATGGCGGCGCCCACGGTGCCGGAATAGATGGTGTCGTCGCCCATGTTGGCGCCGTTGTTGATGCCGGAGACCACCAGGTCGGGCCGGTAGCCCAGCAGGCCGGTCAGGGCGATGTGCACGCAGTCCGCAGGCGTGCCATTGACATAGCGAAAGCCGTTGTGGGCCTGGTGCACATACAGCGGCGCGTTCAGCGTCAGGGCGTTGGACTTGGCACTGTTGTTGTGCTCCGGTGCCACCACCTCGACGTCTGCCACCGTGCGCAGCGCCTCGTACAGGGCCTGGATGCCGGGCGCCTGGTAGCCGTCGTCGTTACAAATGAGAATCTTCATGGATACAGCAGGGATTGCGGGCGATTGTAGGCGGGCGTCTCGTCGCCCGAGGGACAGGAGGCATTCCCACCACACTCCTATCATCGGCCAGGCATTCAATCACAGGAGACAACCACCATGCACGCTTGGCTTTGCACCACGCCCACAGGCGTCGATCAACTGCAGTGGACGCAGCTGCCCACGCCCACGCCGGGCCCGGGGCAGGTACTGCTCGAAGTGAAGGCGGCCAGCCTGAACTTTCCCGATCTGCTGATCGTGCAGAACAAGTACCAGATGAAGCCTGAGCTGCCGTTCGTGCCGGGCTCGGAATACGCGGGCGTGGTCCAGGCCGTGGGTGAAGGCGTGAGCCACCTGGCCGTGGGCCAGCGCGTGGCCTGCCTGTCGGGCACCGGGGGCTTCGGCACCCATACGCTGGCGCCGGCCGCGCTTTGCATGCCGCTGCCAGACGGTTTCAGCTTCGTCGATGCTGCGGCCTTCATCATGACCTATGCCACCTCGCACCATGCGCTGATCGACCGCGGCCAGCTGCGCGCGGGCGAGACGGTGCTGGTGCTGGGCGCGGCGGGCGGCGTGGGCACGGCCGCCATCCAGATCGCCAAGGCGGCGGGTGCGCGTGTGATCGCAGCGGCCTCCACCGACGAAAAGTGCGCGCTGTGCAAGGCACAGGGCGCCGACGCCACCATCAACTACAGCCAGGGCGATCTGCGCGCCGCCATCAAGGAAGCCACCGACGGCAAGGGCCCCGACGTGGTCTACGACCCCGTGGGCGGCGACTTCGCCGAGCCGGCCTTCCGCTCCATCGCCTGGCGCGGCCGTTATCTGATCGTGGGCTTTGCCGCAGGACCGATTCCTGCCCTGCCGCTGAACCTGCCGCTGCTCAAGGGCGCATCGCTGGTGGGCGTCTTCTGGGGCGAGTTCTCCCGGCGCGAACCCAAGGCCAATGCGGCCATGATGCAGGAGCTGGCGCAGTGGTACGGCCAGGGAAAGATCAAGCCCGTGATCGACCGCACCATGCCCATGGCCGAGCTGCACGCCGCCTATGCGCGCATGGGATCGCGCCAGGTGCAGGGCAAGCTGGTGATGGTCAACGAGCAGTGAACCGGGCGCTGGCCATGCCACACTGGAGGGCATTGCATTCTGAAACAACTGCCCACCCATGGCCGAGCGCTCCGCTTCCGAACTGGCACGCGAAACCCTGCGGCAACTGGCGCTGAACCGCCTGCCGCCCACCCCGGAAAACTACGCCCGCCTCTATGAACAGGCGGCCGGCGAGCCCGGCCCCGCCAGCTTTCCCCAGGGCCCGCTGCGCCATGTCCATGCGCTGCTGCCTGCGCAGACGCCCGGCCAAAAGCGCCTGCGCGACCAGTTGGGCGCCGCCATAGAGCGCAGCGACTGGCAAGGGCTGCAGCAGGTCATCACCGCCTATGCCAACGCGGCCCTGCAGCCGCCTGCCCATGAGGCCAGGCCCGTGGAGCTGCCCGTGCCGCCGCCCGTCCAGGCCCTGCCCGACGACCTGACCCAGCAGTTGGCGCGGCGCTTCGAGGCCTTGTCCACACTGCTGGACACCCAGGACACCAAGACCGGGCAACTGCACCAGCAGCTGATGGAGCAGCTGCAATCGCCGCCCGTGGATGCCAAGGCCCTGGCGCGGCGCCTGCACGACCAGCACTACCAGCTGTCGTTCGCCATCGCCGACCAGCTTCAGGTCCTGCAGTTGATGCAGGAGTTGCTGCAGACCCTGGTGCAGCACCTGGCCCAGGACCCCACGCATGGCAGCTGGCTGGTGCAGCAGCTCACGGCCATCGAGCAGGCCATCACCCCGCCGCTGTCGCCCGCGCCCCTGGCCGATGCACGGCGCGAGCTGCAGACCGTGATCCACCGGCGCCTGCAGCTGCAGGACGGCATGGCCGCCGCGCAGCAGGCGCTCAGGGACATGCTGGGCGGCTTCGTCCAGCACCTGGCGCAGATCACGAGCAGCAACGAAACGCTGGGCGCCCGCATGGAAGAGGCGGCACGCCAGCTGGACGGCATCCAGCGCCTGGAAGACGCAGCCCCGCTGCTGCAGCAGGTGCTGGAGGCCACGCGCACCATGGCTGCCGGCAGCCGCGTGGCCCAGGAGGAACTGCAGGCGCTGCGCGCCCATGTCGATGCCTGCGAGGCCCGCATCGAAACACTGCAGCAGGAGCTGGACGAGGCCGCGCGCCGCGCACGCCACGACCCGCTGACCGGCCAGCTCAACCGCCTGGGCGTGAGCGAGGCGCTGGACCGCGAGGTGGCACGCGCCCAGCGCCATGGCCAGCCGCTGAGCGTTGCCCTGGTCGATATGGACGGCATGCAGGCCCTCAATGCCGAGCTGGGGCATGCCATGGGCGATGCCGCGCTGGTGCATGTGGCCCAGCTGGCGCGCCAAGGGCTGCGCCCGGAAGACGTGGTGGGCCGCTATGAAGGCCAGGCCTTCGTGCTGCTGCTGCCGCAGACCCCGGAGACAGCAGGCGCCCAGGCGCTGCAGCGCCTTCTGCAGTTGCTGGAGCAGGCGCCTTTGCCCGCATCTGCGCAGACCCCAGGCCAGCCCGCACCCCGGCCCCTGAGCTTCAGCGCGGGCGTGGCCCAGTTGCAAAGCCACGAAAACGGCATGGACGTGCTGCGCCGCGCCGACACCGCCATGCTGCAGGCCAAGGAGCGCGGCAAGCACTGCATTGCCACGGCATCAGGCGCACAATGGCAGCCAGTTGGAAATGCAGGCGCCGGCCTTTGATCCACCCCAAGGCCACGCCCCGTCTTTCCCCGCTTTTTTGCGCCGCCTGCCCCGAACCGCCATGCACCTGCCCTTCAGCGCCTCCGTCCCTGCACCGCGGCGCCAGTTTCTGGTCGGCTCGGGCCTGGCCACGGCGCTGGGCCAGTTGCCTGCCTGGGCCCGGCTGGGTGAACGGCCTGCGCACAACCCCTTCACGCTGGGCGTGGCCAGCGGCGACCCCGAACCCGACAACGTGCTGCTGTGGACGCGGCTGACGCCACCGCTGGCCCAGCTGGGCGAGACCGACACCACGGCCATGCCTGCGCTCAAGATCCGCTGGGAGCTGGCGCACGACCCGCTGTTCCGCCAGATCGTGCGCAGCGGCGAGGCCATGGCCCAGCCCGAATGGGGCCACGGCGTGCATGTTCAGGTGGGAGGACTGGCGCCCGACCGCTGGTACCACTACCGCTTCATGCTGGGACAGGCGGTCAGCGGCACGGGCCGCTGCCGCACGGCGCCCGCCCCCGGCAGCATGCCGCAGCGCCTGCGCCTGGCCTATGCCTCCTGCCAGCGCTGGGAGCACGGCTACTACGCGGCCTGGCGCCAGGTCGTGCAGGATGCGCCGGACCTGGTGATCTTCCTGGGCGACTACATCTACGAATACGCCACGCCCGCCATGACGCTGGGCCTGGCCCGCACGCACAACCTGCGCGCCGCGCAGACCCTGCAGGACTACCGCGACCGCTACGCCCTGCACAAGAGCGACCCGCTGCTGCAGGCCGCGCACGCCCTGTGCAACTGGTCCGTGGGCTGGGACGACCATGAGGTGGAGAACAACTACGCGGGCGACCAGGGCCAGGGCGATGCCGCGCGTTTCCTGGCCCGGCGCATGGCCGCCTGGCAGGCCTTCTACGAAAACATGCCGCTGCGTGCCAGCGCGCTGACGGGCGCCGGGGCATCGCATGGCGGCGGCGGCCTGCAGCTGTACCGCAGCCTGCAATGGGGCCGGCTGGCCCGGCTGCATCTGCTGGACGGCCGCCAGTACCGCAGCGCCCAGGCCTGCCGCATCGAGGGCGAGGCAGACAAGGGCAGCGTGCGCCCTGCGCAATGTGCGGCCCTGTCGGACACGGCGCGCAGCTTCCTGGGCTGGACGCAGGAGCAGTGGCTGTACCGCCAACTGGCCGAGGACGCCCGCCACCAGGGCAGCGAGGGGCCGCGCTGGAGCATCCTGGCCCAGCCCACCCTGCTGTCGGCGCACCGGCCGCCTTCGGGATCGCAGGCCACGGACAGTTGGGACGGCTACCCGGCCGCGCGCCAGCGCCTGGTGCGCCACCTCACTCCGGGCGCCCAGCCCACGCCGCGCAACAGCGTGCTGCTGGGCGGCGACCTGCACCAGAACTACGTCTGCGCCGTGCACGCCGATCCCGAGGCCGCGCCCGAACGGCGCAACCCCATCGTGGCCAGCGAGTTCTGCAGCACCTCGATCACCTCGCGCAGCGGCACCACACAGGCCAAGGTCGATGCCATCGTCGCCCACAACCCGCAGGTGCTGTACGCACGCTGCGAGGAACGCGGCTATGGCCTGGCAGACATCACGCCCGAACGCTGGACCAGCGAGCTGCGTGCCGTGGCCAACCCCATGCGCGCCGACAGCCGCATCTACACGCTGGCCCGCTTCACCGTCGAGGACAGGCGGCCCGGCCCCGTAGCCAGCTGACAGGGCACTGACACAGGGCACGACCGAAGGGCACTTTCAGCAGGCCTGGGAATCAGTGGCTATCCTGACATCGCCCCCCGGCATGCCGCCTATCGTATGGTGAGCTGCCTTGCCCCGCCCACCAGAACACGGAAGCCATGCACCTGACTTTCAGCGCCTACTACACCCTGATCTTCGCCGCCCTCGTCCTTTTGCTGGGCAAATGGCTGGTGCAGCACCTGCGCCTGCTGCGCGAATTCAACATCCCCGAGCCCGTGGCCGGCGGTCTGGTCGTCGCCGTCGCCCTGTTCGTGCTCAACCAGACCCTGGGCTACACCTTCAGCTTCAGCAGCGAACTGCAGATGGCCTTCATGCTGGTGTTTTTCTCCTCCATCGGGCTGAGCGCCAATTTCGCCAAGCTGCGCGAAGGCGGCCGTTCGCTGCTGCTGTTCCTGGCCGTGGTCGCCGTCTTCATCGGCCTGCAGGACCTGGTGGGCGTGAGCCTGGCCACGATGCTCGGGCTCGACCCGCTGTTCGGGCTGATCGCAGGCTCCGTCACCCTGACGGGCGGCCATGGCACGGCAGGCGCCTGGGGCCAGGTTTTCGAGCGCGAGTACGGCATCCAGGGTGCGGTCACGCTGGGCATTGCCTGTGCCACCTTCGGACTGGTGATCGGCGGCCTGATCGGCGGCCCGCTGGCCAAGGCCCTGATCACGCGCCGCAGGCTTGCCGTGCACGACCCCGCAGCCGCCCCCGAAAAACAGCCACCGCTGGGCGAAAGTGCAAGCCACGGCGGCTTCGAGAACCCCGAGCAGACGCGCCTGATCACCACCAGCGCGGCCATAGAAACACTGGCCCTGTTCGCAGGCTGCCTGGGCTTTGCCGAGTTCATGGCGCAGTTCACCGCCGGCACCCTGTTCTCCCTGCCCACCTTCGTCTGGGCGCTGGCAGGCGGCGTCGTGATCCGCAACACGCTGGACTATGTCTTTCACTTCCAGGTATTCGACCGGGCCATCGACGTCTTCGGCAATGCCTCGCTGTCCATCTACCTGGCCATGGCCCTGCTGTCGCTCAAGCTGTGGGAGCTTGCAGGGCTGGCGGCGCCGCTGATGGTGATCCTGGCGGCCCAGACCCTGGTCATGGGCCTGTATGCCGCGCTGGTGACCTTCCGCATCATGGGCAGCAACTACGATGCGGCCGTGCTGGCCGCCGGCCACTGCGGTTTCGGCATGGGTGCCACGCCCACGGCCGTGGCCAACATGCAGGCCATCACCAACCAGTACGGCCCCTCGCACAAGGCCTTTCTCATCGTGCCGATGGTGGGCGCCTTCTTCGTCGACATCGTCAATGCCACGGTGATCCAGCTGTTCATCCGCTGGCTGCACTGACCACCGCAAACACCGAACGCGCCATGCCCCTGCTGCGCCGCGCCCTTGCCACCACCCAGGCGCTCGTCCTGGCCCTGCTGCTGGCAGGCTGCAGCCTGCCGCCGCTGGCTGGCCGCAGCGAATCCACGGCGCTGCCGCCCGAGGCCGCCCAGGCCACGCTGCTGGGCCAGGCGCTGGCACCGCTGCTGGACCAGCATCCGGGGCTTACCGGCATCCACGCGCTTTCCGATGCACGCAACGCCTACGCGGCGCGTGCCCTGCTGGCCCGCGTGGCCCAGCGCACGCTGGATGTGCAGTACTACATCTGGCGAGACGACACCACGGGCCACCTGCTGCTTGACGAACTGCGCCAGGCCGCCGACCGGGGCGTGCGCGTGCGCCTGCTGCTGGACGACGGCGGCACGGCGGGGCTGGACACGCAGCTCAGCGCGCTGGACCGGCATCCGCAGATCGAGGTGCGGCTGTTCAACCCCTTTGCGCAGCGCACGCCCAAGGCGCTGGGCTATGTGACGGATTTCTCGCGCACGCAGCGGCGCATGCACAACAAGAGCTTCACGGCCGACAGCCAGGCCAGCATCGTGGGTGGACGCAACATCGGCGACGAGTACTTCGCAGCCACCGACGGCGTGCTGTTCGCCGACCTGGACGTGGTCGCCATGGGGCCGGTGGTGGCCGATATCGCGCACTCGTTCGACCAGTACTGGGCCAGCGCCTCGGCCTACCCCGTGGCCAGTCTGCTGCCGCCGCTGCCCGACTATGCGGTGGCGCGCGCCAGCGAGGCCCTGGCCACCGAGGTGCAGCGGCCCGAGGCCCAGGCCTATGTGCGCGCCGTGGCGCAAAGCCCGTTCACGCAAGAGCTGCTGGCCGGCCGCCTGCCACTGCAATGGGCCCGCGCCACCCTGGTCAGCGACGACCCGGCCAAGGTGCTGGGCCAGGTGCCCAGGCAGGGGCTGCTGATCACGCAGCTGGCACCCGCCATCGGCCAGCCGCAGCGCCAGCTGGACCTGGTCTCGCCCTACTTCGTGCCCACCGAGGCCGGTGTGCGCGCCCTGGCCGGCCTGCGCCGCCAGGGCATTGCCGTGCGCGTGCTCACCAACAGCCTGGAGGCGACCGACGTGGCCGTGGTCCACGCCGGCTATGCCCGGTACCGGCGCCCGCTGATCGAGGAAGGCGTGCAGCTGTATGAGCTGCGCCGCCAGATCGGCGAGCCGGACACGCCCGCCGCCGATGCAGGCGTGCCCCGGCAAGGGCTACCATCGCCCGCCGCGTCCTCGGGCGGGAAGTCGGGCGGGAAGGCGGGCGTGGGTTCGGGCAGCCGCCCCGGCAGCTCGGGCTCCAGCCTGCATGCGAAGACTTTTGCGGTCGATGGCGAGCGCATCTTCGTGGGCTCGTTCAACTTCGACCCGCGCTCGGCCCACCTCAACACCGAAATGGGCCTGCTGATCGACAGCCCCGATATGGCTTCGCAGATGAGCCGCATGCTCGACCAGAGCCTGCCAGCGGCTGCCTACCACGTGCAGATCGATGCACAGGGCCGCCTGAGCTGGACCACGGAAAGCGGCACGCCGCCTGAGCCACTCAACACCACCACCGAGCCCGGCAGCAGTGCATTCAAGCGCCTGATGCTGCGCGTGCTGGGCTGGCTGCCCATCGAGGGGCTGCTTTGATGCCGGGCCCGGCCGCTCAGTCCAGCCGGATCGACGGGCGCAGGCGCGAATTCATCAAATCGATCAGCCACAGCAGCCCGCCGCGCCAAAAGCCGTAGATGCGGGCCTGGTGCGAGCGGTACAGCATGATGTGGCTCAGCATGGCCATGCGCCCGCGGATCACGCCGCCGTTGAACAGGCCGAATTTGCCCAGCGATCCATAGGCGTCGTAATGGGCCAATGACACCAGGGCGCCAAAGTCGCGGTAGGCAAAGCCTTCGGGACGGAAACCCGGCTCCTTCAGCAGGCGCGGCAGCGTCTCCACCAGATAGCGGGCCTGCTGGTGCGCCACCTGGGCGGTGGGCGGCAGCGGCACGCTGGCACCGGGCAGGGTGAAGCTGGCGCAATCCCCCACGGCGTAGACATGGGGGTCGCTGGTCTGCAGCTGGCCGTTGACCTTGAGCTGGTTGCCTTGCGTGGTCTCCAGTCCCAGCTGCGCCAGGAAGGCCGGGGCCTTCACGCCCGCTGCCCAGACGCGCAGGCCTGCGGGAACGAACTCGCCGCTGGCCAGCACGAACCCCTCTTCGCTGGCCGACTGCACGCGGCCGTTGACGATCACCGAAACGCCCAGGGCCTGCAGACGCAGGCGCGTGGCTTCGGAAATCTCTTCAGGAAAACCGGGCAGCAGGCGCGGCCCGGCCTCGATCAGCACGATGCCGAAGCGCGCGGCCTCGCCCAGCGCGCCGTAGGCGCGGGCGCTCTCGGCCAGCTGCACCAGCTCGGCCGCCAGCTCCACGCCCGTGGCGCCGCCGCCCACGATGGCCACGCGCAGCTGCTCGCCGCTGGTCATGCAGCGCACCATGCGCAGGCGGATCTCGCTGTTGAAGGCATCGGCCTTGCGGCGCGAGTCGATCATGAAGCAGTGCTCGTCCACGCCCGGCGTGCCGAAATCATTGGCACCGCTGCCCACGGCGATCACCAGCCGGTCGTAGGCAATGCGCCGGCCCGGCACGATCTCGCGGCCATCGGGCGCCTCGATGGGGGCCAGCAGCACCTCGCGGGCCTCGCGGTCCAGGCCGCACATTTCGCCGGGCTGATAGGCAAAGCTGGCGTCGCTGGCCTGGGCCAGGTAGGTGGTCTGCTGCTGGGCCAGGTCGCGCGTGCCGGCCGCAATGGTGTGCAGCATGGGCTTCCAGACATGGGCCGAATCGCTGTCCACCAGGGTCACGGAGCCGATGGCGTCCGTGCGCCCCTTGCCCAGCGCCGTGGCAATCTCCAGCCCCGCCACGCCACCGCCCACGATGACGATGCGCGCCCCGCCCGATCCCGTTGCCGAACCCGCTTCTTGTTCCTTGCCCATTGCTGCTCCCTGCCGGAAGGCCCGGCCGGCCGCACCATGCGCCGGCTTGCAGGACATTCGCTTCCAGACAGTCTTGATTCTTGTCAGTTTGGGTAGCAGGCGACTTGCTAGGGGTAAGCCCCAGATCTGCAACAGATATCTGATAGAAGACCTCCGATCGCGCAAGGCCCAGTCTTGTACAGGACCGCGCTGCAGGAAAAACATCATCCCTGCCGGATGGCCAGCCGGACGTGATCATTGCGCTATCAACACAAGAGCATCCGCCCTGTCCGTCACGCAGCATGGACGACGACATGACGGCCTGCATCTGCAGGCCTGCACGAATGCCCCGCCGCCGGGCCCGCGATTTGCGATTGTCAATATACGAAACGTATATTCCCCGTATGATCGCCACCCCATGGGAATCGTCAAAATATCCGACCAATTGCACGACCAGATCCGCCTGTCCAGCGCGGCCCTGGGTCGATCCATCAACGCCCAGGCCGAGCATTGGCTGCGTGTCGGCCAGCTGGCCGAACACCATCCCCATCTCGACTACGCAGGCATCTGCGCCCTGCTGCTGCAAGAGGCCGCGGCCACGCTGAAGCTGGGCGAGCCCGAGGCGGCACCGGCTCCCGCCGATACGGCAGCACGCCGCCCGCGCCCCGTGCGCCTGTCGGGAGGCCTGCAATGAGGGGCGCCAAGCTGCGCAGCGTTCCGCTGCACGACGCCCTCGATATCGGGCAATCACGCAAGGCCGGTGGCCTGGCCGCCCGTGTCCTGCAGATGCTGGTGCCCCACGTGCAGCCGGGCGTCAGCACCGAGCACCTGGACAAGCTCTGCCATGACTTCATCGTCGATGAACTGCGCTGCGTGCCAACCAACGTGGGCTACCACGGCTTTCCGAAGACGGTCTGCACCTCGCCCAACCACGTGGTCTGCCACGGCATCCCCGACGCCCGGCAGATCCTGCGCGAGGGCGACATTCTCAATGTCGATGTGGCCGTGACCACGCCCGAGGGCTGGATCGGCGACACCAGCCGCATGTACTACGTGGGCCAGCCCTCCAACCAGGCGCGCCGCCTGGTGGAGACCACCTACGAGGCCCTGCTGGCCGGCATCCGCGCCGTGCGCCCCGGCGCCACGCTGGGCGACATCGGCCATGCCATCCAGACCGTGGCCCAGCGCGAGCGCTTCAGCGTGGTGCGCGAGTACTGCGGCCACGGCATCGGCAAGGTCTACCACGACGACCCCCAGGTGCTGCATTACGGCCAGCCCGGCCAGGGCATGGTGCTGGAGGCCGGCATGATCTTCACCATCGAGCCCATGCTCAACGCCGGCAAGGCGGCCACGCGCGAACTGGCCGACGGCTGGACGGTGATCACCAACGACAAGTCGCTGTCCGCCCAGTGGGAGCACATGGTGGTGGTGACCGACACGGGTTTCGACGTGCTCACGCGCTGGCCCGAGGGCACGGGCAGCTACGCGGCCATCTGAGCATGGCGTCCAACTACCTGTACCTGGGCCTGGCCATCGTCGCCGAGGTGGCGGCCACCTCCTGCCTCAAGCAGTCCGAAGGCTTCACGCGGCTGTGGCCCAGCGTGGTCACGGTCCTGGGCTACGCGCTGGCCTTCTACTTCCTGTCGCTGACGCTGCGCACCGTGCCCACGGGCGTGGCCTATGCGATCTGGTCCGGCGCGGGCATCGTGCTGATCTCGCTGGTCGGATGGCTCTGGCAGGGCCAGACGCTGGACCTGCCCGCGCTGGCGGGCATGGGCCTGATCGTGGCGGGCGTGCTGGTCATCCAGCTGTTTTCCAAGACGGCCGGACACTGAGCCGCTGCCCGCGCTGCGGCCCGGCCATCAGCCCGTGATGGCCTGGACCGATCCGGCCTGCCGGCGCAGCTCGAACTTCTGGATCTTGCCCGTGCTGGTCTTGGGCAGCTCGCCAAAGACCACGGCGCGCGGCACCTTGTAGCCGGCCAGGTGCTTCTTGCAGTGGGCCACGATCTCTTCGGCCGTGGTCTGCGCGCCGGCCTTCAGCTCGATGAAGGCGCAGGGCGTCTCGCCCCACTTGGGATCGGGCTTGGCCACCACGGCGGCGGCCAGCACGGCCGGGTGGCGGTAGAGCACGTCCTCGACCTCGATGGACGAGATGTTCTCCCCGCCCGAGATGATGATGTCCTTGCTGCGGTCCTTGATCTGTATATAGCCGTCCGGATGCTGCACGGCCAGGTCGCCCGTGTGGAACCAGCCGCCGCGGAAGGCCTCGTCCGTGGCCTGCGGGTTCTTCAGGTAGCCCTTCATGGCGATGTTGCCCTGGAACATGATCTCGCCCATGGTCTGGCCGTCATGGGGCACGGGCTCCATGGTCTCCGGATCGAGCACGCTGGCCGAGCGCTGCAGGTGGTAGCGCACGCCCTGGCGGGAATTGAGGCGCGCGCGTTCGCCGATGTCCAGCGCATCCCAGGCTGCGTGCTTGGCGCAGACCGTGGCCGGGCCGTAGACCTCGGTCAGGCCGTAGACATGGGTGATGTCGAAGCCCAGCTGCTCCATGCCCTCGATCATCGACGCCGGTGGCGCCGCGCCTGCCACCATGGCCTTGACTCCGGCGGGCACGCCCTCCTTCATGGCGGCCGGCGCATTGACCAGCAGGCCGTGCACGATGGGCGCGCCGCAGTAATGCGTGACGCCGTGGTTGCGGATGGCGTCGAAGATGGCCTGCGCCTCCACCCGACGCAGGCAGACGTTGACGCCCGCGCGCGCCGCCACTGTCCACGGAAAGCACCAGCCGTTGCAATGGAACATGGGCAGGGTCCACAGGTAGACGGCGTGCTTGGGCATGTCCCACTCCAGCACATTGCTGATGGCATTGATGGCCGCACCCCGGTGGTGGTAGACCACGCCCTTGGGGTTGCCCGTGGTGCCGCTGGTGTAGTTCAGCGCGATGGCATCCCACTCGTCGGCAGGCAGCTGCCAGTCGAAACCGGCATCGCCACCGGCCACGAAGTCGTCGTAGTCCAGGCTGCCGACCTGCTCAGCGGCCGGGCCGTGCAGCGCGTCTTCGACCTGGATCACCAGCAGCGGCGCGCTGCGCTGGCGCAGCTTCAGCGCCTTGGCCACCACGCCCGTGAACTCCGGGTCCACGATCAGCACCTTGGCCTCGCCGTGGTCCAGCATGAAGGCAATGGTTTCCGCATCCAGCCGCGTGTTCAGCGCATTGAGCACGGCCCCCGCCATGGGCACGCCGAAATGCGCCTCCACCATGGGCGGCGTATTGGGCAGCATCACGGCCACGGTGTCGTTCTTGCCCACGCCCGCCTTGTGCAGGCTGCTGGCCAGCTGGCGGCAGCGCGCATAGGTCTCGCCCCAGCTGCGGCGCAGCGTGCCGTGGACCACGGCCAGCCGCTCGGGATAGACCTCGGCCGTGCGGGCGATGAAGCCCAAGGGGCTGAGCGGCGCATGGTTGGCGCTGTTGCGCTCCAGATGCTGGTCGTAAATGTGGGTCATCGTGGTCTCCGGTTCGCTGGGTTTTCTGGTGAGATGCCCGCCTGCCGCCGCAGGCTGGCGAAACCTGAAGATATAGCAAGACAGGCTTACACAAGCTTGATGCGCATCCACCCGGCTCGCCACCGCACAGGCCCTGATAACCAAAGCGGCATGCATGGTCTTTGCAGGGCATCACAACTTTCAGAATTTCATGGAAATTGAAAATACTTATGCAGAACAATCACTTGACCTGCCTGCAGGCGCGCCCCCGACTATCCCCCAGGCGACTGCACAACCACAGTCCTCTATAAGACATCATTTATCAGATGACTCGGCCGCACGGCCTCGGCTTCACTCGTAGAATCGCCGCTTGGATTCGCCGGCCAGCACCGCTGGAAGGCGAACAAGGAGTTCCTAGAGGAGTCGCCTGGCAACGCTCCAGGCATCGTTGGAGACGAGCCTGCACCCCACCGGTGCAGGCTTTTTTTTGCTTCAGCGCAGGCTCAGGGACTGGCGCTTCCAGGCCGGGTCCTGCCAGCGCTGGAACAGCGGCAGGGCAGACACATCGCCGGTCACGCGCTCGGTGGCCAGGCCGTCCAGCCGCACCACTTCGAAGCTCTTGCGGTAGCGGCCCTGGCCACGGGCCTCACGCGCCACCAGCATCAGCTGGCCGCCAGGCACCCAGCCTGCCCATTCGGCCACGCCGGTCTCCGGGGCGGTGGCGGCCGGGGGCAGCACATCGGCCAACCAGCCGCCTTCGGTCTTGCGCAGCACCCACAGTTCGCGCCAGCCTTCCAGCGGCTGCACGGCCAGGGCCACGGCCGTGCCCTCGCGGTTGGTGCTGGCCGATGCAGCCCACACCACTCCATAGGTGCAGCGGCGCAGCAAAGGGGCCTTGGCGCCGTGCTGGGCGTCCACCAGCAGCACGCAGGTTTCGCCGGCAGCACCGGGCTCGGTCAGCAGCGTCGGGCGGGCTCCGGCAGCAGGAGCCGCAGCAGCAACAGGCGACAGCGCCCAGCGCACGGCGCTCACGCGCATGGCCGCGTCGTTGTAGGCGCTCTGGTCTTCATCGGGCAGCTCGGACTTGCTGACGCCCGTGAACTCGGCCAGTGCCCGGGCGGCCGATGCCGCCACGGCAGGGTCGGCCATGCTCTTGCGCGCCTGCTGAAAGGCCAGCGCCGCCCACACGCTGGCGCGGCGCATCTGCACGCGGCCGCGCAGGTAGGGCGGCAGGCCGGTCACGTCCACGCGCTCCAGCACATCGGCCTGCCAGGCATGCATGCGGGCGCGCTCATGGGCTGGCAGATCGGGGTCCACGCATTCGGGCCGTGTCAGCGCCAGGGCGGCGCGGGCGCGCTGCGGCGCGTCGGCGGCGGGCATGGCCAGCACGCGGCGGAAAAATTCGCCTTCATAGCAGACCTGCATGCGGCCTTCGACCTCATAGGTCGCAAAGCGCAGGCCGTAGCCGTTGGCCACATCCAGGTGGGCCGACAGCGTGGCGCCCGAGGCCTTGCCAGGCGCAGCAGCGGAGGCGCGCCGCGCCAGCCGGTCGGCAAAGCCGCCTAGTGCGTCGAAGGCCTGCGCGCCTTCGGCGCCGGCCAGGGTCCTGGCGGGCGCGGCCTGCAGATAGGCGGCCGCAAGGCCGATGCCCAGCGCCTCGGCACCGGGCGTGTCCTGCACGAAGCGCAGCACGGCCAGCAAGGCGGGGGCATCGGCCTCGGTCATGGCCACGCGGCGCACATCGCCGGCGCGGATGAAGCCGCCGCGCTCGCGCTTGTGGTCCCAGACCTGGAGGTAGTCCAGGCGTTCGCCCCTGATCTCCAGCACCTCTCCCTGCCACAGGCTGGCCTGCTGCTGGGCGCCATCGCGCGGCGCGGCGCGCAGGCTGGCCTGGTCCTGCACCACGATGGCGCTGCCCATGCCGGTGGCCAGCGCTGCGGCGGCCAAGGTCGATACGGTCAGCATGGCTTATTGCTCCTGAACGGCTGCGTTGGCATCTTCGGCCGCCACGGAGGCTGCGCCGGCCTGTGCATTGCGGCTGCCGCCCAGCAGGGCCGCGCCGATGAAGTCGCCATTGGTCGGCGGGGGCGCGATGATGACCTGGATCTTGTCCGAGAGCTTGTCGGCCAGCGTCTTCTGGATGAGCAGCGGGTAGCGTGTGACCAGGGTGCCTTCGCGCGCCATCTGCTCGGCGTTGACCTTGCCCAGGCGGTCCATGCGGAAGGCCTCGGCCTCGGCCAGCTTCTGGCGCGCATCGGCTTCGCCATTGGCCTCGATGCGGCGGGCCTGGGCGCTGCCCTCGGCGGCTTTCACGCGGGCCACGCGCTCGGCCTCGGCCTCCAGCTGGCGCTGCTCGATCTGGCGCTGCTTGAAGGGCAGCACATGCTTCATGGCCTCTTCCTGGGCACGCGCCGCAATCACCTGCTCGCGTGCGGCGGCTTCGGCGGCCACTTCGCGGCGCACCTTGTCGGCATTGGCGTCCAGCTCGGTTTCCTTGACGCGCTTGTCCTTGAGTTCCAGCGTGTAGCGCATCTTCTCGGAGGCCAGCTCCTCGGCCAGCAGGCTGTCCATGCCGCGGCGGTACTCGGCAGGCAGGTCCACCTTGCCGATCTGGATGCTGCGCAGCGTGACGCCGTCGGCCGCCAGGCGCGTGCGCAGTTCGGTCTCCATGATCTGGGCGATCTCGGCGCGCTTGGTCGAGAAGATTTCGCGCACGGTGTAGCGCGCAAACACCTTGTAGACCAGGCCCTGCACGGCGGGCTCCACGATGTCGCCGCCTATGTCCAGAGGCAGGTTGCCGGCCTTGACGGCGGGCGATGCGGGATCAAGCGCATAGCGCACGTTCAGGTCCAGACCCAGGGACAGGCCCTCGACCGACTGCAGGGGTGCGCTGCCATTGGCCTGGCGCATGGCCTCCGGGCGGTAGCTCTGGTCGCGCAGGGAGAACACGCGCACCGTGTGCAGGCCCGGCACCACCCACACGCTGCCATCGCGCCACAGGCTGACGGAGCCCGTGAACTGGTTCAGGCGCACGCCCAGCGTGCCCTGCTCCAGGTGCTGCACGGGCGGGTTGCGCACCACCACCAGACCTGCCGCCACCACCACGGCACCGATGGCCAGCCAGCGCACGGTACGTGCCGTAGGCAGCAGGACTGCCCAGTCCACGGGCTGGCGGCGGGGCGCGTTGCCCGGCAGCGTGCCGGCGTCGGCTGCAGGCTCGGAGGAATCGGCAGGGCCGGCTCCGTCCAGGCGGGCGGACTTGCGGCCCGTCAGGGCCTGCATGATGCGGTTCCAGGTGGCTTTCATGGTGTTCTCTCTCTCGGCTGTGATGGCTGTTGTTGGCTGTTTCTGAGGCACCGGAAACAGGGGTGGCTCATTGAGGACCGATTGTTCGGATCCACCCCGGAAGCAACAACGCGGCGCACGGACCAAAGCGCTCACACCGGCAGCGCAAACGCTCCGGCCCCGGAAGAAAAACTCACACCCGGGCCGGCGCAGGGCCGAGATAATCCCGCGAACACCGCCACGGCGGCCTCCCCCGACCCCACCCCTGCACAGCCCCATGACCCGTATCGCCGTGATCGAAGACGACCTGCCCACCAGCAACCAGTTGGCGGGATGGATACGCAGTGCGCGCAGCGGCATCGTGATCGACCAGTGGTTCACGCGCGACGAGGCCGAGGCCGCGCTGGCCCGCGAGCACTACGACGCCGTGGTGCTGGACATCGAGCTGGGCCGCGAGCGCCATGCGGGCGTGGCCCTGATCAACGCCATCAACAAGCTGGGCCAGGGCACGCCGGTGCTGGTGGTGTCGGCCATGCCGGCCGCCATCTACCGCAGCATCATGAAAGCGCTGGACGCCTGGGACTACCTGCAAAAGACCACCTTCGAGGAGGCGGACTTCATCGAGACCTTCCTGGACATCCTGCGCACCACGCAGCGGGCGGCGCCCGTGGCCGCGCAGGCCGCCGCAGCGCCCGCAGGCGACGCCCTGGTGCTGGACCCGCTGTGGCAGCGCACGCCCACCTGGCGCGGAGAGCGCATCAACCTGCCGCTGACGGCCCAGCGCATCCTTGCCACGCTGCACCAGCGCAGCGGCGAAGTGGTGTCCTACGACGAGCTGTTCGAGGTGGTCAAAAGCGGCCGCAACCGCGACAACGTGCGCAAGCACGTCAGCACCATCCGCGAGGCCCTGCGCGAGGTGGACCCGGGCTTCGAAGGCATAGAGAACGTGCCCATGCGCGGCTTTCGCTGGGTGGGCCAGGCCGGCGCCGCCGTCCGCACATGAAGCGCCTGCTCAACCCCAGGCTGGAGCTGCCCCGGCTGGAAGTGCCTCGCCTGGGCCTGGCCGCCTTCCGCCAGCGCATCCTGCTGCGCGGCGTGTTCGTGCTGCTGGCCGTGGCCACGGTGTCCTTGAGCGTGGTGGTGCTCAAGGACGAGAAGGAACGCGCCTGGCAGGCCTACCAGCACGGCTTTGTGCGCAGCCAGGCCGAGGTCATGGCGCGGCTGCGCCATCCTTCGGGCCGGCTGGCCCTGCTCAACGCCGGCCACCTGGGCCAGGGCGTGACGCCGCTGGCGCCGCTGCTGCTGCCCTACGCAGCCATCGACTTCGACGATCCGCAAAAGTCCCAGCAGGCCGTGGAGATGGCCGGCTGCTCGGTGCAGTACCCCGATGGCGCCTCGCTGTGCGCAGCCATTGGCAACAATCCCTACGCAGGCGGATTCATCTATCTGGTGGGCAGCTTCTTCGCAGGCGAGCTGACACCGCGCGAGCGCGGCTCGCGCGAGCCCGCCCAGGCGCACCGCGCCCGCATCACGCTGGACATGCGCGGCAGCACCTACCGCTGGATCGCCCCCTATGAGGCCATGCCGCAGCAGGGCAACAAGTCCGGCAACGGCGAGCACGGCCGGCTCACCGGCTTTGTGGACAACGGCACGCCCCAGCTTGACGCCCGCGCGCGGCCCGTGCGCGATTTCCGTGGCTGGCTCTGGCAGAACGGCCATTGCCGCGACCTGCCGCCTGGCGTGCAGGGCAATGCGGGCAATGACAAGACACCCCCTGCAGCCGACTGCCTGCGCCGCACGCACTACTCCATCCGCCTGCCGGTCGAGCTGTTCCGCGAAGCCCTGTTCCGCAGGGACGTGCGCCCCGTCTGGCCGCCCGAAGACCTGGGCAGCATGCGTGTGCGCGTGGAAATGCTGGCCCCCGGCGACACGGAGCCGCCGCTGTTCGACAGCAATGCGCCCGGGGCGCAGCTTGCCGCCTCGCTCAACGACATCTCGCGCAGCCTGCTGCCCGGCGAGCGCGTGCAGATCCGCAAGGTGGGTGCCGACGAGGCCAGCGCCATCACCCTCAAGGGCGTGGATGTGCAGGCCGCGCCGTCGGCGCCCTGGCTGCTGCGCCTGATCAGCTGGCTGCCGCTGGATGCGGCCGGCGTCTCCGCCGCCACCATGACCCCGGCCGTGCCCACGGGCCAGGACATTCTGGACACGCCCACGGGCAACTACACCGTCAGCTTCACCGGCCACCCGCGCGATGTGGAGCAGGGCCTGGCCGCCGTGGCCACGCGCCTGTCCTGGTACCTGGGCGCCATGCTGGCCGCTATTGCGCTGGCCTGGCTGATCGTCGAGCTGGGGCTGATCCGCCGCGTGACCGCCCTCACCCGGCGCGCCGCCGCCGTGTCTTACAACGTGCAGGACGGCCATGTCGGCCCACGCCTGGGCGACCTTGAAGTGTCGGACCTTCGTGGTTCCGACGAGCTGGGCATTCTGGCCGGCGGACTGGCCGACCTGCTGCAGCGCGTGAAGGACGACCTGCAGCGCGAACAGCTGCGCGCCCAGCAGGAACGCGACATGTGGCATGCCGTGGGCCACGAAATCATGTCGCCCCTGCAATCGCTGATGGTGCTTTACGGGCCCGACGCCCCCGGCCACCGCTACGTGCAGCGCATGCAGCAGGCCGTGCATGTGCTCTACGGCACGGCATCGCCGGCCGAGGCGCTGCAGGCCGCCAACGTGCCCGAAGGCCGGCTGGACCTGAACGCCTTCCTGTCCCACGTGGCCGCCAACGCGCACTTCGCGGGCATTGCCAACGTGGTCTACGAAGGCGGGAGCGGGGGCGGGAACAGGGACGTCACGGGCGCCGTGATCGTGCGCGCCGACGAGTTTGCGCTGGAAGACGTAGTCACCCACATCCTGCGCAATGCCGACAGCTACCGGCCCGCGGGCACGGCCATCACGCTGTCGCTGTCGGCCTCGGAGTCCGCCGCCAGCGCCACGCTGCACAACCAGGGCGCCACCATTGCGGAGGACCTGCTGGAGCGCATCTTCGAGCTGGGCGTGTCCGCCCCCCAGGAGCCGGCGGCCGCCGGCAGCGCCGAGCACCGGGGCCAGGGCCTGTTCGTGGCCAGGACCTACATGGCGAAGATGGGCGGCACGATCAAGGCGCACAACACGCGCGATGGCGTGGCCTTCACGCTGACCTTCCAGCGCCTGGGCTGAGGGCCGGGCACCGCCGGCCAGTGCCCCCGGGGCACGGCCGGATGGCCCCGCGAAGGCACAATACGCGGGTGTCCATTCC
This sequence comes from Delftia sp. BGA-UO-ETr-SB1, assembly GCF_059567865.1. Taxonomy (NCBI): domain Bacteria; kingdom Pseudomonadati; phylum Pseudomonadota; class Betaproteobacteria; order Burkholderiales; family Comamonadaceae; genus Delftia; species Delftia sp. BGA-UO-ETr-SB1. Next base: position 1,792,085 of record NZ_JCAQOW010000006.1, on the reverse strand, counting down.
CCAATCGTTCATCCAGGAATTGCTCTCGCGCGTCGACGTGGTCGATATCGTGGGACGCTACGTGCAGCTCAGGAAGGGCGGCGCCAACTTCATGGGCCTGTGCCCGTTCCACAGCGAGAAGTCGCCCTCCTTCACCGTCAGTCCCAGCAAGCAGTTCTATCACTGCTTTGGCTGCGGCAAGAATGGCAACGCCATCGGCTTTCTGATGGACCATGCCGGCATGGGCTTTGTCGAAGCCGTGCAGGATCTTGCCGGCCAGGTCGGCCTGCAGGTGCCGCAGGACGACATCAGCCCCGCCGAGCGCGAGCGCCAGGCCGCGCAAAAGCAGAAACAGGCCACCCTCACCGACGTGCTGGAGAAGGCAGGCGACGCCTACCGCAAGCACCTCAAGGCATCGCCCCAGGCCATCGACTACCTCAAGCGCCGCGGCGTCTCGGGCGAGACCGCCAAGCGCTTCGGCCTGGGCTACGCGCCTGCGGGCTGGCGGTCGCTGGCCAGCGTGTTCCCGCAGTACGACGATCCCCAGCTCGAAGAATCGGGCCTGGTCATCGTTGGCGAGGGCGACGACAAGCGCTACGACCGCTTCCGCGACCGGCTGATGTTTCCCATCCGCAACGTCAAGGGCGAGTGCATCGGCTTCGGCGGCCGCGTCTTCGGCGACGAGAAGCCCAAATACCTGAATTCGCCCGAAACCCCGGTCTTTCACAAGGGGCGCGAGCTCTACGGCCTCTTCGAGGCCCGCACCGCCCTGCGCGACATGGGCTATGCCCTGGTCACCGAAGGCTATATGGACGTGGTGGCCCTGGCCCAGCTGGGCTTTGCCAACGCCGTCGCCACGCTGGGCACGGCCTGCACGCCCGACCATATTCACAAACTGTTTCGATTTACCGAAGCCGTCGTCTTCAGCTTCGACGGCGATGCGGCGGGCCGGCGCGCCGCGCGCAAGGCGCTCGATGCGGCCCTGCCCTATGCCAGCGACACGCGCAGCGTCAAATTCCTCTTCCTGCCCGCCGAGCATGACCCGGACAGCTTCATCCGCGAGTACGGCAGCGAAGCCTTTGCCCGCTACGTGGGCGACGCGCTGCCGCTGAGCCGCTTTCTCATCGAAGCCGCCAGCGAAGGCTGCGACCTGGGCCAGGCCGAAGGCCGCGCCCACATGGCCAGCAATGCCCGCCCGCTGTGGACGGCCCTGCCCGACGGCGCCCTCAAGCGCCAGCTGCTGGGCGAGATCGCCGAACTCGTGCAGCTGGATGCGCGCGATCTCTCGGACCTGTGGTCGCAGGAAGCCGCCCGCAGCGGCCCGGCACGGGGCTCCATGGCCGGCGGCGCCCACCATCCGGGCCAGGCCAGCCATGCACCGGCCGCTCCCGACTGGGGCCAGCCGGCCGAATACAACGCCCCTTCGGGCTGGCCCGAGGGGGGCAGCCAGGGCGGCGGCACAGGCGGCTGGCGCGCAGGCGAGCCCGGGCGCGGCGGCAAAAAGCCCTGGCCGCGCAAGCCCTGGGACAAAAATGGCCGCAGCGACTTCAACCCGCCGCCCATGGGGCCGCGCGTAGCACCCGCCACACGCACGGACCAGGCGGCGCGCCTGCTCATGGCGCACATGGAGTTCATGGAAGAACTCACCCACGAGGACTTCGAGGCGCTGGCGCGCTGCGCCGCCGGGCACGGCGCGCTGTTCCGCTGGATGGAAGCACAGTTCCAGGAATCCGGCCCCCGGCCCTTCGCCGTACTGCGCGAGCAGTTGCGCGGCCTGCCCCATGAGGTGCTGGCGGACAAGCTGATGAGCGGCCCCCACGCCCACCCCGAAGGCGAGCTGTCCGAGCTGCGCCGCGAGCTGCGCGGCGTGCTCAACCGCATCGTCATCGACCACATCAAGGCCCAGATCGACGAAGCCGTGCGCGACATGGCGCGGGACCCCAGCGCCGCCCAGCGCTATCGCGATCTCTTTGCCCGACAGCAGGTCCTGGAAAACCAGATGCGCACTTCCTCTTGAAATCGAGGTAAGCAGATATAATTAGGGGCTATCGGCAAGAGCGACAGCAGCACCTCCGGACCGGGCCCCGTGAAGAACTCACGTGATTGCAGCAACTGCACGGCCCAATTTCCCGCAAGGACTGCACACCAAATGTTCGCCCAGACATCTTGCCTGGAACGTTTTTCGCTTCCCTGGCGGACCTAGTCCGTCCGCGCGTGCGCCTAGGCGGCGCTTGTTTGAGTTTCCCTTTGTGTGTGTTCGCTCCTGACCGTGAGGTGTTCATGCCCGTTTCAAAGTCCGTGAAGTCCAAGCAGGCCCCCGAAGCTCCAGCGAAGCCCAAGACTTCGACAACCTCTTCAGCCCCGGCCAAGGCCGGTGCCGGCAAAGCCGCTGCAGGACCGAAGAGCGCCGCATCTGCGGCCAAAGCAAAGAAAGATACCGACGTGGTAACCAAGTCCCAAGCCGAACTCAAAGCCATGGCCGACGAGCTGCTCGCCGCCGCGACCCCCAAGCGCGGCCGCAAGAAGGCAGCCGAAGGCGACGACGCCCCCGCACAGACCGAAAAGAAGCCTGCCGCCGCCAAGAAGGCGCCGGCCAAGGCAGCCGCAAGCTCCACCGCCGCTGCCAAGACCCCCGCCAAGCGCGGCCGCAAGCCCAAGGCCAAGGAAGGCGGCGACGACATCGATGATGCCGACCTGTCCGACATCGATGGCGACATCGACGGCGAAGGTGAAGGCGAGTCCGAGGTCGAGACCGAAGTGGAAGTCGAGGTCGAGACCACTTCGGCCCCGGCCGAAAAGGTCAAGCCCCTGCGCATGAAGATCAGCAAGGCCAAGGAACGCGCCTTGATGAAGGAATTCGGCCTGGACGAAACCGTCCTGACCGAAGAGGAAATGTCCACCCGCCGCCAGCGCCTGAAGGCGCTGATCAAGCTGGGCAAGACGCGCGGCTACCTGACGCACAGCGAAATCAACGACCACCTGCCCGACAAGCTGGTCGATGCCGAGACGCTGGAAGTCGTGATCTCCATGCTCAACGACATGGGCGTGGCCGTCTACGAGCAGACGCCCGACGCGGAAACCCTGCTGCTGAACAACACGGGCCAGTCCGCCACCACCGAAGAGGAAGCCGAGGAAGAGGCCGAAGCCGCCCTGTCCACGGTGGACTCCGAGTTCGGCCGCACCACCGACCCCGTGCGCATGTACATGCGCGAAATGGGCACGGTCGAGCTGCTGACGCGCGAAGGCGAAATCGAAATCGCCAAGCGCATCGAAGGCGGCCTGATGGACATGATGGAGGCCATCTCGGCCTCGCCTGCCACCATCGCCGAGATCCTGGCCATGTCCGAGGAAATCCGCGAAGGCAAGGTTGTCATCTCCACCATCGTCGACGGCTTCGTCAACGCCAATGAGAACGACGACTACGTGGCCGAAGAAGACTTCGACGAATACGACGAAGAGGACGACGACGACGGCAAGGGCGGCTCCAAGGCGCTGACCAAGAAGCTCGAAGAACTCAAGAACGAGGCGCTGCGCCGCTTCGACGCCATGCGCGAGAACTTCGACAAGATGCACAAGGTGTACGACAAGGACGGCTACGGCACGCCCGTGTACATGAAGGTGCAGAAGGCCCTGACCGAAGAGCTGATGACCATCCGCTTCACGGCCAAGACCATCGAGAAGCTGTGCGACCTCGTGCGCGCCCAGGTGGATGACGTGCGCAAGAAGGAACGCGAGCTGCGCAAGATCATCGTGGACAAGTGCGGCATGCCGCAGGAGACCTTCATCGCCCAGTTCCCGCCCAACCTGCTGAACCTGCAGTGGGTGGTGCAGCAGGTCGCGGCCGGCAAGCCCTGGAGCAACGTGCTCGAGCGCAACATCCCGCCCGTGCAGGAGCTGCAGCAGAACCTGATCGACCTGCAATCGCGCGTGGTCGTGCCGCTGGACGAGCTCAAGCGCATCAACAAGCGCATGAACGATGGCGAGCGCGCCAGCCGTGACGCCAAGAAGGAGATGATCGAGGCCAACCTGCGCCTGGTGATCTCCATCGCCAAGAAGTACACGAACCGCGGCCTGCAGTTCCTGGATCTGATCCAGGAAGGCAACATCGGCCTGATGAAGGCGGTGGACAAGTTCGAATACCGTCGCGGCTACAAGTTCTCGACCTATGCCACGTGGTGGATCCGCCAGGCCATCACGCGCTCGATCGCCGACCAGGCGCGCACCATCCGCATCCCGGTGCACATGATCGAGACCATCAACAAGATGAACCGCATCTCGCGCCAGCATCTGCAGGAGTTCGGCTTCGAGCCCGATGCGTCCATCCTGGCGGCCAAGATGGAGATCCCCGAGGACAAGATCCGCAAGATCATGAAGATCGCCAAGGAGCCGATCTCCATGGAAACGCCGATCGGCGACGACGACGATTCGCACCTGGGCGACTTCATCGAGGACACCAACAACACCGCTCCCGTGGACGCCGCCATGCAGGCCGGCCTGCGCGACGTGGTCAAGGACATCCTCGACGGCCTCACCCCGCGCGAAGCCAAGGTGCTGCGCATGCGCTTCGGCATCGAAATGTCCACCGACCACACGCTGGAAGAAGTGGGCAAGCAGTTCGACGTCACGCGCGAACGCATCCGCCAGATCGAGGCCAAGGCCCTGCGCAAGCTCAAGCACCCGAGCCGCTCGGACAAGCTGCGCAGCTTCATCGACTCGCTGTAAGGCGCTGTGGACGCCGGCCCCCGGGCCGGCAACCGCCCCCTGGAAAGCCCCGCACTCCCCTGCGGGGCTTTTTGTTTGTGGCGGGCCATCTGCCGGGCAGGGCGGTGGTGGCGCGATAGACTGCCGCCTTTGTCTGCACGGGCAACAGCATGGCTCTCGAAATCGAACGCAAATACCTGGTGTCCGACCCTAGCATCGTGGCAGGCCTGAACGGCGTGCGCATGGCGCAGGGATACATCGCCGACAACGGCATGTGGGTGCGGGTGCGCATCGCCGGAGACACCGGATTTCTCACGCTCAAGGGCCCGGCACGCGGCATGAGCCGGGCCGAATTCGAATACCGGATCCCGCTGGCCGATGCCGAGACGCTGCTGGCCCAGCACTGCGCACATGGCGCCATCGACAAGGTGCGCTACATCGTGCCGGTGGAGGGCTTCGACTTCGAGGTCGATGTGTTCGAAGGCCCCCTGGCCGGCCTGGTCACGGCCGAGATCGAACTGGCGAGCGAGGATATCCAGCCGCCATCGCCCGCCTGGCTGGGCGCGGAGGTCACCTCCGACCTGCGCTACAGCAATTCGCAACTGGCCAAGACCCGGCAGTTGCCCTCACCGGCCGTGCTGCCGGGTTGAAGCAGGACGGCCCTGTGGACGCCCCGGGGCTATAGGGACTGACTGCCGGGACTGACTACCGGAACTGCCTGCGCTGTGCAGCGGTTCAGCCGCCGGCGCGGTCCAGGGCCATGGCCTGCACCTGCAATCCGGAGCCCTCGCGCAGCGGCTGCAGATCGCCCTGCGCCCGGAAGCCATGCGCCAAATACAGCCGCATGGCGGGAGAGTCTGCTGCGGTCACGCCCAGCCGCACACGCCGCATGCCCATCTGCCAGGCCCAGGCGACGGCCTGCGCCAGCAGCGCCTGGCCTGCGCCCCGGCCACGCGCAGCAGGATCGACCCACATCTGAAAGAGGTCGGCCACGCCGGGCTCGTCGGCACACAGCTTGCACCAGACCAGGCCGCAGGCCTGTTCGCCGTTGACAGCGAAGAGCACCCTGTCCCTGCCCCCGGCAGCAGCGGCCTGCAGCCGTGCAGCCCAGTCCGCGTCAGCCCTTGCAGCCTCTGCCGCCCAGGTGCTGCCGAAGGCGTCGGGGGCATCGCGCAGGGCACGCAGGCGGATATCGCGGTACTGCGGCCATTCATGGGGATCAACGGGGCGGATGGAGATCATGGCGCTTTCTGCGTCGGACAAAGGGGTTGGGAAAGAGAACCTCAGCCCCGGCCATGCCGGGCTGCGAGCACCGCCAGCATACGGAAGAAGGCGGCACCGATCTCCTCCTCGCAGACGCAGGCGTATCCCAGCAGCAGGCCGCGCCGCTTGTGCGGGCCTGCGTAATAGCGCGACAGCGGCTTGACGAAAATGCCCGCCTGCCGGAGATCCTCGGCAAGCGCCACATCGTCGTCCTGGCCCGGCAGCTGCATCACGAAATGCAGGCCTGCGCTGCTTTCCACCCAGGGCAGGTGGTCGGCGCCCAGGTAGCGCTCGATCAGGGACAGCAGCATGCGGCGGCGCTTGCCGTAGAGCAGGCGCATCTTGCGGATGTGGGCGGCGTAGTGGCCTTCGGTGATCAACTCGGCAATCACCTGCTGGGGCAGCTGGTGCCCCTCGCGGTACAGCTCGGAATGGATGCGCCGCAGGGGCTCGGCCAGGGCCGGTGGCAGCACCATGTAGCCCATGCGCAGCCCCGGATAGAGGGTTTTGCTGAAGGTGCCTATGTAGATCACGGGCGCACCTTCCTCCATGCCCTGCATGCTGGGCACGGGACTGCCGGAGAAGCGGAATTCGCTGTCGTAGTCGTCCTCCACGATCCAGGCGCCCACGCGGCGCGCATAGGCAATCAGCGCACGGCGCCGGGCCATGCTCATGACGGCGCCCAAGGGATATTGGTGCGATGGCGTGACGAAGATCAGCCGGGGCGCGGGCAGGCCTTCGGGCAGTTGCATGCCCTCCTCGTCCACGGGCACGCTGTGCAGGTGCAGCCCGTGCTGCATGCGCAGCACGTTGGCAATGCCCCAGTAGCCGGGCTCCTCCATCCACACGCAGTCGCCGGGATCGGCAAGGCTGCGCACCACCAGGTCGATGGCCTGGTGCACGCCTTCGGTGATCAGCACCTGGCCCGGCCCGCAGTCCACCGAGCGCGCCACGCGCAGGTGCTCGGCCAGGGCCTGCTTGAGCGCCTCCACGCCGCCGCGCGTGCCGTAGGTCAGCAGTTGCGGCCCGGCGTGGCGCAGAAGGCGGTTGTGGATGCGCGCATAGGTGGCGCGCGGAAATTCAGTCACGTCGGGCACGCCGGGCATGAAGGCGCCCCATTGCTGCTCGGAGGCCTGGGCCGTTTTCAGCAGGGCCTGCGCCTGTGCAGACAGGCCGCCGCCCGGTGCGGGCGCCGCGGCGGTGGCGCGGCGTGCGGGCGCACGCCCGCCGCTCAGCAGCAAGGCCGCAGGCAGGGTGTCCACCACATGCGTGCCCCGCCCCACCTGGCTGCGCACATAGCCCTCCACCTGCAGCTGCTCGTAGGCGTGGTTGACGGTGTTGCGCGACACGCCCAGCTCGCGCGCCAGGTCACGCGAGGCAGGCAGACGGCTGCGCGGCAACAGGGCCCCGCTGTCTATGGCCTGGCGGATGGCCAGGTACAGGCCCAGGTTGAGATGGGTGCGGTCGCCGCCCAGCCCGCGCCAGTCCATCTGGAGGATGAGATCCGCGCACACGGAGGGTTTTGCCATGCCTGCCTTGGTGGAGTGAGGATAGAGGTGGAGGTGGAGGCGCGCTCAATTGGCACCACCATCTTTTCAAAAGATGGCTCCAGTCATGGAACCAATGACCACTATAACGGGAAGCCTTGCATCCCCATCAACGGAGAACCCTCTCATGTCCAGCGCCACCGCCTCTTCCCCGAACCAGCAACTCCAGAACCGGCGCAACGCCGCCATGCCGCGCGGCGTGGGCGTGATGTGCGGCTTCCATGCCGTGCAGGCCGACAACGCCCTGCTGACCGATGCCGAGGGCCGGCAGTACATCGATTTCGCGGCCGGCATTGCCGTGCTCAACACGGGCCACCGCCATCCGCGCGTGGTCCAGGCCGTGCAGCAGCAACTGGAGCGCTTCACGCACACGGCCTTCCAGATCGTTCCCTACGAAAGCGCGATTGCGCTGGCCGAGCGCATCAATGCGCTGGCGCCCATCGCCGGCCCGGCCAAGACCGCCTTCTTCACCACGGGCGCCGAGGCCGTGGAGAACGCCGTCAAGATCGCGCGCCATGCCACGGGCCGCTCGGCCGTGATCGCCTTCCAGGGCGCCTTCCATGGCCGCACCCAGCTGGGCATGGCACTGACGGGCAAGGTGGCACCCTACAAGCAGGGCTTCGGCCCCATGCCGGGCGAAGTCTTCCACGCGCCCTTCCCCGGCGAGCAGGCGGGCGTGAGCGTGCAGCAGTCGCTGGACGCCATTGCCATGCTGCTCAAGACCTCGGTGGACCCGCAGCGCGTGGCCGCCATCATCGTGGAGCCCGTACAGGGCGAAGGGGGCTTTCACCCCGTGCCTGCCGCCCTGTTCACCGGCCTGCGCCAGCTGTGCGACCAGCACGGCATGCTGCTGATCGCCGACGAGGTGCAGACCGGCTTCGCTCGCACGGGCAAGCTGTTCGCCATGGAGCACTACGGCGTGCAGCCCGACCTGATCACCATGGCCAAGAGCCTGGGCGGCGGCCTGCCGATCTCGGGCGTGGTGGGCCGCGCGGCCGTCATGGACGCACCCCACCCCGGCGGCCTGGGCGGCACCTATGCCGCCAACCCGCTGGCCGTGGCCGCGGCCCATGCCGTGCTCGACGTGATCGATGAAGAACGGCTGTGCGAGCGCGCCCACGCACTGGGCAACCAGCTGCGCGCGCGCCTGCAAGCCCTGCAGGCGCAGGATGCCGGCATTGCCGACGTGCGCGGCCTGGGCTCGATGCTGGCCGTGGAGTTCCGCCTTCCCGGCAGCGGCGAGCCCGATGCGCAGCGCGTGGCCGCCGTCGTCCGGCACGCGCAGGAGCAGGGCCTGCTGCTGCTGACCTGCGGCCTGTACGGCAACGCCATCCGCTTTCTCTATCCGCTGACGATTCCACAGCCGCTGTTCGCCAGGGCCCTGGACATCATCGACAGCGCCATCACCCAGAGCGCGTCCCAGCCAGTCGCCGCCTGAATCCCCATCCCAGCCACACCCTGCTGCACCATGAGTCTTTCACTGCAACGCCCCGATCTGTTCCGTCAGGCCTGCCTGCTCGCCGAGGGCTGGCGAGCCGTGGGCTCCGGCCCCGCCATCGACGTCTTCAACCCCGCCACGGGCGAGCGCCTGGGCCAGGTGCCTGCCCTGCAGGCCGGCGAGACCGAAGCCGCCATTGCCGCCGCACAGCGCGCCCTGCCCGCCTGGGCCGCGCTGACGGGCAAGCAGCGCGCCGGCATCCTGCGCCGCTGGTTCGACCTGATGCTGGCGCACCAGGACGATCTGGCGCGGCTGATGACCCTGGAGCAGGGCAAGCCCCTGGCCGAGGCACGCGGCGAGATCGCCTACGCGGCCTCCTTCATCGAATGGTTTGCCGAGGAAGGCAAGCGCGTGGACGGAGAACTGCTGCAGTCGCCCACGGCCGGCCAGCAACTGCTGACGCTGCGCGAGCCCATTGGCGTGTGCGCCGCCATCACGCCCTGGAACTTCCCGGCCGCCATGATCACGCGCAAGGCCGGCCCGGCGCTGGCCGCCGGCTGCACCATGCTGGTCAAGCCGGCCGAAAGCACGCCCTTCACGGCCCTGGCCCTGGCCGTGCTGGCCGAGGAGGCCGGCATTCCAGCCGGTGTGTTCCAGGTGCTGACCGGCCATCCGCAGGACATCGGCCAGGCGCTTACCCAAAGCCCCGTGGTGCGCAAGCTCAGCTTCACGGGCTCCACGGCCACCGGGCGGCTGCTGATGCGCCAGTGCAGCGACACGGTCAAGAAGCTGTCGCTGGAGCTGGGCGGCAATGCGCCGTTGATCGTGTTCGACGATGCCGATATCGACCAGGCCGTGGCCGGCATCCTGGCCTCCAAGTTCCGCAACGCGGGCCAGACCTGCGTATGCGCCAACCGCATCTATGTGCAGGACGGCATCCACGACGAACTGGCCCGCCGCCTGGCCCGTGCCATGGCGGGCTTCAAGGTCGGCAACGGCCTGGAGCCCGGCGTGACGCATGGCCCGCTGATCAACGAGGCGGCCGTGCAGAAGGTGGAAAGCCATGTGGCCGACGCGCTGTCCAAGGGCGCACGCCTGCTGGCCGGTGGCAGGCGCCCGGTGCCGGGCAAGCTGTTCTTCGAGCCCACCCTGCTGGCCGATGTGAACGACAGCATGCGGGTCTGCGAGGAAGAGACCTTCGGCCCGCTGGCGCCGCTGTTCCGTTTCCACGACGAGGACGAAGTGGTGCGCCGCGCCAACGACACCATCTACGGCCTGGCCGCCTATCTGTTCACCAACGACAACCGCCGCATCTGGCGCGTATCGCGTGCGCTGGAGTACGGCATGGTGGGCATCAACACCGGCCTGATCTCCAACGAGGTCGCGCCCTTCGGCGGCGTCAAGCAGTCCGGCCTGGGCCGCGAGGGCTCGCGCCACGGCATCGAGGAATACCTGGAGACCAAGTACCTGTGCCTGCAGACGGCATGAGGGCTGCCTGACGTCCGCAATGGCACGCGCCAGGGAAGACGGCATGGGCCTTTGACGGCAGCCTGGCTAGACTGGGCGCCATCAAAGGCCTATCCGATTCGCACCATGGACGCTTCTTCCGCCAGCCCCTCCTCCCCCACCGCGCCGCTGCGCATCGCCGTCATGGGCGCAGGCGCCGTGGGCTGCTATTTCGGCGCACTGCTGGCACGCGCCGGCCACCAGGTCACGCTGATCGGCCGCCCCGCCCATGTGCAGGCCGTGCAGCAGCATGGCCTGCGGCTGGAGACGGCGGCGCTGGACATCCAGGTGCCCATGCAGGCATCGACCGAGGCCAGCGCCGTGCGCGATGCCGATGTGGTGATGTTCTGCGTCAAGTCCACGGCCACCGAGGAAGCGGCCCGCGAGATGCAGCCGCACCTGGCGCCGGGCGCCCTGGTGCTGACCATGCAAAACGGCGTGGACAACGACGAGCGCGTGCGCGCCGTGCTGGGCCCGTCCGTTGCCGTGGCGGCCGCCGTGGTCTATGTGGCCACGGCCATGGCCGGTCCCGGCCATGTGCGCCACTTCGGGCGTGGCGAGCTGGTCATCGCGCCCTCTGCACTCAGCGAACAGGTGGCCCGGCAATTTGGCGCGGCGGGCATTGCCGTGCAGGTATCGCCCGATGTGCGCGGCGCGCTGTGGGCCAAGCTGGTGATCAACTGCGCCTACAACGCGCTGTCGGCGCTGTGCCAGCTGCCCTACGGCCCGCTGGTGCAGGCGCCCGGCGTGGCGCACGTGGTGGACGACGTGGTGGCCGAATGCCTGGCCGTGGCAAGGGCCGACGGCGTGGCCCTGCCCGGCGACGTGCCCGCTGCCGTGCGGGGCCTGCCGGCCACCATGCCGGGCCAGTTCTCATCCACCGCCCAGGATCTGGCGCTGGGCAAGCCCAGCGAAATCGACCACCTGAACGGCTATGTGGTGCGGCGCGGCGAGGCCCTGGGCGTGCCCGTGCCGCTGAACCGCACGCTGCAGGTGCTGGTCAGGCTGGCCCCTTCACGCGTGCAGGCCAGCCAGGCGCCCCGGAACCCGCCTCAGAACTCGTAGTTGGCGGACACCCACAGGCGGCGGCCTTCCTGGTTGTTCGCGTAGCGGTTGCCAAAGATCACGGTACCCTGGACCTGGCCCGGTACGTTGTAGGGCTGGTAGTCCACGAAATCCTTGTTGAACAGGTTGTAGATGGCCGCGTTGATGGTGAACTGCTTGCTCACGCGGTAGCTGCCACCCAGGTGGAACTGGGTATAGGCCTTGTAGTTGCCCAGCGCGGCCTTGGCGGCCTGGGAGCTGGCGCTGGTGCCGGGGTCGCGGAAGCGCTCGCTGCGGTATTCGGCACGCAGCCACAGGTTCCACTGGGCACCCGGCTCCCAGTTCAGGCGGGCGTTGAGCGCATGCTTGGGCGTGTCGCTCAGCGGGTTGCCCCGGTTGGGGCCGCTCTTTTGCTCGCTCCTGGTGAAGGTGTAGTTGGCGCTGGCGTTCCAGCCGCGCGCCAGCGGCATGCGCGCGCTCAGCTCCAGGCCGCGCGTGACGGCCTCGTCCACGTTGATGGACTGGCCGAAGGCATCCACCAGGGGCCAGTTGCCGAAGCTCACGCAGCCGGGGCGGTTGGGCGCTGCCGCAAAGTCGCAGTTGATCAGGCCCGGGCCGCTGGTGATCTTGTCCTTGAACTCGTTGTTGAACACCGTGGCGCTGCCTGCAAAGCCCGTGGGGCTGTCGAAATAGACGCCCAGTTCGGTGGTGCGGCTGGTTTCGGGCTTGAGGTTGGGGCTGCCCACCAGCGGCAGGCGGCCCTGCTGGCCGAAGCCGTTGATGCCGGGCGCCAGCTGCTCCACACGCGGCGTCTTGTAGCCGTTGCTGACGCCGCCCTTCACGGTCCACTGCGGCGCGGCATTCCACACGCCGTAGATGCGCGGGCTGAGCTTGCCGCCGAAGAGACTGTGGCGGTCATAGCGCGCGCCCATGGTGAGCTTGAGGGCGTCGGTCAGGCTCCATTCGTCCTCGGCAAACAGGGCCTTCTGCGTGAAGGCGAACTTGTTCGGCGCCACGCCGTCCTTCATCTCGGCATCCCACCACTGGCCGCCCAGCGTGGTCAGGTGGGCACCCCAGGGCAGGACCAGCTTGCTGTCCAGCACCTTGCTTTCCACCTCCAGCGTGCGCGCAGCGCCCGGTGTCGCGCCCGGCGTTCCCGGGGGAACGGTGCGGCCCATGGTTTCGGTGCGGTTGACCATGAAGCTGGTGTCCCAGGTTCCGAAGCCGAAGCGGCCCGTGTGCGCCAGCGTGAGCTGGTCGCGGTTGTATTTCTGCTCGGGGCCGTAGCCGCCCTGCAGCCCCAGCGTGCCGAGCTGGCCGCGCGAGTTGTCATAGGTCTGGCGGCCCGAGTCCAGGTCCAGCGTGATGTCGTGGTACCTGTTGGGCGTGAGCGCCAGGCGCAGGCCCAGGTTGTTGATCTCGGACTTGACGGGGTTGCCGCCCATGAGGGGAACGGCGGGCTGGCCGTTGGCGCCCGCATAGGTGATGTCCGAAGCGGCCCGGCGCTGCGTGCTGCCGCGGATCGACAGGCCCAGCAGGTCCTGCTTGATGGGGCCGCTCAGGTAGAACTTGCCGGATTTGATGTCGCCGAACTCCGACTCTTGCTGCAGCGTGTAGTCGGCGCTGACGCTGCCCGTCCAGGTCTTGCCGACCTTGCGGGTGATGATGTTGATCACGCCGCCCATGGCGTCGGAGCCGTAGAGCGTGGACATGGGGCCGCGGATGACCTCGATGCGCTCGATGGCGCCGATGGGCGGCATGAAGCTGGTCTGCGTCTCGCCAAAGCCGTTGGGCGTGACGTTGCCGGCCGAGTTCTGGCGGCGGCCGTCGATGAGCACCAGCGTGTAGTCGCTGGGCATGCCGCGGATGCTGATGTTCAGGCCGCCGGTCTTGCCTGCGGGGGCGCCCACGTCGATGCCTTCCACGCTTTCCAGCGCGTCGGTCAGGCTGCCGAAGCGGCCCTTGGCCAGTTCCTCACGCGGGATGACGGTGATGGAGGCCGGCGCCTCCTTGATGTCCTGCTCGAAACCCGAGGCGGAGACCACGACTTCGCGCAGCTCCGTGGCGGGCGCGGCATTGCCTGTTGCCGTCTGTGCAGAGACGGCACCCGAAGCGCAGACGGCAGCCACCACAAGGGCCAGATGGGAAGGACGCGACGGAAGAACTCCGCGCAGATCGCGATACGACATGCAAACACTCCAGAAACGGAAAACGGGCTGTGGGGCCCGTGAAACTCGCTTTGAAATGTTTGGTTATGCGATGGGATGGGGATATGTAACGAAATTATATGAACATTGAGAATCATTTCCATTCTCACGAGCACAATAGGATTTATCTGTCGTGCCGATGCTACGTTCCTAGGAGCAAACCGGGCCCATCTTTGCGCTCGCGCAAGCGGGGTTCAGTACACATCGCGCCGGTATCGGCCGCTGCGCACCAGCAGCTCCATCTGCGCCTCGCCCAGCACGGCGTGCAGCGCCTGGTCCACGCCCTGGGCCATGCCCTGCAGGCTGCCGCACACGTAGATGGCTGCGCCCTGCGCCACCCATTGGCGCAAGACATCGCCGGACTGCGCCAGCAGGTCCTGCACATAGGCGCGCGGCGCGCCTTCGCTGCGGTCGCGCGAGAAGGCCAGGTCCAGGCGCTGCAGCACGCCGCCATCGCACCATGCCTGAAGCTCGTCGCCGTACAGCCGGTCGTGCGCCGCATTGCGCTCGCCGAACAGCAGCCAGTTGGGACCCAGGCCCGCCGCCGCACGCGCGCGCAGGTGGCTGCGCAGGCCGGCCAGGCCCGTGCCATTGCCGATCAGCACCAGCGGGCGCTGCAGGTTGTCTTCCAGCCGGAAATTGCGGTGCGCACGCAGCCTCAGGGTGATGGCTGCACCCAGGGGCGCGCCCTGCGTGAGCCAGCCCGAGGCCAGGCCCGGCGAGCCATCCTCGCGCCGCGCCTGGCGCACCAGCAGGTGCACGCAGCCATCCTGGGCGATGGAGGCGATGGAGTACTCGCGCGGATGCTGCGGGTCCGCAGGAATGCAGACCTGCGCCAGGTCGCCGGACTCCCACAGCGCGGGCTCCGTTGCAGGGGGCTGCAGCTCGATGTGGAACACCGGCTCGCCTGCGCTGCCCGGGTTCATGTGCCGGCGCGCGGCCAGCGTCCATTCGCCGAAGACCGGCTGCTCCCATGCCGGCATGTCGCCCAGGCTGCTGATCTGGGTCAGCTGGTGCTGCCAGGCGGTCAGGGCCTGCGGCGCGCCGTTGTCCATTTCGACGCGCTCGAACCAGGGCCTGGCGCCACCGGCACGCAGCCAGCTGTCCAGCGCGCGGCCAAAGCCGCAGAACTGCGCGTACTGCCGGTCGCCCAGCGCCAGCAGGCCGTATTGCAGATGGGACAGCGGCCGTGCATCGGCCATGGCGTGCGCCAGGAACAGCGCCGCGTTGTCGGGCGGATCGCCCTCGCCATAGGTGCTGGCGATGAACAGCGCCCTTTGCGTGCGCGCCAGCAGGTCGGCATCCACAGCGTCCAGGGCGCACAGGTGCACGCTTTCTCCGGCCGTGTGCAGCAGCCGGGCGGTCTCGCGCGCCAGCTCCTCGGCCTGGCCGGTCTGGCTGGCATAGGCCACAAGCAGGGGCAGCGCGCCCTCGCGTGCGCTGGTCAGCGCAGCCGCTTCCTGCCGGGCCCGCATGCGCTGGCGGCGCTCGCGCCACCAGATGGCGGCGCACATGGCCGCATAGAGCAGGACCAGCACGGCGGCTGCGAGTACGCGCAGCCCAGGGTCGGACAAGGTCATGGCAGGACCGGGAATCTACACGGCGGAAAAAGTGAAGGAAGCGCTCACGGCAGCAGCGCGGCAAAAGCCGTTGTCATCGCCATGGCAGGGCCTTGGGCAGTGCGCTCGCAAAGCAGCGCCGCCACGCCGCGCTGCTCGGCAAAGTCCAGGCCCTCGCGCGGTCCCAGCACGGTGAGCACGGTGGCCAGGGCGTCGGCCTGCATGCATTCGGCATGCAGCACGGTGACGCTGGTCAGGCCATGCGCCACGGGCTCGCCGCTGCGCGGATCGATGGTGTGGGAGTAGCGGCGCCCGCCCTGCTCGAAGGCATGCCAGTGGTCGCCCGAGGTGGCGATGGCCATGTCGCGCAGCGGCAGCGCCAGCGGCGTGGACTGGTCCGCCATGCTCGCCACGGCCACGGCCACGGCCACGCGCCAGGGCTGGTTGCCAGGGCGCTGACCGCAGGCACGCAGCTCGCCGCCCACCTCGACGAGGAAATCGGTATGGCCCAGCGCCTGCAGGCGCTCGGCGACCAGGTCCACCGAATAGCCTTTGGCAATGCCGCTGAAGTCCACATGGACGGCGCCGGGCTGCAGCGCGCGCCGGCCCGCCAGGTCCAGCACGATGCGCTGGTAGCCCACGCGCTCGCGCACCCGCCGCAGCGCATCGGCATCGGGGATGCCGACGCCCTGCGACTTTTCCGCACGCGGGCCGAAGCCCCACAGATCAACCAGCGGCCCCACGGTAGGGTCCCAGGCGCCGCCGCTGGCCTGTGCCCACTCGAGTGCGCAGGCCAGCACGGTGAAGAATTCGGGCGGCAGTGCATGCCAGCTGCCGGGCTCGGCGCGGTTGAAGCGCGAGATGTCGGAGCCGGCTTCCCAGTTGCTCATCTGGCGCACGACCAGGGCCAGCGCAGCCTCTATGGCCTGGCGCGCCTCATCGAGCGGGCGGAAATCCGGGTTGTGCAGGCGCACGCTCCAGGTCGTGCCCATGGCCTCGCCGGTGAGTGTTTGCAGCGCGGCGGGGTCTGCCCGCCGCACCGCCTGCGGCGCGTAGCCGGAGACGGCAAAGGACGCCGCGCCTGTGGACACAGGCGCGGCAAGGCCCCGGCCTGCGCCGCCCTGCAACAGGGCGGGCGCGAAGCTCACGCGCACGGGCGCAGACGGAGCCCCGGGTGGGGACGCAAGGCTCAGGGCAGCACCTCGAACGTGCCCACGTAGGACAGGCGGCGCTCCTTGGCCTGGGGCAGCGATGTCTTGCTGTCCTGGGCATCGGCATCCACCCAGTACATGCCGGCGGTGGGCCAGGTCACGCTGAACTCGCCCTTGGCGTCGGTCGTGGCCTTGATCTCGCCCTTGTTGTCGCGGTAGCGCGTGGCGCCGGGCACCAGCACGACTTCCAGGTTGGCGGCGGGCTTGCCGTCCACATGGAAGGCGAAGGTGGCCTTCTCGCCCTTGACCAGGTCGTTGGGATGGGTCACGGGCACCAGCTCCAGCCCCTTGCCGGAAGGCTTGACGGCGCTGGGCTTGCCCACGGTCACGAAGGTCTCGATGCGGCCCACGGACTGGGTCACCTTCAGGTCCTGCGCGTCGGCGGGCACATCGGCGGCGAACTTCTCGGGCGAGCCGCGCCAGCGGCGGTTCTGGCCCGTGGCCTTGTCCTTCCAGGAGGCAAACAGGCCGTCGTTGACGATGGCCAGGCGGTAGGTGCCGCTTTGCTGCAGGTCCAGGTCGAACACGCTGCGCAGCTTGCCGCGATGGGCATTCTGCGGCGCGACGGCCGAGCCGTCCGGCGCCGAGACAACGAGGTTGTCCAGGCCCAGCGGCACGTGGTTGAAGAAGAACAGGTCGTTGGAGACAGCGGCATCCACCGTGATCCATTCGGCCTTGGACAGCACCGTGGTCGAGGGCAGCAGCCACAGGTTGTGGGCCTGGGCGGCCTGGAAGGCGCCGCAGGCAATGGCGAGGCTGGCAGCCAGACGGACGGCAAAGCGGGTCTTGGACTTCATGAAAAATCTCCTTGGTTCGTGGATGGGTCTGGCACGTGCAGCGATGGCGTCGTCCCCCTCGTGAGAGGGAAGGCGCACAGCGCCTCGGCGGCTTTCAATTTCAAGGCTTGAGCTCGACGCTGATCTCGCCCAGCTCGCTGCTGCCCTTGGCGCTCAGTTGCTCGGCCTTGGCCGCGGGCCACTTGAAGGGCACGGTGACCACTTCGCGGCCGCCGACTTCGCGCGCGGCCTCGACCACGAGCTTGTATTCACCGGGCGGCAGCTTGGCGAAGGGATTGGCGCCTTCGGTGAAACTCAGCTGGTGCTTGCCCACGGGACGCGTGGGGCTGGTCACGCCATCGATCGGCAACGTCAGGTCACGGCCCGTGCGGCGCCACCACTGGCGCATGTCCTTGAGCCACTTCGTGCCTTCGGCATTGCGCATCTTCACGTCGTACCAGACCGACAGCGTGGAGGCCACCGAGGCGTCGGCGCGCTCGATCCACACGGCCACGTAGGGGCGGTGGTATTCGGCGACATCCAGGCGCGGAATTTCCACGCCCACGTTCAGGCCGGCGGCAAAGACCGGGACCGCGCCCAGGCAGGCGCCAAGCGCCATGGTGTAGCGCAGAGAGAAGTGCGGATTCATTGGCAAGGCTCTTTCGGTTCTCAGTGGATCAACAGGAGGGCCAGCAGCATGGGAATCACCAGCCCCATGCCGACCATGGGCCAGGTGAAGGGGCGGTTGCCTGCATGCATCTTCAGGATGAACAGGCCCGTGACGGTGAACACCAGGCAGGCTGCGGCAAAGATGTCGATGAACCAGCTCCAGGCGGCGCCCGTGTTGCGGCCCTTGTGCAGGTCGTTCAGATAGGCGATCCAGCCCCGGTCGGTGCGCTCGTATTCGGCCTCGCCATCGGCCAGGGCAACGCGCACCCAGGCATCGCCGCCAGGGCGTGGCAGGGACACATACAGCTCGTCGGCCGTCCATTCGGCTTCGCGGCCCTCGGCTTCAAGGCCCCACTGGCCGCGCACCCAGTCCGCAAACGGCGCAGGCACGGGCGCCCGGTCGCGCGGCTGGCTGGCCTGCTGCTGGACCAACTGCACGCGCAGCGCATCGGGCAATGCCGCCTCGCCACGCACGATGCGCGGCTTGGACTCGATCTGCCCCGCATGGTTGAGCGTGAACCCCGTGACGGCGAACAGCAGCATGCCGATCAGGCACAGCGCGGAGCTGACCCAGTGCCACTCGTGCAGTGTCTTGAGCCAGTAGGAACGGCGCCGAGGGTCCGGTTTGGGGGATGTCATCGCAACAGAAAAAGGCGGCAGCGCCACGCGGCGTCAACCATCACGGATGGCGGGCACGGGAGCCCAGGAAAGGAAAGGCCCGGGGATTCTACCGCCCACAAATAAGAATTGATCGCATTTACACAAGCTTTACCGGCTTAATCGTGCGCCACGCCAAGGCGGTGCCAGCATCACCCAAAGTAAAATAAGAATGCTTATCACTTGCATCTCCCCCCTCTTCACCCTTCGTGTCCTGTCCCGCCGTGACTCCCCACCAGGCCCTTGCCCATCTCTACCAGCAGCACCATGGCTGGCTGCGCACCTGGCTGCAGCGCCGGCTGGGCCATGCAGGCGATGCGGCAGATTTCGCACAGGACACCTACGTGCGCGTGATGGAGTCCCGCACCGAACTGTCCGAGATCCGGGAGCCCCGCGCCTTCCTCACCACGGTGGCCAAGCGCGTGATGGCCAACCACCTGCGCCGCCGAGAAATTGAACGCGCCTATCTGGACACGCTGGCGCTGCAGCCCGAGCCGCTGGCGCCCTCGCCCGAGGAACGCGCCATCGTGCTGGAGACGCTGTGCGAGCTGGACCGCCTGCTCGACGGCCTGCCGCCCAAGGTGCGCGCGGCCTTTTTGCACGCCCAGCTGGACGGCATGGCCTATGCCGAGATCGCGTTGCTGCTGCAGGTCTCGGTCAGCTCGGTCAAGCAGTACATGGCGCGCGCCATCCGGCATTGCTACTTCCCGGAACATGCGGCATGACACAGCGCTGCGCTGCCGGGCGCGTCCATGGCGCCGATGGCTCCACCCATAGTGCCGACCCCGCGCTGCCGCCTGACGTGGTCCACAGCGCCGTGGACTGGCTGGTGCAGCTGTGGTCAGGCGATTGCACAGAGGAACAACGCGCGCAATGGCTGGACTGGCGCGCGGCCCATCCGCTGCATGAGCGGGCCTGGCAGCGCATCGAGGCCACGAATGCGCGGCTCAGGCTGCCTGACGCACGCCCGGACAGCGGTCCCCTCAATGGACCCCTTGCCACGGCCACGCTGGCGCGCAGCCTCAAGACCTCCCAGGCACGCCGCCGCCTGCTGGCCAGCGTCGCTGGCCTGGCCGGCGCAGGTGCTGCGGCATGGACTGCGCATGAGCGCCTGCCGTGGCAGGCCTGGAATGCCGATGTCAGCACCGCCAAGGGCGAGCGGCGCTCCCTGCAGTTGCCCGATGGCACGCAGCTGCTGCTCAACACCGAGACGTCCGTGGACCTTGCCTTCGACGACCAGCTTCGCCGCGTGCTGCTGTTGCGCGGCGAGCTGATGGTCACCACCGCCCATGACACGGCCCAGCCCGCGCGCCCCTTTGTGGTGGACACGCCCGCGGGCAGGCTGCGCGCCCTGGGCACGCGTTTCACGGTGCGCCATGACATGGAGACTGCGGATACGCGCGTGGCCGTTTTCGAGGGCGCGGTCGAGGCCCGCAGCCGCACGGGCGAGTTGCTGCGTGTCGACAGCGGCGAAGCCG
The DNA here is from genome assembly GCF_059567865.1 of Delftia sp. BGA-UO-ETr-SB1. NCBI lineage: Bacteria > Pseudomonadati > Pseudomonadota > Betaproteobacteria > Burkholderiales > Comamonadaceae > Delftia > Delftia sp. BGA-UO-ETr-SB1. The sequence continues at coordinate 1,772,050 of NZ_JCAQOW010000006.1, read as the reverse complement.
CAAGGCTCAGTGCCACGCAGGCCCTGCCGGCCGGCGCGGCCGGCGAGGGGCCGGGCTGGGACGAAGGCGTGCTCGTGGCCTCGGACATGCGCCTGGACCGCTTCATCGACGAACTGCGCCGCTACCGACCCGGGCTGATCACGCTGGCACCCGAGGTGGCCGGGTTGCGCCTGTCGGGCGTCTTCCCGCTCGCCGATACGGACCGCATCCTGCAGTCCCTGGTACAGGTGCTGCCCGTGCGCATCCATGTGCCGGTGCGCTACTGGGTGCGCATAGGTCCGGCATGAAGAGAAGGCGGCGGGACAACGCGGCCCGGTGACATCGGTCTGTACCTTTTCCCATCTCGCGTGACAAGCAGGGGAGAGGCGCTTTGCGGCGCCATGTTTCCTCCCTGATCCAAAGACCGCACCAACATGTCCGACCTCCATCACCAGCGCCACCTCGCTACCGCGGCGGCACGCGTCCTCCGCCCCGCGCAGCCTGCGCCTGCGTTCCACCTGTCCGCGTTGACCCTGGCCCTGGCCGCCGCACTGGCCAGCCTGTCCGCCCTGCCCTTGCCCGCGAATGCCCAGGCCCAGGCCCAGGCCCAGACAGGTACCGAGCGCACCCAGGCCTACGACATTCCGGCAGGACCGCTGGAGGCCGCGCTCACGCGCTTCGCCAAGGCCTCGGGCGTGCTGCTGGCCTATACGCCCGAGCTGGTGCGCGATCTGCAAAGCCCGGGCCTGCAGGGCAGCCATGCGCCGGCCGAGGCGCTGACCCGCCTGCTGGCGGGCTCGGGCCTGGCGGCCGCGACCTCGGGCAACGGCGGCTATACGCTGCGCCGCTCGCAGGCATCGCCTGCGTCCTCGACAGCGCCTGCCGCCTCAGCCGTGGGCGCCACCACTCTGGGCGCGGTGCACGTCACCGCCAAGGCCGAGGTCGGCAGCGCCACGGAAGGCACGGGCGCCTACACCGCGACCGGAGCCAGCAGCACGGCCACGGGCCTGGGCCTGTCGCTGCGCGAGACGCCGCAGTCGGTGAGCGTGATGACCCGCCAGCGCATGGACGACTTCAAGCTGGAGACCCTGACCGACGTGCTGGAGCAGACGCCCGGCGTGGCCGTGGTCCGCCAAAGCGAGATGACCACCTTCAACGTGCGCGGCTCCAGCGTCAACCTGCAGACCGATGGCAGCCGCCAGCTCACCAATGGCTGGGGCTGGAACACGCACATCATGTACTCGCTGGACGATCTGGCCGAGATCGACCGCGTTGAAGTGCTCAAGGGCTCGTCGGGCCTGATCAATGGCGACGGCGCCTACGGAGCCACGGTCAACCTGATCCGCAAGCGCCCCACGCGCGACTTCCAGGCCAGCGCAATGGCCAGCGCGGGCAGCTGGGGCACCTACCGTGCCGATGCCGACATTGCCGGTCCGCTCAACAAGGAAGGCAGCCTGCGCGGCCGCCTGGTGGCCTCGCGCAAGAGCGGCGACAGCTTCCGCGACCACCACCACAGCAACAGCTCCATGCTGTACGGCACGCTGGAATACGACCTCACCCCCGACACCCTGCTGAGTGCCGGCATCACCTACCGCCAGCGCGAGCTGCGCGGCTCGGGCGGCACCACGCCCATCCAGGGCTACACGGGCACCGGCCAGTTCGTTGGCTGGATGCCGCGCTCGCTGAACATCGCCGCACCCTGGTCGGGCTACGAGCAGGAGTCGCTCAACAGCTTCGCGCGCCTGGAGCACCGCTTTGCCAGCGGCTGGAAGGCCAAGCTGCAGATGTCGCATGAAGAGGTGAAGACGCCCGACATGCAGATCGGCCTGCTGCGCTACGCCCTGCCCAGCTCGGCCCAGTTCGCGGCCTACAAGGACATCGAGTCCCGCAACCAGAACATCAGCATCGACGTGCAGGGCCCGTTCACGCTGTTCGGCCGCCAGCATGAGTTGCTGGTGGGCGCGGGCGCCGCACGCAACCGCACCACGCTGCTGCGCGGCGCGCGCCCCGGCCTGGACCTGCCGCAGGTGGACTTCAGCCAGGGCGGCGCAGCCATCCCGGCGCCAGCGGACAACATCCCCTATTCCAACGACCTGTTCAGCAACAAGCGCAGCTATCTCTACAGCGCGGCACGCCTCAATCTGGCCGATCCGCTGAAGCTGATCGCCGGCCTGCGCGTGACCAACTACGACCAGAAGGATGTGACCGACATCAGCTGGTACAACTACAACATGCGCGAGCACGGCGTGGTCACGCCCTATGCGGGCCTGGTGTATGACGTCAGCCCGAACATCTCGCTGTATGGCAGCTACGCCAGCATCTTCAAGGCGCAAAGCGCCAAGGATCTGCAGGAACGCACCCTGCCGCCCGAGGAGGGCCTGACCTACGAGATCGGCGCCAAGGGCGAATTCTTCGACAAGCGGTTGAACGCCAGCGTCGCCCATTTCTGGATGCGCACCGACAACACGGCCGTGGAAGACGGGCTCATGCCCAATGGCGAAACGGCCTACCGCGCGGTCCAGGGCGCGCGCAGGCGCGGCTTCGAACTGGAACTGTCCGGCGAGCTGGCCAAGGGCTGGCAGGCCCAGGGCAGCTACGTGACCATCAACAGCAATCTGGACAACGCCGCCACCAGCCCGCGCCACCAGTTCAAGCTGGGCACCACCTACCGCTTCGCGCAGGGCGCGCTGTCCGGCCTGACCGTGGGCGGCGCCGCGCGCTGGCAAAGCGCCATCTCCACCAGCCGCGGCGCCGCCACGCTGCGCCAGGACGCCTACTGGGTGATGGACCTGATGGCGCGCTACCAGATCAACCGCCATCTCAGCATCGCGGCCAACGTCAACAACCTGTTCGACAAGCACTATTTCTCTGGCGTGACCAACTTCAATGCCCAGGGCCTGTACTACACCTGGGGTGCGCCGCGCAGCGTCAACGTGAGCATGCGTTACGACTTCTGAGCGCTGAGGGACCGTACCGGCCCAGAGATCACAGAGCCGCGCGGGCCGGACTGCGCTGTACTGTGTTGTGTCAAGCAGCTGACGCACATGCTTACATAATCTGCTTTTCTGATTCATTTGCGCCCACAATGGCGCGCGAACCCGATTGGAGACTGCATGCGCCTTCCGAGCTTTTCGCAAACCGCCGCCAACGCCGCCCATACCGCCGATGGAACGCGCCAGAACCGCCGCCAGATGCTGGCCCAGGGCGCTGCCCTGGCCATGCTGTGCTCTCCTCTGGCCCATGCCGCACCGCCAGCGGCAGCACCTGCAGCCCATGCGCCACGGGCTGCCGGCAGCGCCCAGCGCGTGGCGACCAGCCTGCGCATCGTCATTCCGGCCAATGCCGGCGGCGGCTGGGACCAGACCGGCCGCGCATTGGGCGCGGCCCTGGTGGCCAGCGGCGCGGCCGAGCGCGTGGAGTATGAAAACGTGGGCGGCAAGGGAGGCACCATCGGCCTGGCCCAGTTTGCCGAGCGCCATGGCAAGGACCCCGACGCCTTGCTGATCGGCGGCATGGTGATGGTCGGTGCGGTGGCACTGCAAAAGCCGGCCGTCAACATGTCGCATGTGCAGCCGATTGCCCGCCTGACCAGCGATTACCTGGTCGTGGCCGTACCGGCCGACTCCCCCATCCGCAATGCCAAGGACCTGGTGGCCGCGCTGCGCAGCGACCTGGCCCACCAGTCGTTTGCGGGTGGCTCGGCCGGTGGCGTGGACCACATGTTCGCCGGCCTGCTCACGCGCGCGGCCAAGGCGGCGCCCGAGCAACTGGTCTACAAGCCCTTTCCTGGCGGCGCCCAGGTGGTGGAGGCCTTGCTCAAGGGCGATGCGCGCATGGGCGTGTCCGGCTACAGCGAGTTCAGCGAGGCGCTGGCCAGCGGCAAGCTGCGCGCCATCGGCGTGTCCTCGCGCCGCAGCCTGTTCGGCCTGCCCTCGTTCCGCGAGCAGGGGCTGGATGCGGACATGGCCAACTGGCGCGCCGTCTTCACCGGCAAGCAGGTCAGCGCCGCACGTGCCCAGGCCCTGCTGGGCGCCGTGGAGCAGGCCACGCAGCACGAGAGCTGGCAACGCGCCCTGCGCCAGAACCGCTGGGAGCCTTCCTGGCAGGCGGGCCGCGATTTCAACGGCTTTCTGGAGCTGGAGCACACCACGGCCAGCGTGATGACCTATCTGCTCAAACTCAAGAGCTGAGAAACCGCCGCGCAGCGGGCAGGCCACGTGGCGGGCCTGCAACACTGGCTTGGTCATACGCGTATTCCTCTAGCGTGGGGCATTGCCGCTGTGGGTTTTGAGCTACCAAACTTGTAGCAGAATGGATCCAGAGCTATAGTTCCCCGGGACTTGGCTCGGCGCGCGTCCCACCCGGACGCACCCGCCGGCTCACCCACACCATTGCGCAAGGAGAAGCGTCATGAGCTCCAAGGAAAACGCCGCCATCAACCAGCTGTTCGAGAAACTCGAATGCCGCTACGCGTTGCGCGTGCTGTGGGCGCTGCGTGACGGCCATCCTCAGACCTTTCGACTGCTGCAAGACAGCGTGGGCGGCATCACGCCCAACACGCTGAACACCCGCATCAAGGAGCTGCGCGAGTGCGGGCTGCTGGAGCATGGCTCCGACGGCTACACCGTGACGCTGGCCGGCCAGGACCTGCTCAAGCGCCTGTCCGATGTGCAGGCCTTTGCCAACCGCTGGGTGGCCGCGCGCGCCAAGAAGTGATGTCAGGCCGGGCGCGGAACCAGGCGCCACGGCCTCTTCCCGCGCAGGGCCACCGGCCCGCCGGGTCGTCTCCTTTCCCCCTACCGTTTCTCTCTCAAGGAATACCACCATGGCTTTCACCACCACCGCATCCGGCCTGCAGTATGAAGACACCGTCGTGGGCGACGGCGCCGAAGCCCAGCGCGGCCGCAGCGTGACCGTGCACTACACGGGCTGGCTCTACAACAACGGCGTGCAGGGCGCCAAGTTCGACTCCAGCAAGGACCGCAACGATCCCTTCGTCTTCCCCCTGGGCGGCGGCATGGTGATCAAGGGCTGGGACGAAGGCGTGCAAGGCATGAAGGTGGGCGGCCAGCGCACCCTGATCATCCCGGCCGAGCTGGGCTATGGCGCCCGCGGCGCCGGCGGCGTGATCCCCCCCAACGCCACGCTGAAGTTCGACGTGGAGCTGCTGGCCGTCTGAGCCTGCACCCACAGGTTCATGCAAGGGCAAGGTGCGAAGGCGCCTTGCCCTTTTTCATTGCCGCGCCGCCCCAAGATGAAAAGCGCACCCTCGGCGAGCGTGGGGGCCATTCCTCATTCAAGGTGCCTTGCCGAACAGCGCCTCGTGCAGCGGCAGGTAGCTGGCAGGACTGGCAGCCTCGCGCAGGCGCGGCGCCAATGCCACCAGCTGGTCGTAGCCCATGGCCGCTTCCACGGCAAGGTTGAGCCGGAACCCCTTCAGGCCCAGGTTGGCCGTGATGGCCACGGCCAGCGGATAGGCGTTGCGATAGCGCACGGCCAGCGATGGCTCGGACTGCGCGGGGGCATCGCCAGCCGAATCCGTGGAAGAAGCCGCTGCAGCAGGCGCGGCAGGGACCGAAGGCACCGCAACGGCCACCACGCCCAGCCGGGGCTCGGCCGCGTCGCGCGGTGCCAGCCATTCGCGCTCCACCAGCGCCAGGATCTCGTCCTGCGTCACGCCCATGCCGGCGACGGCCTGCAGCACCTGCGCCAGGCTGCGTTGCCCGTCAAACAGCAAAAAGGCCGAGCGCAACCGGGGCGAGAGATCGGCATGGCGTTCCTTGAATGCCTGTTGGCCGGCGGACGTTTTCACAAAATGCATGGCGGACGGGATTCTCTGCAAGGGATCGGATCGGACACGGCTCGCAGCGTGTCATGAGCCTCCGGCTCCCAAAAGCGGGTTTTCCAGCACGCACGGGCTTCAGTGGGGCCGGCAATGATCCAGATCTGCCAAAAGCGCAAAAACGGGGCAGAAAATGACCATCCTCCCGCCCGGCGGCCTCTGCCCGTCAGGACGCTTTTGCGGGCATGGAACGCGCCGGCGCCCGGCGGCGCGGGTCCAGGCAGCTGACCAGCCAGGTCACCAGCAGGCCGGCCGGCACGCCGAAGACGCCCGATGAAATCGGCTGTATGCCCCACCACAGGCGCGCGTGCAGCGCTTCGGGCAGCACGGGCTGCAGTGCCGGCACATGCGAGACCATGTAGTACAGCGTGACGCCCAGCCCGGCCAGCATGCCGGCCACGGCGCCCCGGCGCGTGGTGCCACGCCAGAAGATGCCCAGCACCATGGCCGGCACGAAGGCCGAGGCCGCCAGCGAGAACGATGCCGTGACCATGGGCAGGATGTCCGAGGAACGGCGCGAGGCCACGAAGGCGGCCGACAGCGCCATCACCAGCAGCGCGAACTTGGACAGGATCACGCGCTGCTCGGGCGAGGCGCGGCGGCGGCGCTCGCGAAAGTACAGGTCGCGCACCAGCGCGTTGCTGATGGTCAGCAGCAGTCCATCGGCCGTGGACAGCGCCGCAGCCAGGCCGCCGGCCGCCACCAGGCCGGAGACCACGTAGGGCATGCCGCCCAGCTCGGGCGTGGCCAGCATGATGAGGTCGGCGCCCATGCGGATCTCGCCGAACTGCAGCACGCCGTCGCCGTTGACATCCTCCACGGCCAGCAAGGAGGCATCCACCCTGGCCCACTGCGCCATCCAGTTGGGCAGCTCGTCAAAGCGGATGCCCACGAGGTTGTTCATGACCTCGAACTTGACCAGCACGGCCAGGGCCGGCGCGCTCATGTACAGCACGCCGATGAAGAACAGCGTCCAGCCCACCGAGGCCCGCGCCCCCGACACCGAGGGCGCCGTGTAGTAGCGCGTGAGCAAATGCGGCAGGCCGGCCGTGCCGGCCATGAGGCAGAACATCAGCGCCAGGAAGTTGCGCCGGCTGTCCTCGTAGATCTGCTGCTCCTGGGACGATCCATCGGGGTTGCCGGCGAATGGCAGGCTGTGCAGCGGAATGCCGCCCAGCGGCTTCTCGCGCTCGCGCATTTCCTGCAGCTGGCGTGTCCACAGCGCGCGCGCGGCCGCTTCGTCACGCGGCATGGCGGCCAGTTCGCGGCTGGCGGCCATGATGGCGCCGATATCGCCGCTGCGCGTGCGCAGATCGCGTATGCGCTCGGCCAGCGCCTGGCGCTCGGCGGCCAGAACGCGCGGCACGTCCTTGAGCTTGTCCTCCAGCACCTCGGCGCGCAGGCGGTAGGCGGCGATCACCTCCTGCTCGGCCGGCGAGTCCAGCAGGCGCTGCTCCATCTCCGCAATCTGGCTGAGCTGGGCCGTATAGGCCAGCGGCGCCACGGGATTGCCCATCTGCCGGTAGGCCAGCCAGGACACGGGGATCAGAAAGGCCAGCAGGATCACCACGTACTGCGCGACCTGGGTCCAGGTGATGGCGCGCATGCCGCCCAGGAAGGAGCACAGCAGCACGCCGCCCAGGCCCAGCATGATGCCGATCTCGAACTGCACGCCCGTCAGCCGCGAGGCGATCAGCCCCACGCCGTAGATCTGCGCCACCACATAGGTGAACGAGCAGATCACGGCCGCCAGCGCCGCGATCACGCGCGGCCAGCGCCCGCCGTAGCGCTGCTGGAAGAAATCGGGAATGGTGTAGAGCTTCATCGCCCGCAGGTGCGGCGCGATCAGCATGGCGACCAGGCAAAAGCCGCCCGTCCAGCCCAGCAGGTAGGCCAGTCCGCCGGCCTGGCCCGGCACGCCGGCAAAGCCCTGCAGGTACAGCGCCCCCGACAGGCTGATGAACGAGGCCGCGCTGACCCAGTCCGCCGCAGCCGCCATGCCGTTGTAGAAGGGCGGAATGCGCCGGCCCGCGACGTAGTACTCCTCGGGGTCGCTGGTGCGCAGGTACACGCCGATGGCCGCATAGACCATGACGGTGAAGAACAGGAAGATGGGGCCTATCCAGTGGCGCGACAGGCCTTGCTGCTCGGCCCAGAACATGAGGGCCAGAAAACCCAGCACGCCCAGCGTGTACAGGGCCACGATGCGGTGCAGCCGCCAGTGGGAGGCCGCCGTCAGCGGTGCTCGCTCAGCCATGGCCGGGAGGCGATGGCGGTGCGGACGGTTGCGTATCGGCCGATGGGGATGCGGGAGCCGGTGCCGTCGCAAAAGCGGCCCGGGCCTCGCGGCGCTCGAAATGGTCCATGGACAAACAATAGACGATGACGATGGCCAGGAACATCAGGACTGCCCCCTGGGCCGCGAACCAGTAGGCCAGCGGCCAGTCGGGCATCAGCGCCTGCAGGTCGCGCGCGTAGTAGCAGGCGCCAAAGGAGACGGCCACCCAGACCGCGAACAGCACGGCCTTGAGCCACAGATGGCGGATGTCGTGCAGGTCGGGGGCGAAGGTCTCGCCTTCGGACGGTCCCCCGACCGCGTCGTCATGCAAGTGCGCTTTCGGCGTATGCATGGCGACGCTGCCAGCCCTTACTGCGCCAGGCGCTGCCAGGTGGCGACCACGCTGTCGGGATTCAGCGAGATGGAGGCAATGCCTTCGTCAGCCAGCCATTGGGCGAAGTCCGGGTGGTCCGAAGGGCCCTGGCCGCAGATGCCCACGTACTTGCCCTGGTCCAGGCAGGCCTTGATGGCGCGCGACAGCATCTTGCGCACGGCGGGGTCGCGCTCGTCGAAGTCGGCAGCCAGCAGCTCCAGGCCGGAGTCGCGGTCCAGGCCCAGCGTCAGCTGGGTCAGGTCGTTGGAGCCGATGGAGAAGCCGTCGAAGAACTCGAGGAACTCGTCGGCCAGGATGGCGTTGGAGGGCACCTCGCACATCATGATGAGCTTGAGTTCGTTGTCGCCGCGCTTGAGGCCGTTGGCCGCCAGCAGCTGGGTGACGCGCTCGGCCTGCTTGAGCGTGCGCACGAAGGGAATCATGATCTGCACGTTGGTCAGGCCCATGTCCTCGCGCACGCGGCGCAGTGCCTCGCACTCCATGCGGAAGGCCTCGCCGAAGTCCTCGGAGATGTAGCGCGCGGCGCCACGGAAGCCCAGCATGGGGTTCTCTTCCTCGGGCTCGTAGCGGCTGCCGCCGATGAGCTTGCGGTACTCGTTGGACTTGAAGTCCGACATGCGCACGATGACGGGCTTGGGCCAGAAGGCGGCGGCAATCGTGGCCACGCCTTCGGCAACCTTGTCCACATAGAAGGCACGGGGCGAGGCATGGCCGCGGGCCACGGACTCGACGGCCTTCTTGAGGTCGGCATCGACGGCGGGGTAGTCCAGGATGGCCTTGGGGTGCACGCCGATGTTGTTGTTGATGATGAACTCCAGGCGGGCCAGGCCCACGCCCTCGTTGGGCAGCTGGGCGAAGTCGAAGGCCAGCTGGGGGTTGCCCACGTTCATCATGATCTTGGTCTTGATGGCGGGCATCTCGCCACGCTGCACTTCGGTGATCTCGGTCTCGATCAGGCCGTCGTAGATCTTGCCGGTATCGCCTTCGGCGCAGCTGACGGTGACCAGGGTGCCGTCCTTGAGCAGGTCGGTGGCATTGCCGCAGCCGACCACGGCCGGAATGCCCAGTTCGCGCGCAATGATGGCCGCGTGGCAGGTACGGCCGCCACGGTTGGTGACAATGGCCGAGGCGCGCTTCATCACCGGCTCCCAGTTGGGATCGGTCATGTCGGTCACCAGCACGTCGCCGGGCTGGACCTGGTCCATGTTGGCGATGTCATTGACCAGGCGCACGGGGCCCGTGCCGATCTTCTGGCCAATGGCGCGGCCTTCGGCCAGCACATTGCCCGTGCCCTTGAGGGCGTAGCGCTGCTCGGCCTGACCCTTGGCCTGGCTCTTCACGGTCTCGGGGCGGGCCTGCAGGATGTAGAGCTGGCCGTCCGTGCCGTCCTTGCCCCACTCGATGTCCATGGGGCGGCCATAGTGCTGCTCGATGACCAGGGCATAGTGGGCCAGCTGCTGCACGTCCTCGTCGGACAGCGAGTAGCGGTTGCGCAGCTCATGGGCCACGTCGGTGGTCTTGACCAGCTTGCCGCTGGCGGCCTTTTCCTCGGGCGAGGCAAAGACCATCTGGATCAGCTTGGAGCCCAGGTTGCGGCGGATCAGGGCCTTCTTGCCGGCCTTGAGCATGGGCTTGTGCACATAGAACTCGTCAGGATTGACGGCGCCCTGCACCACGGTCTCGCCCAGGCCGTAGCTGGAGGTGATGAAGACGACTTCCTCGAAGCCCGATTCGGTGTCGATGGTGAACATCACGCCGGCCGCGCCCAGGTCGGAACGCACCATGCGCTGCACGCCGGCCGACAGGGCCACCACGTCGTGGGCAAAGCCCTTGTGCACGCGGTAGGAGATGGCGCGGTCGTTGTACAGCGAGGCGAACACTTCCTTCATCTTGTGCAGCACCGACTCGATGCCCACCACGTTCAGGAAGGTTTCCTGCTGGCCGGCGAACGAAGCGTCGGGCAGGTCTTCGGCCGTGGCCGAGGAGCGCACGGCGAACGAGGCTGCCTCGTTGCCGCCCTGCAGGCGCACGAATTCCTCGCGGATGGCCTGCTCCAGATCGGCCGGGAAGGGCTGGTTCTCGACCAGGGCACGGATTTCGGCACCCACCTGGGCCAGGGCGCGGACATCTTCCACGTCCAGGGCGGCCAGCTTGGCACTGATCTTGTCGGCCAGGCCGTCGTGGGCCAGGAACTGGCGGAAGGCGTGGGCCGTGGTGGCAAAGCCCGTGGGAACGCGCACGCCTTGCGGCAGCTGCGAGATCATTTCGCCGAGCGAGGCGTTCTTGCCGCCTACGGACTCGACATCGGTCATCCTCAGTTGTTCAAACGGAACGACGAGGGCGGTGGCCTCGAACAGTTGAGACATGGGAAAGCTCCAGAAGTTGAAAACCGTCGTGCGCCGCCCCGGCTGCCAAAGCCGGGCACGGTCGATCCATCCACGCAGGCATGCGCGAGGCTTTGCTGTTCTGGTTGGAGGCCGGCAGCGAGCATGGATGGGAAATTGGGAATAATGGGCGCCATTGTAGGCGTTTGCCGTGAACCGACGGCAGCCCCCCTGTCCAGAGTCCGACCACCATGCACACCCACACCATCTTCGTCATCTCCGATGGCACTGGCATTACAGCCGAGACCTTCGGCACGGCCATCATGGCCCAGTTCGACACCAAGTCGCGCCTGGTCCGCATCCCCTTCGTGGACACCATGGACAAGGTGCACCAGGCAGTGCGCCAGATCAACCATGTGGCCGAGTCGGAAAGCCACAAGCCCATCGTCTTCACCACCCTGGTCAACCAGGACATGCTCGACCTGATCGAGAGCCAGTGCAAGGGCAAGGTGTTCGACATGTTCGGCACCTTCGTGCGGCCGCTGGAGCTGGAGCTGGGCCAGAAATCGCTGCACCGCGTGGGCCGCTTCGCCGACATCAGCGAGAGCAAGGAGTACCTGGAGCGCATGGAGGCCATCAACTACACGCTGGCCCATGACGACGGCCAGACCCACCAGGACCTGACGGGCGCCGACGTGATCCTGGTCGGTGTGTCGCGCAGCGGCAAGACCCCCACCAGCCTGTACCTGGCCATGCAGTTCGGCCTCAAGGTGGCCAACTACCCGCTGATCCCCGAGGATTTCGAGCGCAAGCAGCTGCCGCCCGCCCTGGTGCCCTCGCGCAAGAAGCTGTTCGGCCTGACCATCGATCCGCAGCGCCTGTCCAGCATCCGCAACGAACGCCGGCCCGACTCCAAGTACGCCAGCCTCGTCAATTGCCGCTACGAGGTGGCCGAGGCCGAATCCATGATGCGCCGCAGCGGCATACCGTGGCTGTCGAGCACGACCAAGTCCATCGAGGAAATCGCCACCACCATCCTGCAGGAGGTGCTGCCCCAGCACCTGGGGCACTAGCCTCCCCTGCGCTGCTCAGGCCGGGACGTTCCAGCGCAGCATGGGCTGCTGCGGCAGCGTCTCGACCAGGTAGTCCACCAGGGCACGCACCTTGGTCGGCACGTACTGGCGGTCGCGAAAGCAGGCGAAGAAATCCAGCGTGGTGTCCTCGAAATGCAGCTGCCCCTTGCGCGCCGGGCCCAGGGCCAGCGGCTGCAGCAGTCCTTCGCGCATGTAGCGGTGGGCAATGAAGCTGCCGATCCAGACAATGCCGCCCCCGGCCACGGCCATCTCGGTCAGGGCATCCACGTCGCTGGCGATGGCGGTCACGCGCAGCTGCGGGTCCACGCGCTTGCCGTCGCGTGAAAACGGCCAGCGCATGAAGCGGCCATCTGCCTCGCGCCGGTACAGCAGGCAGGCATGGTCCAGCAGATCCTGGGCCGTCCGTGGCCTGCCATGGGCCTGCAGATAGGCCGGTGATGCGCACAGCACGCGCGGCACGGCCGCCAGCTGGCGCACGGCCATGCCGGGCTCCAGCACATCGCGGTAACGCACGCTGATGTCCACGTCTTCCTTGAGCACATCCACCTGCCTATCCACCACCAGCAACTCCAGCTCCAGCCGGGGATGCTGCGCGGCAAAGGCCGGCAGCAGCGGTGCCAGCACATGGCGGCCAAAGGCTGCCATGCAGGCGATGCGCAGCCGGCCCTGCAACTCGCCGTGCAGCTGGGACAGGTCGGACTGCGCTTTTTCCAGTTCCTGCAGCACGGGGCCCACGCGCGCCAGATAGCGCTCGCCCGCCTCGGTCAACGCCATGGATCGCGTGGTGCGCGTGATCAGCCGCGTGCCCAGCTCGCGCTCCAGCCGGGCGATGTTCTGGCTGGCCGCCGCCGGAGAAATGCCCAGCTGGCGCGCAGCCGAGGCAATGGAGCCGCCTTCCAGGGCTTTGACGAAGGTCTCGATGGAGCGCAGATTAGGCACAAAAAACTATGGATGAAAAATCAATTCATCAATATAGCTTACGAGTGCACCAAGCTGCAGCCCTCTACACGGCAGCACGGGCCTTGCCTACAGTCCTGCACTTGCCGCGCCGAATCGACAAGCGGCCTGACCGGATCCGTGTCCATGCCTCCTACCTCCGCATCTACCTCTGCCTCCATTTCCCCTGCAGCCCCCCGCAGCCGCAAGCTGCACCGCCGCTTCGCACCCATCGTCTTTGCCTTCTATATGTCGGCAATCATGGCGTTTCTGATGTGCTGCGCCATCGTCGGCGCCAACAGCGGCCTGGGCGCCGACTACCTGCGGCGCGTGATACAGGCCTATGTGCTGGCCATGCCCGTGGCCTTTGTCTGCGTGATGGTGGTGCGTCCGCTGGTGGGCAAGCTGGTGGCTGCCACCGTGCACCTCTGACGCGGCCCGACGCAGGGCCGGATCTTTGTTTTCAGGGCCTGGGTGCGCTCAGGCCAGCGCCTGCGCTGCCAGGCGCGGCAGGCCTGCCACCAGTTCGCGCCAACCCGGCAGCTCGGCCCGGCCCGGCTTGCGCTCGCCAAAGAACATGGCCATCAGGTCGCCCTGGGCATCGAAGGCCTCGACCGAGGTGACCACGCCATCGGCCGTGGGCTTTTGCACGGCCCAGACGCTGGCGATCAGGTCGCAGCGCAGATGCAGGTTGAAATCCGAGTCCATCACATTGATCCACTGTGCGCCGCCGGGCGTGTCCATGGGCTGGATGTTGTGCACGGGGCCGGTGTGGATCTGTATGCAGCCGCCGCTGTCCACGAAGACCATGATGGGCAGGCCGTCCACGGCCGCATCGCCCAGCAACTGGGCAACGGACTCGGGCGCCAGCCGCGCGCAGTGGCCGGGCACCAGGCGGAAGGCCTGCTGGCGCTCGGCGCCAAACCGGCGCAGCAGATCGAAGAATTCATGCGTGTCCTGCATGGCGGCCCAGGCAGTGCTCAGGCCGGGCACGTCGATGGCCTCGTCGGCCTGCGGCAGCGCACGCGGGCGGGCATGGCGGAACAGGTAACCAGCGCTGGGCTCGGCGAAACGCTGCACCAGCGCCTCCCATGCCAGCAGGTCGGTGGACTCGCGCGCATGGACCTTGTGCACGGCACGGCCCTGCGCATTGAAGAACTGCAGGCTGCGCATGGCTGGCCTGCCGGCCTGGGCAGGCTGCTCGGTCACGGCATAGCCGGCATGCCATTGGGCAAAGAACATTCGCAGGTCGATGTCGCGGCCCAGGGCAAGGCCCACGCCGCCGTTGGCCGAAAGCTTCTGGTAGACCCCCGTCTTTTCGTGGACCGTGGACTCGTTGCGCGTCAGCGCCATCACGGGGCCGCAGTCCTGCAAACCCTTCAGGATGGCCAGCCATTCGGCGCGCAGCGGCACGGCCTGGAGGCTGCCCTCATGCTGGCCCGCATGCGCGGCAATGGCGGCGCCTTCCGGCAGGCCCAGGGAATCGGCGGCCTCCTTGGCGCGCAGGCCACCCTGGCGCGCCCGCGCAAAGCGTTGGCGGACTGCGGGAGCATCGACGGGAATCAGGAGCCCGCCCTCCTCGGCATCGTGGACGGCGCTGCTCATTGCAGGGTGTCCAGCGGTGCGTGCCAGAGCGCATGGGGCACCGGCTGGGCTGCATGGACTCCAGGCAGGGCGACTCCGGCATCGGGCACGGCGCGGTGCGAGCGCGATGGCGCGCCCGCATCGGCCACTGCCTGCCAGCGTTGCTGCAGCCGCCCCAGCAGGGCGCGCATGTCATGGGACAAGCCGCCCGCGCAGGCCAGGTTTTCGAGCTGCTCGGCCACCCGGGCGGCCATGGCCGGCCTATGGGTGTCGCAGCAGCCGTGGCCGAAGCCGGTCATCAGGGCCAGCGTGGCAGCCAGCGCGGCCTCGTTCTCGGGCAGCAGGTATTCCTCGTCCTGGGCAAGGCTCTCACTCTTGGATGGATGCATGGGGTTCTCCTTGCGTTTCAGTTGGCAGCGTTGCACATGCATGCGCCCGCGCCACAGGCGCATGCTTCAGAAATCCTTGACCATCGACACCCGCACATGGCGGCCGGGCTGGCTGTAGGCGTCGGCAATCGCCGTGCTGGCAGCCAGGCCGCGCACATCGGCCCAGCGCCAGTACTTCTTGTCGGTCAGGTTGTAGATGCCGGCGTTCAGGCGCAGGTCGGGACGTATGCGCCACTGGGCGCTCAGGTCGGCGACGGTGGCCGAGGGGCTGAGCCAGGCGGCGTTGCCGTTGGACACGTCGCCGGCCTTCTTGCCGCTCCAGTGCGAGACGTTGAACTGCACGCCCACGGCAGAGCGCTCATAGCGCACGCCTAGCACCAGTTGCTGGGGCGAGATGGTGTCCAGCGGCTTGTCGGACTGCGTGTCCTTGCCGTCGGTATAGCCATAGGCCAGGCGCGTCTGCCAGTCGCCGCCGGCCCAGCGGCCCCAGTCGTAGTCGGCCTTGAGTTCGAAGCCGCTGATGCGGGCACGGCCCACGTTGATGGACTGGTAGATGGCGGGGTTGGCCGCGTTGCCGGGCTGGCCCGCAACCAGTTGCTGGTCAACGATGAAGTCCTTGTAGCGCCCCGTGAACACGGCGGCGTCCAGGCGCAGCCTGTCCATGCGCCCGCGCAGGCCCAGCTCGAAGGTCTGGCTCTTTTCGGGCCGCAGATTGGGGTTGGGAATGTTCCGGTAGAACGCCACCGGGTTCTCGAAGAAGGCATTGATCTGCCCGGCGTTGGGCGCCCGGAAGCCCGCCGCATAGTTGCCATAGACCGACCAGACCGGGCTGGCCTGCAGCATCACGCCCAGCTTGGGCGAGAGCGCGGAGTCCGAGTTGCTGACCACGGTGGGCACAAAGCCGTTCTGCCGGGGCTTGATGCTGTAGTGCTCGGCGCGCAGGCCCGGGGTCACGCTCCAGGGGCCGCTGTGCAGTTCGGCCTGGGCGAACAGGGCGGTGGCGCTTTCGGTGGTGTCGGGGAAGCGCTTGAGCGGGAAGCTCTCGCCCACGGGCGGCGTGATGCCGTTTTGCGCGTTTACCACCTTGTTGCGGAGGTAGTCCAGCCCGTAGGTGAACTTGCCGCTGGCCGAAGAACTCCAGCGCAGCAGGCGGCTGGCCTGGGCGTGCAGCTGGATCGCGTCCTCGTCATAGGTCACGTCGCGCTCGCGGTAGGGCAGGCCGATGCGCGTCTCGGTGACGAATTCGCGCGCGTCGGACTTCTGGTAGCTGGCCATCAGCTGCAGTTCGTCGGCCAGCGCCGTGCCCAGTTGCTGCCACTGGCCCTGCCAGCTGGCCCGCCAGCGCTTCATGTCGGTGCGCGAGTCGGAATTGGCCACGGTAGCCGAGCGCGCGGACAGCAGGGCGTAGTCGGCGCGCTTGTCCACGTTCTCGAAGGTGAAGACATGCTTTTGCACGGCACTGGGCGTGAAGACCAGGCGGCCCATCAGCGACTCGCTGCGGTCTTTCTCGGGATTGGGCGTGGTGCGCGCCGCGCCCGTCACGTTGTTCGTGCCCATGTTCTCCAGCGCGTGCGAGCGGCCCAGGCCCGCCGACAGCAGCCATGCCCATTCGGGGCTGGCACGGCCCGCCACGGTGGCGCCCAGCTTGCGGCCGTTGTCCGAGCCGTCATAGCCGGCAGCCACGCGGCCGGCTATGCGCTTGTCCTTGCCCAGCAGATCGTCCGGCTGCACGGTCACGAAGTTGACCAGGCCGCCCATGCCGTCCGATCCATAGAGCGCCGGCGTGGAGCCGCGCAGGATTTCCACGCGCTGCACCAGGCCCAGGTCCAGGTAGTCGCGGCCGAAGCTGTTGGCGCTGAAGCTGTAGCTGCGCGGCAGGCGCACGCCATCGACCAGCATGAGCACGCGGTTGCCGTCCAGGCCACGGATGTTGAAGCCGCTGTTCTGGTCACGCCCGGCCGACGAGGTCGCCAGCGAGAAGCGCGCCGGGGCGCGCGGCACTTCGACATTGGGCAGCAGGTTGACCATCTCGCGGATGTCGCTGGCCTGCTCGCGTTCCATGCGGCCGGCGTCGATCACGTCGATGCTCATGGGCAGGGTGTCAGGGTCCTGCACCTCGCGCGAGGCGCTGATCACCATCTCCTTGAGGGCCGGGGCACGGGTCCGTGCCCCGGACGCGGCCTGCGCCAGCAATTGCGTGTCGGCATCCCCGGCATTTGCAACGTTTGCGGCGGCCTGCCCCGGATCCTGGGCCAGGGCAGCGGAGGCGCACAGCAGCGCGCAGGCGGCGGCCAGGGGATGACGCGCCCGCCGGGCGCTTGATTGCATTGCGAAGTCGTAAGCCATTGCGAAGCCCTCTCTCTCTGATCAACATGGATGTGCGAGAGCTGGCTTCTGCTTGCAACGGCTGGCGGGTGGCCCGCCAGCCGTTGGCGCGTCATGTGCTGGCTGGATGAAGAAAAATTATATGCGAATAGTTCTCATTTATTGGTTTGATCTGGCGCATGGTCCCCGGAACAAACCCTGCTGGCGCCGCGTGCCGCCAGGCAGCTATCTGTGCGACACCCACAGCGACAAGGCCCGCGCCTGAAGACGCGGGCATGAAAAATAGCCCCACCCTCCCCTTGCTGCGCCAGGTGTTTTGCCCCTGGCAGGGCGATGAAAAAAGGGCCCGGATGCCATGGCATCCGGGCCCTTTCTCCGCCTGCTCCGCGCCATGGCGGAGCAGCAACTGGTCAATGGCTGGTCAGTGGCGGATCAGGTGGTCGAAGGCCGACAGCGCAGCCGTGGAGCCGGCACCGGCAGCGATGATGATCTGCTTGTACGGCACGTTGGTGCAGTCACCTGCGCCGAACACGCCGGGCACGCTGGTGTGGCCCTTGGCGTCGATCACGATCTCGCCGAAGCGTGTCAGCTCCACCGTGCCCTTGAGCCAGTCGGTGTTGGGCAGCAGGCCGATCTGCACGAAGATGCCTTCCAGCGCCACGGTCTTGACCTCTTCCGTCGTGCGGTCCTTGTAGGTCAGGCCGGTGACCTTCTTGCCATCGCCGTTGACCTCGGTGGTCTGGGCGTTGAGGATGACCGTGACGTTGGGCAGGCTGCGCAGCTTCTTTTGCAGCACGGCGTCGGCCTTGAGCTCGCTGGCGAACTCCAGCAGCGTCACGCTGCGCACGATGCCGGCCAGGTCGATGGCCGCTTCCACGCCCGAGTTGCCGCCGCCGATGACGGCCACATTCTTGCCCTTGAACAAGGGACCGTCACAGTGCGGGCAGTAGGTCACGCCCTTGGTGCGGTACTTGTCCTCGCCCGGCACGTTCATGTTGCGCCAGCGCGCGCCGGTCGAGAGGATGACCGTCTTGGCCTTGAGGCTGGCGCCCGAGGCGGTCTGCACCTCGATCAGCCCGCCTTCCGTGGCGGCCGGAATCAGTTTGGACGCCGTCTGCAGGTTCATGATGTCCACCTCGTAGTCGCGCACATGGCGCTCCATGGCGGCGGCCAGTTGCGGGCCTTCGGTCTTGGAGACCGAGATGAAGTTCTCGATGTCCACGGTATCCAGCACCTGGCCACCGAAGCGCTCGGCGGCGATGCCGGTGCGGATGCCCTTGCGTGCCGCATAGATGGCAGCCGCCGCGCCGGCCGGGCCGCCGCCGACGATCAGCACGTCGAAGGCATCCTTGGCGGAAATCTTGGCCGCTTCACGCGAAGCGGCGCCGGTATCGACCTTGGCCACGATCTCGGCCAGCTCCATGCGGCCCTGGCCGAAGCGCTCGCCGTTCACAAAGACGGTGGGCACGCCCATGACTTCGCGCTGCTCGACTTCCTTCTGGAACAGCCCGCCGTCGATGGCGGTATGGCTGATCTTGGGGTTGAGCACGGACATCAGGTTCAGCGCCTGCACCACGTCGGGACAGTTGTGGCAGGACAGCGAGTAATAGGTCTCGAAGTGCAGCGGCACGTCGATATTGCGCACCTGCTCCAGCAGCTCGGCCGATTCCTTGGACGGATGGCCGCCGACCTGCAGCAGGGCCAGCACCAGTGAGGTGAATTCATGGCCCAGGGGGACGCCGGCGAAACGCACGCCGCTGTCCACGCCGGGATTGGTGATCAGGAACGAGGGCTTGCGCACCTCGGCGTCGTTGTGCTCGACGACGGTGATCTTGTCGCTCAGCTCGCGGATTTCCAGCAGCAGTTCCTTCAGCTCGCGCGCACCCTGGCTGTCATCCAGCGAAGCCACCAGCTCCACCGGACGCTGCAGGCGCTCCAGGTAGGCCTGCAATTGGGCTTTCAGGTTGTTGTCAAGCATGTCGGACTCCTAGGGAAATACGAATTTTCGGAAAAAAAAGCCCGGGCGCCAGGCACCCGGGCGTCTTCAACAGTTCAACTGTGAACAGGAAGCGGTGTACCGCTTAGATCTTGCCGACCAGGTCGAGCGACGGAGCCAGGGTCTTGTCGCCTTCTTCCCACTTGGCGGGGCAGACTTCACCGGGGTGGTTGCGGACGTACTGGGCAGCCTTGACCTTGCGCAGCAGATCGACGGCGTTGCGGCCAATGCCTTCGGCGGTGATTTCCACGGCCTGGATCACGCCATCGGGATCGACGATGAAGGTGCCGCGGTCAGCCAGGCCCTGGCCGGGACGCAGGACTTCGAAGTTGTTGCTGATTTCCCAGGTGGGGTCGCCCAGCATCGTGTACTTGATCTTGCGGATGGTGTCCGACGTGTCGTGCCATGCCTTGTGCACGAAGTGGGTGTCGGTGGACACGGAGAAGACTTCCACGCCCAGCTTTTGCAGTTCGTCGTAATGGTCGGCCACGTCGCCCAGTTCGGTGGGGCACACGAAGGTGAAGTCAGCGGGGTAGAAGAAGAACACGGCCCACTTGCCCAGGACGTCCTTTTCGGTCACTTCGATGAACTTGCCATTCTTGAAGGCCTGCGTCTTGAAGGGCTTGATTTGGGTGTTGATCACGGACATTGCTGTTTCCTTTGTGGTTGGTGAGTGAACACAGGACGAAGTCTAGGCCCAGGCAATCGATTGATCCAATGAATTGATTGAATTCATCCGATTGCCAAAAACTATGTGAACATCCTTGGTCTCCAGGCCTGCGGGCTTGACCAGCCTGCCACCGGCCTGAAGAGGCTATTTTGGGCCGAAATATGACAAGGCAATGCAGCAACCCCGCAGCCGCGTCGGCAGCCGGCCCGCAAACGAGAACGCGCCTCATAAGCAGCCAATGCGCGATAACAGGGGTTTGCTTGATCTGACGCAGAAACCCTAGACAATCCACCCCTATAGCGGCCGGCGATCGGCGCGGTCCCCCACGTACAACAAAGGAGTTCCCCATGCAAGGCGACGCACAAGTCATCACCTGGCTGCAAGCCCAGCTCAAGAACGAGCTGACGGCCATCAACCAGTACTTCCTGCACTACCGCATGTACAAGCACTGGGGCTTCGACAAGCTGGCCAAGAAGGAATACAAGGAGTCCATCGGCGAGATGAAGCACGCCGACTGGCTCATGGACCGCATCTTCGTGCTCGACGGCCTGCCCAACCTGCAGGACCTGGGCAAGCTGCAAGTCGGCGAGGACGTGCCCGAAGCCCTGGCTTGCGACCTGAGCAGCGAGAAAACCGCGCAGCAGACCATCAAGGACGGCATCGCCCACTGCGAAAGCGTGCGCGACTATGTCTCGCGCGATCTGCTGCAAAAGATCCTGGACGATACCGAGGAGCACATCGACTACCTCGAAACCCAGCTGGACCTGATCGACAAGGTCGGCATCCAGAACTACCTGCAGTCGCAGATGGAAGAAGAGTCCTGAGCATCGGACTCAGGGGCGGCGGCACAGGCCGCACCCCGCACTCGAAACGACGGGCCTGTGTGCCCGTTTTTTCATCTTCTGGCCCGGCTATCGGTCACTCGTCGGCATACCGCAGCGGAAACAACAGAAGAAAGGTCGTGCCGGTCTGCGCGGCCGACTGCACCTCGATCGTGGCGTCCAGCAATTCCGCCAGCCGCTTGACGATGGACAGGCCGATCCCCTCGCCTGCGCCGCTGCGGTAGCTGGCCGCCGCACCGCCTTGCTGCGGCGCGCCCCCGGTGCGGACCTCCCCGGACGCCGCCGTCCCCAGGTGGCCCGAAGGGTCCATGTCCGTGGCCTGCTTGAGGGCGGCAACCAAAGGCGCCGCAGGCGCCATGCCAGGGCCCGTGTCCCCGATGGAGAGCATCCAGCGGCGCCGGTCCTCCCCATCGCCCAGAGCCCACTTCACCGTGACACCGCCCTCCTGGGTGTACTTGAGCGCGTTGAGTATCAGGTTCTGCGCGATGCGGCGCAGTTTCAAGGCATCCCCTTCCACCGGCATCGTGCCCGGCCCCTGCAGGTGCAGGTACAGGCCGCGATCGTTGGCCAGGGCCTGCAGCCCCTCGCACAGATGGGTGATCACCTCGGCTGCGTCAAAGGAGGTCAGCTGGCGATGCTCGCGCCCGGCGTGCAGCTTGGCCAGCTCCGTCACGTCATCCAGCAGATGGCGCAGCGACTGGACGTTGCGGTCCAGCATGCGCAGGAGTTTCTCGCGCGACTGCGCCGGCGCATGCTGCATGCCCAGGCCATGCGTCACATTGGCCACCACGCCGACGTTGCTGCGCAGGTCATGCGCGACCTGCTCCCACAGTTGCGAGCGCTGCAGGTCCAGCGTGCTCACGTCATGCAGCGCCGCTTCCAGGTCCCGCACATGGCCCTCGGCCTCCTGCTGCTGCAGGCGGAAATACTGGGTGCTGCTGTCCTGCACGTCGCGCGTGTAGGTGGCGGCCCAGGCCTTGCGCGCAACGGGCATGGCGCCATGCGCATCGGGATGCTCCTCGGCATAGGCCTCCAGTTGTGCCACCATGACTTCGTTGAGCAGGCCCAGCTCGCGCACGACTTCATGCAGGTCATAGCCCTGTTGCCAGCGGTGCAGGCCGTGGGCGGCGGCCTGCTCGCCATCGACCGGCGGCTCGGCAGCGCCTGCCGGGGCACCGCCGAGGGCCCGCAATTGCTGCTCGAACGCGGCCAGCACGGCCGGAATGTGATCGTTCAACTGGGTGCGGGGAAGCGCCTCGCCGGCGGTCAGTGCCGGGTCCCGCCTGACGGCCTTGCGCCATGTCTGCAAGAGTCCTTCGCGCTGCGCAGCGAGGGCGTCTGCCAGTATGCAGAGTTCATTTCCTTGGCTTGTCATGGATCGGCATCCGTGGCGGTCTGTAGAGAGGGAAAAAATGCGTTGCGCCAAGGATGGTAAGGCCAAAAACCCGGCCGATCGGGCTCGTGCCGGCGCGCCTACAGGCCGGTGGGAAAGTGCACGCCCGCACGCTGGGCAGCCTGCACGATGTGCGTGGCCATGGCCTGCTGCGCCAGTTCGGGCCGGCCCTGGGACAGGGCCTCGATGATGGCGGCATGCTCCTCGGCGGTCGCATGGCGCGCGCCGCGCTTGTAATACGGCAGGCGCTGGCTTTCCTGCATGACCTCGCCGCTGCCGCGCAGCACGTCGGCAATCGCATGGTTGCCCGAGATGGTGGCGATCTGCAGGTGAAATTCGAAATCCAGGCGCGTGGCCTGCACGAAATCGGCCAGCTCGATGCTCTGCTGCATGGCCTGCAGGTTGGCCTGCAGGGCCGCCACGTCTTCGGGCTGCACCACCAGGGCGGCCAGGCGTGCGACAAAGCCCTCCAGCGCATAGCGCAGCTGATAGACATCGGTGAGCGCATGCGAGTCGGCAAAGCGCCAGGCCTCTGCGCCAGAGGCCGGGGCGTCGGTGGCCTCGGTCACGTACATGCCCTTGCCGGGCCGCGCCACGACCAGGCCCAGCCCCTGCAGCGTGGACAGCGCTTCGCGCAGCGAGGTCCGGCTGATGCCCAGTTGCTCCGACAGGTCGCGCTGCGACGGCAGCAGCGCGCCCACCGGATACACGCCGCCCTCGATCCACTCGCGGATCACGCGGGCGGCATTGCCGGCAACGGCGGTGCTGGCGGAAGGACTGGAAGCGGTGCTGGGTTCCATGCGTTGGCAGGTCTCGGGGTCGGGGGCGGCAGGTGCGCTGATCTTAGCGACTGCGCACCGCTGCCGCATGGTCGTGGGTCGTGTGGTCGTGTGGTCGTGTGGTCGTGCGGCGTTGGTGCCTCTACTTGTTGACCAGCTTGGCCGGCACCGTATAGGTCAGGAAGGCGCCGAACAGCAGCACGCCGGCCAGCACGAACATGGCGGCATTGGTGCTCTGTGTCGCATCCTTGATGAGGCCGATCATGTAGGGACTGATGAAGCCGGCCAGGTTGGCAAAGGAGTTGATCAGCGCAATGCCGGCTGCCGCACCCGCGCTGGACAGGATGGCCGTGGGCAGGCTCCAGAACAGCGGAGAGGTCGCCAGGCTGCCGCCCGCGGCCAGCGCCAGGGCGGCCAGCGACAGATAGACGTTGCCGCTGAAGATGGCCGACAGCATCAGGCCCGCTGCGCCCACGCAGAACGGCACGATCAGGTGCCAGCGGCGCTCGCGCATGCGGTCCGAACTGCGGCTGACCAGGTTCATGGACACCACGGCCACCGAGAACGGCACGGCCGTCAGCAGGCCGATGTGAAAGGCCCCCTCCACGCCCGACTGGCGGATCAGGCTGGGCAGCCAGAACGTGAGGCCGTACTGGCCCATGACGGTACAAAAGCAGATCAGGGCCATCTTGATGATGCGCGGGTCGGAGAACAGCGCGCGCAGCGTCACATGGCTATCGCTCTTGCTGGCGTTCTCGCGGGCGATGTTGCGCTCCAGCAGGGTCTTTTCCGCCTCGGTCAACCAGCGTGCGGCGCGGATGCCGTTGTCCAGGTACCAGAGCACGGCCAGGCCCAGAATCATCGAGGGAATGGCCTCGAGCAGGAACAGCCATTGCCAGCCGCGCAGCCCCGCCACGCCCTGCATCAGGTCCATGATGCCGCCCGACAGCGGGCCGCCCAGGATGCCCGAGACCGGAATCGCGCACATGAACAGCGCCACCATGCGGGCGCGCCGGTACGACGGAAACCAGTAGGTCATGTACAGGATCATGCCGGGGTAGAAGCCCGCCTCGGCCGCGCCCAGCAGAAAGCGCAGCACGTAGAACTGCGTGGGCGTGCTCACGAACATCATGGCCGCCGAGATCAGGCTCCACATGATCATGATCCGCGAGATGGTGGCCTTGGCGCCTATGCGGTGCATCAGCATGTTGCTGGGCACCTCGAAGAAGAAGTAGCCGATGAAGAACAGCCCCGCCCCCAGGCCGTACATGGCCTCGCTGAACTGCAGGTCGGCCAGCATGTGCAGCTTGGCGAAGCCCACGTTCACCCGGTCCAGGTAGGCCGCCACATAGCAGGCCATGATGAAGGGCAGCAGGCGCCAGGCCACCTTGCGGTAGACGGCGGCCTCGGCCGGCGTTTCGCTGGCCAGCGCCGGCGCCGCGCCGGCGACCTCGGCAGATGCGGGAAGAGATGACATCAGGGAGTCCTTGGTTGAGGAGTTGCGACCAACTGGTATTACCGGTATGAAATTACGAAGCGAACGGTACCCCCAGCGCTTGGCCATGTGCACTCGCATTTACCCCAATTCAACGCAAGCAAAACTAATTCCCCGAGGTTTGACAAAAATCCGGTCCAACTGCAAACTGGTATTACCAGTACGAAAACAAGAGGCAAAACTTCGTGAACACCTTGTCAGAGACCCGCCCCGCCAGCCTTTGCCTGCGCGCCCAGCCGCTGACCGCCGAGGCCTTTGCCGAGTTTGGCGAGGTCCTGGACAGCACAGGCCACACACCGCTGCTCATCAACGATGGCATGACCGAGCGCTACCACGCCCTGGCCCGCGTGGACACGGGCGGCAGCGAAGGCCATGGGCTGATCAACCTGTTCAATGCCCGGCCCTATGCGCTGCCCCTGCGGCTGACCAGCATGGAGCGCCACCCCCTGGGAAGCCAAGCCTTCATGCCGCTGGATGCACAGCCCTTCATCGTGGTGGTGGCCCCCCTGGGCGAACAGGTGGCAACCGCCGACCTGCGCGCCTTCATCACCAACGGCCGCCAGGGCGTGAACTACCGGCGCGGTGTCTGGCACCACTCGCTGATCGCGTTGAATGCGCCGGCGCGCTTCATCGTGATCGACCGTGGCGGCCCTGGCGACAACTGCGACGTGCTGCCCATCGGCGGCGCCGAGGGCGTTGTGCTGGACCTGGGCAGCGCGCAGGCCTGAATTCGGCCCGCCCCATGAACCAATGAACAAAGCCGCCCGAGGGCGGCTTTGTGCTGCATGGCGGCCGGCGGACTCAGGCGGGCACCAGAAAGTCCCGGCTGATGCCCTGGCCCAGGTCGTGCACACGGTCCAGGAACTGCGTGAGATAGGCGTGCAGGCCCGTGGCCAGGATTTCGTCGATGCGCGCATAGCGCAGGTCGGCCAGCAGGCGGCCTGCCTTGCGCTGGGTCTCGCGCGACTGGGCGTTGGCCACGCTTTCCAGGTTGGCCACCACCTCCAGCATGCTGGCCAGCAGCGAGCGCGGC
Source organism: Delftia sp. BGA-UO-ETr-SB1 (assembly GCF_059567865.1). Lineage (NCBI taxonomy): Bacteria > Pseudomonadati > Pseudomonadota > Betaproteobacteria > Burkholderiales > Comamonadaceae > Delftia > Delftia sp. BGA-UO-ETr-SB1. The sequence goes on along the minus strand of NZ_JCAQOW010000006.1, from coordinate 1,746,697 downwards.
ATGTCGCTGCGCAGCATCAGCAGCTCGGCCACGCGCTCGGGCGTGATCACGTCGCGGTAGACCTTGCGGTAGACCTCGAAAGCCGAGACGCTGCGCAGCAGCGCGCTCCAGTGGTAGAAGTCGAACGGCGTGGCCGCCTTGCCCGATGCGCCGTTGCGTGCGCTGCCGTGGTAGTCACGCTCGATGGCGTGGAACTTCACGTCCAGCAGGCGTGCCGTGTTGTCGGCGCGCTCGATGAAGGTGCCCAGGCGCAGGAAGTGGAAGGCCTCGTCCTGCAGCATGGTGCCCAGCGTCACGCCGCGCGACAGGTGCGAGCGGTGCTTGACCCATTCGAAGAACTGGCCCGGATCGCGCTCCCAGTCGCCCTCGGCCAGCAGGCGCTTGAGCTCCAGCCAGGTCTGATTCTGGGTCTCCCAGGCCTCGGTGGTCAGGGCGCCGCGCACGGCGCGCGCGTTCTCCCGCGCAGCGCGCAGGCAGGAGGCGATGGACGAGGAGTTGCTCTCGTCGCGCACCATGAAGTGCAGCACGGCCTCGCGCTGCACCTCGCCGTGGCGGGCAGCGTAGGAGGGGATCAGCTCGCTGATGGACAGCACGCCCTGCCAGGCCTTGCGCGCCACCTGCGGCGCCTGGGGCAGCATGGAGGTGTCATAGGAGACGTTGAGCATGCGGGCGGTGTTCTCCGCACGCTCCGTGTAGCGGGACATCCAGTACAGATGATCGGCAGTACGGCTGAGCATTCAATGTCCTCCCTCGTTTGACTCACCGGCCCCGAGCACCCAGGTGTCCTTGGTGCCGCCGCCCTGTGATGAATTGACCACCAGCGAGCCCTCCTTGAGCGCCACGCGCGTGAGGCCGCCGGCCACCATGCGCACCTGGTTGCCGCTGAGCACGAAGGGCCGCAGATCGATGTGCCTTGGTGCGATGCCCTGCTCCACCAGGGTGGGGCAGGTGGACAGCGCCAGCGTGGGCTGCGCGATATAGCCGCCGGGATTGGCGATGAGCGCGCGGCGGAAATCCTCGATCTCGCCGCGCGAGGCGGCAGGCCCGATCAGCATCCCGTAGCCACCGGCGCCGTGGACTTCCTTGACCACCAGCTCATCCAGGTGGTCGAGCACGTAACGCAGGTCATCGGGCTTGCGGCACAGCCAGGTCGGCACGTTCTGCAGAATGGGTTCCTCGCCCAGGTAGAAGCGGATCATCTCCGGCACATAGGGGTAGACCGATTTGTCATCGGCCACACCCGTGCCCGCTGCATTGCAGATGCTCACGTTGCCGGCACGGTAGGCGCGCATGAGGCCGGGGCAGCCCAGCGTGGAGGTGGGGCGAAAGACTTCGGGGTCGAGAAAATCATCGTCCACGCGCCGGTAGATCACGTCCACGCGCTGCGGGCCGCGCGTGGTGCGCATGTAGACAACGTCCTTGTCCACCACCAGGTCCTGGCCCTCGACCAGCTCCACGCCCATTTGCTGGGCCAGGAAGGCATGCTCGAAGTAGGCGCTGTTGTGCATGCCGGGCGTCAGCACCACCACCGTGGGCTCGGGCGTGCCGGCCGGCGCGCTGGCGCGCAGCGTCTCCAGCAGCATGTCGGGATAGTGGGCCACGGGCTCCACGGGATGGCGCGAGAACAGGTCCGGGAACAGCCGCATCATCATGCGCCGGTTCTCCAGCATGTACGACACGCCCGAGGGCACGCGCAGGTTGTCCTCCAGCACGTAGTACACGCCCTCGCCCTGGGCATTGGCAGCGCGCACGATGTCGATGCCGGCAATGTGGGCGTAGATGCCGCCCTGCACCGCCAGGCCCCGCATCTCGGGCCGGTACTGGCTGTTGTTCAGCACCAGTTCGCGCGGCACCAGGCCCGCGCGCAGGATCTCCTGGTCGTGATAGACATCGTGCAGGAAGCGGTTGAGCGCCGTCACGCGCTGCACCAGGCCCGCCTGCATTCGCGACCACTCATGTGCGGGAATGACGCGCGGTATCAGGTCGAAGGGGATGAGGCGCTCGTTGCCGGCGCCGCTTTCGTCCTTGTCGCCGTAGACGGCGAACGTGATGCCGACGCGCCGGAAGATGATCTCGGCCTCGGCGCTGCGCGCTCGCAGCGTCTGTTCGGACTGGCGCGCAAGCCATTGCGCGTAGTCCTTGTAGTGCAGGCGCACATCGCTGCCGTCGAACGGCGTCATCGTGTACATCTCGTCAAATGGATGCATTCGTCACCTCCTGTCGCTGCATGTGTACGGGGTCTAGCAAGCTACGGGCCAGCCCTCGTATCGCACCAGTGTAGCGATAGGTAACCTCAATCCGGACAAGCGGTATCCAGCATATGCATCCTGCTCCGCCATCGGCGCACGCCCTATCCGCCCTGCCCCTGCGTGACGTGCACATCCCAATAGCGGCGCGCCCTTTCCCGCTCGCAGACCAGGTGCATGGGGTCCGAAGAGCGCCAGTGCGCCGCACCGCAGCGGGCCGACTGCACCACGCCGGCGCCATGGGCCTCATAGCGGCGCACCACCTCGGGGACAGGATGGCCATAACGGCTGCGATATCCCGCCTGCACCATGGCCCAGCGCGGTGCCAGGGCCTGCACCAGGGCGGTGCTCGATGAAGTGCGGCTGCCGTGGTGGGGCACCAGCAGCCACTGCACGGGCGTGAGGGCGCCGGCCCTTGCCAGTGACCGCTCCTGCGCAGCCTCGATGTCACCGGCCAGCAAGGCCTGCACGCCAGATGCCGAGCGCAGCAACAGCACGCAGCTGCCCGCATTGGCATGGGCCAGCGCCCGTGCGGAGGGCAACCGTTCGCCGGCAGGCGGATGCAGCACCTCCAGCCGCACGCCATCCCATTCCCAGTGCTGGCCCGCCTGGCAGCGGCGCACAGCGCCCAGGCCGGCCAGCGCAGGGTCGAGGATCACGGAATCCGATCCCCAGACCTCCGCCTGCGGCTGCGCGGCACGCACGGCCAATGCACCGCCCGTGTGGTCATTGTCGCGGTGGCTGAGCCACAGGGCATCCAGCCTCAGACCCAGAGCCTGCAGCAGCGGCACCAGCACCCGGTCGCCTGCATTGCTGTCCAGGCCGTACTGCGGCCCCGCGTCATACAGCAAGGCATGCCGCGCCGTGCGCACCAGCACGGCATTGCCCTGGCCTATGTCCACGGCCATCAGGTCGAACTCGCCATGCGCCGGTGCTGGCGACGGCCACCACAGGGCCGGCAGGCACATGGCCAGGCCCCAGCAGCGCCATCCGGCAGGCACCGGAGCCACCAGCGCCAGGCCACCGCACAGCGCAGCCAGCCCTGCCCACAGCGGCGGCTGCGGCAGTTGCACCACGGCCCATGCCCACTGGTCCAGCCATTGCAGCAGCTCCAGCAGCGGGGCCAGCGCCAGCGCCGCGCCTGTCCACAAGGGCGGCCACAAGGCACCCAGCAGGGCCAGCGGCGTGACCACGAAGGTCACCCAGGGAATGGCCGCCAGATTGGCCAGCAGCCCCGACAGCGACAGCTGGCCGAACAGCATCAGGCCCAGCGGCGCCAGCGCCAGCGAGATGCGCCATTGCTCGCCCCACAGGGCCAGCGCACGGGCAGGCAGCGAAGGCCGCTGCGCGCCCTGCATGCGCGCATCGGTGGCCAGCAGCACGCCCACTGCCACAAAGCTCAGCCAGAAGCCGGCCTGCCACAGGGCCCAGGGGTCCAGCACCACGACCACGGCCAGCGCCAGGCACCACACGGCGGGCCAGGGCCAGCGCAGTCCGGCGCCGCGCAACGCAGCCACGCTGGCCAGCATGCAGACGGTGCGCTGTGCCGGCAGGCCCCAGCCGCTGAACAGCGCATAGCCGCCCGCCAGCAGCACGCCGGCCAGCAGGGCCGCCTGCGGCGCCGGGCACCACAGGCAGGCCCGTGCGCTGCAGCGCCAAAGCCGTCCCACCACCAGGGCTGCCAGCCAGGCGAACAAGGTGATGTGCAGGCCGGAAATGCTCATCAGATGGGCCACGCCGGTATGCCGGAACAGTGCCCAGTCATCCCGCGCAATGGCCTGCTGATCACCCATGGCCAGGGCGGCCACCACACCCAGCATGCGCGGCGCATGGGCAGGGTCCAGGCCGATGCGCTGCAGGGATGCCGCAAGCGCGAACGTGCGGCCCAGGATGGCGTCGCGCATCTGCTGGCGCCAGCGCTGCAGGGCATGGCTTCCGGTGTCGGCCAGTGGGCGTGCAGCGGGCTGTTCGCGCACATGGCCCGTGGCCTGCACGCCCTGCTCCCACTGCCACAGCTCATAGTCGAAACCATGGGGATTGCGCGCGCCATGCGGGCGCTTGAGGCGCACGGTCAGCGCCCAGCGCTGGCCCGGCCGCAGATCGGGCAGCATGGCAATACCCCTGGACTGCCGGCCCCGGGGGGCGTACCAGGACAGTTCGATCAGTGCAGGAAACGGCGCCAAGACCTCTTCGCTGCCGGCGATCCGAGCCTGCTCCACCTCCATGCGCCAGCGCATGCCCTGGGCCATGTTCTGGGGAAGCGATGCCACGACGCCGACGATGTGCAGGTCACGCCCCTCCAGCTCCGACGACAGCGCCTGGCCCGCAAAGTCCTGGGCTCGCCAGCCGGTCAACCCGCCCACCAGCAAGGCGGCGCAGACAGCGGCCCACAGGCGGTGCATACCACGATCGCGCCGGCCTGCCCATGCCCGCCATGCCCTCCATGCCAGGCCTGCCAGCCCCATGCCCGCCAAGAGCAGATACATCCACAGCGGCCACAGGCGCGGCTGCGTGACCTGCCAGGCCGCACCGGCCACGCAGCCGAGCAGCAGGGGCGTCCAGGAAGACGGTGAGAGGGTTTGGGCAGGTGCCGCAGGGTGCATCCACACATGCTAGGAGCGGATGCCGCGCAGCCACCATGCAGCGCCTCGGATTCAGACAACAATCAGACTGGCGGAAGCCCAGGCCCTGACATGCCAGGGTGCAAGGGGCTGTGTCACACTGTCCGCCACCCCGGCACTGGTGCCGGATTTTTCTTGTCTCGAAGGAATCAACGATGAGCGTTTACGAACAACTGAAGGCCCTGAACATCGAACTGCCGTCGCCTGCCATCCCGGCGGCGGCCTACGTGCCCTATGTGCAGACGGGCAATCTGGTGTTCCTGAGCGGCCATATCGCGCGCAAGGACGGCAAGGTCTGGGCCGGCCAGCTGGGCCGTGATCTGCAGACTGCCGACGGCCAGCAGGCCGCGCGCGCCATCGCCATCGACCTGATGGGCACGCTGCAGCACGCCGCCGGCGGCGACCTGGGCCGCGTGCGCCGCATCGTCAAGCTGATGTGCCTGGTCAACTCCACGGGCGACTACACCGAGCAGCACCTGGTGGCCAACGGCTGCAGCGAGCTCCTGGGCCAGGTCTTCGGCGATGCCGGCACGCATGCGCGCAGCGCCTTCGGCGTGGCCCAGATTCCGCTGGGCTCCTGCGTGGAAATCGAGCTGATCGCCGAACTGGCCTGATCGGCAGCATGCCGCCGCACGGCGCCGCCGTGCTCGCAGGCGGCTAGAAACTCTCCCATTGGCCATCCTCGGCTGCCGGTGCGGCAGGCCGGGGCGCCGAGGCCAGCTTGGGCGCCGCCGCCCTTGCTGCGGCAGGCCGCGCGGCAACCGGCCCGGCAGCCGCAGGCGCCACGGCTGCTGCCGGCCGCCTTGGCGCTGCGGCAGCGCTGTGCGCAGTGCGCACCGCCGGCGCAGCCTGCCTTGCGAGCGTCGTCGGCGAAGGCGCCAGGTGCGCCACCTTGAACACCGCCACCGTGCGCGACAGCTGCTCGGCCTGCTCCCGCAGGCTTTGCGCTGCGGCCGCGCTTTGCTCGACCAGGGCCGCGTTCTGCTGCGTCATCTGGTCCAGCTGTCCCACGGCCTGGTTGACCTGGGCCACGCCCGCGCTTTGCTCCGAAGAGGCCGCCGTGATCTCGCTGATGGTGTCGGCCACGCGCTGCACGGACTGCACGATGCCCTCCATGGTGGTGCCGGCATCGCCCACCAGACGGGCGCCGTCCTCCACCCGCTCCACCGAAGCGCCGATGAGCTGGCGGATTTCCTTGGCAGCCGCCGCGCTGCGCTGTGCCAGCGTGCGCACCTCGCTGGCCACCACGGCAAAGCCACGGCCCTGCTCGCCGGCGCGGGCCGCCTCCACGGCGGCGTTCAGCGCCAGGATGTTGGTCTGGAAGGCAATGGAGTCGATGACGCCGACGATGTCGGCAATCTGCCGGCTGCTGTCGTTGATGCCCTTCATGGTCTCGACCACCCGGGCCACGACCTCGCCGCCGCGCTGCGCCACCTGTGACGCGCCCGCCGCCAGGCTGCTGGCCTGCTGGGCACTGCTGGCGCTTTGCTGCAGCGTGCTGGTGAACTGCTCCATGGCGGCAGCCGTCTCCTGCAGGTTGCTGGAGGTCTGCTCGGTGCGCACGGACAGGTCCTGGTTGCCGGTGGCGATCTCGGCGCTGGCGATGGCGATGCTGTCCGTGCTCTGGCGCACCTGCTGCACCATGCCCGACAGCGATTCGCTCATGGCCTGCAGCGAGCGCAGCAGGTCGCCGAATTCATCAGCACGCTGCGCCTGTCCCTGCACGCCTGCGCTCAGGTCTCCTGCGGCAATGCGTTCGGCCAGTTCGCTGGCCTCGGCCAGGGGCCGGCGGATGCTGGCAATCAGGAAATGGGCGCCGATGACGATGCCCAGCAGCAGCAGGCCCACGGCCGCAGCGGCAAAGCCCACGGTGAGCCTGCGCGAGGCGGCCATCTCTTGCTGGCTGCTGCGCGCCACCTGCTCCTGCATCTGCACGAAGTCGCGCAGCGACTGCAGGTAGGCATCCACGGCGGGGTTGTAGGACTGCTTGACCAGGACCAACGCCTGGTCCTGCCGGCCGTCGGCCTTGAGCTGGCGTGCCTGGGCACGCAGTTCGATCATGGTCTTGCGGGCTGCCGCAATCCTGGCCATCTGCGCCTTGTCTGCGTCGGACAGGGGCATGGCTTCCAGCGATTTCTGCACCTCGGTGATCCGCGCCGAGGTGGCGGAGATCACGTCCTTGAACTCGGCCTCGACGGCGGCATCACTGCTGACCACCACGGCCTGGGTGCGGGCTGCGTTGGTTTCGGTCAGCCCCATCCAGCGCACGGCGGCCTGGACCCGCGCCTGCATCTCCTGGGTCACCGCCTCGGACCGGGCCTGGACCTGGGCCGAGCGATAGCCCGACAAGCCGACCACGCCCACCAGCGCCACCACGATGGCGGCCACTGCAAGCCACAGCTTGTGTGCCATGCGAAGTCGCAGCATATCCAGTCTCCCTCATTTTGGAAGACTCCATGTTGAGGCCTGGAAGAGGGCCTGGTGGGCGGAAAAACCCAGAGGAAACCCCTGATCCGCCCCTTTCGCGGAGGGCATTGCAGGGGCAGCCGCGTTCTTACTCCACGCGCGTCACGCTTTGCGGCTTGAAGCCCAGGTCGGCCGACTTGCCCTTGCGGCCGCGCGTGCCACGGGCATTGTTGAGACTGCGGATCTCCAGCGTCTCGCTGCGCTCCTTGCCGCCGCGGCCCAGGCCATCGATGCGGATGCTGCGCGTGTAGGCGGCAGCGCCCGCCAGCGTGTCCTTGTCCTCCAGATCGAGCAGCATCAGCCCGCGACCGCCCTTGGCCATGTGCTTGAGGCTGGCGATCTCGAAGGTGAGGATGCGGCCACCCGTGGAAGCGCAGATCACATGCGTGGCCGGCAGCAGCAGGCCCGCGCCCTGCTCGCCTTCCTGCGGCTCCGCACGTGCGCCCATGGGCACGCCGTAGGCCGTGGACGGGGCGCACAGCGTCTCGCCGTCGGCCAGCGTGACGAAGGCCTTGCCCGCCTTCTGGCGCGAGACCATGTCGCTCACCATGGCCACGAAGCCGTAGCCACCCGACCCCGACAGCAGCAGCGCCGTGCCCTCGGCACCGGCGAAGTAGTACAGGATCTGGGTGCCGGCCTCCAGCTCGATGAGCGTGGTCACGGGCTGGCCATCGCCGCGCCCGCCGGGCAGTTGGGCCACCGGCACCGAATAGATGCGGCCATTGCTGCCAAAGGCCAGCAACTGGTCCACGGTGCGGCATTCGAAGGTGCCGTGCAGGCTGTCGCCGGCCTTGAAGCTCAGCGTGCCCGCATCGACGCCATGGCCCTGGCGCGTGCGCACCCAGCCCTTGTCCGAGATGATGACCGTGGTGGGTTCATCGACCACCTTGACCTCGGCGACTACCTTCTTTTCCTCCTGGATCAGCGTGCGGCGCGCATCGGCGAACTGCTTGGCATCGGCCTCGATCTCCTTGCAGATCAGGCGGCGCATGGTGCTTTCGCTGCCCAGGATGTCTTCGAGCTTGCCTTGCTCCGTGCGCAGCTCCTTGAGTTCCTGCTCGATCTTGATGGCCTCCAGCCGCGCCAGCTGGCGCAGGCGGATTTCCAGAATGTCGTCGGCCTGGCGCTCGGACAGCGCAAAGGCATCGATCAGCGCCTGCCGGGGCTCGTCGCTGGCCCGGATGATGGCGATGACCTTGTCGATGTTCAGCAGCACGGCCTGGCGGCCTTCGAGGATGTGGATGCGGTCCAGCACCTTGGCCAGCCGGTGCTGGCTGCGCCGCGTGACCGTGGTCTGGCGGAAGGCGATCCATTCCTCGAGCATCAGGCGCAGGCTTTTCTGCACCGGGCGGCCATCCAGGCCGATCATGGTCAGGTTGATGGAGCTGGACGACTCCAGGCTGGTATGCGCCAGCAGCGCCGTGATCAGTTCCTGCTGCGGCACCTTGCCGGTCTTGGGCTCGAAGACCAGGCGCACCGGCGCATCCTTGCTGGACTCGTCGCGCACGCCGTCGAGCACGGCCAGCATGCTGGCCTTGAGCTGGGTCTGTTCCTGGCTCAAGGCCTTCTTGCCGGTCTTGACCTTGGGATTGGTGATGTCCTCGATCTCTTCGAGCACCTTCTGCGCCGAGACGCCGGGCGGCAGCTCGGTCACCACGATCTGCCACTGGCCGCGCGCCAGCTCCTCGATCTTCCAGCGCGCGCGCAGCTTGAGGCTGCCACGGCCCGTGCGATAGGCGTCCTGGATGTCGGAGGCGCTGCTGATGATCTGCCCGCCGCCCGGATAGTCGGGGCCGGGGATGATCTGGAACAGTTCCTCGTCGCTGAGCTGGGGCCGCTTGATCAGGGCCACGCAGGCGTCGGCCACCTCGCGCAGGTTGTGGCTGGGGATTTCCGTGGCCAGGCCCACGGCAATGCCGCTGGCGCCATTGAGCAGGGCGAACGGCAGGCGCGCGGGCAGTTGCTGCGGCTCCTGCGTGCTGCCGTCGTAGTTGGGCACGAAGTCCACCGTGCCCATGTCGATCTCGTCGAGCAGCAGACCCGTGATCTTGGACAGGCGCGCCTCGGTGTAGCGCATGGCGGCTGCGCCGTCGCCGTCGCGGCTGCCGAAGTTGCCCTGGCCATCGACCAGCGGATAGCGCTGGTTGAAGTCCTGCGCCATGCGCACCAGCGCGTCGTAGGCCGACTGGTCGCCGTGCGGGTGAAAGCGGCCCAGCACATCGCCGACCACGCGTGCGCTCTTGACGGGCTTGGCCGCCGTGTTGTGGTTGGGACCGCTGTAGCTCAGGCCCATGCGGTCCATGGCGTACAGAATGCGCCGCTGCACGGGCTTGAGGCCGTCGGTCACATCGGGCAGTGCCCGGCCCTTGACCACGGACAGTGCGTATTCGAGATAGGCCCGTTGCGCGTACTGGCCCAGGTCCAGTGCATCGCCGGCCGCCTGTTGTGCCAGATCCAGAGAGGTTTGGTCGCTCATGAAGAAATTCGTGATCTCAAAAAATGCAATGAATGCCGCTCATTGCGGCGTGGGCAGTCCTGTAGGCAGCGTCATGCGCACCCGGGGCGTGGTGCCCGGCAACGCCGCTGCTGCAGGCGCTGCAGGGCCCGCGCGCTCGCGCCCGCCCTGCAGCTGCTCGTAGATGCCGAGCACGGCCTTCACGTAATTGCGGGTTTCCTGGAAGGGAGGGATGGCCTGGCCCGCGCGCCGCACGGCGCCCTCGCCTGCGTTGTAGGCGGCCAGCACCAGGTCCAGCCGGCCGGGGAACAGCCCCATCAGATGGTTGAGGTAGCGCGCGCCGGCCGGCACGTTGACAGCCGGATCGGCCAGTTGCTGCTGCACGCTGCGCTGGCGGCTGGCCTCCACGCCGAAGCGCTGGGCCGTGGCCGGCATCAGTTGCATCAGGCCGACCGCCCCCTTGGGCGAGATGGCCTGCGCGTCAAAGCCCGACTCGACGGCGATCACGGCCTTGAGCAGGTCGTAGTCCACGCCCGTGTGGTCCGCCGCCTTGCGCAGATGGCCGCGCACGCTCTTGTAGCGCGGCGAGATGTCGAAGAAGCTTTGCAGCCGCGTATGCGCCTGCAGCCTGCGGCCGGCATCGCCGCTGCCGTCAGCGTCGGCAGCGGCCTCGGCCTGCACCATCGGGGGCTTGAGCCCCTGCTCGGCGCTGTCATAGACCGAGCCGCGAAAGTACAGCCTGTAGCGCTCGTCCAGCGCCTCGGCAGCGAAGTGCGTGATGCCGCGCTCGTCCACGAAGGCCCAGAGATCGGCATGCGCCGGCCGCGCCAGCCCCCACAGCGCCAGGGCCAGGCCCAGCGCCGCCAGCGCGCGCACCCAGGCGCCGCGCGCCGGGTGCGGGCGGTGCTTCAGGGCGGCGCGGAGCACAGTCATGGGTCAGATGTCGACTTCAATGGCGTCGCCATGGAGCTCCATGAGCTCGCGGCGCGCTGCGGCCTCGCCCTTGCCCATGAGCTTGGTGACGACCTGCTCGGCCGCCGCGAAGTCCAGGTTCATGAACTGCACGGGCAGCAGGCGGCGCGTGTCGGGGTTGAGCGTGGTCTCCCACAGCTGCTCCGCATTCATCTCGCCCAGGCCCTTGAAGCGGCTGATCTGGCATTTCTCGCGCGGCACGCCGTCCTTGGCCGATTTGTCCAGGATGGCGGTCAGCTCGCCCTCGTCCAGCGCGTACATCTTGGCCGCAGGCTTCTTGCCGCGCGCAGGCACGTCCACACGGAACAGCGGCGGCAGCGCCACATGGATGTGGCCGGCCTCGATGAGCTTGGGGAAATGGCGGAAGAACAGCGTCAGCAGCAGCACCTGGATGTGCGAGCCATCCACGTCGGCATCCGAAAGAATGCAGACCTTGCCATAGCGCAGGCCCGACAGGTCGGGCGTGTCGTTGGGGCCATGCGGGTCCACGCCGATGGCCACCGAGATGTCATGGATTTCGTTGTTGGCGAACAGCCGGTCGCGGTCCACCTCCCAGGTGTTGAGCACCTTGCCGCGCAGGGGCAGCACGGCCTGGGTTTCCTTGTTGCGGCCCATCTTGGCGCTGCCGCCGGCCGAGTCGCCCTCGACCAGGAAGACCTCGTTCAGGCTCAGGTCGCGGCTTTCGCAATCGGTGAGCTTGCCCGGCAGCACGGCCACGCCCGAGCCCTTGCGCTTTTCGACCTTCTGGCCCGCCTTCTGGCGGGTCTGCGCGGCCTTGATGGCGATCTCGGCCAGCTTGCGGCCCCATTCCACGTGCTCGTTGAGCCACAGCTCCAGCGCGGGGCGCACATAGCCGCTGACCAGGCGCACGGCATCGCGCGAGTTCAGGCGCTCCTTGATCTGGCCCTGGAACTGCGGGTCCAGCACCTTGGCGTTGAGCACATAGCTGGCGCGCGCAAACACGTCGTCCGGCATGAGCTTGACGCCCTTGGGCAGCAGCGAGTGCATCTCGATGAAGGCCTTGACCGCCTGGAACAGGCCGTCGCGCAGGCCGCTGTCATGCGTGCCGCCGGCGGTGGTCGGGATCAGGTTGACATAGCTTTCGCGCAGCGGTGCGCCGTCCTCGGTGAAGGCCACGCACCAGGCGGCGCCCTCGCCTTCGGCAAAGCTGTCGTGGTGGCGGTCGGCAAAGCCCTCGCCCTCGAACAGTGGGATGACCGCCTCGCCATGCAGGCTTTGCTGCAGGTAGTCGCGCAGGCCACCCTTGAACTGCCAGGTCTGGGTGTCGCGCGTCTTCTCGTTGACCAGGGTCACCGACACGCCGGGCATGAGCACGGCCTTGCTGCGCAGCAGGTGCATCAGCTCGCCCATGGGCAGCTGGGGCGATTCGAAATAGCGGGCATCGGGCCACACGCGCACGGTCGTGCCCTGCTTGCGTTCGCCCGCGGCCAGCGGCCGCGACTGCAGAGGCTCGACCACGTCACCGCCCGAGAAGGCGATGGTGGCCACCTTGCCCTCGCGGTGGATGCAGGCCTCAAGGCGCGTGGCCAGCGCGTTCGTGACCGAGACGCCCACGCCGTGCAGGCCGCCCGAGAAGCTGTAGGCGCCGCCCTTGCCCTTGTCGAACTTGCCGCCCGCATGCAGCCGCGTGAAGACCAGCTCCACCACGGGCGCCTTTTCCTCGGGATGCATGCCGAAGGGGATGCCCCGGCCGTCGTCTTCGACGCTGTAGGAGCCGTCGGAATGCAGGGTGAAGCGGATTTTCTTGCCGAAGCCGGCCAGTGCCTCGTCGGCCGCGTTGTCGATCACCTCCTGCAGCACATGCAGGGGGTTGTCGGTGCGCGTGTACATGCCGGGACGCTGCTTGACGGGCTCAAGGCCCTTGAGCACGCGTATCGAGCCTTCGGAGTATTCGCTGGCGGAAGTGGGAGATGGTTTGACTGCCATGGGGGCGGATTGTAGTGCGCGGCCCGGCTCAGTGCTGGATGCATTCACAGTCATTGACATTGACTATCCCGAAAAAGCCGCTGCCATCAAGGGCCGCGCTGGCGCATGGGCGACCCAAGCGGCACAGCGCAAAACCCGGAGTTTCGCTAAAGTTTGCCGCATGCAAAAAAACAACCAACCCATGTCCATGGTGCAGATACTGCTGTGCGGGGGCGCAGTCGTGACGCTGTCCATGGGAATCCGCCATGGCTTCGGCCTGTGGCTGCAGCCCATCACCCAGGAGATGGGCTGGACGCGCGAGTCCTTCGCGCTGGCCATCGCGATCCAGAACCTGTCCTGGGGCGTGCTCGGCATCTTCGGCGGCATGCTGGCCGACCGCTTCGGCGCCTTCCGCGTGCTCCTGGTGGGCGCGCTGCTGTATGCGCTGGGCCTGGCCGGCATGGCCATGGCGCCCACGACAACCTGGTTCGCCCTGACGGCCGGCGTGGTGATCGGCGCAGCCCAGGCAGGCACCACCTATGCCGTGATCTACGGTGTGCTGGGCCGCCAGATTCCCGTGGCGCGGCGCAGCTGGGCCATGGGCGTGACGGCGGCGGCGGGCTCCTTCGGCCAGTTCTTCATGGTGCCCGTGGAAGGCAGCCTGATCGCGAACTTCGGCTGGTCCAACGCCCTGCTGCTGCTGTCGCTGTGCGCGCTGATGATCATTCCGCTGGCCTTCGGCCTGCGCGAGCCCGGCTTCCAGGCCGGCAACGCCCGTCCCGTGCGCGACCAGAGCGCGGGCCAGGCCGTCGCCGAAGCGCTGCGCACGCCCAGCTTCGTGCTGCTGACGGCCGGCTACTTCGTCTGCGGCTTCCAGGTGATGTTCATCGGAGTGCACATGCCCAGCTACCTCAAGGACTACGGCCTGGCACCGCAGGTGGCCAGCATCTCGCTGGCGCTGGTGGGGCTGTTCAACATCGTTGGCACCTACGTGGCCGGCAACCTGGGCCAGCGCCTGCCAAAGCGCTATCTGCTGTCCACCATCTACTTCACGCGCTCGGTGGTGATCGTGCTCTTCCTGCTGGCGCCGCTGACGCCCTGGTCGGTCTATATCTTCTCTGCCGCCATGGGCCTGCTGTGGCTGTCCACCGTGCCGCTGACCAATGCCACCGTGGCCCAGATCTTCGGCGTGCAGCATCTGTCCATGTTGAGCGGCATGGTGTTCTTCAGCCATCAGGTGGGCAGCTTCCTGGGCGTCTGGCTGGGCGGCTATCTCTATGACCACACAGGCAGCTACCAGGTGGTCTGGTACCTGGCCATCGGCCTGGGCGTGGCCGCCGGCCTGCTGAACCTGCCCATACGCGAAGCCCCCGTGGCACGGTTGCGCGCGGCCCAGGCCGCTGCCTGACATGACGACATCCATGACCACATCCACCAGGCCCCGCCCACGCATCCTGCGCAGGCTGGCGCTGTGGGCCGCCGTGCTGCTGGTGCTGGGCCTGGTCTTCATGCTCTACCTGCAGCCGCAGTTCATGCTGGGCATGGCAGACCAGATCTGGGCCTGCTTCTGAAATGGAAGCGGCAGCGGCGAAGGCCTGGCGGCACAATGTCGGCCGCTTTCACTTTATTTCCAAAATTGCACATGCACGCAGCCACGCCGCCCTCGCCCTGGATCCAACGCTGGTCGCACCTTCTGGCGCCCCAGGCCTCGGTGCTTGACGTGGCCTGCGGCCCCGGCCGGCACATGCGCTGGTTCCATGCGCGTGGCCACGCCGTGACCGGCGTGGACCGCGACGCCCAGGCCCTGGCCGGCCTGCAGGGCGTGGGCGAGCTGCTGTGCGCCGACATCGAAAACGGCCCCTGGCCCCTGCCCGGCCGGCAGTTCGGCGCCGTGGTCGTGACCCACTATCTGTGGCGCCCGCTGTGGCCGGCACTGCTGGACAGCGTGGCCCCCGGCGGCGTGCTGCTGTACGAAACCTTTGCCCAGGGCAATGAGGCTTTCGGCAAGCCTTCCCGCCCCGATTTCCTGCTGGCGCCCGGCGAGCTGCTGCAGGCCTGCGCGGGCTGGCACATCGTGGCCTACGAGCACGGCCAGCTGGGCGAGCCCGATCGCATGGTCCAGCGCATTGCGGCACTGCGCCCCGATGCAACAGGCCGGGAACCCGTGGCCATGCTGGCGCATCAGAAGGCGTCAGGCTCTGCAATCGCCTGAATCCCTACAGGCGCCCGCCTTGGGCCTGCCTCCGACACTCGTTAGAATGATCCTTTCCCGTTTTTTCTTGCGGACATGACATCCTCCTCCGTCGCTCTCACTGGCAGCATCGTTGCCCTCATCACGCCCATGCACGAGGACGGTAGTGTTGACTACCCGGCGCTGCGAAAACTCATCGATTGGCATGTGGCCGAAGGCACGGACTGCATCGGCGTGGTGGGAACGACAGGTGAATCCCCCACCGTCAACGTGGAGGAGCACTGCGAAATCATCCGCGTGTCCGTCGAGCAGGCCGCAGGCCGCGTGCCCGTGATGGCCGGCTGCGGCGCCAACAGCACGCACGAAGCCATCGAGCTGGCCCGCTACGCCAAGAAGGTCGGCGCCGACAGCCAGCTGCAGGTCGTGCCCTACTACAACAAGCCCACGCAGGAAGGCCAGTACCAGCACTTCAAGGCGATTGCCGAAGCGGTGGGCGACCTGCCGGTGGTGCTCTACAACGTGCCCGGCCGCTCCGTGGCCGACATGCAGCACGACACCGTGCTGCGCCTGGCGCAGATCCCCGCCATCATCGGCATCAAGGAAGCCACGGGCAACATCGAGCGCGCCCAATGGCTGATCCGTGAAGTGCCCAAGGACTTCGGCGTGTACTCCGGCGATGACCCGACCGCTGTGGCCCTGATGCTGTGCGGCGGCCACGGCAACATCAGCGTCACGGCCAACGTGGCACCGCGCCTGATGAGCGATCTGTGCAAGGCGGCCCTGGCCGGTGATGTGCGCACCGCCATGGACATCCAGCTGCGCCTGATGCCCGTGCACAAGAACCTCTTCGTCGAGGCCAACCCCATTCCCGTCAAGTGGGCCGCAGCGCGCCTGGGCCTGTGCGGCCCGGCCATGCGCCTGCCGATGACACCTCTGAGCAAGAACCTGGAAGCCACCGTGGAAGCCGCCCTGGGCTCCGCTGGCCTGCTGTGAGGCGCCCCGCCCCACCGACCGAACGCACCAAGGATATTCGCGTGAAACAGCCCATTGCACGTCTGAGCCTGCTGAGCCTGGCCATCGGCCTGACAGCCTGCACGACCACGTTCCAAGAGAGCAAGATCGACTACAAGAGCGCCGGCAAGCAGCAGGCGCCCACCCTGGAAGTCCCCCCGGACCTGACCCAGCTGTCCACGGATTCGCGCTATGCCGTGCCCGGCGGCGTGGTCTCCGCCGCAGCCATGGAAGCCAACTCCAAGGCGCAAAAGCCCAGCGAAGGCCGCACGGCCACCGTTGCAATGGGTGATGTGCGCATCGAGCGCAACGGCGAACAGCGCTGGCTGGTGATCAAGCGCCCGGCCGACCAGCTGTGGGAGCCCGTGCGCGACTTCTGGCTGGAAAACGGCTTCATCTTCACCACCGAAGACCGTCAGCTCGGCATCATCGAGACCGACTGGGCCGAGAACCGCGCCAAGATCCCGCAGGACGTGATCCGCAAGACGCTGGGCAAGGTCTTCGACGGCCTGTACTCCACCAGCGAGCGCGACCGCTTCCGCACACGCCTGGAGCGCTCGGCCGACGGCTCCACCGAGGTCTACATCACGCACCGCGGCATGCAGGAGGTCTACACCAGCGCCCAGAAGGACCAGACCATCTGGCAGCCGCGCCCCTCCGATCCGGAACTGGAAACCGAATTCCTGCGCCGCCTGATGGTCAAGCTCGGCGTGAGCCAGGAGCAGGCCGATGCCGTGGCCAAGGCCAACACCACCACGGCAGCCGCCACCGGCAGCGTGCGCATGGAATCCGCCAACGGACAGCCCGTGCTGCAGATCGACGAAGGATTTGACCGCGCCTGGCGCCGTGTCGGCGTGGCCCTGGACCGCACGGGCTTCACCGTGGAGGACCGTGACCGCAGCCGCGGCATCTACTTCGTGCGCTATGTCGCGCCTGACGCCAAGGTCGAGCCCAAGGGCTTCTTCAGCAAGCTGTTCAGCCGCTCGCCCGATGCGGCCGCGCCGGTCAAGTACCAGATCCAGGTGCGCAGCGAAGGCGACAAGTCCACCGTCACCGTGCTCAACACCCAGGGCCAGCCCGAGACATCGGCCAATGCCCAGCGCATCGTGCGCGTCATCACCGACGACATGAAGTAAGCAAGCCTCTTTTCGGGCCTTGGGGCGGCAGCGTCTGCCCTTGGCTTGCAGCCACCGCGCAGTCATTTGCCGGTGGCTTTTTTACTGGACCAAAGCAAAGCGAAGACGAAAAAAAAACCGCAGCCCGAAGGATGCGGTTCTTTCGCGGCAGAGGCCGAAACCTCTGCCATCGGCGAGGGCCGAATTACTGCTTGGTGGCTTCCTTGGCGGCAGCGTCGGCAGCAGCCTTGGCGGCGTCTGCAGCGGCAGCGTCAGCAGCGGGAGCAGGTGCTGCAGCGTCGGCGGCAGGCGCTGCGGGAGCAGCAGCGTCGGCGGCGGGAGCAGCAGGAGCTTCTGCGGGAGCGGGAGCTGCCGGTGCGGGAGCTTCAACGGCGGGTGCGGGAGCGGGGGCCGGAGCCTCTTCCTTCTTGCCGCAAGCGGCCAGAGCTGCAGCAGCGATCACGGTAGCCAGGATCAGAGAGTTCTTCATCACAGTTTCCTAGAGAGTAGGTAAGAAGACAGTACACAGGAGGGGCCCCGCCACTTGCGCCACCGGATGCGGGCAACCGGTACGCGGCGGCCAGGCCACGTCAAACACATTCATTCAACTTGGAGCGAATTATAGGGAGATTTTTTCGAGGCTGACTGAAACTGACAACCTCTGAACAATTCCGCACAAATCCTCTTGCCAAGTCCGAATGGGGCAGCAAGAAGCTGCCTTGGCGTCCACTGTGTAACAAAACCAGGTTGCTGTCAATTTACTGACGAACCCAAGACAATTCTTTACAAATCTATCGGAGTCCGTCATGAATCAGCAGAACGCTGTCAACGGTGAATGCCCGAACTTAGCATGACTGCGTCACAGCGTCTACCCGGTTCAGGACAGCGGCCCGCCTCGCACCCAGCCGGCGTCAAACCAGGAGGACAGCAGCTCCAGCGCGTCATCGCTGGCCTTGGCCAGATCGGCGCGTGACAGGGCGCGCGTATCGGCCAGCTTGCGCATCAGGGTGGCATCGCGGCCACCGGCCAGATAGCTTTCGCCGTTGATGAAGATGTGTTTTGCGTCATACATCATGCGCGTGCGGCGGTCGAGGACCACGCTCTCGAACATGCCGTGTTCCTCGCCATGCTCGAACCAGACATTGGCCTTGGGCTCGGTCATGTACTCGCCCAGCGCGCGCTCCAGCGCCAGCGGCTCGGCCAGCGCGCGCTCCAGCGCCTTGCGCGCGAAGTCGTGCAGGCTCGACGGAATCTCGCCCGGGGCCTCGACGGCGGGCTGGTCGGGGTCGCGGTAGACCATGGGCGCTTCGGGTTCATCGGGCTCGTCGGACATGCGCAGCAGCAGCTCGCGGGCCAGTTCGTCGCGCGCGGGCGAGCGAAAGCCGATGGAGTAGGTCATGCATTCGCCCTCGGCGATGCCGTCATGGGCCCACTTGGGCGGCAGGTAGAGCATGTCGCCGGGCTCGAGCACGAACTCCTCCTCGGGCTCGAAATTCGAGAGCACCTTCAGCGGCACATTGGGCTGCAGCGACAGGTCCTTCTGGCGGCCGATGCGCCAGCGCCGACGGCCATGCGCCTGCAGCAGGAAGACGTCGTAGCTGTCGAAATGCGGGCCCACGCCGCCCTGGTCGGTGGCAAAGCTGATCATCAGATCGTCCAGCCGCGCCTCGGGCACGAAGCGGAACTGCTGCATCAGCTGGTGCACGCCGTCGTCGTGCAGGTCCACGCCCTGCACGAGCACGGTCCATCCGGGCTTTTGCAGCGAGGGCAGGCTGCGGCGCGACAGCGGGCCGTGGCTGAGCTTCCAGTGGCCCCCGTCCTGCTGCTGGATCAGGCGCGATTCCACACCGTCCTCGCCTGCCATGGCCAGCAGCCTGGCGCGGGGAATCAGGGGCTTGAAGCCCGGGATTGCCTGGCGCACCAGCAAGGGCTTCTTGTGCCAATGGCGGCGCATGAATTGGGAAGCGGTAAGCCCGCCCAGCAGGGCAAGCGGTGTGTTGGTGTCCATGAAATGGTCCGAAGTGAGCGAAGAGACAGGGCGGCATTGTCCTATGCGGGCATTGCCCTGTCCTGGCGCCAGCGCAAGCTGCCCCGCAATGGCTTCGAGGCAGTCAGCCGGCCGGCTTGCGCATGGCCCTGAAATCCGAGGGCGACAAACCCGTATAGATCTTGAAAGCGCGGCTGAAATGCGCGGTGCTGCCAAAGCCGCAATCCATGGCGACCTCGGTGATGGTGCGCTGCGCCTGGGCGGGCTGCAGCAGCTCGCGCATGCACAGCTCCAGGCGGCTGTGCTGTATGAAGGCGCCCAGGCTGGTCTGGCTGTCCGCGAAGGCGTTGTGCAGGTGGCGCTTGCTGCAGTTGAGCGCGGCGGCCACGGACTCCACCGACAGGCCCGGGTCGCGCAGATGGGCCGCCACATGGGCGCGGATGCGGTCCTGCAGCGCCAGTTGCTGCGTGCCTGCCGTGCCCTGCCCGGCCAGTTCCTGCAGCGACAGATGGACCATGTCCACCAGCAGCTCGCCCGCGCGGCGCGCCAGATGCGGCGCCATGCCGGGCAACTCCTGGTAGGTGCTGCGCATGGTTTCCAGCGCGATGCGGGCAATGCCCGAGCTGCCGCCCACGTTGCGCCCCATCAGCCCTTCCAGCCGGATGCCCCGGTCCACGATGGCCTGGCGCGGCAGCATCACGATGAGGTGTTCGGACCATTCGGGGTTGGTGACCTCGTACTCCTGCGCCGTGTCATAGATCACCCAGCTGCCCTTGCGCACGCTGGCCTCGCGGTTGTGCTGGCGCACGCTGGCCACGCCCTCCCAGGGCGCGACGATCTTCAGATAGGGGGACTCATGGGCGCGCAGGCCCTGCATGCTGCGCATGACGCGGTGGCGGCCCGCCTCCAGCCGGGTCAGCACCACATCGCCGGCATTGGCCACGCGCACATGGCCTTCGAACAGGCGATCGCCATAGACATCGGTATCCAGGCCCGCAAACAGGCGCGACATCCAGGCGTGCCAGGCCGACGCCGTCTCGCCGGGCGGCAGTCCGTCGGTGCTCAACACCATGGCATCGGTCATGTGCGGTCTCTCCTGCTCGCCGCACAGGTGAAGGATCTGTGTGCGGCCATGGACGTGATTATGGGAAAGTGCAGGCCTGTCGCGCCCCATGGCTTTCCCCGCGGACAGCCAGGACAAGGGTAAACCCCGGAGCCTGTGCACGATCCGTCATGCGCTTTGTGCGCGCAGCGGGCTGCCTTCGCCATCGCCTGCTTCTACGATGACCGGCACGCCCGGCAGCGCCGACGCAAATGCCAATGCCAACGCCACAACCGCATACCAAGGAGACAGTCATGATCGAACAAACCATGCTCATCGCAGGCCAGGCCGCACAGGCCGGCAATGGCGCCACCTTCGAGCGCCGCAATCCGCTGGACGGATCGGTGGCCACGCGCGCCCCGGCCGCCACGCCCGAAGATGCCGTGCGCGCCGTCGAGGCCGCGCAAAAGGCCTTCCCCGCCTGGGCCGCACTGGGTCCGACCGAGCGCCGCCAGATGCTGATGAAGGCATCGCAGGCGCTGGAAGCCAAGACCGAGGCCTTTGCCGCCGCCATGGCCGCCGAGACCGGCGCCTCGGGCATCTGGGCCGGCTTCAACGTGCACCTGGCCGCCAACATGTTCCTGGAGGCCGCATCGCTGACCACCCAGATCAATGGCCAGATCATTCCCTCTGACGTGCCCGGCAGCCTGGCCATGGCCGTGCGCCAGCCCGCTGGCGTGGTGCTGGGCATTGCGCCCTGGAATGCACCCGTCATCCTGGCCGTGCGCGCCATTGCCACGCCGCTGGCCTGCGGCAACACCGTGGTGCTCAAGGGCTCGGAGCTGTGCCCCGCCACGCACGGCCTGATCATCGAGGCCCTGCAGGAAGGCGGCCTGCCGCCCGGCGTGGTCAACTTCGTGACCAATGCGCCCGAAGATGCCGGTGCCGTGGTCGAAGCCATGGTGGCCCACCCGGCCGTGCGCCGCGTGAACTTCACCGGCTCCACGCGCGTGGGCCGCATCCTCGGCCAGACCTGCGCCAAGTACCTCAAGCCCGCCATCCTGGAGCTGGGCGGCAAGGCGCCCTTCGTGGTGCTGGACGATGCCGACATCGACGCCGCCGTGGCCGGCTGCACCTTCGGTGCCTTCGCCAACTCCGGCCAGATCTGCATGTCCACCGAACGCATCATCGTGGATGAGTCCGTGGCCGGCGATTTCCTGGACAAGCTGGTGGCCCGTGCCACTTCGCTGCCGCTGGGCGATCCGCGCAAGGGCCCCGTGGTGCTGGGCTCGGTGGTGGATATGGCCACCGTGGAGCGTGCCAACCGCCTGATCGACGACGCGCTGGCCAAGGGCGCAAAACTGCTGTGCGGCGGCAAGGCCACCAACACCCTGATGGCCGCCACGCTGATCGACGGCGTCACGCCCGAGATGGACATCTTCCGCGAGGAAACCTTCGCCCCCGTCAAGGCCATCGTGCGCGTGCGCGGCGAGGAGCAGGCCATCGCCATGGCCAATGACAACGAATTCGGCCTGTCCTCGTCCGTCTACACCCGCGACACCGCACGCGGCTGGCGCGTGGCCGCGCGCATCGAGGCCGGCATCTGCCACGTCAACGGCCCCACCGTGCATGACGAGGCACAGATGCCCTTTGGCGGCGTGAAAAACTCGGGCTACGGCCACTTCGGCGGCCAGGCAGGCATCGATGCCTTCACCGAGACGCGCTGGATCACCATGCAGACCACCCCCCGCCACTATCCGTTCTGATCGGCAGGACTCGCCGCCCGGCCTGCGCAGCAGCCGGGCAGCCGTGGGAAAATCGCGCCAACGCGGCCGCCGGCACGCCTTCGTCAAACACGGGCGCGCGCGGCGGTCTTTCTTTTTCCCCACTGCGGCATGGGCCGCACAAGCTGCACACCATGGAAATCACAGAACAATGCGTGGTCGCTCTGACCTGGACCCTCAAGGACACCCTGGGCGAGGAACTGGACGTGCTCGATGAGCCCGTGGAGTTCCTGGTCGGCGGCGACGATCTGCTCAAGCGCATCGAGGAAGCCCTGCAGGGCCACGGCCAGGGCAAGACCCTGGACCTGCACCTGGAGCCCGAGGAAGCCTTTGGCGACTACAACGAAAGCCTGATCTTCCTGGAGCCGCGCGCCCTGTTCCCGGCCGAGCTGGAGGAAGGCATGAGCTTCGAGGCCAGCGCCCTGCCCAAGGGCTGCAGCGCCGTGCAGCCCGACCTGCTCTACACCGTCACGGAAATCTATCCCGAGCATGTGGTGCTGGACGGCAACCACCCGCTGGCCGGCATTGCGCTGCGCCTGCACCTGAAGGTCGAAGGCGTGCGCGAAGCCACCGAGGAGGAAATCGGCCGCGGCTCGGCCGGTACCGGCTTCTTCCGCATCCAGCCCATGGCACCGGGCAACGACACGCTGCACTGAAATTGCCGCGCTGAAATGGCAAAAGGGCTCCCTGCGGGGAGCCCTTTTGCATGGAGCGAGCCTGGTACTCAGCGAATCAGCTGGTTGTTGTCCACGCGCACGCTCTCGCCTATGCGCAGCTGCGGATTGTTCTGGTAGTCGAACACGCGCGTGCTGCCGTCGTTCAACTGCACGGTGACGCGGTAGACATCGCGCAGGTCGCCAGGGCCGGTGTTCTTCTCGATGGCATTGCCCGCCATGGCACCGCCCACCACGCCCGCAATGGTGGCGATGTCGCGCCCACTGCCCTTGCCCACCTGGCGGCCCAGCACCCCGCCGACCACGCCGCCCACCACGGCCCCGGTGCCTATGCCCGAGCCGCCAATGCCGCTGGGCTGCTGGATCTGCACCAGTTGCACATTGGTCACGCGCCCCTGCTGCCCATAGCCACCGCCGCCCGGGTAGGCCGTGCCGGGCTGGCCGCCGTTGGGATAGCCGCCGCTGGGGTAGCCGCTGGTCGGATAGCCCCCGGCTGGATAGCCGCCGGCAGGGTAGCCGCCACCCGGGTAGCCGCCCTGCTGGGGGTAGCCCGCGCAGGCGCTGAGCAGCAGCGCGGCAATGCAGCCGGCGCCCATGGCGCTCAAGCGATGAATGGAAGGCATGAGAATCTCCTGTGTACTGTCCGTGGATCGATCAAGGGCAGCCACCGGCCCGGCCGGCGGCTGCATACCGCTTCAACGTCCCAGGCCGCATGCCTGCCGACCGGACAGAACACTTGCTGACAAAAATCAGCCTGCCCGCCAGGCCTCAATTGCGTGCGCGGATGCTGAGCACGTTGCCGTTGTTGCCATCGACGTAGAGCTTCACAGGGCGGCCATCGCCGGTCTGGCCCTTGACCTGGTAGAGGCCGTCCTCCCACTCGATCTCACGCAGGTCGCGGTAGCCCAGGACTTCCATGCGCTCGAAGACTTCGCGGATGCTCAGCCCCGGCCCCTGGAAGGCGCCGCGCACGGAGGCCACCGTGGTGGCCACGGCCTCGCCGGCCTGTACGGTCACGGAAGGCCCGCCCGTGGCGGCGGCCTGGGCCTGCACCTGGGCGACCAGCCCGGCAGTGGCGATCAGAACAATGCCCAGGCCCGTCAGGCCATGGCGTGCAGCGCGGGAAATCAGTTGTCGGATGGAAGGCATGAGGTTCTCCTTGGCATGTGAAGGTCGGCGACTGGGCCGGCGATTGGGTCGGCGATTGGGCTGGCGATGCATTTGAAAAGGCCGCATCTGCCGGCTGTTGCGCCTTCGTTTCCGGTGGATTGCGACGGCGTGCAGCCATTGTTCGATGCAGGCCATGAACGCAAGCTGAAGCAGCCGTTCATCCGAGGTTCATCCACGCTGGGCTATAAAGTTTTCCATGCCCACTCCATCCTTCTCCATTCCTCGCAGGTCCTGGATGCTGCTGGCCGCACTGCTGCTGATGGCGGCGGCCCTGGCCTCCTGGACCACGCCCTCGGACGCTGGCGACAGCGACCATGAACTCGCGCGCCAGGCCCTGCAGCAAGGCCGCGTGCTGCCGCTGCGCACCGTGCTCGACCAGGTCGAGCGCGACTACCAGGGCCAGGTCATCAAGGTCGAGTTCGAGCATGACGACGGCCGCTTCATCTACGAGATCCGGCTGCTGCAATCGGGCGGCCGCGTGGCCAAGCTCAAGATCGATGCACGCGATGGCAAGGTGCTGAATTTCAAGCGCAAGGACTAGACGCAGATGCGAATCCTCGTGGTGGAAGACGAGCCCACGCTCTGCGGGCAACTGGTACAGGCCTTGCAGCAGGCAGGCCATACGGTGGAGACGGCCGCGGACGGCGCAACGGCCCAGTACCTGGGCGAGGTCGAGGAATTCGACGCCGCCGTGCTGGACCTGGGCCTGCCCGTGCGCGACGGGCTCACCGTGCTGCGCGCCTGGCGTGCGCAGGGCCGGGTCATGCCGGTGATGATCCTCACGGCGCGCGGCGCCTGGCATGAGAAGGTGGCCGGCATGGATGCCGGCGCCGACGACTACCTGGCCAAGCCCTTCCACATGGAAGAGCTGATGGCCCGCCTGCGCGCCCTGCTGCGCCGGCTCAGCCCGCACGCCAGCGCCCAGTGGCAATGCGGCCCCATCGTGCTGGACTCGCGCCATGCCCGCGTGAGCGTCGCCGGCCAGCCGCTGACGCTGACCAGCCATGAATTCAAGGTGCTGGCCCTGCTGATGCAGCGCGTGGGGCAGGTGATCTCGCGCACCGAACTGTCAGAACACATCTACCCGCAGGACAGCGACCGCGACTCCAACACCATCGAGGTCTTCGTCGGCCGCCTGCGCAAGAAGCTGCCGGCCGGCAGCATAGAGACCGTGCGAGGCCTGGGCTACCGGCTGGTGGAAGGCGCGCCCGCTGCATGAACGCGCCACAGGAAAGACAGGTATCCCGGCTTGGCGATTCGCTGCGCCTGCGCCTGCTGGCCGGCACGCTGGCCTGGGTGCTGGCGGCCGTGCTGCTGGCCGGCTGGGGGCTGCGCGGCCTGTTCCGCGACCACATCGCGCAGCAGTTGCAGGCGCAGCTGGTGCTGCAGCTCGACCAGCTCAGCGCAGCCGTCAACAGCCTGCCCGGCGGGCGCATCGAAGTCGGACTGGCCGTGGGCGATCCGCGCCTGGCGCAGCCGCTGTCGGGCCTGTACTGGCAGATCGACCAGGTGAGCGATGGCGCGGGTCCGCCCGAGAAGGCCGGCTTGCTGCGCTCTCGTTCGCTGTGGGACCAGACGCTGGACTGGCACCAGTTCCGCGCCGATGCCGGCCGCCCGGATGAGCACCACGAGGACACGGCGCTGAGCACCGGCATGCTGCCCGATGGCCAGGGCCACCAGCTCGTGGCCGTGGCACGCCCCCTACAATTGCCCGAAGCCGACGCGCCGCCGTTGCGCCTGATCGTTGCGGCCGACAGCGCCCTGCTGGCCGAGCCCATGCAGCGCTTCACCACCATGCTGATCGCCGCACTGGGCACGCTGGCGGCCGGGCTGGTGCTGGCCGTGGTGCTGCAGCTGCGCCTGGCGCTGCGGCCGCTGCAGCTGCTGCGCAAGGGCCTGTCCGACGTGCGCAAGGGGGCAACGCCGCGCCTCGAAGGCCGGTTTCCGCAGGAACTGCGCCCCCTGGTGCAGGAATTCAACCATGTGCTGGATGTGAACGCCGACATGGTGCAGCGCGCGCGCACGCAGGCCGGCAACCTGGCCCATGCGGTGAACACGCCGCTGTCCATCCTCGGCAATGCCGCCGCGCAGGAAGGCGGTGCGCTGGCCGAACTGGTCCGCGAGCAGGTCGCCAGCGCCAGCCGCCAGGTGGACCACCATCTGGCACGCGCCCGCGCTGCGGCCCGCCAGGCCACAGGCCTGCGCACGCCGCTGGAGCCGCCGCTGGCCTCGCTGGTGCGCACCATGGAGCGGCTGCACGCCGGCCGCGGCATCCGCTTCGCGCTGAAGGGCGATGCGCAGCCTTGGGACTTTCTGGGCGATGGCCAGGACCTGATGGAAATCCTGGGCAACCTGCTGGACAACGCCGGCAAATGGGCGGCCCAGGCCGTGAGCCTGGAAGTCCAGGGCCTGGAGCACGATCAGGCCGGCGGCCCCTTGCTGCTGACAGTGGACGATGACGGCCCCGGCATCGAAGACGCCGACCTTGGCCGCATCTTCGAGCGCGGCGAGCGCCTGGACGAACGCAGGCCCGGCGCAGGCCTGGGCCTGGATATCGTGCGTGACCTGGTGCAGACCTATGGCGGCAGCATCGCGGCCAGCCGCTCACCGCTGGGCGGCCTGCGCATGCAACTGCGCCTGCCGGGGGCAAAAAGACAGGCGTGACGGCAGGAGCCGCGCAGCAGCGGCTCAGTGCCCTCTCAGCGCACGCAGCACCTGCACCAGGGTGTCTGCCTGGGGGAACAGCCAGTCGGCCAGCGCGCCCAGCGCCACGGCGGCCACCAGTGCGCCCAGCACCGGCTTCCAGCTCAGGCGCAGCGCGGCCAGCAGCCAGCCCTCGCGCTCCACCACGTAGAGCGTGCGCGCCATCAGCAGCGCAAAAGCCACCTCCACCGCCACGGCCAGGAACAGGTCGGCCCCAAAGACCAGCCACAGCAGCGACCCTGCCCCCGTGACCGCGACCAGCAGCGCCGCAAACACCAGCAGCACGGGGACCAGGACGACGGCGCCTTCATCCAGCCCATCGATGCCCGGCACATCAAAGCCTTGCGAGGCCGAGGAAGCGGCCTCGGACATGGCGCCGCCGTCATCCCAGCTGCCGCTGGAGCCACCGCCGCCATACGAGCCGCCCTGCCCGCTGTCGAATCCGCCAGCCTCCGGCGTGCGGGCCGGTGAAGAACCGCTGCCGCCGGGCGTCACATCGGGAACATCGGACACCTCCCAGTCGCGGCGCAGCATGCATTCGGCCCACAGTCGCAGCAGCAACAGGTACAGCAGATAGCCGCAGGCCAGGGCCACGCCATAGCGCAGCGCCATGCTGTGCATGCCCGCGTGCAGCAGGCCCAAACTCAACAGCGACATGCCGGCCAGGCTCAACCCGCCCGTCAGTGCCGCATGCAGGCGCAGCCAGTGGCGCTGCTGCAGACGGCGGCGCATGCGGTCTTCCTGCGTCAGCATCACGCGCGTCCATGATGCGGATGGGCGGTGGCGCGTGCGCCGGGATGGCCTGGCCATGCGGATTCCTCCCTGGAGCGATGCCCGGGCAGCGCGGCTGCGGGCGTTTTCTGGCTGAGCGCCTTATTGCTTGCCTGTAGAGCCGTAGCCGCCCGCGCCGCGCTCGGAAGCCGACTCGAACTCCTCGACCACATTGAAGCTGGGCTGCACCACGGGCACGATGATCAGCTGGGCCAGGCGGTCCATGGGCTGCAGCGTGAAGGCCGTGGTCGAGCGGTTCCAGGCGCTGACCATGAGCTGGCCCTGGTAGTCGCTGTCGATCAGGCCGACCAGGTTGCCCAGCACGATGCCGTGCTTGTGGCCCATGCCCGAGCGCGGCAGGATCATGGCCGCGTAGCCGGGGTCCTTGAGGTACATGGCCATGCCCGTGGGCACCAGTTGCCATTGGCCGGGCTCCAGCGTCAGCGGCGCATCGATGCAGGCGCGCAGGTCCAGGCCCGCGCTTCCCGGCGTGGCGTAGGCGGGCATGTTCTCGCGCAGGCGCGCGTCAAGGATCTTGATATCAACGTTCATGGAAACAATCTGGGGAGCGCCTCACGGCAGGCTCTCTTGAAAAGCAAAGCGCGCATTGTGCCCCGCGCCGTCACCCGGACGACTTGAGCCCGCTGCGAAAGCCTTTGACGATGGCATTGATGATGGTGAGCAGCAGGATGAAAGGGCCGATGCCCGGAATCACCACGGCCAGGATCAGGCCGATCACGATACCCAGCAACTGGCCCGGACCTATCTTGAAGACCGTCTTCTTGACGGCCTTGGCGGCGGAGGACGCCTGGGCTTGCTGTGCCCGCGCCGCCTGCCGGCCGCGATCGGCCCTGCCACCATTCCTGTCGCCGTTCCTGTCGCCTGCAGACGGCGGGCGCCCCGGCAGGGCAGGCACCGAAGCCTGCTGCGCGGCGATGCGCGCCTTCTCGGTTGCAGCCTGCACCTGCTCGCGCACGCGCTCGACCACGGACTGGGACTGCGCGCCCGGCGTGGCCACCGCATCGGTGAAATCGCTGCGTCCCTGCACCATCCAGCCGTGGGCCGCAGAGCGGTACAGGGGGCTGGCGCGCAGCAGCTCATCCACATAGCGCACATAGTCGCCGTGGCGGGGGCCTTCGTAGGTGTTCTGTGACATGCGGGCCTTCGGTGGTGTCAACGGACGGGTGGCAGGCGCCGGGCGATCTCGGCCACCAGCTGGCGCGCCAGCAGGGACTTGGAGGCGTGCGGCAGCTCCATGGTGCCAGCCTCGTCGATCAGCAGCAGGGCATTGTCATCCCGCCCAAAGGTTGCGGGACCGATATTGCCCACCAGCAGCGGCACCTGCTTGCGCAGGCGCTTGGCGCTGGCGTGCTGCAGCAGGTCATGGCTTTCGGCGGCGAAGCCCACGCAGTACAGCCGGCCGCTGCGCGCAGGCTCGGACTGCGCGGCGGCCGCCAGGATGTCGGGGTTCTCGACGAAGGTCAGCGTGGGGGTCTGGCCCGAGCCGTCCTTCTTGATCTTCTGGTCTGACGCCGTGGCCGGGCGCCAGTCGGCCACGGCCGCCGTGGCGATGAACACACCGGCTTGCGGCAATTGCTGGTGCACGGCGTCAAACATCTGCTGCGCCGATTGCACGTCGATGCGCTGCACGCCGCGCGGCGTGCGCAGGTGCACGGGCCCGGCCACCAGGGTCACCTGGGCGCCCGCCTCGCGGGCGGCGCGCGCAATGGCAAAGCCCATCTTTCCGCTGGAATGGTTGGTGATGCCGCGCACGGGGTCGATGGCCTCGAAGGTCGGGCCCGCCGTGACCAGCACCTGGCGGCCCTGCAGCAGCTTGGGCGTGAAGAAGGCAGCCAGCTCCTCCATGATTTCCTCGGGCTCCAGCATGCGGCCGTCGCCCACCTCGCCACAGGCCTGGTCGCCCGTTCCCACGCCCAGCACCAGCGCACCGTCGGCCGCCACCTGCGCCAGGTTGCGCTGCGTGGCCGGGTGCGCCCACATCTCGCGGTTCATGGCAGGCGCCAGCAACAGGGGCACGCGGTCCATGGGGCGCGCCAGGCACATCAGGCTCAGCAGCTCGTCGGAACGGCCCTGCACCAGGCGTGCGATGAAGTCGGCGCTGCAAGGCGCGATCAGCATGGCATCGGCCTCGCGACTGAGGTTGATGTGGGGCATGTTGTTGGGCTCGCGCGCGTCCCACTGCGAACCATAGACAGGGCGGCCCGACAGGGCCTGCATGGTCACCGGCGTGATGAACTGCTCTGCCGCCTCGGTCATCACCACCTGCACGGTGGCCCCGGCCTGCACCAGCAGGCGCACCAGCTGGGCAGATTTGTAACAAGCCACGCCTCCGGAGAGGCCGAGCACCAGATGTTTACCTGCGAACACTTCAGTCATGGCGCGCAATTTAGCAGAGCCGGAGCATCCGAGCAGCCCCGCGCGGCGCGGCGAATTCGGCGGCGCATCTATAATCCTGCTTTACCACCACCAATAAAAGACATGACCAAATTTGTCTTCGTCACAGGCGGTGTGGTGTCTTCCCTGGGCAAGGGAATCGCCTCAGCCTCCCTTGCTGCGATCCTCGAATCGCGCGGCCTCAAAGTCACCCTCATCAAGCTGGATCCCTACATCAACGTGGACCCGGGCACCATGTCGCCCTTCCAGCACGGTGAAGTGTTCGTGACCGATGATGGCGCCGAGACCGATCTGGACCTTGGCCACTACGAGCGTTTCATCGAAACGCGCATGAAGCAGTCCAACAACTTCACCACCGGCCGCATCTACCAGAGCGTTCTGGAAAAGGAGCGCCGCGGCGACT
This sequence comes from Delftia sp. BGA-UO-ETr-SB1, assembly GCF_059567865.1. Taxonomy (NCBI): domain Bacteria; kingdom Pseudomonadati; phylum Pseudomonadota; class Betaproteobacteria; order Burkholderiales; family Comamonadaceae; genus Delftia; species Delftia sp. BGA-UO-ETr-SB1. Next base: position 1,716,745 of record NZ_JCAQOW010000006.1, on the reverse strand, counting down.
ACCTGGGCAAGACCGTGCAGGTGATCCCGCACGTGACCAACGAAATCCAGGAGTACATCAAGCGCGGCGCCGGCCTGGGCACGCCTGACGCTGTCGATGTCGCCATCTGCGAAGTCGGCGGCACGGTGGGCGATATCGAGTCCCTGCCCTTCCTCGAAGCCGTTCGCCAGCTGGCCCTCAAGCAGGGCCCCAACAACACGGCCTTCGTCCACCTGACCTACCTGCCCTGGATTGCCACGGCCGGCGAGCTCAAGACCAAGCCCACGCAGCACACCGTGCAGAAGCTGCGCGAGATCGGCATCCAGCCCGACGCCCTGCTGTGCCGCGCGCAGCACCAGGTGCCGGAAGAGGAGAAGGAAAAGATCTCGCTGTTCACCAACGTTCCCGAGTGGGGCGTGATCTCCATGTGGGACGTGGACACCATCTACAAGGTGCCCCGCATGCTGCACGAGCAGGGCCTGGACGGCCTGATCTGCGACAAGCTGCGCCTGAACACGCCGCCCACCAACCTCAAGCGCTGGGACGACCTGGTCCACGAGACCGAGCACCCGCAGGGCGAGGTCAAGATCGCCATGGTCGGCAAGTACGTCGAGCTGTCGGACGCCTACAAGTCCGTCAACGAGGCACTCAAGCACGCCGGCATGCAAAGCCATGTGGCAGTGAAGATCACCCACGTCGATTCCGAGACCATCAGCGACGCCAATGCGCGTGACAAGCTCTCGCAGTACGACGCCATCCTCGTGCCCGGCGGCTTCGGCTCGCGCGGCGTGGAAGGCAAGATCTCCACGGCCCGCTACGCCCGCGAGAACAAGGTGCCCTACCTGGGCATCTGCCTGGGCATGCAGGTGGCCACCATCGAATACGCCCGCCATGTGGCCGGCCTCGAAGGCGCCAACTCCACCGAGTTCGACCCCAAGTCCGCCAACCCCGTGATCGCCCTGATCACCGAGTGGAAGGATGCCGACGGCACGGTCAAGACCCGCGACGAGAACTCCGACCTGGGCGGCACCATGCGCCTGGGTGCCCAGTCCTCCGACGTGCAGGCCGGCACGCTGGCCCACAGCATCTACGGTGATGTGGTCACCGAGCGCCACCGCCACCGCTATGAAGCCAACGTCCAGTATCTGGACCAGCTGCGCGAAGCGGGCCTGGTGATCTCGGCGCTGACGCAGCGCGAGCAGCTGACCGAGATCGTCGAGCTGCCCAAGGAAGTTCACCCCTGGTACATCGGCGTGCAGTTCCACCCCGAGTTCAAGTCCACGCCGTGGAGCGGCCACCCGCTGTTCAATGCCTTCGTGAAGGCTGCGATCGAACGCCAGAAGGCGCCGCGCAAGTCCTGACCCCGCAACGCCGCCCACCATTTCCCAAGGAATCCCCACCATGAAACTCTGCGGCTTCGATGTCGGCCTCGACCGGCGCTTCTTTCTCATTGCAGGCCCCTGCGTCGTCGAGTCCGAACAGCTGCAGATGGACGTGGCGGGGCATCTCAAGGAAATCACGGCGGCCCTGGGCATCCACTTCATCTTCAAGAGCAGCTACGACAAGGCCAACCGCAGCTCGGGCGCCAGCTTTCGCGGCCCGGGCATGGACAAGGGCCTGGAGATCCTCGCCAAGGTGAAGAAGGACCTGCAGGTCCCCATCCTGACCGACGTGCACACCGAGTCCGAAATCCCGGCCGTGTCCCAGGTCGTGGACGTGCTGCAAACGCCGGCCTTCCTGTGCCGCCAGACCGACTTCATCCGCGCCGTGGCCCAGTCGGGCCGGCCGGTGAACATCAAAAAGGGCCAGTTCCTGGCCCCGCATGACATGAAGAATGTCATCGACAAGGCCCGTGCGGCTGCAAAGGAAGCCGGCCTGCCCGAGGACAGCTTCATGGCCTGCGAGCGCGGCGCCAGCTTCGGCTACAACAACCTGGTCTCGGACATGCGCAGCCTGTCCATCATGCGCGAGACCGGCGCGCCCGTCGTCTTCGACGCCACGCACAGCGTGCAGCTGCCCGGCGGCAACGGCACCAGCAGCGGCGGCATGCGCGAGATGGTGCCCGTGCTCTCGCGCGCGGCCGTGGCCGTGGGCGTGGCGGGCCTGTTCATGGAAACCCATCCCAACCCTCCCTGCGCTCTCAGCGACGGCCCCAACGCCGTGCCGCTCAAGCACATGAAGGCCTTGCTCGAAACCCTGGTCGCGCTCGACGACGTGACCAAGAAGAACGGCTTCCTCGAAAACGACTTTGGAGTCTGACCCATGGCCAGCGGCTACATCATTGCGTCCGTCACCGTCACCAAGCCCGAGCAGTACGAGGAATACCGCAGGTGGAGCACCGAGGCCATGCGCGTGCATGGCGCCGAAGTCTGCGTGCGCGGCGGCAAGGTCGAAGTGCTCGAAGGCGACTGGAACCCCGGCCGCACCGTGATCCTCAAGTTCCCCAGCTTCGAGGCCGCCCAGGCCTTCTACGACACGCCCGAGTACCTGCGTGCCCGCGAGGCGCGTGAAGGCGCATCCATCATGCGCATGGTCTGCGTGGAAGGCGTCTGACCAGATCAAACCATCATGATGCGGAGGAGGACACTATGAAACAAATCACAAAAATTCTTTTATCGACGAACATTGCCTTCATTCTTGTCTCTTGCGGCGGCGGCAGCGATGGACCTCATGAAGCAGTATCTGCGGAAAGCTGTTTTGACATCGCAACGTATTCCCCTGGGAGCGCGATCCAGCAAAAATACGAGGATACGAGGTCAAGCCCACCAGGAAGATCTCTCTCGATCAGCATTGCAAGCACCAATGCCACGTTCAATGGGAAATCGGATCTTCTTGCATATAAGGAGATGAGAAGTCCTACCGAATATCTGCCAATGGGATTTGGTAGCTCACTCCAGACAAGCTACCTAAGCCCAATAACAGAAAAAGAGCTTACGACCCATGGAAAAGAATCAGAATTTGCCGGAGCTCAATTAAAATCATTTGAAAAGATAATCTACACCCCCGCGTGGATAGATAAAAAATTCAAGCTGAAGCAAGGCGAATCCCTGAAATATTCCATCGCAGGCAATAGCACCACATCCTCCTTCAGCAACCCCATCCCGGTGAGCAAGGACATCAACACTGAAATAGAGGTGGTTTTTGAAGGGAGAGATGCAGTAGCCATTGGATCCAGATCGGTCACTGCCTGCAGATTCAATTACGGCACACACCGCGACTGGATCTACAAAGGAATACTCATCAAGATGGATGATGGCACTGGCAAGACAATCTTGAAAACTACAGAACTGACCCGGAACGGTCAGCTTTATTAATCGTATTCTCCAACTCTCTGACAAGAGGTGAAAAATTGAGTGCAATCGTTGACATCGTAGGCCGCGAAGTGCTGGACAGCCGCGGCAACCCCACCGTCGAGTGCGACGTGCTGCTGGAATCGGGCGTGATGGGCCGTGCCGCCGTGCCTTCTGGCGCGTCCACCGGCTCGCGCGAAGCCATCGAGCTGCGTGACGGCGACAAGAGCCGCTACCTGGGCAAGGGCGTGCTCAAGGCAGTCGAGCACATCAACACCGAAATCTCCGAAGCCGTGCTGGGCCTGGACGCCTCCGAGCAGGCCTTCCTGGACAAGACCCTGATCGACCTGGACGGCACCGACAACAAGGGCCGCCTGGGCGCCAACGCCATGCTGGCCGTCTCCATGGCCGTGGCCCGCGCCGCTGCCGAAGAGGCCGGCCTGCCGCTGTACCGCTACCTGGGCGGCATGGGTGGCATGCAGCTGCCCGTGCCGATGATGAACGTCATCAACGGCGGCGCGCACGCCAACAACAGCCTGGACCTGCAGGAATTCATGATCATCCCCGTGGGCGCGCCTTCGTTCCGCGAAGCCGTGCGCTGGGGTGCCGAAGTCTTCCACGCGCTCAAGAAGATCATCCACGACAAGGGCATGAGCACGGCCGTGGGCGACGAAGGCGGTTTTGCGCCTTCCGTGGAAAACCACGAAGCCGCCATCCAACTGATCCTGCAGGCCATCGAAAACGCAGGCTACAAGGCCGGCGAACAGATCGCTCTGGGCCTGGACTGCGCCGCCAGCGAGTTCCACAAGGACGGCATGTACGTGCTGGCCGGTGAAGGCAACCTGACGCTGACCGCCACCCAGTGGACCGACATGCTGGCCGGCTGGTGCGACAAGTACCCCATCATCTCCATCGAGGACGGCATGGCCGAAGGCGACTGGGATGGCTGGAAGATCCTGACCGACCGCCTGGCCGCCAAGGTCCAGCTGGTGGGCGACGACCTGTTCGTCACCAACACCAAGATCCTGAAGGAAGGCATCGACAAGAAGATCGCCAACTCCATCCTGATCAAGATCAACCAGATCGGCACACTGACCGAAACCTTCGCCGCCATCGAAATGGCCAAGCGCGCAGGCTACACGGCCGTGATCTCGCACCGCTCGGGTGAAACCGAGGATTCGACGATTGCCGACATCTCCGTGGGCACCAATGCCGGCCAGATCAAGACCGGCTCGCTGAGCCGTTCGGACCGCATCGCCAAGTACAACCAGCTGCTGCGCATCGAGGAAGACCTGGGTGACATCGCCCACTACCCCGGCCGCGAGGCTTTCTACAACCTGCGCTGAAAAGCGTTAGGCTTGCAAGCCATCCGGCCTGCAAGCCTTTTTCCTTTCCGCAACATCTGCTGCCATGGTCAACCGCGTCGTCCCCCTTGTCCTGCTCGCCCTGCTCGCCGCCGTGCACGCGCAGTTGTGGCTGGGCCATGGCAGCGTGGCCTACGTCAAGGAACTGCAGCAGCAGATCCACGACCAGAACGTGGCCAATGCCCTGGAAAAGGCCGAGAACGACCGCCTGGCCTCCGAAGTCAACGACCTCAAGGACGGCCTGGCCATGGTCGAGGAAAAGGCCCGCAGCGAGCTGGGCATGGTCAAGCCCAACGAGATCTTCGTGCAGATCGTGCGGCGCTGAGGGTTGGGATTTTTTGCACCAAGGCCGGCTTCATGCCGGCCTTGTGCTTTTGCAACAAGGCGCCTGCGCCCCTTAACCGGGCCCGCGCGCAAGCCGAGACAGGTACTTGGACACAGACCGCTTGCCCCCGCCCCCGGTGATTCTTCTGGGATCGCCGCCCGCGCTCGCGCTTTCCATGGCCCATGCACTGCGCCAGGCCTGGCGGCACCACGGAGCATCTCCTGCTGACTGGCAATGCCTGGCGGCCGAGCCGGGGCAGTCTCTGCCGGAACATGGGGCCGTCTACCTGCTGGGACTGGATTGGAGAGCCTCCGTCACCGAGCACGAAGGGGTGAGCAATGGCCCTGCCGCTCAGCTCCAGCATTGGCGCGACCAATTGCAAGGCCAGTCGCGCGACTACGTGGTGCTCTACGGCAATACCGCCCGGCAATGGCAACAGCTGGCCGAGTCGCTCAGGCTCAAGGCTCCGCAAATGGACTGGTCCTGGCTGCCCGCAAGCCCCGCGCAACGCAGCGCCCGCCTTCGCCCCTACGGCTGCGAGCAATGCAGCGACCCGGACTGCGAGCGGCGATTGTTCGACGCGCTGCGCAGCGGGCGAGACTGACTCCGAGCGTATTTACTGAACGTTCGTCGAGGTCGGCGGCTGTTTGCCGGCCTCGGTGAACAGCTGGGCGGCATCAATGGGATCGAACTCGTACTGCTTGCCGCAGAAGTCGCAGCCCACCTCGATATTGCCGCGCTCCTCCAGGATGCTGTCCACCTCTTCAATGCCCAGCGACACCAGCATGGCCCCCACGCGCTCACGGCTGCAGGTGCAGGCAAAGCGCGGGCGCTCTTCGTCCTGCTGGGGGACGAAGCGCATCAGCTTCTCTTCCCAGAACAGGCGCCGCAGGATGGTTTCCACATCCAGCGTGAGCAGTTCGTCGCGCGTCAGGCTGGCGGCCAGCGTGGCGATGCGGTTGTAGTCCTCGTTCAGGCCGATGGCGTCCTGGCCCGATTGCTCGCTTTCAGTCGCGGAGGCCAGGTTGGCCTCGCCCTTGACCGGCATGCGCTGGATCAGCAGGCCGGCAGCCAACTGGTCATTGGCGGCCAGCACCAGCACGGTGTCCAGCTGCTCGGACTGCAGCATGTAGTGCTGCAGTGCATCGGACACCTTGGAGAACCTGCGGCCTTGCGCATCCTGCAGCGGCACCACGCCCTGGTAGGGCTGCTGGCCCGGCTGGCGTCCCTTGGGGTCCAGCGTGATGGCGCAGCGGCCACCACCGTTCACATTGAGCAATTGCTCCAGCGTGGCGCCTTCGGGCGCCTCCCCGATCAGGGTGGCGGTGGCGCGCAGGCCGAAGTCGGACTGCACCTCGGCCACGGCCAGCTTGACCGGGCCGTCGCCCATGACCTGGAAGACCAGGGCGCCGTTGAACTTGATGTTGGACTGCATGAGCACGCCGGCAGCCGCCATTTCGCCCAGCAGTTCGCGCACGGCGGCGGGGTAGGCGCCGGTCTCGCCGTTGCCCGCGCGGCGTTGCAGGATTTCCTGCCAGGCGTCGGTGAGGCGGACGATGGAGCCGCGCACGGGCAGGCCTTCGAAGATGAATTTATGCAGTTCAGACACGCTGATGGATTCCGTAAAAAAGTGCCGGGCCTCGCTCAGCCCAGCTTGCGCAGCCCGGTCTTGAACCGGCGCGCATTATCGACATAGTGTTGGGCGCTGCGGCGCAAGCCTTCGATCTGCTCGGGCGTCAATTGGCGCACGGCCTTGGCCGGGCTGCCGATGATCATCGAGCCATCGGGAAATTCCTTGCCCTCGGTGATGAGGGCACCTGCGCCGACCAGGCAGTTCCTGCCGATCTTCGCGCCGTTGAGCACCACGGCACCGATGCCGATCAGCGACTCGTCGCCGATGGTGCAGCCATGCAGCATGACCTGGTGGCCCACGGTCACATGGCGCCCCACGACCAGCGGCTTGCCCAGGTCGGCATGCAGCACGCTGGCGTCCTGGATGTTGCTTCCCTCGCCGATGGAAATGCTCTCGCAGTCGCCGCGCAGCACGGCGCCGAACCAGATGCTGGCGTCTTCGGCCAGCTGCACATTGCCCATCACCTCGGCGCTGTCGGCCACCCAGGCCGATGCCGCCACTTCAGGGGCCACTCCATCCAGTTCATAAATCGCCATGGGTCTTTGTCTCCGTCAATTATTGGTGATGGCAGGAAACCTAGAATTGTAGGGATGGAGTTACGTCACCGCGCCCTTGAGGTTTTGTGCCTCCCGGACCCCGAAGAAAAGGCCGCCGCCGCGTTGGACATGTATGCACGGCAGGCGCTTTATTCAATAGCAGCGCAGGCACCGGCCCTGCCCGATCCCGCACCGGACCTGCCGGGCCGCCCGCTGCGGCCCGAGCTGCGCCACCACACTGCCGTTGCAAGGCGCTCGCCGGCCACGCCCGAAGGCCGGGCCGTGCTGATCCACGCCATTGCCCACATCGAGTTCAACGCCATCAATCTGGCGCTGGATGCCGTCTGGCGCTTTGACGGCATGCCGCAGCAGTACTACCTGGACTGGCTGCAGGTGGCCGCCGAGGAGGCCAAGCACTTTCGCCTGCTGCGCGAGCATCTGCGCGCGCACCTGGGCCATGACTATGGCGATTTCCCGGCCCACCAGGGCCTGTGGACCATGTGCGAGAAGACCGCCCATGACGTGGTGGCCCGCATGGCCCTGGTGCCGCGCACGCTGGAGGCACGGGGCCTGGACGCCACGCCCCAGATACAGAACAAGCTGCGCAACACGCGCGCGCCCGATGCGCTGGCGGCCGTGGACATCCTCGACATCATCCTGCGCGAGGAAGTGGGCCACGTGGCCATAGGCAACCACTGGTACCGCTGGCTGTGCGAGCGTGAAGGCCTGGAGCCGGAGGCGCACTACCAGCACCTGACGCAGCGCTACGAGGCACCGCGCCTGCGCCCGCCCTTCAACGAGCGCGCACGCCGCGCCGCTGGCTTCACCGATACCGAACTGGCCTGGCTGCAGCAGGTCTGAAGAAAGACTGCCGCAGCCGCGCGGACGGGCCCGTCCCGTCCGCATGGCCGCACAATGGTTTACAAACTAGGATGGGTCCGACTCCGCAATCGGACTTGTCCCAGCAGACACTGCCTGTCGGCATATTTATTCAGAACATTCCTACAATCAGATCTGCTGCTTACCGTGCCTCTTCGACCGAACACTCCATGACCGAATTGCCTGTCCATCTCTTCAACGATGCCCCTGCGGCCAGCCCCGCGTCCACAGACCGGGGAATGATCGCGCGCCAGGCCATCGTCAACGGGGTGCAGCAGATCATCGGCTACGAGCTTTTCAACCGTTCTCGCGCCTACCCGGACCATACGGCGGCGTCGGACGTGTCCCTGGTGTTCACGGCCCTGTCGCATGCCGGCGAAGAGGACCTGGTCGGCACCAAGTTGATGTTCGTCAACTGCACGCATGAAAGCCTGGCCGGCGGGCATCTGGAGCTGCTCAACCCCGACAAGGTGGTGCTGGAGATCCCGCCGCTGGGCCTGGCCGCACAGCAAGAGGTGCAGGCCCGCCTGCCCATCCTCAGCAATCTGCGCGCGCGCGGCTTCAACCTGGCCTTCAATCACACGGTGCTGGAGTCCGCCTATGCGGCCTGGCTGCCCCTGGCCGACTACATCAAGTTCGACCTGTCCGTGCTGGCCCCTGACCAGTTGGCCGTGCTGGTCAACTTCGCCGGCCGCCACACGCGCGCCGAGCTGATCGCCGAGAAGGTGGAAAGCGCCCAGCAGCATGAACAGGTGGGCCGCCTGGGCATTCAGCTGTTCCAGGGCTTCTGGTTTGCGCGGCCCACGGTGGTGCGCACCAAGCTGCTGTCGCCCTCGCAGCAAAGCATCGTCCAGCTGCTGAATCTGGTGCGTCAGCAGGCCAGCACCGATGCCATCGAGGATGTGCTCAAGAAGGATGCGGGCCTGGCGTTCAACCTGATGCGCCTGATCAATTCCGTGGGTTTTGGCGTGCAACGCGAGATCACCTCCTTCCGCCAGGCCGTGATGCTCATGGGTCTCAAGAAGCTGTTCCGCTGGGCGGCCATGCTGCTGACCGCATCGCGCAACGGCGGCCCGCCGCCGGCCATCGGCCAGACCGCCGTGATCCGCGGGCGGCTGATGGAGCTGCTGGCCCAGGAATCGCTGAGCGAGGAAGACTCCGACCAGGCCTTCGTCGTCGGCATCTTCTCGCTGCTGGGCAGCATGCTGGACCTGCCGCAGGACGTGGCCATGAGCCTGATCCCCGTGCCCGATGCCGTCTCCGCCGCCGTGCTGCGCCGTGAAGGCGTGCTGGGCGAGCTGCTGATCCTGGCCCAGGCCTGCGAAGCCAGCGACGACGCAGCCTTCAACCGCAGCGCAGACGCACTGCGCCTGAGCAGCCAGCAGATCAACTGGGCCCATCTGCAGGCCCTGGCCTGGACCGATCAACTGGCAGACAGCTCGCTATAGTCATGAGCTATCGCACGCAACTCAACGCCGCCGCTCCTTCATCTTTCTCAGCTTCCAAATGACTACCAACGACAACTCCTCCGCTCCGCCACCACCCCTGCCAGAAGGAGTGGAGGACGGACAGGTGGCCGTCATTGCGCGCCAGGCCATCGTCAACGAGGCGCGCGATGTCTTCGGCTATGAACTCTTCGATCGCTCCACAGCCCAGCATGCGCACACGGCGGCCTCCGATGCCGCCCTGCTGTTCAACGCACTGTCGTATGCGGGAGCCGAGGCGCTGGTGGGCAAGAAGACGGTCTTCATCAACTGCACGCATGACAGCCTGGCCGGTGGCCACCTGGAACTGATCCACCCCGACAAGGTGGTGCTGGAAGTGACCACGCTGGGCGAGAACGCCACCACAGCCGATATCGAAGAGCGCCTGCCCACCTTCCAGGCCCTGCGCCAGCGCGGTTTCCGCCTGGCCTTCAACCAGCACCTGCTGCGCCGCGCCTATGCCAGCTGGCTGCCTGCGGCCGCATTCATCAAGCTGGACATGCAGACCTTTGCACTGGCCGATGCCGAGACCCTGGTGAATTTCGCGCGCGCCCATACCAATGCCCAGATCGTGGCCGAAAAGGTCGAGACCTCCGAGCAGTTCGAGCGCATGCGCGACCTGGGCGTGCGGCTGTTCCAGGGCTTCTGGTTCGCCCAGCCGCAGCTGGTGCAGGCGCGCACCATCCGCCCCACGCAGGCCACCATCATCCAGCTGATCAACCTGGTGCGCCAGCAGGCCAGCACGGACGAGATCGAGGCCCTGCTCAAGAAGGACCCCACGCTGTCCTTCAACCTGCTGCGCTTCATCAACTCCTCGGGATTCGGCCTGTCCTGCGAGATCACCTCGTTCCGCCACGCGGTGATGATCCTGGGCCTCAAGAAGCTGTTCCGCTGGGCCGCGCTGCTGCTGACCACCTCGCGCGCGGGCGGCACGCCGCCGGCCGTGGGCCAGACCGCCGTGGTGCGCGGACGCCTGATGGAGCTGCTGACGGCCGAGCTGCTCTCGCCCGAGGAATGCGACAACGCCTTCGTGGTGGGCGTGTTCTCGCTGCTGGACGTGATGCTGGGCCAGCCCATGGAAAAGGCGCTGGAATCCATCGCCCTGCCCCAGCCCGTGATCGATGCGCTGGTGCACAACAAGGGCGTGTTCGCGCCCTTCCTGGAGCTGACGCGCGCCTGCGAAAGCGGCGACGACGAAGGCTTTGCGCGCGCCGCCAACGCCTTGCAGCTGTCCAACCACCAGGTCAACTGGGCGCACCTGCAGGCCCTGGCCTGGGCCGACAACCTCACGGCGGACGACGCCACGGTCTGAACGGGCCAGCCACCATGGCAAAGGGCTTGCGGCCGGGAAGCCGCAAGCCCTTTTTGCATGCCACGCGCCGCAGCGGTATCAGTTCAGCTTGATGCCTGCAGCCTGGATGATGCGCGCGTTGGACTGGGACTCGGCCTCGATCTGGCGCGCGAAATCCTCGGCCTTGCCGCCCGTGGCCACGTTGTCGGTGGCCTCCAGCTTGGCACGCATGTCGGGCTGGGTCAGCACCTGGTTGATCTCGGCATTGAGCCTTTGCAGCACGGGCGCGGGCGTTCCTGCGGGCGCGAAGATGCCGAACACCGAGGTCATGTTGGCGCTCTTGTAGCCCAACTCGGCCAGCGTGGGCACTCCGGGCAGCGACTCCAGGCGCTGGGGAGCACCCACGGCCAGGGCCTTGAACTTGCCCGCCTTGATGTGCTGCAGCACGGCCGGCCCGGCGTTGGTGGAGAGCACCTCGAACTGGGCGCTCAGGCCATCATTGAGCTGCTGGCCGCCGCCCTTGTAGGGAATGTGCGTGATCTTGGCCTGCGAGGCATACATGATCTGCTCGAGCATGATGTGGCCCAGCGAAGCCAGGCCTGCCGTGGCCCAACGGACTTCGCCGGGCTGGGCCTTGGCCTGCGCCACCAGTGCCTTGAAATCGGGCGCCGTGGAGCGGGCCGTGCCCAGCAGCAGCACGGGCGAATACATCACGCTGGTCACGGGCACGAGATCGCGCTGCGGATCGAACAGCGGCTTGCCCAGGTGCGGGCTCAGCGTCAGCGGGCTGATGGAGGAAAAGCCCAGCGTATAGCCATCAGGTGCGGCCTTGGCCACCAGGTCCAGGCCGATGGCGCCGCCGGCGCCGGCCTTGTTGTCCACCACCACGGGCTGGCCCAGGCGGGCGGCCAGCTTCTCGCCCAGGGCGCGCGCCACCACGTCGCTGACGCCACCGGCCGGATAGGAAACCACCACGCGGATGGGCCGGCTGGGCCAGGCGGCATCGGCGGCCGACGCGGACATCGGCATGGCCGCAGCAGCGACCGTCGCCGCCAGCATGGAAGTCACCAGCACATGCCGGCGCAGGAAATCAGTCATCGAAAACTCCGCAGAAACACATCGAACACGGCGGTGATTGTTCTGCAAAGCGCATATCCCCGGGACAGGCTTTGCCACTTCGACGATTTCAACGGCGGAAACACCCAAACCGGCGAACCCTCCACATCCAATCAACCACGCGGATGGTGCAAAGCGTGCAATGCCTTGAGCCGCTCGCGTGCCACATGGGTGTAGATGGTGGTGGTGGAGATGTCGGCATGGCCCAGCAGCATCTGCACCACGCGCAGGTCTGCGCCATGGTTGAGCAGGTGGGTGGCGAAGGCATGGCGCAGCGTGTGCGGCGACAGCGGTGCCGTCACGCCCGCAACCTGCGCGCAGCGCTTGACGATGACCCAGAACATCACGCGGCTCATGGCCGCTCCGCGCTGGGTCACGAAGACCGCATCGCTGCGCTGCCCGCCCAGGATGGCACCGCGCGCCGTGGCCAGGTAGCGCTCCAGCCACCAGTGCGCCTCCTGGCCGAAGGGCACCAGCCTTTCCTTTTGCCCCTTGCCCGTCACGCGCAATACGCCCGAGCGCAGATCGATGCCATGCAAGGGCAGATCCACCAGCTCGCTCACGCGCAGGCCGCTGGCATACATCAGCTCCAGCATGGCGCGGTCACGCAGGCCCAGTGGCGTATCGACATCGGGCGCCCTGAGCAGTGCCTCCACCTGCGCCTGCGTCAGCGTATGCGGCACGCGCGGCGGCTGCCGGGCCGCCAGCATGCGTGCCGTGGGATCGGCGGCAATGCGCTGCTCGCGCAGCGCCCAGTGGTAGTAGCGGCGCAGCACCGTCAGCCGCCGGTTGGAAGAGCTGGCCTTGGTCTGCTCCACCCGCACCGCGAAATAGCCCTGCAGCTCCAGCTCGCCCGCCGCATCCAGCGCCAGCGGCGGCTGCTGGTGCGCCAGCCACCGCCCCCAGGCCGTCAGATCCCGGCGATAGGCCGCCAGCGTATTGCGCGACAGCCCGTCCTCCAGCAGCAGCGCATCCATGAACAGGTCCAGCGCATCCAGGCTGGCCGGCAGCGGCGCCGGCCAGGATGCCGGATCGGCAGCAGATTCGGATTCGGCAGCCGATGGGGAAGCGATGGAAGCAACAGGCACTTGGGACATCCCATCAAGCCTACAACGAAAAAACCCGAGGTCCGCAAGGAGCCTCGGGTTCCGAGCCAACCGCTCAAGGCGGTGCTTACTCCAGCGTGAGTTTCTGCTGAGCAACCACCTTCTTGTAGGTCTCGTACTCGTCCTTGATCTGCTTGGCGAACTCTTCAGGCGAGTTGCCGATGACCAGGGAGCCCGTGTCCTCGATGCGCTTGCGCACGGCCGGGTCCTGCAGCACCTTGCGCACGGCGGCATTGATCTTGTCCACCACGTCCTTGGGCATGTTCTTGGGGCCCAGGATGCCGTAGTAGGCCATACGGTTCACCGGCTCCAGGCCCACTTCCTTGAAGGTGGGCACATTGGGCAGCACGGCCAGGCGCTGGGGCGCGGCCACCACGATGGGCACCAAGCGGTTGTCCTTGATGAACGGCAGGGCCGAGGGCAGGTTGTCCAGCACCATGGGCACCTGGCCCGCCACCACGTCGTTGAGCGCAGGGCCCGCACCGCGGTAGGGGATGTGGGTGACGAAGGTGTTGGTCAGGCTCTTGTACAGCTCCATCAGCATGTGCTGGATGCCGCCCGTGCCCGAGGAGGCATAGGAGTACTTGCCCTGGGACTTCTTGAGTTCGGCCTCGAAGCTCTTGTAGTCCTTGGCGGGGAACTTGGGGTTCACCGCGATCACGTTGGGCGTGGCCGCCACGTTGATGATGGGCGTGAAGTCCGTCAGCGTGTTGTACGAGATCTTGGGATTGATCGCGGGGTTGGTCGCCGTGGTCGAAACCGTGGCGATGCCCAGGCTGTAGCCATCGGGCTGCGAGCGCGCGGTTTCCATGGCGCCGATGACGCCACCGCCACCGCCGCGATTGTCCACCACCACGGGCTGGCCCAGTTCCTTGGTCAGGGGTTCGGCGATCACGCGGGCGATGATGTCGGTCGTGCCACCGGGGGCGAAGGGCACCACCAGCTTGATCGGCTTGGTGGGATAGGCCTGGGCCAGGGCTCCGGTGCTTGCGAGGACCAGGGTCAGGCCCATCCAGCTGCGACGATTCATACAAGATCTCCTTTTGGGGGTCGTGTTGACGAAGAAGGTTTCATGGACATCCGCAAGGCCGTGCCTGCGGATGGATGGTCTGCGAAACGAAGGCTCGCAAACGCTGCCACGGAACAGCCATGGTGGGGCCTGGAGCCCGCTGCGCGCTTGACGGTCGTCAGGACCTGCGCTTTCGGATCGGCTGTGTGGACCCCAGCGATGCTAAGGCCCGGGGCCCGGTTGTCACAGTTTGTCGCAGCACTGATTTCCCGGTGTTTACCCCTAGCCTCGCGCCATGGTTTCTCGGGAGACGCGGCGACTGCGGGGTTGCGCTTATGCTCTGCCCCCGTGAACTACGCCGTGCTGCTCTTCCCCGATTTTTCGCTCATCGTGCTTGGCTACGTGCTGTGCCGCTTCACACAGCTCAACCGCACGGTCTGGCAGGCAGTGGAGGCGCTGGTGTACTACCTGCTGTTCCCGGTGCTGCTGTTCCACTCCATCGTCAAGAGCCCGGTGGACTGGGGTGCCACCTCCCACTTGCTGGCCGCTGGCGTGTGCGCGGCCCTGGTCGGCATCGGCCTAGCCTACAGCCTGCCCTGGTGGCCGGGCCTGCGCGGCCGGATCGACACACGCGAGCATGCCGGCGCCGTGCAGGTGGCGTTTCGCTTCAACTCCTTCATCGGCCTGGCGCTGGCCAGCCGGCTGGCGGGGCCTGAGGGCCTGCTGTTCATCTCGGTGCTGATCGGCGTGAGCGTGCCGCTGTGCAATATCGCGGCCGTCTGGCCCATGGCGCGCGGCAGCAACCAGCATTTCCTGGGGCAGCTGGTGCGCAATCCGCTGATCGTGGGCACGCTGTCGGGCCTGGTGTTCAGCGCGCTGGGGCTGAAGCTGCCCGCGCTGATCGAGCCGTCGATCTCCCGCATAGGCGCAGCCTCCATCGCGCTGGGCCTGATGTCGGCCGGCGCAGGCATGCAGTTCGGCGCGCTGGCCGCCGGCAAGCTGCTGGCCGTGTGCCTGCTGGCCGTGCGGCATCTGGTGCAGCCGCTGATCGCCTATGCCATGGTGCGGGCGTTTGGCCTGAGCGGTGCGCAGGCGCTGATCCTCATGGCCTTCTCGGCCCTGCCCACCGCATCGTCGTGCTATGTGCTGGCCGCGCGCATGGGCTACAACGGCTCATATGTGGCGGGGCTGGTCACGCTGTCCACGCTGCTGGGCGTGCTCAGCCTGCCGTTTGCGCTGAGCCTGCTGCAGTACTGATGCCGCGGTGCCGCGGCGCCCCTACAGCACGGCACGCATGTCGTCCGTGAAGGCGGCCGTGATGTCATCCTGGCGTGCGCGCTTCTTGGCCACCATGGTGATGTCCACGTCATAGCTGAAGAGGGATTCGTCCAGCGCATGCAGCAGGCCGGCAGCCACATAGGGCGCCGCGTAGTGCTCTGGCAGGTAGCCCAGGTGGGCGCCTGACAGGATGAGGATGGCGGCCGCCTCCATGTTGTCCGCCTCTGAGGTGACATGGCGCGGGCGCCCCGTCAGCGGTGCCTGCGGCAGCGGATAGGTGCGCCAGGTCCAGTCGGCCTCGCCCGCCTCCTGCGCGCCGATGCGGCCCGCGCGTGCGGCAAAGGGATGGCTGGCACTGCAATAGGCCACCTGCCTTTCGCTGAACAGCAGCGTGTATTCCAGCGCTGGCGCGCGGTGCAGGAAATAGCCCACCGCGACCTGGAGTTCGTCGCGCAGCAGCATCTCTTCCAGCTCGCGCGGCCCGCGCACCAGCACAGACAGGCGCACGGCCTCGTCGCGCTGGCGAAAGCGCTGTATGGCCCGCCCCATCAACGCGTTGTATTCCATGGGTGCATTGCCGATCAGGCCGATGGCCAGGCTGCCGACCAGCTGCCGGTGCATGTTGCGCGCCTGCGCACTGAAGCCTTCCAGTCCCTGCAGGGCCGTGCGAGCCATATCGACGAAGCGCCGGCCCTTGGCCGTCAGGCGAAAGCCGCCGCGCCCGCGTTCGCACAAACTGAAACCCAGCCGCGTCTCCAGTGTGGACAGCTGACTGCTGAGCGTGGACTGCCCTACGCCGAGGCTGGCCTGCGCCGCCGACACGCCGCCCGCGTCAACGATGGCCAGAAACACGCGCAGCAGCCGCAGGTCCAGATCTGAAACGGTATGGAGCATGGGGTTTTCACTCGGAAAAGATCGATTCTTGTCGATGTTTGTAAATGGAACTTGAAATGGATGCAATCCGGGCTGCTGTCTAGCATCCACGGCTGTTGCAGCACATCTGGATTGAACAAAGAGGGACTGCAATACAGAACAAGAGGGGCGGGCCAGGGAATTCACTTCCATGGATACCGCTGTTCCAAGAGGCTCCTGCCAACAGGGCCGCAACAAAAGGGAGACAAACCATGTTGCTCGATATCTCGGTCGTGGTGATCTACGCGGCAGCCATGCTGCTGCTGGGCTGGTACGGCATGCGCCGCGCGAAGACGCAGGAGGACTTTCTCGTGGCCGGCCGCAACCTTGGGCCAGGCCTGTACATGGGCACCATGGCCGCCACGGTGATAGGCGGCGCCAGCACCGTGGGCACGGTGCGCCTGGGCTATGTGTACGGCATCTCCGGATTCTGGCTTTGCGCGGCGCTGGGCGCGGGCCTGCTGGTGCTCAACCTGTTCCTGGCCAAGCCCCTGCTCAGGCTGCGCATCTGCACCGTGACCCAGGTGCTGGAGCGGCGCTACAGCGCCCGCACCAAGCAGGCCAGTGCCCTGGTGATGCTGGCCTACTCGCTGATGCTGGCGGCCACGTCGGTGATCGCCATCGGCACCGTGATGCAGGTGCTGTTCGACCTGCCGCTGTGGATCTCCATCCTGGTGGGCGGGGGCGTCGTGGTCATCTACTCGGCCGTGGGCGGCATGTGGTCGCTGACGCTGACGGACATCGTGCAGTTCGTGATCAAGACCGCGGGCCTGATGCTGATCCTGCTGCCCATCTGCCTGTACCGCGTGGGTGGCTGGGACCAGCTGGTTGCACGGCTGCCTGCGTCCAGCTTCGATGTCACCCACATCGGCTGGGACACCATTGCCACCTACTTCGTCATCTATTTCTTCGGAATCATGATCGGCCAGGACGTGTGGCAGCGCGTGTTCACGGCCCGCAGCGAACGGGTGGCCGCCGTGGCGGGCAGCCTCGCCGGCGTGTACTGCGTGGTCTACGGACTGGTCGGCGCCCTGGTGGGCATGACAGCGCGCGTGCTGCTGCCGGACCTGGACAACGCCAACAATGCCTTTGCCGCCATCGTGCAGGCCAGCCTGCCGGACGGCATCCGCGGCCTGGTGATCGCTGCCGCACTGGCGGCCATGATGTCCACCGCCAGCGCCGCCATGCTGGCCGGCTCCACCGTGCTGGCCGAGGACCTCGTGCCCCTGCTGCGGGGCGGCCGGCCGCTGGTCGATGTGCGCTGGCACCGGCTGCTGACGCTGCTGGTGGGGCTGGCCGTGCTCGGCATCGCCCTGGTGGTGGACGATGTGCTCAATGCCCTGACCACCGCCTACAACCTGCTGGTGGGCGGCATGCTGGTGCCGCTGATCGGCGCCATCTACTGGCGCCGGGCCACCACGGCGGGCGCCATCGCCAGCATGCTGCTGGGCTGCACCACGGCCGTCGCCTTCATGGTCAGGGACGGCCTGGCCGCCAACACGCCCATCTATGCCAGCCTGGCCGTGAGCACGGCCAGCTTCATCCTCATCAGCCTGGCGCAGCGCACGCAGCAGCGTTCGCTGTCGGGCATTCAATCCTGATCACGGCACTGAATCGGAGACGACATGACGCTTTTCACACCAGACAGGCTGCAGGCGCTGCGCGCACGCTTCGGCGGCGCCAACGAGTCCGTGATCCACGACCCGCATTTCCGCGCCGTGGCCGCCCACATCATCGACGCCAGCGGCACGCGCAACGCGCCCTACGCAGGCATGCCCACGCTGCTGGACGCGCCCATGCGTCCCATGGACTGGAGCCGCCCGGATTTTGGCGACCTCCAGGCCGCGCTGATCGGCGTGCCCATGGACCTGGGCATCAGCAACCGCAGCGGCTGCCGCTTCGGCCCCCGGGCCCTGCGTTCCATCGAACGCGTGGGCCCCTACAACCATGTGCTTCGATCCGCTCCCACACGCGAGCTGCGCGTGGCGGACATCGGCGACGTGCCGCTGTCCAGCCGCTACAGCCTAGAGCAGTCGCACCGCGACATAGAGTCGACCTTCGCGAAGATCCATGCGGCCGGCGTGATTCCGCTGTCTGCGGGCGGAGACCACTCCATCACCCTGCCCATACTGCGGGCGCTGGGCCGCGACCGGCCACTGGCCCTGGTCCACTTCGATGCCCACTGCGATACCGGCGGCCCCTTCGACGGCAGCCGCTTCCACCACGGCGGCCCGTTTCGTCAGGCCGTGCTGGACGGCGTGCTCGACCCCACGCGGACCATTCAGATCGGCATACGCGGCGCGGCCGAATATCTCTGGGAGTTTTCCTATGAGTCGGGCATGACCGTGATCCATGCCGAAGACATTCCCGCGCTGGGCGTGGACGGCGTCATTGCCCGCGCACGCGAGGTGGTGGGCGATGCGCCCGTCTACGTCTCCTTCGACATCGACTGCCTGGACCCGGCCTTTGCGCCCGGCACGGGCACGCCCGAGGTCGGTGGTCTCACCGTGCGTGAGGCACAGGCCATGGTGCGCGGCCTGGCCGGCATCCACATCGTGGGCGGCGATGTGGTCGAGGTGTCTCCAGCCTACGACGCCACCACCAACACCGCCCATGCGGGCGCGCAGATGATGTTCGAAATCCTCGGCCTGATCTGCGCACGCCACGCCGGGAGTGGCGCCACCCAGCCTGCCTAGGCCCCCTGCCCGCCCTCCGCATCCCGCAGCAGCCCCAGCGGCGTGCTGCCGTAGCGTGCCCTGAACCGCCGGGAAAAATGCGCGGGTGAGCTGAAACCGCAGTGCTGCGAGATCTCCGCAATGCCCAGCGTTCCCGGCTCCGTGCCACGCAGCAGCGCATGGGCGCGCTCCAGGCGATAGGCCATGAGTTCGGCGCTGAGGCTGGTGCCTTCGCGCGACAGCTGGGATTGCAGCGAGCGCACGGACAGCCCCAGCCTGGACGCCACGCGCTCGGGCCCCAGCGCCGGGTCCGGGTACTGGCGGGCAATGAGCTGGCGCACCCTGCGCAACAGCACGTGCATGGGCGCGCCGGGTCGGGCCGTCGCCATGTCGGCGCTGGCCTGCAGCACGGTCTTCACGGTGTTGATGACCAAGTCGGACAGCCTGGCGGATTCGGCCTCGGGCAAGGGGTCCTGCCACGCGGCCAGCAATTGCATCTGCTGAACCAGCAGTTGAAGCGATGCACAGTCGGGCAGGCTGCGTGCCAGCAGTTGCGAAGCCAGGCCGCCACGCGGATCGATCAGTGCCAGCGGCACTGCCAGCACCACCAGGTCCACGGCCTCTTTCTGCCAGATGCGGTAGCCGCGCCGCTCGTCCAGCAGGAACAGCTGGCCGGGTTGCGCCTGCAGCCTCCTGCCCGCAACCGCCATGCCCGGTTCCCCGGATGACGCCGAGGCATCCGGTACGTCCAGCACGTCCGACAGGTCAGGTACGTCAGGTGCATCCGGTGCGAATACCTGGGCTCCACCTTTGGCATAGAGCACGCACAGCAGGCAGGGCGGGCCTGCGCGCTGGCCATCGTCATGCAGGCGCTCCATGCCATGTTCGGCCGCCATCTGGATGCGGTTGAGCACCACCGCGCCCACGCCGCGCGATGTCAGCACGGCCTCGAAGCGCTCGGGCTGCGCGACCAAGGGCGTGTGCGGCATCTGCGCCTCGCGGCTGGCATCGCTCCAGAACTGCGCTCGCGAAAGCGGCGCGATATGCACCGTGGACCAGCGGTTGTACGTCATACATTCCTCGCCCTGCGCTCGGCGCGCAGCCTCTTTTTGTGATGGGTTGCACGGAGAGTCGGCCGCACCCGAGTGTTGGGGCCAGGCAAGAGGCGGCAGGTCCACGCGACAGCATGAACCCAGGATTTTCGGGATTGCGGCCCGATCAGGCCATTGGATGATTCTGAAAATTCACCGGGGTGAATTCCTAGGCCTGTGCGCCGCACCAGCCCGCACCAGCCCGCACCAGCCGGATCAGCGCGTATCAGCGCGCGATGGCAGGCAGCCGCTCGCTCCACAGCGTGGACTGGTTGCGGCCGTTGCGCTTGGAGTAGTACAGCGCTGCGTCGGCACGCTCCAGGCAGCCCTGGGCCGAGGCATCGCTGCGCTGCAGCTCGTACACGCCCAGGCTGATGGTGATGCGCAGGTCGCCGGCCAGGCCCGCATCGATGGCGCGCGCGGCAACGGTTTCGCGCAGGCTTTCGGCGCGGCGCAGGCCCACCTCGGCATCGGTGTCGGACAGCAGCACGGCAAACTCCTCGCCGCCCAGCCGGCCCACCATGTCTTCCTTGCGCATTTCCTGCGCCACCGAGGCCAGCAGCTCCTTGAGCACGATATCGCCCACCGCATGGCCGTAGCCGTCGTTCACCTGCTTGAAGTGGTCTATGTCCAGCATGATCAGCGTGGAGTGCGCCACCAGTCCGCTGCGCAGATGGTCCAGCTCCATCGCCAGCCGCTCCATGAAGGCGCGGCGGTTGGGAATGCCGGTCAGCGCGTCGGTCAGCGCCAGGGTCTCCAGCTGGGATTCGCGCTGCTGCCGCTCCGTCGCGTCGTGGAAGACCCAGCAGTGGCCGATGGAGCGGTCACCGTCGCGCAGCTGCATGCCCTCGATCTCCACATAGTGGTCGTCGGGCAGCGCATGCAGGGACCGGCCAGCCACGGGCCCGGCACTGAGCACGCCAGCCACCGAAGGCGGCAGCAGCTGGATCAGCGCCGGCATGCCCAGCCCCACCAGGGCGGCAGGCGCCATGTCCAGCCGCAGCGCGGCCGCCAGCATGCGGTTGGCGGCCAGCACCTGGCGGCCCTGGGCGTCGGTGACCAGAATGCCTGCGGGAAAGCGGTCGATGATGGCTTCCAGCCGGTGCTGGGTCTCGGCCAACGCGGTCTCGGCGCGCCGGCGCGCGTCGGTATCGATCATGGTCCAGATGACGCGGCCGTCGTCCTCGTCGGGGTCCAGCAGCGAGCCCTGCATGTCGAACCAGTGGCCCGAGCCCGAAGGCATGCGCAAAATCCATTCCGTGCGCACCGTGCCGCGTGCGTTCAGCTGTGCGTAGAGCTGGCCGAAGCGCTCGAAGCTCTCGTCGCTGACATGCAGGGCGCGAAAGTTCACGCCGCCGGGCAGCCGGTCTGTCTCGATCTCGAAGGTCTGCACCGCGCGCTCGTTGGCATAGAGGATTTCGCGCTGGGGACCGGCCATGACGATCAGGGCGCTTCCCCGGTCCAGCAAGGCCTTGATGAGCCGGGACTGCTCCACGCGCTGCTGTATGTCGGTGTGCGTCCCCAGCATGCGCACGGGCTTGCCGTCGGCATCACGCTGGGTGATTTCGCCACGCGACTCCACCCACAGCCAGCTGTCGGCCGAGCTGCGCAGCCGCATCTCCACGCGGAAGTCGGCACCGGCCTCGGCATGGCGCTGCAGCCGCGCCAGCATCCGCGCCCTGTCCGAGGGATGGACCATGGCGCAGAAGGCGTCATAGGTCATGGGGAACTGCGCGGCCTCGAAGCCCAGCATCTGGTAGCAGCGGGCATCCCATTCCACATGGCCGCTGCGGCAGTCCCACTGCCACAGGCCGTCGCGCACGGCGCCCACGGTCAGACGCAGGCGTTCCTCGCTGTGGCGTATGGATTCCTGCATGGCCTGGTCCTGCGTCACATCGTGCACATAGCCATGCCACAGCAGGGAGCCGTCTTCCTCCTGCTGCGGCCGGGCGTGACCATGCAGCCAGCGCAGCTCGCCTGCAGGGCCGTAGACGCGATACTTGTGCTCCCAGACACCCTTGCTGCCCACGCTGGCCTGCACCGAGGCCGCCAGGGCCGGCAAATCCTCGGGGTGGACCCGCTTGAGCAGTTCATGGTCGGCAAACCTGGCGGCATCGGCCTTGGCGCCATGCAGTTCGAAGAATCCGGGGCTGGTGAAAGGGAACCGGAACTGTCCATCCGCGCCTATGCGGAACTGGAACAGCCCGCCCGGCACCTCCTGCGCCAGCCGCGCGAAGCGCCGCTCACCCTGCAGCCGCATGCGCTCGCTGAGCTGGCGCTGGCGCGCCAGCCACAGCGTCAGCAGCATGCCCAGCAGCAGCACGGCCGTGCCTATGCCGTTGCGCAGCAGGCCGCGCTCCAGCGATGCCTCCAGCGACTCGAAGATGGCTTTCTTGTCCAGCCCTGCACTGACGATCAGCGGATAGCCCTCCACCCGGCTCCAGGCATACATGCGCTGCACGCCATCGACGGACGATTCGGCCTCGTAGGTGCCGCGCTCCAGGGCCGGTGCAAACAGCGCCACGCGCACATCGGAGACCGAGCGGCCCATCACCTGCTCCTGCCCCTGCGAGCGCGCCAGGTAGGCGCCATCGGAGCGCAGCAGCAGGATGACGTCGTTGGCGCCATCGAAGATGGACTGGAAATAGCGCGAGATGTATTCGGGCGACAGCGACAGCACCAGCACGCCCGAGAACTGCCCCTGGCGGTACAGCGCGCGGCTCAGCTGTATGGTCCATTTGTGCGAGACACGCCCCTGCACGGGGCGGCCGATGAACATGCCCATGTTCTCGCGGTTGGCATGCACCTGGAAATGCTCGCGGTCCCGGATGGAGACCTTGGCAGCCCGCGTCTCCGCTTCCTGCTGGAGGTTGGAGTACACGATGTCCCCTTTCTCGTCGGCCACGGCGATCTGCAGGAAGGTGCCGGCCGGGTAGGCGTCGAACGTGGTCTGCACGGCACGCCGGAACCCGTCGACATCGCCATCGGCAAAGTCGGACTCCAGCCCGCGCATGGTGTAGTCCAGGCCGGACAGCAGGGTCTGCACCTGCACCGACACCGCATGCGACATTTGCCCCACCCGCAGCCAGGACTGGGACTCGGTAAAGCTGCGCTGCGTGCGGTGGCTGTCCACCAGCACCGTCCAGTACGCCACCGTGGCCAGCAGCACGCAGCACAGGCCCACCCAGACGGCCACCGTGGTCTGGGTCAGCGGTTCTGCGTTCAGCAGGCGGGACAGGCTGCGGGGAGGCTTTGCGCGCATATCAAACATCATGTTGAGTCACACAGGCCCCGCGCCTTCAAGGGCAGTGGCCCGCAACAGGCCGCCGGGGGGCACTCCGACAGAGCGCAACAATTGTTTCACACACAAGCGCCCTGGTCTTATCAGCTCAATCCGATCTTTGCGACAGCGCCCAGGCCACGTGCTCGCGCACCAGAGCGTCCGGATGTTCGGCGCGGCTGGCCAGCGCCTGCTGCAACGCCGCGTTGCCGGTTTCACGCCAGGCATTGCCCAGCGCCACGGCCACATTGCGCAGCCAGCGCGCATGGCCTATGCGCCGGATGGGGCTGCCTTCGGTCAGGCGCAGAAAGGTCGGCTCGTCCCAGGCAAAGAAGTGCACCAGCTGCCCGCCGGACAGGGCCTCGCGCGCATCGAAGTCGGGCAGGCGGCTGGGCTGGGCGAACTTGTTCCAGGGGCAGGCCAGCTGGCAGTCGTCGCAGCCATAGATGCGATTGGCCATCAGCGGCCGCAGCTCCTCGGGAATGGCGCCCGCATGCTCGATGGTCAGATAGGAGATGCAGCGCCGCGCGTCCACCCGGTGCGGCGCCACGATGGCGCCCGTGGGGCAGGCCGTGATGCAGGCCGCGCAGCTGCCGCAGTGCGCGGTCACCGGCGCCGTGGGCTCCAGCGCAAGGTCCACATAGATCTCGCCCAGGAAGAACATGGAGCCCGCTTCGCGATTGAGCACCAGCGTGTGCTTGCCGCGCCAGCCCTGGCCGCTGCGCCGGGCCAGCTCGGCCTCCAGCACGGGCGCGGAATCGGTGAAGGCGCGGTGCCCGAAGGGGCCGACTTCCTGTGCAATGCGCTCGGCCAGCTTCTGCAGCCGGTTACGCAGCACCTTGTGATAGTCGCGCCCCCGGGCATAGACGGAGACAATGCCCTCGTCGGGCCGCTGCAGCCGCGCCCACTCCACCGCTTGCCAGGCGCCCGGCGCATCGGCAGGCGTGTCGCGCGGCAGATAGTCCATGCGCGCCGTGATCACGCTGACCGTGCCCGGCACCAGCTCGGCAGGCCGGGCGCGGCGCAGGCCGTGGGCCTGCATATAGTCCATCTCGCCATGGAACCCTTGGGCCAGCCACTGCATCAAACCCGGCTCCGCAGAAGACAAATCCACGCCGGCCACGCCAATTTGGGAAAATCCCAGTTCGCGGGCCCAGCCTTGCATCAAAGGAACCAATTGACTGCTGCACAACATACTCCCTCGATTGTAGAAAGCGCCCAGCCGCAGGATGCGGAAACTGCGGGCCGTCGCTGGATATGGGGCAGCGAGGAAGACACGCAGCGGTTTGCGCAGCAGCTTGCAGACCATCCCGCGCTGCGCAACGCCTACGTCACGCTGCACGGCGACCTGGGCGCAGGCAAGACCACGCTGGTGCGGCACTGGCTGCGCGCACTGGGTGTGCAGGGCCGCATCAAAAGCCCCACCTATGCCGTGGTGGAGCCGCATGAGGCGCCGGACCTGGCCATCTGGCACTTCGACTTCTACCGCTTCGATGATCCGCGCGAGTGGGAGGATGCAGGATTTCGCGATATTTTCGCCAGCCCCGGTCTCAAGCTGGCAGAATGGCCCGAAAAGGCCGCAGCGCTTACGCCTGCGGCAGATATAGCTATTCATATCGAAGCAATCGACGAGACGCAGCGCCAGGTGACCTTGCTCGCCGGCACGCCCGTCGGACGCGCCGTGATCCAAGCACTCAAGGCATGAGCGACGCCAACTCCTCCTCCTATCCGTCCGGCCTGTCGCGCCGCAATCTTTTGCAGGCGGGCTCCATCGTGCTGCTGCTGGGCCGCCAGCACATCGCGCACGGCGCCACCATCGTGGCCGTGCGCGTCTGGCCCGCGCCCGAATACACGCGAGTGACCATTGAGTCCGACCGGCCGCTGGCTGCCAAGCAGTTCTTCGTGGACCAGCCCCCGCGGCTGGCCGTGGACATCGAGGGCATCGACCTCAATCCCGCGCTGCGTGAACTGGTGGCCAAGGTCCGCTCCGACGATCCCAACATCGCCTCCATACGCGTGGGCCAGAACTCGCCCAGCGTGGTGCGCCTGGTGATCGATCTCAAGCAGCCCGCCAAGCCCCAGGTCTTCACGCTGCAGCCCGTGGCGGCCTACAAGCACAGGCTGGTGTTCGACCTGTACCCCGCCAAGGCCGTGGACCCGCTGGAGGCGCTGATCAGCGAGCGCCTGCGCGATGCCTCCGGCGACGATACCGCTGTCGCATCGGCACCGCCGCCGCCTCCACCACCGCTGCCCCGGCCCTCAGGCCCCACGGCGCCAGCCCCCGACCCGTTGGGCGACCTGATCGCCCAGCACAGCAGCGGCTCCGGCGGCAAGACGCCTGCACCGCCCGCCGTGGTGGCACAGGCACCTTCCCCAGCCGCTCCGGCCCCGGCGCCCCGCCCTCCCGCGCCTGCGCCCGTTCCGGCCCCTGCCCCGATCGCCGCGCCCAACATCGCCACCTCGCGCCAGACCGACCGCATCATCATCGTGGCGCTGGACCCCGGCCACGGCGGCGAGGACCCCGGCGCCACCGGCCCCAGCGGCACGCGCGAAAAGGACGTGGTGCTCAAGATCGCCCACCTGCTGCGCGACCGCATCAACGACACCCGCATCGGCGGCAGCCCCATGCGCGCCTTCATGACGCGCGACGCCGACTTCTTCGTGCCCCTGGCCACGCGCGTGGAAAAGGCCCGGCGCGTGCAGGCCGACCTGTTCATCAGCATCCACGCCGACGCCTTCACCACGCCGGCCGCGCGTGGTGCCAGCGTCTTTGCGCTCAGCGACAAGGGCGCCTCCAGCACGGCCGCGCGCTGGCTGGCCAACAAGGAAAACCAGTCCGACATCGTCGGTGGCCTGAACATGGGCTCGCAGGACCAGCATGTGCAGCGCATGCTGCTGGACATGAGCACCACGGCCCAGATCAAGGACAGCCTCAAGCTCGGCGGCGCCCTGCTGGGCGAGATCGGCAACATGGCCAAGCTGCACAAGCCGCGCGTGGAGCAGGCCGGATTTGCCGTGCTCAAGGCGCCCGACATTCCCAGCGTGCTGGTGGAAACCGCCTTCATCAGCAACCCCGAGGAAGAGGCCCGGCTGCGCAGCAGCGCCTACCAGGTGCAACTGGCCGACGCGCTGATGCGCGGCATCCGCAACTACTTCGCGCACAACCCGCCGCTGGCACGCAGCCGCTCCGTCTGACAGAGCCAAAAGGCACGAGCGTAGAGCACGGGCGAAGGCCGCGGGCGATGCCGCCCGCAGCCGCTGTCGGACGGCAAAGACGCGACACTTCCGAGCCGCCCGGCGGCAGCTCGGGCAGATCTCCTACCGCTGCCGCAAGCCCTGAATGAGAGCATGCAAACATGTTCCACACAGTGCTTGCGCCACACGCCACTCACGGCGACAAGGCAGGCCATCACAGGAGATGAACATGAAGACACGCCTTTATTCCATTGCCGCCGCAGCAGCCATTGCCCTGTTCTCTGCCGGCTGTTCCACCAATCCCAGCAGTGCACAGATCGGTACCGGCGTAGGCGCCGTGGCCGGTGGTGTCGTGGGGGATGCCCTGTTCGGCAGCACGCTGGGCACCGTGGGCGGTGCAGCCGCCGGTGCACTGATCGGTAACGAGGTGGGCAAGCGCAACGACCGCCGCTGATCCCCACTCCCGCTCCATGAAAAAACCCCTTGCGCCATGAAGGTGCAAGGGGTTTTTTCTATGCGCTGAAAGCTCAGGCAGCCGTCTTGGGCGCGCGCCCCGCGCGCCAGGCGCCAAAGATGGCGATCAGGCCCGGCACCAGGATCAGGCCCCAGATGATCTTCTCCAGGTTCTCGCGCACCCAGGGCAGGTTGCCGAAGAAATAGCCGGCTGCGCTGATGCCGAACACCCAGACAATCGCCCCGCCCACATTGAAGGCAGTGAACTTGCCCCGGTTCATCGCGGCCACCCCGGCCACGAAGGGCGCAAAGGTGCGGATGAACGGCATGAAGCGGGCCAGCACGATGGTGATGCCGCCATAGCGCTCGTAGAACGCGTGGGCCTGGTCGAAGGCGCGGCGGTTGAACCAGCGCGAGTCCTCCCACTGGAACACCTTGGGCCCTATGTAGCGGCCGATGGTGTAGTTGCACTGGTCGCCCAGCACGGCCGCCACCAGCAGCACGGTGCAGGCGATCGAATAGTCCATGAGGCCCGCGCCGCACAGCGCGCCGACGATGAACAGCAGCGAGTCGCCGGGCAGAAAGGGCATGACCACCACGCCCGTCTCCACGAAGACGATGAGAAACAGCAGCGCATACACCCAGGGTCCATAGGCCACGACAAAGGCCTCCAGATGCTTGTCGATGTGCAGGATGAAGTCGATCAGGAACTGAATGATTTCCAAAAGAGAGTCCTCCGCGGCGGGCGCCGCACCGGCCCGTACTGTACTTCGCCGGCATGCCCCCACGGCCGAGCCGGAGCCGGTCACGCTATCGCACACACCGGCGCTTGCAGGAATCTACAAATGCTTGAAATCAAGCTTGTTTTGTTACACAACTTGATAAAACTCTACGAAAAACTCATGAGTGCGTCAGCTTTTTGCAGGCAAAGTGCTTCCATGCCGTCGGCAATGCCGGCCCGGCCTCACCACCATCGCCAAGACACAAGGAAGCAAGCCATGAACAAGACCCTTCGCACTTTCGCGCACAAGTCCGAACGCCAGTCCGGCTCCACGATAGGCCGCACCCTGGCCATCGCCGCCCTGCTGACCGGCGCGCTCGCGATGGGCGGCTGCGCCCACCGTCCCAACAACGCGCAACTGGGCACGGGCGTGGGCGCCGTGGCTGGTGGTGTGCTGGGCAGCGCGCTGTTCGGCACCACGCTGGGCACCGTGGGCGGCGCCGCGGCCGGTGCGCTGGTCGGCAACCAGATGGGCAGCAACAGCGACCGCGCAGGCCGCCGCCGCTGACCCTGCAGCCCCCCTCATTCAAAGAGTGCCCCCGGCTCCGGCCTTTGTTGCCGGGGACGCCTCTTGGAGCCGCTTTCGCGGCTCCTTTTTTTTTCGGGCGCAGGCGACACACACTCCCATTCCCACAGCCCGCAAGCGGTGGATGCGAGCCCCTAGAATTGCCGCGTGAACGCATCCATCCCATCCTCCGACACCCTCCCCCGCCGCCCCATCCGCGACCTGCCCGACGAGCTGATCAGCCAGATCGCGGCCGGCGAAGTCGTCGAGCGCCCTGCCTCGGTGGTGCGCGAACTCGTGGACAACGCACTGGATGCGGGCGCCCGCCAGATCAACGTGCGGCTGCTGGCCGGCGGCGTGCGGCTGATCTCGGTGGAGGACGACGGCGGCGGCATCCCGCGCGACGAGCTGCCCGTGGCATTGCGCCGCCATGCCACCAGCAAGATCACCGATCTGCACGACCTGGAGACCGTGGCCACCATGGGCTTTCGCGGCGAGGCGCTGGCGGCCATCTGCTCGGTGTCCGAGGCATCCATCCTCTCGCGCCCTGCGGGCCAGGACTCTGCCTATCTGCTCGATGCGCGCAGCGGCGAGCTGCGCCCCGCCGCCCGCAACCAGGGCACGACGGTCGAGGTCAAGGAGCTGTTCTTCTCCACCCCGGCCCGCCGCAAATTCCTCAAGAGCGACGCCACGGAGCTGGCCCACTGCATCGAGTCCGTGCGCCGCCATGCGCTGGCCCGGCCCGACGTGGGCTTTGCCATCTGGCACGAAGGCAAGCTGGTCGAGCAGTGGCGTGCCGCCGGCAGCATGTCGGATGAAGCCCTTGCGCGCCGCCTGGGCGATGTGCTGGGCGACGCCTTCGTGCAGAACTCCGTGACGGTGGAGCATTGGTCGGGCGCCGTCCACGTCACGGGCCGCGCGGGCATTCCCGATGCGGCGCGCTCCCGGCCCGACCACCAGTTCTGCTACGTCAATGGCCGCTTCGTGCGCGACAAGGTGCTGACCCACGCCTCGCGCAGCGCCTACGAGGATGTGTTGCACGGCCACAAGCAGCCCGTCTATGCGCTGTATGTGGAGATCGACCCTGCGCGCGTGGACGTGAACGTGCACCCCACCAAGATCGAGGTGCGCTTTCGCGACAGCCGCGAGGTGCACCAGGCCGTGCGCCACGCCATAGAGAACGCGCTGGCCGCCCCGCGCGCGGCCGCCGCCGCCGCTGCCGCCGAGGAAGCCGCCCGCACCCCGGAGCTGGCCCCTGCCGCACCGGCCACCGCGCCCAAGGTGGCGGCTCCCGCCTGGCCCCAGGCGCGCATGAGCTTTGGCGATGAACAGGGCGGCCACAAGGTCAGCAACATGGCGGGCCTGTGGGCACCCATGCGCGAAGCCGCGCCGGACTCCGTGGCGCTTCCTGCCCAGACGGCCATGCAGGCTGCCGGTGCCGCCGAAGTCGCGGTGGACACGCCCGGCGTGCAATGGCCTGCCGGCGATGTGCCCGCCAGCTATGCACCCGCTGCACAGCCCCAGCCAGTCACCGTCACCGTCACCGTCTCCGAGCCTTCACCTGCGAACTTCACGCCCCCGGCAGCGGACACCCCTGCCGCTGCCGAGGAAACCATCTGGCCCCTGGGCCGCGCCGTCGCCCAGATCCACGGCGTGTACATCCTGGCCGAGAACGCCCAGGGCATGGTCGTGGTGGACATGCATGCGGCGCACGAGCGCATCGTCTATGAGCAGCTCAAGAATGCCGTCAACGCGGCAGAGCAGATCCCCAGCCAGCCGCTGCTGATTCCCGCCACCTTCGCCGCCACGCCCGAGGAGGTGGCCACGGCCGAGGCCCATGGCGACACGCTGCAGGCCCTGGGCATGGAGGTTTCCCCCTTCTCGCCCAAGACGCTGGCCGTGCGTGCCGTGCCCGCCACCCTGGCCCAGGGCGATGCCGTGGAGCTGGCGCGCAGCGTGCTGGCCGAGTTGGCCCAGCACGACGCCAGCACCGTGGTTCAGCGCGCGCGCAATGAGATCCTGGCCACCATGGCCTGCCACGGCGCCGTGCGCGCCAACCGCCGCCTGACGCTGGACGAGATGAACGCCCTGCTGCGCCAGATGGAAGTCACCGAGCGCTCCGACCAATGCAACCACGGCCGCCCCACCTGGCGGCAGATGAGCATGAAGGAGCTGGACGCACTGTTCCTGCGCGGTCGCTGAACCTGCGCGGCTGCCGTCAACGCCGTCAGTCGCGCATGTTCGCGAAGGCCGCGAGCTGCTCGTACTTGCGGTCTTCCTCGGCGATCAGGCGCGCCAGGTCCTCGCGGCCGGAGGCGGGCACCATGCCTGCATCTTCCAGGCGCTTGCGCACGGCGGGCTCGGCCAGCGCCTCCTGAAGGGCCGCCGTGATGTGCTGCGCGGTGGCGGCGGGCAGCCCGCGCGGCGCCATCAGCGCAAACCAGCCCACCAATTCATAACCGCGCAGCGGCGCCAGCTCGGCCATGGCCGGAACCTGGGGCAAGGCGGACAGGCGCTGCGCGCTGGTGACCGCCAGGGGCACGATGCGCCCGCTCTGCAGAAACGGTTGCGCCGCCGTGGGCGAGAGCATGGCCAGGTCCAGGCTGCCGCCCGCCAGGTCGCTGGTCAACGGCGCCACGCCGCGGTAGGGCACATGGGTGATGGAAACACCGGCGCGCTGCTTGAACAGCTCTCCCGCGAAATGCAGGGTCGACCCCACGCCCGAGCTGCCGTAGCTGAGCTTGCCGGGCTGGCGGCGCGCCAGCTCCAGCAAGTCGGCCATGCTCTTCACGCCCAGGCCCGGGCGTGCGGCCAGGATCAGCGGGCCGGTGGCCACCAGGCCCAGCGGCGTGAAATCGCGGCGGCCGTCGTAGCGCTGCGCGGGGTTGACGATGCGCGTGGCCACCAGCTCGTTGCTGGCCCCCACCAGCAGCGTGTAGCCATCGGCCGGTGCCGAGGCCACGCGCTGGGCCGCAATGGCGCCGGCCGCCCCACCCACGTTGTCCACCACCACCGTGCCGCGCAGCCGCGCGGCCAGCGCATCGCCCACCACGCGGGCGACCAGGTCCACCGAACCACCGGCCGGGTATCCGACGACCAGCTTCAAGGGCTTGGCAGGAAAGCCGACCTGTGCAGCAGCCGGCAGGGCCAGCCCCAGCGCAGCGGCGCCCAGAAGGCTGCGGCGGCTCAGGACCTGGCGGGCCTCGGAGGAGAGAGGAAATGCAGTGCGCATGGTGGCAATCGCAGGTGAAGTCGTGAAAGGAATCCGGTGCGGGCGCGGCGCCTCAGGCGGCGGACAGAAAACGCCGGGCCAGCTTCACCCAGTAGGTGGCTGCCAGCGGCAGGATGCGGTCGTTGAAGTCGTAGCCGGGGTTGTGGACCATGCAGCCGCCCGTGCCATGCGTGTCGCCCACGCCGTTGCCCACGATCAGGTAGCTGCCCGGGCATTGTTCGAGCATGAAGGAGAAGTCCTCGCTGCCCGTCAGTGGCTGCAGGTCGGGGATCAGCGCCTGCTCGCCCAGCCAGTCGCGCGCCACCTCGCGGGCGAAGGCCGTGCTGGCCGCGTCGTTGACCAGGGCCGGATAGCGCCAGCGGTAGTCCACCACGGCCTCGGCCCCCAGCGTGGCGGCCTGGGCGTGGGCCAGCGCGGTGATGCGTTCGCGCAGCAGGGCACGCACCTCGGGCCGGTAGGCGCGCACGGACAGGCGCAGCTCCACCTCGCCAGGAATCACATTGGGCGCATCGCCGCCATGGATGGCGCCCACGCTGACCACGGCCATGTCGCGCGGATCGACATTGCGCGAGACCACGGTCTGCAGCGCCAGCACCAGGTGGGCCGCCGCCACCACCGGGTCGGCCGACAGATGGGGGGCCGAGCCATGGCCGCCCTTGCCGCGCACGGTGATGATCACCGTGTCCGACGAGGCCATGAACGAGCCCTCGCGAAAGCCGAACTGCCCCTCTGCAAAGCCCGGCATGTTGTGCAGCGCAAAGATGGCATCGCAGGGGAAAAGATCGAACAGCCCATCCTCCACCATCTTGCGGCCCCCGCCCAGGCCCTCCTCGGCCGGCTGGAAGATCAGGTGCAGCGTGCCGTCGAAGCCGCGCGCCTGGGCCAGCTCGCGCGCGGCGGCCAGCAGGATGGCGGTATGGCCGTCATGCCCGCAGGCATGCATGCGGCCCGCGTGGCGGCTGGCGTAGGGCAGGCCGGTCTGCTCGTGGATGGGCAGCGCGTCCATGTCGGCACGCAGGCCCAGCCGGCGCGTGCCTGCCCCGACCCGCAGCGTGCCGACAACGCCCGTGCCTCCCAGGCCCCGGTGCACTTCGTAGCCCCAGGAGGCCAGGCGCTCGGCCACCAAGTCGCTGGTGGCGAACTCCTCGAATGCCAGCTCGGGATGGGCATGCAGGTGATGGCGCAGGGCCACCATCTCGGCCTGCGTGGCGCGTATGCCGGCAAGCACCGGATCGGCGGCTTCGGCCATGGTGGAAACGGGCGGTTCAATGTTCATGCCCGCAGTCTAGGAAGCGTGGGCAGCGGGCGGAAGACCGCCAGCGCCTGCCCTGCCAGGCATTGCCTGTCATCCCCTGAACACATGCACGCGCCAATCACGGGCATGGCACACATGGCACGAAACCTGCAAGATCGGCCCATGCATTCCCAGCCCCACCCCGATGCCGGCCCCGCAATGAAGCTGCACCAGATGCGCTACCTCGTCGCCGTGGCCGGCTGCGGCAGCGTGCGCGCCGCGTCACGCGCGCTGGGCATCACGCAGTCGGCCATCACCCAGGCCCTGCGCGAACTGGAGGAAAGCCACCGCCTTGCGCTGTTCGAGCGCCAGAGCAGCGGCATCGTCCTCACGCCGGCCGGGCGCACGCTGCTGCGCCACGCCCAACTGATCACCGGGCAGATGGCCCAGGCCGAGGATGAAATGGCTCGCCTGCGCGACACCTGCGCCGTGGCGCGCCTGTGCGTGGGCGTGACGCCCTGGGTGGGCCAGAGCCTGCTGCCCCATGTGCTGCGCGCCTTCCGCGCCGAACTGCCCCAGGTGCGGCTGGAGCTGTTCGAGGGCCTGTCGGCCGTGGCCCATCCGCGCCTGCGCGAAGGCACGCTGGACCTGCTGATCGGCCGCGTGCCCTCGGGCCCCTCAGGCGGCGACCTGCATGGCACGCCGCTGTTCCGCTATGACGCCACCGTCGTGGCCCGCACCGGCCATCCGCTGGCAGGCGCGCGCTCGCTGGCCGAGCTGATGAACTGCGACTGGCTGCTCAACTACACCCCGCCTGAAGAAGACGACCTGGTGCGGCGCCTGTTCCTGCGCCATGGCCTGCCCGTGCCCGTGGGCCACATCCACCTGGTGCATTCGGCATCGCTGCTGCTGCACCTGATCGCGCACAGCGACATGCTCTCGTTGTGCCCCTGGCCGCTGATCGAATCGGGCGTGCCCCAGGGCACCCTGGTGCCGCTGTCCCTGCGCGAGCAGTTCGAGCCCCACACGGTGGGCGTGGTCCAGCGCGGCCACGGCCCCCTGCCCTGGGTGGCCGAGCGCTTCGTGCACCACCTCATGGAGCAGGTCCACGCCTGCCGCCACAGCCCGGACCCGGTGCTGCAGCGCGTGTTCCGCTCCATTGACGTGCTGGCCTGAGGGTGCCTCAGCGCAACGTGGCCTGGGCCACCGGCACGTCAGCCGGCACATCCCAGCCCCCGCCCAGCGCGCGGATCAGGCCCACGGCGGCCTGGTACTGCGCGGACTTCACCTGCAGCGCCTGGCGGCGGTTGCGCAGTTCGCTGCGGCGGGCATCCAGCAGGTCCAGCTGGCTGACATAGCCATTGCGGTAGCGCGTGTCCGAAAGGCTGGTGGCACGCTTGGCGGCCACCACGGCCTGGCCCTGCACGGTGGACTGCTCCTGCAGGATGCGGATGGACGACAGCTGGTCCTCCACCTCCTGGAAGGCCACCAGCGCCTGCTGGCGGTAGGCGGCCAGCGCGGCATCGAGCTGCGCGCCTGCGGCCTGCACGCCGGCCTCGCGCCGGCCGCCGTCGAACAGCGGCAGCGACAGCAGGGCCCCCACGCCCCAGGAGCGCATGGACCACTTGAACAGGTCACCGACCTCGGGCGAGGCGTGGCCGGCCGCGCCGGTCAGCGAGATGCTGGGGAACCATGCCGTCTTCGCCACGCCCACGCGCGACTGGGCGGCGAACACGGCGCGCTGGGCGGCCGAGATGTCGGGCCGGCGCATCAGCACCGTGGCCGGCACGCCGGCTGGAATAGAAGGCAGAGCCGTGGTCCAGGCGCCTTCGCCCAGGCCGAAGCGCGAGGCCGAGTCACCCACCAGCACGGCCAGCGCATGCTCGACCTGGGCGCGCTGGCGGTCCAGTGCCAGCGCGTCCGATTCGGTGGCCGACAGCTCGGCCTGGATGCGGGCCACGTCCAGCTCGGCAATGTCGCCGGCCTGCAGCCTTCGCTCCGACAGGCGCAGCGTGTCGCGGTAGGCCTCCACGGTCTCGCGCATCAGAGCGCGCTCGGCGTCCAGCGCGCGCAGCTGCAGATAGGTCTGTGCGACCTCGGCCTGCACGGCCAGCCGGGTGCTTTGCAGCAGGGCCTCGCGGCCCTCGGCGTCCAGCCTCGATGCGTCGGCCGCCTGGGAAATGCGGCCGAACAGATCGACCTCATACGACAGGTTCAGTCCCGCATTGACCAGGGTGGCAGGCCGCGTGCCCGAGGCCTTGTCCAGCCCCGCGCCGCGCGTGGCCCCTGCGCCCAGGCCCAGTTGGGGCAGGCGCTCGGCATTGGCGCTGCGCGCCAGGGCGCGGGCCTCGGCCAGGCGTGCGGCCGCGGCCTGGATGCCCTGGTTGTCCAGCGTGGCCTTGTCCACCAGCGCGTTCAGCGCCGGATCCGCAAAGGCCAGCCACCATTGGCCGCGTGCCTGGGCTTCAGCGGGCAGGGCCTGGGTCCAGCCCGCCTGCGGCGCGGCGCCCTGCTCCTTGAAGGCAGGGGCGGCCGGCAGCTCTGGCAGGCTCTGGGACACGCTGGCGCAGCCGGCCAGGGCCAGCGCCGCCACCAGGGGCAGCAGACGCCTGGACAGTTTCGAAAGCGATGGGATCTTCATGATCGGTTCCTGTTCTTGTGGTGTGGGCTCATTCATGCTCGCCACGCGCAGCAGAGGGCATGGGTCGCGCGCCGCCACCCGAGGCATGGCCGTGGGCGGGTGCATGTGCAGGGGCCTCTTCCTCCATCTCGGGCCCATGCTGCTTGAGCGGCCGGTTGCCTGCCAGGCGGCGCATCAGCACGTAGAACACGGGCGTCAGGAACAGGCCGAAGGCCGTCACCCCGATCATTCCCGAGAACACGGCCACGCCCATGGCACGGCGCATTTCCGAGCCCGCGCCCGTGGACAGCACCAGGGGCAGCACGCCCATGACGAAGGCCAGCGAAGTCATCAGGATGGGGCGCAGGCGCAGCCGGCTGGCCTCGATGGCGGCCTGTATGGGCGTGCGGCCCTCGAACTCCAGCTCCCGCGCGAACTCCACGATCAGGATGGCGTTCTTCGCACTCAACCCCACCAGCACGATGAGCCCGATCTGCGTGAAGACATTGCTGTCGCCGCCCGACAGCCAGACGCCGGTCATGGCCGCCAGCAGGCCCATCGGAACGATCAGGATGATGGCAATCGGCAGGGTCAGGCTCTCGTACTGCGCGGCCAGCACCAGGAAGACCAGCAGCAGGGCCAGCGGGAACACGATCACCGCCGAATTGCCGGCCAGGATTTCCTGGTAGGTCAGGTCGGTCCATTCGAAGTCGATGCCCTTGGGCAGGGCCTCGGCCGCGATGCGCTTGATGGCGTCCTGCGCCTGGCCCGAAGAGAAGCCCGGTGCGGCACCGCCGTTGATGTCGGCCGTGAGGTAGCCGTTGTAGCGCATGGCGCGCTCGGGGCCGAAGCTGGAGTCCACCTTCATCAGCGCCGACAGCGGAATC
Source organism: Delftia sp. BGA-UO-ETr-SB1 (assembly GCF_059567865.1). NCBI lineage: Bacteria > Pseudomonadati > Pseudomonadota > Betaproteobacteria > Burkholderiales > Comamonadaceae > Delftia > Delftia sp. BGA-UO-ETr-SB1. The sequence goes on along the minus strand of NZ_JCAQOW010000006.1, from coordinate 1,680,590 downwards.
ATCTCGCCCGAGCTGGAGCGCACTTTGAGCATGCCCACGTCCTCGGCACGCGCGCGGTAGGGCGCATCGGCCTGCACGCGGACGCTGTAGGTGCGGCCGAACTTGTTGAAGTCGTTCGCATACAGGCTGCCCAGGTAGATCTGCATGGTGTCGAAGATGTCCGTCACCGGCACGCCGAGCTGGCGCGCCTTGGTGCGGTCGATGTCGGCATACAGCTGGGGCACGTTGACCTGCCAGCTGGTGAACATGCCGGTCAGCTCGGGCGTCTGGTAGGCCTTGGCCATGAAGGCCTTCACGGCAGCGTCCATCTGGTCATAGCCCAGGGAGGCGCGGTCTTCCAGCTGCAGCTTGAAGCCGCCCGTCGTGCCCAGGCCCGCCACGGGTGGCGGCGGGAACATGACGATGAAGGCGTCCTGGATGCCTGCGAAGGCCTGGTTGAGCTGGCCGGCCACGGCGCCGCCGCTCTGGTCGGCGCGCTTGCGCTCGTCGAAGGGCTTGAGCGTGGCGAAGACGATGCCCGAGTTGGAGCTGTTGGTGAAGCCGTTGATGGACAGGCCCGGGAAGGCGATGGTGTCCTCCACGTTGGGGTTGTCCTTCATGATCTCGCCCATGCGGCGGATCACCTCGTCCGTGCGGTCCAGCGTGGCGCCGTCGGGCAACTGGGCAAAGCCGATCAGGTACTGCTTGTCCTGCGCGGGCACGAAGCCCGAAGGCACGGCCTTGAACAGACCGAAGGTCACGGCGATCAGCGCCAGGTAGATGGCCAGCATCAGCGCCTTGCGCGAGATCACGCGGCCCACGCCGCCGCTGTAGGCCTCGGAGCCCCGGTGGAACATGCGGTTGAAGCCGCGGAACAGCCAGCCGAAGGCCCGGTCCATGCCGCGCGTCAGCGCGTCCTTGGGCGCATCGTGGCCGCGCAGCAGCAGGGCCGCCAGCGCGGGCGACAGCGTCAGCGAGTTGATGGCCGAGATCACCGTGGAGATGGCGATGGTCACCGCAAACTGCTTGTAGAACTGGCCCGTGAGGCCGCTGATGAAGGCCAGCGGCACGAACACCGCCACCAGCACCAGGGCGATGGCGATGATGGGCCCGGACACTTCGCGCATGGCGCGGTAGGTGGCGTTGCGCGGCGTGAGGCCCGCCTCGATGTTGCGCTCCACGTTCTCGACCACGACGATGGCGTCATCCACCACGATGCCGATGGCCAGCACCAGGCCGAACAGGCTCAGCGCGTTGATGGAAAAGCCCAGCAGATGCAGCACGGCGAAGGTGCCGATCACCGACACCGGCACGGCCAGCAGCGGGATGATGGAGGCGCGCCAGGTCTGCAGGAACAGGATCACCACCAGCACCACGAGCACGATGGCCTCCAGCAGCGTGTGCACCACCGATTCGATGGAGGCGCGCACGAACTGCGTGGGGTCGTAGGCGATGCGGTACTCCAGGCCCTCGGGCATGTTCTTGTTCAGGGCCTCCATGGTCTTGCGCACGTTGGCCGAGATCTCCAGCGCATTGGAGCCCGGCGCCTGGAACACGCCCATGCCCACGGCCGGGTCGTTGTTCAGCAGCGAGCGCAGCGAATAGTCGGCCGCGCCCATCTCCAGGCGGCCGATGTCGCGCAGGCGGGTCACGGCGCCGTCGGAGCCGCTCTTGACGATGATGTCGCCGAAGTCCTCCTCGCTTTGCAGGCGGCCCTGGGCGTTGATGGACAGTTGCATGTCCACGCCCGGCAGCCCCGGCGAGGCGCCGACCACGCCGGCCGCAGCCTGCACGTTCTGGCCGCGGATGGCAGCCACCACATCGCTGGCCGACAGGCCGCGCTGCGCCACCTTCTGCGGGTCCAGCCACACGCGCATGGCGTAGTCGCCGCCGCCGAAGATCTGGATCTGGCCCACGCCTTCGATGCGCGCCAGCGGGTCCTTCACGTTCAGCACCGCGTAGTTGCGCAGGTAGTTGATGTCATAGCGCTGGTTGGGCGAGACCAGGTGCACCACCATGGTCAGGTCGGGTGCGCTCTTGACCGTGGTGATGCCCAGGCGGCGCACCTCTTCCGGCAGGCGCGGCTCGGCCTGCGAGACGCGGTTTTGCACCATCTGCTGCGCCTTGTCGGGGTCGGTGCCCAGGCGGAAGGTGACGGTCAGCGTCATCACGCCGTCGCTGGTGGCCTGGCTGCCCATGTAGAGCATGCCTTCGACGCCGTTGATCTGCTCTTCCAGCGGCGTGGCCACGGTCTCGGCGATCACCTTGGGATTGGCGCCCGGGTACTGGGCGCGCACCACCACGGACGGCGGCGCGACCTCGGGGTATTCCGAGATCGGCAGCCCGCCCATGGCGATCAGGCCGGCGATCAGCATCAGCAGCGAAAGCACGCCTGCGAAGATCGGCCGGTCAATGAAGAATTTGGATAGGTTCATGGTGTTTGGCTCCGCCACGGCAAAGCGCGGCCCATGCCGCCTGCGGTCAGGCGGCATTTCAGAGGCAGGAAAGGTGTGCGGCTAGATCAGGACTTGGTTGCGTCAGCCACTTGTTCGGCTGCCTGCCGGGTGCCCGGCTGGCGGGCATCGGCCCGCGCATCCATGGACACCTCCTTGGGCGCGACCAGGGCGCCGGGGCGGATGTGCTGCAGGCCGTTGACGACCACGCGCTCGCCGGGCTGCAGGCCCTGGGTCACGTTGCGCAGGCCGTTGACCGAGGCGCCCAGGGCCACCTCGCGGTAGACGGCCTTGTTGTCGCCGCCCACCACCATCACGTACTTCTTGCTCTGGTCCGTGCCGATGGCGCGCTCGCTGACCAGCAGCATGCTGCTGTCGCGCGCCTGGCCCATGCGGATGCGGGCGAACTGGCCGGGCATGAGGGCGCCGTCCTTATTGTCGAAGGCCGCGCGCACGCGCACCGTGCCGCTTCGGGCATCGACCTGGTTGTCGATCAGCTGCAGCCGGCCTTCGAAGGGCGTGCTGCCGGCCGTGGCCGTGCCCATCTGCACGGGAATGCTGTCGATCTTGGCGCGGTTGCCCGCGCCGCCGCCCAGCTCCTTGAGTGCGCGCGTGATGACCTGCTCATCGGCATCGAAGCTCGCATAGATGGGGCTGACCGAGACCAGCGTGGTCAGCACCGGCGCGCCCGGGCCTGCGGCCACCAGGTTGCCCACGGTGATCTCGCGCTTGCCGATGCGGCCCGACACGGGGGCGCGCACCTGGGTGTAGCCCAGGTTCAGCCGCGCCGATTGCAGGGACGCCTGGGCCGCGCGCAGATTGGCCTCGGCCTCGCTGCCTGCGTTGATGCGCTCGTCCAGCTCACGCTGGGCAATCGCCCGCTCGTCCCACAGTCGGCGTGCGCGCTCCTGCTCGCTGCGCGCATAGGACTGGCGTGCCTGGGCCGAGGCCACCTGGGCTTCGGCCCGCTCGACCTCGGCCGCATACGGTGCGGGATCGATGGTGATCAGCAGATCGCCCTGCTTGACCAGCGCGCCCTCGCGAAAGTGCACGGCCTGCACGGCGCCAGCCACGCGCGAGCGGATGTCCACGCGCTCCACGGCTTCAAGGCGGCCCGAGAACTCGTCCCAGGCGGTGACTTCGCTTTCGGCGACCGTGGCCACGGACACGGGCGTGGCGGCGGGCTGGGCGCTGGCGGGCGCGTCATCGGCCTTGGCCTCGAAGCCATGCAGGCCGAACAGGCCGGCGCTGACGGCGAGGATGGCCGCAGCGGCGGCAGGCAGCCTCCAGCCCTTGCGCTGGGCCGAGACAGAAGAAGAGGATGAGGTGGATTCGGTGGACATGGTGTTTTTTTGCGAAATTCAGGGAACACGATGCCCGCCCGGCGCCTGAACGCGCCGGGAAGGCGGAAGGGGAAAACGGGGCAGCAGGTGTCGCCGGCTGCGGCGGCGCGGGGCCTAGCCCGGTGCTGCGGGCTTGTTCATGGTGGCCTCGAAGAAGTCATGCACATGCTGGGACACGGCGGCGCTGCAGGCCGTACAGGCCTCGGCCTCGGACAGGGCCTGCGGCCAGTTCGACGCGCTGGGCAGCACATGGCTGCTGGCTGTCACCCCGGCCGCGCGCAGGCGGGCCGCATAGGCCTGGGCCTCGTCGCGCAGCGGGTCGTCACCACCCACCAGCACCAGGGCCGGCGGCAGCTGGGCCAGGCGCAGCGAGCTGCCGGGCACGGCATAGGGATGCATGGCGTCCTTGGGGCAGCTCAGGTACTCGCGCCAGCCCGTGGCCCAGCGGCATTCGCCGGCCTCGGGCGTGGCCTCGCGCTGCGAGGCGGTGCCGGTGCAGGGATCGAGCATGGGCGACACCAGGATCTGGCCCGCCAGCGGCGGATGGCCCCGGTCGCGCGAGATCACGGCCACTGCAGCGGCCAGGTTGCCGCCGGCTTCTTCACCCGCGAGGAACAGCGGTGCGCCCTTGCCCGCCATCTTCACGCGGTGCTTGTACAGCCACTGCAGCACGGCGTAGCCCACCTCGATGGGCTGAGGAAACGGATGCTCGGGCGCCAGCGGGTAGGCCAGCGACACCACGACGGCGCCCGCCTCGGCCAGCAGCCGGCCGATGTAGCGCCCGTTGTCCAGCGTGCCGCAGACAAAGGTGCCGCCATGGAAATGCAGCACCAGCGGCGAGACCGTGCCGGGCCTGCGCTGGCCATAGGCGCGCGCAGCCACGGTGCCGTGCTCGGGCAGCTCGATGGAGAATTCTGTTTCGGCAATCTGCGCCCCGGCGGCGGGGCCGTTCGGAAGCGACGGGGAAGTGGACATGGCGCGAACCTGCGGCAATGGTCGATGGTTGGAATATAGGCGGCGCCGGCCATGTCTGAAATAGCAACGCAGCCATCGCTCTGTTTCCGTTTCACGAACAATCGCCCGATACCGCGCATGTGAGAATTCCGCCGAGCCGGCATTCCCTTGCCGGGCGCTGCAGGAGCAACTTTCCATGGACCAGATCCAGGCCATGCGTGTCTTCGTTCGCGTGGTGGAAGCCGGCAACTTCACCCGCGCCGCCGATTCGCTCGACCTGCCCAAGGGCACGGTCACCAAACAGATACAGGCGCTGGAGGCGCGCGTGCGCGTCAAGCTGCTCAACCGCACGACGCGGCGCGTCACCGTCACGCCCGATGGCGCGGCCTACTACGAACGCGCGGCACGCCTGCTCAATGACTTCGACGATCTCGAAGCCAGCATGGTCAACACCCAGACCGCGCCCAGCGGGCGACTGCGGCTGGACGTGGGCAGCTCCATGGCCCGGCTGATCATCATTCCGGCGCTGACCGAATTCTGCGAACGCTACCCCGACATACAGATCGACCTGGGCGTGGGCGACCGCCTGGTGGACCTGATCAGCGACAACGTGGACTGCGTGATCCGCGGGGGCGAGCTCAGCGACCAGTCCCTGGTGGCGCGGCGCATCGGCTCGATGAACTGGGTCACCGTGGCCTCGCCCGCCTACCTGGCGCGCCACGGCGTGCCCCAGCACCCTTCCGAGCTGGATACGAAGCACCAGATCGTCGCCTTCTTCGCGGGCCATACGCGGCGCATGTACCCGCTGGAATTCCAGCGGGGCGATGAATCCATCGAGGTGGCGGGCAACTACCGCATCGCGGCCAACGACAGCAATGCCTACACGGCCGCCGTGCTGGCGGGCTTCGGCATCGCGCAGCTGGTCACGGCCTTTGCCCAGCCGCTGATCGACAGCGGCGAACTGGTCGAGGTGCTGCCCGAATGGACCCAGCCGCCGCTGCCCATTCACGTGGTCTATCCGCCCAACCGCCACCTCAGCGCCAAGGTGCGGGCCTTCGTGGACTGGGCGGCCGACCTGTTCGCGCGCCATCCCCAGCTGCAGCGCAGCTGAAAGGCCGTCGATGGGATGGCCGGGCGGGCCCAAGCCCCGTCCGGCTGCAAGGCCTTCCTAGCCACTCTTCATGTCAGCTGGCATGGCGCCAGCCATTCCCATTCGCCATGGCCATGCACGCCACCGGATACGGCTGATCCAGGCCGCTGCCTGCCCGCTCACTGCGGCACGCAGGCCCTGCCCATGCACCAAATACCGTCGGCACCTCTCTGGAAATGCACCGAAAAACGGCATTCAGGCACCAAGCACGGGCACTGTTCACCAAAACGATGCATGACGGCATAACTTTTTGGCATAATTTTGGTTTGCACTCACCCCTTCCCGCAGCCGTTTTTTAGTCAGAGGTTTTTCCATGAAGTACGAGTCCGTCGGCCAATTCCTTGAAGAAGTGGCGCAACGCAACCCCGGCCAGCCCGAATTCCTGCAAGCCGTCACAGAAGTGATGGAAAGCCTCTGGCCCTTCATCGAGAAGAACCCCAAGTACGCCGAACTCGGCCTGCTGGAGCGTCTGGTCGAGCCCGAGCGCGTGGTCATGTTCCGCGTGAGCTGGACCGACGACAAGGGCCATGTGCAGGTCAACCGCGGCTTCCGCATCCAGCACAGCATGGCCATCGGCCCCTACAAGGGCGGCCTGCGTTTCCACCCCTCGGTCACGCTGTCCGTGCTCAAGTTCCTGGCCTTCGAGCAGACCTTCAAGAACGCGCTGACCACGCTGCCCATGGGCGGCGGCAAGGGCGGCTCGGACTTCGATCCCAAGGGCAAGAGCCCCGCTGAAGTCATGCGCTTTTGCCAGGCCTTCGTCACCGAGCTGTTCCGCCACGTGGGCCCGGACACCGACGTGCCGGCAGGCGACATCGGCGTGGGCGGCCGCGAAGTGGGCTTCATGGCCGGCATGTACAAGAAGCTGTCCAACAGCGCCGCCAGCGTGTTCACGGGCAAGGGCCTGTCCTTCGGCGGCTCGCTGATCCGCCCCGAAGCCACCGGCTACGGCACCGTCTACTTCGCCCAGGAAATGCTGGCCACGCGCGGCCAGTCCTTCGCAGGCAAGACCGTCTCCGTCTCGGGTTCGGGCAACGTGGCCCAGTACGCCGTGGAGAAGGCCCTGCAGCTGGGCGCCAAGGTGGTGTCGGTCTCCGACTCCTCGGGCACCGTGTATGACCAGGACGGCTTCACCACCGAGAAGCTGGCCATCCTGATGGACGTGAAGAACCACCGCTACGGCCGCGTGGACGAGTACGCCAAGCTGGTGGGCGCCGAGTTCCTGCGCGGCAAGACGCCGTGGCACCTGAAGGTGGACGTGGCCCTGCCCTGCGCCACGCAGAACGAACTGACCGAGGAAGACGCCAAGGTGCTGATCGCCAACGGCGTGGTCTGCGTGGCCGAAGGCGCCAACATGCCCTCGACCATCGAAGCCGCCAAGGCCTTCGAGAAGGCCGGCGTGCTGTACGCTCCGGGCAAGGCCAGCAACGCCGGTGGCGTGGCCACCTCGGGCCTGGAGATGAGCCAGAACGCGGCCCGCCTGTCCTGGCCGGCCGAAGAAGTCGATGCCCGCCTGCTGCAGATCATGCAAGGCATCCATGCCGCCTGCCTGAAGTACGGCAAGCGCGAGGACGGCACGGTCAGCTACATCGACGGCGCCAACATCGCCGGTTTCGTCAAGGTGGCCGACGCCATGCTGGCCCAGGGCGTGATCTGAGCATCAACGCTCCCCATCCCTGACGAAAGCCCATGCAGCCTGCTGCATGGGCTTTTTTCATGGCTGGCCCGCACACAGAAAGCGCGACGGCCTTCGCTATTGAAAGCCAATTCTCAGAATTGCTCAGATTCGCCGGCCAACGGGAGAGGACACTCAGCGCGCCCTGTCTCCAACCCCGTTCCCCATGCTCCCTGGACCCATCACCAAAGCGCTGCTCGTCGGCGCCGCTGCCCTGTCGCTGGGCAATGCCTTCGCCTACGAATCCCTCGGCTTCAAACCCGATCTGGATGTCAACGGCAACTGCAGATCCACGACTGACACGACGCCTTCATCGCCCTACTATTTTTTCTCCGCACAGATGGTCGGCGGCACCACCCGCTGCGGCACCGACAGCAACGGCTGGATGAGCTTTCGAATCAGCGGCTCGGCCTATCCCTTTGCATCCTGGTCGGTATCGGCTCTCACCGGAAAGATCAATTTCCAATCATTCGTGATGCGCAACAGCACGGCCAATCCGTTGCAACTGACCATCACATCGGGCGCCGTGACATACACCAAGACGGCGCCGGTGGGCATCTCCACCATTGCGCTGGACGAGCCCATCACCAACAGCAGCACCGTGAAAATCACTTTCTCGGCCGCCGACATTGTGGGTGCGGCTCTGCAGTCCGTTTCCGTCGAGCCCTTCATTCCCCTGAGCATCAGCCCCTCGACCTTGCCCAGCCCCCAGGTCGGCAGCCTGTACTCCCGGACGCTGACGGCAACCGGCGGCCTGGGCGCACCCTACACGTTTGCACTGCAAAGCGGAGCGCTGCCTGCAGGACTTGAACTGGACCCCGTCACAGGCACGATCAGCGGCACGCCCACGGCCGCAGGCAGCACCTCGTTCACGATCCGGGTCACCGACAGCAAAGCCAATACGCTGGACCGCAGCTACACGCTCAATCCCATCAAGATCCCCGAGCCCCAGGCAGCCATCGTGACCGCGACGCCGACAGCCGTCGCCGTGGGCGAAACCACCACCCTGGCCCTGAGCGGCGGCATAGGCAACGCCACCCCCGCCTTCCAGCTCCTGAGCGGGCCATGTACGGTCAGCGGCAACCAGCTGACCGGCACGGCCACCGGCACCTGCGTCGTGCGGGGGACCAAGGCCAGCAGCGATCCCTTGAACTACGCAGCCGCAACCGGCACCGTCTCCGTGACTGTTCTCGGCCTCACACAGCACGCCGATGGAACGAGCAGGACACAGTTCACGCAAGGCCAGCCCAATGGCACCTGCACCTTCCGCCATGTCGCATTCACCAGCGCCCTGCCCGGCCCCTTGCCCGCCGGCTTCACGGCCGTGCCCGACATGCCCAGGCCCGTGCTGGAGTTTGAGACCCGGGACTGCACCGTCGGCGACACGCTGACCATGCAGGTCACGCATGCAGACGTGCCCGCAGGTGCCGTTCTGCTGAAATGGAAGCCGCTGGCAACGCCTGCCCAATGGGTGAAGATTTCCAGCTTCAATGCTGGCACTGCCAGCTACACCGTCACGGACGGCGGCGATGGCGACGATGACGGAGCCCAGGACGGCGCCATCCTCGACCCCGTGGTCGTGGCCATGCCTGCGGCAGCCGCCACCACCACCGCGGTACCCACCCTGTCGCAGTGGTGCCTGATAGCCATGTCGGCCCTGCTGGCCCTGTTCGGCATGACCCGGATGCGGCGCCGCCAGGTCTGACGCGTGCGCTCCATTGCGGGCCGTGCCAGGCGATCAGAAGCCGGCCCGGCCTGCCCACGGGCCGAAGGCAACGTGTTTGCGCACGCTGCCTTTTTTGCTGCCTGCGACCTGTTCCTGCTGCCTGTTCCTGCTACCTGTCGCGCACCGCATCGGCCAGCGCCGCCCAGGCCTTGAGCGTCAGCGCATGCGTGAAGGCCGCGCCCGCCACCGGGTGCGATGACAGCTTGACCACCACCATCTGCGCGGCCGGGTTCACGTGGATGAACTGGCCGTGTATGCCGGCGGCCTCGTAGGCGCCGTCGGAGTTGTGCAGCACCCACCACTGGTTGCGGTAGCTGTAGCCGGGCCGCGCGGCCTGGATGCCGCGGAACTTGAACTGCTCGCGGTCGCCGCCGCGCGCAATGTCGTCCAGCACCGCCTTGTCGAAGATCTTGTGGCCGTTGAAGCTGCCGCCCAGGCGCAGCATCTCGCCCACGCGCGCCAGGTCACGCGCCGTGGCGTTCAGGCCCGCGCCCTGCAGCGGCGTGCCGGTGCTGTCCACCATCACATAGGCGTCTTCCTGCATGCCCAGCTTCTGCCAGATGTTCTCGCTCATGAGATCGCTCCAGCGCCGGCCCGTGACGCGCGAGACGATCCAGCCCAGCACCTCGGAATGCACGGTGCGGTAGACAAAGCCCTCGCCATGCGTGCCTTCCTTGGGCAGCGTCTTGAGGAAGTCGTAGACATTGGTCGGCCCCGCGTAGCCGGGCGGACGCGGCAGCATGCCCGAGGCCCAGGAGTAGCCGAAGATCTCGGTCTTGGGGTCGGTGTAGTCCTCGCGAAAGCGCACGGCGCCCGTCATGTCCATGACCTGGCGCACCGTCATGTCGCCCCAGGCCGAGCCTTCCAGCTCAGGCACGTACTTCGTCACCAGCGCCTGGGGGTCGATGCGCCCCTCGTGGGCCAGTTGCGCGGCCATCAGGCCGGTGAACGATTTGGTGACCGAGAACAGCAGGTGCGGCGAGCTGGCCTGCATCTGGTTCTGGTAGCGTTCGAAGACCACCCGCCCCTTGTGCAGCACCACGATGGCGTCGGTATAGGTGCGGTCCAGCCATTGGTCCACGGTGACGGGCTGGCCCTTGTCGTCGTCAAAGCGCAGGCCGCCCAGGGCCATGGGCGCTTCGGGCAGGGCCGAGGGCGCCGCCGCGCCGCGCCGGATGTTCTGCGTGGGCTGGATTTCGCGCAGGTGCTGCACCACCCAGCGCAGTTGCGGATAGCGGTAGCCGTTGGACACGTCCACTCGCTTGTCGGCGGCCGGAGGAAAGCCCTGCATCAGCCCCAGTTGCTCCAGGCGCACGCTGTCGGGCGGCGGCAGCGCGGGCGCTGCGGTGGCCTGGGCTGCAGCCCAGCCGGGCAGCAGCGCCAGCAGGGCCATGGCATGCCGGGAACGCCGAAAGAGCTGACTGACCATCGTTGTCTCCTTGATTTTTTGGAAACGGCCAGTCTTGCAGAAAGCCTCCGGCCGGTCACGGGTGTTCGCCCGCCCGCAGGCCGCAAGGCTGTCGTCTGCGCGACGAAGATTTCAGCGGCGCATCAAGGCCGCATCGCACCAGCGCTGCGCCACGGCCGGAGAAGTGGTGCAGACCGTGTCGTGCGTCACCGTGGTCACGGCGCGCTCCAGCAGCTGGATGTCGGCCTCGTGCTGGCGCGCCACATGCGGGTCCTCGAAGAAGATCACGCGCTGGCAGCGGCGGTCCAGCACCAGGTCGGCGATCTGCGCATCGCCGCCCAGCGGGCCGCTGTTGTAGCGGTCCACCCAGGGCCGGTCCTCGGGCCAGCCACGGCTCCAGGCCATTTCGTTGAGCCGCTGGCCCGTGGTGCCCGTGCCCACGCGCCGGCCAAAGCGCGACAGCAGCTCGAAGTTGCGCGCCGCGAAATCCAGCATGGTGGGCTTGAGCGCATCGTGGGCGATCAGCGCCAGCGTCTGCTGCGCATAGTCATGGAAGCGCTGCGCGCCCGCATCCCTGGGAAGGCCGGCATGGATGCGCTCCATCTCGATCCAGTCCCGCGCCGAGGCCACGGTGGACAGGAAGGGCTTGCCGTGGATCACGCATTGGCGCTTGAGCGCCACGGCCTCGGGGAAGATGGAGGACGGATCGACCGGGTCGGTCAGATAAATGGCGCCGTCAATCGTACGCTCGTCGCCTTCCACGCCCACCACCTCGGCCACCAGTTTCATCAGCCCGCCTTCGCGGCCATAGGGATAGCGGCGCAGGCCCCGGTAGGACGCCAGCATGCCGGCGGCCTGGATGGCGTCGAAGGTACGGCCCACGGCATGCAGGCCCAGCTGCAGCTCGCGGATGCCGGACTCGCAGGCGCGCAGCCAGCCGAACAGTGCGGCATCCTCGGTTTGGTGGTGGATTCGGTTGGCGGCCAGGCCCAGGCGTATCGGCATACAGGTTCACTCATCAACAGTGGGGAGAGGTCCGCATCGCCTTGTCGGCCCGCGAACCAGCGGCAAGAATAGCGCCAATCCATGACAGCGCCGGCCCGCAGGGCAGCGGCGCTGAACTTTTGGCCGGCCCGTGCATCCATTGTTGCGTCATGCCCTCAATGCTTCCCTTTCTGTGGCCCCGAAGGCGCCTGCACCGGATCACGGCGGCGCTGGGCGTGGCCGCGCTGCTGGCGGCCAGCGGCTGCTCCGTGCTGGACACCAAGCAGCGCGAATGGATCTTCCAGCCCAGCGACCGCAGCTGGCCCGGCGCCAACACGGCCGGCATGGAAGATGTCTGGATCGACATGCCAGCGCAGGACGGCGCCCGCCTGCATGCGCTGTGGCTGCCCCAGCCGGTCACGGCCGGCAACGCCCCCGTGCTGCTGTACCTGCATGGCGCGCGCTGGAACGTTGCCGGCTCCTCGCCGCGCATCCGGCGGCTGCACGAACTGGGCTTTTCGGTGCTGGCCATCGACTACCGGGGCTTTGGCAAGAGCAGCGCCGGCCTGCCGTCCGAGGAATCGGCCGCCGAGGACGCACGCGCAGGCTGGGACTGGCTGGGCCGGCACGCTCCGGGCCGGCCGCGCTTCATCTTCGGCCATTCGCTGGGCGGCGCCATCGCCATCGACCTGGCGCGCAGCGTCCAGGATGAGGCCGGCGTCATGGTCGAGGCGACCTTCACCAGCATTCCCGACGTGGTCCGCAGCTTCCGCTGGGGCTGGCTGCCCGTGGGGCCGCTGATCACGCAGCGCTTTGCCTCCATCGATAAGGTGGCCGGCATAGGCTCGCCGCTGCTGGTCGTGCATGGCAGCGCCGACCCGCTGATCCCCGCCACGCTGGGCCGCCAGCTTTTCGACGCGGCCAGCGAGCCCAAGCGCTTCGTGCTCATCGAAGGCGGCAACCACCACAACACCCAGTCGCGCGCCATGGAGCAATACCGGCAGGCGCTGGACGAGCTGTTCGGGCTGCGCCTGCTCGCACAGGCGCCCACCGCGCCAGCAAGCCCGCGCTGAGCGGCGCAGCCTGCGCCGCCTTCCACGCTACGGGCAGCTTGCCGCGTTCTGCGAGATCACGGCGCGCAACTGCCGCGTGGTGGTGCTGTCATCCGGGCCCAGCGTGTTGCGCGTGTAGCGGCAGCCATAGGTGGGCGCGGCCACCGTGGCGGCCGTCTGCACATCGTCACCGCCCGGCTTGGCGCCGCCCTGCTCCCACTGCACCATGGCATCGAAGGCTTCCACCTGTTCTGCCACGGTGAAGTCGCAGTGCGATGCGCCGCGGATGGCGCGCTGCACCAGCCACTGGCTCCGGCCCTTGTCGGCCACGCGGCGCTGGTAGATCTGCTCCATGCTGAAGGGCACATACAGATCGCCCAGCGTATGCAGGGTCACCACGGGAATGTTGATATCGCCGGAAGTCACGGGAATCCAGCGCAGGCCGTCGCGGCGCGGCCGGTTGGCATCGGGCGCGGCCGTGCGCTTTTGCGCAGCGGCATTGAGCGCGGCCGAGGCCGCGGCATCCCCGTCGATGCGGTAGGTGAAGCGGTTGGTGTCGGTCACATTGCGGTTCAGGATGCCGTTGACCGAGCCATCGCTGCCGAACACGCCCCAGACCGGCGCGAACGAGCCGCCCACGGCCACGCCCAGATCGAACAGCGGGCGCGGGCCACCCGTGAGGTTCTGGATGACCGACAGATAGGCGCGCCCCGTCGCGGTGGGAGCCGACGGAAAGGTGGTGAACAGGGCCGAGGTCACCTGGCCCTGGATGGCGGCCCACTCGGTGACAGGGCGCTGGGCCACGCCGGCCATGGCCTGCGCGGTGACCTGGGCCGCGGCGAAGTAGTCGAACAGTTCGGTATCTCCCGTCACGCCGCACATGGGCACGGCGCCCTGGTAGCGCACCTTGTTCCTCGCGGTGGCCTGGGCCTCGGCCTCGATGGCCGCCGCCGTGACATGGCCGCCCATGGAATGGCCGGTGATGTACAGGCGCTGCGGCTGCGCCAGCGGCCGGCCGTGAGATGCGGCCAGGCGGTTGAAGGCCAGCGCCAGCGCATTCGTGTCCTCCACGCCGGCGCGCACGTCGTAGTAGTTCTTGCTGTAGCTGGACGCCGCCCAGGCATAGCCGTTCTGGATCAGGTACCGGCGTATGGACGGATTGGTGACGCTGAGCGCACTGCCCTCGCCCGCATAGCCGTGCGCATACATCACCAGGCGGCCATTCCAGTTGGCCGGCACCTCGATGCGGTAGGCCGCGCCTTCCAGCACACCGGCCCAGCGGCTGGTGCTGGCGTTGTCGACCACATCGCCCGAAGCGGCGGCCAGCGCTTCGAAGCTGGTGGCCGAAGGATTGGCCGGCGCAAAGCTGCGGCTGTCCTGTGCCCGCGTCTCCTCGGGCGCATCACCGTCCCCCCCGCCGCAGGCCGCAAGGCCCGTGGCCGCCAGCAGACCGAGATACTTCCAACGATTCCAACGCAGGGCTCGCATAAGACTGTCTCCTTGGGATGAAGGTGTTGAGGGAAACGCGCGCAAAAAATCAGGTTCAAGCGGGATTGCCGACGCAGCCTATGCCAGACAACTGGCCCGCCATGCGGGTAGGAACCCGCAAGCAGGGGCTGCCGGCTGTCACCCAGATGACTGTCGCCTTGCGCTAACATCCGCGCTTGCGGTGCAGGCCGCACCCGGACCTGCGGGAAGGGTTGAACCCACCTGTATGCGCCTCCCGGCGTTTTTCTCTTGCCACATGCCTTTGTGCGCCAAGCTGCAGGTCATTGGCCTTCGTGCACGGAGGTATCCCTGTGAAACGCATCCCCGCCCGGCCCGACATGGGCCACCTCAAGAAACAGGCCAAGCAACTGCTGGCCGCCTATCGCTCAGGCTCGGCCCAGGCCATGGAGCAATTGCGCTCCCACCTGCCAGCGACCAAAGGCCTTGCCGATGAGGCACTGGCCGCCAAGGACCTGCGGCTGCACGACGCCCAGTCCTGCGTGGCGCGCGAGCACGGTTTCGCTTCATGGAGCGAGCTGTCAGGCTACGTCGAGGCATGCCAGCGCCTGGCGGCGGACCCAGAGAAATCCCGGCTGCACTGGCTGGCCCTGGTCTATGCCGGCGATGTGGCGGGCGGCACGCACCGCGCGCAGCCCGCGCTGGCCCGGCGCCTGCTGGACGAGCGGCCGGAACTGGCGGGCAGTGATGGCGGTGATCCCTGGGTAGCCTGCGCCACCGGCAATCTGGCCGTGCTGCGCGAGGCCGGGCGCAACGACCCCGGCTGGCTGCGCCGTGCAGGCGGGCCGTTGGCGCTGCCGCCGCTGATGGCCGTCACCCATTCCTGCCTGCTGCGCCTGCCCGAATTCACCGAGCACCTGCACGCATGCGCGCGCTGGCTGCTGGACGCAGGCGCCGACCCGCTGCAGACCATAGGCAACCGCTGGCCACCCGCCTCGCTGCAGGCCCCCTCAGATACCGAGCGGCTGTCGGCCCTCTATGGCGCAGCAGGCCAGAACCATGATGCGCAACTGACGCAGATGCTGCTACAGGCCGGCGCCGACCCCAACGACGGCGAATCGCTCTACCACTCGCTGGAAGGCACGCCCGCCAGCCGCGAATGCACGCGGCTGCTGCTGCAAGCCGGCGCACGCGTGGACGGCAGCAATGCCCTGTTCCGCGTGCTGGACCTGGACGATGTGCAGGCCCTGCGCCTGCTGCTGGACCACGGCGCCAATCCGAACGAGGACAACGGCCAGGGCGAATGGGGCCGCCCGCTGCTGTGGGCCATCCGCCGGCGCCGCTCGCCCGCCCATGTGCAGGCGCTGCTGGATGCCGGCGCCGATCCGTCGGTGCGCACGCCGCAGGGCCTGAGTGCCGCGGCACTGGCGCGGCGCTTTGGCCTGGCCGACGTGGCCGCCCTGCTGGAACAGGCGGCGGGCAGCGAGCCCACCACGCCGCAGGAGCAACTCCTGGCCGCCTGCGCCGTGGGCGACGCAGCACAGGCCCGCCGTCTTGCCGCAGCCCACCCCGGGCTGCTCCAGGGCCTGGCACCCGAACAACTGCGCATGCTGCCCGAACTGGCGGCCCTGGGCTGCATGGACGCCGTGCGCTGCATGGTGGAACTGGGCTGGCCCATCGCCGCGCGCGGCGGCGACTGGGATGCATCCGCACTGAACCAGGCCGTGTTCCGTGGCGATGCCGCCATGGCGCGCTTCCTGCTGGAGCACGGCGCGCAATGGACCGAGCGCCACGCCTACGGCGACAACTGCGCAGGCACCCTGTGCTGGGCTTCGCTGAACCGGCCCGAATCCACGGAACCCGGCGGCGGCGACTGGCTGGGCTGCGCCCAGGCCCTCATCGACCACGGCATGCCCCTGGCCAGGCCCGACCCCGAGGCGCCCGGCTGCGTGCTCATCGACGGAAGCCGGCAGCGGTATCCGGAGGAGATCGCGGATCTGCTGCTGGGGGTGGCTGCCGGCTGAAGGCCCTCAGTCCCGGCTGGCCTGCCAGCGCCGCAGCACGAAACCCGCCCACAGCGCCGTGAACACGGCCGCGCCAAAGACCCAGCCCGACAGCGCGCCCGCCATGCTGCCCGACAGCAGCGTGCCGATGGTGCAGCCCAGCCCCGTCATGGCGCCCCAGCCCAGCAAGGCGCCACCGGCCAGGCCGCGTGCCGCATCGCGCCAGGTGGGGCGGCGCGGCGTCCACTGGCGGCTGGCCACGGCAGCGCCCCAGGCGCCGGCCACCAGGCCCAGCAGCAGCACGGCATGGGGCGTGAGCAGGCTGTTGAGTACGGCCGTGGCGCATCCGCCCAGGGTGTCGAGGCCGTGCAGGCGCTCGGGCACCCAGCCGCCCGCCTGGGCCCAGCCGCGCACGGTGCTGCCCAGCGTGGTGGTCACGCCCAGCGGCCGCATGCGCACGATGGCGGCGGCCGCGATCAGGCCCACGGCCAGGCCGCCCAGCGCGGCGTTCCAGCGGCCTTGCCACAGTGACAGCCACAGCTGGCGCAGGCCCGGTGGCTGCGCCGGTTCTGCCGCAGGCCGTGGCTGTGCGCGGCCCGAGCGCCCATGAATGCGCCAGACCCAGGCCGCCAGCAGGCCCAGCACGGCCAGTTGCAGCGCCAGCGCGCCGCCATAGCCCAGATGGGCCGGCAGCCAGATGACGGGCGCATCGGCAATGGCCAGGCTGTACAGCGGGTTCCAGCTGCGAAACCCCAGCACGAAGCCCAGGCCCGTGCCGACCAGGGCAAACGGCGCCACGGGCGATCCCTCGCCCAGCCGGTACCAGTGGGCGCTGATGCACGAGCCCGAGACCGACATGCCCGCGCCAAAGGCCAGGCCCGCAAGGACCAGCACCCAGCTCACGGGACCTATGTGCATGTCGGGCGGCAACTGGCCCGGCTGGGGCACGGCCACCCAGCTGCCCAGCACCACGGTCATGCCCGCCGATCCCACGGCCAGCGCCAGCAGGATGGAGAGCACGCCGCGCGGATCGCCGAACTCGAACCAGTCGCGCGCATGGCAGTAAAAGCAAAAGCGCGAGCGCTGCAGCACCAGCCCCAGCAGCAGGCCCAGCGCCAGCGCAAAGACCAGGGTGCGCCCGCCGCCTTGCAGCTGCAGCTGCGCCGCCACAGGCCAGGCTGCGGCCAGCACGGCGGCCAAGGGCAGCCATCTGGTCCAGTCCCTTGCCCTGTGCCTGCCATTCACGTTCTGCGTGTGCTCACCGGTCACGCTTGTCATTCCTGCCCCCTTTGTTGCCATCCACGCATAAAAAAAGGGGCCCGCAGCCTGCGGGCCCCAAAGGAGCCGAGCTTTTGCCAAAGCCACTCGTCACCACCCCTGATCCGTCGAACCAAGAGCACCGACACCCCTCGCCCGGCCCCCGCCTTCAAGACAGGTTGATCGACTGCAGGATCATTTCGCGGCCCAGACCGTGCCGGCCGGGTTGTTGATCGGCACACCCACGGAGTTGCCGTACTCGGTCCACGAGCCGTCGTAGTTGCGCACCTGATAGCCCAGGATCTTGGACAGCGCAAACCAGGTGTGGCTGGAGCGCTCGCCGATGCGGCAGTAGGTGATGACCGGCTTGCTGCCGTCGATGCCCACGCCCGCATAGAGCTTCTTGAGTTCTTCGGCGGACTTGAAGCTGCCGTCCTCGCGCACGGCCTGCCCCCAGGGCACGTTGACGGCGCCGGGGATGTGGCCGGCGCGGATGGCCAGTTCCGGCACGCCGGCCGGGGCGAAGACCTTGCCCTGGTATTCGTCGGCCGAGCGGATGTCGACGAGCTTGGCGTCGCTGCGCCCTTCGGCCGAGGCCAGCGCATCGGTCAGGCGCGCGCGCAGCGCGGTGTTGACCTTGCCCACGCGGTAGGTGGTGGCCGCATATTCGGGGGCGCGGTTGTTGAGGGGGCGGTTCTCGGCCTCCCACTTCTTGCGGCCGCCGTCCAGCAGCTTGACGTTCTGCACGCCATAGATGTCGAAGACCCAGGCCCCCCAGGCTGCGAACCAGTTGTTGGTATCGCCGTACAGCACGACCGTGTTGCCTTCCTTCACGCCGGCCTGGGACAGCAGCTTCTCGAACTGCTCCTTGCCCACGATGTCGCGGCGCACCTTGTCATTGAGGTCGTTGTGCCAAGAGAAGTTGACGGCGCCCGGCACATGGGAGCGTTCGTACAGGCCGGGGTTGACGCTTACCTCGACGATGCGCACATCGGCGCGGTTGAGGTTGGCCGCCAGCCATTCGGTGCTGACCAGCGGGCCTTCGGGCACAGGCGCATTGGCATGGGCCGCACCACCGACCAGGGCCACGCCCCACAGCAGGGTGCACGCCCCCTGGCGCAGCGCGGCGGGAAGGGAGGAGAAAGCGGTCAGCGTTGCCATTGCGGTCCTTTGTTCACAGTTGCGTTGATCGGGTTGATTCCTCTGCAATGCAATGTAGGCAGGGCCCGGCCGGTTCCCAACTGCGCAATCCGCAGATGGATATGCACCGCCCGAACATGGACAGCGGCACCCCTTGTTCTCTGCTACCCTCGGTCGCCTATGTCAGCGCCCCTGTCTCCCGCCGCCGCGCAAGCGCAGCCGGCAATGTCCCCCGTCCTGGTCGTCGTCCTGCTCGGCCTGCTGCTGGGACTGCAGCCGCTGGCCACCGACCTGTACCTGCCGGCCCTGCCGTCGATACAGACGGCCTTCTCCACCCAGGTGTCCCAGGTGCAGCTCACGCTGACGGCGTTCCTGCTGGCCTTCGGCTGCTCGCAACTGGCCTGGGGGCCGCTGTCCGACCGCTTCGGGCGCCGGCCCATCCTGCTGGCGGGCATGTCCATCTACGTGCTGGCCGCGCTGGGCAGCGCCAGTGCAGAGACCATGGAGTCGCTGATCGCCTGGCGCGCGCTGCAGGGGGCATCGCTGGGCGCCGGCGTGATGTGTGCACGCGCCATGGTGCGCGACCTGTTCGCGCCGCACCTGGGCGCCCAGGTCATGTCCAAGGCGCTGACCGGGCTGGGCGTGATCGCCTTCCTGAGCCCCGTCAGCGGCAGCCTGCTGGTGGATTCGCTGGGCTGGCGCTCGACCATGCTGGCCCAGGCCGTGATGGGTGCGCTGGCCCTGCTGCTGGTGGCACTGCGCTTCACGGAGACACTGGCCCGCACCAATCCCACGGCGCTGCAGCCGCTGGCCCTGGCGCGCAACTGGATCACTATCCTGCGCCACCCGGGATTCCAGTCCTACCAGTTGCTGACCTGCTGCACCTATGCGGCCCTGTTCACCAACCTGGCCGCATCTTCCTTCACCTATATCCATGTGCTGGGCGTGAGCCGCACGGGCTACGGCCTGCTGATGGGCAGCAATGCGCTGTGCTACATCGCGGGCACCTTCCTGTGCCGCTGGCTGCTGCAGCGCATGGATGTGCGGCGCGCCGTGCAGATTGCCGGGCTGGCAAGCCTGCTGTCGGCCACGGCCATCGGCATTGCGGCGCTGGCCGATGCGCGCAGCCTCTGGGCCTATGCCCTGCCCTTCTATATCTTCCAGATCGCCCATGGCGTGCACATGCCCTGCGGCCAGAGCAATGCCATCGCGCCCTTCCCGCAGTCGGCGGGCACGGCCTCGGCGCTCAACGGCTTCACCATGATGCTCATCGCCTTTGCCATGGGACACTGGCTGGGCCTGCACCTGGACGGCCAGTCCACCCGGCCCATGGCCTTCGGCATCTGGTTCTGGGGCGTGTGCACGGCCCTGGTCGCCTGGGGGCTGGTGCGCCGCCACGGGCGGGTCGATGGCCACCGCTGATTCCACTTTCCTGCGTTCCCGTTTCTCGAATGTCCACCGCTTCCCCGCTCCCCTGCCTGGCCATCGCCGGCCCCACCGCTTCTGGCAAGACCGCTGCCGCCCTGGCCCTGGCCAGGCTGCTGGCCGAACGCGGCCAGGCCGCAGAAATCATCAGCGTGGACTCGGCCCTGGTCTATCGCGGCATGGACATCGGCACGGCCAAGCCCACGCCCGAAGAACTGGCTGCCTGCCCCCATCACCTGATCGATATCCGCGACCCGCTGCAGGCCTACAGCGCGGCCGAATTCGTGCAGGACACGCAGCGCCTGGTGGCCGAGATCCGCGCGCGCGGCGCCCTGCCGCTGCTGGTGGGCGGCACCATGCTGTATTTCAAGGCCCTGCAGGATGGCATTGACGACATGCCGGCCGCCGACCCCGCCGTGCGCGAGCGGCTGGACGCCCAGGCCGCGCAGATCGGCTGGCCCGCCATGCATACGCTGCTGGCCCAGGTCGATCCCGCCACGGCCGCGCGCCTGGCGCCGGCCGACAGCCAGCGCATACAGCGCGCGCTGGAGGTTTGGCACGTGTCGGGCAAGCCGCTGTCCAGCTTTCATACGCGGGCGGGCAAGGATGCGGCACAGGGCCTGATCAGCCCCGGCGGTTTCTTCTCGCTGGAGCCGCAGGACCGCGCCTGGCTGCATGCGCGCATCGCCCAGCGCTTCGACGCCATGCTCGACGCCGGCTTCATCGACGAAGTGCAACAGCTGCGCGCGCGCGGCGACCTGCACCTGGACCTGCCCTCCATCCGCTGCGTGGGCTACCGCCAGGCCTGGGAATCGCTGGACGGCCTGTACTCCATGAACTCGCTGCGCGAACGCGGCATTGCCGCCACGCGCCAGCTGGCCAAGCGCCAGATCACCTGGCTGCGCAGCATGCCCGCCCGCCATGCCATTGCCTGCGATGCGCCCGATGCCCAGCAGCAACTGCTGCAGGCAGCGATGGCCGTGGTGGCCGCATCAACCCAGGCCCGCAACGGCTGAACAGGAAACCGCCTTCATGACTGCCGCGCCCCGGGACAACACGCCACTGACTCAGCCGCCGCTGCTTCAGGTCCAGGGCCTGGCGCGGCGCTACCGCAACGACGGCGGCACGGAAACCGCCGTCTTCGAGAACGTGGACTGCAGCGTGGCGCGCGGCGAGTTCGTGGCCATCGTGGGTGACTCGGGCGTGGGCAAGTCCACCTTTCTCAACTGCCTGGCCGGGCTCGATGAGTGGCAGCAGGGCCGCGTGCTGCACGAAGGCCAGGACCTGTCGGCCCTGGATGAAACCGGCCGTGCGCTGTGGCGGCGCAGCCATGTGGGCTTCGTGTTCCAGGCCTTCCATGTGCTGCCGCACCTGGATGTCTGGCACAACGTGGCCCTGCCGCTGATGCTGCTGCAGCGGCTGGATGCGGCGGGCCGCCAGCGCGTGCAGCAACTGCTGCAGGCCGTCGGGCTGCAGGGGCTGGAGCAGCGCCTGCCCTGGCAGCTCAGCGGCGGCCAGCTGCAGCGCGTGGCCATTGCACGCGCCCTGGTCCACGGCCCGGCCCTGCTGCTGGCCGACGAGCCCACCGGCAACCTGGACCCCGGCACGGCCGCACAGGTCATGGAGCTGCTGCTGCAGCAGACCCGGGAACACCAGGCCGCCCTGGTGCTGGTCACGCACTCCATCGAGGCCGCGCGCCGTGCCGACCGCGTGCTGCGCCTGACCGCACAGGGCATGCAGCCCGCCTAGCGCCAGAGACCATCCGCCCATGCTCGCCCTGCTTCGCACCTTTTCCTGGCAGGAGCTGCGCCAGCATCCCTGGCGCACGGCCACCGCCCTGGTGGCCATCATGCTGGGCGTGGCCCTGGGCTTTGCCGTGCACGTGATCAACCAGTCCGCGCTCGATGAGTTCTCGCGCGCCGTGCGCACGGTCAGCGGCCAGCCGGACCTGGAGCTGCGTGCCATGCAGGGCGGCCTGCCCGAATCGCTTTATGGCCGTGTTGCGCAGCAGCCCCAGGTCAGCCTGGCCGCACCCTGGATCGAAGCCACGGCCCTGGCAGGCACCGCCACGCCGGTGCAGTTGCGCGTGCTGGGCGGCGATGCGCTGCGGCTGGCGCCCGTGGCGCCTGCGCTCATGCCCCGGCTGTTCGATGGCGGCGGGCGGCTGGACCTGTTCGCGCCCGATGCGGTCTTCCTCAATGCAACGGCACTCGAAGCCCTGGGCCTGACGCCGGAGCAGGCGCGGCACACGCCCCTGTCATGGCAACTGGGCGGGCGCGCGCAGACCCTGCGCATCGCGGGCACGGTGGCCGCATCCGGCCCGCCGCTGGCCGTGATGGACATCGGCGGGCTGCAGGACAGCCTGCAGCGCTGGGGCCAGGTGGACCGCATCGATGTGCTGCTGGCCGAAGGCGCCACGCGCGAGTCCCTGCTGGCCGAGCTGCGCCGCCTGCCCGACTGGCCCGCCCAGGCCCTGGCCAGCCGCCCCGGCGACGACCAGCAGCGCATAGCCGAGATGTCGCGCGCCTACCGCGTCAACCTCACGGTGCTGGCCCTGGTGGCGCTGTTCACGGGGGCGTTCCTGGTGTTCTCGGTGCTGGCGCTCAGCGTGGCCCAGCGCGCGCCGCAGTTCGCCCTGCTGGCCGTGCTGGGATTGACGCCGCGCCAGCGCCTGGGCCTGGTGCTGCTGGAATCGCTGCTGCTGGGCATTGTGGGCAGCGCGGCCGGCATTGCGCTGGGAGCGGGCCTGGCCTGGCTGGCCCTGCACCTGCTGGGCGGTGACCTGGGCGGCGGCTACTTTGCCGGCGTGCAGCCCGCGCTGCAGTGGAGCGCCAGCGCCGCGCTGACCTTTGGCCTGCTGGGCGTGGCCGCCACCGTGGCTGGCGGCTGGTGGCCGGCGCGCCAGGCCATGGAGTTGCCGCCTGCGGCCACGCTCAAGGGCCAGGGCGCGGGCTCCGAACGCGCGGCGCGCGGCCTGCCGGCCCTGCTGCTGATGGCAGCCAGCGTGGCCCTGGCCTTTGTGCCGCCCGTGGCCGGCATTCCCCTGGCCGCCTATGCCGCCGTGGCCCTGCTGCTGCTGGGCGGCATGGCCGCCCTGCCCTGGCTGTTGGGCCAGCTGTTGCGCCTGGTGCCGCAATCGCTGCTGCGCCAGCCGCTGGCCCTGCTGCCCGTGGAGCGCGCACGGCGCATGCGCCGCAGCACCACCGTGGCCGTGGGCGGCGTGGTGGCCAGCCTGAGCCTGGCCGTGGCACTGACCGTGATGGTGGCCAGCTTCAGGGACAGCATGATCGCCTGGCTGGACGCCGTGCTGCCCGCCCCGCTGTACCTGCGCACGGCCGGCAGCGCAGGCCGTGCCGATGCCGCGCCCCTGCCCGCCGATCTGGCCTCGCGCATTGTCGCCCTGCCTGGCGTGCAGCGCGCCCAGCCCATGCGCAGCACCAGCCTGTGGCTCAGCCCGGATCGCCCCGCCGTCAGCCTGCTGCTGCGTCCGCTGCATGGCCCCCAGGGCCAGCAGTTGCCGTGGATACAAGGCCCCGTGCAAGCGCCTGCTGGCAGCACGCCCGTCTATGTCAGTGAAGCCGTGGCCCAACTCTATGGCGTGCGGCCGGGCCAGGAGTGGCCTCTGCTGGCCCAGGCCCTGCCGTCCGAAGATTCCCGCGTGTTTGTGGCCGGCATCTGGCGCGACTATGTGCGCCAGTTCGGCGCAATCGCCATGGACTGGGACGACTACCAACGGCTTGCCGACGGCAGCGCCAACACGGCAGGCCCCACCGAAATCGCCATCTGGCCGGACGGCGACGACACGGCCACGGCGCAGCAGCTTCAGGCGCGCATCCAGTCGCTGCTGACCGGGCCGGGCGCCGCGCAGGCCCTGGAGTTCGCCAGCAGCGGCGCACTGCGCGAGCGCTCCATGCGCATCTTCGACCGCAGCTTTGCCGTGACCTACTGGCTACAGGCCGTGGCCATCGGCATCGGCCTGTTCGGCATCGCGGCCAGCTTCAGCGCCCAGGTGCTGGCACGGCGCAAGGAATTCGGCCTGCTGGCCCACCTGGGCCTAACGCGGCGCGACATCCTGGCCGTGGTGGCTGGCGAAGGCATGGCCTGGACCACGGCGGGCGCCATCGCCGGCAGCCTGCTGGGCCTGGGCGTGGCCGTGATCCTGGTGCACGTGGTGAATCCGCAAAGCTTTCACTGGACCATGGAGCTGTCCCTGCCGTGGCCCCGCCTTTTGGCGCTGGCTGCCAGCGTGATCGCAGCAGGCACGCTGACGGCCTGGCTGGCCGGGCGTGCGGCTGCAGGGCGTGAGGCGGTGCTGGCGGTCAAGGAGGATTGGTAAACCCCATCCCTCCGCGCAAACCGATAGCCTGCTAAAAATGAAAACGCATAATCAATTGTTAATTTTTCTTACAAGAGAATCATTTTCTATCTGATCATTTGCCCGACTTCGGCAGGAGCGCTTCCCATCTACAGGAGCGCCCTGCCTCAACAAAACAGCAGGTGCACCACCGCCTGTACTCGGGAGATCGGACTCATGGCAGGTTTCGGAAAACGTTGGGCGGCGTCGCTGGCCCTGGGCGCGGCAATGTGCGGCTCGGCCTGGGGGCAGATTGTTTTTCCTCCAGGCTCCGGCATCGATCTGGCTGGCGGTTCGTTCAATTCGTTTTGCGTCCCCGTTTCGATGGGCGGGGAACTGGCCCTGGGCACGGGCACCTTCGATTCGGGGTCCTTTGCCTTTGACGCGGGCTCCACGGTGACCGGCACGGGCGGCCAGCTCAACATCGGCGGCGACCTGACGAGCGCGGCGGCACTGAATCTCGGCACCAGCAGCGTTGTGCTTTCAGACACCTGTGCACCCGGAACGACCCTGACACTCAGCGGCAATATCGTCGTGAAGGATCTGACACTGATCAGCACCGGCCCGACACCCCCGACCATCGTTCTTCCCGCAGGTACCAATCTCACCGTGCTGGGCACGCTCACGCTGGGCTCTCCCGGCAAGCCGGTGGTGCTGGCCTCGTCCGGTCCCGGCACTGCCGTGGTCACGCTGGGCCCCTTGGCCACAGTTTCCAACCCCAGCGGAAGCGGGATCCCTGGCAACGTGCAGATTGGCGCACCGGTGGTGGTGGCTCCAGCCAGCATCCCCACGCTCAGCACCTACGGGCTGATGCTGATGAGCCTGCTGCTCGGCGGCATGGCCCTGCACCGCCAGCGCCGCAACACACGGATCTGAGGAGCGGACATGCACCAGAACCGTCGCCCTGTCCCGGCCCTGCTGCTTGCGATGTTTGCGGGCGCAGGCCTGCACACCTCCGCAGCACTCGCGGCCGATGTCTCCATCACCCTGCCAGCCAATGGCGATTTCGTGATCAAGAACTCCGTGGGCGCCGAGCGCCTGCGCGTGCAGCGTACCGGCGAGGTACTGGTGCCGGCCTTGCCGGCCGATACGGCCACCAGCAACCAGCTGCTGTGTTTTGATGGCGTCTCTGGTCAGCTCACGCATTGCGCGGCGGGCGTGGGTGGAGGTGCCACGGGAGCGACAGGCGCCACGGGGGCCACAGGTTCGACAGGTGCCATCGGCCCTGCAGGCGCCACGGGAGTCACAGGCGCAGCCGGTCCCACCGGCCCCACTGGGGCCACCGGCATCACGGGTGCCACAGGCCCCACGGGTGCCGGAGTCACAGGGCCGACCGGTCCGCAGGGGGTGCAGGGCCTTATCGGAGTTACCGGCCCCACAGGGGCGGGGGTGGCGGGTCCCACGGGTCCCCAAGGCATCCAGGGCGTGCAAGGTGTCACGGGCGCCACAGGCAATACGGGCTCCACCGGAGCGACCGGCCCAGCAGGCGGGGGCGGTGTCACGCTGAGGGACAGCGGCGGCGCAGCACTGGGTACGGTGGTCGGCCTCGCTACCACCAACTACAGCACGATCAGCGTGCTCACCTCGACCTTCCATCTCGTCAAGTTCCGCCCCGAAGGCGGCTATCAGAACGACACCAATCTGCTCTTTGCCAGCACCGATTGCACGGGACAGCCGTACCTGGCGTCACTCAACTCGACGCAGCTGTATCCGCGCTTTGCCAGGACGCTGGTGTATGCGAAGAATGCCGGCAAATTCTATGTACTGGGTGGAGCAGACGCCAATGGCGTGGTGCAGGCCAAGACGCAGTTGAGCCTGGGCATCAACGGCACCATCCAATCGGCTGAAGATTATTCGACAGGCGCCTGCATAGCCTCATCTTCACCCCAGACCGTCTTCCCGCTCGTCGAGACACCGCTCACCAGCATGGGCCTGCCTGCCACTATCTCCTGGCCCTTGCAGTTCTCGTCGCCCTGAGCAACAGCCACTTCCTTCCAAGCTGGCACCAGCAACGCTGGTGCCAGCCTTCTGCGCGTATCCATCCAAGCATCTCCTGAACCATGGACCGCTGCACTTCGCTCATTCCTCCCCGTCCTTTCTGGACCCTGTGCATCAGCGCAGGCATCTTCCGCCTCGCAGGTTCCACGATGCCGGCCAGCCCAGCCGTGGGCCGTGGATTGGCGGGAGCCATCGGTTTACACCAGCCCACAGGCGGCTGATCAGACATGGCCGACTCCATCGCACCAGCACGGCCCGGCACGCGCCCACGCATCTGCCTGAACATGATCGTCAAGAACGAGGCCCCGGTGATCGCGCGTTGCCTGGCCTCGGTCAAGCCGTGGATGGACCATTGGGTGATCGTGGACACGGGCTCCAGCGATGGCACGCAGGCCCTGGTGCGCGAGTGCATGGAAGGCGTGCCCGGCAGCCTGCACGAGCGGCCCTGGGTGGACTTTGCCCACAACCGCAACGAGGCGCTGGAGCTGGCGCGGCCGCACGGCGACTACCTGCTGTTCATCGATGCCGACGAGCAGCTGCGCGTGCCCGAAGGCTTTGCATGGCCGGCGCTGGAGGCGGACGGCTGCATGCTGTCCTGCCACATGGCGGGCACCGAATACCAGCGCAATGCGCTGATCGCCACGCGCGTGGACTGGCGCTGGGAAGGCGTGCTGCACGAGTACCTGACCGCGCCTGCGCACCAGCCCTGGCAGATGCTGGCCGGGCCGTTCATCGATGTCTCGCACGATGGTGCGCGGGCCCGGGACCCTCAGACCTACCTGCGCGACATCGCCGTGCTCGAGAAGGCCGTGCGCGAGCAGCCCGGCAACACGCGCAACGTGTTCTATCTGGCGCAAAGCCACCGCGATGCGGGCCAGATCGAGTCCAGCCTGCATTGGTACCGGCAGCGCGCTGCCATGGGCGGCTGGGCCGAGGAGCAGTGGTTTGCGCTGTTCCAGGTCGGCGTGCTGCTGGAGCGCTCGGGCGCCGAGCCGGCCGCCGTGCGCGAGGCCTATCTCACCGCCTATGCCGCGCGACCACAGCGGGCCGAGCCCCTGTGCGAGCTGGCGCGCTACCACCGCGAGCGGTCCGAGTTCGCCCTGGCCTGCCTCTATGCGCGCCAGGCCGCCGCGCTGCCGCGCCCGGCCGAGGACATCCTGTTCATCGACGCCCAGGTCTACGCCTGGCGCGCGCTGGACGAGCTGGCCGTCAGCGCCTTCTACACCCCGCTGCGCGACCTGGGCCGCGCCGCGCTGCAGCAGTTGCTGGCCGAACGCCGCTACCCCGCCAGCGAGCAGACACGCATCGAGGCCAACCGCCCGTTCTACGGCCTGTAGCCGCGTGGGCAGGGCAGCCTGCGACAATGGCCGCCATGCCGCACACCACCTCTTCCTGGCTGCATGAGGCCATCAACCGCATCGAGGCCGATTACCAGCGCAGTGCCGACACGCACCTGATCCCGCTGCCCCTGCCCGGCTTTGCCGGCCTGGGGATCGACCTCTACCTCAAGGACGAATCCACCCACCCCACGGGCAGCCTCAAGCACCGGCTGGCGCGCTCGCTGTTTCTCTATGCGCTGTGCAATGGCTGGGTGCATGAGGGCTCGACCATCGTCGAGGCATCGAGCGGCTCCACGGCCGTGAGCGAGGCGTATTTCGCGCGCCTGCTGGGCCTGCCCTTCGTGGCCGTGATGCCGCGCAGCACCTCGGCCGAGAAGATTGCGCTGATCGAGTTCTACGGCGGTCGCTGCCATCTGGTGGACAGCGCAGGCCAGGTCTACGACGAGGCACGCGCCGTGGCCGCGCAGACCGGCGGCCACTACATGGACCAGTTCACCTATGCCGAGCGCGCCACCGACTGGCGTGGCAACAACAATATTGCGGAGAGCATGTTCACCCAGATGCGGCGCGAGCGCCATGCCGTGCCGCGCTGGATCGTGGTGGGCGCGGGCACGGGCGGCACCAGCGCCACCATTGGCCGCTACGTGCGTTTCCAGCGCCATGCCACGGGCATCTGCGTGGCCGACCCCGAGGGCTCGGTGTTCGCCGCCTACCACCGCACGGGCGATGCCACCCTCACCGCGCCGGGCTCGCGCATCGAGGGCATAGGCCGCCCGCGCGTGGAGCCCAGCTTTGTGCGCACCCTGGTGGACCGCATGGAGGAGGTGGCGGACTGCGATTCCCTGGCCGCCATGCGCAGCCTGTCCGCACTGCTGGGCCGGCGCGTGGGGCCGTCCACGGGCACCAACTACGTGGCCATGCTCAGGCTGGCCAGCGAGATGCGCCAGCGCGGCGAGCAGGGCTCCATCCTCTCGCTGCTGTGTGATGCGGGCGAGCGCTACCTGCCCACCTACCATGATGCGGACTGGGTGATGCAGCGCATCGGCGACTGCGGGCCGGCCCAGGCGCGCATCGCGCAGTTGCAAAGCTGATCCGTGATGCCACTGCCCCGCCGCCATCTGCTGGGCCTGGCTGCAGGCCTGGGCCTGGGGGCGGCAGGACTGCCCGCCCAGGCACTGCCGCCACGCACGCTGGTCTTCCCGCGCGACCATGGCAGCCATCCCGGGCTGCGCACCGAGTGGTGGTACATCACCGGCCAGGCACGCGCGGCGGGCCGGGCCTGGGGTTTCCAGATCACCTTCTTCCGGTCACGCGTGCAGGCCACGCAGGAGCTGCGCTCCGCATTTGCGGCGCGCCAGCTGCTGTTTGCCCATGCGGCGCTTTGCGATGTGCAGGGCGCCCGCCTGCACCACGACCAGCGCATCGCGCGCGCAGGCTTTGGCATTGCCCAGGCCAGCGAGGCCGATGCCGACGTGCGGCTGCAGGACTGGTCGCTGCAGCGCACCGATGAAGACACCGGTAACGGCGAGGCCGAACGCTACACCACCCGCATACGCAGCACCGCATTCGCACTGGACCTGCGCTTCGAGACCCGCGAGCACCCGCTGCTGCAGGGCCGCGCCGGCCTCTCGCGCAAGGGGCCGGAACCCGAGCAGGCCAGCTACTACTACAGCCGCCCGCAACTGCAGGTGAGCGGCACGCTGGAGCTGGCAGGCCAGCGCATGGAGATCGAAGCCGCGCGCGAACCCGGTGACAACCGCGCCTGGCTGGACCATGAATGGAGCCAGGCCCTGATGCACCCCGAGGCCGTGGGCTGGGACTGGATAGGCATGAACCTGTTCGACGGCGGTGCGCTCACGGCCTTCCGAGTGCGCCGGGGCGATGGCAACGCGCTGTGGGCCGGAGGCTCGCTGCGCGGCGCCGATGGCAAGGTACAGGTCTTCGCCCACGATGCCGTTCGGTTCACACCGCTGCGCCACTGGAGCAGCCCCGCCAGCGGCGCGCGCTACCCCGTGCAATGGCAGGTGGACACGCCCGCTGGCCGCTTCACCGTGAACGCCCAGGTCGATGACCAGGAGCTGGACAGCAGCGCTTCCACCGGCGCCATCTACTGGGAGGGCCTGTGCAGCCTCCAAAAGCTGTCCGGCCCGGGCCAGGAGGCGCGAGCCGGTCAGGGATACCTGGAGATGACGGGCTACGCCCGGCCGCTGCAGCTATGAAAACCTTTTCAAACTGCAGTGGCTGAATGGGAATCTTGCCAATTTTTGCCAAGCGACCCACACTGGCGTCATGAGCACCATGAACATTTCCCTGCCTGACACCCTCAAGTCCTTTGTGGATGAGCAGGTCAGCCAGCGTGGCTACGGCACAAGCAGCGAGTATGTCCGCGAGCTGATCCGCAGGGATCAGGAGCGCCTGCAACTGCGCAACCTGCTGTTGGCTGGAGCGGGTTCGGCGCCGGCTGCGGCGGTGGATGCGGGCTATTTCGATGGACTGCGTGAGCGGGCAAAGGCCAGGAGGTGAAGGCCAAGGCCATCGTCCCCCGCGAGCAGGCCAACCGGGACGTCGAAGAGATACTTGCCTGGTACCTGGACGAGGAGGCCGCAAACGCAGCCCTGGGCTTCATCGACGCGCTGGAGAAGGCCTACGCACACATAGGCCGCCACCCCTCCACAGGCTCGCTGCGCTATGCCCATGAACTCCATCTGCCCGGTCTGCGCGCCTGGCCGCTGACGCGCTACCCGTACATGGTGTTCTATGTGGAGCACGCCCATCACGTCGATGTATGGCGTGTGCTGCACGGCCAGCGGGACCTGCCGGCATGGATGCAGGAACCCGACAACGGATAAGGGCAGGCCGCCAGGATCAGATGCGGTCCTGGTGGCCTGCCCTTCCCGCCGCTCGGTGCGGTCTTCAGGATCTCAAGGGGTACGCTTTTTCTGCAGCCAGGCGATCAGCTCGCCCATGATGCCCTTGCGGAACAGCAGCACGCAGACCACGAAGATCAGGCCGGTGACGATGGTCACCGACTCGCCCAGCGTGGAGAACCACTCCACGCCCGTGAGGCGCTGCAGGAAGCTGCCGAACTCGCCGATCTTGTTCTCCAGCATGACCACCACGGCCGAGCCCAGGATGGGGCCGGACAGCGTGCCCAGGCCGCCCATCAGCGTCATCAGGATCACGTGGCCGGAGGTGGTCCAGTGCACATCCGACAGCGTGGCAAAGCCCAGCACCACGGTCTTGAGCGAACCGGCCAGGCCCGTGAGCGCGGCCGAGATCACGAAGGCCAGCAGCTTGAAGCGCGCCACGTCATAGCCCAGCGAGGTCGCGCGCGGCTCGTTCTCCTTGATGGCCTTGAGCACCTGGCCGAAGGGCGAGTGGATGGTGCGCACGATCAGCAGGAAGGCCAGGACCACGATGACCAGCGTGACGTAGTACATGGTCAGGTCGCTGGTCAGGTCGATGAGGCCGAACAGCTTGCCGCGCGGTACGCCCTGCAGTCCGTCCTCGCCGCCCGTGAAGGGCGCCTGCAGGCACACGAAGAACAGCATCTGGGCCAGCGCCAGCGTGATCATCGAGAAATAAATGCCCTGGCGGCGGATGGCCAGCCAGCCGAAGATCAGCCCCAGCAGCGCGCCCCCGGCCGTGCCGGCCAGCATGGCCAGCTCGGGCGTGAAGCCCCAGCCCTTGATGGCATAGCCCGTCACATAGGCCGCGCCGCCCAGGAAGGCCGCGTGGCCGAAGGACAGCAGGCCCGTGTAGCCCAGCAGCAGGTTGAAGGCCGAGGCGAACAGTGCGAAGCACATGAGCTTCATCACGAACACCGGGTAGGCACCCAGCATGGGCGCCGCCAGCAGGCCCAGCAGCAGCAGGCCATAGCCCCAGGGGGCGATGCGTTGAACGAGAGTCTTGGATTTCATGTGGTCGGCCCCTTGTCCTCGTTCTTGTTATTTCTCTTTGCCGAACAGGCCGGCGGGGCGGATGAGCAAAACGATGACCATGATGAAGAACACCACGGTGGACGAAGCCTCGGGCCAGAAGACCTTGGTCAGGCCCTCGATCACGCCCAGGCCCAGGCCGGTGAGGATGGAGCCCATGATGGAGCCCATGCCGCCGATCACCACCACGGCGAAGACCACGATGATGAGGTTCTGCCCCATCAGCGGCGTGACCTGGTAGACGGGCGCCGCCAGCACGCCAGCAAACGCCGCCAGCGCCGCGCCGAAGGCATAGGTCAGCGTGATCATCACGGGCACGTTGACGCCGAAGGCCTCGACCAGGCGCGGGTTCTCGGTGCCGGCCCGCAGGTAGGCGCCGATGCGCGTCTTCTCGATCATGAACCAGGTGGCCACGCAGACCACGATGGAGGCCAGCACCACCCAGGCGCGGTAGTTGGGCAGGATCATGAAGCCCAGGTTGGTCGCGCCTTCCAGCAGCTCGGGCGTGTCGTAGCCCAGGCCCGAGACGCCGTAGACCGAGCGGAACAGGCCCTCGATCAGCAGCGACAGGCCCAGGGTCAGCAACAGGCCGTAGAGGTGGTCGAGCTTGTAGATCCAGCGCAATAAAAAGCGCTCGATCAGCACGCCCAGCAGGCCCACCAGCAACGGCGACAGCACCAGCATCACCCAGTAGTTGATGTTGAAGTAGCTCATGGCCATCCAGGTGACCATGGCGCCCAGCATGAACAACGCGCCGTGGGCGAAGTTGATCACGTTGAGCAGGCCGAAGATCACCGCCAGCCCCAGGCTGAGGATGGCGTAGAACGAGCCGTTGACCAGCCCCAGAAGGAGCTGGCTCATCAGGCCTGGCAGGGAAACACCAAAGATTTCCATGGGATGCAGCTGTCGTGGTTGGCCGGGTGGCGGTTGGGGGTCAGTGGCGGCGCAGCGTTACTTCCACAGCGCGCACTTGGTCTCGGCCTTGGTGGTCCAGACCTGGTCGGCGGGCAGTGTGGCCACGACCTTCAGGTAGTCCCAGGGCTTCTTGGATTCGGCGGGCTTCTTGACCTCGACCAGGTACATGTCGTGGGCGAAGGTGCCATCGGGACGGATCGAGCCCTTGCCGTAGAAGTCGTCGATGGGCGTGCTCTTGAGGTAGGCCATGACCTTGTCGGCATCCGTGGACTTCACGGCCTGCACGGCCTTGAGGTAGCTGGTCACGGCCGAGTAGTCGGCAGCCTGGATGGAGGTGGGCATGCGCTTGGTCTTGGCGAAGAAGCGCTCGCCGAACTTGCGCGTGGCATCGTTCTGGTCCCAGTACCAGCTGGTGGTGAACTGCATGCCTTCGGTGTTCTTCAGGCCCAGGCTGTGGATGTCGGTCAGGAACACCAGCAGGCCCACGGTCTTCATGCTCTTGTTGATGCCGAATTCCTTGGCCGCCTTGATGGCGTTGATGGTGTCGCCACCGGCGTTGGCCAGGCCCAGGATCTGGGCCTTGGAGGCCTGCGCCTGCAGCAGGAAGGACGAGAAGTCCGAGGCATTGAGCGGGTGCTTGACGCCGCCCACCACCTTGCCGCCCTTGGCCTTGATCACGGCCGTGGTGTCGTTCTCCAGCGCGTGGCCGAAGGCGTAGTCGGCCGTCAGGAAGAACCAGTCCTTGCCGCCGCGCTCGACCACGGCCGTACCCGTGCCCTTGGCCAGGGCCACGGTGTCATAGGCGTAGTGAACGGTGTAGGCATTGCACTGCTCGTTGGTCAGTGCCGAGGAACCCGCGCCACTGTTGAAGTGCACGCGCTTTTTCTCATTGGCCACCTGCGACACCGCCAGGGCCGTGCCGGAGTTGGTGCCGCTGAACACCAGCGAGATACCTTGCGTGTCCACCCACTCGCGCACCTTGGAGGCGGCGATGTCGGCCTTGTTCTGGTGGTCGGCGCTCAGCAGCTCGATGGGCTGGCCCAGCACCTTGCCGCCGAAGTCATCGATGGCCATCTGCATGGCGGTGACGGCGTTCTTGCCTTCCACGTCCGCATACAGGCTGGACATGTCGGTCACGAAGCCGATCTTCACCTTCTCCTGTGCCATGGCAAGCGGGCTGGCCAGGCCGGCCGCAGCCAGCATGCACGACAGTGCGGTCAGTTTTGCTTTCATTGGTGTCTCCTTCGCGTTGATGTCTTGGGTTTTTGTCACAGGGCCATGGCAGGAATGCAGCCGGCGAGCCCCAGGCGCCGGCCACGATGGATATCCGGGTCAAACGCCCAGCAGCTCGTTGAGCACGGGCATCTTGGCCTGCAGCTCGGACGCGCCGAAACGCTCGACCACATGGCCGTGCTCGACCACGTAGAAGCGGTCGGCCAGCGGCGCCGCGAAGTGGAAGTTCTGCTCCACCATGACCACGGTGTAGCCCTTGGTGCGCAGCATGGTGATCATCCGGGCCAGCGCCTGCACGATGACGGGTGCCAGGCCTTCCGAGATTTCGTCGAGCAGCAGCAGCCGCGCGCCCGTGCGCAGGATGCGCGCCACGGCCAGCATCTGCTGCTCGCCACCCGACAGGCGCGTGCCCTGGCTGTGGCGGCGCTCGGCCAGGTTGGGGAACATGGCGTAGATCTCATCCACGCTCATGCCCGGCTGGCCGGTCTTGAGCGGCGGCGGCAGCATCAGGTTCTCCTCGCACGAGAGGCTGGAGAAGATGCCGCGCTCTTCAGGGCAGTAGCCCACGCCCAGGTGGGCAATGCGGTGCGTGGGCAGATGGATGGCCTCCACGCCGTTGATCCGGATGGAGCCCTTGCGCGCGCCCGTCAGACCCATGATGGCGCGCAGCGTGGATGTGCGGCCCGCGCCGTTGCGCCCCAGCAGCGTGACCACCTCGCCGGGCTGGACCACCAGGTCCATGCCGTGCAGCACATGGGATTCGCCGTACCAGGCCTGCAGGCCCTTGATGTCCAATGCCGGTGCAGTCATCTCAATGCGCTCCCTGCAACTGGCCGTCGGTGGTGCCCATATACGCTTCCATCACTTGCGGGTTGCGCGAAACTTCCTCGTACGGCCCCTCGGCCAGCACGGCGCCGCGCTGCAGCACCGTGATGCGGTCGGCAATGGTGGAGATCACCTTCATGTTGTGCTCCACCATGAGAATCGTGCGGCCGGCCGAGACCTTCTTGATCAGCTGGGTCACGCGGTCCACGTCTTCGTGGCCCATGCCCTGCGTGGGTTCGTCCAGCAGCATCAGCTCGGGCTCCATGGCCAGCGTGGTGGCAATCTCCAGCGCACGCTTGCGGCCATAGGGCAGGTTGACCGTGACCTCGTCGGCCAGATCCTGCAGGCCCACTTCGGCCAGCAACTGCATGGCGCGGTCATCGAGCTGCGACAGGCTCTTCTCGCTGCGCCAGAAATGGAACTCCGTGCCCAGCTTGCGCTGCAGGCCGATGCGCACGTTCTCCAGCAGCGTGCAATGCGGGAACACGGCCGAGATCTGGAAGGACCGGATCACGCCACGGCGCGCAATCTGCGCCGGTGCTTCCCGCGTGATGTCCTCGCCATTGAAACGGATGGTGCCGGAGGTGGGCTCCAGGAACTTGGTCAGCAGATTGAAGCAGGTGGTCTTGCCTGCGCCATTGGGGCCGATCAAGGCATGGATGGAGCCACGGCGCACCGAAAGGTCCACCTTGCTCACCGCCGTAAATCCCTTGAACTCTTTGGTCAGGTTCCGGGTTTCGAGAATAACGTCGCTCATGTGCGCTTCGCCTGCTCCGTTGATGCTGCCAGCCCCCAACGCGTCGCCAGAGGCTCTGGCGGGCGTTGTGCAGGGTCGGACGCATCGTAGGCTTGCCGACGTTGTGCACCGCAGCGGGAAAACGCCTACGTAGGTGCTCCTAAGCACAGGCCCTGCCCCGCACTGCAGCATGGCGCATCAAGCCTGGTCTTCGCAAACGATAGAAGCAACCACTCACACTTGAAATAATCAAGCACACACGGGGCTGTAAGGTGCCGCGGTGACAGGCAGAGCCTAGGGTTCTCCAGCATCTCGGCCCGGCGCGGCCCACACGGAAGGCCAGAGCGCTTCCAAAGCGATAGCAAACTACCCTTTTTGCGACTTACAGGGCAGCGGCCAATGTCCGCTGCCTTACGGGAAACACCCAGGTCGGCAATCTCCCTGTGGCCTGCTCAGTCACTATGCGAAAAGCCGCGGATATGCTTGAGTTTGTCGTCTCTTCAATTGAAGGGCGACAAAGTCAGTCGGGACGCTACTCAATCAATAGCAACAAGCAAAGGCCTGGCCTGGAAACTGCCGATCCATTGCAATGGGCGCAATTGTCGTCGCCAAGACAGCACGTGCCAGTCGCCACTTACTGCAGCGTTTCCTTGCTGCCTTCGGGCAAGGCCAATGGAAGGACGGCAATGCCTTCATCCAGCAATTGCATGGCCTGCTCGGGACTGGCCTTGCCGCGGATGGCGCGCTCGTCCGTCTCGCCGTAGTGCATGCGGCGGGCTTCATCGACAAAGCGCTCGCCCACGTCCTCGGTCTGCTGCGCCACCTGGCGCGACCATTTCAGCCAGGCGGCCTGCATGGCCTGCAGCTGCTCGCGCGCCTGGGGCGGCATGGACGGTGAGGGAACGGCTGCCGCACTGGCAGCCGAGGCGGCTGCAGCAGGTTCAGCCGCTGCAGCCGGGGGCATGGCTGCGGGCTTGGCGCCAAGATTGATGCGGGGGGCGCTCAGTCGCTTGGTGATGTCGCTGTGGCCGCAGACGGGGCACAGCACCAGCTGGCGCTGCAACTGGCCCTGGAAATCATCTTCCGAGGCGAACCAGCCCTCGAACAGATGGCCGTGCGGGCAATGCAGGTCGAGCACTTTCATCACGCACCCCCACCCATGAGACAACCGGCACCGCAGCCTCAGCCGCGGCGGTGAATCAGGAAACGATAGACGAAACCGGGGAAGGCCAGCGTCAGGAACAACGCTCCCGTGACGGCATAGAACTCCCAGCCCTGGGGCGCGATCTGCCCCACACGGCGCTCCAGCAGCAGCGCCACGCCGCCGACGATGAAGTACAGCAGCACCATCTCCAGCAGGCACATGGCCAGCGGCTTGCGCTGGGCGCGCAGCGGCCCTAGCTGCAGCCAGCGGGCGTTGAAGAAAGGCAAATTGGCTGCCACAAGGGCAGCCAATATCACGAGCCAGATCGAAGCGGTTTGCGACAAGCCGATGTCCTCACCGCGAAGCCCTGCGTGCAGGGCCCCGCATCGGGAAAGTGGATCAGGAAGCCAGGGCGCGCACGACGGCGTCGGCGCACAGGGCCATCAGGCCACCCGGCAGAAGGCCCAGCCCCAGCACCAGGGCGCCGTTGAGGGTCAGCACCACGCGCACGTCCAGCGAAGCGGAAACGCTGGTGGCGGTGATGGGTTCGTCAAAGTACATGACCTTGACGACGCGCAGGTAGTAGAAGGCGCCGATCAGCGACATGACCACGGCAAACACGGCCAGCGCGATGTACAGGCTGTGGCCCGATGCCACGAGTGCCTGCAGCACCGACAGCTTGGCGTAGAAGCCCACCAGGGGGGGGATACCGGCCATGGAGAACAGGCAGATCGCCATCACGCCGGCATACAGCGGGCTGCGCTGGTTGAGGCCGGCAAAGTCGGCGACCTCTTCGCTCTCGAAGCCTTCGCGGGCCAGCAGCTGGATCACGCCGAAGGCGGCCAGCGTGGTCAGCACGTAGGTCACCACGTAGAACATGGCCGAGCTGTAGGCGTTCTCGATGGTGGCCGGATCGACCTTGCCATCCACCACACCCGACATCAGGCCCAGCAGCACGAAGCCCATCTGCGAGATGGTCGAGTAGGCCAGCATGCGCTTGAGGTTGGTCTGCTGCAGGCCGGCCAGGTTGCCGACCAGCAGCGAGGCGATGGCAAGCACCGCCAGCATCTGCTGCCAGTCGATGGCCAGCGGCAGCAGGCCGTCCACCAGCAGGCGGATGACGATGGCGAAGGCGGCCAGCTTGGGCGCGCCACCGATCATGGTGGTGATGGCCGTGGGAGCGCCCTGGTAGACGTCGGGAACCCACATGTGGAAGGGAACCACGCCCAGCTTGAAGGCCAGGCCGGAGACCACGAAGACCAGGCCGAACACCAGCACCTGGTGCTTGATCTCGCCCGAGTTGATGGCCTTGAAGACCTGACCGATGTCCAGCGAGCCGGTCGCACCGTAGAGCATGGACATGCCGTACAGCAGGAAGCCGCTGGCCATGGCGCCGAGCACGAAGTACTTCATCGCGGCCTCGACCGACGCCGTGTGGTCGCGGCGCAGGGCCACCAGGGCGTAGCTGGACAGCGTCAGCAGCTCCAGGCCCAGGTAGATGACCAGGAAGTTGTTGCCCGAGATCATGATGAACATGCCCAGCAGCGCGAGCATGGCCAGCGTGAACAGCTCTCCGCCGCGAAGCATGTCGCGGTCGGCGGCGTAGGGGCGGCCGTAGACCAGGGTGACCATCATGGCCACGGTGGCGAAGCACTTGAGCCAGTTGCCCATGGCGTCGGAGACCACCATGTTGCCCCAGCCATAGAAGGTGTTGCCACTGGAGGCGTACATGCCTTGCAGCACGGCCACCACGCCCAGGGTCAGCAGCGTCAGAACATAGGTGCCCGTGCGGCGCGGGCTTTTGACGCCCAGGTCCACCAGGGCGATCACGCAGGCCATGACCAGGAGAAGGATCTCCGGATAGATGGCCAGCCAGCTGATGTTGTCAATCATCTCGATTCTCTCGTTTCAGTCTGGTCACTGCAGCTTGCTCATGGCCACATGCTTGAGCAGCTCGGCCACGGACACATCCATCACGTCAGTGAAGGGCTTGGGATACAGACCCATGTACAGCACGGCGATGGCCAGCAGACCCAGCACCAGGAACTCGCGGTTGCCGATGTCGGTCAGGCCGCGCACATTGTCGTTGGTGACCGGACCCAGGTAGACGCGCTTGTACATCCACAGGGTGTAGGCGGCGCCGAAGATCAGCGCAGTGGCAGCGCCCAGGCCGATCCAGAAGTTGTACTGGACGGCACCCAGGATCACCATCCACTCGCCCACGAAGCCGGCCGTTGCGGGCAGGCCGCAGTTGGCCATGGCGAACAGCAGTGCGAAGGCCGCGAACTTGGGCATGGTGTTGACCACGCCGCCGTAGGAGGCGATTTCACGCGAGTGCACGCGGTCGTAGAGCACGCCGATGCACAGGAACATGGCGCCCGACACGAAGCCGTGGGCAATCATCTGCACGATGCCGCCGGCAACGCCCAGCGGGTTGAAGATGAAGAAGCCCAGGGTCACGAAGCCCATGTGGGCCACGGACGAGTAGGCCACCAGCTTCTTCATGTCCTTTTGCACCAGGGCGACCACGCCCACGTAGATCACGGCGACCAGCGACAGCGCGATGACCAGCCAGGCCCACTTGTGCGATGCATCAGGGGCGATGGGCATGGAAAAGCGCAGGAAACCGTAGGCACCGAGCTTCAGCATGATGGCAGCCAGCACGGCGGAGCCGCCGGTGGGCGCTTCCACGTGCACGTCGGGCAGCCAGGTGTGCACCGGCCACATCGGCACCTTCACGGCGAAGGCCGCGAAGAAGGCGAAGAAGATCAGCGTCTGGGCCGTCATGGACAGCGGCAGCTTGTGCCAGTCGAGGATCTCGAAGCTGCCACCGGACTGGGTGTACAGATAGATGATCGCGATCAGGGTCAGCAGCGAACCCATCAGCGTGTACAGGAAGAACTTGAAGGCCGCGTAGATGCGGTTGGGGCCGCCCCAGATACCGATGATCAGGTACATCGGGATCAGCGTGGCTTCGAAGAACACATAGAACAGCAGGCCGTCCAGTGCGCTGAACACGCCGACCATCAGGCCGGACAGGATCAGGAACGCGCCCATGTACTGGTTCACGCGCTCGGTGATGTTTTCCCACGACGCGATCACGACGATCACGGTGATGAAGGCCGTCAGCGGCACGAACCAGAACGAGATGCCATCCACGCCCAGGTGGTAGTAGATGTTGAAGCGCTCGATCCACAGCGCCTTCTCCACGAACTGCATCGCAGCCGTGCTGTTGTCGAACTGCTGGATCAGCGGCAGCGTGACCGCCAGGCCGGCCAGGGCGCCGACCAGGGCCAGCCAGCGCACTGCCTTGACCTGATCCTCGCGGCCCAGGGCCAGCAGGAGGGCGCCGAATGCGATCGGCACCCAGATTGAAAGACTCAACCAATGCATTTTTGTTCTTCCTCTACTACTTGTTGAGCCACACGAAATACGTCATGAGAGCGAACACGCCCAGCAGCATGACCAACGCGTAGTGATAGAGATAGCCCGACTGCAGCTTGCGCACCCACTGGCCGATGCGGCCGATGAGCTTCCACGAACCGTTGACGATGGCGCCATCGATGATGGCCTGGTCGCCGACCTTCCAGAAGAAGCTGCCGAAGGCGCGAGCACCACGGGCGAAGATGTTTTCGTAGACCCAGTCCACGCCGTACTTGCCTTCCAGTGCCTGGTAGACACCGATCTTCTGCATGGCCGACTTGATGGCCGCAGGAACTTCGGGCTTGACCATGTAGAACAGGTAGGAGACGACGACGCCTGCCAGTGCCAGCCAGAACGGCGCGGCCGTGAAGCCGTGCAGTGCCATGGGCACCCAGCCGTGGATCTTCTCGGCCAGTTCGGCCATGGCGCCGTGCTTTGCGCCATCGACGTGGATCACGCCCTTGAAGAAGTCACCGAACAGCATGGGCATCAGCGCGATGGCACCGATCACCACCGAGGGGATGGCCAGCAGCATCAGCGGACCGGTCACGACCAGGGGCGACTCGTGCGGCTTGGCATCGTGGCCATGGCCGTGGTGGTCATCGTGACCGTGGTGGTCATCGTGGTGCGCGTCCGGGTTCTGGTCGTAGCGCTCCTTGCCGTGGAAGACGATGAAGTACAGGCGGAAGGAGTAGAAGGCCGTGATGAACACGCCGGCCAGCACCGCGAAGTTCGCGAAGCCTGCGCCCGGCAGGTTCGTGGCGTGCACGGCTTCGATGATGGCGTCCTTCGAGTAGAAGCCCGAGAAGAACGGCGTACCGATCAGCGCCAGGTTGCCCAGCAGGAAGGTGATCCAGGTGATGGGCATGTACTTGCGCACGCCACCCATCCAGCGGATGTCCTGGTTGTGGTGCATGCCCATGATCACCGAACCGGCGCCAAGGAACAGCAGGGCCTTGAAGAAGGCGTGGGTCATCAGGTGGAACACGGCCACCGAGTAGGCGGAGGCGCCAAGGGCCACGGTCATGTAGCCCAGCTGCGACAGCGTGGAGTACGCGATCACCCGCTTGATGTCGTTCTGGATGATGCCCAGCACGCCCATGAACAGCGCCGTGATGGAGCCGATCACCAGGATGAAGCTCAGTGCCGTGTCCGACAGCTCGTACAGCGGCGACATGCGCGAGACCATGAAGATACCGGCCGTCACCATGGTGGCGGCGTGGATCAGTGCCGAGATGGGGGTCGGGCCTTCCATCGAATCGGGCAGCCAGGCGTGCAGCGGGAACTGTGCCGACTTGCCCATGGCGCCGATGAACAGGCAGATGGCCGTCACCGTCACCAGCAGCCAGCCGGTGCCCGGCAGCAGGGTGTTCTGGATCTCGGGCAGCTTGGCGAAGATTTCGCCGTAGTTCATGGTGCCGGTGTAGGCAGCGATCAGGCCGATGCCCAGGATGAAGCCGAAGTCACCCACACGGTTGACCAGGAAGGCCTTCATGTTGGCGAAGATGGCCGTGGGCTTGTTGTAGTAGAAGCCGATCAGCAGATAGGACACCAGGCCGACGGCTTCCCAGCCGAAGAACAGCTGCAGCAGGTTGTTGCTCATGACGAGCATCAACATGGAGAAGGTGAACAGCGAGATGTAGGAGAAGAAACGGTTGTAGCCGTCATCTTCCTGCATGTAGCCGATGGTGTAGATGTGCACCATCAGCGACACGAAGGTCACCACGCACATCATCATGGCCGTGATGCTGTCGATCAGGAAACCGACCTCCATCTTCAGGCCGCCGATTTCCATCCAGGTGTAGATGGACTGGTCGAAACGCGCGCCGTCGAAGATCACGCTGTTGAACGTGATGGCCGACAGGATGAAGGCGATCAGCACGCCCGCGATGGTGAGGGTATGGCTGCCGCCGCGACCGATCTTGTTGCCGCCGAAGGCCGTGCCCCAGATGCCCGCGAGCACGGAGCCCGCCAGCGGTGCCAGCGGCACCGCCAGGAGCATGGATGCAGAGAGTGTTTGACTCATTCTTAAGAACCTTGCAAGTTACGGCGGACTCAACCCTTGAGGGAGTTGAGATCTTCCGCATTGATGCTGGTCTTGTTGCGGAACAGAAGCACCAGGATCGCCAGACCGATGGCCGACTCGGCGGCTGCCACTGTCAGGATGAAGAACACGAACACCTGGCCGTGCATGTCACCCAGATAGCTGGAGAACGCCACGAAGTTGGTGTTGACGGCCAGGAGCATCAGCTCGATGGCCATCAGCAGCACGATCAGGTTCTTGCGGTTCAGAAAAATGCCAACGACGGAGAGCGCGAACAGCATGGCGCCCAGCGTCAAATAATGGCCCAAAGTCAACGTCATGCTTTTGTCTCCACGGCGGGGGTTGCCTCGGCGGCCGGTGCCTGCGGCGCCTGGGTGACCGGCACCTTGACCAGCTCGAGGCGATCCTTTGCGCGCACGCGGATCTGCTGGGCCGGGTTCACTGCCTTGCTGTCCTTGCGCTTGCGCAGGGTCAGGGCGATGGCGGCAATCATGGCCACCAGCAGGATCACGGCAGCGATCTCGACGGGGTACAGGTATTCGGTGTACAGCAGCTTGCCCAGGGCCTGGGTGTTGGAGTACTGCACGGTCTGGCCGGCAGCGTTGACCGTGGCCGCAATGGCCTTGGGCTCCTCGACGCCGCTGAAGCCGCCCATCAGCACCATGCCCATTTCAAAGGCAATCAGTGCGCCGATCAGGGCAGCGAAGGGGAAATGCTTCCAGAACCCCTGGCGCACGGCGTCGATGCGGATGTCCAGCATCATCACCACGAACAGGAACAGCACCATCACGGCACCCAGGTAGACCAGCACCAGGGTCACGCCCAGGAACTCGGCCTTGAGCAGGAGCCAGATGCCGGCAGCCTGCGAGAAGGCCAGGATCAGGTTGAGCACGGCATGCACGGGGTTGCGCGCCGTGACGACCCGGAAGGCTGCAAACAGCAGCACGACCGAGAACAGATAGAAGAAACCAGTTTTGGCGTCCATGGATCGAATCTTTTCAAGTGATCAAGGAGCCGCTTCAGCGGTACTTGGCGTCCGCAGCCTTGGCGGCGGCAATCTCGGGTTCGTAGCGATCGCCAACGGCCAGCAGCATGTCCTTGGTGAAGTACAGGTCGCCGCGCTTTTCTCCGTGGTATTCGAAGATATGCGTCTCGACGATCGAGTCCACTGGGCAGCTTTCCTCGCAGAAGCCGCAGAAGATGCACTTGGTCAGGTCGATGTCGTAGCGCGTGGTGCGGCGCGAGCCGTCGTCACGCACATCGGACTCGATGGTGATGGCCATGGCCGGGCACACCGCCTCGCACAGCTTGCAGGCAATGCAGCGCTCTTCGCCGTTGTCATAACGGCGCAGGGCGTGCAGTCCGCGAAAACGCGGCGACAGGGGTGTCTTTTCCTCGGGGAACTGCACCGTGACCTTGCGGCGGAAGGTGTAGCGGCCAGTCAGGGCCATGCCCTTGGCCAGTTCCCAGAGCATGAAGCTCTTGAGGAAATCTTTGATCGAAAATGGGGTAGCAGCAACCGCAGACATTCTTGCTCCGCTCAGTTCCAGATGTTCCAAGGCGAGTGCATCCAGCCACCCACGACGACCAGCCACACCAGGGTGACGGGAATGAAGATCTTCCAGCCCAGACGCATGATCTGGTCATAGCGAAAGCGCGGGAAGGTGGCACGGATCCAGATGAACATGGACACGACCAGGAAAGTCTTCGCCGCCAGCCAGATCCATCCTGGGATGAACGACAGGAAGTCGAACGGAGGCAGCCAGCCGCCCAGGAACATCACCACGGCCAGGATGGACACCAGCCACATGCTGGCGTATTCGGCCAGGAAGAAGATGGCAAAGCCCATGCCCGAGTACTCGACCATGTGGCCGGCCACGATTTCGGCTTCGCCTTCGACCACGTCGAAGGGGTGGCGGTTGGTCTCGGCCACGGCCGAGATCAGGTAGACCACGAAGATCGGCAGCAGCGGCAGCCAGTTCCACGACAGGACGCTGACACCCATGCTGGCGAATTGGCCCTGGCCCTGGCTCAGCACGATCTGCGTCAGATTCATGCTGCCCGTGACCATGATGACCACCAGGAAGCAGAAGCCCAGCGCGATTTCATAGCTGACCATCTGTGCCGA
Source organism: Delftia sp. BGA-UO-ETr-SB1 (assembly GCF_059567865.1). NCBI lineage: Bacteria > Pseudomonadati > Pseudomonadota > Betaproteobacteria > Burkholderiales > Comamonadaceae > Delftia > Delftia sp. BGA-UO-ETr-SB1. Next base: position 1,636,517 of record NZ_JCAQOW010000006.1, on the reverse strand, counting down.
GGCGCGCAGCGCACCCAGGAAGGCGTACTTGGAGTTGGAGGCCCAGCCCGCAATGATCACGCCATAGACTTCGATGGACGTGATGGCCATGATCAGCAGCAGGCCGGCATTGACGTTGGCCAGGGCCACGTCGGGACCGAAGGGGATCGCCACCCATGCCGCCAGGGCGGGCATGATGGCCATCACCGGGCCCACGTAGAACAGGCCCTTGGCAGCAGCCGTGGGCTGGATCAGTTCCTTGGTCAGCAGCTTCAGGCCGTCGGCCAGAGGCTGCAGCAGGCCGAAGGGACCCACGCGGTTGGGACCCATGCGAACCTGCATGAAGCCCAGCAGCTTGCGCTCCCACAGCGTCAGGTAGGCCACGGCGCCCATCAGCGGGGCGACGATGGCAACGATGCCCAGCAGGATCCAGAGCACGGGCCAGGCCACGTCGGTCCACCAGGGTGCGGCGATCAGGCCGGCACCGGCCGTCTTGAGTGCGTCAATCATGCGGCGCCTCCCTCACGAGCCTGACGTGCATCTGCCGTCAGTTGCAGCGATGTCGCGCGGCGCACGATGCTGTCGAGCTGATAAATGCTGGCCACCACGGGCGCGGCATGGCCGGCACCGTTGGCGATGGAATTCACGGCAGGCGCACCGTTGCCCAGCAGGTTGGCCGGCACGCTGGTGGCAGCGGCCGTGGCGGCTGCGAGCACGTCCTGCGACGTCTCGTAGTCCACGCCCTGCACGCCCAGCAGGTTGGCCAGCACGCGCAGCACCTTCCAGCCCGGACGGGCTTCGGCCAGCGGCTTGACCACGGCGTGGAAGCTCTGCAGGCGGCCTTCGGCGTTGACGAAGCTGCCCGAGGTTTCCGTGAACGGGGCGATGGGCAGCAGCACGTCGCTGAATTCCATGTTGGCCTTGAAGGGGCTCAGGGTCACGACCATCTCGGCCTTGCCCAGTGCCTCCGCGGCGCGGGCGCCGGCAGCGGAGTCGAACACGGGTTCGTTGTTCAGCAGCAGCACGGCCTTGAGGCCGCCGGCCAGCATCTGGCCTGCGTTCAGGCCCGAGGCGGCAGGCTGTGCGCCCACCCACTGTGCGCCCACCGTGTTGGCGGCTTCGGTCAGGTAGCCGACCGAGGCGCCGGTCTGCTCGGCAATCCAGTTGGCCAGCGACAGCAGGGTCGATGCCTGTGCGTGGTGCGCAGCGGCATTGCCCAGCAAGATGGCCTTGCGCTCGCCGCGCAGCAGCGCGGCGGCGATGGCCTGGGCCTCGGCATGCACGTCGGCGGCGGCCACGGGAGCGGCAACGCCCTTTTCCTGCGCCACGGCGGCGGCCACATCGGCCAGCGCCTGGGCCCAGTCCGGGGCAGCCACGATGGACGCCGTCACCGGCATGGCCCAGTCGTAGACACGCTCATTGATGGCGAGCACGGCGCAGCCCTGCTTGGCAGCCTGGCGGATGCGCTGCGCGAACAGCGGATGGTCCTTGCGCAGGTTGGAGCCCAGCACGAGGACGCCTTGCAGCTTGGACAGCGACGCGATGGGCGTGCCCAGCCACTGCACGCCCTGGGCGGCGGTGAACTCGGCATTGCGCAGGCGGTAGTCGATGTTCTCGCTGCCCAGGCCACGCACCAGCTTGCCTGCCAGGTACAGCTCTTCCAGCGTGCTGTGCGGGCTGACCAGCGAACCGATGGCGGAGGCGCCATGGTCGTTCTTGATCTGGCGCAGGCCATTGGCCACGTATTCGAGGGCGGTCTGCCAATCGACTTCCTTCCACTCGCCGCCTTGCTTGAGCATGGGGCGGGTCAGGCGTTCGTCGCTGTTCAGGGCTTCGTAGGAGAAGCGATCGCGGTCGGCGATCCAGCACTCGTTGACCTCTTCGTTCTCGAAGGGCACTACGCGCAGAACCTTGTGGTTCTTGACCTGGACGATGAGGTTGGCACCCGTGGAATCATGGGGCGAGACCGACTTGCGGCGCGACAGCTCCCAGGTGCGGGCGCTGTAGCGGAAGGGCTTGCTGGTCAACGCGCCCACGGGGCAGATGTCGATCATGTTGCCCGACAGCTCGGAGTCCACCGTATCGCCCACCACCGTGGTGATCTCGGAGTGCTCGCCGCGGTTGATCATGCCCAGCTCCATCACGCCGGACACTTCCTGTCCGAAGCGCACGCAGCGGGTGCAGTGGATGCAGCGGCTCATCTCCTGCATGGAGATCAGCGGGCCCACGTCCTTGTGGAAGACCACGCGTTTTTCTTCCTCGTAGCGCGAGGCGGAGCTGCCGTAGCCCACGGCCAGATCCTGCAGCTGGCATTCGCCGCCCTGGTCGCAGATCGGGCAGTCCAGCGGGTGATTGATGAGCAGGAACTCCATCACCGATTGCTGTGCCTTGATCGCCTTCTCGCTCTTGGTGCGCACGATCATGCCCTGCGTCACGGGCGTGGCGCAGGCGGGCATGGGCTTGGGGGCTTTTTCCACATCCACCAGGCACATGCGGCAGTTGGCGGCGATGGAAAGTTTCTTGTGATAGCAGAAATGCGGGATGTAGGTGCCTGCCTTCTCGGCTGCATGCATGACCATGCAGCCTTCGGCGACCTCCACCTTTTTTCCGTCCAGTTCAATTTCAACCATATGCTTTTCTCGCGATCAGGCGGCGTGGACCGTCTGCTTGGAAGCGTTCTGGATCTTCGCTTCAAACTCGTGGCGGAAGTGCTTGATCATGGCGCGCACCGGCATCGCTGCCGCATCGCCCAGCGCACAGATCGTGCGCCCCATGATGTTCACGGACACCGAGTCCAACAGCTCGATGTCTTCAGGACGGCCTTCGCCGTGCTCGATTCGGTTGACCACGCGCCACAGCCAGCCCGTGCCTTCGCGGCAGGGAGTGCACTGGCCGCAGGACTCGTGCTGGTAGAAGTAGGACAGGCGCAGCAGGCTCTCGACCATGTCGCGCGAGTCGTCCATCACGATCACGGCGCCCGAGCCCAGCATGGAGCCGGCCTTGGCGATGGAATCGTAGTCCATCGTGCATTCCATGATGATGTCAGCCGGCAGCACGGGCGAGGACGATCCACCGGGGATCACCGCCTTGAGCTTGCGGCCCGTGCGCACGCCACCGGCCAGCTCCAGCAGCTTGCTGAAGGGCGTGCCCAGCGGCACTTCGTAGTTGCCGGGCAGGTTCACGTCGCCGCTGACCGAGAAGATCTTGGTGCCGCCGTTGTTGGGCTTGCCGCACTCCAGGTACGCAGCGCCGCCGTTGCGGATGATCCAGGGAACGGCCGCAAAGGTTTCGGTGTTGTTGATGGTGGTGGGCTTGCCGTACAGGCCGAAGCTGGCCGGGAACGGCGGCTTGAAGCGCGGCTGGCCCTTCTTGCCTTCCAGCGACTCCAGCAGCGCTGTCTCTTCGCCGCAGATGTAGGCGCCGAAGCCATGGTGCGCGTGCAGCTGGAAGCTGAAGCTGCTGCCCATGATGTTGTCACCCAGGTAGCCGGCGGCACGGGCTTCTTCCAGCGCAGCCTCGAAGCGCTCATAGGCCTCGAAGATTTCGCCGTGGATGTAGTTGTAGCCCAGGGAGATGCCCATCGCGTAGGCGGCGATGATCATGCCCTCGATCACGATGTGCGGGTTGTGCACCAGGATGTCGCGGTCCTTGCAGGTGCCAGGCTCGCCTTCGTCCGAGTTGCAGACCAGGTGCTTCTGGCCCGGGAACTGGCGGGGCATGAAGCTCCACTTCAGGCCCGTGGGGAAACCTGCGCCGCCGCGGCCGCGCAGGCCCGATTCCTTGACGGTGGCGATCACCTGGTCCTGGGTCAGGCCTTCGCTGCCATCCTTGCCCAGGATCTTGCGCAGCGCCTGATAGCCGCCGCGTGCCTCGTAGTCCTTGATGGACCAGTTGGCGCCGGTCAGGTCGGCGTAGATCTGCGGATTGATGTGGCGGTCGTGAAAGCAGGTCTCGCTGCCCGAAGAGGCAAACTTGGCCAGGACCGATTGTGCGGCGGCGTTCATGCCTTGCCCTCCGCGGCGCGCAGGCCGTCGATCAATTCGTCGAGCTTCTCGTTGCTCATGAAGCTGCACATGCAGCGGTCGTTCACCAGCATCACCGGCGAATCCGCACAGGCGCCCAGGCACTCGGACTGCTGCAGCGTGAACATGCCGTCAGGCGTGGTCTCGCCCATCTTGATGCCCAGGCGGGATTCCAGATGGTGCAGCGCCTTGTAGCCGTCGCGCAGCTGGCAAGGCAGGTTGGTGCAGACGTTCAGCTTGTACGTGCCCGTGGGGCGCTGGTTGTACATGTTGTAGAACGTGGTGACTTCATGCACCGCGATCTCGGCCATGCCCAGGAACTCGGCAATCACGGCCTCGCTCTCGGCGCTGACCCAGCCCTGCTCCTGCTGCACGATGGACAGGCAGGCCATCACGGCAGACTGCTTCTGGTCGGCCGGGTACTTGGCCACCTCGCGCGCAAAGCGCTCCTTGGTCGCTTCGGTAATCATCGGTCAACGTCTCCAAACACGATGTCCAGGGTACTCAGCACCATCACGGCGTCGGCCAGCATGTGGCCTCGGCACATTTCGTCCATGGCGGACAGATTGGCGAATCCCGGCGGACGGATCTTCAGGCGGTAGGGCTTGTTGGCCCCATCGCTCACGATGTAGATGCCGAACTCCCCCTTGGGGTGTTCGATGGCCGCGTAAGCCTCGCCTTCGGGCACGCGGAAACCTTCGGTGAAGAGCTTGAAGTGGTGGATCAGCTCTTCCATGTTGGACTTCATGCCTTCGCGCGGCGGCGGGGCAATCTTGTGGTTGTCCACGATCACCGGGCCCGGGTTGGCACGCAGCCAGTCCACGCACTGCTTGATGATGCGGTTGGACTGGCGCATTTCGGCCACGCGCACCAGGTAGCGGTCGTAGCAGTCGCCGGTCTTGCCCACAGGCACGTCGAAGTCCATGCGGTCATAGACCTCATAGGGCTGCGACTTGCGCATGTCCCAGGCCACGCCGGAGGCACGCAGCATGGGGCCGGTCAGGCCCAGGTTCATGGCGCGCTCGGCCGTCACCACGCCGATGTCCACGTTGCGCTGCTTCCAGATGCGGTTGTCGGTCAGCAGGGTCTCGTACTCGTCCGCGCACTTGGGGAAGCGCTGCGTGAAGTCGTCGATGAAGTCCAGCAACGAGCCGTGGCGGTTGCGGTTCATGATCTCGACCGAGCGCGCATTGCGCACCTTGCTGGCCTTGTACTGAGGCATGGTGTCGGGCAGGTCGCGGTAGACGCCGCCCGGACGGAAATAGGCCGCGTGCATGCGAGCGCCCGAAACCGCCTCGTACATGTCCATGAGGTCTTCGCGCTCACGGAAGGTGTAGATCAGCGTCGTGGAGCTGCCCGCATCGTTGCCGCTGGAGCCCAGCCACATCAGGTGATTCATGATGCGGGTGATCTCCGAATACATCACGCGGATGTACTGGGCGCGGATGGGCACCTCGATGCCCAGCAGCTTCTCGATGGCCAGGCAGTAGGCATGCTCGTTGCACATCATGGACACGTAGTCCAGCCGGTCCATATAGGGCAGCGACTGGATGTAGGTCTTGCTCTCTGCCAGTTTTTCTGTCGCACGGTGCAGCAGACCGATGTGCGGGTCTGCGCGCTGCACCACTTCACCGTCGAGCTCCAGCACCAGGCGCAGCACGCCGTGCGCTGCCGGGTGCTGCGGACCAAAGTTCAGGGAATAGTTCTTGATTTCAGCCATGGTCGTCCATCAAAAAGGCGCCTGGAGCGCCTTCAGTGCAGGCCCCCGTAGTTGTCTTCGCGGATGATCCGCGGCGTGATCTCGCGGGGCTCGATGGTGACCGGCTGGTACACCACGCGCTGTTGCTCGGGGTCATAGCGCATTTCCACATGGCCCGACAGCGGGAAGTCCTTGCGGAAGGGATGGCCGATGAAGCCGTAGTCGGTCAGGATGCGGCGCAGGTCGTCATGGCCGTCGAAGACGATACCGAACAGGTCGAACGCCTCGCGCTCGAACCAGTTCGCACCCGCCCAGACGGAAGTGACGGAAGCCACCACCGGGAAATCGTCGTCGGTGCAAAAGACACGAACGCGCAGGCGCTGGTTCAGGCTGATCGACAGCAGGTGGGATACCACGGCAAAGCGCGGGCCTTCACGCCCGACTTCTGCATAGGTGGAGTAGTCCACGCCGCACAGGTCCACCAGGACCTCGAACCGGCAATCCGGGGCGGTGTGCAGAACCTGCATGGCCTCCAGATACTGGGCGGCGGACACTTCGACCGTCACCTCGCCCAGGGCCACGGTCACGCTGCGCGCCTTGTCGCCCAAGGCAGCAGCCACCACATCCCGAAGCACTTCGGGGTGAATCGCAATAGCAGTCATCATCTAGCCCTTAGACGCGAGCGATGGTATGGGTGCGGCGGATCTTCTGCTGCAGCTGGATGATGCCGTAGATCAGGGCTTCCGCCGTGGGGGGGCAGCCAGGCACATAGACATCGACCGGCACGATGCGGTCACAGCCGCGCACCACGGAATAGCTGTAGTGGTAGTAGCCGCCGCCGTTGGCGCACGAGCCCATGGAGATGACCCAGCGGGGCTCGGACATCTGGTCATAGACCTTGCGCATGGCGGGCGCCATCTTGTTGCACAGGGTGCCGGCCACAATCATCAGGTCCGACTGCCGCGGGCTGGCACGGAAGACTTCCGAGCCAAAGCGACCGATGTCGTAACGCGCCGCCGCAGCGTGCATCATCTCCACCGCGCAGCAGGCCAGACCAAATGTCATGGGCCACAGCGAGCCCGTCTTGGCCCAGTTCACCACAGAGTCGTAACTCGTGGTGATGAAGCCTTCTTTCATCACGCCTTCGATCATCGTGTTTCCTTAGTGAACCCGCTTCAGTCCCAGTCCAACGCACCCTTCTTCCATTCGTAGACAAAGCCCACGACGAGAACGGTCAGGAAAATAAGGACAGCGGCGAAACCAGCCCCACCCACGTCCCGAAGCGCAACGGCCCAGGGCAGCAGAAAGGCGATTTCCAAATCAAACAGGATGAACAGGATGGCGACGAGGTAGTAGCGCACATCGAACTTCATGCGCGCGTCTTCGAAGGCCTCGAAGCCACATTCATAGGGGGAGTTCTTGGCGGCATCGGGCCGGTTCGGACCCAGCACATACCCCAGTACCAGGGGGACTACGCCGACACCCATGCCGACGAGAATGAACAAAAGAACGGGAAGATACTGGTCGATGTTCATCGTGTGCGGCTACCTTGAAAGGCATGCCCGCACCGATCAGCCTGATCAGCAGGGCAGGCTCTTAGTTATATCTTGGTGCCGTCGGCGAGACTCGAACTCGCACAGCTTTCGCCACTACCCCCTCAAGATAGCGTGTCTACCAATTTCACCACGACGGCAAGTCTTGATTTCGGCTGGCTCTTTATCTCCGTTGCAAAGATTCCGCCTACCGAACAATCTCTAGATTCTACTCTGAAAAACCCTCGGACCCAGAGGACCGAGGACTTTGTTCGAAATTATTTCGTGGGGATCTGGGCAGCGCCTTCAGCACTGGCAGCAGGCGCCTGGCCTGCAGCAGGAGCAGGCACTTCGCCAGCAGCGCCAGAGGCCGCAGGAGCCGGAGCCGTGATGGGTGCGGCACCTTCCAGCACGCTGCCCGAGCTGACGGGACGCGCATTGCTCAGATAGGCCAGCGCCAGTGTTGCCACGAAGAACACCGTGGCCAGGCCTGCCGTGGAGCGCGACAGGAAGTTGGCGCTGCCCGAGGCACCGAACAGGCTGCCGGAGCTGCCGCTGCCGAACGAGGCGCCCATGTCGGCACCCTTGCCGTGTTGAATCAGGATCAGGCCGATCATGCCGAGAGCCGACAGCATCTGAACGGCGAGGATCACGCTTGCGAATGCATTCATTGGTTGTACCTGCTAGTAACGCGAGAGCTAAAAAAAGCGAATGGAAAAACCGCCCCGGCTTACTGGGCCGCAGCGATGATGGTCAAGAAATCGGCCGCCTTGAGCGAGGCTCCGCCCACCAAGCCACCATCAATGTCGGCCTGGGCCAGCAGCTGGGCTGCATTGGAGGCATTCATGCTGCCGCCGTACAGCAAGGCGATGCGATCGGCCTGCTGGCTGGCAGCCGCCAGCTGGGCGCGCAGCACGGCATGCACCTGCTGGGCCTGCTCCGGCGTGGCGGTCCTGCCGGTGCCAATGGCCCAGACGGGCTCATAGGCCACGACCAGCTCATTGATGCACTGGCCCACCTGGTGGATCACGGCCGCCAGTTGGCGCTTGACCACTTCTTCGGTCTGCCCCGCCTCGCGCTCCGCCAGCGTTTCACCCACACAGACGATGGGCGTGACGCCCTTGGCCAGCGCAGCCTGCGCCTTCAGCGCCACCACGGCATCGGTTTCGCCATGGTATTGGCGACGTTCCGAGTGCCCCACCAGCGTATAGCGCACGCCAAAATCCCGAAGCATTGCCGCCGACAGCTCGCCCGTATAGGCACCCGATTCATGCTGCGACACGTCCTGCGCGGCCACACCGATGGCCGAGCCTTCAAGCTCGGCCTGGGCCTGGGCCAGATAGACGGCGGGCACGGCCACAGCCACGCCCGCATTACCCCCCTCGGGCAGACCCTCCTTGAGGGCCTTGAGCAAAACGGCATTGGCAGCCAGGCTGCCATTCATCTTCCAGTTGCCGACGATGAGTTTCTTCTTCATGGTTACCACGTCAAAACGATTTTGCCGGTGTGCTGACTCGACTCCATCAGCGCGTGCGCCTTGTCGGCATCAGCGGCAGCAAAGGTGCTATGGATCACAGGACGAATGCCGCCTGCCTCGATGAGCGGCCAGACCTCGCGGCGCAGGGCCTGGGCGATGGCTGCCTTGAAAGCCACAGGCCGCGGACGCAGTGTGGAGCCCGTCACCAGCAGACGGCGACGCAGGACCAGGCCCGCGTCGAACTCTGCCTTGATGCCACCCTGCACCGCAATGATGACCAGGCGGCCATCCTCTGCCAGGCTTTGCACTTCGCGCGCCACATAGCCACCCGCCACCATATCCAGGATCACGTCCACGCCCCTGCCTTCGGTGATGCGCTGCACCTCCGCGGCAAAGTCCTGGGTACGGTAGTTGATGGCATGGTCGGCACCCAGCTTGAGGCAGTCGGCGCACTTGGCATCGGAGCCAGCGGTCACGATGACCGTGGCGCCGCGCGCCTTGGCCAGCTGGATGGCCGTCACGCCGATGCCGCTGCTGCCACCCTGCACCAGCAGGGTTTCACCTGCCTGCAAGGCACCGCGGTCGAACACATTGCTCCAGACGGTGAAGAAGGTCTCGGGCAATGCCGAAGCCTCCACCTCGCTGAGCCCTGCCGGGATGGGCAGGCACTGGGCCACGGGCGCAACGCAGTACTCCGCATAGCCACCACCGGCCAGCAGCGCGCACACGCGGTCTCCCACGCGCAGGCCTGCCAGCCGCATGGCTTCGTCGTCGCCCGACACGATCACCCCAGCCACTTCCAGCCCGGGCAGGTCGGAGGCGCCAGGCGGCGGAGCATAGTGCCCCTTGCGCTGCAACACATCAGGGCGATTGACACCACTGGCCGACACCTGGATCAGCAACTCCTGCGCACCCGCAACGGGCAGCGGACGCTCGCCCAGGCGCAATACCTCGGGAGCACCAAAGTCCGTGAGTTCCACGGCACGCATGATTTGCTTTTCCATCTTTCGACCTCGCAATCCCTGTCAAAAATGCCACAAGCGCTGAACAGGTCAGCGCTTTTTGCCAGTCACCACATGCACCTGCAAGGCCACCCCCTTTTGGGCAATGGCCTTGCCGGGCATTACTGCTGCTGTTGCTGTTGCTGCTCGCCCTCGGCAGCCGGACGGCCGCCGTCACGGGGCTCGCGGGGTTCACGCGGCTCGCGGAACTCGCGCTGCTGGCGGGGCTCACGCGGCTGGCGGAACTCACGCTCGGCAGGCGCGGGGCGCTCGCTGCGCTCCATGCCGGCAGGACGCTCGGTCAGCGCCTTCAGCGACAGCTTGACACGACCCTTTTCGTCGGTCTCCATGACCTTGACCTTGATGATCTGGCCTTCCTGCAGGTAGTCGGCGACGCGCTCCACGCGCTCGTGGGCAATCTGGCTGATGTGCAGCAGACCGTCCTTGCCGGGCAGCAGGTTCACGAGAGCACCGAAGTCCAGGATCTTGGTGACCGGGCCTTCGTAGATCTTGCCGATTTCGACTTCGGCCGTGATCTCTTCGATGCGGCGCTTGGCTTCGTCAGCCTTGGCGGCATCGCTGGAGGCGATGGTGATGGTGCCGTCTTCGCCGATGTCGATCTGCGTGCCGGTCTCTTCGGTCAGCGCACGGATGGTGGAGCCGCCCTTGCCGATCACGTCACGGATCTTCTCGGGGTTGATCTTCATCGTGTACAGCTTGGGAGCGAAGGACGAGATCTCGGCCTTGGCTTCGCCCATGGCTTCCTGCATCTTGCCCAGGATGTGCATGCGCGCTTCCTTGGCCTGGGCCAGGGCGACCTGCATGATTTCCTTGGTGATGCCCTGGATCTTGATGTCCATCTGCAGTGCGGTGATGCCGCTGGTCGTGCCAGCCACCTTGAAGTCCATGTCGCCCAGGTGATCTTCGTCACCCAGGATGTCGGTCAGCACGGCGAAGCGGTTGTCTTCCTTGATCAGGCCCATGGCGATGCCGGCCACGTGGGCCTTCATCGGAACGCCTGCATCCATCATCGACAGGCAGCCGCCGCAGACCGAAGCCATGGACGAGGAGCCGTTGGACTCGGTGATTTCCGACACCACGCGGATGGTGTAGGGGAATTCTTCCTTGCTGGGCAGGCAGGCCGCCAGGGCGCGCTTTGCCAGGCGGCCGTGGCCGATTTCGCGGCGCTTGGTCGAGCCCATGCGGCCCACTTCGCCGGTGGCAAAGGGAGGCATGTTGTAGTGGAACAGGAAGCGGTCCTCGAACTCGCCAGCCAGCGCGTCGATGCGCTGCGCGTCGCGCTCGGTGCCCAGCGTGGACACGACCAGGGCCTGCGTCTCGCCGCGCGTGAACAGGGCCGAGCCGTGCGTGCGGGGCAGCACGGAGTTGCGGATTTCGATGGGGCGCACGGTGCGCGTGTCACGGCCGTCGATGCGCGGCTCGCCGGCCAGGATCTGGCTGCGAACGATGCGTGCCTCGATGTCGAACAGCATGCCTTCGACCTTGACGCCGTCGAACTCCACGCCCTGGGCCGTCAGGCCGGCCTTCACGGCGGCGTAGGCTTCGCGGCAGGCTTGCGTGCGGCTTTGCTTGTTGCGGATCTGGTAGGCCGTGCGCAGGGCTTCGTCACCCAGTGCAGCCACCTTGGCGATCAGCTCTTCATCCTTGGCGGGAGCGACCCAGTCCCAGACGGGCTTGCCGGCTTCGCGCACCAGCTCATGGATGGCGTCGATGGCGATGCGGCCTTGCTCGTGGCCAAAGACCACAGCGCCCAGCATCACGTCTTCAGGCAGTTGCTGCGCTTCGGACTCCACCATCAGCACGGCGGCTTCGGTGCCGGCCACGACCAGATCCATCTGCGAATCCTTGCGCTGGGTCTGGCCGGGGTTGAGCACGTACTCGCCATTGATGTAACCCACGCGGGCAGCACCGATGGGGCCATTGAAGGGGATGCCCGACACGGACAGAGCAGCCGAGGTGGCGATCAGGGCGGCGATGTCGGCATCGACTTCGGGGTTCAGCGACACGGTGTGGATGACCACGTGCACGTCGTTGTAGAAACCTTCGGGGAACAGCGGGCGGATCGGGCGGTCGATCAGGCGGCTGGTCAGGGTTTCGAGTTCGCTGGGCTTGGCTTCGCGCTTGAAGAAGCTGCCGGGGATCTTGCCTGCGGCGTAGGTCTTCTCGATGTAATCGACGGTCAGCGGGAAGAAGTCCTGGCCGGACTTGGCCTGCTTGGACGCCACCACGGTGGCCAGCACCACGGTGTCATCGATGTTGACCAGCACGGCGCCGGAAGCCTGGCGGGCGATCTCTCCGGTTTCCATGGTGACCGTGTGCTGGCCCCACTGGAAGGTCTTGGTGACTTTGTTGAAGATGGACATTGTTGCTCCTTTGGAATGGGTGGCCCGATGCACTCATCGGGCCATGATGGAGAGCAATTCAGAACACGATGCCATTCCAGTGCTGGATTCACTGCTATCAAATCAGCAGCACTGGAATGACACAGCTTCGCTCTGTCTTGCATTCTCCGAAGTAAAAAACGCCTGAGCTAGACAGGCTAACTCAGGCGTTTTGATCTCCCACCGTGCTTACTTGCGCAGGCCCAGCTTGGCGATCAGTGCGGTGTAGCGATCAGCGTCCTTGGACTTGAGGTAGTCCAGCAGCTTGCGACGACGGCTCACCATGCGCAGCAGGCCGCGACGACCGTGGTGGTCCTTGGCGTGTTGCTTGAAGTGAGGGGTCAGCTCGTTGATGCGTGCGGTCAGCAGAGCCACTTGCACTTCTGGGCTGCCAGTATCGTTGGCAGAGCGTGCGTTGGACTTGACGACTTCAGCCTTCACGGAAGATGCGATCATTTTTTTCCTTTGAAATTGGCCCCTCACAGACAAAAGCAGGGAGGCAGCCTTGGTTACTTGCGCCGGGACTGGAAAGGCCCCGACGTGCGTCTTGCACCATGCAAAACCCTGGGATTATAACAAGCGCGCCCTGTCCAGCTTCCACACATGCTTTGTGGCCCCACACCGCGCCGGCCGACAGCCCGCCCAGAATGCCGCGAAACCTGCAGACATTCATAGATCACGGGAGGGCAACACCATGGCGACGCGTTTTTCATTCACTGCTGCAACCTGGCGCGCACATCGGCAGCAATGCACCCTGCTCTGCCTGGTCGCGGCCCTATGCCTGGCCCTACCGGCCCAGGCGAGCCCTCACCGCTCCGACACATCGGCTGCGCAAGGCGCCAAGCGCAAAAAAGGTGGACAGCGAGTCCGTACTCCAACCCAGCGCAGCAGTTCCGAGGAATCGCCCGAACAACGCGACAAGCGGCTGTACCGCGAATGCCAGGGCCGGCACAACGCCGGGGCATGCGCCGGATATACCCGGCCGCCACCCGGCAGACAGCAGCGCTGAGCGTTCCCCCAACAAAAACAGTCCTACCCCGGAGTCCAATAGTGCAAAGCCAACAACTCCTTGTCACCATTGGATTTTTTGACGCATCGTCATGCCGGATGACCCTACACAAACGGCACGACTCCTAATTGTTGAGGACAGAAACAGATTTGTCCGAAAGACATGCACGAAGAACCCCAATAGATTGAGCAGCGCGCAAAAACAACCAGCGCTTCGCAAGCAGATCGTGGGGGAGGGATTCAAGACATGTCATCGACCTGGCCTCAGGCCCACCCGGGCGCAAAAGGCTTCACGGCCATCGAGCTGATGGTGGTCGTCGCCATCCTCGCCGTGCTCACCACGCTGGCCACACCCAGCTTCCACCTCATCATCGAGCGATGGCGTGTTCGCCAGACCGTCGAGGGCCTGCAGTCGACGCTGCAATACGCGCGCTCCGAAGCCGTGCGGCGCGGGGGCGGCGTCTTCATCCAGAAACTACCCCAAGGCACCAACGGCTGCACTCTGGCTGCACGTCACGCGGACTGGGGCTGTGGCTGGGTGGTGTTCGTTGACCGCAATGGCAACAAGCGCTGGGATCCCCGGGAAGAACTACAGCGCTTCGACACTCCCGCACGCACCCTTGTCATCCGCTCCAGATCCGCCGCCATCATCAGTGTGGACCGGTGGGGGCAAATGGGTGGATTCACTGCCATGGGCTTCGCCGTCGCCCCGTCTTCCGCCGGCCTCGTCTCTGCTGCAGCGAAAGGCGTCTGCGTTTCGTCCGGCGGACGTATCCGGGTGGTCGGCCGGGAGGGCATTCCATGCGCCTGACAAGCACCCACGCTCGGCACGCCAAAGGCTTCACCCTGATCGAAACCCTGGTTGCCACCGTCGTCACGGCCCTGGGTGTTCTGGGAATCCTGAGCCTGCAGATGCGCACCCTGGCCGACACCCAAAGCGGCGTGCGCCGCGCTCAGGCCATCCGGCTGATCGAAGACTTCAGCGAGCGCACCCACGCCAACCCCAATTCCCTCGGACAGATGGGCAACTACGAATCCGATTGGGATCACCCCCCTGAATCCACCGCCGACTGCAGCGCCACACCATGCGACCCGGAAACGCTGGCCAGCTACAACCTCGCGCTGTGGAAGGCTTCCGTGCACCAACTGCTGCCAGGCGGAGCCGCCAAGGTCTTCCCTGCAGCAGACGACACCAGCAACGGACGCCACCTGGGCATCGTGATCAGCTGGCGTGAAAACGAGAAATCCAGCAAAGCCGGCTACAAAAAACCCATCGGACTCCATAGCGATGGCACACACGGCGACGAAGCCATGGCCTGCCCCACCGGCAGAACCTGCCACCTGCAATACATAGCGCTCAGCGCTCGTTGCGCGCCATATCTTGCCAACAACGCAGTCCAGTTCTTCTGCGCAAGCCCATGAAGCACACCCACATCGCCGCCGCAACGCTGGTGCAGCCTGGTCAACGGGGCCTGAGCCTGGTCGAACTGCTGGTGGGCCTTCTCCTGGGACTGTTGATCATCGGCGTGGCCCTGGGCGCACTCATGGCATCACGCGCCGTCTCCGGCACCGTCAGCGATGCCAGCCAGCTGCAGCAGCAGGCATCCCACATCTTCCGCGTCATGGGCCGGCAGATCCGGCAGGCAGGATCTCTTCGGCTGCTTCTCTCGTCTGCAAAAAAGGGAACAGACACCGTTGACGTGGCGGACCCCGTTGCATTCGAGGCGAGCGCACAAGATTTCGACCCTGCGCACGACACCATCCTGGGCCTTGATGCGCCAGGCCGCGCTCAATACAAGCTCACCGTGGGCTACAGCAACTACACGCAACCGCTGCACGGCTCGGCCATCGAAACCTCACTGCAGCGCAATTGCCTGGGCCAGACCAACAGCAACAACCTGATCCTGAGCCGCTTTGCGCTGGACGCCCGCAAAAACACCCTGCGCTGCACCGGAGCACCCTCTGCGGGAGCCCAGCCACTGGCCCAGAACGTTGCCAACTTCCAGGTGCGCTATCTGATCCAGTCGCCGAAAGGTGATGCACGCCTGCAGTACGTCAACGCAGCCGCCGTGGGCCAGGACTGGTCACGCGTCGTTGCCGCGGAGGTCTGTCTGGTGCTTTTCGGGATCGAAGTCATCAACATGCCCGCCGACAGCCGCTACACCGATTGCGCAAGCAGTGACGGCACAGCCGAATCCATCGACATGACCACGCTGCCGGCGCCCAGGACCCGGCGCCTGCACATGGTCTTTCGCAGCGTGTATCAGTTGCGCAGCCAGGGGATGACTGGATGACCGCCAAAGCAGCAGGCATGCGGCATGCCCACACCTGTGCCGCGCAGCGCCAGAAAGGCGTCGCACTGTTCATCGTGATCACCCTGGTCATGCTTTCCATGCTGCTGGCACTTTGGGCATCGCGCAGCGCCCTGTTCAACGAAATGTTCGTGGGCAACGATGCCGACTACCAACGCGCCCTCGAAGCTGCACAGGCATTGCTGCAGGATGCCGAACTGGACATTCGAGGCGAACAGGCCAACGGCGCCGCCTGCATCGCCAACAGCAGCCGTCCATCCGTCTGCCGCAACGCTGCAACCATCACCCAGTTTCCCCAGGAAACCCAGCAGGTAGGTCTGCTGCTGGCCAACCTGAACCGAGCCACCCCCACAAGCTGCCGAGACGCCCTGTGCACCAAGCGCACAGGGCCTCAGGACTTCTGGAACAACGTGGACGAGACCAAAGGGATCACGCTGAGCCAGATGACCGCCACCGATGTAGCCGCGCGCTACGGCCAGTTCACGGGCGCCATTTCTGGAGGCAAGAGCAATCCCATCCTGGCAACCCGTGAGACAGGAAAGGGGGGTTGGTACTGGATAGAGATCCTGCCCTATGACGCCAACGCAGGGAACTCAGGCCTCATCGCCAACGACTCTCCACGTCTGGCCCTATACATGCAGCCGCAGGTGATCTATCGCATCACAGCCATCGCTCACGGCCGCAAGAACGGCACCCAGGTGGTGCTGCAACAGACCTATGCGCGCCAGAAGCGCCGCGACTGATTCAGAACGTCTGACATGCCTTATCTCCTCCACCCTGGGCTCCGACCCCTCCTGCTGCCAGCCGTGATTGCCGCAGTCCTGGCCGCGCAAAACAGCCAGGCCCAAAGTTTCTCTGAGGCAGGCACGCCAGTTTCCCCGGCTCAGAGAGAAGACAACGAATTTGCCACGCCCATTGAAGACTGCCCGACAGGCCAGACAGCCGATACCAAGGGCCGCAGCAGCTCCGCCACTTCCAACAGCAGCGTGATTGCACAGGCAGGCGTGGACATATTCACGGCCCGCTACAGTGCCAAAGCCGCCTGGAGCGGCTGGATCAACGCAGAAACGGTCCAAGCCGACGGGAGCATCACCGCAGCAGCCGGCTGGCAAGGCAAGAGTACGGCTGACCACCTGGATGCACTCAGTGATCAACAGGTACTCAATGAACGCCTGATCCTGACCTGGAGTGACAGACTGCAAAGGGGCGTGTCCTTCCAATGGCATGAGCTGGACCACCCCCAGAAGGCCTCTTTCAGCGTCGATGCCGAAGGCAGGGCAGACAAACTGGGCAAGCACAGGTTCAACTTCATACGTGGCGACCGCCGCATGGAAGCTGCGGGACAACCGCAGCGCCCTGACCCGGCCCACCCTTTTCGCCAACGCGGCTCGCGCCAGGGCGATATCGTCAACTCCCAGATCTGGCATACCGGCCGCCCCGTGGACAACTCGCCTTTGCCGGGCTACGCAGCCTATACGCTCGCCCAGCAGAAGCGCCAGCCCATGATTTACGTGGGCGGCAACGACGGCATGCTGCACGGCTTTTCTGCCACTGACGGCAGCGAGAAGATCGCCTACATCCCCCGTGGCGTGATTTCGGGGCTGGCACGCCTTTCCGACCTCGAATACGACACCCGGCATCGCTACTTCGTGGATGGCTCTGCCATGAGCGGCGACATCAACTCAGGCAGCCATGCATCCCCGCAGTGGCGCACCGTGCTGGCAGGCATGCCGGGCGCCGGTGCCAAAGGCTACTTTGTGCTGGACATCACGCACCCAGAGGCTTTCAACGAACACAGCGCCGGCACGCTGGTCCTGCTGGACCGCACCCAGACCCGCAACAGCGATCCCGGTGACTGCGCCATCTCCGCCGACCTCTGGCAGCGCACCACTTGCCAGGAAGACAAGGACCTGGGCCATATCCTTGCAGCGCCCGTACGAGACGATGCCAACCCGCAACGCAGCACCCAGATCACGCAGTTGAACAACAACCGCTGGGCTCTGGTGACAGGCAACGGCTACCACAGCATCAACCAGCGACCCGTGCTGCTGATCCAGTACCTCGATGGCAACCAGGAGCTGCTGCGCATCGTGGCCACAGGCGACATCCCCACCGGCACCACACCGGAGACCACCAACAATGGGCTCTCCGCACCACGCCTCGTGGACATCAATGGCGATGGCCGGCCCGACGTGGTCTATGCGGGCGACCTCCAGGGCAATCTGTGGAAATTCATCATCGCCAGCGATGCCTCCTCCGCTTGGGGCATGGCCTTCAACGGCCGGCCGCTGTACACCGCCATGGGTGGCAGTTCGCCAACGGCCTCTCGCGCACTGCGCCAGCCCATTACCGCCCCTTCGTCCGTACGCGCCAATGACCGGTACAGCGTCACCACAGAACCCTCGGGAAGCGATGAGCGCGTGACTGTGGGCGGCCTGCTGGTGGCATTCGGCACAGGACGCAACATCACCCAGCAGGACACTGGCAGCACGGCGGTGCAGAGCATCTATTCCATCCTCGACAGCACCCGCTACAAGCTGCTCGCGGACGGCCGGGTACAGCCTTGCACGGGTGACTCGGACTCTGAGTGCAAGCGGCCTGCAGGGGAGCGTCCAGTCCCTGTATCCGGCATCAATGAGCTGGCCAAACGCTCGGTGAGCCATCAGACGCAATGGGCCGTAGGTCATGGCACCTGGCGTGTGGACTCCACCACCGACCTCGACTGGACGCGGCACAAAGGCTGGTACGTGGACCTTCCCCTGTCAGGCGAGCGCCTGCTCAAGCCGATGAGCTTCTACGACGGCAGCAACCTCCTCGCGATCTACAGCCAGATACCCGCAAGATCCTCCAAGCGTCCTGGTGAAGCCATGAGCCGCCCCGCTGACGCCTGCAATGTGAGCGAGGAAAGCCAATTTCTGACGCTCATGAACATCATGGATGGCAAGCGGCCCAGTGTTCCATTGATGGACAGCAACGGCGACGGCGTCTACGACACGGCCGATCAGGAAGCCTCGCGCGCAACCGTCTCCGGGGGATCCCAGACATTGCTCAAAAAAGGCCATCACGCCATTGGCTACGACACCGATGGCCGCCGCAACGTCCTCGCCCGCATGCCCGAGCAATCCCTGCGCCCCAGTTGGCGCCAAATGAAATGAGCCGCACAATGCGCCGCCCTCCTCCCCCGGGCTTCACACTCATAGAACTCATGATCGTCGTGGCCGTCATAGTCATCCTCGGCACCGTCGCCGTGCCCAGCTACAACGAATACATCCGCGGAGTCCACCGTGCCGATGCCCGCGCCGGCCTGCTTCAGGCCCAGCAATGGCTGGAGCGCGCAGCCACGGCCAACGGGGTCTACCCCACCAAGCTGCCTGCAGACCTGACTTGGATCCACGATTCCAGCAAGCGCTACACCATCGACTTTTTGGCAACCAGCGGCCACGACGACGACACTTACACCCTGATCGCCACGCGCCGTGGCTCCCAGCTCAATGACCGATGCGGCGATTTCACACTGACCCATACGGGCGAGCGCGATGCACGGAACCTGGGCGCGAATACCAAAGCGATAGAGTGCTGGGGACGGTAGCTGCGACCGCGTGCGATGCCTCAGGTGGAGCCGTCCACACCAAGCCGATCCGCTCCTACCTTCCGAAGAATCACCCGCAAGTCGTCGCCCACGCTTGCGACCGACTGGAATGACATGGCCTGCGCATCGGCGAGCCTGCTCAAAGAGGGCACATCGGCCCAACCAGCCCCGCCCCACAGAAGCTTGGGGGCCAGATAGGCCAACCACTCATCCACCAGCCCTGCCTCGACAAGCGCTGCGTTGAGTCGATGACCCGCCTCGACGTGCAGTTCATTCACTTCCAGCCTCGCCAGATCGTGGATCATGGCCCGAACATCCACACGCCCCTGCCCATCAGGCATACACAGCAACTGCGCTCCACGCTCCACCAGCGCAAGCGCACGGCTTGACGCCAGATCACTGACTGCTGTGTAGATGACCACCTTGCGTTGCGCCGCAAACAAGGCTGCGTCCGGAGGTGTCTGAAGCTGGCTATCCGCCACGATGAGGGCAGGCTGCCGAAACGTTTCGACCTCCCTGACATCCAGGCGAGGGTTATCGGCAAGCACCGTGCCTATGCCCGTGAGAATCGCACAGGAGCGCGCGCGCCAGGCATGGCCATCATGTCGGGCTTCGGCAGAGGTGATCCACTGACTCTGCCCATTGCTCAATGCAGTGATGCCATCCAGAGAAGCTGCCACTTTGGCGCGCACCCAAGGCCTACCCCGAAGCATGCGGCTGAAAAATCCCAGATTCAGTTCCCACGCCTGATCTGCGCCATCACCAATCTCAACCTCGACACCTGCGGCGCGCAGCCTCTCAAAGCCCTGTCCACCCACGCGGGGATTGGGATCCATCAACGACGCCACGACCTTGCCGATGCCAGCCTCGATCAGCGCATCGCAGCAAGGCCCTGTGCGGCCATGGTGGGCGCAGGGCTCCAGGGTCACGTAGGCAGTGGCGCCCCGAAGGAAATACCCTTGCGCCTGGGCATCGCGCAAAGCCATGACTTCCGCATGTGCCTGGCCTGCGCGTTGGGTTGACCCTTGCCCCAGCAAACGGCCCTGTGCACCAACGATGACACAGCCAACCCGAGGGTTGGGGGAAGTTCTGAACAAGGCACCCGTGGCCAGTTCCAAGGCTTGCGCCATCCAGTGGGAGGACAAATTCAATCTCTTTTCAGACAGTAAGAAAGTTGCCTGAATTTACCTCCCAAAACCATGACCTACTTCCAGCAGTAGTTCAACGCGGCCTGCAGGGTCGCGAACTGGCTACTGCTGTAGTCCTTGAGCTCCTTGCGCCCATACTGGTCAAGATAGAAGTCCCCGCAACGATCCCCGGCCATGTTGCTGCCGGCCTTGCGCACAGCCTTGAGAGAGTACACGTCACGTACATCCTTTGTTACCACCACAGAGACCTCGTACAGCGCCCCTCCCTGCCCAGGCGCAGGTGAAACCGAGAAATACTTAGGGAACTGCTCCTTGTCCGTGACCGCGACACCCGCGCTATTTATGTCATATCTGAAATTCTCCGAATAGAAACGTTCCATCCACTGCTGCGCGGAAGAGATCATCGCACTCACTTCGGCTCGCTTCGCCTTCGCTACATACTCCTTATAGGAAGGATAAGCAATGGAGGCCAGAATGGCAGCAATTGCCACAACAAACATCATCTCGATCAAGGTGAACCCTTGTTGAGGGGAAAAACGCTTCTTCATTGATTGGTCCTCAGCCCCGGAACATCACGCCACTGCATGCGAGGCGACGTGCTGTAGCACATGACGGCATCCGCATTGCGCCCGATCGCGCGCTTGGCCAGTTGGCCCGGCCCGCAGGTCGGAGGTTTCTCGCACTTGTCGCCCTTGCAGGCGCAATTGGGGTCACCGGCCTTGCACTTCTTGTCAAACGGCTTCTTCGAGCGGTCATTCACCACCTTGATTTTCTGGTCACCGATCTCACGACCGGCAATGTTCACCTTATTTGCATTGACCACCATCGTTCCCTGCACATTGCGCTCTGCACGACCCGAAATGGGGTCGATGGTGTACATGGTGGCATTCGGGGTGTCCGAACACTGGTTGGTCCCGGTCCTGGGCCTCACACCCACCATGGTCATGACCCCGGCATCCAGCGAAGGGTCGGACAGCACGGCTTCTGCAGAGCCCGGCAATGCCATGACCCAGCCATTATTCTTGCTCCAGTCCAGTTCAAGCCCAGATGCCAGATAGACATTTCCAGCGCTGTCACGCGTATAGGTTCTCGTCACCAGCGTACTGTCGTCTGCAATCGCGCTGCCCCGATCCCAGATGCCATAGACTTTCTGGGTCACCCCTGCCGCCGGGAAATCCCCAGTCTCAAACGCATTGCCCGTGCCGAACATCACCATGATGCCGCCACGGCCCATGAACATGGTCCGCGGCGCCGTGGTGATCGGCAACGGTGTGATCGTGGTGGTATTGCCATTCACCGTGGTCTGCACGGCGCGGAAGAGCTTGTAGGCCACACCCCATTTGGCACCCGTGGGGTCAGAGAGATCAAACTTCCACATGTTGCCTTTGAGGTCGCCGGCATACACCACGTCCGCCGTGCCGTTGCCATCCACATCTTCCCAATGGGGCATGGACAGGCCGTTGCCCGAGCCGTCGTCCACGACGAACTTCGTGTACCGGCCGCTCCAACTGCCTGCCGTAGGCCCATCCATGTACAGGATGAACAGCGCTGCCTTGCCGTTGGTGGACTTGTTGCCATTGCCCAGCAGCAACGCATACTTGCCGTTGTTGAGCTTGACTACCGGGGCCGGTTGGTTGGTCGCGGTATGGATATTGATTTCGCCCGTGATGTAGCCCAGGTCCGCATCATCATCCGAAGTGAACTGCCACTTGAAGATATTCGCAGCGCCGGCCTCGGAGAAGGTCGATGGATCCGTTGCCGTGACATCCAGGGCGAACACGGCGCGTCCACCACGTCCCAGGGACGAGAAGGCGTAGGTCTTCCAGACAGGATCCTCAGCACCTGAGTCCACCTGGACATCGGCAGTGAACGGATTGCCGTCAACATAAGGCCATGCGGTGCCAGAGGGCACTGTTTCCGACGATCCCAATGTGAAATTGGCATTGTTGAGTTTCGTGCGGCTGCTCGTTCCGCGTTGCAACGGAAGCTCGGCCAAGCGATTGGCCAGCGCACCTGGCACATAGGCCAGCAATTCGACACCCGTATCGGCTTTGAATGCATGCAGCATGCCGTCGTTGGCAGCCACCCACAACACCTTGGGCCGCGCACTGTTATCGTTGTAGTACTTGGCGTAGCTTCTCTTCGGGTCGTCCACGACAAACGCCCTGGGCCGATCCTGGATCCAGGGCGATCCATTGATGATAGGCCCAAGGAGAGTGGACCCGCGCTGGCGCAGGGCCGTGGCGCCCTCTTGTGATTGATCACCCCGGACATAGTTGAGCGCCACCTGGGCATTGTCTGTCGACAGCTTGTTGACGGAGGCCGTCGTCATCTGATCCTTGTAAGCCGCAGGCAACGAATTCCAACGGAAGGGAACACCCACGCCACCACTGTTCGTGATGATCTTGCGCCGGTCACCGGCCGCCGCTGTTTTCAGCAGCATGCCGGCTTCCCAGGAATAAGCCGTGCTCACATTGCCGTCGTCATCCACCTTGTAGGCTTCCAAGGCGCCTGAAGAAGTTGCGCTGTCGAACTTGGCCACATACTTGAAGCTGCCAACCGTGAACTGCGTGGATGAAACCGCCGGTGCAGCATTCGAATCCTTGGCCACCGCTTCGAGCACACGCCTCAACTGGGATTCCAGCAACTCCGGCCTGCGAGCCAGGAAGTAGCCATCGGGAACGCCATCAGCACCAGCCGTGCCATCGCTGCCCACGCTGTCCCAGCTGGACTGGTCCGGCGGCATGCTCAGGGTACGGTAGGTTCCATCGGCGAGCTTTTCGCTGGACTTGAAATATCCGTACTTCGCGGCATACCAGAGCGGGTCCTTCACCAGGGCATCGGTCTCTCCGACCATGTTGAAGGTCTTGGTGACCAGGAAGTCCCTATTCTTGACCGTGCAATAAGACGGCAGAGTAATTTTTGAATTGTCTGCAAATATGACCGATCCGTCGCCCGTCACATTGCAGACAGTGGTGGCATAGGTTTCGTTGGTACCGAACTTTGTGGCGCGGTAGGTAGGGTCGCCACACAGGTATTCGGAGGTTGCCGGCATGTTGGACAGGATGCCGCCGCTATTGTGCTGGTGGGTCAGGTAGCGACCATTGGCCGAGACCCCATTGTTCTGGACACCAATCACACTGAAGCCATGGGTACCTGCAGCGCCACCGCAGACTCCGGGAATATCAGTAGTGATCGAGATATCCCAGCCAGACGGAGACTTGGGGTTGGGAGTAGTGTCGTAGCGCACATAGCCCGTGATATCCATGTCGTAGTCACCGCCCATCAGGATGTCGTTCCACGTCACGATGAACGCACCATACATTCCCTTAACGTTGTTCGGCCCGGAGCTGATGGAAGCAAAGGTCAGCGGTGCACTGACGGCACCATTGTTCTGCACGCTCTCGGGGGTGATGTAGACATACTTCGTGGGATTGGTTCCAGGGATGGGTACGTCGATACGCGGAGATCCACCGGTCAGCGATGCCGCCATGGTGCGCACCTTCAGCGCATTTTCCACATTCGCCAGATCGGAGGGCGGATTGCTCACAGTTCGGATCTTGCTGGTGTTTCCGTAAAGGGCTGCACCGGCAACCTGATAGGTTCCACCCATGGCCGGCGCCTCGGGGCAGATGCCGTTGACGTTCGACAGCTGGCCAATGGTTTTGGCAGAGCAAGAGTTCTTGTCGTCGTTGGTGGTCAGACCCTTGCCCGAGACCGAGCCCACCGAACGCAGCGAACCCGCAAGCCCTTCGGCAGTGCCGATATTGTTGACATAGGAGTCCAGGCTTCCACTGCGATTCGACAAAGTGGTGAAGGGGGTATCTGCTTGGCCATCGAAACTCAACGCATTCGACGAGAAGGCGAGAATATTGAGCGGTCGGCAGATGGCATTGCCGTACTTGGCTCTGGCATCGGTATTGGCAAGCGTGTCTTCCCATTTCACAACAGGAAGGCCTGCATTGCTGTCATTCGAGGTACTGCTGGGATTGGTGGGCGAGGGCGCGGAGCCGTTGTAGGCATAGTATTGCAGCGCCTGGACCACCATTTCCCCTATGGGATTCCCCCAGGCCGGCAAATCTCCATCGGGAGATCCACTGGGATTTTTGCCACTTCCGTAGGAGGTTCCATTGCGACCATACAAAATGATGGAGTCAAAGGTCTTGATGGCACCCTTGCCTGTGTCCCGGGTATCCACTTTCGCAGAGCAACCTGCGCTGGCACTATGGCAAAAAACCCCGGTATTCCTATTGATCTCGTCATCCAGGTCGCGAATATTTTTGCGCAATGCCCCGGCCGTATGATTCATATCATAACTACCGGTAATAAGTCCAAACTCCACACGAGCAGCAGAGTTGCTGCTGCTGGGATAGCCAAACTCCTGCAACAAGCCATAGGGTTTATAGTTTCTCGTGGAATCCGCCGGAAACGGCTGGCACCGCTCATCCCCCAGGAGATTGGGATCGCAGACCTTGACATTGACATTCAGGTCTGGCCCTATACCGGAATAGGTGGCGCCATCATTGACTCGCGACGGTATCTTGTCCTCATGCTTGACACCGCCATTACCTTTGTCGACGTCGCCATAGAATCGTGCGAGTTTTGGACCAAAAGTACCAGAATTATAATTATCAGGCGCATCGCTCCAGCGGCACAGCTTGATCTCCACCGTGGACCAGAACCTGACATTGCCCTTGACCAGGCGTATGACAGGCTGCGAAGCCTTGGGGTCTTCGCTGCTGCCAGTGACGCACATGCTCAGCCCGGCATAATCACCTTTATTCACACCCGTTGCCTTTTTCAGATTATCTGTACTGAACGGAGTATATTTTCTGATGTCATCGCCTTTGTAGTATTTGACAAAGGAGTGCGCGTCTTGTACCAAGCGGGATCCCATGAGAATGGTTGACCCATCTTTATCTTCACTGCGGTATCCGCCATACAGCATCTTGCGCACTGTATCGAGCCGGGTCATGGTGGCCCAGTTGAGAAAATTCCCGCTCCAATAGGACTGACTTGCTGAACAGGTATAGCTGGTCTTCGTGACGGAATTCACCGTCGTCACATCCTTGTTGGCAAGCACCTTGGGAACAAAGGTTCCGCTTTCATAGGCGTAGCATTTTGTGGCGTCAAAATATCCGTAATACTTGAACGTGGGAGTGAAGGTGGTATCGATGACACCATCACCATCCAGGTCTTCGAAGTCCGTATACACCGGTCCGAACAACGTATGGTCCTTGGATGCAGTTAGCATCACCATAGGCTTGTTGGCCGTTGTGACGATATTTGGAGGAACTCCTTCGCGCGGCGCAGAGACATCTACCGGCGTGGCTCCAATGCCCACATACGCAAATATCGCGCATGCCCCCCCCAAAGAGAGCAGAAATGATTTTGTTTTAGTCATTTATTCCTCGGCCTTCATCAAGGAAAGTAAATCGTCTGCAAAACGACCTGTGTACGCTGAGAGTATCCAAAGCCCCGCGCAGTAACTCTATACATGTAAGACCACTGGTTTGCGTTCTCTCCAGAAGAAGTCACGCGGGTTTCGTCGAGATTCATGCGCACATGCTTGCGCCGAAAAATCTCGATCAGATATTCGGGTTGCTGGGCAACACCCGTAATCGGGGCCACACCCGTATAGGTTCCCAGTGGGACACCACCAGTGAATCCTGTGCAGTTGTTACTATTCACAGGCACACGCCCAGGCTTGGAACTCGGAACATCATTCCAAAGACCACCCTTGTTGGTGGGCCACCATGGCTCGGCCACTGTAGTATTGCGTTCAGAAGCCTTGGTCCAATCGGTCAGACCATAGCTGGAGTCTTCCTTGGCACACAGACCGGCATTGCAGGTAGCGGAAAAATCATTGGGGTTGATTTCATCCGTCTGGCGCGAGCAGGATGCATTATCCCGTGCGGCCATGGTAGGCGCCATGATATCGCGCTCCGCATCCCGCAATGCAGACTCGGCCGCCTGCCGCGCGGCCTCCTGATCAAGTTGGTTGCGGGCCATCCCCTCCGACAATGTGGATTGCTTGACCATCCACAGCGTGATGCTGGTGATTGCAACCAACACTAGCATGACCATGACCAAGGCCATTCCGTGCTGGCTTTGTTTTTTGATTGCTCTTGGCGCAGACATATTTCCGACCTAGTAGCTTTGCTTCAAGCCATTGCGTACGCCAAACACCTGCACAAGCCGGGTGTATGTTTCCCCAGAAGGCTGTTGCTTGGTTACTCCCTGGCAGTTCAAATACGTTTTCTCACTCCCCTTCGCATCTCCAATACGTGTCCTTCCTTGAAGTGTTTTTGTCAGGATACAGGCCCTGACCGCCACCACGCGCTGCCAACCTGTCAGCATCTGGCCATTGATATTCACCCTATCCAACCCATTGACCTCAGTGGCAGTATAAAATTTATCGGGATTCAATGTCTTCTCTGTCGAATAGACACCATAGGAGAACTGCATGTCTTCTATCCCAGACAGCAGCGACTGGTAGGCATCGTCATCAGACGCTCCCTGGGGGCTTTTCCCGTTTCCGCTGCACACAAGGCTTTTTGTCTCGACCTCGGCACGCCCGATATAGGCTTTACTGAGCTGAAGCGTATAGCGGTTGGAGCCGAACAGCGGCAGCCGCGGCGGACTGCCATCGACAACCGCATCACCGCTGGCACTCTTGTTGCGCTCCAGATTGCTGGGATCCTTTGCAACATCCGTTCCGGTACAGTCGAAACGAGAGCCCGACGCCCCCCCCATCGCATCTGCGGTGAAATAGTTGATGACCAGCGTATCTGCCGCACCATCTTTTGCATCATCGCAGGCACTGCTGGACGGTTTCAACTTCGCACCATCACAGCCATAGATTCCGGTTTGGAAAGCTGCGGGAGGCCAATTGACTTCAGGATTAGCCCAATCAGTGACAGCCCGTTTTGTGGCGGAAATAGGCGGATAGGTGTCATACATTCCCGTCTGCGTGACATCAACCGGAATAGGTTTGGAAGGCGCCGGATAGAATCCGGCATTCATGATGGCACGCCCCAGCATCTGCATGGCAAACACGCCGGTTTCGTTGCTTGCCGTGTTGCGGTCCAGCACACGCTGAGAGTCGCTCGAGGCAATATAGACATAAATCGCAGCCGCCATGATCATCAGGCTGATGGCCATCGCGACAAGCAGTTCGACCAAGGTCAACCCCGATTGGGATCTGCGTTGATATTTCATGGGGTCAGGGCACAAAGGAGAAGCGGGAACAACGCACCCCTTCAGGGGCCTTGGCCTCTTCAGGACAGCAGCTCTGTTGCGCCATACCGGTCTGCTGTGCATTGCATACCGGCGCCTTCTTGAGGGTGATGGTCGAGGTACCGTCGCTCGCGGTGGCCTTGTCAGTGAGTTCTTTGTCGAACCACATGAGGGTCAGAAGCACGCCAGTGCGCCTGTCCCCCGACAGCATGGCAGCCCCCTGGGGTATGGAATCACGAAGTTTCTGCCGCCAGATCTTTACATCGTAATCGGCCCGCTCCGCCGTGGTGCAGATGTCAGTCACGCAGTTCTTATTGGTCGTTATGGATTCGGTCTGCTGGGTTGCCCAGTCCGAAGCAATCACGTACAGCGAATCGTCCTTCTCGGTTCCGGGCTGCAAGAAGTTGGCCCCTGCAGAATCGGCATTAACCCGGATTCTTTCCGACAGATCGAAGACCAGACCGGTCATGGACGCACGCGCCATAGTGTTGATTCGGTACTTGGTGGTGGAGGCCTGCAGTCCCGCCACGCCCAGAAGGCCGATGGACAGCACGACCAGCGCCACCATCATTTCCACCAGGGTCAGCCCCCTGGCGATCCTGCGGTCAGCAATGGAGGAGAGCGGCATGGTCATGTCTCAGAAGTTGCTGCATTTCTTGTCGCTGGGAATCAATCTGGAACGCCCTTGGGCATCGATGCAGATATTGACCCCGTAGCTCTTGGTGTAGGTGTTCTGCACATCTTTGTAGAGCAAGCTGAAGTTGGAGGAGCTGGGAAGCGACGGAGCGCCGGAGGCGTTGAACATCATTTTCCGTACCGGTGTGTCATCCGTGGAGTCCAGCAGAATCTCGCCACCGCTGCCCACCTTGGCAAAGATCAGGTCATTGCTCGCGGCAGGCGCGCCCCGGCTCGCGTCACAGCTGGTATTGAGGAAGGCAATCCAGCCGACCTGCCAGTTCTTGCCTGCGACCGTGCAAGCAGGTGCTGCATCGGCTGCACTGCTGCTCATGCACAACGTGACGCAGGTGTTCCTGCTCACTGCCTCATTCCTGGAACGCAGAATTCCACCCGAAAATTCGCTGGCCACGCCATTCATCCGGTTCTTCACGATGAACTCGCTGATCGACGGCGCGGCCAGCCCGGCCAGAATGGCTGCAATAGCCAGCGTCACCATGAGCTCCATCAAGGTGAAGCCGCTGTGCCTGGGCCGCGCCGAAAACCAATGCTTGCATTTAGCCATACGTTATTGTCACGGTTCTCATCTGCTTACAAGTGACCGCTTGGCGGCGCCGACGCGCCGCCGATCCGGGCGACGGACGGGTCTGGCAGGCGAACGCTCCATTTCGGCGACGCCTGCCCTGCAGGGGACATGACAGAATCCTTGACGGATCTCACAGCAAACCCGGACAGCCCACCAACCGAAGCGCGCCATGCCCCTGCGATCTCCCCCCCTGAGTTGGCTTCGGCCCTGGCTTCTTTGCATTGCGCTGGCAGGATGCGGCGGCCTGCCCCAAGGCGTGGACCGGCATGTCACCAAGGCATTGGATTCCCCGCAGAACACCTCCTTGGGCCAGTTGATCCAACAGCAGCGCTCCGAGGCGGGAAGCAAGCAAACCTCCGCCTTCACCCTCCTGTCCGGCGCCCAGGCGGCCTATGGCGCCCGGCTGGCACTGGTCGAGGGAGCGCAGCAGACGCTGGACCTGCAGTACTACGCCATCCATGCCGACGAGAGCACGCAGCGCCTGCTGCGCGGCGTGGTCGAGGCAGCCCGGCGTGGCGTGCGCGTGCGCGTGCTGCTGGACGATTTCCACAGCACGGGCGCGAATGCGCAGGTCATGCGCCTGGCCTTTGTGCCGGGTATTGAGATGCGCATGTTCAACCCCCTGGCGGGCGCGCGCAGTTCGGCGCTGGGCCGCGCTTATACCTTGCTGACCGATTTCCAGCGCGCCCAGCAGCGCATGCACAACAAGCTGTTCATCGCCGACAACGCCATGGGCGTGATCGGGGGGCGCAATCTGGGCGATGCGTATTTCGATGCGGACAGCGCCAGCAATTTCGTGGACCTCGACGTGCTGGCGGCGGGGCCGGTGGTCAGCGACCTGTCACGCAGCTTTGACAGCTATTGGAACAACCAGCGCGCCTATCCCGTCCAGTCGCTGATCAGCCTCAAGGAACTCAAGCAGTTGCGCGAGCGCTTTGCGGGCGATGATGACCAGGCGCAGGAGGAGGACCCCACACCTGCCGTTCCCCCAAAGGAGACAAAGGCAGATGACCAGACGGCCGAGCAGCGCCGGATCATCTGGGACCAGCAGCCCATGGATTTGCGAAAGGCTCGCTGGACCTGGGCATCGGCCGCCGTGCTGGTAGATGAGCCCGCCAAAATTCCGTTGGACAGGGATGACGGCCCAGGCTCCATCACAAGCGCTGGCACGGATGCGTCCGCACAGGCCAGCCCCGCGCCGAACGGCCCGCAGGCCAGGCCTGCCGGCACGCTGTCCATGGGCCAGCCGGCTGGCGCCCTGCGCCAGGCGGCGCGTCCGGTGCTGGAGGCCGATTCGGTGGTCGATGGCCTGCTGGCCCTGGTGCGCAAGACCCGGCGCGATCTGCTGGTGGTCTCGCCCTATTTCGTGCCGGGCCCGGACATGATGGAGGCGTTTCGTGGCGCACGGCAACGCGGAGTGCGCGTGCGCATCCTGACCAATTCGCTGGCTTCCAACGATGCACCTTTGGCCCATGCCGGCTATGCGCGCCACCGCAAGGCGCTGCTGGAGATGGGCGTTGAACTGTACGAGATGCGCAGCACGGCGGCCAGTGTCCGCTCTGCATTCGGCTCGGGCAGCACGGGTGGTGGCGGTCCTTCCGGCTCGACAGGCGCCTCGCGTGCGATGCTGCACTCCAAGCTGCTGGTGGTGGATGGGCATTTGGTGGCAGTCGGCTCGATGAACCTGGATCTGCGCTCCCAGTTGCAGAACACCGAGATTGCACTGCTCATCGCCAGCCGCGAGTTCGGCCGCCTGGCCACGCAAAGCATTGACGAGGGCCTGCAGGATGGCAGCTGGCGCGTCGAGATCGACAAGGATGGCGAGCTGGTGTGGCGGGCCTCGGAAGACAGCGAGCGCGGTGACGAGCACAGCGAGCCCGATGCCAGCTGGGGCCTGCGCCTGATGCTCAAGCTCATTGGCCCGCTGGCGCCCGACCATCTGCTGTGACCGGCCGATCGCGCTAAAGCCCGGCCCACTCCTGGCGCCGCGCCAGCGCTTGCACCCACAGCGTGATCTCGCGCTGGTCAGTCTGCGTGCGCACTTCCTGGTAGGCCTGCTCGGCTTCGGGAAAGCGGCGGCGCAGCAGGTTCAGCCATTGCTTGAGGCGGCCTGCGCGCTGGCGCGGCTCCAGATCCTCGCAGACCATGTCCCAGAAACGCTGGACCTGCGGCACCAGATCGCTCCAGAACACCTGTGCTTCAACATGCTCTGCTGGCATCTGCCCGCCTTCCACGGCAGCGCGAATGGCCAGCGCCAGGCCTGGGTCGGCAACGATTCCCCGGCCCAGCATCAGATCGCCGCAGCCCGACTGCTCACGGCAGCGCAGCGCATCCTCCACCGTCCAGATCTCGCCATTGGCCACCACGGGCACGGTCACGGACTCGCGGATGCGCGGGATCATGTCCCAGTAGGCAGGCGGACGGTAGCCGTCGAGCTTGGTGCGTGCGTGGACGACGATTTCGCAGGCGCCACCGGCCTGCATGGCCTGGGCGCATTCGGTCATCAGGGTCGTGTCGTTGAAACCCAGGCGCATCTTGGCCGACACAGGCATGGCCGCCGGCACGGCAGCACGCACGGCCCCCACCACGCGCGCGATCTGCTCAGGGTCCTGCAGCAGCGCAGCACCGCCGCCATGGCGGTTGACCACCTTGGCGGGGCAGCCGAAGTTCAGATCGATTCCCTCCGGACCCAGGCGCGCCAGATTGGCCGCATTGGCCGCCATGCTGTCCGGGTCCGAGCCCAGCAGCTGCGCACGCACGGGCACACCGGCCAGCGTCCGGCTGCCGTTGTTGAGCTCCGGCATGGTGCGCAGAAACACCTTGTCGGGCAGCACGGTCCCCGTGACGCGGATGAACTCCGAGACACAGCGGTCTGCGCCGCCCACGCGCGTGAGCACATCGCGCAGCACGAAATCAAGCAAGCCCTCCATGGGCGCCAGCAACAGTCTCATCACCTATGTCGCGGGGCCTGCGCCCCGTCTTCCTGTTACAGATCAAACAATATTTCTGCGACCGGCATCGGCCGCCAGCCCCTGCAGATCAGAGCCCGCCCATGCGATGGCAGGCGATTGTGCGCTTGCCGCAGAGCACCGGGTGGACCAGTTGTCATGGCTTCTTCACGCCACGGTCATTCATGTAACGTGCAATCGGGGCTTGTCGGACTCCCTGCCCCCACCATGCTGCTGCAAAAAACCGCCAAGGCCCTTGAAGAGCTGCAGCCCGGCCGCCGCAGCCTGCCGCTGCGCGAGCGCTCGGTGCTGCTGATGGCCGATGGCCGCACCGAGGAGCAGTTGCAGCAGGTCCTGGGCGCACATGCCGGCGAACTGATCGAGCAACTGATCGCCAGCGGCCACCTGCAGCGCCTGGCTGGCCAAGCCGCCGCGTCATCGCCCCAGGCCCCTTCCATGGCACCGGCCGCTGCGAAGGAATCCACCCCGCCCGGCCCCGCTGCCACGCTGAATCTTGCCGGCACACGCATGTACCTGTTCGATATGTGCGAGCGCATGTTTGCCAACCGCCATGAGGACAAGGCCCAGGTGCTGCGCCATCTGCTGCGCGAGGCGCGCGATCTTGAGGCACTGCAGGCCGCCGCCCTGCAGCTGCTGCAGACCGTGCAGGAACATGCGGGCGACGAGCGCGCCGATGCCCTGCGCGAGCGCCTGCGGCATCTGCTGCCCCAGGAGGCAGCGACGGCACAGGGCGCCTAGACGAAACGAAGGGTGGACGCGCGCGCGATCAGCGCGGCGCCAGGCGCCACAGCGAGGTGAGCTCGGCGGCGCGTGCCGCGTGCAGCGGATCGGTGGAGTCCGCAGCCTTTCCATGGCGCGGGCGGATGTCCTCGCGGCCCAGGACCTGCAGGCCTGCGGCATCGATCCAGCCCAGCAGTTCCTCGCGCGAGCGCAACTGCAGGTGCTCGGCCAGATCCGACAGAATCAGCCAGCCTTCGCCGCCCGGCAGCAGATGTGCAGCAAGGCCCTCGACAAAACCGCGCAGCATGCGGCTGCCTTCGTCATAGACGGCCTGCTCCAGCAAGGAGCTGGCCTTGCCCGGCAGCCACGGCGGATTGCAGACCACCAAGGCGGCCCGGCCTTCAGGGAACAGGTCCGCCTTGCGCAGGCTCACGCGCTGCGCCAGACCCAGCCGCTGAAGGTTGTCCTGCGCGCAGGCCAGTGCCCGGTCGCTCAAGTCGGTGGCCACCACCTGCCGCACGCCACGGTGCAGCAAGAGGGCAGAAAGCACACCCGTGCCCGTGCCGATATCCCAGACCGCGGCGTCGGCCTGCTGGGCCACGGCGGGCAGGGGCGCCTGCGCCACCAGATCCAGGTACTCGCCGCGCACCGGGGAGAACACGCCGTAGTGCGGATGAATGCTGAACTCCGGCATGCCCGGCACGGCCAGGGCCACGCCCTTCTTGCGCCACTCATGTGCGCCCAGGGCACCCAGCAGTTCACGCAGGGGAACGATCACGCTGTGCGCACCCTGGTCGG
The DNA here is from genome assembly GCF_059567865.1 of Delftia sp. BGA-UO-ETr-SB1. Taxonomy (NCBI): domain Bacteria; kingdom Pseudomonadati; phylum Pseudomonadota; class Betaproteobacteria; order Burkholderiales; family Comamonadaceae; genus Delftia; species Delftia sp. BGA-UO-ETr-SB1. The sequence continues at coordinate 1,603,361 of NZ_JCAQOW010000006.1, read as the reverse complement.
CGGGAATCTCGCCCCAGGCTTCGCGACAGGCTTCGCTCCAGTCCGGCGCGCGGCGCAGGGCACAGTGCCAGCGGGTATCGAGCTCGATCATCACGCTGGACAGGATGCGCGCACGCTGCGCCAGTGCCTGGCGGTGCAGGTGGAAGGCGTGGGGAAAGACCGGCTTGGCGTCTTCCTTGCCGGCGCGGCGCTGGCGCGCCTTGGCGGAAGTCTCACGTGCGGGCTTGTCGAGGCGGCGGCCCAGGGCCGACAGCAACTGCCGGGCATTCTGGAAATCGCCGCGCCACAGCATGGCCTGGCCTTCGCAGGCCAGGCGGTAGGCACTGTCGGCGGCCAGGCTGTCGTCAGCGATGATGATGCGGCGCGGTGCGGTCATGGTGCTGTCCGCGCGCCACAGGGCAACCTGGGTGGCCTCGTGCTCCTGCCACTGCAGCAGGGACCAGTTCTGGGAAGAGGACAAGGCCTGCTGCTCCGTGAGTGATGGGTGGATGGTTTGGCGAATCGATCAGTTCAGTGCGCGCTTGAGCCGCACTTCCTCGATCTTGAGAGCGCCGACCTGGGCCGTCTTGGCGGTGGACATTTCGCGCTTGAAGCCGGCGAGCTCATGGAAGCGCAGCGCGCGTTCATTGCGCAGCGGCACCCACGAGGTGACATTGGTGCAGCCTTCTTCAAGCAGGCCGTCGCGTGCGGCGTCCCACAGGGCCACGCCCACACCCTGATTCCAGTGCGTGGGAGAGGCATAGATGGCCCAAATTTCACCGGTGGTCTGGCGCGACTTCTCATCGCGCGAGCGGTCGAAACCGACGAAGCCGACGATCTTGTCGCCGTCGATGGCAACCTGAACCTGGGGTTCGCAAAATTCGATGGCTTCGCGCCAATAGGCCTGGCGTTTTTCTACCGACGACATGCTCTTGAGCTGGTCATCGGGAACCAGACCGCGATAAGCCTCCATGGCGGAAGCAGTATGGATCTGGGCAATCGCTTTTGCATCGCGGAGAGTGGCTGGACGAACCTGGATACTAGACATGGAAAAACCGAAACGAAAACAGGTGAAAATAGAAGGGCGTGATTTTCACAGGAATCGCGCTTTTTGCGTGCGTTGCGGCTCTTAGCCATGCACGCAAGTACGGCTGTGCTCGTTTTCTTGCCCTCGGCATTGGGATGTGCTATGTGCTCTCCAAAAAAGAGCAGCTGGTGCACGCGACACAAGGCTTGGCAGGGAATCAGTTGACAATTTCTCACGATGCAGGCAAGCCCGGCAACGGCGAGAAATCACCCCCTCGCTCACAGCCAGCGGCGCATCAACTCCATGATGCGGTCGAACCTTGCGCCGTAGGGCGGATACAGCATCGAAGCCCCCGACCAGCGCGACTGCACGAACACCGCCTTCTGATGGCTCAGCCGTGCAAAGCCCTGCTCCGAATGGTAGGCCCCCCAGCCGCTGTCGCCCACGCCGCCGAAGGGCAGGTTCTCGTGGGCGAAGTGCAGCAGGGTGTCGTTGACCGTCACCCCGCCGCTGATGGTGCGTGACAGCACGGCATCACGCACTTTCTCATCGCGGCCGAACCAGTACAGCGCCAGCGGCCTGGGCCCCGCATTGATGGCCGAGACCACGTCATCCAGCCTGTCGTAGCTGATCACGGGCAGGATGGGGCCGAAGATCTCCTCCTGCATGAGCTGCATCTGGCTGGTGGCATTGAAGACCAGGGCCGGCGCCATCTGGCGCTCCACGGCATCGCCCCAGGCCATGTCGGCGCTCTCCTGGCCGGCTCCGCCATCCTCCATCCATTCGACATGCGCCCCCATGCCCTGGGCCTGGCGCAGCATCTGCCGCAGGCGCGCCAGGTGGCGCTTGGTGAGGATGGCCGCATAGTCCGGATTGCCGGCAAAGCGCGGGAACAGCCGCCGCGCCGCGGTGCGAAAGACCTCGGCAAACTCCGCCTCCTGCCCGCGCGGCAGCAGCACGTAGTCGGGGGCGATGCAGGTCTGGCCCGCGTTGACGAGCTTGCCATGCGCGATCTTGAGCGCGGCCTCCTTCAGGTCGCAGTCGGTGGAGATGATGCAGGGCGACTTGCCACCGAGCTCCAGCGTCGTCGGCGTCAGGTGCGCCGCCGCCGCCTGGGCCACGCGACGGCCCACGGCAGTCGAGCCGGTGAACAGCAGATGGTCGAAGTGCAGGCCCGAGAACTGCGTGGCAATGCTCACATCGCCTTCGATGACGGCGAATTCCTCGGGCGCGAAAAACTGCCCCACCAGCGCCGCCAGTTGGGCCGAGGTGTGCGGCGTGAGTTCGCTGGGCTTGAGCATGACGCGGTTGCCCGCCGCCAGGGCCGTGATGGCCGGCCCCAGCGCCAGCTGCACCGGATAGTTCCACGGGGAAATCACCCCCACCACGCCCAGCGGCTGGCGCTCTATCCATCCCCGGCCGGGCATGAGCATCAGCGGCGTTCGCACCCGCTGGCGCCCCGACCAGCGCGCCAGATGGCGCAGCGTGTGCTTGAGCAGGTTGCGCAGCACGAACAGCTCCACCATCTCGGTCAGCCGTGGCGAGCGCATGCCGAAGTCGGCCTGCACGGCGGCGGCCAGCACGGGGCCGTGCTCGTCCAGCAGCTTTTGCATGCGCAGCAGGCGTTCGCGGCGTACCAGCAGGGGCACGTCCACCTGCGCCCGGCTGGCCTGGTACTGAAGGTCGAAGACGCGGTGGAGATCCAGCTGGGTCATAGGCTCAATGGTAAGAAGACACTTGCATGCGCCGCATTCCAAGGATGCGTCGCGGCACATGTTGGCATGCAGCGGCAGGAAAAAAAAGGGAGCCTTGCACGGGCTCCCGAGGGTTTCAGACTATACGGGCCGCCACGCGCGGCCTGGGCACGAAGATGCGCAGGCCGCGTAAAGGCTGCAGCAAGACGCTTCAGGGCTCGCGCACTTCACGGGGTTGAACGTCGGTCACCTCGCCCGCACCCGGCAGTACGCCGGCACCGGCGCGGCGGCCGCCGCCCTCGGCAGCGCCATAGGCGCGCTGCGGACGCTGTGCCATCCACTCGGAGCCGGAGCGGTACACGGTCTGCCAGCCCGCCCGCGGGCTCATGCGCATGGCCCAGGGCATCACCGGCTGGCCGGTGATCCTGGCCCACAGCGCTCTCACGGCCCAGACCAGGGCCAGCAGCGCCGCGGCGGTCAGCAGGCTGACAAAGAAGACCAGGCCCACAAGCATCAGCAGGATGCGAACGGCCCAGCGGGTCAGGGTGGCGACAAAATCGTTCAAAGCAAAGCCTTTCTTGGCTGGCCCGGTGCGTCAGGCGGGGTCTGCCGCATCGAACCGGAATACGCCCGGCTCCAGCACCGGGTCCACATGTACCGCAATCGTGCTCTTGGGCGGGAAGCGCCCCTCGAGCAGCAGTTTCGACAGCGGATTCTCGATCCGCTGCTGTATCGCGCGCTTGAGCGGCCGGGCCCCGAAAACGGGATCGAAGCCCACCTTGGCCAGTTCGGCCAATGCCTGGTCGGACACCTGCAGCGCAAGGTCCATTTTCTCCAAACGACGCTCCAGCAGCTTGAGCTGAATCCTTGCGATCGACTCGATATTCTTCGCGTCGAGCGCGTGGAAGACCACGGTTTCGTCGATGCGGTTGAGGAATTCGGGTCGGAAATGGTTCTTGAGTTCCCCCCAGACCGCATCTTTCACATCATCGTAATCCTCGCCGACCATGGCCTGGATCAGCAAAGAGCCTATGTTGCTCGTCATCACGATGACCGTGTTCTTGAAGTCCACGGTGCGGCCCTGGCCATCGGTCAGGCGACCATCGTCCAGCACCTGCAGCAGCACGTTGAACACGTCGGGGTGGGCCTTTTCCACCTCATCGAGCAGCAACACGCTGTAGGGCTTGCGGCGCACGGCCTCGGTCAGGTAACCGCCTTCCTCGTAGCCCACGTAGCCCGGCGGCGCGCCAATCAGGCGGGCCACGGAATGCTTTTCCATGAACTCGCTCATGTCGATGCGCACCAGATGGTCTTCGCTGTCGAACAGGAAGCCGGCCAGCGCCTTGCACAGCTCGGTCTTGCCCACGCCCGTGGGGCCCAGGAACAGGAAGGAGCCGGTGGGCCGGTTGGGATCGGACAGGCCCGAGCGCGAGCGGCGAATGGCATTGGCCACGGCCGAGATGGCCTCGTCCTGGCCGACGACGCGGTCATGCAGCCGGTCTTCCATGCGCAGCAGCTTGTCCTTCTCGCCCTGCATCATCTTGGCCACGGGAATGCCGGTGGCACGGCTGACCACTTCGGCAATTTCCTCGGCGCCGACATGGGTGCGCAGCAGCCTGTGGGCGGGCGCGCCGCCCTGCCCCTGCTCGTTGGCCTGGGCTTCGTTGAGCTGCTTTTCCAGCGAGGGCAGCTTGCCGTACTGCAGCTCGGCCACCTTGTTGAAGTCGCCCTTGCGCTTGAGCTCCTCGATCTGGATGCGGATCTGGTCGATCTCCTTGCGGATCTGCTCGGAGCCCTGGGCGCTGGCCTTCTCGCTCTTCCAGACCTCTTCCAGGTCGGCGTACTCGCGCTCCAGGCTGCCGAGTTCTTCCTCGATCAGTTGCAGGCGCTTTTGCGAGGCCTCGTCCTTTTCCTTCTTCATGGCCTCGCGCTCGATCTTGAGCTGGATCATGCGGCGCTCGAGCTTGTCCATGACCTCGGGCTTGGAGTCGATCTCGATCTTGATCTTGGCCGCCGCCTCGTCGATCAGATCGATGGCCTTGTCGGGCAGGAAGCGGTCGGTGATGTAGCGGTGGCTCAGCTCGGCCGCAGCCACGATGGCCGGGTCGGTGATGTCCACGCCGTGGTGGGCCTCGTAGCGCACCTGCAGTCCGCGCAGGATGGCGATGGTGTCCTCCACGGAAGGCTCCTCGACCAGCACCTTCTGGAAGCGCCGCTCCAGCGCCGCATCCTTTTCGATGTACTTGCGGTATTCATCGAGCGTGGTCGCGCCGATGCAGTGCAGCTCGCCGCGCGCCAGTGCCGGCTTGAGCATGTTGCCCGCGTCCATGGCACCGTCGGCCTTGCCGGCACCGACCATGGTGTGGATCTCGTCGATGAACAGGATGATGCGGCCCTCTTCCTGGGCCACTTCCTTGAGCACGGACTTCAGGCGTTCCTCGAAGTCGCCACGGTACTTGGCGCCGGCCAGCAGGCCCGCCATGTCCAGCGACAGCACGCGCTTGTTCTTGAGGCTTTCGGGCACCTCGCCGGCCACGATGCGCTGGGCCAGGCCCTCGACAATGGCGGTCTTGCCCACGCCGGGCTCGCCGATGAGCACGGGGTTGTTCTTGCTGCGGCGCTGCAGCACCTGGATGGAGCGGCGGATTTCGTCGTCACGCCCGATCACCGGATCGAGCTTGCCGATGCGCGCGCGCTCGGTCAGGTCCATGGTGTATTTCTTGAGGGCCTCGCGCTGGCCTTCGCCTTCGGCGCTGTCCATGGTCTGGCCGCCGCGCACGGCGTTGATGGCCGACTCCAGGCTGGAGCGCGTCACGCCGCTTTCCTTGAGCAGTTGGCCTGCGCGCGTGGAAGAGCCGCTGCTGTCGGTCAGCGCCAGCAGGAACAGCTCGCTGGCAATGAACTGGTCGCCGCGCTTGAGGGCTTCCTTCTCGGTTGCCTGCAGCAGCCGGCCTAGCTCGGAGCCGACCTGCACCTGGTCCTGGTGCTGCACGCGCGGCAGATCGGCCAGGGCCTTCTCGGCTGCGGCCTGCAGCTGGCCCACGTTGGCGCCGGCGCGCTGCAAGAGCGAGCGCGGACCATCGTCCTGGCGCAGCAGCGCCACGAGCAGGTGCAGGGGTTCGATATTGGATTGGTCACCGCCCAGGGCCAGCGTTTGCGCGTCGGCCAGGGCTTCCTGGAACTTGGTTGTCAGTTTGTCGATTCGCATGGTGTTTCTTTTCGCTCCTGAAACAGGGTCATTGCGATTTATCTGATACCGGCAGGGCAAATTTCAAGCCATGCCCGGTCTGCAAGGACAGACGCTTGCGCCAGATCAAGGCCGGCGAGGCCGGCCATCCTTCTCAAGCATTGCGCTGAAAGATTGAGAACTGCGTAGGCGTAACGCCCAAATGCGCCCGGAAGCTGCGCACCAGGTGGCTGGCGCTGGAAAAGCCGCAATCCAGCGCCAGCTCGGCCAGCGGCGGCACGTTGCGCGCAGACAGGGCACGCCGTGCCCGGGCCAGGCGCTGCTGCAGCACCCATTCGTGCACCGTGCAGCCCATGCTCTGGCGGAACATGCGTGCGAAATGGAATTCGGAGAGGCAGGCCTGTCTCGCCAGTGCCGGCAGCGACACGGCCTTGGAGTCATGCAGATGCGCCTCGACATGGGCCAGCACCCTGCGCCGCATGGCCGCAGAAAGCCCGCCCAGCGGCCGCTGCAGCGCCTGCAGCTGTCGCTGCGTGGCGGACTGCAGCACCAGCCGGTCCACCAGCTGCTGGCCAATGGCATCGGCCGCCAGTTGCTGCTGCGGGTCCTGCCAGTCCAGCTGCATCAGCGCACGGGCACCGGCGTGGAAGGCCTGATCGTCCCCATAGATCTGCGCACGCAAGGTGCGCGAGCGGGGCTCGGCATCCAGCATGCGGACCACGCGCCCCGCCCAGGCCAGGTCGGACACATACAGGTGCAGGAACTGCACGGGCGAGCGCACCAGCCAGTGCGATTCGTCCTCTGGCGTGAAGATGCAGATGCGCCCCGGCGCCCCCATGGCCTCGGGGCGCGCCTTGAGCTGCGAGCCCTCGCCCCCGGCCAGGTAGACCGACAGCGTGTGGTGACCGGGCTGGCAGTAGCGCACCTCGTCGTCCACATTGGCCCAGACGGCCAGCTCCACCCCTTCGCTCAGGCGCACGCGCCGCTGCAGCCGGGCCTTGGAGCGTGACAGCACCTGGCACAGGTGGCTGGAGGGCAGCTCGGGCAGCGGCGTGGGCGTCATGGCAGCGATTGTGGTCCCGCAGCCATACCGACGCATGGCGCCAGGCCATCAAACCGCAGGAATCTGCCATGCCCGCCCAGCCTGCGGCGCCATCATCACCGGCCATGACTGCCACCCTCTATGCCCTGGTCGTGCTGATCTGGGGTTCGACCTGGATCGCCCTGAAACTGCAGCTGGGCGCCGTGCCCGTGGAGCTGTCCATTGCCTACCGCTTTGCGCTGGCCGCCGTGCTGATGTTCGCCTGGCTGGCCTGGTCGCGGCAGCTGCGCGTGCCCCGCGGCCCGGCGCTGCCGCGCGTGCTGGCCCAGGGCCTGTGCCTGTTCAGCTTCAACTTCGTGTGCTTCATGCATGCCAGCGAGACGCTGGCCAGCGGCCTGGCCGCCGTGGTGTTCTCCAGCACCAATCTCTGGAACGCGCTGCTGGCGCGCATCATCCACGGCCGCCGGCTGGCACCCCATGTGCTGGCCGGCAGCCTCTTCGGCCTTGCAGGCCTGGTGGCGCTGTTCTGGCCCGAGCTGCGCGCAGGCCGGCATGCCAGCCTGCCTGGCCTGGCCTGGGCGGTGCTGGGCACGCTGTGCTTTTCCTGCGGGAACATGCTGTCTGCCTCGCTGCAGTCCATGGGCTGGCGGCCCGCACAGACCAATGCCTGGGGCATGCTGGCCGGCACGCTGCTGCTGACCGGCTATGCGCTGGTGGCAGGCCTGCCCTGGCGCTTCGATACCAGCTGCACCTATGTGGGCTCCTGGCTGTACCTGGCCATTCCAGGCTCGGTGATTGCATTCACGGCCTACCTGACCCTGGTGGGCCGGCTGGGTCCGGAGAAGGCGGCCTATGCGACGGTGCTGTTCCCCATCGTCGCGCTCAGCATCTCGGCGCTTTTCGAGGGCTATGTCTGGACGCCGCTGGCCGTGGGCGGGCTGCTGCTGGTGATGTTCGGAAACCTGCTGGTGTTCCGCCCGCCGCAATGGTTGCGGGGTGCTGCGCTCAAGGCCTGAAGGCCCGCCGCCTCACTGGCGCCAGCGCGCCAGCGCCTCTTCGTCGCTGACGCGCGCATCCACCCAGCGCGCGCCCTCGGGCGTCTGTTCCTTCTTCCAGAAAGGCGCCAGCGACTTGAGGTAGTCCATGATGTATTCGCAGGCCTGGAAGGCCATGCCCCGGTGCGATGCGGTGACGGCCACGAGCACGATCTGGTCCATGGGCTGCAGCGGACCGATGCGGTGGATGACACGCGCGCCATGGATGTCGAAGCGCTGGACCGCCTCGTCGATGATGGCCTCGATGGATTTCTCGGTCATGCCCGGGTAGTGCTCCAGCTCCATGCTGGCCACGGCGGCGCCCTCGTTGCGGTCACGCACCGTGCCGATGAAGCTGCAGACCGCGCCCACGCGCGCGTCGCCGCCGCGCAGGGCGGCGAGTTCGGCCGATACGTCGAAATCCTCGGTCTGGATGGATACACGGGCTGCTTGCATGCCCGCATTGTCGCAGGGCGGCGGCGCACCAGGGCGCACCAGGGACTGGCGAACGCGGTAGCATTGCCCTCCCCCGCCGCCGGCCTTTTGCTGCAGCGGGCCATGCATGGCCACACTCACGATCACTACCCCCGAATACACGCTCTACCCGTCGCCGCGCAACGAGCAGCGCGTGGTCTACGAGCATCAGCTGTTCGTGTCCCATCCCTACACCATCATCCATCTGCCCGACTACAACTTTCGCGGCAAGGCCACGCTGTTCGCAGCCCACCGCCTGGCCGACGGCAAGATGGGCCAGCTCGTGAGCTGCGAGCTGGCCGAGGACCTTGCTCGCTTCGAGCGCCTGTTCGAACCCGATTGAGGCGCGCCATGGACGAGACCAGCCAGATACAGCCGCCGCCGAGCTTTGCCGCCCTGTATGCCGACCGGCACGGCCGGCTCAAGGCATCGATTGCAGACGTGGTCGGGCGCTATGAATTGTGCGAGGACCTGGCCAGCCACCTGGTCGAGCAGGCGCAGACGCTCTATCACTCCGGCAATTCCTCGGAGCAAGGCGTGCTGCTGGGCATGCACGCGGGCCTGGCGGCCGAGGGCTCCATCGTCAGCCCTGGCGAGGCGCGCTGGATCGTGCAGCGCCTGGCCGAGCTGCTGGAGTGGCAGGCACCGCTGCTGCCCGATGCATCACCCCCTCCCGGCGCCGACGGCGCAGCCTGAAGGCCACCCGCCACCCCTCACCCAGGCGCTCAGGCGCGCTACACTGCGCGCCATGCCTGCAATCTTTGCCTTCCCCACATGCCACGGTGATGCCGTGCGCCTGTGCCTGGGCAAAGCCTGCAAACCCCAGCTCGTCTGACCGGAGCTGAGGTTCCGTCCAGATGAGCGACGGAACCGGCCCGGCAGCCTCCATCTCCCCTTCCCGCATCCCTTCAGGCGCCTGCCTTTCCGCCCTCGGTCTGGCCGGTGGCTGCGTCCGGTCGTTCATTGTTTGAATCACCCGAAGGGATCTTCCATGTCTTTGCCTTCCACCACCTCGCCGCAAGCCCGATTCCAGGGGCTGTGGCTTCCGCTGGTCACGCCCTTTCTTCCTGGAGATGAGGCGGCGGTGGACCACGGGGCGCTGCGCGCCCTTGTGCAGCACTACAACGCCACCGGCATCGCCGGCTACGTGGCCTGCGGCTCAACCGCCGAGGCCGCCGCGCTGAGCGAAGCGGAGCACGATGCCGCCCTGTCCACCATCCTCTCAGCGGCCCAGGGCATGCCCGTGGTCATGGGAGTTTCCGACTGCCATCTGGGGCATGCGCTGGCCCGCGTTCAGGCACTGAACGCCCTGCCGCTGGCCGGCATTCTGGTGCCCGCGCCGCATTACATACGCCCGTCGCAGGCAGGGCTGCTGCTGTGGTTCACGGCGATTGCCGAGCGCAGCGCCCATCCGGTCATCGTCTACGACATTCCCTACCGCACCGGCGTGGTGCTGGAGCTGGCCACGCTGCGTGCGCTGGCCGCACATGAGCGCATCGTGGCCATCAAGGATTGCGGGGGCGATGCCGCCAAGACCCAGGCACTGATCGCCGATGGGCAACTGCAGGTGCTGGCCGGCGAAGACGCGCAGATCTTTTCCACGCTGGCCCTGGGCGGAGTGGGAGCGATTGCTGCCAGCGCGCACGCGCATACACGGCACTTCGTCGCGTTGATGCAATGCCTGGAGCGCGGCGACCTGCCCGCTGCCCGCGCGCTGTGGCAGCCGCTGCAGCCGCACATCGCCGCCTGCTTCGCCGAGCCCAATCCCGCACCCATCAAGGCCTTGCTGGCGCAGCAGGGCCGAATGCGGGCAACGCTGCGGGCGCCCATGCAGGCTGCATCGGCCGCGCTGGCGCAGCGGCTGGCCGGGATTCAGCTGCCGCTGCTGCCGTCTGCAGACGGTGTTGCCGAGCGCAGGTCGGCATAGCGGTTCAGGATGCGTTGCACCTGACCGTGCGTCCACTCGCCGCCCCGGGCCGCGGCAATGCCGCGGGCATTGAGTTCGGCGGCCATGGCGCGGTGCGTCAGCCCGCGCGCCTGCAGTTCGGCGAACAGCGCCTCATGCTGCTGGGCGAAGGCATCGGCCGTGGATTTGCGCTTTTCCACGGTGGCGCGCAGGTTGTCTGCGCCTGCACGGCCCAGTTGCACGCCGCGCGCCTTGGCTTCGGACAGGGCCTTGCGCGTGCGTGCACTGATGGCCTGGTCCACGGGCTTGTCGGTGGTCATTTGGGTCAACCTCCGGTCACGGGAGGAAAGAAAGCCACCTCGTCCCCCTGGCGAATGGCGGCACCGGCATCGCACAGGACCTGGTTCAGCGCCATGCGCACGGCCTTGCCAGGGGCCAGCGCTTCGGCGGCTGCACCGCCACGCGCAATCAGTTCCTCACGCAGCGCGCCCACGGTGGCGGCCTCGGTGGACAGGGTTTCGCTGCCCGTGCCCAGGGCTTCGCGGATGGAGGCGAAATAGCGCACGGTGATGGTGATGGGGACGGCCTGGCTCATGACAGCAGCTCCGAAAAGGCGATGAAGCGCACCCGGTCGCCCGGCGCAATGGCCTTGCCCGGCGGGTTGTCCACCACGCCATCGCCCCAGGCCGCCGAGGTCAGCACGCCCGAACTCTGGTTGCGGAACAGCTCCAGCCCGCCGCTGTCGTTGTAGCGCACGCGCAGGAATTCGCGGCGCTTGTCCCCGCGCGGCCAATGGAAGTCGGCGCGCACCTCGACCGAGCGCGGCAGCGCCTGCTGCACGCCCTGCAGGCGCAGCACGAAGGGGCGTACCAGCAAAAGGAAGGTGACGAAGCTGGAGACCGGGTTGCCGGGCAGACCGATGAAGTGGGCAAAGCCTTCGCCCTCGCGGTTCACGCGGCCATAGGCGAAGGGCTTGCCGGGCTTGACGGCGATCTGCCAGAGGTCGAGCTGGCCCAGCGCCTGCACGGCGGGCTTGACATGGTCCTCTTCGCCGACAGAGACCCCGCCGCTGGTCAGGATCAGGTCATGCGCGCGGGCCGCTTCGCGCAAAGCATCCACAGTGGCTTCGCGCCGGTCGGGGACGATGCCGAAGTCGGTGACCTCGCAGCCCATGCGCTGCAGCAGGGCGCGAAGGAAGAATCGGTTGCTGTTGTAGATGCTGCCGGGCGGCATCTGCTCGGGCGCCACGGTGCCCGGCATGACCAGCTCGTCGCCTGTGGAGAACAGGGCCACGCGCGGCTTGCGCGCCACGCGCAAAGAGGCCAGGCCGATGCTGGCCGCCAGCCCCAGCTCGGCCGGCGACAGGCGCGTGCCGGCCGCGATGACGGTGGCGCCGCGCCGGATGTCTTCGCCAGAGCGGCGTATCCATTGCCCGGCCTCGGGCCGCGCCTTGATGCGCACGCGGCCGTCTTCCAGGACTTCGCAGTCTTCCTGCATGACGATGGCATCGGCACCTTCGGGCACCGGAGCGCCCGTGAAGATGCGCGCCACCGTGCCCACGGCCAGCGGCTGGCCCATGGCGCCTGCGGGGATGCGCTGCGAGACGGGCAGCTCGGCATTGCCCTGGGTGCATTCGGCGCTGCGCACGGCGTAGCCGTCCATGGCGCTGTTGTCCTGGGGCGGCACTTGCAGCGGAGAGACGGCATCGGCCAGCAGCACACGGCCATCGGCATCGAAACTGTCCACGGTGTCATCGCCGGCCAGCGGCAGTGCCTGGGCCAGCAATTCGGCCAGCGCTTCGTCAAGGGGCTTGAGCGGGGCTCGCATGGTGTTTTCCTAATTTCGAGGGAGGCCTGGGGCACGGTAGCGCAGTTGCTGCGCATGCTCCAGCAGCCATTGCAGTATCTGCCCTGGCGCATTGAGATCGAGCACGGGCTGACGTGGCGGCTCTGGCAAGCGCTGCGGTGCGTCGGTGGCAATGGCCAGCACATGGGGGTCGTGCGGATACAGGGGCGCCTGGGTCTTGCCGGCGCTGGCGCGCTCGGGCTGATCGCGCCAGATCTCTATCTTGGGCAGGTCGGCGTGCTTGAAGCCTTCGACCAGCACCCAATCCACGCGCGGATCGAGTTCGGCCAGCATGTCATGCACCGACAGCTCCGTGGGACGGGGGAATTCGCGCATCAGCGCCAGACGGCGATCCGAGGCCAGCACCACTTCATAGGCGCCCGCCTTGCGGTGGCGCCAGCTGTCCTTGCCCTCGTGATCGACATCGAAATGGTGGTGGGCATGCTTGACCACCGAAACGCTGAGCCCCTGCGCACGCATCAGCGTGATCAGGGGCTCCACCAGGCTGGTCTTGCCCGAGCCCGAGTAGCCGGCGAAGCCTATGACCTTCATCGCCATGCACTCCTGCTGCGGACCTTTGGGCAGCCCGGCTGCCGCATCAGTCGCAATGCCGGGCGATATAGGCCTTGACCTGCTCGGCGTCGGCCGGCAAGTCGGTCACGCGCTTGGGCAGGTCCTCGATGCCTTCGAACTTGGCCGGGCGATCGGGCAGGCGGCCCAGGGCTTCCTCGATGGTGGCGGCGAACTTGATGGGCAGTGCCGTCTCCAGCACGATCATGGGCACGCCGGACTGCAGCTGCTCGCGCGCCACCTTGACGCCGTCGGCCGTGTGCGTGTCGATCATGGTGCCGAAGCGCTCGAAGGTATCGCGGATGGTGGCCAGGCGGTCGGCATGCGTGCTCTTGCCGCTGACAAAGCCGTAGCGGGCAGCAGCTTCCTGGAACAGCGGATTACCGCCCAGGTCGAAGCGGCCCTGGCGCGCCACGCCCTCGGCGAACAATTCGCGCGTGGCCTGGCCATCGCGGCCCAGCAGGTCGAACACGAAGCGTTCGAAGTTGCTGGCCTTGGAGATGTCCATCGAGGGGCTCGATGTCTCGTAGGTATGTTCGCTGCCGCGCACCACATAGGCGCCTGTGCGGAAGAACTCGTCGAGCACATCGTTCTCGTTGGTCGCCACCACCAGGCGTGCGATCGGCAGGCCCATCTGGCGCGCCACGTGGCCGGCGCAGATGTTGCCGAAGTTGCCGCTGGGCACCGTGAAGCTGACCTTCTGGTCATTGCTCTGCGTGGCCTGCAGGTAACCGGCGAAGTAGTAGACGACCTGGGCCAGCAGGCGGGCCCAGTTGATCGAGTTGACCGTGCCGATCTTGTACTTCGCCTTGAAGGCGTGGTCGTTGGAGACGGCCTTGACGATGTCCTGGCAGTCGTCGAACACGCCTTCGATGGCGATGTTGTGGATGTTGGCGTCCTGCAGGCTGAACATCTGGGCCTGCTGGAAGGGACTCATGCGGCCGCGCGGGCTGGTCATGAACACGCGCACGCCCTTTTTGCCGCGCATGGCGTACTCGGCCGCGCTGCCGGTATCGCCACTGGTGGCCCCCAGGATGTTCAGTTCCTCGCCACGGCGGCCCAGCTCGTACTCGAACAGGTTGCCCAGCAGCTGCATGGCCATGTCCTTGAAGGCCAGCGTGGGGCCGTTGGACAGGGCTTCGAGCCACAGGCCGTCTTCCAGCGGGCGCAGCGGCGTGATCTCGGCCGTGCCGAACACCTGCTGCGTATAGGTCTTGGCGCACAGGGCGCGCAGATCCTCGGCCGGGATGTCGTCGATGTACAGACTCAGGATCTCGAAGGCCAGCGCTGCGTAGCCCTGCTCCTTGTAGATGCTGCGCAGCTCGCCCAGGCGGGCGGCATCGATCTGCGGATAGTGCTCGGGCAGGTACAGCCCGCCATCGGGCGCCAGGCCCTCGAGCAGGATGTCGCAAAAGCGCTTGCGGTCCGCGTGGCCGCGCGTGGAAAGATAAAGCATGTCGCTTCCTCGTCAGTATTCTGTGAGACGGGGCGCGGCCGATGCCAGGGATGCCGAGCAAGGGCCGCCCCGCAGCGAGGGCGTCGTCCCCCTCCCGCGTGCGAGAGAGGGGGAAGCGGCGCAGCCGCTCAGGGGGTGTCTTAGTTCAACTCTTCCTTGCGGATGCGGTTGATAGGGGCCAGCACCGTGGGCAGTTGCTGGATCTGGGCCAGAGCCGTGTCCATATCGCCTTCGCGCGTGGCATGGGTCAGGATGATCAGGTCGGTCTGCGGCACGCCCTGGCTGCCTTCGCTGTCGCCGCTCACTTCGCCGGCCTCTCGCTGCAGCAGGGCGTCGATGCTGATGCCCATGCCCGCGAGGATGCTGGTGATCTTGGCCAGCACACCGGCTTCGTCGGCCACGCGGATGCGCAGGTAGTAGCTGGTGACCACCTCGCTCATGGGCAGCACGGGCAGCTCGCCACCTGCGGCGACCAGCGTGTTCGACTGGAAGGCCAGCGGGGGCACGCGGTGCTCGGGGTCGGCCGTGTGCAGGCGGGCGATGTCCACCAGATCGGCGATCACGGCGCTGGCCGTGGGTTCGGAGCCTGCGCCCTTGCCGTAGTACAGCGTGGTGCCCACGGCGTCGCCATGGACGACGACGGCGTTCATCGCGCCTTCCACGTTGGCGATCAGGCGTTTGGTCGGCACTAGGCTGGGGTGCACGCGCAGCTCGATGCCCTTGTCCGTGCGCTTGGTGATGCCCAGCAGCTTGATGCGGTAGCCCAGTTGCTCGGCGTACTTGATGTCGGCCGCAGACAGCTTGGTGATGCCTTCCACATGCGCCTTGTCGAACTGCACGGGAATGCCGAAGGCGATGGCGCTCATCAGCGTGACTTTGTGGGCGGCGTCCACGCCTTCGATGTCGAAGGTCGGATCGGCTTCGGCATAGCCCAGGCGCTGGGCTTCCTTGAGCACCACGTCGAAGTCCAGGCCCTTGTCGCGCATTTCGGACAGGATGAAATTGGTCGTGCCGTTGATGATGCCGGCCACCCACTGGATCTGGTTGGCCGTCAGGCCTTCGCGCAGCGCCTTGATGATGGGAATGCCACCGGCCACGGCCGCTTCGTAGGCCACCATCACGCCCTTCTCGGCGGCGGCCTTGAAGATTTCGCTGCCATGCACGGCCAGCAGGGCCTTGTTGGCCGTGACCACATGCTTGCCGGCGGCAATGGCTTCCAGCACCAGGGCCTTGGCAATGCCGTAGCCTCCGATCAGCTCGATCACCACGTCGATCTCGGGGTTGGCGATGATCTCGCGCGCATCGCCGACCACCTTGGCCGTGTCGCCCACGACGGAGCGGGCGCGTTCCGTATCCAGGTCGGCCACCATGGCAATCTCAATACCGCGGCCCGCACGGCGGCGGATCTCTTCCTGATTGCGCTGCAGCACGTTGAAGGTGCCGCTGCCCACGGTGCCAATGCCCAGAAGGCCTACTTGGATCGGTTTCATAAACTACTTGCCAGTCAAAAAACGCTGCGGCGCCCAGAAGGTGCGCGCCGGCAGCCGGTAAAAAGCAATGGCCGGCGGAAGGCCCTCTCCTCCACCGGCCCGCACAGCTCAGCCGCGGTCCGTGCCGTGGCGCTTGCGGTATTTCTCGAGGAACACTGCGAGACGGCGGATGGCCTCGCGCAGGTCGGTGTCGTGCGGCAGGAAGACGATGCGGAAATGGTCGGGGTGCGGCCAGTTGAAGCCTGTTCCCTGCACCAGCATGACCTTGGTCTCTTGCAGCACTTCCAGGAAGAACGCCTGGTCATCCTTGATCGGGTAGATCTCGGGGTCCAGGCGCGGGAACATGTACAGCGCGGCTTGCGGCTTGACGCAGCTCACGCCGGGGATTTCGGTGATCAGCTTGTGGGCCAGATCGCGCTGCACGCGCAGCCGGCCGCCCTCCTGCACCAGCTCGTCGATGCTCTGGTGGCCGCCCAGCGCCGTCTGCACGGCCCATTGGCCGGGCACATTGGCGCACAGGCGCATGTTGGAGAGCATGTTCAGGCCCTCGATATAGTCCCGGGCCGCCTTCTTGTCGCCCGAGACCACCATCCAGCCCGCGCGGTAGCCGCAGCTGCGGTAGGCCTTGGACAGCGAGTTGAAGGTCAGCGTCAGGACGTCGGTGGACAGGCTGGCGAGCGGCGTGTGCACCACGTCGTCGTACAGCACCTTGTCATAGACCTCGTCGGCAAAGATCACCAGGCCATGCTCGCGGGCCAGCGCCACGATGCTTTGCAGCAGCTGCTTGCTGTACAGGGCGCCCGTGGGGTTGTTGGGATTGATGACGACGATGCCCTTGGTGCGCGGCGTGATCTTGGCGCGGATATCTTCCAGGTCGGGCATCCAGCCATTGGACTCGTCACACATATAGTGCACGGGCGTGCCGCCCGACAGGCTGGTGACGGCGGTCCACAGCGGATAGTCCGGCGCCGGCAGCAGCATCTCGTCGCCGTCGTCCAGCAGCGCGTTCGTGGCCAGGCTGATCAGCTCGGATGCGCCATTGCCCAGGTAGATATCGTCCAGCGTCACGCCCAGGATGCCCTGGCGCTGGGTCTCGTGCATCACGGCCTTGCGCGCCGCGAAGATGCCCTTGCTGTCCGAGTAGCCTGCCGAATTGGGCAGGTTGCGGATCATGTCCTGCTGCACTTCCTCGGGGGCATCGAAGCCGAACACGGCCAGGTTGCCGATATTGAGCTTGATGATCTTCTGACCGTCCTCTTCCATCTTCTTCGCCGCGTCCATGATGGGCCCGCGGATGTCATAACAGACGTTGGCTAGTTTTGCGGATTTGAGAACGGTTTTCATGCTGAGAATATGAAAGTGGCCGGCGCGGGCTTGCGGCCTTCATGCACGCCAAAGTGCCCCATGCACCCTGGTGAAACCTATAATTTGACCACAGTTCCGCAATGCAGCATCGCCCTGGCCCCGGCCATGTGGCGGCCACCCCCTTCGCGCAGACCGCGCCACCCTCATCCATGAAATTCCACGCCGACAAATCCGAAGCACAGAGCATCACGGGCTATGGCCCCGGCTGGGTCGCCGTGGACAGGGAAAAATTCGAGCACAGCCTGCTGGTAGGCGCCAAGGGCCTGCGCCAAGCCTGGGACTGCGTCCGCTTCGAGGACCTGACGCCCGAGCATTTCGAGGCGCTGTCCCAACTGGATGCCGAGGTCATCATCCTGGGCAGCGGCCAGCGCAACCGCTTCCCACCGGCGGCCTGGCTGCGCCCCCTCATGGCCCGGCGCATAGGCCTGGAAAGCATGGACACGCAGGCCGCGTGTCGCACCTACAACATCCTTGCCAGCGAAGGCCGTAACGTCGTCGCGGCCCTACTCTTGGAGTAGACTCCTGCCCCCCTGATTGGGTGAAATCCCGTTTTCAGGGTAAAATTGCAGGTTGCGGTTGGGGGCATTTCCGATAAAAGCAAAAACACAAACACGGCCCTCGGCATTTCAACGACTACACCCGAGAGATATAAGCGCATGGCGATCGTTGTCAACAAACCCCTTCCCGAATTTGAAGCCAACGCTACCGGCGGGATCAAGGTGACCAACACCTCCCACACGGGCCAGATTCTGATCCTGTATTTCTACCCAAAGGACAATACGCCTGGCTGCACCACTGAAGCCATGCAGTTCCGCGACAAGTACAAGGACTTCGTGAAAGCTGGTGCCACCGTGTTTGGCGTCTCGCGCGACAACATGAAGTCGCACGACGACTTCAAGGAAAAGCTGGAACTGCCGTTCGAGCTCATCGCCGATACGGAAGAGAAGATGTGCCACATGTTCGGCGTGGTCAAGAACAAGATCATGTACGGCAAGAAGGTGAAGGGCATCGAGCGTTCCACCTTCCTGGTGGGCACCGATGGCCTGCTGGTGCAGGAATGGCGCGGCCTGAAGGTCCCCGGCCACGTTGACGAGGTGCTCAAGGCTGTCAAGACCCTGAAGGCACTGAAGCAGGCCGCCTGATAGCGACAATCTGACAGGCGACAAAGCGCCGGCCGACATATTCAGGCCATTAGCCTATGCATAATGGGACGATGCCTCTTAGCAAAGACGCTTTTCCCTGTCACCCCACCAAAGCCGCCTCGGTTTCCAGGCGGCTTTGTGCTTTTTGATCCCTGTTGAGGAACGGTTCGTCCACTATGCCCCTGCCCCCCGCACCCGGCCGCCGTGCCGCCAAGCTCTCCCCCGAAGCCTTTCTTCCCGTGCGCGGTGCCCAGCACGCAGACCCCCTGCCCGCTGACGATCTTCCCGATGCAGCCGAGGCCGTAGCTGCCGCCGCGACGCGCAAGCGCAAGCCGGCCCCGGCCCCCGCCTCCAACAACACCGCCACAGCTGCAAAGCCCGCACCGGCGCGCGGCCGCAACACCAAGCCAGCATCACCGGCACCGGCACCTGCGCCCGCGACTGCAGCCCCTGCCAATCGACAGCGCCGCGCAACCGACAATTCCAACGCAACGGCAGCGCCGTCCAGCACCCGCTCGGCCAAAAGGTCCTCCACAGAAGCCAAGCCGGCAGCATTGCTGGCAGCGCCGGTTCGCCCGCGCCGCACGCGCACAGGGCCGAAGACGCTGTTCGTGCTCGACACCAACGTGCTGCTGCACGACCCGACCAGCCTGTTCCGCTTCGAGGAACACGACATCTTCCTGCCCATGGTGGTGCTGGAAGAACTCGACGGCCACAAGAAGGGCATGACCGAAGTGGCGCGCAACGGCCGCCAGGTCAGCCGCACGCTGGATTCGCTGGTCGCCTCCCAGCCCTCCGAAACGCTGGACAAGGGCCTGCCGCTGAATGCCACGGGCCAGCGCAGCGCCACGGGCATGCTGTATTTCCAGACGGAACCGCTGGAGACCTCGTTGCCCGACAGCCTGCCCCAGGGCAAGGCGGACAACCAGATCCTGGGCGTGGTCGCCGCGCTGCGCAAGAAGTTCAGCGAGCGCGAAGTCGTGCTGGTGTCCAAGGACATCAACATGCGCGTCAAGGCACGCGCGCTGGGCCTGGCGGCCGAGGACTACCAGAACGACAAGGTACTGGACGACGGCGACCTGCTGTACGCAGGTGCCCTGGCCCTGCCTCAGGACTTCTGGGCCAAGGCGGGCAAGAACGTCGAAAGCTGGCAGGAAGGCGCCATCACCTACTACCGCATCAGCGGCGCCATCGTCGACCAGCTGATGATCAACCAGTTCGTCTACCACGAGGCTCCGGGCGAGCCCAGCCTGTTCATGCGCGTGACCGAGATCCGCGACAAGACGGCCGTGCTCAAGACGCTCAAGGACTTCGGCAATCCCAAGTACGCCGTCTGGGGCGTCACGGCGCGCAACCGCGAACAGAACTTCGCGATGAACCTGCTGATGAACCCGGACATCGACCTGGTCACGCTGACCGGCACGGCCGGCACCGGCAAGACCTTGCTGGCCCTGGCTGCCGGCCTGTCCCAGGTGCTGGACGACCGCCGCTACACCGAGATCATCATGACGCGCGCCACGGTGAGCGTGGGTGAGGACATCGGCTTCCTGCCCGGCACCGAGGAAGAGAAGATGGGTCCCTGGATGGGCGCCCTCGACGACAACCTCGAATTCCTGGCCAAGGGCGATGGCGGCAATGCCGGCGAATGGGGCCGCGCGGCCACCAATGAGCTGATCCGCAGCCGCATCAAGATCAAGAGCATGAACTTCATGCGCGGCCGCACCTTCCTGAACAAGTACGTCATCATCGACGAGGCCCAGAACCTGACGCCCAAGCAGATGAAGACCCTGATCACGCGCGCCGGCCCCGGCACCAAGATCATCTGCATGGGCAATCTGGCGCAGATCGATACGCCCTACCTGACCGAAGGCTCCTCGGGCCTGACCTACGCCGTGGACCGCTTCAAGGGCTGGCCGCACAGCGGCCACATCACGCTGGCGCGCGGCGAGCGTTCGCGCCTGGCAGACTTCGCCAGCGAGGTGCTCTAAGCCATGGCGATCAGCTGGATCACCGCGTTGAAGCTGGTGCCCTGGGGCGATGTCATCGAGGCCACGCCCCAGGTCGTCAAGGCCGCCAAGAACCTGCTGCGCAAGAAGGACGCTGCGCAGGAGCTCGATGCACAGCATCCTGCGGCCGTCGAGCCGCTGGCACCGCCGCGCTCGGCTGGCGAACAGGCGCTGCAGCTGATCCAGGCCCAGGACGCACGCATCGTGCAACTGGAACAATCCCAGCGCCAGTCGCTGGAGTTGATCGAAAAGCTGGCCGAGCAGAACGCCCAGATCGTGGCCACCGTGGGCGCGCTGCGCACGGGCGCCCAGCGGCTGGCCTGGGCATGCGCCATCCTTGGCGTCTGCGTGGCGGGCCTGCTGATCCAGGTCTGGCGCATGTAGATCGCCAACCACCCAAAGCAAACGGCCCCTCGGGGCCGTTTTTCATTGCGGGCACAAAGCCCGGGTATCCCGATCAGTACTCGTCGCCGCCACCGTAGCCCACGGCCAGGTTCTCGAAGCGCGTCTGGTTCTTCTGGAAGAACACCTTCACCGTTCCCGTGGGACCGTTACGCTGCTTGCCGATGATGACTTCGGCAATGTTCGGCTCCTTGCTGTCCTTGTTGTAGTAGTCATCACGGTAGATGAACATGATGATGTCGGCATCCTGCTCGATGGCGCCCGATTCGCGCAGGTCGGACATCATGGGACGCTTGTCGGTGCGCTGCTCCACCGAGCGGTTGAGCTGGGACAGGGCAATCACCGGGCACTGCAGTTCCTTGGCCAGCATTTTCAAGCCCCGCGAAATCTCGCCTAGCTCGGTCGCACGGTTGTCGGAACTGGCAGCCGAGCCCGAGCCGCTCATCAGCTGCAAATAGTCCACCACGATCAGGCCCAGCTTGCCGCAGGTGCGCGCCAGGCGCCGCGCATTGGCGCGCAGTTCCGTGGGGGACAGACCCGGTGTCTCGTCGATGTGCAGGGACACCGTGCGCAGCCGCTCGATGGCTTCCGTCAGGCGCGGCCACTCGTCGTCGTTGAGCTTGCCCGTGCGCAGATTGCCCTGGTTGACGCGGCCGATGGAGCCGACGATACGAACCGCCAGCTGGGCCGCGCCCATTTCCATGGAGAAAATGGCGACCGGCAGGCCCTCGTTGAGCGCCACATGCTCGGCGATATTCACCGCAAACGAGGTCTTGCCCATCGAGGGACGGGCAGCCAGCACCACCAGGTCACCGGCCTGCAAGCCGCTGGTCATGCGGTCCAGATCGACGAAACCCGTGGGCACGCCGGTCACGTCCATGGGGTTGTCGGCCATCTCCTGGACACGGTCCAGCAAGTCCACCACCAGCGTGTCGAGCGACTGGAAGCCCTGCTTGTTGCGCGCACCCTCCTCGCCGATGGCCAGGATCTTCTGCTCGGCCTCGTCCAGGATGCGATCGACCGTCTTGCCCTGCGGATTGAAGGCATTGGTGGCGATGTCGTCGCTGGCGGTCACCAGTTTGCGCAGGATGGAGCGCTCCCGCACGATCTCCGCATAGCGCCGGATGTTGGTGGCGCTGGGCACGTACTGCGCCAGCTGGTTCAGGTACAGCAGGCCGCCGATTTCCTCGGCCTTGCCCATGCTCTGCAAATGCTCGTAGACCGTGATCACATCGGCCGGCTTGCTGCCGTTGATCAGCTTGCCGATGGCCTCGTAGATCAGCTTGTGCTCATGGCGGTAGAAATCACCATCCACCAGCAGATCACCAACACGCTCCCAGGCGTTGTTGTCCAGCAGCAGCCCCCCTAGAACGCTGGACTCGGACTCCATCGAATGCGGCGGCACGCGCAACTGGGCCACCTGCTGGTCGCCAGCAGGCAGCGGTGCGAACGCATCATCGAGATCGAGCGGGGGCATTACGGACGACATGGAATTCCTGGAGATGAGCCCGCCATCGTAGCGGCTGGCAAAAGGCCGCGCCACCCGGCGTCATCACCCTGGCACGGCAAAGCAAAAAGCCGCCCTAAGGCGGCTTTTTGGTGATACGGGACAAGCCCCGGATCAGGAGTGGTCGCCGTAGACCGACACCGTCACTTCGACGCTGACGTCGGTGTGCAGTGCCACGACCACGGTGGCGTCGCCCACGGTCTTGATGGGACCGTTGACCAGGCGAACTTGCGACTTGGCAACGGCAAAGCCGGCCTTGGTCAGTTCTTCGGCGATGTCGGCGTTGGTCACCGAGCCGAACAGGCGACCGTCAACGCCAGCCTTCTGGGTCAGCTTGACGTTTGCGCCGTTGAGCTTTTCGCCCAGTTGCTGAGCAGCAGCCAGCTTTTCAGCCGCTTGCTTTTCCAGTTCGACGCGCTTGGCTTCGAACTCGGCCTTGGCGGAAGCCGTGGCACGACGGGCAGCGCCCGTGGGGATCAGGAAGTTGCGGGCGTAGCCGTCTTTGACCTTGACGATGTCGCCGAGGCCACCGAGGTTCACAACCTTGTCGAGCAGAATGACTTGCATGGTTGTATTCCTTAGATCTTGTGCTGGTCAGAGTAAGGAACCAGAGCCAGGAAGCGGGCGCGCTTGATGGCCGTGTTCAGCTGACGCTGGTAGATGGCGCGCGTGCCGGTCAGGCGAGCGGGCACGATCTTGCCGTTTTCACCGATGAAGTCACGCAGGGTGTCCACATCCTTGTAGTCGATTTCTTCGACGCCGGCGACGGTGAAGCGGCAGAAGCGCTTGCGCTTGAACAGCAGCGACTGCGTGTTGCGCTTGGGGCGCTTGTCCTTGTTGAATTTCTTGAACGTGGCCATTTCTGGACCTCTTGAAAATTAGTTTTGTTGAATGTCCTGGATGTGGAAAACCAGCAATTTGCCGTTGCGGGGCGTTGCCAGGAAGCCTTGGAACTTCCACTGGCTGCCGAGCGCCTGGCGGGCCAGCTTTTCAGCCAGCGCGCCAAAGGCCACCGCCTTGACAGATGCCGTCACGCTGCGTTCGCTTCCTGCTTCCTTTTGCCGCGACGCGTGTTCGAGTCGCAGTTCAAGGGCGGGCAGCCCTGCCGGCGTGTAGCGCAGTGCTTGAAGCTCTGCGATGGCTGCCGTCAGTGCAACGTGGTTCTCCACTCCTTCAGGTTCTGAAAGGGCTGGGCTCAGGCCTGTTCGGTCTGGCTGGCCTTGCGGGCTTCTTCACGCTCGACGGTCTTCATCATCGAGGAAGGCGCAGTGTCGGCCTTCTTCTTCTGAACCGTCAGGTGACGCAGCACGGCATCGTTGAACTTGAAGGCATGCTCCAGCTCAGCCATCACAGCCTGGTCGGCTTCGATGTTCAGGCACAGGTAGTGGGCCTTGGCGAGCTTGTTGATCATGTAAGCCAGTTGGCGACGGCCCCAGTCTTCTTCGCGATGGACCTTGCCACCGCCAGCGGTGATCATGCCCTTGTAGCGTTCCAGCATGGCGGGAACCTGCTCGCTCTGATCCGGGTGGATCAACAAAACGATTTCGTAATGACGCATATCGACTCCTTTTGGGAAAACGCCGCCCACTGCGTCTTGTAGCGGTGCGGCAAGGCAAAGCATTGGATTCTAGCGCAGCCCTCTTCCATCTGTACACTCCGCACTGCCCGAGACCCCGGATTCGTGTGGGGCTTTTGCCCCTTCGCACGGCTTTTGCCCCCACCGTGTGCACCTGCAGTGCGCATGCACAGGCACAAAGCCCTTGAAAATACACCGATCCGCTCGCATCTCGATTCAAGATCGTGCAATCGCCAAGTCTGGCCTCCAGCGCGGCGATCTTTTTGTTTTGTAGCTGAAGTCTCCATCCATGTCCGAACAAAACTCCAACCCCTTTCAAGACGCAGCCCCGGAAGAAATCGAAGCCGCCATGGCGGCCAACGCCGCCGACGAGCTGCAGCGCCTGCAGGCCGAGCTGGCCGAACTCAAGGCCAAGAGCGCCGAGCTGGCCGACCAGTTCCTGCGCGCCAAGGCCGAGGCAGAGAATGTGCGCCGCCGCGCGGAAGACGAAGTCTCCAAGGCCCGCAAGTTCAGCATCGAGAGCTTTGCCGAAAGCCTGCTGCCCGTCTGCGACAGCCTGGATGCCGCACTGGCCATCCAGCAGGCCACGCCAGAGCAGCTGCGCGAAGGCGCCGACGCCACGCTGCGCCAGCTGACCTCGGCCCTGGAGCGCAACAAGGTCGTGACCATCAACCCGGCAGCCGGCGAGAAATTCGACCCCAACCTGCACCAGGCCATCAGCATGGTGCCTGCCCAGCAGGAAGCCAACACCGTGGTGTCGGTGCTGCAAAAGGGCTACCTGATTGCCGACCGTATCCTGCGCCCGGCCCTCGTGACCGTGGCCCAGCCCCAGTAAGCGTGCGCTCACGGCATCGCTGACAAAAAAGAGGCAAAGCCCCTTGAAGCAGCGCCTGCCGGCCACAAGTTAGCAGTCATTCAAACATTTCACAGAACGCGGAGAGAACTCAAAATGGGAAAAATCATCGGTATTGACCTGGGCACCACCAACAGCTGCGTGGCCATCATGGACGGCAACACCACGCGCGTGATCGAGAACAGCGAAGGTGCACGCACCACGCCGTCGATCATTGCCTACCAGGAAGACGGCGAGATCCTCGTCGGCGCCTCGGCCAAGCGCCAGGCCGTCACCAACCCCCGCAACACCATCTACGCCGCCAAGCGCCTGATCGGCCGCAAGTTCGACGAGAAGGAAGTGCAAAAGGACATCGACCTGATGCCCTACACCATCTCGCGTGCCGACAACGGCGACGCCTGGGTGGAAGTGCGCGGCCAGAAGCTGGCCCCGCCGCAGATTTCCGCCGAAGTGCTGCGCAAGATGAAGAAGACCGCCGAGGACTACCTGGGCGAGCCCGTGACCGAGGCCGTGATCACCGTGCCCGCGTACTTCAACGACGCCCAGCGCCAGGCCACCAAGGATGCCGGCCGCATCGCCGGCCTGGAAGTCAAGCGCATCATCAACGAGCCCACGGCAGCTGCGCTGGCCTTCGGCCTGGACAAGATCGACAAGGGCGACCGCAAGATCGCGGTGTATGACCTGGGCGGCGGCACGTTTGACGTGTCCATCATCGAAATCGCCGATGTGGACGGCGAAAAGCAGTTCGAAGTGCTGTCCACCAACGGCGACACGTTCCTGGGCGGCGAAGACTTCGACCAGCGCATCATCGACTACATCATCACCGAGTTCAAGAAGGACCAGGGCGTTGATCTGGCCAAGGACGTGCTGGCCCTGCAGCGCCTGAAGGAAGCCGCCGAGAAGGCCAAGATCGAGCTGTCGAACTCGGCCCAGACCGACATCAACCTGCCCTACATCACGGCCGATGCCTCGGGTCCCAAGCACCTGAACATCAAGCTGACCCGCTCCAAGCTGGAAAGCCTGGTCGAAGACCTGATCGAGCGCACCATTGCGCCCTGCCGCACGGCCATCAAGGACGCAGGCGTGTCCGTGTCCGACATCGATGACGTGATCCTGGTCGGCGGCATGTCCCGCATGCCCAAGGTGCAGGAGAAGGTCAAGGAATTCTTCGGCAAGGAACCCCGCAAGGACGTGAACCCCGACGAAGCCGTGGCCGTGGGCGCCGCCGTGCAGGGCCAGGTTCTGTCGGGTGACCGCAAGGACGTGCTGCTGCTGGACGTGACGCCGCTGTCGCTGGGCATCGAGACGCTAGGTGGCGTGATGACCAAGATGATCACCAAGAACACGACCATCCCGACGAAGTTCGCACAGACCTTCTCGACGGCCGACGACAACCAGCCGGCAGTGACGATCAAGGTGTTCCAGGGTGAGCGCGAGATGGCTTCGGGCAACAAGATGCTGGGCGAGTTCAACCTCGAAGGCATTCCGCCCGCAGCGCGTGGCGTGCCCCAGATCGAAGTGGCCTTTGACATCGACGCCAACGGCATCCTGAACGTGTCCGCTAAGGACAAGGCATCGGGCAAGGAAAACAAGATCACCATCAAGGCGAACTCGGGCCTGTCCGAGGACGAGATCCAGAAGATGGTGAAGGACGCCGAGCTGAACGCAGCCGACGACAAGAAGAAGCTGGAACTGGTCCAGGCCCGCAACCAGGGCGAAGCTGCCGTGCACAGCGTCAAGAAGAGCCTGGGCGAGCATGGCGACAAGCTCGACGCTGGCGAGAAGACCGCCATCGAGAGCGCCGTCAAGGATCTGGAAGAGGCCCTCAAGGGCGAGGACAAGGACGCCATCGACGCCAAGACCACGGCGCTGATGACGGCCAGCCAGAAGCTCGGCGAGAAGATGTACGCCGATGCGCAGGCAGCCGGCGGCCCCGAGGCAGCAGCAGCCGCCGCTGCGGCCGGTGCAGCAGGCGCCTCGGCCGGTGCAGCAGCCGCGGACGACAACGTCGTTGACGCCGAAGTCAAGGAAGTCAAGAAGGACTGAACCCAGCGCGTGGTCCCTTGACGACCGCTTGCCGCCGCGCTCGGCCCTGCCAAGGGGCTGACGCGGCGTTCCTGTTCTCACTGACTGGCTAGCAAACACCATGTCCAAACGCGATTTTTACGAGGTCCTCGGCGTTGCCAAGAACGCCTCGGACGACGACATCAAGAAGGCTTATCGCAAGCTGGCGATGAAGTACCACCCTGACCGCAACCAGGGGGATGCTGCAAGCGGGGCGGAAGAGAAATTCAAGGAGGCCAAGGAGGCCTACGAGATGCTCTCCGACAGCAACAAGCGCGCGGCCTACGACCAGTACGGCCATGCAGGCGTGGACCCCAACCGCGGCATGGGCGGCGGCGCCGAAGGCTTTGGTGGCTTTGCCGAAGCCTTTGGCGACATCTTTGGCGACATGTTCAACCAGGGTGGCGGAAGACGCGGCGGCGCCGGTGGCGGCCGCCAGGTCTACCGCGGCAACGATCTCAGCTACGCCATGGAGATCACGCTGGAGGAAGCCGCCCACGGCAAGGATGCGCAGATCCGCATCCCCAGCTGGGATGGCTGCGACACCTGCCACGGCAGCGGCGCCAAGCCCGGCACCAGCGCCAAGACCTGCACCACCTGCAACGGCATGGGCAGCGTGCAGATGCGCCAGGGCTTCTTCAGCGTGCAGCAGACCTGCCCGCACTGCCGGGGCACGGGCAAGATCATTCCCGAGCCCTGCACCAGCTGCGGCGGCCAGGGCAAGGTCAAGCGCCAGAAGACACTGGAAGTGAAGATTCCGGCCGGCATCGACGACGGCATGCGCATCCGCTCCTCCGGCAATGGCGAACCCGGCACGAATGGCGGGCCTGCGGGCGATCTCTACATCGAGATTCGCATCAAGGACCATGACATCTTCGAGCGCGACGGCGACGACCTGCACTGCAACGTGCCCGTGAGCTTCATCACGGCGGCGCTCGGCGGCGAGATCGAGGTACCCACCCTGTCGGGCAAGGCGGCCATCGACATCCCCGAAGGCACCCAGGCCGGCAAGCAGTTCCGCCTGCGCGGCAAGGGCATCAAGGGCGTGCGCTCCAGCTATCCAGGCGACCTTTACTGCCACATCGTGGTCGAGACGCCCGTCAAGCTGACCGAGTACCAGCGCAAGCTGCTGCGCGAGCTGGAGGAATCGCTCAAGAAGGGCGGCGCCAAGCACTCGCCCAGCGGCGAGAGCTGGACCGACAGGCTCAAGAGCTTCTTCAGCTGATGCAGCACTGAGCCCCCAACAAAAACGCCTCTTCCGAGGCGTTTTTCATTGGTGCCTGCTCAACAGGACTCAGGGAGCGGGTTTGGCCTTCCAAGCCGCCGCCTGGCGCTCGGTGCGTGCACGCTCGGCCGCGCTCAGCGGCTGGGCCATGCTGTCACGCTTGGCGGCCAGCGAGCTGTCCCTGCCCGCCGCCAGCAGCATCCAGAAATAGGCCTGGGACGGGCTGCGCTCCACACCCTTGCCCGACGCATAAAGACTGGCGAGATTGGACTGCGCCAGCGCATCGCCCTGCTGGGCGGCACGCTCCAGCCAGCGCGCGGCCTTCTCGTCGCTGGCGGGCACGCCCTGGCCATTGGCATACAGCACGCCCAGGTTGGACTGGGCTGCGGCATTGCCCTGCTCGGCCGCCTTCTCCAGCCAGTGGGCGGCCTGCGCCATGTCGCGATCGACCACGCCACCCTCGGCATAGAGCATGCCGGCATTGAATTGCGCATCGGCATGACCCTGGCCTGCCGCCGCCACAAACCAGCGCAGCGCCTGCGCCACGTCCTCGGCCACGCCCCGGCCCGTGGCATACATCACGCCCAGGCTGTACTGACCGGCCGCTTCACCTTGCTCAGCCGAGCGCTGGAACCACTGCACGGCCTGCGCGGGGTCCTTGGCGGCTCCGCGCCCCTCGGCCAGCATCAGGCCCAGGTTGTTCTGGGCCACGGCATCGCCCTGCTCGGCAGCCTTGCGATACCACTGCACGGCCTGGGCATCGTCACGCGCCACGCCACGGCCATTCGCATACATCAACCCCAGGTCGGACTGGGCTGGCGCATAGCCCTGCTGCGCAGACTTCTCATACCACTGGGCCGCCGTCTCGGCACTCAGGGCAACGCCCTGGCCGCGCTTGTACAGCGAACCCAGCGCGTACTGGGCGCTGGCCTCGCCCTGCTCGGCATGCTGGTGCAGCGCTGCGACCTCGGCCGGGCTCAGGCCGGGCTCGCCCTTGGGGGCATGGCCCACTGCGGCTGCGGCAGTTCCGGCCGCAACAGCCCCTGCCGCCACGCCAGCGGCGGCGGCCTTGGCCGGCGCATTGCGGGTTGGAGAGGGCGCCGACTTGCCCCCGGTCTTGACGGCGGCCTTGCCCGCTGGCCTGGCTGCCGCTTTGGCCGCAGGTCTGGCTGCAGGTTTGGCCGGTGCCTTCGCACCGCTCTTGGCCGTGTTCTTCGCTGGTGGCTGCGGCTTGGCAGACGCCGGGACGGCCATGCAGGACAGGGCTGCGGCCAGCAGCAATGACAGGCCTGCAGGCAGGGCTCGCAGGCCCGTCGGGTATCGATCGTTCATATGCTCTTATTTTTGCAGCAATCCATGCAGGCGACTGGCGCAAAGATTGACAAATTCTTTCAGTATGCAACCGGCGTTCCGACAGGAAAGGCTGCCCGCAGCCATCGCCAGAAGGCATGACCCCCATCTCCATGAAATCGCGCGACATCACCAAAGACATCGCGCTTGAAGATGACAGATCGATGACTTGTGCGAGAAAATCCATCCAACTTCTCCTAATGAGAAGCCTGAACCCCACCACATGAAGAATTCAGAGCGCAGTTTTGCACGGCGCATAGACCTTACCTCCTTGCAGCTGTTCGTGGCTGTCTGCGAACTTGGCAGCATCGGCCGCGCGGCCGAGCGTGAGTTCATTGCAGCCTCGGCGGTGAGCAAGCGCCTGTCCGATCTCGAAGCCACGGTGGACACAGCCCTGCTGTACCGACACAGCCGTGGCGTGACCTTGACGCCGGCCGGCGAAAGCCTGCTGCACCATGCCCGCAACGTGCTGTACGGCCTGGAGCGCATGCAGGGCGAGCTGTCCGAGTACGCCGATGGCGTGCGCGGCCATGTGCGCATCCACGCCAACATGTCTGCCATCGTGCAGTTCCTGCCGGAAGACCTGGGCGTGTTCGCGCGCAAGCACGGCCAGGTCAAGATCGACCTGCAGGAGCAGCTCAGCCCCGCCGTACTGGCTGCCGTACAGGAAGGCACGGCCGACATCGGCATCTGCTCCATGGCGTACATGCCGCTGGGCAATGGCCAGGCCACTCCCGTACTGCAGCACCGCCCCTACCGCGAGGATCGCCTGGTCGTCGTGGTCCCCGAGCAGCACGCGCTGGCGCACAGCGACAGCGTGGCCTTTGCCGATGTGCTCGAATGGGACATCGTCAGCCTGCAGGCCGGCTCCTCCATCAGCCTGGCCATGCGCGCGGCCGCCGCACAGGCGGGGCATGCGCTGCACCAGCGCATCCAGGTCACCAGCCTGGATGCCATGTGCCGCATGATCGACAACGGCCTGGGCGTGGGACTGATTCCCGACCGCGCCTTCGAGCTCATGCACGGCGTGGGCCATCTGCGCGCACTGGAGCTCAGCGACGACTGGGCTCGGCGCGAGCTGAGCATCGTGGCGCGTGACTTCGACGCGCTACCCGTCACGGCCCGCCTGCTGGTCGAGCACCTGAGCCCGCCGGCCAGCGCATCCTGAAGGCCACTTGGCCGCTGGATGCCCCCAAAAATTTCCCCACGACACCAACCATTCGAGAACGCCATGGGACGCACCCTCTACGACAAGATCTTCGACGAGCACGTCATCCACACCGAGGATGACGGCACCGCCGTCCTCTACATCGACCGCCACCTGGTGCACGAAGTCACCAGCCCCCAGGCCTTCGAAGGCCTGCGCATGGCCGGCCGCAAGCTGTGGCGCATCAGCTCCGTGGTCGCCACGGCCGACCACAACACCCCCACCGACGGCTGGGAGCGCGGCTATGACGGCATTGCCGACCCCATCAGCAAGGAACAGATCACCACGCTGAACACCAACATCGGCGAGTTCGGCTCTGCGGCCTTCTTCCCCTTCATGGACAAGGGTCAGGGCATCGTCCACGTCATGGGCCCCGAGCAGGGCGCCACCCTGCCCGGCATGACCGTGGTCTGCGGCGACAGCCACACGTCCACGCACGGCGCCTTCGGCGCACTGGCCCACGGCATCGGCACGTCCGAAGTCGAGCACGTGATGGCCACCCAGACCCTGCTGGCCAAGAAGGCCAAGAACATGCTGATCAACGTCAGCGGCAAGGCGGCCCCCGGCATCACGGCCAAGGACATCGTGCTGGCCATCATCGGCAAGATCGGCACGGCCGGCGGCACGGGCTACACCATCGAGTTCGCCGGCGAAGCCATCCGTGACCTGAGCATGGAAGGCCGCATGACGGTCTGCAACATGGCCATCGAAGGCGGCGCGCGCGCAGGCCTGGTGGCTGTGGACGACAAGACCATCCAGTACGTCAAGGGCCGCCCGCTGGCCCCCACCGGCGCCGAATGGGATGCCGCCGTCTCCTACTGGAAGACGCTGCACTCCGATGCCGATGCGAAGTTCGACCGCGTGGTCGAGCTGCAGGCCAGCGAGATCGTGCCTCAGGTCACCTGGGGCACCTCGCCCGAGATGGTGCTGGGCGTGGATGCCCGCGTGCCGGACCCCGACAAGGAAAAGGATGCCAGCAAGCGCGGCGCCATCGAACGCGCGCTGACCTACATGGCGCTGGAGCCCGGCAAGGCGATCGACGACATCTTCGTGGACAAGGTCTTCATCGGCTCGTGCACCAACAGCCGCATCGAAGACATGCGCGAGGCCGCCGCCGTGGTCAAGAAGCTGGGCCAGAAGGTGGCGCGCAACATCAAGCTGGCCATGGTCGTGCCCGGCTCCGGACTGGTCAAGGAACAGGCCGAGCGCGAAGGCCTGGACCAGATCTTCAAGGCGGCAGGCTTTGAATGGCGCGAGCCCGGCTGCTCCATGTGCCTGGCCATGAATGCCGACCGCCTGGAGCCCGGCGAGCGCTGCGCCTCCACCAGCAACCGCAACTTCGAAGGCCGCCAGGGCGCGGGCGGACGCACCCACCTGGTGAGCCCCGCCATGGCTGCAGCCGCCGCCATCCACGGCCACTTCGTGGACATCCGCAGGTTCTCCTGATCCGATCCCGCAACTGCCCCGCCTGCACACCATGAAGCCCTCCTTCTCGATCCTCCTGATCGGCCTGGCCTTCACCCTGGCCGCCTGCAATACCGTCAAGGGCATTGGCCAGGACGTGCAAAGCGCGGGCAGCGCCATCGAACGCGCCGCCCGCTGAACCCTGAATCCGATACAGCCATGCAACAATTCACCGTGCACAAGGGCCTTGTCGCCCCCATGGACCGCGAAAACGTCGATACCGACGCCATCATTCCCAAGCAGTTCCTCAAGTCGATCAAGAAGACCGGCTTCGGCGTGAACCTGTTCGACGAATGGCGCTACCTGGACCATGGCGAGCCCGGCCAGGACCCGGCCTCGCGCAAGCCCAACCCCGACTTCGTGCTCAATCAGCCCCGCTATGCGGGCGCCTCCATCCTGGTCGCACGCAAGAACTTCGGCTGCGGATCCAGCCGCGAGCACGCGCCCTGGGCGCTGGACCAGTACGGCTTTCGCGCCATCCTGGCGCCCAGCTTTGCCGACATCTTCTTCAACAACTGCTTCAAGAACGGCCTGCTGCCCATCGTGCTGCCCGAGGCCACGATCGACATGCTGTTCAACGAGATCGCAGCCTTCCCCGGCTACGAGCTGACCATTGATCTGGATCGCCAGGTGATCGTGCGCCCGCATGGCGAGGAGATCCCTTTCGATGTCATCGCCTTTCGCAAGTTCTGCCTGCTCAACGGCTTTGACGATATCGGCCTGACGCTGCGCCACGCCGACAAGATCCGCGCCTACGAGGCCGAGCGCCTGGCCACCAAGCCCTGGCTGGCCCACACGCTGGTGCAGCGCTGATCGATCTCCACTTGCGCGCATCAATGGGCCGCAGGCGTTGCTGAACCAGTCGCCGGCGGCCTTCCACCATCCGAACAGTCTCTCAAAAGGAACACCATGAAAATCGCAGTCTTGCCCGGTGATGGCATCGGCCCCGAAATCGTTGCGGAAGCCGTGAAGGTGCTGGGCGCCCTGGGCTTGGACTTCGACATGCAGACGGCCCCCGTGGGCGGCGCTGCCTACGAAGCTGCCGGCCACCCGTTGCCCGAATCCACGCTGAAGCTGGCCATGGAGTCCGACGCCGTGCTGTTCGGCGCCGTGGGCGACTGGAAGTACGACACGCTGGACCGCCCGCTGCGCCCCGAGCAGGCCATCCTGGGCCTGCGCAAGCACATGGGCCTGTTCGCCAACTTCCGCCCGGCCATCTGCTATGCGGAACTGACCCACGCCTCCAGCCTCAAGCCCGAGCTGGTCGCGGGCCTGGACATCCTCATCATCCGTGAGCTGACCGGCGACATCTACTTCGGCCAGCCGCGCGGCCGCCGCGTGGCCACCGACGGCCACTTCCCCGGTGCCGAGGAAGCCTTCGACACCATGCGCTACTCCAAGCCCGAGATCGAGCGCATCGCCCATGTCGCCTTCCAGGCCGCGCAAAAGCGCAGCAAGCGCGTGACCAGCGTGGACAAGGCCAACGTGCTGGAAACCTTCCAGTTCTGGAAGGACGTGGTCACCGAAGTGGGCCAGCAGTACCCCGATGTGCAACTGGACCACATGTACGTGGACAACGCCGCCATGCAGCTGGTCAAGGAACCCAAGCGCTTTGACGTGGTGGTCACGGGCAACATGTTCGGCGACATCCTGTCCGACGAAGCCTCCATGCTGACCGGCTCCATCGGCATGCTGCCCTCGGCATCGCTCAACTCCAGGGGCCAGGGCCTGTACGAGCCCAGCCACGGCTCGGCCCCCGACATCGCCGGCAAGGGCATTGCCAATCCGCTGGCCACCATCCTGTCGGCCGCGATGATGCTGCGCTTTTCGCTGAACCAGGAAGCCGCCGCCCAGCGCATCGAAGCCGCCGTTCAAAAGGTGCTGGCCCAAGGCCTGCGCACGGCCGACATCTACAGCGAAGGCACGACCAAGGTCTCCACCCGCGAGATGGGCGATGCCGTGGTGGCCGCACTGGCCTGAAGTCCATGACGGCCGCCAGCCTCCCGGCTTGCGGCTGTCCCTGTGGCGGGCAGGCACTGCCCTGCTTCGCCACAACATGGCAAAACGTCAAAATAGACGTTCGGTTTTCGCCGATTCGACGAAGATATTCATCAAAACAGACATTCTCTTTCCTGGCGTATTCGATAGAATGACGTCTCTTATGTTTGCCGCCCGCCCGTTCCTCCTGCTGAACATTGCACCCGCCGCCCTGGCTGGTGTGGCTGCGCGCGCAATCACCTCCACAACCATTACGACAATCAAAGGCTGACCCAGCCCGGTTCGTCGTGCGCCCTCACCTGGCCTAGACGAGCCGGGCGACAACAGTCTTGATCAAGCACTGTTTTCACACTGAAAGGGCGTTTCAAAAATGAGCAAGCAATTGGTAGGCCTCGTCGGCTGGCGCGGCATGGTCGGCTCCGTGCTGATGGACCGCATGCAGGCAGAGGGCGACTTCGACCTGATCGAGCCCGTGTTCTTCTCCACCTCCAACGCCGGCGGCAAGGCCCCGGCCATGGCGAAGACCCACACCGAGCTGCGCAATGCCAACGACATTGCCGAGCTGTCCAAGTGCGACATCATCATCACCTGCCAGGGCGGCGACTACACCAAGGAAGTCTTCCCCCAGCTGCGCGCCTCGGGCTGGAACGGTCACTGGATCGATGCCGCCTCGTCGCTGCGCATGGAAGGCGATGCCGTCATCGTGCTCGACCCCGTCAATGAAGGCCTGATCCAGTCCAAGCTCGCCGCGGGCGGCAAGAACTGGATTGGCGGCAACTGCACCAACTCCATCTTGCTGATGGGCCTTGGCGGCCTGTTCAAGGCCGGTCTCGTGGAATGGGTCAGCTCCATGACCTACCAGGCAGCCTCCGGTGGCGGCGCCAACCACATGCGCGAACTGCTCAAGGGCATGGGCGTGGTGCACGCTGCCGTGGCCGACGAACTGGCCACGCCCGCATCCGCCATCCTGGACATCGACCGCAAGGTGGCCCAGACCATCCGCACCGACGTGCCCACCGAATTCTTCGGCGCACCGCTGGCCGGTGGCCTGATCCCCTGGATCGATGCACAGCTGGACAACGGCCAGTCCAAGGAAGAGTGGAAGGGCCAGGCCGAGGTCAACAAGATCCTGGGCACCGAGCAGACCATCCCTGTCGATGGCCTGTGCGTGCGCATCGGCGCCATGCGCTGCCACAGCCTGGCGCTGACCCTCAAGCTCAAGAAGGACCTGCCCCTGGAAGAGCTGGAAGCCATCATCAAGTCCGGCAACCCCTGGGTGAAGTGGGTTCCCAACGACCGCGCCATCACCGTCAAGGAACTGACCCCTGCCGCCATCACCGGCGGCCTGGAAGTCGGCGTGGGCCGCGTGCGCAAGCTGAACATGGGCCCCGAGTACCTGTCGGCCTTCGTGATCGGTGACCAGCTGCTGTGGGGCGCCGCCGAGCCGCTGCGCCGCATGCTGCGCATCCTGCTCGCCGCCTGAGCATCGCCGGCTTGAGCCAACACAAAAAGCGCCATGTCCCGGGCCGGGACATGGCGCTTTTTTCGGCTTTAAGCCCTGGGCAATTGGGCACAATGCCCAGGTCTCTTGTCCATTGGCTGTAGGTGGTTGCCTACAATCACCAAAGATACATTGTGTTTCTTCTCGTTGCCGTTCGACAACAACTATTGGCGTTCGCCGGCAACCAGACGCTTGCGATCCTATAGCGTGGCCGACAATGCGACCCAAGCACCTTGGTAGATGGCGTGCCATCTATCCCCGGGTAAATTTCAATTACATGTGCAAGCGCGGGCATTCCCACAATAACAATAGTGCCTGCCCAATTGCATCCACACAGGTTTGACGCTTTATGCATCGTTGGAAACTCTCTGTGCTGGCCACTGCGGCCGTCGTCTCGGTCGCACTGCCCGCCTCCGAGGCCTGGGCACTGGCTCTGGGCCGGGTGAACGTGCAATCGGCCCTGGGCGAGCCCCTGCGTGCCGAAGTCGAAATCCCCCAGATCACCGCCGCTGAAGCCGAAGGCCTGCGCGTGGGCGTGGCCTCTCCCGGCGTCTTCCGCACCCAGGGCATGGAGTACAACGCCACCGCCAGCCAGGTGCGCGTCAGCGTGCAGCGCCGCGCGGATGGCTCGGCCGTGCTGCGCCTCACAAGCACACAGCCCGTCAACGAACCCTTTGTCGATCTGGTGATCGACGCCAGCTGGGCTTCGGGCAACCTGCAGCGCAACTACACCCTGCTGCTGGACCCGCCCACCCTGCAAAAGCTCCCGCCTGCCGTGACGGCTGCAGCCCAGGCATCGGCACCCGAGCCTGCCGCCGCGCCGCGCCGCGCAGCCCCCGCTGCATCGCAAGCCGCTGCAGGCAACACCGAGGAAAGCCGCCCCGCGCCAGCAGCCGCGCGCCGTGCCGCCCCGGCAGCCCGCGAGCGCGCCGCAGCGGCTCCCGCGTCGTCCGAGGCCTCCGAAGTCCGCATCAAGGCTGGGGACACGGCAGGCCGCATCGCCGCCGCCCACCTGCCAGCCGGCGTTTCGCTGGACCAGATGCTGGTGGCCATGCTGCGCACCAATCCCAAGGTCTTCATCAACGGCAATGTGAACCGCATGCGCTCCGGCGCCGTGCTCACCGTGCCGGACGAAGCCACGGCCCAGGCCACCTCGCCGCGCGAAGCGCGCCAGATCGTTGCCGCCCAGTCCCGCGATTTCAACCAGTTCCGCCGCCAGCTGGCCAGCGCCGCGCCGGCCGCGCCCGTGGCATCGGCCAATCGTGAAGCATCGGGCAGCGTCCAGGCCCAGGTCGAAGACCGCAAGCCGTCCACCGCAGCACCCGACAAGCTCACCCTGTCCAAGGGCGCCGTCAAGGGCGTGGAGGCCGACGAGCGCCTGGCCAAGCAAAAGCAGTCGGACGACCAGGCATCGCGCACGGCCGAGTTGCAGCGCAACATGTCCGAGCTGAGCCAGATCGCCGCCGCCACCAAGCCGGCCGAAGGTGGTGCTGCAGCACCTGCCTCGGCAGCCAGCGGCACGGCAAACGGCGTCGCTGTGCCGGGCGCGCCGACCGTGCCTGCAGCGCCTGAAGCTGCAGCACCCCAGACAACTCCCGCGGCCCCGGCGGCGCCTGCCGATGCAGCTGCTGCGGCCGCTGCGCCCACCGCTGCTCCAGACGCCGCAGCCAATGCAGCCGGCTCGGCAGCGCCTGCTGCAGAAGCCGTGCCCGCCACGCCCGCTCCGGCCGAGCCGCCGAAGCCCAAGCCGGCACCCGCCCCCGTCGCGCCGATCGCCGAGCCCAGCTTCATCGATACGCTGCTGGAAGACCCCACCATCCCGCTGGCCGGTGCTGCCCTGCTGGCCCTGCTGCTGGGCTATGGCGGCTACCGCGTCATGCAGCGCCGCCGCGCCGCTGCCGCCTCCAGCGAAAGCGCCTTTGGCGACAGCCAGCTGGCAGCCGACTCCTTCTTTGGCGCCAGCGGCGGCCAACGCGTGGACACCGGCACTTCGAGCCAGCTGTCCGGCACCTCCATGCATTACTCGCCCAGCCAGCTTGATGCGGGCGATGTGGACCCCGTGGCCGAGGCCGACGTCTACCTGGCCTATGGCCGCGACCTGCAGGCAGAGGAAATCCTCAAGGAAGCGCTGCGCACCGACCCCAACCGCACCGCACTGCACCAGAAGCTGGCCGACATCTACGCCAAGCGCCATGACCGCAAGGCCTTCGAGGCCGTCGCGCAGACCCTGCATGGCCTGACCCAGGGCAAGGGCGTGGACTGGCAGCGCCTGGCCGACCAGGGCCGCATCCTGGACCCGGAAAACGCCCTCTACCAGCCTGCAGGCGCCGCGCCCCTGTCTGGTGCCGCCGTTGCCGGTGGCGCCGCAGTGGCTGCTGCCGGACTGGCTGCCGCCTCGCTGGCCAGCCGCCCCCTGGACATGGATGCGCACCGCGAAGGCCCTGCCACCCTGCCCATGGACCTGGACATGGACCTCAACATGGACCTGCCCGGCGGCCTGGCCGATGCCAGCCTGCCCGCGCAGCACGCCAGCCCCCTTCCCGCACCGGCCCCCATGCCCAGCGAACAGGACTTCGCAGCGCTGGAGCCCACGCTGCGCGCGCCGCTGGAAGCCACGCCCTCCGCAAAGGACGACACACCTCGCATCGAGCCCCACGTCGAGCCACCCGTTGCATCGCTGGACATGCCCAGCTTCCAGCCCACGGCCCACGCCTCGCTGACGGACGCCCTGAACCACAGCAACGCCATGGACGGCATGCAGCCGACCGAGATGCTGTCGCTGGACATGCCCGGCACGCAGGCGGCCGACAGCTTCCCGGCCACCGAGCCCTCGCCCCTGACCAGCTCCACCACGGACGACAGCCATGCCAAGACCGAGCTGCTGTCCCTGGACGCCATGGAGTTCAACCTGGAAGGCCTGAGCACGGAGGCACCCGCCCCAACGCCGGCAACGCCCCAGGCAGGCGGCGTGCTGGAGACGGCGGCCAAGGCCAAGCCGGAACCGGCCGAGTCGCTGGAATTCGACCTGGGCAGCCTGTCCCTGGACCTGGGCAACGACACCCCTGCCGTGGCAACCCCGCCCTCGGCTCCTGAGGACCCGCTGGCCACCAAGCTCGCACTGGCCCAGGAGTTCAACGCCATCGGCGACAGTGACGGAGCCCGTACACTGATCGAGGAAGTGATCGCCGAGGCCCACGGCGATCTCAAGGCCAAGGCCCAGCGCCTGCTGGCCGAGATAGATTGAAGCCCGGCGGCGCCTGCCCAGGCGCCGCACCGGTTTCGCGTGACAGGGTGGTGCAAGCCGCCATGGAAAACTGACAACTTGATGCACACCCAACCCATGCCGGAGGCCTCGCAATGCGCGTAGCCCTCGGCGTCGCCTACAACGGCCAGCGCTACAGCGGCTGGCAAAGCCAGCTGTCTGGCAACACCATTCAAGACCATCTCGAAGCGGCCCTGGGCCGCTTTGCCGCTCAGGAGGTGCACACCCTCTGCGCGGGCCGCACCGATGCCGGCGTGCACGGCCTCATGCAGGTCGTCCACTTCGACACGCCGCTGGACAGGGCCCCGTTCTCCTGGGTCCGTGGCACCAACACCTTCCTGCCGCCGGACATTGCCGTGCAATGGGCCCAGCCCGTGCCCGATGCCTTCCATTCGCGCGCCTGTGCCACGGCAAGGCGCTATGCCTATGTGCTGCTGCAATCGCCCGTGCGCCCCAGCGTGGAGGCCGGGCGCGTGGGCTGGGTGTTCCATGCGCTCGATGGTGATGCCATGCAGGCCGCCGCCCGGCACCTGCTGGGCGAGCACGACTTCAGCTCGTTCCGCGCGTCGGGCTGCCAGGCAAAGTCCCCCGTCAAGACGCTGCACCGCCTGTCCATCACCCGCCGCATGGCAGGCGATGGCGCCCAGATGGCCGCAGCCAGCTCCATGCGGCCCGGCGACGCGGCCATGGAATGCTGCTACTGGCGCTTCGAGTTCGAAGGCAGCGCCTTCCTCCATCACATGGTGCGCAACATCATGGGCTGCCTGATCGCCATCGGCCAGGGCGCATATGCGCCGCAGTGGATGCAGCAGGTACTGGACGCCCGTTCCCGCGATGCCGCCGCGCCCACCTTCTCGCCCGACGGCCTGTACTTTCTGGGCCCCGTATACGATCCTTCATGGGGCCTTCCTTCGCGCAGCCCGGCCTATGATTGGCTCCCGTGAACGGACAAGCCCTCCCCCATTCTTCAGTCCCCATGCAGCGCACTCGAATCAAGATCTGCGGACTCACCCGCGAACAGGACGTGGACGCCGCCGTGGCTGCGGGCACCGATGCCGTGGGTTTTGTGCTCTACGCCCCCAGTCCGCGCGCCGTGACGGTGCAGCGCGCTGCAGAACTGGCGCGGCGCCTGCCGCCCTTCGTGACCCCGGTGCTGCTGTTCGTCAATGAAAGCGCCGCCAACGTGATGGCTGCCTGCGCCGCCATCCCGGGCGCCTGCGTGCAGTTCCACGGCGACGAGTCCCCCGAGGACTGCCTTGCCGCCACATCGGGCGGCACCCGCGCCTTCCTGCGCGCCGCACGCATTCCCCTTGGTCCCGACGCCGCGCGCTTCGACCTCGTAGAATATGCCCAGCGTTACTCGAAAGCCCAGGCCATACTGCTCGACGCCCATGTCGACGGCTATGGTGGTGGCGGAAAAGCATTCAATTGGTCACTCCTTCCACCAAACGTCGCCTCTCACCTCGTTTTGTCTGGTGGACTCACGCCTGCAAACGTGACCGATGGCATCTTGCAAGTGCGCCCGCGAGGACTCTCGCTGGCCGTTGATGTCAGTTCCGGCGTCGAGGCCGATGGTCCCGACGGCAAGCCCCTCAGGGGCATCAAGGACGCCGGCAAGATACACCGATTCATCGCCGCCGTGCGCGCGGCCGATGACCAACTTTTGCAGACAAGCCATGTTCGAATACCAGTACCCTGACGCATCCGGCCACTTCGGCCGCTTCGGCGGCAGCTTTGCCAGCGAAACCCTGACACACGCTCTGACCGAGCTGCGCGACGCCTACGCCAAGTACCAGAACGACCCGGAATTCGTTGCCGAATTCCAGTCCGAGCTGGCCCACTTCGTCGGCCGCCCCTCGCCCGTCTACCACGCGGCGCGCATGTCGCGCGAGATGGGCGGCGCGCAGATCTACCTCAAGCGCGAAGACCTCAACCACACGGGCGCGCACAAGATCAACAACGTGATCGGCCAGGCCATGCTGGCCCGGCGCATGGGCAAGCCCCGCATCATTGCCGAGACGGGCGCCGGCCAGCACGGCGTGGCCACGGCCACCATCTGCGCGCGCTACGGCCTCGAATGCATCGTCTACATGGGTGCCGAGGACGTGAAGCGCCAAAGCCCCAACGTCTACCGCATGCGCCTGCTGGGCGCCACCGTGGTGCCGGTGGAGTCGGGCAGCCGCACGCTCAAGGACGCGCTCAACGAGGCCATGCGCGACTGGGTGGCCAACGTGGACAACACCTTCTACATCATCGGCACCGTTGCCGGCCCCCATCCCTACCCGGCGATGGTGCGCGACTTCCAGAAGGTGATCGGCGAGGAATGCCTGACGCAGATGCCCGAATTCCTGGGCGCCGACCGCCAGCCTGATGCCGTGGTCGCCTGCGTGGGCGGCGGCAGCAATGCCATGGGCATCTTCCACCCCTACATCCCGTTCGAGAACACGCGCCTGATTGGCGTGGAGGCGGCCGGCGAAGGCCTGGACAGCGGCAAGCACTCGGCCTCGCTGCAGCGCGGCAGCAGCGGCGTGCTGCACGGCAACCGCACCTTCATCCTGCAGGACGAGAACGGCCAGATCACCGAGACGCACAGCATCAGCGCCGGCCTCGACTACCCCGGCGTCGGCCCCGAGCACGCCTGGCTGCAGGAACTGGGCCGGGCCCAGTACGTGGGCATCACCGACCAGGAGGCGCTGGACGCCTTCCACTACCTGTGCCGCACCGAAGGCATCATTCCCGCCCTGGAGTCCAGCCATGCCGTGGCCTATGCCATGCAACTGGCCAAGACCATGCGCGCCGACCAGTCCATCCTCGTGAACCTGTCCGGTCGCGGCGACAAGGACATCGGCACCGTGGCCGACCTCTCGGGCGCCGATTACTACGACCGTCCCTCCATGCGCGGGCTCACGGTCAAGGGAGGAGCAGCTCAATGAGCCGCATCACCACGACTTTCGCCAAACTCCAGGAAGAAGGCCGCAAGGCCCTGATCCCCTACATCACCGCAGGCTTCCCGTTCGCGGCCATCACGCCATCGCTGATGCACGGCATGGTGGAGGCCGGCGCCGACGTGATCGAGCTGGGCGTGCCCTTCTCGGACCCCATGGCCGACGGCCCCACCATCCAGAAGGCAGGCGACCGCGCCATCGCCAATGGCGTGGGCCTGGTGCAGGTGCTGGCCTATGTGCGCGAGTTCCGCCAGAAGAACCAGACCACGCCCGTGGTGCTGATGGGCTACGCCAACCCGGTGGAGCGCTACGACCAGATCCACGGCAATGACCGCTTCGTGGACGATGCGGCCGAGGCCGGCGTCGACGGCCTGCTCATCGTGGACTACCCGCCCGAGGAGTGCGAGGCGTTCGCCGCGCAACTGCGTGCGCGCGACATGGACCTCATCTTCCTGCTGGCGCCCACCTCCACCACCGAGCGCATGCAGCAGGTGGCGCGCGTGGCCAGCGGCTATGTCTACTACGTCTCGCTCAAGGGCGTGACCGGAGCAGGCACGCTCGACACGGCGGCCGTGGAAGCCATGCTGCCGCGCATCCGCGAGCATGTGAGCATTCCTGTGGGCGTGGGCTTCGGCATCCGCGACGCGGCCACGGCCCAGGCCATTGGCCGGGTGGCCGATGCCGTGGTCATCGGCAGCCGCATCATCGAGATGCTGGACGGCCAGCCCCACGAAAAGATCGTCCCCCTGACCATCGACTTCCTGCGCGGCGTGCGCAAGGCACTCGACGCGTAGGTCGCATAATGCAGCCCTTGCATGCGGCCCGGTGCCGCATGCCCTGCGCCTGAAAAGGAAACACCATGTCCTGGCTTGAAAAACTCCTGCCTGCCAAAATCCAGCAAACCAACCCCACGGATCGCCACCAGCAGATCCCCGAGGGTCTGTGGATCAAGTGCCCGAGCTGCGAGACCGTGCTCTACAAGGCCGATCTGGAGAAAAACCAGAACGTCTGCCCCAGCTGCAGCCACCATCACCGCATCG
The DNA here is from genome assembly GCF_059567865.1 of Delftia sp. BGA-UO-ETr-SB1. Taxonomy (NCBI): domain Bacteria; kingdom Pseudomonadati; phylum Pseudomonadota; class Betaproteobacteria; order Burkholderiales; family Comamonadaceae; genus Delftia; species Delftia sp. BGA-UO-ETr-SB1. Next base: position 1,560,750 of record NZ_JCAQOW010000006.1, on the reverse strand, counting down.
GCGCCCGCGCCCGCCTGAACCATTTCCTGGATGCCGAAGGCCGTTATGAAATCGGCCAGGAAGTCATCCCCGTCGATGCCCTGAAGTTCAAGGACAGCCGCAAGTACCCCGAGCGCCTCAAGGAAGCGCTGGAGAACACCGGCGAGACCGATGCCCTGGTCGTCATGGGCGGCGCCATCAAGAGCGTCAACGTGGTCGCAGCCTGCTTCGAGTTCGAGTTCATGGGCGGCTCCATGGGCTCTGTGGTCGGCGAGCGCTTCGTGCGCGGTGTCGAGACCGCCATCGAGCAGAAGGTCCCCTTCATCTGCTTCACCGCCACGGGCGGTGCGCGCATGCAGGAAGGCCTGCTGAGCCTGATGCAGATGGCCAAGGCCAATGCCGCGCTCACGCGCCTGGCCAAGAAGGGCCTGCCCTACGTCTCGGTGCTGACCGATCCCACCTTCGGTGGCGTCTCCGCCAGCTTTGCCTTCGTCGGCGATATCGTCATTGCCGAGCCCAAGACCCTGGTCGGCTTCGCCGGCCCGCGCGTGATCGAGACCACCGTGCGCGTGAAGTTGCCCGAAGGCTTCCAGCGCGCCGAGTTCCTGCAGGACAAGGGCGCCGTGGACATGATCGTGGACCGCCGCGAGCTGCGCGACCGCATCGCCGCATCGCTTGCCATGCTGCAGCGCCTGCCGGCCGACGCGGTCCAGTAAAGCCTCGCGCAGACACAAAAAAAGCCGCCGCAGGTTGATGCCTGCGGCGGCTTTTTCACGTCCAGGAAACCAGGGAAATCAGGCCAGCAGCATCAGGCCCGAACCCTGGATATACCCCAGCACCATCAGCGCGATCTGCAGCAGCACCAGAGCCACCAGTGCCGACAGATCGATACCGCCGATCAGCGGAACAACACGGCGGATGGGCCGCAGCATGGGCTCGGACAGGCGCTGCAGCACGCCATACATCGGCGACTGCGGCTGCACCCACGACAAGATGGCATAGATCAGCAGCACGCCCACCATGCCCGACAGCGCCACGCGCGCCAGGCCGCACAGCGCCAGCCAGGGCAGGGCAACCACGGTGGACTGCCCACCCATCAACAGCCACAGCAGCACGAACTGCAGCATCTGCAGCAGGAAGGCGGCGATCAGGCTGGACATGTCCCAGCGCCCGGCCGGCTTGATGATGCGGCGCAGCGGCATCACGATCCAGTCGGACAGCGCAAACACCAGCTGCCCCACGGGGTTGCCGAAGGGCACGCGCTGGGCCTGCATGTACATGCGCAGCAGGCATACGCCGGTCAACAGGCCAACGACCACGTCGAGCAAAAAGGAAACGATCTGAAAAAGCATGGCGTTGTAGGACTGCGGGAGGAAGATCGGACCACGGCCATCCGGCCTTGGCACAGCATGGGATGATAGCTGCCGCATCCCGCCCATCACATGACCGCCCCTACCGCACTGCACTCCCTGCCGCTGTTCCCCCTGGGCAGCGTCCTCTTTCCCCAAGGCCTGCTGAGCCTTCGCGTCTTTGAAGTCCGCTATCTGGACATGATCCGCAAGTGCGAGCGCACGGGCGCTCCCTTCGGCGTGGTGGCGCTGCAGGCCGGCAGCGAAGTGCGCAAGGCTGGCGCTGCCGCCGAGCAATTGCACGCCGTGGGCACGCTGGCCCGCATCGTCCAGTTGCAGCAGCCCCAGCCCGGCCTGCTGCACCTGCAGTGCGAAGGCACGCAGCGCTTTCGCATGCAGGAGCACCGCCAACTGCCCCACGGCCTGTGGGTGGCCGATGTGCAGATGCTGCCTGCCGATGCCGCTGTACCCATCCCCAGCCACCTGCTCGCCACCGCCCAGGCCTTGGCCCAGGTGCTGATGCAGCTGCACGCGCGCTCCACAGACGCAGACCATGCCCGGCTGCCCAGCGCCGAACAGATGGGCGACTGCGGCTGGGTGGCCAACCGCTGGACCGAGCTGCTGCCCATGCCGGTCTCCATCAAACAGCAACTGATGGCGCTGGACAGCCCGCTGGTGCGGCTGGAGCTCGTGGCCGATGTGCTGGAGCGCAGCGGCATAGGCCATGCCCAGGGCCCGGCACCCGGCTCCCCGTCCGCCGGGCACTGACGATTTGGCAGGACTGCAGCGTCATACCGCAGCGGCGTCCGGCACATTGGCAGCACCGCGCACCGAAAGCGCGCCAAAAAACTTAAAATCGCGGATTCAGCCCGCCAGCTGCGGGGCTTGCCGGTGGCATTTGCTGCCGCCTCTGCGCCCTCCAGCCCTTTGCGCCTGGCTTTTTTCGGCTTTTCCCGCTTTTTTCCCCCGGCTTTTTTCCGGCCCCTCGGCGTTTTGCGCTGGCGCTCATTGTCATGACCGAACACAACACCCCATCCGCAGCGGACCAGACCGCTCCCCAGGACGAAAACCAACTCATCGCCGAGCGCCGCGAAAAACTCAAGGCCCTGCGCGAACAGGTCCGTGAACAGGGCGGCGTGGCCTTCCCCAACGACTTCAAGCCCGCCGACCGCGCCGAGGCGCTGCAGCAGGCCCATGCCGACAAGAGCGCCGAGCAGTTGGACGCCGAAGCCGTGCAGGTCAGCCTGGGCGGCCGCATGATGCTCAAGCGCGTCATGGGCAAGGCCAGCTTTGCCACCATCCAGGACGGATCGCTGGGCCCCACGCACGGCCGCATCCAGCTGTACATTACGCGCGACACCGTGGGCGAGGAGGTCTATGCGGCCTTCAAGCGCTGGGACCTGGGCGACATCCTGGGCGCAGAGGGCACGCTGATGAAGACCAAGACCGGCGAGCTGTCGGTCAAGGTGCAGACGCTGCGCCTGCTCACCAAGAGCCTGCGCCCCATGCCCGACAAGTTCCACGGCATGGCCGACCTGGAGCAGAAGGTGCGCCAGCGCTACGTGGACCTGATGATGGATGAGCAGGCCCGCCGCCGCTTCATCGCACGCAGCAAGGCCGTCTCGGGCATCCGCGAATTCATGGTGGAGCACGGCTTCCTGGAAGTGGAAACGCCCATGCTGCACCCCATTCCCGGCGGCGCCAACGCCAAGCCCTTCGTCACCCACCACAACGCGCTGGACCAGGAGATGTACCTGCGCATCGCGCCCGAGCTGTACCTCAAGCGCCTGGTGGTCGGCGGCTTCGAGCGCGTGTTCGAGATCAACCGCAACTTCCGCAACGAAGGCATCTCGGTTCGCCACAACCCCGAGTTCACCATGATGGAGTTCTACGCGGCCTACTGGAACTACCGCGACCTGATGGACTACACCGAGGCCCTGGTGCGCGACGCCGCGCAAAAGGCCGTGGGCACGCTGCAGCTGACCTACGGCGGCAAGCCCGTGGACCTGTCCCAGCCCTTCCAGCGCCTGACCATTCCCGAGGCCATCGTCAAGTTCACCGAAGCCGGCGACAAGGTGGCCGACCGCGAATGGCTGACCAATGCGCTGCGCAAGCTGGGCATGACGGAAGAAAAGGACCGCCTGTCCGCCCGCACCCTGGCCAGCCTGCAGGTGCTGTACTTCGAGGAAGTGGTGGAAGAAAAGCTCTGGCAGCCCACCTTCATCATGGAGCACCCCACCGAGATCTCGCCGCTGGCGCGCGCCAATGACGAGCGCCCCGAGGTCACCGAGCGCTTCGAGCTGTACATCACGGGCCGCGAATTCGGCAACGGTTTTTCCGAGCTCAACGACGCCGAGGACCAGGCCGCGCGCTTCAATGCCCAGGTCCAGGCCAAGGACGGTGGCGACGACGAAGCCATGTACTTCGACCACGACTTCGTGCGTGCCCTCGAGTACGGCATGCCCCCCACGGGCGGCTGCGGCATCGGCATCGACCGCCTGATGATGCTGCTGACCGACAGCGCCAGCATTCGCGACGTGATCCTGTTCCCTGCCCTGCGCCGCGAACAGTAAAACCCACGGCATCCAGCGCCTGCGCGCGTTACCAACTGAAGCCGCCTGCGTTCCCTTGGGAGCCAGGCGGCTTTTCCCTATACTGGCTCGCCATGCACATCCCCACCTACTGGGCGCAGGCGCGCCTGCGGCATGAAAGCCGCCCCACCCACGGCATCACCGTCCAGCGCTGGGGATGGTCCGACACCAGCCAGGAAGCCGCCCAGGCCCACGCCCAGGAGCGTGCCGCCAAGGCCCTGGAAGCCGCCCGCAATGCGGCGCTTCCAAAGGGCGAGCCTCGCATGGAATGGAAGAACGAGTACGCGCTCGACGGCTTCACCACCCCCATCCGCGAAGAAGTCCTGCAGCGCCGCGACGGCACGGTGATGACGCGCAACAGCTACGGCGCCCACTGCCTGAACACCGAGGGCGTGGCCATCGCCGATATCGACCTGCCCGAGCCGCCCAGCGCCGTGCGCTTTCCCGTCGTGACCCTGCTGTTGTTGGCTTCGGTCGCCATCTGGCTGGCCCGGCTGGCACCGCACAAGAACAATTCGCGGATGGTGGCCACGGCACTGGTCGTGCTGCTGCTGTTCCTGGCCATGCGGCGCGTGCAGCGCTGGTGGGAAGCACGCCAGGCGCGCCAGCGTGCGGCCACGGACTCGCCGGCCACCCGCGCCATGGAGCGCGTGCAGACCTTCCAACAAAGCCACCCCGACTGGGGCCTGCGCGTCTACGAAACACCCAAGGGCCTGCGCGTCATCGTCACGCATGCCGATTTCGCATCGGACGATCCGGCCGTCGGGCGGCTGTTCGACGCCCTGCAGGTGGATCCGCTCTATGCCCTGCTGTGCGAGCGCCAGCAATGCTTTCGCGCACGTGTCTCCGGCAAGCCCTGGCGCATGGGCCTGACCGGCCTATCCACCTCGCTGCGCAGCTGGCCCATTCCCGAAGACCGGCAAGAGGAGCGCCGCCAGTGGGCACTTGCCTATGACAGCAAAGCCCAGTGCTTTGCTGCCTGCAGGCTGCTGCAGCAACTGGGCAACCCGCGCATCTGCCCGGCTGCCGACGCCTTTGTGCAGTGGCATGACGAGGCCAGCCGCGCCCGCACGGATCTGCCGCTGGCCTAGCAAAAGCCCCGTTGCACACAATCGCACACGGACGCGACACCCGACTTACACTGGCGCCATCCCCCGCCGCGCACTGCGCGGCCCCTTGATCCATTCCTGGTTTCGCAACCATGAAGGCCATGCCCCCCGCCCCACCTCCCCTGCCCACCGACAGCGCCGACTCCCCCGCCATCGAGCCCAGCGGAGCACGCTTCGCCAAGCCAACGGACGAGTCCGCGCCCTTTTGCGTGCTGGTCGTGGAAGACCAGGCCTCGGTGCGCACCAGCCTGGTCAGCGAGCTGCTGCACGCGGGTGTGACCCGCGTGCTGGAGGCCGCCGATGGCCCCAGCGCCCTGGTGCTGTTCCGCGAGCAGCGCCCCGACCTGGTGCTGCTGGACATCCGCCTGCCCGGCGAGGATGGCTACTGGGTTGCCCGCCAGCTGCGCGAGGCCGAGCCCGGCGAGTGGACGCCCGTCATCTTCCTGTCCGGCCTGGACAATGACCTGGATGTGTGGCGCGGCATCGAGGCCGGAGGCGACGACTACCTGGTCAAGCCCGTCAAGCCCATCGTGCTCGTGGCCAAGCTGCGCGCCATGCGCCGCCTGCTGGACATGCGCCGGCGCCTGGTATCGCTGTCGGCCGAGCTGCACGAGGCCAACCAGAAGCTCAACGAAATGGTCGAGCTCGACCAGCTCACGGGCCTGGTCAACCGCCGAGGCTTCGACCGCATCCTGCATGCAGAGATCGCCTCGGCCCGCCGCGAAGGCCAGCCGCTGACGCTGATGCTCTGCGACCTGGACCATTTCAAGCGCTACAACGACACCTATGGCCACGTGCATGGCGATGAATGCCTGAAACAGATCGGACGCCTGCTGCGCGAGGTCTGCGTACGCCCCCGTGACGTGGCGGCGCGCTATGGCGGCGAGGAATTCGCGCTCATCCTGCCGCGCACGCCGCGCTCGGGCGCCATGACGTTTGCGCGCGCCGTGGGCCAGATGCTGCGCGTGCTGCGCATACGCCACCCCGATTCGCCCCATGAATCGGGTCTCACGCTGTCGGGCGGCATCACCACCTGCATTCCCGACGAATACACCAGCGCCGAAGCCATGCTCATGCGCGCCGACCAGGCACTGTACGCGGCCAAGGCGCAGGGGCGCGACCGCTTCTTCAGCTTCGAGATGCAGATGGACACGGTGGAGCAGCGCCGCACCTGACTGCCGGGCCTTGCGCCTGCGCTTACGATCGCAGCTCAACGCCGGGCGCGCGCGAGCTGCGCATCCGGGTCCCGAAAGCGGATTCCTGTTTCCTGAATGTTTGAAGTTATGCGTCGTTTTCAAGCGCACCTGCCCACCTGGATGCAGGATTGGCTGGAGTTCATCATCCCCGGTGCCCAGATCCTGCTGATCATCGGCGCGGCCTGGCTGCTCAATCGCCTGGTTCGCCGGCTGATCGCACGCGCGGGCCGGCACTACGGCCTGCCGCCGGAGCTGCTGGTGCCGCTGCGCGGCGTGTTCCGCTGGATTCTCATCGCCGCCACCGTGCCGCTGGTACTGGAGCGCCTGGGCGTCTCGGCCACCGTGCTGTGGACGGCCTTCACCGGCTTTGCCACCGTGGGCGCCGTGGCCTTCTTCGCGGCCTGGAGCGTGCTGTCCAACCTGTTCTGCGCCCTGCTCATCGTCATCGTCGGGCCCTTTCGCCTGGGTGACTACATCGAGGTGCTGGACACGGCCGAAAAGCCCGGTGCCAAGGGCCGCGTGATCGACATCAACATGCTCTACACCACCTTGCAGGACGCCCATGCGCCCGATGGCTCACCCAACCTGCTGCAGATCCCCAACTCGCTGATCTTCCAGCGCGTGGTCCGGCGCTGGAAGGGCGGCCTGGGTGTGGATGGCGAGCATGCCAGCCATGGCGAGGAGGAGCGCGCCATCCGGCTGACCACGCCGCATGATGCCCAGCCCTCGCAGCCGCCCATGCACACGACCAACTAAGGCCGACACCGCATGAAAAAAGCCGCCGCCCGGCAAAGGGACGGCGGCTTCGCCATTGAGCAGCGCGCCTCAGGGCTTGCGCGGCCGGACCTTGCTGGCGGCCAGCTTGGCGTTGGTGCGCGCCTGCTCCACATCCTGGGCGCGCGCAAGGGCCACGCCCATGCGGCGCTTGACGAAGCTCTCTGGCTTGCCGAACAGGCGCAGGTCCGTGCCCGGCACGGCCAAGGCCTCGTCCACGCCGTCGAACACCAGGCCTTCGGCATCCTGCCCGCCATAGATCACGGCGCTGGCTCCGGGGTTGCGCAGCGAGGCATCCACGGGCAGGCCCAGGATGGCGCGCGCATGCAGCTCGAACTCGCTTTGCCACTGCGTGGCCAGCGTGACCAGCCCCGTGTCGTGCGGGCGCGGCGAGACTTCGCTGAACCAGACCTGCTCGCCCTTGACGAACAGCTCCACGCCAAACAGGCCCAGGCCGCCCAGGTCATCGGTCACCGCCTTGGCGATGTCGCGCGACTTCTGCAGCGCCGCCGGGTGCATGGGATGGGGCTGCCAGCTCTCCACATAGTCGCCGGACTGCTGGATGTGGCCGATCGGATCGCAGAAATGCGTCTGCACCTGGCCGTCCGCACCCTTGGCGCGCACCGTGAGCTGGGTGATTTCGTAGTCGAAGTCGATGAAGCCCTCAACGATCACACGGCCATGGCTCACGCGGCCGCCGGCCATGGCGTAGTCCCAGGCCTTGGCCACGTCGTCCGGGCCGTCCAGCTTGCTCTGGCCCTTGCCCGAGCTGCTCATCACGGGCTTTACCACGCAGGGGAAACCGATGGCGGGCTGGCCATCGGTGCCGTCGATGGCGGCCTGCAGCTCCTGCTGCGAATCACAGAAGCGATAAGGGCTGGTGGCCAGGCCCAGCGTCTCGGCGGCCAGGCGGCGGATGCCTTCCCGGTCCATGGTCAGGCGCGCGGCGCGGGCCGTGGGGATCACGGTGACCACACCGGCTGCTTCCAGCTCTTCGAGCATGGACGTGGCAATGGCCTCGATCTCGGGCACGACCAGGTCGGGCTTCTCGGCCTCGATCAAGGCCTTGAGCTGGGCCGGATCGCTCATGGTGATGGTGCGCGCGTGGTGGGCCACCTGCTGGCCGGGCGCGTTCTCGTAGCGGTCCACGGCAATGGTTTCCACGCCCAGGCGCTGCAGCGCGATCAGCACTTCCTTGCCGAGTTCGCCGCTGCCCAGCAGCATGACTTTGGTGGCATGGGGGGAGTAAGGGGTTCCAAGGGTGGTCATCTGCGCGTCCTGTGAGCCAGGCGGAGCCTGGGCAAGATAAGAAAGAGAGGGAGGCAGGCCTGCACGGCCCGCAGCAGCCCCCGATCATAGGACGCCGACGCAGGCGCCGCCTACAAACCCAGCGCCTGCGCGAGGTTGCGCCGCGCCCGCACCTCCAGCCGTTGCCGGAACCAGTCGGTGCAGTAGATGGCCTCGCGCTGCATGAAGCCCTGCAGCACCTCGCGGCGCTTGGCGCGGTACAGCGGCAAGGGCACCCATTCGTACTCGGCCCGCACCTGCACTTCGTACTCAGCAAACCGCAGGGGGTCGGCCGCCAGAATGCCCAGGTCGGCATCCACCAGCAGTTGGGCGTCGATTCCGGACGGCTGTGCAGCGTGGCAAGTCGCCATGATCAGGCCGTGCACGCGCCCGGCCACATCGGCAGGCAGACCCTGCTCACGCAGCACGGCGGCGGCCCAGTCGGCGCTACGCGCCTCGTTGTCCTTGGCTTGTGTTTGGTAGACAGCGTCATGGAACCACAGCGCCAGTGCCACCTCGCCGGGGTGCTCGGCCAGGCCCAGCGCCGGTTGCAGCAGGCCCATGGCCTCGCCCAAATGCTGCAGCGTGTGGTAGTGGCGCTGGGGCTCGCTGTAGCTTTGCAGCAGTTGGGCCAGCACAGGCTGCGGAGCGCTGGCACCCAGTGCGGACCAGGCGCTATCCCAAGACGCCTGCCAGGTCTGCAGCGATGCATCGTTGGCGGAGGGCATTTGGGGCCGTGGTCCAGCATGGGTCATCGCCAGTTCCTTCAATTTTCAGAAGATGCCGGGCGCCAGCGCCCGCAGCGGCGCACCTGCCGATGACAGCAGCCATGCCAGCAGGCCGCAGTTGATCACCACGGTAATCCAGAACACCAGTTGGAATGAAGCCTTGCTGGACTTGTGCCGCAGCAGCCCCTGCGCGAGCAGCGCGCCGGGCCAGCCGCACAGCAGTGCCAGCAGGTGCAGACGGCTTTCGCTGGTGCGCCAGCGGTCGTGCCTGGCGGCGGACTTGTCGAATCCATAGACCATGAAGGTCACAAAGCTTGCCGCCCCATACAGGCCGACCAGTGTCCAGGGCATGCGGCCGCTCCAGGCAACAGCCAGCAGCACGCAGAAGAAGGCAGCGGCCAGGCCCACCGCCACCGGGCCTCGCACAGGTGGGTGAGGCCGCGAAGGCATGCCGGCACGGCTTCGCCGCGCAGGCTGCGGGCGGCCGGTCCTTGGTTCGCCAATGAAGGCCACATCCTGCGCGCACCATTTTCCCTGGGCGTTGCGGCTGGGCACATAGCTGACACGCTCTCCGCCCTCGGGCCTGCGGCGGCGATCGGTGAAGGACTTGATATGGACAAAGACCTGCGCGCCGCCTCCATCGGGTTCGATGAAGCCAAAGCCCTGCTCGTCCTTCCAGCCGGTGAGACGTCCCTGCTGCCGCATGGCGGGCTCAGTGGCTGCCGGCTGCGGCCGGCCGCGCATCCTGCTTGCCTGGCTCGCCCAGGCAAATGCCTATGTCGCGCGCCATGGTGAGCAGGCCGTGGTCCAGGGGCACGGTGCGCTGGGTATTGGCCACGCGGGAGATTTCCACGCTGCCGATCTCGCCACCCTGCAGCGTGACCATGCGGCCGAAGCGCCCCGACAGCACCAGTTGCGCCGCATGGTGGCCGTACTGCGTGGCCAGCACGCGGTCAAAGGGCGTGGGGTCGCCTCCGCGCTGTACATGGCCGAGGACCGTGGTGCGCACCTCGCTCCTGAGGTGGGGCTGCAGGCGCTCGCGCAGCACATGTCCGACACCGCCCAGGCGGACCGGGTCGGGGCTTTGCTCGATGCGCTCGCGCACCGTGAGGCTGGCGCCGCTTTCCTTGGCGCCCTCGCCGATGCAGATGATGGTGTAGCGCTGGCGCTGCTCGCGGCCCCGGCAGAAATCGACGATGGCCTGCAGGTCGTAATCGATCTCGGGCAGCAGGATGACGTCGGCCGCGCCGGCAATGCCGGCCTCCAGCGCCAGCCATCCGGCATGGCGCCCCATGGTCTCGACGATCATCACGCGGTGGTGGCTGTTGGCCGTGCTCTCGATGCGGCGCAGCGCCTCGGTGGCCGTTGCCACGGCGGTGTCGAAGCCAAAGCTGCGCTCGCAATTGGCAATGTCGTTGTCGATGGTCTTGGGCACGCCCACGCAGGTCAGCCCCACCTGTTCGGCCAGGCCATGCGCCAGGCTCATGGTGCCGTCGCCGCCGATGGCCACCACCACGTCCAGGCCCAGCGCCCGGACATTGCGGCCCACATGCTCCAGCGTGGCCGCATCGCGCAGGGGGTTGGCGCTGTTGCTGGTGCCCAGGATGGTGCCGCCCACATGCAGGATGCCCGAGACCTCGTCCCAGCCCAGCGGCTTGACGCCGGGCGGGTCGAGCATCAGGCCCTCGAAGCCGTCGGCAATGCCCAACACCTCGCACTGGCCGTGGTTGATCAGGGACTTGGTGACCGCACGGATCACCGCATTCAGGCCGGGGCAGTCGCCACCTCCGGTCAGCACGCCAACGCGCATGGGAAAACTCTCCTGTGAAACACCGGCCGACGCGCCCTTTACAACACGCGCATGCCTTTGCAAAGCCCGCCTTGGCCCTCGGAGCGGCCAGCGGCGGCATTCTTCAATCCATCAAGGCAGCAGGTCCAGCGCCTGCAGATAGGCAGGCTGGCGCATGAGGTCGTCCCAGGGCTGGGGCACGGTCTCCGGCAGCAGGGCCACGCGGCGCGATTCGCTGTCGGCATCGGGCTGCCAGCGGCCGCTGCGCTGCGCGGCCTCCATGCCGGCCAGCAGCTCGTCCACATGCTCGCCCAGGCCCAGGCTCTGGTTGCACAGCAGCACCATGTCGCAGCCCGCCTCCAGCGCGGCCAGCGCCGCGTCGGTGTAGCCGATGAGCTGGCCGTCGATGCGGCGCGCGCCCTCCATGCTCAGGTCGTCGCTGAAAATGGCGCCGTCGTAGCGCAGGCGGCTGCGCAGGATGTCCTTGAGCCACTTGGCAGAAAAACCGGCCGGGCGCTTGTCCACCTTGGGGTAGATCACATGGGCCGGCATCACGGCCGTGAGCACGCTGGACAGCCAGGGATAGGGCGCGGCGTCCTCGCCCAGGATGGCGGTGAGGCTGCGGCCATCGACCGGAATATCCACATGCGAATCAGCCTTGACGAAGCCGTGGCCGGGAAAGTGCTTGCCGCAGTTGCCCATGCCGGCCTGCAGCAGGCCGTGCATGAGGCTGCGGGCCAGCGCGGCCACCACGCGCGGGTCGCGGTGGAAGCTGCGGTCGCCGATGACGCTGCTGGCACCGTAGTCAAGGTCCAGCACCGGGGTGAAGCTGAAATCCACGCCGCAGGCACGCAGCTCGGTGCCCAGCACGTAGCCGGCCGCCGTGGCGGCATTCATGGCGGCCAGGGCGCCGCTGCCTTCACGGTGCTTGCTGCCCTTGCCGTCGTCCATCCACATCTGGCCGAAGGCGCGCATGGGCGGCAGGTGCGTGAAGCCGTCAGCGCGAAAACGCTGCACGCGCCCGCCCTCATGGTCCACGCAGATCAGCAAATCGGGCTTCACCGCCTTGATATCGGCGCACAGCTGCACCAGCTGATCGCGGCTTTCCCAGTTGCGGGCAAAGAGGATGATGCCGCCGACCAGCGGATGCGCCAGGCGCTGGCGGTCCACATCGGTGAGTGCCTTGCCGGCGATGTCGATGATGAGGGGTGCGTGCTCGGTCATGCCGGGAGTTCCTATGAATCCTGTGGAGTCAAAAAAGCCAGCGTCATGCTGGCCGGGTATCAGGCGCGGCGCTCGACCACGCAGAAGCTGGCCGCGTAGTCGCTCTCGTCGGTCACGGACAGGTGCACCTGCAGGTTGCGCGCCTCGAACCATTCCTTGAGCGCGCCGTGCAGCACGATGGCAGGCTGGCCACTGGGCAGTTTGATGACCTCGCAACTGCGCCAGGTCATGGGCATGACCATGCCCATGCCTATGGCCTTGGAAAAGGCCTCCTTGGCGGAAAAGCGCGTGGCCACGAAGCGGATGCCGCGCTCAGGCCAGCGCGCGCGGCGGGCACGCCAGGTGGCCAGCTCGCCCTCGGCCAGCACCTTCTCGGCGAAACGGTCGCCATGGCGCTCCAGGCTGGCGCGGATGCGGCGCACGTCGCAGATGTCGGTACCGATGCCGTAGATCATGGATTCGCTCCGCGAAAGCTTCAGGCGCGCGCCGCCATGCCCTGGTCTATGCACTGCTGGTAGGCGCGCACGGTTTCGGCGTAGCCCAGCTCCAGCGCGTCGGCGATCAGCGCATGGCCGATGGAGACTTCGAGCAGGCCCGGCACGCGCGCCACGAAGGCGGCCAGGTTGTCACGGCTGAGGTCGTGGCCGGCATTGATGCCCAGCCCGGCATCCAAAGCCGCCCGGGCCGCCGCCGCATAGGCCTGCAGTTGCGCTTCCTGGTCTGCCGTCCCCCAGGCAGCTGCGTAGGGTTCGGTATACAGCTCGACCCGGTCGGCGCCCACGGCGCGCGCAGCGGCCATCTGGGCGGGCACGGGGTCCATGAACAGGCTGACGCGCACGCCCAGCTGGCGGCATTCGGCAATCAGCGGCTTCAGGCGCTCGGCGTCCTGCGGGAAGTTCCAGCCATGGTCGCTGGTGAACTGGTCCTCGCTGTCGGGCACGAAGGTGGCCTGGTGCGGGCGCGTGTCGCGGATGAAGTCCATGAGGTTCTGCGTCGGGTTGCCCTCGATGTTGAACTCCGCCTGCGGCCACTGTTTCATCAGCGCCTGCAGTTCATAGACATCCTCGCTGCGGATATGGCGCTGGTCGGGACGCGGATGGATGGTGATGCCCTGGGCACCGGCCTCCAGGCAGATGCGCGCGGCGCGCGTCACGCTGGGAATGCCCAGGTGGCGCGTGTTGCGCAGCAGCGCAACCTTGTTGACATTGACCGACAGCGCCGTGCGCTGCGAAGCGTGGGAAAGATTCATAGCGATTGCAGATCCATCATCAGCTGGCGGGTGCGCAGCATGGGACTGCCGCAATGGTATTGCAGCAGGGCCCTCAGTTGGGGCTTGAGGGCCAGCGCCTGCTCGGGTTGGGCCACCACATGCAGCGTGGCATTGAAGGCCTGCCGGGCCTGCAGCGCGCTTTCAATGGCCTGCCATTGCGCAGCGCCCAGCACGGCGCGCTCGCCCTGCAGCGCCGGGCGCAGGCCGCCTTCGGCCACCAGCGCATAGCGGCGGCCTTCGGCCAGCGGCGCCAGCGTGGCGCTTTCCTCATTCAAGGCGGGCAGATGGCCCAGTTCGCGCAGCAGCAGCAGCTCGAAGGTGCGCAGCACGGGCTCGATGGCATCGCCATGCTGGCCCGCCAGCACGCGCACCACGCCGGCATAGATGTCGAACAGCGCCGCATAGGGATCGTCTCGCGCCAGCAGGCGCATCAGCAGCTCGTTGAGGTACAGGCCCGACATCAGGGCATCGCCCTGGGGCATGACATGCCCGCCCACCCACTCGGCACCCTTGAGGGTGTGGATCTCGGCATTGCCCTCGCCGCCCAGGCTGTAGCTCAGGCTCAGCGGCTGCAGCGGCAGCAGCACGGGGCGAAAGTTCGAGGTCGGTCGCTTGACGCCCTTGGCCGCCAGCGCCACGCGGCCCCGGTGCCGCGTGAAGACCTCGAGGATCAGGCTGGACTCGCTCCAATCATAGCTGTGCAACACATAGGCCGGCTCATCCGAGACACGCTTGGCGCTAGCCATGGACAGAGGGCCTTGCGGGAAGGTTTCTCACTCGTAACCGAAGGAGCGCACGCGGGCCTCGTCGTCGGCCCAGCCCGAGCGCACCTTGACCCAGACTTCGAGGAAGACCTTGGCATCCATGAGCTTTTCCAGCTCCTGGCGCGCCTCGGTGCTGATGCGCTTGAGGCGCTCGCCCTTCTCTCCGATGATCATGGCCTTGTGTCCGTCGCGCTCGACCACGATGGTCGCCGCCACGCGGATGAAGCGCTTGTGCTGCTTGCTGGCCTCTTCCTCGAACTTGTCGATGACCACCGTGGAGGTGTAGGGCAGCTCGTCGCCCGTGAAGCGGAACAGCTTCTCGCGCACGGTTTCCGAGGCGAGGAACTTCTCGCTGCGATCGGTCAGCTCGTCGGGCGCATACATCCAGTCCTGCTCGGGCAGGTACTTCTCGCAGATGCCGAACAGGCGCTCGATGTCGCCCTTGCTCTTGGCCGACATGGGCACGAACTCGGCAAACGGATGGCGCTCCTGCATGCTCTTGAGCCAGGGGGCGATCTCGGCACGGCGGCCCACGGTATCGAGCTTGTTGGCGATCAGCAGCGTGGGAATGCCGGGCTTGAACAGCGACAGCACCTTGGCATCGGCCAGCGTGAACTGGCCGGCTTCCACGACGAACAGGATCAGGTCCACGTCGCCGATGGCGCCCATCACGGTCTTGTTGAGCGATTTGTTCAGCGCCGTGCTGTGCTTGGTCTGGAAACCCGGTGTATCGACGAAGATGAACTGCGTCGCGGCGCGCGAGCGAATGCCCGTGATGCGGTGGCGCGTGGTCTGCGCCTTGCGCGAGGTGATGCTGATCTTCTGGCCCACCAGCGCATTCATCAGCGTGGACTTGCCTACATTGGGCTTGCCGACGATGGCGATCAGGCCGCAGCGCTGCGGGCCCGTCGGCACCTCGGGTGCCTGGGCTTCATCAGGGGCGGATGCCGTGCGTGCTGCGCCGGCGCCGGGCTTGGCCGCGGCCAGCAGGGCATCGAGTTCGGCGGCGGTCTGTGCCGGCGCCGGAGGTTTGTCTTGGTTCATGCGTGTCTTGCTTTCAATAGTTCCAGCATGGCTGTGGCAGCCGTCTGCTCTGCGGCTCTGCGCGAGGCACCCGTTCCCCGGGCCTGCAATTGCAGCTCGGCAATCGCGCAGGCCACTTCAAAGGTCTGGCGGTGGGCGGCTCCCGTGGTGGCGACCACCTCGTACTGCGGCAGCTTCATGCGCCGTCCCTGCAGCCATTCCTGCAGGGCCGTCTTCGCATCCTTTTCGGCTGCGCGCATGTGGGGATTGATGTCCACGCCCTCGAAAAGATGGTGTACCACCTTCTCGCCCGCCGCGTAGCCGGCATCCAGATAGACCGCGCCGATCAGGGCCTCGACCGCATCGGCCAGGATGGAAGGGCGTTGCTTGCCGCCCGACTTGGATTCACCCTCGCCCAGGCGCAGCAGATCGGGCAACTGCAGCCTCAGCGCGATCTGGTGCAGCGTGCCTTCCTTGACCAGGTTGGCGCGCACGCGGGACAGATCGCCCTCGGGCATGGAACTGAGCCGCTGGTAGAGCAGGCTGGAAATGGCAAGGTTCAGCACCGAGTCACCGAGGAATTCCAGGCGCTCGTTGTTGTCTGCCGAGAAGCTGCGGTGCGTGACGGCACGCTGCAGCAATGCAGGCTCGGCAAATTGATGCTGCAGCCTCAGCTGCAGCGCATTCAGTAAGGGAGGCACCTATTGGGTCTGCTTCTTAAAACGGTAAGTCAGGTAGGCAGGGCCCACGAGATGGATCTCGCGCGAATATTCGAACCCCACCACAATGCGGTCATTGACCTTGGTCACTTCGAGGTCCTCACCAGCGATCGACTTGATGTCGTCAATCTGGGCGGCACGGTCGAAGTTGGCTTTCACGTCCGCCACAGAAGTTCCCTCGCGGGCAGACTTGTTGGCAGCCTTGACGATGGCCTGATATTCCAGGAGGACGGGCAGGGATTGTGCGCCTACGGCCACCACACCCACGCCCAGGGCAACCACAAACACCAGTCCCAGAAAGGACAGGCCGCGCTGGCGCGAACGCCGGTTGTTCGATGTCAACATGCTTTTTCCTCCTCCGATGCGAATCCCTCGCGCATGCCCGGTCCGATTCGGTCCTCAGGCATGCACCTGATCAATGGAAGCTGCCGATGCGCTTGAAATCCCCGAAGTTCATCCAGACAAAGAAAGCCCGTCCCACGATGTTCTTGTCGGGCACAAAGCCCCAGTAGCGGGAATCCAGCGAGTTGTCGCGGTTGTCGCCCATCATGAAGTACTGGCCCTCCGGCACCTTGCAGGTGATGCCTTCGACGCTGTAACGGCAGTTCTCGCGGAACTCGAAGCCGCTGGCGCCCTGGATGAAGGCGGGCACGTCCTGGTTCACGATCATGCGGTGCGGCTTGTCGCCCAGCGACTCCTCGTACTGCTTGAAGTAGCGCATCGCATCCTTGTCGAAGAAGTCGGGCAGTGCATTGACCGGGACTTCCTTGCCATTGATCGTCAGCCGCTTGTTCAGGTAGGCGATCTCGTCGCCCGGCAGACCCACCACCCGCTTGATGTAGTCCAGGCTGGGCTGGGGCGGGTAGCGGAACACCACCACATCGCCACGCTGCAGCGGCGTTCCCTGCGTGATCTTGGTGTTGATCACCGGCAGGCGCACGCCATAGGTGAACTTGTTCACCAGGATCAGGTCGCCCACGAGCAGCGTGGGGATCATGGAGCCAGACGGGATCTTGAACGGCTCGAACAGGAACGAGCGCAGCACGAAGACGATCGCGATCACCGGGAACAGGCCTGCCGTCCAGTCCAGCCACCAGGGCTGCATGAGGATGCGGCCCTTGGCCTCTTCAGACACATCGATGTCGGTCTTGGCGATGCCCATGCGGTCGAGTTCTGCGCGGCGTGCCACGGCAGCCTCCTCGATGGCCACGGCAGCGCGGCGGCGGCGCGGCAGGAAGTACAGCCGCTCGGCCACCCAGTACAGGCCCGTGACCACGGTGGCCAGGAACAGCAGCAGCGCGAAGTTGCCCTCGATGAAGCCTGTGTACCAGGCGCCGATATAGCCCACGAAGGCCGCGAGTACGACGGCCGTAATCCATTGCATGGCTTGCATCAATCCTCCACTTGCAGGATGGCCAGGAAGGCCTCCTGGGGCACTTCCACCGATCCGATCTGCTTCATGCGCTTCTTGCCGGCCTTTTGCTTTTCCAGCAGCTTACGCTTGCGGGTGATGTCGCCGCCGTAGCACTTGGCCAGCACGTTCTTGCGCATGGCC
Organism: Delftia sp. BGA-UO-ETr-SB1; assembly: GCF_059567865.1. NCBI lineage: Bacteria > Pseudomonadati > Pseudomonadota > Betaproteobacteria > Burkholderiales > Comamonadaceae > Delftia > Delftia sp. BGA-UO-ETr-SB1. The sequence goes on along the minus strand of NZ_JCAQOW010000006.1, from coordinate 1,543,393 downwards.
TTGACGGTTTCCCGCGCAATGATGTTGGCGCCGATGGCGGCCTGGATGGCCACATCGAACATCTGGCGGCTGATGATCTCGCGCATCTTGGCCACCACGGCCCGGCCGCGGTACGTGGCCTGGGAGCGGTGCACGATGATGGACAGCGCATCGACCTTCTCGCCGTTGAGCAGGATGTCCACCTTCACCACGTCGGAGGCGCGGTACTCCTTGAACTCATAGTCCATGGAGGCGTAGCCGCGCGAGACCGACTTGAGCTTGTCGAAGAAGTCCAGCACGATTTCGCCCAGCGGCATCTCATAGGTGAGCATCACCTGGCGGCCGTGGTACTGCATGTTGATCTGCACGCCGCGCTTCTGGTTGGCCAGCGTCATCACCGGGCCCACATAGTCCTGGGGCATGTACAGGTGGACGGTGACGATGGGCTCGCGCACCTCCTCGATACGGCCGGCATCGGGCATCTTGGACGGGTTCTCGACCTGGATGACCTCGCCATCGCCCTTGACCACTTCGTAGACCACGCTGGGCGCGGTGGTGATCAGGTCCTGGTCGAATTCGCGCTCCAGGCGCTCCTGCACGATTTCCATGTGCAGCAGGCCCAGGAAGCCGCAGCGAAAGCCGAAGCCCAGCGCCTGCGAGACTTCAGGCTCGAACTGCAGGGACGAATCGTTGAGCTGCAGCTTCTCCAGCGCATCGCGCAGCTGGTCATATTCGCTGGCTTCGGTGGGGTACAGACCCGCGAACACCTGGGGCTTGATTTCCTTGAAGCCGGGCAGGGCCTCGGTGGCAGGACCCAGATTGTTGGGAAGCTTCTTTTCCAGCGTGATGGTGTCGCCCACCTTGGCTGCCTTGAGCTCCTTGATGCCGGCAATGATGTAGCCCACCTCGCCGGCGCGCAGCACGTCGCGCGGCACGTCGGCCGGGGTGAACACGCCCAGGTTGTTGGCTTCATAGGCAGCGCCCGAGGCCATCATCTTGAAGCGCTCGCCACGCTTGAGTTCACCATCGACCACCCGCACCAGCATCACGACGCCGACATAGGTGTCGAACCAGCTGTCGATGATCATGGCGCGCAGTTGGCCATTGGGATCGCCCTTTGGCGGCGGCACCTTGGCGACCACCGCCTCCAGGATCTCCTCGATGCCCATGCCGGTCTTGGCCGAGCAGGGAATGGCGTCGCTGGCATCGATGCCGATGACATCCTCGATCTCGGCCCTGGCATTTTCGGGATCGGCCTGGGGCAGATCCATCTTGTTGAGAACAGCCGTCACTTCCACGCCGAGTTCCAGCGCGGTGTAGCAGTTGGCCACGGTCTGCGCCTCGACGCCCTGCGAGGCGTCCACCACCAGCAGCGCTCCCTCGCAGGCGGACAGCGAACGCGAGACTTCATACGAGAAGTCCACGTGGCCGGGTGTGTCGATGAGGTTGAGGTTGTAGACCTGGCCATCCTTGGCCTTGTACTGCAGGGCTGCGGTCTGCGCCTTGATGGTGATGCCGCGCTCTTTCTCGATATCCATCGAGTCCAGCACCTGGGCTTCCATGTCACGGTCAGCCAAGCCTCCGCAACGCTGGATGAGGCGGTCAGCCAGCGTCGACTTGCCATGGTCGATGTGCGCAATGATGGAAAAATTTCTGATGTGGTTCATCAACGGGAAGGACTGCTAGTGAAAGTGGAAAACGACAGGGCCGGCGCGCAAGAAAAAAGGGCGCGTCCATGAACGACGCGCCCCGAACCAACAATCTCTGGCAACTGCGATAGTTGGGACTTTATTGTAGGCAAAACGGGCTGAAAACCAAGCCCTGACAAGGCCTGCAAAGGTCCGGGCTTGATCTGTCACAATTATTTATCAACAGTTTATCAACAGAACCGCCGAGCCATTTCTCGCCCGTCGATCACCGGATAGTGCGGTGCTTTTGCACCGCAACAATCCCCTTTGAAAACAGGTTTCTGACGCCTTGAGCCGTCACGCTTTGGTGGGGCATTTTACCCAATGCCCCAAGGGGCATGGGCGGCTCCGGGTCAGGATTCCGAGGGTATTCCCCAGGATCCGGAAAACCGCCCTCCCCTGCGGCCTCAGCGCGCCGGACGGATCAGCACGTACTGTGCCCATTCCCCACGGCGCACCAGCAGGTTCACCGGCTTGCTCTTGTCCACCTTGGCCAGCGTGGCCTCGAAGCTCTTGAGCCCCGTGATCTCGACATTGGCCAGCTGCAGGATCACATCGCCTTCGCGCAGGCCCGCACGTGCCGCAGCCTCGACGGCCGCCGTCACGCGCACGCCGCCCTTGATGCCCAGCTCCTTCTTCTGGGCATCCGTGAGCTCGGCCAGCGTCAGGCCCAGCGGCTGGGAAACCAGGGTGCTGCCCTTTCCGGTGGCCTTGGCCTGCGGAGCCGCGCCGTCGGGCTCGACCTCGGCGATCACCATGGTCAGATCCTTGGCCGCGCCGCGACGGAACACGGTGATGGTGCTGCGTGTGCCGGGCTTGGTATTGCCCACCAGGCGCGGCAGGTCGGCCACCTTGTCGATGGCCTTGCCGTCGAACTTGATGATCACGTCACCGGCCTCGACGCCCGCCTTGGCAGCGGGCGAATCCGGCTCGACGGCCGATACCAGTGCGCCCTGCGCCTTGCCCAGGCCAATGGATTCGGCAATGTCCTTGGTGACCGGACCGATCTGCACGCCAATGCGGCCTCGCGTGACCTTGCCGGTGGCGCGCAACTGGTCGCTGACACGCACGGCCTCATCGATCGGAATCGCGAAGCTGATACCCATGAAGCCGCCGGAGCGCGAATAGATCTGGCTGTTGATGCCCACGACCTCGCCGCGCATATTCAGCAACGGGCCGCCCGAGTTGCCGGGGTTGATGGCCACATCGGTCTGGATGAACGGCAGATAGTCGCCCGTATCGCGCTGCTTGGCACTGACGATGCCCGCCGTGACGGAGTTGTCGAGGCCGAAGGGCGAGCCGATGGCCATCACCCACTCGCCGACCTTGAGGCGGTTCACATCGCCGATCTTCACGGCCGGCAGCCCTGTGGCGTCGATCTTGACCACGGCAACGTCGGTGCGCTTGTCGCTGCCCACGATCTTGGCCTTGAACTCGCGCTTGTCGGTCAGCGTGACGATGACTTCGTCAGCGCCTTCAACCACGTGGGCATTGGTCATCACAAAGCCATCGGCCGTCAGGATGAAGCCGGAGCCCACGCCGCGCGGCTGCTCCTCGTCAGGCTGCGAACGCGGCTGTGGGCGCTGGCGCGGCACATTGGGCACGGGCAGGCCGAAGCGGCGGAAGAATTCGAGCATGTCCTCGTCCATGCCCAGCGCCTCGGCAGAGTTGGCGGATACCTTCTCCAGCGTGCGGATGTTGACCACGGAAGGGCCGACCTGCTCGACCAGATCGGTGAAGTCCGGCAGCCCCCGCACCACGGCGCCACTTTGCGCATGGGCGGCACTCACCGGCACCAGCATTCCTGCGCTGCCCGCAGCAAGCGCCAGAACGCCGGCCAGTGTGCAGGACTGCAGCGTCTTCCATCGAACAGTGGTCATGGTCATCCTTTCCATCTCAATCATTACGTTGCCCCGACGCCATCGCGCCCAGGCGGTTTGTTCGGACACATGGCAGCCGACTTGCTTTCGGACGAACGTCACATTCTGGCGCAGTCCTGGCGAGCATCGGCCAGACGATGGCTCAGAAGCCTGAAAGACGCGGTTAGTTCCCGAATCGGCAGCATGCATGGGGCGCGGGCCGCCGTGCATGGAGCACAAATGACTGCACCCGCGTCCATTTCAATGCCGAAAGGCTGGACGCGGGTGCAAAAGAAGGCAGGAGAGCCATGCTCTCCTGTGAGATTCAGCGCTGGTTGGCGCGCGGTGCCGAGGCGAAGTTGGCGTTGCGCAGGAAGCTGGCAGGCATCTGCAGCGTGGCCGGCCCACTGTACTGCGGATGGGAGGCCAGCAGCGCATCCAGGCGCGGATCTCGCAGCATCACGCTCTGCCCGTAGGGTCCGGCCACCGCCACGACCGAGGAAGACTGGGCCGTATCGCCAAGCGGGAAATCCTGGGCATTGCCAGCCACTGCAACCGGCGCCGACGGAGCACCCGTCTCAAGGGCCGCCAGGGCCCGGCCCGGCGCCGCGCCGGGACCAGCAGGCGCGCCCAGCATCACGCTCCAGCCAATGGCAGCCACGGCCGCCACGGAGGCAAAGCCCGCCGCCATCTTCCAGCGAAATACCGAGGCATTGGCCGCCTCGCGCAGCGGCGCGCCATTGATCACAGCCCGGTCCTGCGCCGGATGCGCAATTTGCGCCAGCTCTTCAGTGGCCACGGAAACCAGCGGACGGCGAGGCTCGTTGGCCAGTTGGGCGCGGATTCCGGAGAGCACATCGTGCCGGCTGTGATGCGCCAATTCCGGGGAACGCAGCACATCGCCCACGAGGTGGTACATGCGCCACTCCTGCTGGCCTGCATCGCTTTCCGCATAGGCCAGCGCGGCCTGCAACTCTGCGGCAGAGAGCTCACCATCAGCCAATGCCGACAATTGTTCGCGCTTCGTCAGATCGTCATTCATGATCAATCACCTGCTTGTCTGCTTTGAGACCCTGTACCCAAAAAATGCACCACCCGGCGGCCACAACCCCGTTAGGCCTACCAACGCTTGCCCGACTGGCGCTCCAGCAAAGGCTTGACCCTGGCTGAAATCGCTTCCCGTGCGCGAAAAATCCGTGAGCGCACGGTGCCGATGGGGCAACCCATGGCGTTCGAGATTTCCTCGTAGCTCAGGCCTTCGATTTCCCGCAACGTGACAGCCTGTCGGAGATCCTCGGGCAAAGCCTCCATGGCGGCGTTGACTGCCTGGGCAATTTCCTGGGCTGCCAGGATCGTTTCGGGCGTTTCTTCGGTGGTTAGTTCCTGGCTGACCCGGGAAGTTTCATCATCGTCATCCCCGTTGTGTAACGCGCTTTCGGTGATCAGCGGCGAGCGCTTCATGTCCAGCAGCGCCTTCTTGGCAGTATTCACGGCAATGCGGTACAGCCAGGTATAGAACTGGGCATCACCCCTAAACTGGTGCAGGGCACGATAGGCGCGGATGAAGGTTTCCTGCGCAATGTCCGGCACCAGGTCCACGTCGCGCACCATGCGGCCGATGAGGCGCTCGATGCGGCGCTGGTACTTGATGACCAGTAGCTCGAAGGCCCGCATGTCTCCTGCGTTGGTGCGCTCGACCAGAGCCAGGTCGCTATCGGCAGAAGAAGGCGGGAATTCGGGAGGCGTCATGAAATCGGTGAAGACGGGCCGCGGCGGCCCTGGCGCAGTCATTGCGCCCGTTCTGTAGGTCTGGCCGGGGAATATACAGCACGCCGCAAATCACCCCAGGTTTCCGGACTCTGCCTGCACAACAGGAGAAGCCAGCGGGAGCTGTGCCAACGCAAGGGCCCCGCCGGCACCATGGAAACCAGGGGACGGACCTGCACCCACAACCACGATCCACCATCGGCTCGCACCTGCAGCAGCACCGGCTGCGCAGCCTGGCCTGGGTCCGCCTCGCCGATCGACCACTGCACGCCATCCCAGGCGATGAAACCCTTACCCAGGCTGTGCCATCCATGCCACATGCCTGCAGCAGCAACCAGGCAAACCGCAACGGCCACAGCTGCAGGCCACCACCCTGACTGGAGATTCAAGGCCCATGCCAGCAAAAGCATGGCGGCCAGCAGCCAAAGCGCACAAAGACACACTGCCACGGTGCGCGATGGCTTCAACGGATGGCGAACTGCGGGCGGCGCATGGCGAGACGGCATGCCTGCAGTGTCGCAAAACCGCAGCATGACCGACATTTATCCTGCTTTCACCTGGCACATGCGCGAAATAAAAAAGCCCGCTCCCTTGCGGGGCGGACTTTTCATGTGCGTTGCGCAGGCTTCAGATCCGCTTGAACACCAGCGTTCCGTTGGTGCCTCCGAAGCCGAAGTTGTTCTTCACCGCCACCTCGATCGTAGCGTCCCGCGCCGTGTTGGCGCAGTAGTCGAGATCGCACTCCGGGTCCTGGTTGTCCAGGTTGATGGTCGGAGGAATCTTTTGCTCGTGCAGTGCCAGCACGGTGAAGACGCTCTCGATACCACCAGCACCGCCCAGCAGGTGGCCTGTCATGGACTTGGTCGAACTGACAACGATTTTCTTGGCGTGATCGCCCAGAGCCGCCTTGATGGCGTTGGTCTCGTTGAGGTCGCCCAGCGGCGTGGAAGTGCCGTGCGCGTTCAGATAGTCGATCTGGTCGGCATTGATGCCGGCATTTCGCAAAGCTGCCAGCATGGCGCGGCGCGGGCCGTCCATGTTGGGTGCCGTCATGTGGCCGGCATCGGCACTCATGCCGTAGCCGCACAGTTCGGCGTAGATCTTGGCACCGCGGGCCTTGGCATGCTCGTACTCTTCCAGCACCAGCACGCCCGCGCCTTCGCCCAGCACGAAGCCGTCGCGGTCCTTGTCCCAGGGGCGCGAAGCGGCCTTGGGATCATCATTGCGCGTGGACAGGGCGCGCATGGCGGCAAAGCCGCCGACGCCCAGGGGGGAGACCGTGGCTTCCGTGCCACCAGCCACCACCACATCGGCATCGCCGTATTCGATCATGCGTCCCGCCTCGCCTATGCAGTGCAGCCCGGTCGTGCAGGCAGTCACAACAGCAAGATTCGGCCCCTTGAAGCCGAAGCGCATGGACACATGGCCAGCCACCATGTTGATGATGGAGGCAGGCACGAAGAACGGCGTGATGCGGCGCGGTCCGCGCGCAGCCAGTTCCGCGTGGGTGTTCTCGATCAGCGGCAAGCCGCCGATGCCCGAACCAATCACACAGCCGATGCGCGTGGCCAGATCATCCGACAAGGCCTCGCCCGTGGGCAGACCTGAGTCCTGCACGGCTTGCGCCGCAGCAGCGATGCCGTAATGGATGAAGGTGTCCATGGAGCGCGCATCCTTGGCGCTCATGTACGACTCCACATCGAATCCCTTGACCTCACCCGCAATCTTGCAGGCAAAGTTCGAGGCATCGAACTTGGTGATGAGGTCAATGCCGGACTGGCCGGCCAAAAGATTGGCCCAGGCGTCGCCCACCGTGTTACCCACGGGGGAGATGCAACCCAGGCCGGTCACGACAACGCGACGACGGCTCATGCGTAAAACCTTCTGCTGATCGCTCGGGTCAGGGCCCTATCAGGCCTTCTGGTGGGTGTTGGCGTAGTCGATGGCGTTTTGCACCGTCGTGATCTTTTCCGCGTCTTCGTCGGGGATCTCGATGCCGAATTCATCTTCCAGGGCCATCACCAGCTCCACCGTGTCCAGGGAGTCAGCACCCAGATCAGCCACGAAGGCCTTTTCGTTGGTGACTTGAGACTCTTCAACGCCGAGTTGTTCGGCAATGATTTTTTTGACACGTGCTTCGATATCGCTCATGGTTTCCCTCTGGGGGTTGTGAATGAACCCGCGATTCTAGCTGCTTCGGGCCTCAGGCCCTCTTCAGCCGGCCGTCGCGAGGAAACGGCCTCTTCTGTTGCAAGCAACGCCGGCTTCTGGCAGGGGTCTGCCCGAAGCCGCCGCTGCACTTACATGTACATGCCGCCGTTGACGTGCAATTCCTGGCCGGTGACGTATCCCGCACCCGCAGATGCGAGGTAGGCCACGGCATGGGCGATGTCGCTGGGTTGACCCAGATCGCCCATGGCGATCTGCGATTTGAGGGCGTTCTTCTGCTCTTCGGGCAGCTCCGCCGTCATGTCGGTGGCAATGAAGCCAGGCGCCACGCAGTTGACCGTGATGCCGCGGCTGCCCAGTTCACGGGCCAGCGCGCGCGTCATGCCGGCAACGCCGGCCTTGGCGGCTGCATAGTTGGCCTGGCCGGGGTTGCCGGAGGCGCCAACGACGCTGGTGATGTTGATGATGCGGCCAAAACGCTGCTTCATCATGGGCCGAATGGCCGTACGGCTGACTCGGAAAACCGCCTTGAGATTGGTGTCGATCACCGCATCCCAGTCGTCGTCCTTCATGCGCATGGCCAGGGTGTCGCGTGTGATGCCGGCGTTGTTGACCAGCACATGCAGGCCGCCGTCATTCTTGACGATGCTGTCGATCAAGGCATCGACGGCCGCCCCATCCGTGACATTGAGGTTCACGCCGCGGCAGCCCTCATGGGCCGACAGGGCCTGGCCGATCTTTTCCGCGCCACCGTCGGTAGTGGCCGTGCCGATCACGCGGTAGCCGCGCGCTGCCAGCTCCTGGGCAATGGCAGCACCAATGCCACGCGAGGCACCCGTCACCAGGGCAACCTGGGGCTTGTTCTGGTTGTCAGTCATGCGAGGGATTCTTTCACGTCGGCCAGCGTGGCCGGATCATAGAGGGCAGCGGCCGTCAGGTCCGCGTCAATCCGCTTGGTCAGGCCCATGAGCACCTTGCCGGGACCGCACTCGACGAGATGCACGATGCCGCGCGCCTTCATGGCCTGAACGCATTCCACCCAGCGCACCGGGCCAAAGGCCTGGCGATACAGCGCATCGCGGATGGCGTCGGCGTCCTGCTCGACCGTCACGTCGATGTTGTTGAGCACGGGAATCTGCGGTGCAGCCAGCGCCGTGGCAGCCAGCGCCGCCTTGAGCTTCTCGGCCGCAGGCTTCATCAGGCTGGAATGGAACGGCGCCGACACGGGCAACGGCAGGGCACGCTTGGCGCCTGCGGCCTTGAGGGCTTCGCAGGCCTTTTCGACAGCAGCCTTGCTGCCGGCGATCACGGTCTGCGAAGGATCGTTGAAATTGACGGCTTCGACGACTTCAGCGCCACCCAGGGCAGCCGTGACCTCGGCGCAGCCTGCGCGCACCTTGTCGGCGTCCAGACCCAGGATGGCCGCCATGGCGCCCGTGCCCACGGGCACGGCCTCCTGCATGGCTGCAGCACGCAGGCGCACCAGCGGGGCAGCCTGGGCCAGTGTCAGCACGCCCGAGGCGACCAGGGCGGAATACTCGCCCAGCGAATGGCCTGCCACGACATCGGGCAGCGCACCGCCTTCGGCCTGCCACACGCGCCAGGCGGCCACACCGGCCACCAGCATAACGGGCTGGGTGTTGGTGGTGAGCGCCAAGGCTTCCTTCGGTCCTTGCTGGATCAACTGGCCGATGTTTTCACCCAGCGCCTCGGAGGCTTCGGCCAGCGTCTGCGCCACGACAGGATGGTCACCCCATCCGTCGAGCATGCCCACCGATTGCGAGCCCTGGCCGGGAAAGACGAATGCAAACTTCTTCATATTTTCAAAAATAAAAGCCGCGCCATGGGAGCCTGCCGACAGGCAGGCATCCCGCATCACATCTTGAGAAGCACCGCACCCCAGGTGAAGCCACCGCCCACGCCTTCCAGCAGCACGGTCTGCCCAGGCTTGACCTGGCCATTGCGCACGCCGTGGTCCAGCGCCAGCGGGATTGAGGCGGCCGAGGTATTGCCATGCTGGTCCACGGTCACCACCACCTTGTCCATGGACAGCTTGAGCTTGCGCGCCGTGCTTTGCATGATGCGGATGTTGGCCTGGTGAGGGATCAGCCAGTCGATGTCGGCATCGATGAGCCCGGCCTTGTCCAGCGTCGCGCGGGCGGCCTTTTCCAGCACGCCGACCGCCAGCTTGAACACGGCCTGTCCATCCATCTTCAGCAGCGGATCACCGAGCACCTGTCCGCCGGACACATTGCCCGGCACGCAGAGGATGCCGACATGCTTGCCATCGGCATGCAGGTCGGACGCCAGGATCCCAGGCTGCTCGGACGCCTCCAGCACCACCGCGCCGGCGCCATCGCCGAACAGCACGCAGGTCGTGCGGTCGTTGAAATCAAGAATGCGGCTGAAGACTTCGGAACCCACCACCAGCGCGCGGCTTGCGGCGCCGGACTGGATCATGGCATCGGCCACCGTGAGAGCGTAGACAAAGCCGCTGCACACAGCCTGCACGTCAAAGGCCGCGCAGCCGTTGGCGCCAAGCTTGTTCTGCAGGATGCAGGCAGTGGACGGGAAGACCATGTCGGGCGTCGAGGTGGCGACGATGATCAGGTCGATGTCCTGTGGCTGGCAGCCAGCGGCCTCCAGCGCCTTCTTCGACGCCTCCAGGGCCAGATCGCTGCTGGCCACGTCGGGCGCGGCAAAGTGACGGGCATGGATGCCGGTGCGCTCGACGATCCACTCGTTCGAGGTCTCGATGCCACGCTGGGCCAGTTCGGCTGCCAGATCGTGATTGGTGAGTCGGCGGGGTGGCAGGTAGCTGCCCGTGCCGGTGATGCGTGCGTAGCGTCTCATCTGTATTAGGGCGCCGACGGTCCCGATTCCGACTGCGCAGCCAGCAAAAGAGGCAGGGCTGCGGAGATGCGGGTACGGACACGGTCGAGCAGGTTGTTGCGGGCCGCATCATACGCGCGGTTCAGCGCGTGCTCGAAAGCCAAGGCATCGGCTGACCCATGGCTTTTGAACACCAGCCCACGAAGGCCCAGCAGCGCCGCACCGTTGTGACGCCGATGGTCCACGCGATTCATCAGCGCAGTTAACACCGGATAGGCAACGATTGCAGCCATTTTGGTGAAGATGTTGCGCTTGAACTCCTGCTTGAGGGCATTGGAGATCATGGACGCCACCCCCTCGGAAGACTTGAGGGCCACGTTGCCCACAAAGCCGTCACAGACCACGACCTGGGTCGTGCCCTTGAAGATATCGTTGCCTTCGACGTTTCCGTAGAAGTTCAGGTGACCGGCCTTGCCTGCCGCGCGCAACAGTTCGCCCGCACGCTTGATGACTTCACTGCCCTTGATCTGCTCTTCGCCGATATTGAGCAGGCCCACCGAAGGCGCCTCTTCGTTGTTCAGCGCAGACACCAGAGCCGAGCCCATGACGGCGAACTGCAGCAGATGCTCAGCCGAGCAATCCACGTTGGCACCCAGGTCCAGCACCGTGGTGGCACCACCCTTGGCGTTGGGCAACTGGGGAGCGATGGCGGGGCGATCGATGCCATCCAGCGTCTTGAGCAGGTAGCGCGAGATGGCCATCAGCGCACCCGTATTCCCAGCCGACACGGCAGCAGCAGCCTGGCCATCCTTGACCTGCTGGATGGCGACGCGCATCGAGGAATCCTTCTTCCTGCGCAGCGCCACCTCGATCGGGTCATCCATGCCGACGACTTCCGAGGCCGGCACCACGCTGGCGCGCTCATGCGCAAAGCCAGCCAGCGCATCGGGCTGGCCGACCAGCAGCAGCCGGGCGTCGGAATGGGAATCGAGGAACTGGCGGCACGCCGCGAGCGTGACGCGGGGGCCGTGATCACCCCCCATGCAGTCAACGGCCAAAGTGATCATGAGCGACTGGCAAGCCTGTTGCAAGGCCTGGAAAGATAGGAACGGCCATCAGAAAAAACAAAAGCCCGCGCTACGAAAACTGTAGCCGCGGGCTCTGCGGGAACGGTCGAAGGTCAGGCTTCGGACTTGTTCTTCAGCACTTGACGGCCGCGGTACACGCCGTTGGGGCTGATGTGGTGACGCAGGTGGGTTTCACCGGTGGTGGGTTCCACGGCGATGCCAGGCACATTCAGTGCATTGTGCGAACGGTGCATACCGCGCTTGGAGGGGGACTTCTTGTTCTGCTGAACAGCCATGATGGCTCCTGTGTATCTGAAAAGGGTTGGTAAAAAACGCGATCAGCCCATTAAAGACACGAGGGGGTTTCGCGCGAAGCCCTTGATTATAGCGCAATCGCTTTTCCCGGCCTCGACCTTTTTTCCGGGCATCTCGATCAGTCTGCGGATTTGCCCACATCCAGGCCGCGCAGGACGGCGAACGGGTTGGGCTTGTCCTCGATGGCCTGCTCGAAGTCCGCGTCGCTGGACTGCAAGCTCACAGACTCGGGGCAGACATCGTGACGCGGCACCACGGGCAGCTCCATGAGCAACTCGTCCTCTATGAGCTCGAGCAGATTGAACTCGCGGCTGAGCACCAGCAGGTCCTCATCGCTTTCATCGTCCTCGGACTCGGCTGTGGCTTCATCCGCAACAAAGCGAAAAGACCGATCAACCTGCAGGGTGATGGGCGCCAGGGCCAGGCAGCGCTGGCACACCATGGGCACGACGGCATCGGCCTGCAGATGCAGCCACACCTGACCGGGGCCGCCGGTCTGCTCGACCAGCTCGCCGTCCGCCTGCCAGTGCACCTGGCCGTGCGCATCACCGGCATCCGGCTGCGCATCCTGGGCCAGACGCGGGAAGACTGACAGTGTTGTCTGGTCCTGAAGATGGCCCTGCGATTGCGCGAAAGCGCGAACATCGAGGCGGGCCGCAGAAAATTCCTTGCTCATGCGGGCAGTGTAAGAGAATCCGGGCATGCAAGCTCCCCACCCCGCCTTAGCCCAGGCTCCCGGCCTGGCGCGTCCCCTGATCCTTGGCTCCACCTCACGCTACCGCCGCGAACTCCTGGAGCGGCTGCGGCTGCCATTCCAGACCGTCTCCCCGGAAGTCGATGAAACACCTCTGGCCGGAGAGACACCGCACGCCCTTTCCCTGCGCCTGGCCCTGGCCAAGGCCCAGGCCGTGGCTGCGCTTCACCCCGGCGCCGTTGTCATCGGCTCCGACCAGGTGCCCGAGCTCGATGGCCTGCCGCTGTCCAAGCCCGGCAACCATGAACGCGCCACCGAACAGTTGCGCCAGATGAGCGGGCGCCAGATGAACTTCCACACTGCCGTGAGCGTGGTCTGCCAGGAAGCCGGCTTTTCCGAGACCGACGTGGTGACGGTTCAGGTGCGCTTTCGCGATCTCAACGATGCGGAAATCGAGCGCTACCTGCGCGCCGAGCAGCCTTATGACTGCGCAGGCAGCGCCAAGAGCGAGGGCCTGGGCATTGCCCTGCTCGACGCCATCGTCAGCGACGACCCCACGGCACTGATCGGCCTGCCGCTGATCCGCACATGCCAGTTGCTGCGCGCCGCAGGAGCCGTGCTGCCATGAGCGATGCCATCACCAAGCCCCTGACAGGAACGCTCTACCTGGTGCCCGCGCCGCTGGACTTCGGCTGCGATGAGCAAACGCCGCTGACGCAGGTCCTGCCCGATGGGACACTGCGCACCGCTGCACGGTTGACCCACTGGATCTGCGAAAACGCCAAGAGCACACGCGCCTATCTCAAGCGCATCGACGCGCTGCATGCACTGGCCCAGCCCTTGCAGACCCAGCAGATCACCGAGCTGCCGCGCGAGGCCCACAAGAAGGGGGACCATGGCGACAAGGGTGCCGCCGTCTTTGACGCCAAGCCACTGCTCGCTCCCTTGCTGGCCGGACACGACATGGGACTGGTCAGCGAGGCCGGAATGCCCGCCGTGGCCGACCCCGGCAGCTCCATCGTGCGCGCCGCGCACGATTTGGGCATACGTGTCGTGCCGCTGATCGGACCCGTATCGCTGCTGCTGGCGCTGGCCGCCAGCGGGCTCAACGGACAGAACTATGCCTTTGTGGGCTACCTGCCCCAGGATGCCGGCGGACGGGTGCAGCGCATCAAGGAGCTTGAAGCCCTGGCATTGCGCCAAGGCCAGACCCAGCAGTTCATCGAGACGCCCTACCGCAACGCCGCGCTTTGGCAAGCCCTGCTGCAGACGCTGCAACCCCATACCCGTTTGGCGTTGGCCTGCGGACTGACACTGGAGAGCGCCCGCATCGAAAGCCGGCTGGTGCGCGAATGGCGCCAGCACAAGGAAGCGCCGGACAACCGCACGCCGGTGGTGTTCTCCATCGGCCGCTGAAGCCGCCCATCAGCGAAAAAGCCCGCCTTCGACAGGAAGGCGGGCTTTTTCGTCTTGGCAGATCGAGCGGGAACCCCGCAAGAATCAGCGCAGAGCCGGGAGGCTGGAACGCAGTGCCTGCACCGCACCGCCGCCAAAAGCCGCGCCGAAACGCTTGGCCAGGCGCTCGGCCACGTTGTCGCGGCGCGTGTAATCCACCACCTCTTCCGCCTTGACCACTTCACGGGCCACATAGTCAAGACTGCCCAGCTTGTCGGCCAGGCCCATCTCCACCGCCTGCTGGCCGGTCCAGAACAGGCCGCTGAAAGTCTCGGGCGTCTCATGCAGGCGGTCACCACGGCCAGCCTTGACCACGTTGATGAACTGCGAGTGGATCTGGCCCAGCATCTTGTGGGCATGTTCGCGCTGCCCTTCGGACATGGGGCTGAACGGGTCCAGGAAACCCTTGTTCTCGCCAGCCGTCAGCAGGCGGCGCTCCACGCCGAGCTTTTCCATGGCGCCGGTGAAGCCAAAGCCATCCATGAGCACGCCGATGCTGCCCACGATGCTGGCCTTGTCCACAAAGATCTCATCGGCGGCGGCAGCAATGTAGTAGGCGGCCGAAGCGCAGGTCTCTTCCACCACGGCATACAGGGGCTTGTCGTACTTGCCCTTGAGCCGCACGATTTCGTCATTGATGATGCCGGCCTGCACAGGGCTGCCGCCCGGCGAGTTGATCAGCAGCACCACGGCGCGCGAGCCCGAATCCTCGAAGGCACTGCGCATGGCGGCCACCACGAATTCCGCGCTGGCGTCGGCACCTGCGGCGATCTCGCCCTTGACCTCGACCACGGCCGTGTGCGGGGAGGAACTGGTCGTGGTCGCCGTGTCCTTGGCAAACAGCACCCACAGCACCACGAGGATGAGCGCCGTCCACAGCAGGCGGCCAAACAGGCGCCAGCGGCGCGAGGCACGCTGCTCGTTGATGGTGGCGAAGACCAGCTTTTCCAGCACCTCCCGCTCCCAGCCGCTCGATGCCGCCGTGCGCGCATCGGCAGCCGCCGTGGCGGGCGTGGCCCGGGCCCACAGGTCCGCCCCCGGGGATGGGTGCGATGCGGAGCCAGGATTTTCCGGAGGTATGGGGGAAGTCATGTCAGAACTCGACGGGTTTCAGGTTATCGGCAGTATGCCAGTGCACCACCCCCGCGCTTTCGCTCAGGGAGATTTTCACAAGGCCGCCACGGCAGGGCCCGCCAGCGCAGGCGCCGCTGTCGGGCGCGTAGGCCGCTCCATGGGTGGCGCACAGCAGCCAGCGTCCGGTGTCATCGAAAAAGCGGTCCGGCTGGTAGTCCATCTCCATGGCCACATGGGTGCAGCGATTCAGATAGGCATGCACCCGTCCCTCGAAGCGGATGGCGAATGCGCGGCAGGCATGACCCGCGTAGACCACGTCGAAAGGCACGGCATTCGCCCCTTCCTGCAGGGCATCGCTGGCGCACAGAACGATGCGTTCAACGGTCAACGGCACACCTCACGAGCATGAATCCACGCGCTGACGCGGGCATGACGACTCAGCCATGGGCCAAGAGCCACTGATGCAAATCCGCAACACTCTGCGCCACATGCAACGGCTTCAGCACGCCAAAGCCGTCGGTGGGATGCGCGCCATAGCCCACGCCCACGCTGGCACAGCCTGCATTGCGGGCCAGTTCCAGGTCGTGCGTGGTGTCGCCGATCATCAGCACCCGCGAAGGGTCCGCGCCAAACTCGGCCATCAGCTCCTGCAGCATCAGCGGATTCGGCTTGCCGGCGGTCTCGTCCGCCGTGCGCGAGCTGTCGAACATGCCGCGCAACTGCGGGTCCTGCAGCGCATCGTTCAGACCACGGCGGCTCTTGCCCGTGGCCACGGCCAGCAGGTGCCCTCGCTCGCGCAGCGCCGCCAGCATGGGCAGCACGCCGGCGAACAGGCTGATGTCGTCCTGGTGCTTGATGAAATGGTGGCGATAGCGGTTGCCCAGCTCGGGGTATTTTTCGGGCGGCACATCGGGAGCTGCACGCGCCAATGCGGGCATCAGCGCCATGCCGATCACATAGGACGCCGCCTCATCGCTGGGAGGCGTGCCCCCCACATCGGCCACGGCCGCCTGAATGCACTTGACGATCACCGCGGTGGAATCCGACAGCGTCCCATCCCAGTCGAAGGCAATGAGATCGAAGCGGCGCGCACGGTGCATCTCGGAAGAACCAGGATTTGTCATATCTACAAGGAGTCGGAGCCAGCGTCAGCCGGCGAAACGGGCCAGTTCTTCGGGAAGCTCGGCGCGCAGCTCCACCCGCTCGCCACTGGCCGGGTGGGTGAACTGTAGCCGCCATGCGTGCAGGAACATGCGTTTGAGCCCCTGTTTCTGCAGGCGTCGGTTCAGGTCGAAGTCGCCATATTTGTCATCGCCCGCAATCGGGTGCCCCTGGCTGGACAGGTGCACGCGGATCTGGTGCGTGCGCCCGGTCTTGATGGTCACCTCCAGCAGGCTCATGGCCGGCAGTCCCAGCAGTGGCTGGGGCGCCAGCGTGCTGCGAACGCGCACCAGCGTGACGGAACGCATGCCGTCAGGATCATCGGCCGTGGTCACCCGTACGCGGCGTTCGCCGTCGGCCTGCAGGTATTTGTGCAGCGGCAGATCAATCACCTTGTGGTTGGCCGGCCAGGTGCCCTGGACCAGGGCCAGGTAGGTCTTGCCGGTCTCGCGCTCGCGGAACTGGTCCTGCAGATGCGTCAGCGCCGAGCGCTTCTTGGCCACCAGCAAGATGCCGGATGTCTCTCGGTCGAGCCGATGCACCAGCTCCAGAAAACGGCTTTGCGGCCGCGCCTGGCGCAGTTGCTCGATGACACCAAAACTCACACCCGAGCCGCCATGCACGGCCACACCGGCGGGCTTGTCGATGGCGATCAGGTGCTCGTCTTCCAGCAGACTGGGGAAATCCCTCGCTGGCGCTGGCCGCTCGGCCTTTTCGGCGACTTTTTCGGAAATGCGCACGGGCGGTATGCGGACGATATCGCCGGTAGAAACGCGGGTTTCCGCACTGACGCGCCCTTTGTTGATGCGCACTTCTCCACTGCGGATGATGCGATAGACATGGGTCTTGGGAACGCCCTTGAGATGGCGTATGAGAAAGTTGTCCAACCGCTGTCCGGCCGAATCGTCATCGACTTCGATCAGCCGCACTGCGGCAGTGGCTGCGTTCAGGGAACGGTCGTCTGCCGGTTTGCCCTCTATAATGTGTTTCACCTGTGCCGAACTATTTATAAGTGGTTGATTCTCATGGAGTTTAGTCCAAACAACCATTTCCCCGCACAGGCAGGTCGATGCCATCCGGTGTCATGCACGCGAAACAGCAGGAAAAGATGGCCTGCGAAGTTCGTCGTTGCATCGGTTGTGGCTGACGAATTGAAACACTGATACGGAATCTCAAGCTGGCAGAAGGGGTCGGACCTGGCGTCCACCGCTGCCAGCGGATCAAAAGCGAGCATGTGGATCTTTTGGGCATGGATGGTCACGCTGTGGAGCAGGAAAACGCCTGCGCCCAGGATCATTGCCGCCCCCAAGCCTCCCGCCTGCCCCGCACGTGCAGCAGCTTCGCTTGAAGCTGGACGGCGTGCCTCTCTCATCGCTCTCGTCCCCCTGCCCTTGCCCCCATTGCTGACTTGAGCCAGGTCTCAAGCATCAAGGCATCCGGCGATTCCTTTCGTTTCGACGCGTCAGTCCGGCATCTCGGCTCCCTCGCGAGCCTGTCTTTGATTACGAGTCAAAGGCGTGACGGTCTGGCAGCAGAGGCTGCACTCCGGCGCGCCCCAGAGAAAACGAATAAAGGAAACGCATCATGAAACGGATGCTCATCAACGCCACGCAGTCGGAAGAACGTCGCCTTGCCATCGTCGATGGCCAGAAGCTGCTCGACTACGAAATCGAAATCGAAGGGCGCGAGCAGCGCAAGGGCAACATCTACAAGGCCGTGGTCACGCGCGTGGAGCCCAGCCTCGAGGCCTGCTTCGTCGATTACGGCGAGGACCGCCACGGCTTCCTGCCCTTCAAGGAAATCTCCAAGCAGTATTTCGCCGAAGGCGTCTCCCCCAGCCAGGCCCGCATCAACGAAGTCATCCGCGAAGGCCAGGAACTGATCGTCCAGGTCGAGAAGGAAGAGCGCGGCAACAAGGGCGCGGCCCTGACCACCTTCATCTCGCTGGCCGGCCGCTACGTGGTGCTGATGCCCAACAACCCGCGCGGCGGTGGCGTCTCGCGCCGCATCGAGGGCGAGGACCGTGCCGAACTCAAGGAGGCGATGGACCAGCTTGAGTACCCCAAGGGCATGTCCATCATTGCGCGCACCGCCGGCATCGGCCGCACCGCGCCCGAGCTGCAGTGGGACCTGAACTACCTGCTCAAGCTGTGGAACGCCATCGACGGCGCCGCCAAGTCGGCCAAGGGCGCCTTCCTGATCTACCAGGAATCGAGCCTGGTGATCCGCGCCATCCGCGACTACTTCAACGGCGACATCGGCGACATCCTCATCGACACCGACGACATCTACGAGCAGGCGCAGCAGTTCATGCAGCACGTCATGCCCGAGCATGCCGCCCGCGTCAAACGCTACCGTGACGACGCCCCGCTGTTCAGCCGCTTCCAGATCGAGCACCAGATCGAATCGGCCTACGCACGCACCGTGACCCTGCCCTCGGGCGGTGCCATCGTCATCGACCACACCGAAGCGCTGGTCTCCATCGACGTGAACTCGGCCCGCGCCATCAAGGGCGGCGACATCGAGGAAACCGCCACCCGCACCAACCTGGAAGCCGCCGACGAAGTCGCGCGCCAGATGCGCCTGCGTGACCTGGGCGGCCTGATCGTCATCGACTTCATCGACATGGAGGAGAGCAAGAACCGCCGCGAGGTCGAGAACCGCCTGCGCGACGCGCTGCGCCAGGACCGTGCCCGCGTGCAGTTCGGCACCATTAGCAAGTTCGGCCTCATGGAGATGAGCCGCCAGCGCCTCAAGCCCGCCCTGTCCGAAGGCGCGCACATCAACTGCCCGCGCTGCGGTGGCTCCGGCCACGTGCGTGACACGGAAAGCTCGGCGCTGCAGATCCTGCGCATCATCCAGGAAGAGTCCATGAAGGACAACACGGCCGCCGTGCACTGCCAGGTGCCCGTGGAAGTGGCCAGCTTCCTGCTCAACGAAAAGCGCGGCGAGATCACCAAGATCGAACTCAAGCAGCGCGTCAACGTGATCATGGTTCCCAACAAGTCCATGGACACGCCGCACTACAAGCTCGAGCGCCTCAAGCACGACGACGTGCGCCTGGAAAGCATGGAAGCCAGCTACAAGCTGGCCGAGGAGCTGGACGCGGAAACCACGGTGACGCGCCGCTCGCAGGAGCCCACCAACAAGCAGACGCCCATGATCAAGGGCGTGCTGCCCGACATGCCGGCCCCCATCGCCGAGCCCCGTCCCGAAGGCAGCCGCAACCGCCCGGCCAACGGCCAGCAGCGCGATGCCAAGCCTGCGGCAACCGCTGCAGCGCCCGCACCGGCCGTCGCTCCCGTCGTGGTCCGCGAGCAAGGCTTCTTTGCCTGGCTCAAGAGCCTGTTCGGCTTTAGCGCGGCACCTGCGCCGGTCGCAGCGCCCGCTCCGGCCGCCGAAGCCCCCGCTCGCGAAGCACGCCGTGACGGCCGCAACGACAACCGTGGCCGCCGCAACGAACGCAATGGTGAGCGTGGCGAGCGCTCGGAGCGCAATGGCGAGCGCGCTGGCGCCCCCAATGCCGAACGCCAGGCCGGCAACGGTGACCGCAACCGCCGCAATGCCGAGCGTGGCGAGCGCACTGAACGCGGTGAACGCCCGGAGCGTGGAGAGCGCCCGGATCGTGGCGAGCGCGCCGACCGCGGCGAACGCCGTGGCCGTGGTGAACGCAGCCGTGACGGTGAAAGCCGCCAGCCGCTGGAAGCCGTGAACGGCGTGGCCGCTGTCGCTGCAGATGGCAGCACCATCGAGCAGCGTCCCGAGCGCGCCCCGCGTGGCGAGCGCCAGGAGCGCGGTGAAGGCCGCCGCGAACGTGGCGAGCGCGGTGAACGTGGTGAACGCGCCGAACGCAGCGAGCGCCAGCCCCGCCAGTTCGAAGTCGCTCCCGAGACCGAAGAGAACCTGGACAACCAGGCCCAGCAACAGGACCCGTCCCTGGACAACGCTGCCCCCGCCTCCGGCGAAGAGCAGCCGCGCCAGCGCCGTTCGCGCGACCGCTATGGCCGTGACCGCCGCGAGCGTGGCGATCGCGGTGACCGTGCAGAGCGCGCACCGCGCGAAGCGGAGGGCGAAGCTGTCCAATCCTTCGAAGCCGCCGCTCCCGAGCAGGACCAGCCTGCCCGCCGCAGCTACTTCAACGCAGCCAGCCCTGCCGCCGAAGCCCAGGCTCCTGAAGCCATGGCCGAAGCGCAAGTGCCTGCGCAGCCCGCAGCAGCTGCAGCAGCCCAAGCGGTGCAGCAACCCGTCGCGGCCCCCGTGCCCGAGCAGCAGGTTGCCGCTCCCGCGCCTGTGGCTGCGGTGACCCCCGCGCCGGTCGCACCCGCCCCCGTGGTGGCACCCGTGGCAGCACCTGCACCCGTGGCCGCACCTGCCGCAGTGGCAGTCGAGCCCGCAGCAGCCAAGGCCGTTGAAGCAACCGCCGAACGCGGCCTGCCCAAGGTCCAGGCCTACCAGTTGCCCATGTCCGAGCTGCAGGCGCTGGCCGCCGCTTCGGGCCTGCAATGGGTGGGCTCCGATGCCGACAAGGTGGCGGCAGCCCAGGCAGCCATCGCCGCCGAACCGCAGCCCGAGCGCGTCGTGCGCGAGCGCCCACCCGTGGTCGCTCTGGATGACGGCCCGCTGATCCTCGTGGAAACACGCAAGGACCTCAGCGAGCTGCAACTGCCGTTCGAGCAGCAGCCGCAGCCACAGGGCGCGGCCCAGGTCTGACCACAGACAGTGACAACACAGGGGCCCTCGCGGCCCCTGTTTGTTTCCGCCTCCGCCCTCACCTCATACGTCTCCCCACGCCTTCCGTCCACCTCTTTCCAGGAGCTTCCGTCCCGCCATGCTGTTGCTGCTCTCCCCCGCCAAATCGCTGGACTACGACACCCCACTGCCCCCGAAACTGCCGCACACGCTGCCCGTCTTCTCCGAACAGCCACTGGAGCTGATCGAAGTGCTGCGCCGCCAGTCGCCCCAGCAACTGTCGGAACTGATGGGCATCAGCGACAAGCTGGCCGCGCTCAACGTGGCGCGCTACGAGGCCTTCAGCCCGCGCTTCACGGCCACCAACGCCCGGCAGGCGCTGCTGGCCTTCAACGGCGATGTCTACGAGGGCCTGCAGGCACGCAGCCTGGATGCCGAGGACCTGGACTGGGCACAGCAGCACCTGGCCATCCTCAGCGGCCTGTACGGCGTGCTGCGTCCGCTGGACCGCATGCAGCCCTACCGCCTGGAAATGGGCACCCGGCTGGAAACCGCGCATGGCAGCAACCTCTACCAGTTCTGGGGCAGCCGCATTGCCGAGCACCTGAACCAGCGCGCGGCCCGGCAGCCGGCGGGCGAGCGCGTCATCGTCAACCTGGCTTCGCAGGAATACTTCAAATCGGTAGACTTGAAGCACCTCAAGCCCCCGGTGGTGGAATGCGCATTCGAGGATTACAAGAACGGCGCCTACAAGATCATCAGCTTCCATGCCAAACGTGCGCGCGGGCTGATGGCACGATTTGCCATACAACGACGCGCTCGCAGCGCGGCTGAACTCGAAGCCTTCGATCTGGAGGGCTACGCGCTGGCGCCAGCTTCCTCGACGCCTGCGCGCCTGGTGTTCCGTCGCAAGACCGCTGACTGAGCCTCGCCGGCCACACCGGCCGGCCCCGGCCTCGATGCCTTTGGAGTCCATTCACTGCGGCAAGGGCCGCACTGCACGCCATGAGCCTCAAATCCTCACCAGATTCCCAGACCACCGCGCAGGACCTGCCCGTGGGTCTCACGCCTGAACTCATGCAATGGGTGCGCGACCAGCGCGCATCCGGCATAGGGCCTGCGGCCCTGCTGCGCTCCATGCGCGACGTGGGCTGGAGCGAAGAACTGGCGAGGCGGGCGCTGGACCTGCCCGAACAGGGCGAGGTGTCGCCACCGGCCGTCGTGGTCTCGGCCTCGAGCCTGCCCGAACCGGACCTTGCCCAGGACCCCAGCAGCATCGATGTCGGCGACCGCCAGGTCCAGGTGCTGGTCAGCATGCGCAACCCGCGCATCGTGGTCTTCGGCAACCTGCTCTCGCATGAGGAGTGCGACGCCATCATCGCCGCCGCACGCCCGCGCATGGCGCGTTCGCTCACCGTGGCCACGCAAAGCGGCGGCGAAGAGATCAATGACGACCGAACCAGCAACGGCATGTTCTTCCAGCGCGGGGAAACCGGCATCGTCAGCCAGCTGGAAGAACGCATCGCCCGCCTGTTGCGCTGGCCGCTGGACCATGGCGAAGGCCTGCAGGTGCTGCACTACGGCCCTGGCGCCGAATACAAGCCCCACCACGACTACTTCGCGCCCGGCGAACCCGGCACGCCCACCATCCTCAAACGCGGCGGCCAGCGCGTGGGCACCCTGGTCATCTACCTGAACGAGCCCGAGCGCGGTGGCGCAACCATCTTCCCCGAAGTGCCGCTGCAAGTGGTGCCGCGCCGGGGCAACGCCGTCTTCTTCAGCTATGAGCGCCCCGACCCCTCCACGCGTACCCTGCACGGCGGCGCGCCCGTGCTGGCCGGCGAAAAATGGATCGCCACCAAATGGCTGCGCGAGCGCGAATTCCATTGAAGAGCCAGCGAACCCGGGCGCCCCGACCCTTATTGACCTTATATGGCCGCCCATGCCTGCGGGCATGGAAATTCAGTTAGCTTCAAAGCCTGGGTCCACGCGCTCCGCGCGGACCGTCCAGGCCTGACCAGCGCCGGCACGGCCGGCCCTTTTTCCATGAACACTCCCGAACAATCCCAGCTGGGCAAAAGCTCTGCCTACATCGACCAGTACGCCCCCTCGCTGCTGTTTCCCTTGCCCCGCGCGCCCAAGCGCGAAGAAATCGGCATTCAAGGCAGCCAGATGCCCTTCTTCGGCGCCGACCTGTGGACAGCCTTCGAGCTGTCCTGGCTCAACCTGCGCGGCAAGCCGCAGGTGGCGCTTGTGCATTTCACGATTCCCTGCGAGACCCCCAATCTCATCGAAAGCAAGTCCTTCAAGCTCTACCTCAACAGCTTCAACAACACCCGCCTGGCCGACGCGGCCGAAGTCCAGGCACGCCTGCGCACCGACCTGGCCGAAGCGCTGTGGCGCGGCAGCGAGCAAAAGGGCAGCATCGGCGTGAAGATCATCGGCCTGGACCGCTTCGACCAGGAAATGGTGCAGGAGCTCGACGGCCTGCTGCTGGACCGCCTTGATGTGGAGTGCACGCAATACCAGCCCGCGCCGGAGCTGCTGCGCGCCAACCATGAAGAAGGCCCCGTCACCGAAACCCTGGTCAGCCACCTGCTCAAGAGCAACTGCCTGGTCACAGGCCAGCCCGACTGGGGCAGCGTGCAGATCCGCTACAGCGGCGCGCAGATCGACCAGGAAGGCCTGCTGCAATACCTGGTGAGCTTCCGCAACCACAACGAATTCCATGAGCAATGCGTGGAACGCATCTTCATGGACATCTGGACCCGCTGCCGCCCCCTCAAGCTCTCGGTCTACGCACGCTACACGCGCCGTGGCGGCCTGGACATCAACCCATTCCGCACCAGCCATCCTGGCGCCTTGCCGGCCAACGTGCGCTCGGCGCGGCAGTAAAAGAGGCGGCCGGCCCTTCCCCTCACCGCAACGTAAACACCTCCAGCGACCGCTCCAGCGACTGGGCGCTGGCGCGCAGCGAGCCCGCCGCGCCGGCCGATTGTTCGACCAGGGCGGCGTTTTGCTGGGTGACGGAGTCCAGCTGGGCCACGGCGTCGTTGACCTGGGCGATGCCTACGGATTGTTCGCGCGTGGCGATGCTGATCTGGTGGACCAGGTCGCTGACGCGGCCCACGGCGTCGACCATGCCGTCGATGGTGCGGCCAGCGGCGTCCATGCGGGCGTTGCCGTCGTTGATGCCGTCCACGGTGCGGTTGATGAGGCCGCTGATTTCCTTGGCGGCGGAGGCGCTGCGCTGGGCCAGGGCGCGCACTTCGCCGGCAACGACGGCAAAGCCGCGGCCCTGCTCGCCTGCGCGTGCTGCTTCGACGGCGGCATTCAGGGCCAGCAGGTTGGTCTGGAAGGCAATGCTTTCGATGACGCCGATGATCTCGCCCATGCGGCGCGAGGAGCCGCGGATGTGCTCCATGGCAGAGCCCACTTCCTGGATGGCGGCGCCGCTCTTGCCCGCGACCTGGCGGCTCTGGTCGCTTTCATGGGCCATGAGCTGGGCCGTGTCGGCGGTCTGCGCCACGGTGCCCGATATCTCTTCCATCGAGGCCGCCGTCTGCTGCAGGCTGGTGGCCTGGGATTCTGTGCGCTGCGCGAGGTCGAAGCTGCCCTGGGCGATCTCGTGGGCGGTGGTGGCAAAGCCGCGCATTTCGGTGCGCACGTCGCCGACCACGGCGCGCAGGTTGATCTGGATCTGCTGCAGCCGCTGCATCAGGGCGCCCATGGGGCCGCTGTAGTCGTGCTGCATGTTGGTGCCCAGTTGGCAGCTGGCAATGTCGGCGGCAAAGCCGCTGGCCTGCTCCAGGCCCGCCACGCAGCGCTGCTGGAAGCGCCACAGCACAAAGCTGCCACCCGCCAGCAAGGCGGCCAGGCGCGTGCCCCAGGCTGCGGCGCCCTGCCAGCCCAGCAGGTCGGGCAGCATGGCCGCCAGGCCCACGCCGCCCAGCATCAGCGCCATGCGGGCTGTCAGGCCCAGGTCGCTGCGGCGGTCCCACAGGCCTGCCAGGCCCAGGCGGCGCAGTTCACCGCCGCGCAGGCGCAGGGTTTCCTGGCCGGCATCGGCTTCGGCGCGCATGCGGGCATAGAGGGCTTCGGCGGCTTCGATCTCGTCCGGCCGGGGCTTGGTGCGCACCGAAAGGTAGCCGCGCGGACGGCCGCCTTCCATGATGGGCGTGACGTTGGCGCGCACCCAGTAGTGGTCGCCGTTCTTGCGCCGGTTCTTGACCAGGGCAGTCCACGGGTAGCCGTGGGCGATGGTGCGCCACATGTCCTTGAAGGCGGCGGCCGGCATGTCCGGGTGGCGGATCAGGTTGTGCGGCTGCTCGATCAGTTCCTCGTAGGAATAGCCGCTGACCCGCACGAAGGCCGGGTTGCAATGGGTGATCTCGCCCTTGGTGTTGGTGACGGATACCAGCAGCTCATCGCCCGGAAAGTCGTAGTTGAGCTGGCTGACGGGCAAATTCACGCGCATGGGTACCACTCCTTTGGGATGTCTCTTGTTCTTGTGAAATGGCATGGCAAAACGCTCAGAAGCCACCGGAATCCATCAAACGGAAACACAAATTCACATTTCCAAATCATCTCACAGCACGGCAACCGCAGTCCCATGCTCGGAACTGGTGCATGGGTTTACAGCGTGTGCGCCAGATTTGTGGTGATGATTCAGAACAGTTGAGGTGTAAAGGGATCGCTGTCCGGCGCGGGCTGGGCCGGTCCCCTGAGCAGTTGCTCGCGCGCCAGCGGGTCGTGGGCGGTGGCGTTCCAGTCGGCCGTGCGAACGAGGTTGCCCACGCGCACCCCCAGCAGGCGCAGCCGCTTGGCCAGGGGCACGCGCTTGAGGCATTGGCCTGCGGCGCGGCGCAGGGTGGCGGCATCGGCCATGGGCAGCTCCAGCGTGTGGTCGCGCGTGGCAGTCTTGAAGTCGTCGTAGCGCAGCTTGATGCCGACGGTGCGGCCCATGTAGCCCTTGCGCTGCAGGTCCTGGGCCAGGCGTTCGCACAGGTCGGTGAAGATGGCGCTCAGTTCGGCCCGGTCGCGCACGGCGTGCAGGTCGCGCTCGAAGGTGGTTTCGCGGCTCATGGAGACGGGCTCGCTGTGCGTGACCACGGGCCGCTCATCGCGCCCCCAGGACACGCCATGCAGCCAGTTGCCGTAGGCGCGGCCGAACCATTGCACGAGCTGGGGCAGGCTTTGCTTGGCCAGCTCGCCAATGGTCTGTATGCCCAGCGATTGCAGCTTGGCGTCGGCCTTGGGGCCTATGCCGTTGATCTTGCGGCAGGCCAGCGGCCAGATCACGGCCTGCAGATCGTCGGGCTGGACGATGGAGATGCCGTTGGGCTTGTTGAATTCGCTGGCCATCTTGGCCAGCAGCTTGTTGGGCGCCACGCCGATGGAGCAGGTCAGGCCCGTGGCGTCGGTGATGGTTTTCTGGATCAGCCGCGCCAGCACGCGCCCGCCTTCGCGCTGGCCGCCGGGCACGTCGGTGAAGTCGATGTAGACCTCGTCCACGCCGCGGTCCTCCATCAGCGGGGCGATGGAGACGATGATTTCCTTGAACATGCGTGAGAAGCGCCGCACCTCGGCAAAGTCCACGGGCAGCAGAATGGCCTGGGGGCACAGGCGCGCGGCCTTCATCATGCCCATGGCCGAGCCCACGCCGAACTGGCGCGCCGGGTAGGTGGCCGTGGTGATCACGCCCCGGCCCACGTAGTCCTTGAGGCGCGAGAACTCGTCCACCGGAATCTCGTGCAGCCGGCCGGCGTAGCGCGCATCCAGCGCCTCGTCGTGCGCGCGGCGTCCGCCGCCGATGACCACGGGCAGTCCCTTGAGCTGCGGATAGCGCAGCAGCTCCACCGAGGCATAGAAGGCGTCCATGTCCAGGTGGGCGATGCGGCGCGGGGGCGCAGCATCGGCAGGGCTTGCGGGTGTCGTGGGTGTCGTGGGTGTCGTTTCAGGCACGCCGCCATTATTGCGGCAACTGTGCATTCATACAGCCTGCAAGGCCTGTTCACACAGGCCCTGGACCATTCATCCCTGCAGGCAGATCAGCACCAGTCCGAGCACCATCAGAGCCATGCCGATCATTTCCTGGCGGCTCAGGCTTTCGCTGAGCACGCGGCGCGAGACGATGTAGCTGAACACCACCTCGACCATGCCCAGCGTGCGCACGGGTGCCGCGCCCTGCATGGCGTAGGCGGTGAACCAGGCCAGCGAGGCGGCCGCGCCCATGCCGCCGGCCAGCAGCGAGACGCGCCAGGCACGGAAGATGGGGCGCAGGCCCTGCGCGTGGGTGCGAGCGATCCAGGCGCCCAGGCCCAGGGTCTGCATGAGCTGGGCGATCAGCACGCCCCAGGCGCCCGACAGCCAGGGAGATATCTCGCCCAGGCGCGCCAGTTCCACGGCGCCGCCCCGATAGCCCACGGTGGCGATGGCAAAGCAGGCACCGCAGGCCAGGCCGTAGAGCGCCGAACGGCTGGCCCAGGCCGACAGCGACAGCATCTGGCCGCGCGGCGGCAGCGACAGGATGAGCACGCCAAAGGTGGCCAGCCCCATGGCCAACAGGGCCACGACCGTGGGCATCTCATGCAGGAAGATGCCGGCGAACAGGGCCACCTGCAGCACCTCGGTCTTGGACAGGGTGACGGCTACGGCGAAGTTGCGCTCCTTCATGGCCAGCAGCAGCGCCGCCGTGGCCGCGACCTGGAAGAAGGCGCCCAGCGCGATCCAGCCCAGGTAGGCCCATGAGAACCGGGGCAGCGTCCAGGCGCCATCGCCTCCCAGGTACAGCGCCAGCAGGTAGATGCCTGCAAACGGCAGGCCGTACAGAAAGCGCACCAGGGTGGCCGGCAGGGTGCCGAGCTCGGCGGTCAGCGAGCGCTGCGCCGTGTTGCGCACGGTCTGGGCGGCTGCGGCGAACAGCACCACGGGCACCCACAGCCAGGTCAGGTCTTGGAGGGAAGAAAGCATGTCGGCAAAAAAGGGAAGGCACCGCCGGCAAGGCGCGGGCGACTGAGTGCCGGCCAGCATAGCCGCCGGTCGGGCACCAGGCGCACGCGCTTGGAGAAGGCTGCCGCGCCCGGCAGCGAAACAGAGGCCGGCCAGCCAGCGCTGCACTCGCGCCCTGCTCTGGCCAGGGCAAGCAGGCTGCGTTGTGCAGCAGCACGGCCGTCGCCAATGGCGAGCGGGCCTGCGCGGCGCGCTACAGGTCGCGCCGGATCAAAGCGCCCTTGAACAGCACCGGTCCCGTGGGCCCGGTCTGGCTGGGCACGCCGCCCTTGGGCTCCAGGCTGATGGCCAGGGCAGGCACGCCCTGGACCTCGGCGGCCGCGGCGGTCAGCTTGACCAGCTTGTCGCGTCCCAGCACGCCCAGCGATTGCGGGCCGCCCTGGGGCGGCAGGGCCCACAGCTGCAGTGATTTGTCGGAGGCCTCATGGAAGTCGCCCACGCGCTGCAGCACCAGGGTGTTCTTGCCGGGGTCGAAGGTCACGAGCATGGAGGCATCGGCCTTGTCGTCGGCCAGCACGGCCACGTACTGGATCTGGGGCGCGGCCTGCAGCGCAGCCTGGGTGGCCTGCAACTGGTTGTTCAGCACGGCCAGCTGGCGCTCGCCACTTTGGCGCAGGTCCTGGTGCGACCACAGCCCCACGGCCACGGCCGCCACGGTGGCGCAGGCGCCCAGCACGGCGGCGCCGCGCCACCAGGCCAGGGCGCGGCCCACGGCGGATTCCGTGCGCCGGGCCATGCCAGGCGCATCGTCGGCGCGCCGCCGGTGCGCCTGGGCGGCGCGGGCCTTTTCGGCCTGCAGCAGGTTGTCGATACGGACCCAGACCGCATCGTCAGGGCGTACGGGCGCCTGCATTTCGGACAGGGCCGACCAGCGGCCCTGCCACAGCAGGGCGGCAGCGCGCACCGGGGCCTGGTCACGGGCCAGTTGCTCGAAGCGGCGGCGTGCCGCGCCCCGCAGCGTGCCCAGGGCGTAAGCGGCGGCCAGCCGGTCCAGCAGTTCGGGGTGTCGGGAAATATTCATGGCAAATCCTTTGGCCACTCAGAGCATGTCAACTGCTTCACGCATGGCGTGACAGGCAGCGGCGCAGCTGCTCCAGGCCACGCCGTATCCAGGTCTTGACCGTGCCCAGCGGCAGTTGCAGCTGGCCCGCCAGCTCGCCATGGCTGAGGTCGCGCAGATAGGCCAGGCTGACCACCTCGCGCTGGCGGCCTTCCAGCCGCTCCAGGCACTGGTACAGCGCCACGGCCTGTTCGCTGGCCTCGGCCAGTTGCAGCGGGCCCTGGCTTTCATCGTCCCCACCGCCATGGGCCGCCAGTTGCGCCTCGTCGAACTCTTCGTTCAGGTGCAGGCGTTCGGCGCGGCGCCGGCGCAGAAAGTCCAGGGCCCGGCTGCGCACCACCAGGCCCATCCAGGCCAGCGGCGGGCTGAGCGTGCCCCGGTAGCCCGAGGCGCTGCGCCAGATGTGCAGGTAGCTGTCCTGCAGCACGTCTTCGGCCCAGTCCTTGTGCCGGAGGATGCGCAACGCCAGCCCGTACAGCCGGGACGAGGTGGCCTCGTACAGGCTGCGGAGCGCGGGCTCGTCCTGCGCTGCGATGCGGTCCAGAAGGTCCATCAGCTCTTGGTCGGTTGGTGTGGTGCCCATGCACGCATTGTGGGCGAGCGGGCGGCCCCGTGGCCCGCACTGTTGCGTGGCCGCCCGGGGGCTTGTTCTGTCTTTCGATCGGATTCAAGCGGCATATTGGTGCTCAGCCGGGGGTTTGCAGAAGGTCTGGCGGGGGTCTCCCGGCTTGCACCGGCTCTCCGTGAGCAATACGCAGCGCATTGCGAACCGGATGCGGATAAATTTTTTTTTCCATTCAGGTGAATCCAGCCGCTGCCTTGCTGCGTATTCCCTGTGTCGCGCCCCGGAAAGCGGTCCAAGGCGACACCCCTCAACCCATCGACCTGGAGACCTTCATGAGCTACATCCTCCCCCTCGGCCTGGCCACCATGGCCGCACTGACCCTTGGCGCCTGCTCCTCCATGGACATGGGCAAGAGCTATTCCCAGTCCGACCTGCCGGCCGCCGTGCAGGTGCCCGCAGGCCACAAGGTTGCCATGGAGACGGTGGGCATAGGCCAGATCACCTATGAATGCCGCGCCAAGAAGGACCAGGCGATGGAGCAGGAATGGGCCTTTGTCGGCCCCGATGCGCGTTTGACGGACCGCCAGGGCCGCGTCATCGGCCGCTACTTCGGCCCGCCCGCCACCTGGGCGCACCAGGACGGCTCCAAGGTCACGGCCACCCAGGTCGCCGTGGCGCCGTCCAGCGCGGGCAACATCCCCATGCAACTGGTCAAGGCCGAGCCCGCCACCGGCATGGGCGCCATGCAGGGCGTGACCTATATCCAGCGCGTGGCCACGCGCGGCGGCGTGGCCCCTGCCATGGCCTGCAACAGCTCCACGCTGGGCCAGAAGCAGGTCGTCCAGTACCAGGCCGACTACATCATCTGGAAGGCCGCCTGACGCGGCCCGGCCCTCCTACGGCCTGTCGCCCCTGGCCCCGAAGGCCGAGGGCGGCATGCCGAACTGGCGCCTGAAGGCCAGCGAATAGGCGCTGTGGCTTTCATAGCCGGCCTCCAGCGCCACCTGCACGATGGGCCTTCCGGCCAGCAGCGCCTGCATGGATGACAGCAGCCGTGCGCGCTGACGCCAGCGGCCAAAACTCATTCCCGTGGCCTGCAGAAAATGGCGGTGGAAGGTCTTCTCGCCCATGGCCAGCCGTGCGGCCCAATCACCGGCTGTGGCAGCTGTGGCGGCCGTGGCTGCAAAGCCATCCGCCCCGTCTCCTTCGGCCAGCGCATGGCAGACAGCGGCCATGCGCGCATCCTGCGGCCAGGGCAGGTGAAACGGCACCACGGGCGGCTGGCGCAGCTCCTGCAGCAATAGCTCGACCACCATGGATTCACGCCGCCCCGGCGATGCCGATGCAGGCCAGCGAGCCACCTCGCTGATGAGCTCGCGCAGCAGGGGAGAGACCTCGATCACGCAGTCCGTACCCGGCAGGTCTGCAGCGGCCTGCGCATCGACGAACAGGCTGCGCACCTGTACCGCGCCGCGCATGCGCAGGCCGTGGGGCACGCCCGAGCGCAGCCAGACGCCGCGCGTGGGCGGCACCACCCAGCGCCCGCTGCCTGCGCGCACCTCCAGCACCCCCTGCACGGCGTAGAGCAGCTGGCAGCATTCGTGGGAGTGTTCCTCCACCTCCAGCCCCGCCGGATAGTCGGCGGCCACGCCCGTGACCGGCAGCGGTGCGGCGGCCTGCAGCTCGGGCAGCCCGGCATGGCTGCAGGGAACGGCGGCTGCCGAAGCCGGGGCATGGGTCGTGCGCATATTGTCCAGATCCATATAGAAAATGAGAAATTCTATAGAGACAGACAGGCACCTTGCCCGCAAACTGGCACCCGTTCCCTGTGATTCACCGCCATCGCACCATGCACCGCCTGCCCTCGCCCTCCCTACCACCCCTGGCCCATGGCCGGGGTCCGGGCGCCTGCGCAGGCGCCGCATTTCGCACCGACTCTCCCTGATCCCGGCCTGGCGCAGCTTCCCCACACCGGGAAGCCAGGAGAGCGGGGCCGCCGGCCGATCCGGTGGCTGCAAACCCCAGCATTTCCTGCGAGGCCCGCATGCTGAAGAATCCCGCGTCCAGATACCTTCCCTTCCCCGCCGTCGACCTGCCCGAGCGCCAATGGCCCTCACGCCAGCTGAGCCAGGCGCCCGTGTGGCTGTCCACCGACCTGCGTGATGGCAACCAGGCCCTGTTCGAGCCCATGAACCGCGAGCGCAAGCTGCGCCTGTTCCACGAACTGGTGCGCATAGGCTTCAAGGAGATCGAGGTGGGCTTTCCCTCGGCCTCGCAGACCGACTACGGCATCGTGCGCCACCTGATCGACAACGGGCTGATCCCCGACGACGTGACGCCCATGGTCATCACCCAGCTGCGCGAGGACCTGATCCGCGCCACGGTGGACAGCGTGGCCGGAGCGCGGCGCGCCATCGTGCACTTCTACAACGCCATTGCCCCGGCCTGGCGCGAGATCGTCTTCGGCATGCAGGTGCCCGAGATCATCGCCATGGTGGAGCACCACATCGCCCTGCTGCGCGAACTGACCGATGCCCACCCCGAGACCGAATGGGTGCTGCAGTACTCGCCCGAGACCTTCTGCATGGCCGAGCTCGACGTGTCGCTGGCCGTGTGCAACGCAGCCATCCGCGCCTGGGATGCAGGCCCCGCGCGGCCCATGATCATCAACCTGCCGACCACGGTGGAAGTGAGCACGGCCAATGTCTTCGCCGACCAGATCGAGTGGATGCACCGCCGCCTGGAACGGCGCGAGCACATCGTGCTGTCCGTGCACCCGCACAACGACCGGGGCACGGGCGTGGCCTGCGCCGAGCAGGCGCTGCTGGCCGGCGCTCAGCGCGTGGAAGGCTGCCTGTTCGGCAACGGCGAGCGCAGCGGCAACCTCGATGTGGTGACGCTGGCGCTCAACCTGTACACGCAGGGCATCGCGCCGGGACTGGACTTCTCGGACATCGCCGCCGTGGCGCGCATTGCGGAGGAATGCACGGCCCTGCCCATCCACCCGCGCCACCCCTATGTGGGCGACCTGGTGTTCACGGCGTTCTCGGGCTCGCACCAGGACGCCATCGCCAAGGGCTTTGCGGCGCAGCGGCCCGATGCGCCCTGGCGCGTTCCCTACCTGCCCATCGACCCGCAGGACCTGGGCCGCACCTACGACAGCATCGTTCGCGTCAACAGCCAGTCGGGCAAGGGCGGCATTGCCTTCCTGCTGCAGCGCGACCATGGCGTGACCATGCCGCGCCGCATGCAGGTGGAGTTCAGCGCCGTGGTGCAAAAACAGGCGGACGCCTGCGAGGCCGAGCTGGCCAGCGACGACCTGTGGAAGCTGTTCGAGGCGACCTACCTCGCACCCCTGCAGCTTCCCTGGTGCCACCGCAGCCACCACCTGTTCGACAGCGCCCAGGGCCAGGGCATTGCGCTGGAAGTGGTGCGGCCAGACGGCCTTCGGCTGCAGCTGTATGGCGAAGGCAGCGGCCCCATCGATGCCGTGGCCGCCGCCATTGGCCAGCACCTGGGCGTGGCGCTGCGCATTGACCACTACGAGGAGCGCAGCCTGGGCCAGGGTGCCGGGGCCATGGCGCTGGCCATCGTCGAGGCCGCCCTGCCCGGCGTGGCGGGCACGCGCTTCGGCGCGGGGCGCCATGCCAACATCGTGACCGCGTCCATCCTGGCCGTGCTGCATGCGGCGGGCCGGCTGGTGGCGGCGCAGCCGGAAAGCCGGCGCGTACCTGCCCAAGCCTGAGGCGCAGCCTGAAAGGAAAAAGGACCGCCGAGGCGGTCCTTTTTTCGTGCGGCTTTTGCCGGTTCAGCGAACGGCACCCGGATAGGTTCCGGGCAGCAGGATGCTGCGGTCCACGGTATCGATCTGCGTATGGCCGCAGAAGGCCATCGTGGTCTCCAGCTCCTTCTGGATGATCTGCAGTGCACGCGTCACGCCGTCCTGGCCGTAGGCGCCCAGGCCGTAGAGGAAGCTGCGGCCGATCATCGTGCCCTGGGCGCCCAGGGCACGCGCCTTGAGCACGTCCTGGCCGCTGCGGATGCCGCCGTCCATCCAGACCTCGATGTCCTTGCCCGCCGCCTCGGCAATGCCGGGCAGCGCCTCGATGGACGAGGGTGCGCCGTCGAGCTGGCGGCCGCCGTGGTTGCTGACGATGAGCGCATCGGCGCCGCTGTCGGCCGCCAGTCGCGCGTCCTCGGCGTCCATGACACCCTTGAGGATGAGCTTGCCGCCCCAGAGCTTCTTGATGCGCTCCACATCGCCCCAGTTCAGGCTGGGGTCGAATTGGCTGGCTGTCCACGACGACAGCGAACTCATGTCGGCCACGCCATCCACATGGCCGACGATGTTGCCGAAGGTGCGGCGCTTGGTGCCCAGCATGCCCAGGCACCAGTGCGGCTTGGTCGCCAGGTTGGCCAGGTTGCGCAGCGTGGGCTTCGGGGGCGTGGACAGGCCGTTCTTGATGTCCTTGTGGCGCTGGCCCAGGATCTGCAGGTCCAGCGTCAGCACCAGGGCCGAGCAGTTGGCGGCACGGGCGCGCTCGATCAGGCGCTCCATGAACCGGCGGTCGCGCATCACATAGAGCTGGAACCAGAACGGATGGCGGGCCGTGTGCTCGGCAATGTCCTCGATGGAGCAGATGCTCATGGTGGACAGCGTGAACGGAATGCCGAAGGCCTGGGCCGCGCGCGCGCCCAGGATCTCGCCATCGGCGTGCTGCATGCCGGTCAGGCCCGTGGGCGCAATGGCCACGGGCATGGCCACCTGCTGGCCGATCATGGTGGTGCGCGTGCTGCGCCCCTCCATGTTCACGGCCACGCGCTGGCGCAGCTTGATCTTCTGGAAGTCGTCCTCGTTGGCGCGGTAGGTGCCCTGGGTGTAGGAGCCCGAGTCGGCATAGTCATAGAACATGCGCGGCACGCGGCGCTGGGCCACGACGCGCAGGTCTTCGATGCAGGTGATTTTGGAAAGGTCGGTGGACACGTTTTCTGGCTTTCTGGAACCCGCATGCCGCGGGACTGCCGAGCATGGTAGTGCGCAGGGCGCATTCCAGTCACCCGTTCGGGTTTGAAGTGATTTGTGCGCCGATTGAAATTTTCTCTCTCGCAGCCCAACCGAGGGCTAACGCTAGTGTGCCAACCAGCCATGAGAGCGACGATCCGCCCCGCACAACATCCTAAAAACTCTTCAGGAGACGCTCCTATGGTTTGGCAGCAGGTCTACGACCCTCTTTCCAACATGTGGCTGTCCACACTGCTCGCGGCCATCCCGGTCGTGGTCATGCTGGTGGGATTGGGCTTTTTGCACATGAAGGCCCACCTGGCAGCCGGCGCCGGGCTGATTGCGGCGCTGGTGATCGCGGTCTTCGTCTACAACATGCCGGCAGGCATGGCCGGGCGCGCGGCGCTGTTCGGCGGCTTCACGGGGCTGCTGCCCATCGGCTGGATCGTCCTGAACATCATCTTCCTGCACCAGCTGACCGAGAAGAACGGCAGCTTCAAGATCCTGCAGGACTCCATTGCCGGCATCACCGAGGACAGGCGCATCCAGCTGCTGCTGATCGCCTTCGCCTTCGGCGCCTTCTTCGAGGGTGCGGCCGGCTTCGGCACGCCCGTGGCCGTGACGGCGGCCATCCTCATCGGGCTGGGCTTTTCGCCGCTGGCCGCCTCGGGCCTGTCGCTGATCGCCAATACCGCGCCCGTGGCCTTCGGCGCGCTGGGCACGCCGGTGATCACGCTGGCCAAGGTCCATGGATACGACCTGATGGAAGTCACCGCCATGGTCGGCCGCCAGCTGCCGTTCTTCTCGGTGCTGGTGCCGTTCTGGCTGATCTGGGCCTTTGCCGGGCGCAAGGCCATGATGGAGATCTGGCCCATCATCCTGGTGACCGGCGTGTCCTTCGCCATTCCACAGTACCTGGTGTCCAACTTCATCGGCCCCGAGCTGGTGGACATCATCGCGGCCATCGTCTCCATGGTCTGCACGGTCGGCTTCCTGCGCATGTGGCAGCCCAGGACCATCTGGCGCTCGACCTCGCTCAAGGGCCATGAGAACAGCGGCGGCGAGGCCCAGGCGCCCCGCGCCGTGACCCAGCACCCGCGCGCCGACGTGATCCGCGCCTGGACGCCCTGGGCCATCCTCACGGTCTTCGTCTTCATCTGGGGCCTGCCCTCGGTCAAGGCCGCGCTCAACGGCCTGTTCGCGCCCGCCTTTCCCATGGAAGGCCTGCACAACCTGATCGAGAAAGTGCCGCCCGTCGTGCGCCAGCCCACCAAGGAAGGCGCCATCTACACGCTGAACCTGCTGTCGGCCACGGGCACGGGCATCCTGCTGTCGGCCATCGTGGGCGGCCTGGTCATGAAGTACAACCCCGTGCAGCTGGTCAACCAGTTCGTGCGCACCATCTGGCTGGTGCGCTATTCGCTCATCACCATCGTGCTGATGCTGGCCCTGGGCACGCTGACGCGCTACTCGGGCACGGACACCACGCTGGGCCTGGCCTTCGCCAACACGGGCGTGTTCTACCCCTTCTTCGGCACCCTGATGGGCTGGCTGGGCGTGGCGCTGACGGGTTCGGACACGGCATCGAACGTGCTGTTCGGCGGCATGCAGAAGGTGGCGGCCGAGCAGCTGGGCCTGTCGCCCAACCTCATGGGCGCGGCCAACAGCTCGGGCGGCGTGATGGGCAAGATGATCGATGCGCAGTCCATCGTCGTCGCCTCCACGGCCACGCGCTGGTTCAACCATGAGGGCGACATCCTGCGCTACGTGTTCTTCCACTCCGTCGCCCTGGCCTGCCTGATGGGCATCTTCGTGACGCTGCAGGCCTATGTCTGGCCGTTCCGCCTGATGGTCAATTGAGCCTTGCGCATCTGCGCCAGGCCCCAGCCGCCCGCATGCGCCGGGCGGCTTTTTTACGCCTGGGGTACGCATCGCTGCATCAACAGATGCGCAGCGGCATTTATGGTTGTACCATGCAACCATATTCAAACCCTGCACGGCCCCAAGGAGCACCCATGCCGCAGCACGATCTTTCCCTGGTGGATGGCATCCGCGCCGCCTCGCGCCTGATGGTGCGCGAGCTGGGCTTCATGCAGGCCACGCTGGCGGCCACGGACTACCCGCCCTCGGCCGTGCATGCCATCCTGGAGATCGGCGCACAGGGGCGCATGGCGGCCTCGCAGCTGGCCCTGGTCCTGGGGCTGGAGAAATCCAGCGTCAGCCGCATGGTGCGCAAGCTGGTGGAGGCGGGCGAGCTGAAGGAAGCCGCCGATGGCGAGGATGGCCGCGTCAAGCAGCTGGCCCTGACCGCCAAGGGCCGGCGTACGCTGTCCGCCATCGAGGCCTTCGGGCGCCAGCAGGTGACGGCGGCGCTGGACCGCATGCAGGCGCCGCAGCAGCAGGCCGTCGCCCAAGGGCTGGCACTGTACGCCCGGGCGCTGCAGGCGCACCGGCAGGAGGAGCCCCTGCCCCAGCCCGTACCCGCGCAAATACAGGTCCTGCCCGGATACCGGCCCGGCTGCCTGGGCCGCATCGTGGACATGCATGCGCGCTTTTATGCGCGCCACGCAGGCTTTGGCGTCTTCTTCGAAAGCCGCGTGGCCAGCGGCCTGGCCGAGTTCGCGGGCCGGCTGGACAAGCCCTGCAACCAGCTGTGGACGGCGCTGGACGGCGACCGCATCGTGGGCTCCGTGGCCATCGATGGAGAGGACCTTGGCAAGCACCCCGAGGGCCGCCAGGCGCATCTGCGCTGGTTCATCCTGGAAGACGGCCTGCGCGGCGCCGGCACGGGGCGCCAGCTGCTGCAGCAGGCCTTGGCGTTCTGCGACCAGCAGGCCTTCGAGGCCACCCAGCTGTGGACCTTCCGGGGCCTGGATGCAGCACGCCGGCTCTACGAATCGTCAGGCTTCACCCTGGCCGAGGAATGGCCGGGCCAGCAATGGGGCGAGACCGTGATCGAGCAGCGCTTCGTGCGGCCACGCCCTGCCGTGGCGGCATGGGCAGGCCAGGCCCCCTGAGTCAGGAGCCCTGCTCGCCCGCCACCAGCACGAAGGCAATGCGCGCAGGCCGGCCCGAGCGGTTGGCCCAGGCATGGTTGGTGCCGCGCTGTATGAGCACGTCACCGGCGCGCAGCACGGTTTCCTGGCGGTCCAGGATGGCGACCAGCTCGCCCTCCAGCATCAGCGCGTAGTCCACGGTATCCGTGCGGTGCATGCCCGGATGCTCGCCGGGCTGCACGTTGCGGTGGGCGTCGCCGTACATGCGTGTAAAGGTGGCATGCAGGGCGCGCGCCAGCTCCTGCGGATCGGCAGGTTCGGGCGGAATGTCCAGGATGCGCAGCACCGTGCCATAGGGCGGCGGTGCCACGCCCTGGTGGATGGCAATGGTGTCGGGCGCATTGATCTGCGCGGGTGAGGCATCGGTGCGCCACAGGTTGGTGATGCGGTAGCCGGGGCGTTCCTCGACCAGGCGCACGGCGGGCGAGGCGCCGTCCTCGGCGATGAAGGAGCGGCCCTGTGCGTCGTTGGCCGTGATCACGCGGCGGATGGGGGGCAGGCTGGAATCGGTCATGGATGAAGAGATGGCGGAAAGGAGGTCACTGCGCATGGCGTTCGGCCGCTGCGCCCTGTTTGCGGAATTCGTCGTGGATGCGCCGGTCCCACTGGCGGCGGTCCTGGTGGAAGACCACCTGGTCGCCGCGCTGGGCCACCTGCCTGACGGCATCGGACCGAGCTGCGGCGGCGCAGGCGGCGTCCAGCCGGCCCAGCACCGCCTCGGACACGCCACGCGGCACGAACAGGCCCGCAAACGATTCCTCCTGCACCGCCATGCCCAGTTCCTTGAAGGTGGGGACCTCGGGGAAGGCCGGGTGGCGGCGCTCCGAGGCCACGGCAAGCAGGCGCAGCTTGCCCGCGCGTATCTGGGGCGCAGCCGAGGCCGCGATGCTGCTGACGAAGTCCAGCCGCCCGGCCAGCAATTCCTGTATCGAGCCGGCATCGCCCTTGTAGGGCACATGCACGAGCTTGAGGCCCTGGTCGCGCTCCAGCTGGTCCATGGCCAGGAAGGGCGCCGAGTTCGGTCCCGGCGATCCGTAGCTCAGCGAGCCCTTCTTCGCCGCCGCCACCAGCTCGCCTATCGTCTTGAAAGGGCTGTCTGCGCGCACGCTGACGCCCAGGATGTTCTCCGTCACGCCGCACAGCGGCTGCACGCTGTCGGGCCCCAGCTTCAGGCCCTTGACGTAGTGGGGCTGCACGGTGATGGGGGTCATGGGCGTGAAGGCCAGCGTCAGCCCGTCGGCCGGCGCCTGGGCCAGCACATTCATGCCGATCACGCCCGAGCCCCCGTCGCGCGAGACCACGACCACGCTCTGGCCCAGCTGCTTGCGGAATTCCTCGGCCAGCGTACGCGCCATCACGTCGGTGGAGCTGCCCGCCGCCCAGGGGTTGATGAGGGTCAGCGGCCGCGACGGGAACGGCTCCTGCGCGGTGGCCAGGGTGCAGCCCAGCGCCATCAGGGCGCCGAGCCACTTGCGGGTGGTCATGCTGTGTCTCCTTGTCGTTGTGTGATGGCTGCGCATGTTAATTCAGTCAGTCGACTGAATCAATCCATGTCACCACCATGCCATGGTTTGGTGCGGCAAGGGCCTGGCGCTGTCTATGATCCGCAGCCATGACGTCCAGCACCGATGACACCGCGGCCGAGGAACCCCGCGCCCAGGCCCGCGAACGCCTTCTGCAAGCCGCCGAGCAGCTGTTTGCGCGGCATGGCTACGCGGGCACGTCGCTGCGCGCCGTCATGGCGCTGGCCGATGTGGACACGGGCGCCATCCACTACCACTTCCGCAACAAGCTGGGCCTGCTCAAGGCCTTGTTCGAGCAGCGCGTGATGGCCGTCAACGGACAGCGCCATGCGCTGCTGCAAAGGCTGGAGCAGCAGTCGCCGCAGCCCGCCGTGGAGGACATTCTTCGGGCCTTCATCGCCCCTGCGCTGCGCGCCGCCCACAGCGAGGGCGAGGCCGACTTCAACCGCGTCACGGCCCTGTGCTCGGTCGATCCCGACCAGGCAGTCAGGGAGGTGGTGTTTGCCGCCTACGACGAGGCTGCCAAACGCTTTGCGGCCCTGCTGCGCCAGGCTCTGCCGCAGCTGTCGCAGCACGATTTCCAGTGGCGCCTGGAATGCATGTACGGCGCCATGATGTACATCCGCTCCGACAACGGCCGAGTCAGCCGCATGCTGGGCGGCGGCCACCGCGCCGACCCCGTGGAGCATGTGATCGACGAGCTGGTGGCCTTCACTGCGGCGGGCTTCCGTGCGGCGGGCATCCGCGCGGCGGGCCCCCGCGCGGCGCAGTGATCACGACCGGCGCCTGATCAGCGCCCGCCCGCGCGCGAAGCCACCACGCCGGCGCCGCGCACCTCCACCTGCACGCTGTCCAGCACCTGCCCCTTGGCATCGACCAGTTCCAGCCGGTGCCGGCCGGGCCAGGGCATCCAGGCAGCGGCAGCACCCCGGCCGATCTCCTTGGGCGGCGGCTCGGCCGCGCCGGGCGCGGCAGCACTGACCATGCGCCAGCGCAGGCTGGCATCCTGCCATTCCTGCGTGGCGGCCGTGCCCGAGGGCCGGGCCGACAGCTGCACGCGCTGGCGGTCTGGCGGAATGTCGGGGTCCAGCGCGAGGATGGTGCCGTTGGCCGGGCGCGCAATGCGCACGGGCGAGGCCGCCGAAGTCCCGCGTGTTGATGCGGATGCGGCAGGCAGGCCGCTGCCCGCCATGGCGAACAGGCTCTGCTGCGTGCCCGCCACGAACCACTCGCTGCGCGCGCTCTCCAGCGGCAGGCCCGATGCATCGGGGCCGAAGCGCACCGCCTGCTGCAGCACACCCGCCGGTGCCTTGGGCGCGCGGCTGCGTGTGCGGGCATGCAGGAAGCCCATCACGGCGGCCCAGACAGGTGCCGCGCCGCTGGTGCCGCTGACCGAGTGCATGGCCTCGCCGCGCGCATTGCCCACCCACACGCCCACGGTGTAGCGCTGCGACCAGCCCACGGCCCAGTTGTCGCGCATGTCCTTGCTGGTGCCGGTCTTGACGGCCGACCAGAAGCGCGTGGCCAGCACGCTGTCCGTGCCGAAGGTGGGCGCGCGCGCCATGGGATCGGACAGGATGTCGCCCACGATGAAGGCCGCGCGTGCGTCGATGGCCTGCACGGGCGCAGCCGACTTTTGCGCTGCGGACCCCGCGCCCGTGGGCTGCGCCGCCCAGCGCACGGGCGTCAGTTGCCCGCCGTTGGCCAGGGCGCGGTAGGCGTTGGTGAGCTGCAGCAGCGGCACCTCGGCGCTGCCCAGCGCCAGGCTGAAGCCGTGGTAGCCGCCGCTTTCGCGCAGCGGCAGGCCCAGGCGCTGCAGTTGCGAGAAGAAGGCATCGGGCGTGACCATGACCAGGGTGCGCACGGCCGGCACGTTGAGCGAGGATGCCAGCGCCGTGCGCGCCGAGACCCAGCCCTTGAAGCGCCGGTCGTAGTTCTGCGGGATGTAGAGCCCGTTCTGCGTGGGAATGTGGGCCGATGAATCCTCGATCAGCGAGGCCGCCGTCAGCCGCCGCTCGGCAATCGCCTGGGCATAGAGAAAGGGCTTGAGCGTGGAGCCGGGCTGGCGCATGGCCGTGACGCCATCCACCTCGGCCGCCTGGCTCAATTCGCCCGACGAGCCCACCCAGGCCAGCACCTCGCCCGTGGCGTTGTCCAGCACGACGATGGCGCCGTCCTCCACGTTGCGGCCCTGCAGCTCACGCAGTTGCTGCTGCAGGCTTTGCACGGCAAAGCGCTGCACGGGCGCGCTCAGCGTGGATCGCACGCGGGCCTGGCCTTTGGACTGCGGCTCGGCCAGCAAGCGGCGCGCCAGATGCGGGGCCTGGCCTTCGCTGGCCGCCCATTGCCGGCGCAGCAGCACGCTGGCGGTGAGCAGTTCCATGGCCGTGCAGTCGCGCGCCGCCGCATCCTCGGGCGCCAGCGACTGCAGCACGCCGCAGGCGCGCCGGCCCACGCGCTCGGGCGAGGCGTTGGGCGCGCGCACCAGGGCGGCGGCAATGGCGGCCTCGCGCGCGTCCAGCCCGTGCGCGGCCTTGCCGAACAGGGTGCGCGACAGCGCATCGATGCCCACGATCTCGCCACGGAAGGGCACCAGGTTCAGGTAGGCCTCCAGGATCTGGTCCTTGCGCCAGCGCCGGTCCAGCACCTGGGCCGAGACGGTCTGGCCCAGTTTCTGCACCACGCTGCGCCCGCCTGGGCCCTGGCGCCAGTCGCCGTCCAGCAGGCCCGCCAACTGCATGGTGATGGTGCTGGCGCCGCGCGTGCGCTGGTTCCAGAGGTTGCCCCAGGCGGCGGAGGACACGGCCGCCCAGTCCACGCCGCTGTGTTCGTAGAAGCGCTTGTCCTCGCTGAGCACCAGGGCCGTGCGCAGCGCGGGCGAGATGTCGGCCAGGGCCACCCAGTCGCCACGGCGCACGCTGGCGTCGGTGCGCTGGCGCTGCAGCACCTCGCCCTCGCGCGAGAGCAATTCGGTCTCGGAGGAGCGGTGGCCCTCGCGGACCTCGGAAAAGCTGGGCAGCGCCTGGGCGGCACCGGCCGCCGCGAACAGCAGCGCGGCCGCCAGGGCCGCGCGGGGAAGACGCATGAAGGGAGAAGGTCGCCGGGATTCGATCATGGAGCCGGCATTGTCCGCCTTTGCACCAGCGGCTCAGGAAGAATGGCGTATGCCCTTCTTGAGCTTGAAGGACAGCAGCACCATGAGCACGCCGAAGACCACCGCATACGTGGCCAGCACCCAGAGCATGGCCATCATGCCCGCGCCCGGCTGGGCCAGCACGAAGGCGCCGAACAGCACGGACAGCACGCCGCCCAGGATCAGCAGCCACTCGCCCGTGATCTCCTTGCGCAGCCGCACGGCCGCCACGATCTGCAGCAGGCCCGTGACCAGGGCCCAGGCGCCGATGTACAGCGTCATCACCAGCGCCGTGACGCCGGGCGCGACCACGGTGAGCACGCCCACCACCACGCCGGCCAGGCCCCACAGCAGCAGCACCCACCAATGGCGCATCTGGTCGCGCCCCTGGATGGCCGAGTACACGCCCAGCAGGCCATCGACAAAGGTGAAGGCGCCGAAGGTCAGCACCAGCGCCGCCAGCGATACCGCCGGCTGGGCCCAGGTCAGCACGCCGAAGGCGATGGCGACCAGGCCGCGCAGCAGCAGCACCCACCAGGTGCGGTGAAGAATCGTGGACAGCGGATTGGGGCTCATGGATGCTCCTTCAAAACAGTCCCCATGACCTTGGAGCAGGCCCGCCACACTGTCTGTAGGCCAAGGCCGGCTTGGCGGCGGACCCTGACCTGGATCAATCCAGCTGCAGCAGCACGGGCTGGTGGTCGGAGAGCCTTGTGTCGCTGTCCACGGCCCAGCCACGCACATGGCCGCGCAGGCTGTCGCTGACCCAGGCGAAATCGCAGGCGCCGGGCTCGGGGCCCCATTGGCGGTCGAACAACCGGAAGGTGGGCGGCTGGGGCTGGTCCGGGTGCAGCACGCTCCAGCTGTTGTGCCACTGGCCGGCGCTCAGGGCTCCCTGCTCGCCGGCCGCCCAGGGGGCGGACAGGCCGGCGTATTCGTCCTCATGCGGCTCGAAGTTGAAATCGCCGCAGAGCACGGCATGCGGCGTGTGCGGCTTGGTCTGCTGGGGCGAGCCGTCGCTGGCGGGCTGGGGCGGCGCCTCGGCCTGGCCCAGGGCCTCGATCTGCAGGGAACGCAGCGCCAGCGCCTGGGCCATGCGCTGGCGGCGCGAGAAATATTCGAGGTGGGTGCTCATCACCCGCACGGGGCCCAGCGCGGCATCCATCACCGTGGCCGCCGTGCAGCAGCGCGGCATGCTGCGCACGCCGCCATCGTGCGGATACGGCAGGCGGTGGTGGGCCAGTTGCAGCACCGGCAGGCGCGTGGCCACCAGGTTGCCGAAGCGCTGCCGGCCCACGGCCGTGAACTCGTCCACGGCGGCACCGAAGAAGACCTTCCAGCCTTCGGGCAGGGCCTGGCGGATCTGCGTCACCTGGTCGCCGGGCGCACCCTGCAGGCCGGGATAGTGGATGGCGATTTCCTGCAGGCACAGCACGTCGACATCGGCCATGGACAGCGCATGCGCCACGATGCGCTCCGGGTCCATGCAGCCGTCCAGGCCCAGGCACCATTGGGTGTTCCAGGTGAGGATCTGCATCATGCGGGCAGCGGCTCGCGCAGCTGGAACAGGTTGCCTTCGGGGTCCATGGCGTTGCAGACGCGAAAGCCCGGACCCTGCCAGGACTGCTCCCACAGCTGGCCGCCATGGGCGATGACCAGGGGACGGACGGCCGCGAAGCTGGTCACGGTGGCAAAGAATTTGAGGGCCACGTTCTCGCGCGGCTGGGGTGGCTCGGTGATGGTGATGTGCCGCGCAATCGCCTCGGGAATGGCGTGCAGCACCAGTTGCAGGTCCGGCGACTGCAGCACCATGAGCTCGCTCGTGTGGTGCAGCATGCGCATGGCCAGCACCTCCATGTAGAACAGCGCCAGCCGGTCAGGCTGCTTGGCGTAGATGAACAGACCTGCGGATGCGGGACCGGACATGGTGGACCTCGGGGTGAAAGGCTGGGACAAGGAACTTTAGCACCGCCCTCACTTGATCCCCGCACGCATGAAGCTCTGTACGAACTGGCGCTGGAACAGCACGAAGGCCACCAGCAGCGGCCCCGAGCTCATCAGCGTGGCGGCCGTGATGGTGGCCCATTCCACGCCCGACTCCACGCTGGAGAACACCTGCAGCCCCACCGTGAGCGGGCGCGCCTGCACGCTGTTGGTGATGATCAGCGGCCACAGGAAGTTGTTCCAGTGAAAGCTCAC
This sequence comes from Delftia sp. BGA-UO-ETr-SB1, assembly GCF_059567865.1. NCBI lineage: Bacteria > Pseudomonadati > Pseudomonadota > Betaproteobacteria > Burkholderiales > Comamonadaceae > Delftia > Delftia sp. BGA-UO-ETr-SB1. The sequence goes on along the minus strand of NZ_JCAQOW010000006.1, from coordinate 1,499,095 downwards.
CGACACCAGCGCGAACGCCAGGTACACGGGCCGCGCCAGCGGCACGTAGACGCGCCACAGGATCTGCAGGGTGCTGGCGCCCTCCACCCGCGCGGCCTCGTCCAGTTCCCGGGGAATGCCCAGGAAGGTCTGGCGCAGCAAAAAGATCGCAAAGGCCGATGCGAAGTACGGCAGGCCGATGCCCAGCAGCGTATCGACGGCGCCCAGGCGCGACAGGGTCTGGTAGTTCGCCACCAGCAGGATGTCCGGCATGATCATCAGTTGCACCAGCACCAGGGCAAAGGCCAGGCCCTGGCCGCGAAAGCGGTAGCGCGCAAAGGCATAGGCCGCCAGCGTGCCCAGCACCAGCTGGGCCGCCAAAATCATGACCACCAGCACGGCCGTGTTCAGGAAATAGCGCGCAAAGGGCGCGGCCTGCCAGGCACGGCGGAAGTTCTCCAGCGTCCAGGGCGCGGCCAGGTCGAAGCGTGCCGAGTATTCGGGCGGATGGAAGGCCGTCCAGAACGCATAGGCCAGCGGCAGTATCCACAGCAGGGCCAGCAGCCAGGCGGCCAGCGTGTCCAGCCAGGTGGCGCCGTACAGCGCGGGCGGCGCATGGCGCGGGGCAATGGGTGCGGCGCTCATTGGTAGTGCACCTTTTTGTCGAGCACGAAGAACTGCAGCAGCGCCACAGCCGCCAGCACGGCGACCAGCACCACGGTCAGGGCCGCCGCATAGCCCGTGTCCCAGAACTTGAAGCCCACTTCGTACAGGTGATAGAGCAGCAGCGTGGAGGCGTTGTCCGGCCCGCCGCGCGTGAGGATGAAGAGATGGTCCACCAGGCGGAAGGCATTGATCACCGCATTGACCAGCACGAACAGCGTGGTCGGCATCAGCAGCGGCCACTGCACGCGGCGCAGGAAGTACCAGCGCGAGGCCCCCTCGATGGCCGCCGCCTCCTTGAGGCTGGGGTTGAGGGTCTGCAGCGCGGCCAGGTAGAAGATCATGAAAAAGCCCGCCTCCTTCCACACCGCCACCACGGTCACGCAGGCCAGCGCCGTGGACGGGTCGCCCAGCCAGTTGTGCGCGGGAAGGCCCAGTGCGCCGCGCAGCTGCTCCAGCAGCCCGTACTGCGGCGTGTAGAAGAACAGCCAGATATTGGCCACGGCAATCATGGGCAGCACCGTGGGCGTGAAATACGCCATGCGCACGAAGGCGCGGCCGGCCAGCCTCTCGTTGACCCACAGCGCCATGGCCAGCGCCAGCGCCATGGACAGCGGAATCGTGGCCGCCGCAAACCACAGGTTGTTGCGCACGGCCTGCCAGAACACCGGGTCGTCCACCATGACGGCGTAGTTCTCCAGCCCCACCCACGGCCCCGGCTGGCCGCCGCGCGGCGTGGCATGCAGGCTGTCGATCAGCGTGGCCACGGCCGGCCAGTGCGTGAAGGCCACCAGCAGCACCAGCGCCGGCAGCAGCATCAGCCAGGCATGGACGGCCTGGCGGCCACGGACAAGGGTAGCGGGAGCGGAGCTCATGCGGTTAGCGGCACTGCGCCATCACTTGTAGCGGCGCAGGATGCGGTCTGCTTCCCTTTGCGCATCCTGCAGGGCCTGGGCCGAGGTCTTGCTGCCGTTGAGGGCGGCCTGCACGGCGTCGTTGAGCACCTTGGTCACGCGCTGGTTCTCATGCGTGGAGAACTCGGCCACCGATACCGGCAGCTGGTCGCGCGCCACCAGGGCCTGCGGGAAGTCCTGGCCGTACTTCTTGAGCGCGGGCGTGTCATAGGCGGCGGGCGAGACGGCAACGTAGCCGCTGTCCATGCTCCACTGCGCGGCCAGCGGGGGCTGGGTGACCCACTTCATGAACTGGAAGGCCGCCTCCTGCTGCTCCCGGGGCGCCTTCTTGAACAGGTAGAAATTGCCGCCGCCCGTGGGCGAGCCCTTGCGCACATTGCCTGCGATCTGGCCCACGCCGAAGTCGAATTTGACATTGGCACGGATATTGGTCAGGTTGCCCGTGGTGGTGACGATGATGGCGGCCTTCTTTTCCATGAAGTCCTTGGGCGTCGTGCCCCACTCCACCACGCCGGCCGGGTGCACGCCTTCCTTGACCAGGCCCACCCAGAAGTCCAGCGCCTCCACTACCCGGGGGCTGTCCAGCGTGACCTGGGTGCCGGCCTCGTTGGCCAGCAGCACGTCATTGGGCGTGGTCAGCGTCTGCAGCATCCAGTAGGCAAAGCCCGTGGACGGGATCTGTATGCCGTACTGCACGACCTTGCCGCTGGCGTCCTTCTTCGTCAGCCTGTGCGCAGCTTCCTTGAGTTCCTTCCAGTTCTGCGGCGCCTTGTTCGGGTCCAGGCCGGCTTCCTTGAAGGCTTCCTTGTTGTAGTACATGACCACGGTGGAACGCTGGAAGGGCACGCCCCAGGTCTTGCCGCCCGCCTGGCTGTTGGCCATGAAGGCCGGGTAGAAGCCCTTGAGCCAGGCCCGGTCGGCATCGGTCTTCACGAAGTCGTCGATGGGGGCGATGGCGTCCTCGTCGATCAGCGTGAACATGTCGGTGGACAGCAGCACCGAGCTGGCCGGCGGCTTGCCCGACTTGTGGGCCGTCAGCGCCTTGACGATGGTCTCCTGGTAGGTGCCCGCATAGACGGGCGTGATCCGGTACTGCGGATGGGCCTTGTTGAACTCGGCCGCATAGCCGTCGATCACCTTGGTGATGGGGCCGCCCACGGCCACGGGGTAGTAGAACGGCACCTCCAGCGGCGTCTGCGCGCTGGCGGTGTTCAGCAGGCCCGTGGCGGCCAGGGCGGCAGCGGCTGCGAGGGTTTTGAGGAAGGCATGGCGTTGCATGGCGGACTCTCCTGGAAGGTGCTTCGGATGCGAAAGCCGGAACGGCTGAAACGGTGGAACTGCGGAGGAAGATAGGAGTGGTGCCACGGCCTCAGGCCGTGCAGCGCCGCCCCTTTTCGTCAAAGAAATGCGTGGCCTCGCGCGCCCAGCGCAGGCCCACGAGCTGGCCCGGCTGCAGGCCGCCGAGCTGGCTGCCAGCGGTGCGCACCATCAGTTGCTCGCTGCCCACGCGGCAGCGCAGCACCAGGTCGGCGCCCAGGTACTCGAGGCTTTCGATGTCGGCAGCCACCACGGGGCCGCTGCCGACATCGCCATGGAGCGACAGGCGCATGTCCTCGGGCCTGACGCCCAGCCAGCGCGCCTGGCCCGGCTGCTGCAGGCCGGCGGGCGCGGCGCTGGCATGGCTGCCCGCGATGAGCAGGCCATCAAGGCGCGCGATGTTCATGGCCGGCGTGCCAATGAAGCGCGCCGCAAAGGTGGTGGCGGGCCGGCTGTAGATCTCCTGGGGCGCGGCGCACTGCTCCACGCGCCCCTGGCTGAGCAGCACCACCTGGTCGGCCATGCCCATGGCCTCGGCCTGGTCGTGGGTGACATAGACCACGGTCAGGCCCAGGCGCCGCTGCAGCTCGCGCAGCTCGGTGCGCATTTCCTGGCGCAGCTGGGCGTCGAGGTTGGACAGCGGCTCATCCATCAGGCCGACGCGGGCGCGGGCCACCAGGGCACGGCCCAGCGCCACGCGCTGCTGCTGGCCGCCCGACAATTGCCCGGGCCGGCGCGCCAGCAGCGCGTCCAGGCCCAGCAGCGCGGCGGCCTCGTCGATGCGCCGTCGCGCCTCGGCCGCCGGGACCTTGCGCACGGACAGGCCGAAGCCGATGTTCTGCGCCACCGTCAGGTGCGGGAACAGCGCGTAGTTCTGGAACACCATGGCAATGCCGCGCCGTGCGGGCGGCAGTTGGGTGACGTCCTGCCCATCGATGCGCACGCGGCCCGCCGTGGCGCTTTCCAGGCCCGCGATGATGCGCAGCGTGGTGGACTTGCCGCAGCCCGAGGGACCGAGCAGCACGCAAAAGGATCCGGGTTCAATGCGCAGATCCAGCGCCTGCAGTGCCGTGGTGCCGCCCCAGGACTTGGCGACACCTTCCATCTCGATCAAGGACATCACGCCAGTCTAGGAAGGCTGTGTGACAGGCCCGTGTCGCGCCACCGGCCTGGCGGCTCAGGCAGCTCAGGCAGCTCAGGCAGCAGGGTGCTGTCTGTGCCAGTCCGTGGCCTGCTGGAACGCCCAGCCCGCGCGCACCAGCAGGTCTTCGCGGAAGTCGGGGGCCACGAACTGGAAGGCCACGGGCGCGCCCTCGGGAGTGCGTCCGCCGGGCAGCGTGATCGTGGGGCTGCCCGTCAGGTCGAACGGGCAGGTGTAGCGCAGCATGCCCGAGAACAGCTCGGCATCGGAGCCGAAATGCGCCATGCGTTGCAGCGTGGGGGCCGCAAAGGCCGTGGCGGGAACCAGCAGCAGGTCCACCTGCGCGAAGAGTGCACGCACCCGGCCCGTGAAGTCCGCGCGGCGCAGCAGCAGCCGCTGGTAGTCGGTGGCAGACAGGCCCAGCCCCAGGTCGATCAGCCCGGCGAGCCCGGGGCCATAGGCCTCGCGCCGTGCAGGGAAAGTGGCGCCGTGCGCCACGGCGGTCTCTACCGCGCACAGCGCCGGCCAGTCCTCCACCGCCTGGGTGGCATCGGGAAAGCGGACTTCCTGCACGCTGGCCCCCAGGCGCTGCGCCACCGCCAGGGCCTGCTCCACCGCCTGGCGGGAGGGGGCATCCACGCCGTCCAGTGCCCATTGCCAGTCCATGCCCAGGCGCAGGCCGGAGAATCCGCGCGTCATCATGGCCAGATAGTCGGGCACGCTGCACTGGCTGGCCGTAGGGTCCAGCGGGTCCGCCCCGGCGATGGCCGCGAGCATGGCTGCGGCATCGGCAGCACTGCGCGCCATCGGGCCTATGTGGTCCAGGGACGCGGCCAGTTCGAAGGCGCCGTGGCGGCTTACCCTGCCCCAGGTGGGCTTGAGCCCCGTGATGCCGTTGGCGGCCGATGGAAAGCGGATGGAGCCCCCGGTGTCCGTGCCCAGCGATCCGAAGCACAGCCCCGCCGCCGTGGCCACGCCCGAGCCGCTGGACGAGGCGCCGGGCCATAGCTGGGCGCCCCAGGGGTTGACGGGGGCAGTGATCTCGGGATGGTGGTCGGCGAAGGCGCCTTCGGTCTGCTGCAGCTTGCCCAGGATGACGGCGCCGGCCTCGCGCAGCCTGCGCACCACGGTGGCATCTTCCGTGGGGCGATGGTCGCGGTGCAGCGTCATTCCATGCGTGGTGGGGACGCCCCGGGTCCACAGCAGGTCCTTGAGCGCCAGCGGCACGCCGTGCAGCGCACCGCGGCGGCGGCCCTGCGCGATCTCGGCGTCGGCGCGGCGGGCGTCCTCCAGCGCCTGCTGCGCCATCACCGTCACGTAGCTGTGCAGCCGCGCATCCACGGCCTCGATGCGCGCCAGCATGTGGCGGGTCACCTCTTCCGAGGAAATGCGGCGGGACTGGATCTCGCGCCCCACCTCCAGCAGTTCGAGATGGTGCAGTTCGCTGTCGTTCATGGCATGTCTCCCGGCGCCCGGCTCCGGGGCGCCACCGTTGTTGCACTGGAAAAGCCGCACGGGACGCACGGCAGGCCCATGCTAGGGAGCCGGCGGCACCCACGCTTGTTCGGGAGGGTCAGCGACCTTGCTCAGGCGGCCAGCAGGCTGCGGGGCGTGCAGCCGAACGCCTTGCGAAAGGCTCGGCTGAAGTGCGCCGCATCGGAGAACCCATGCGCGAAGGCCGCCTCGGTCACGCTGGAGCAGCGCCCCTGCATCAGGGCCTGGCGGCTGGCCTGCAACCGCAGCTGCCATACCAGGCCCATGGGCGTCTGGTTGCGCCGCGCAAAGGCCCGCGTCACGGTACGCGGCGAGACGTTGTGCTGCTGCGCCAGCCATTGCAGCGACAGCTCGGGCGAGCCCAGGTTGTCCTGGATAAACGCCTGGATGCGGCCGTGCAGGTCCCGTTCCGCGCGGGGCTGCACGGCCATTTCCTGCATCTCCAGCGCCAGGGCCAGCACATCGAGCAGCGCCATGCCGAAGCGCTGCGCCAAGGCATCACCGTGCGGCGCAGGCGGCATGGCCATGGCCTCGCCGAGCATGGCCCGCAGCGGCGCCACGGCCGGGGCATGGCCATGCAGCACCCGGCCCGCGTGCAAGGGTGCACGGGCAAAGCGATTCAACAATTCGCTGCGCGGAATGCGCATCAGCAGGATATCGCGGGGCGCCACCGAGAATTCGAAAGGCTGCGCAGCGTCATAAAGCACCAGATTGCCCGCACTCAGCCGGGCCACTTGCCCGCCCTGGCGCACCTCGGCCTGGCCCTGGAGCAGATAGCCCAGCCACAGCTCATCGCGGGCATGCAGGCGCAGGTGGGCTGCGTTGCGCACCCAGCGGTGGCTGGGTGCCGACATGGCACTGATCTCCAGCAGTCCCAGGGACCGCACGGACAGCGTGGCCCCGAAGCCGCCGGGACCGGCACCATCCCCCTGCGCGCGGTGGCTGTCGGCAGGGATGCAGTGGCGGCAGACCACCTCGTGCCAGTAGTCGAAACGATGGCGTGGCTCCTGCGAATGGGTGGAGTATTCGAGCTGCATGGCAGCGCCCAGTATCCGCAGGCGGCCGCCGGCTGGCACCCCGGTGTTTACCCAAAGGCCCGGGGTGCCGCGACGGCGGCACTGCGCAGCACGGCTCAGCTGTGGCCCGGAGCCCGGTTCAGCAGATGCGTGCGCTGGTCGGCGCTCAGCGACAGGTAGCGCTCGTAGTGGCGCAGGATGTCGGCGATGACTTCCTCGCTGCGCAGGTACTGGATGTCGTGGCCCAGGCGACCGTCCTCGAAGAAGGTGATGGGCTCGTAGACATGGCGCCGCTCCTGCTCGCTGGCCGCCTCGCTCACCAGGAAGGTGGGCACCGTGCGGCGCGTGGCGCGCACGCCGTAGACGAAGTCGCGCAGCGAGGGATCGGGCACGGTCAGGCGCACGGCGCCCTCGCCATCCAGGTCCTCGGTGACCACGGCCTGCACGCCGCGCCTTTGCATCTCGGCGGCCACCTCGTTCATGGCGGGCAGCACCACTCCGGCCAGGAACCTGCGCACATCGGCGCGCGAGGGCTGGTGCACGATCTGCTCCAGGCGCTTGCGCCAGTGCTGGCCGCTCCAGAAGCTGGTGGCCGGAGCCAGGTCGGGCGAGAAGTGCGCGCGGTCGGCCTGCAGCCCGCGCCACAGCCCGTAGCACAGGGCCAGCATGATGACGGCCACCGGCAGGGCCGCCACCAGGGTCATGGCCTGCAGCGCCTTGAGGCCGCCGGCCAGCATCAGCACCATGGCCGTCACGCCCAGCACGGCAGCCCAGAACAGCCGCTGCCAGACCGGCGAACGCGCATGGCCGCGCGAGGCGATGTTGTCCACCACGAAGGCCCCGGAGTCCGCCGAGGTGACGAAGAACACCGCGATCAGCACGATGGTGAGCCAGGCCACGGGCTTGAACCAGGGCAGGTACTCGAAGAAGCGGAACAGCAGCGCATCCACGTTCGAGGCCGTCTGCCCCAACGCGCCCATGGCCACGTGGGTGTCTATCCAGATGGCGCTGTTGCCGAAGGCCGTCATCCACAGCAGGTTGAAGGCCGTGGGCACCAGCAGCACGCCGGTCACGAACTGGCGGATGGTGCGCCCGCGCGAGATGCGCGCGATGAACATGCCCACGAAGGGCGACCAGGAGATCCACCAGGCCCAGTAGAGGATGGTCCAGCCGCCGAACCAGCCTTCCTGGCTGGGCGGCTCGTAGGCGAAGGTGCGGAACGACAGCTGGACCAGGCCAGACAGGTAGTTGCCGATGTTCTCGCTCAGCGCCTCGAACAGGAAGACCGTGGGCCCCGCGACGATGACGAAGGCCAGCAGGATGAAGGCCAGCACGAGATTGAACTCGCTCAGGCGGCGCACGCCCTTGTCCAGGCCCGAGACGGCCGACAGCCCGGCCAGGCCGACCACGATGACGATGACCGAGATGCGGAACAGCGCCGTGGAGGTGTCCCAGCCCGTCAGCGTGTGCAGGCCGGCGGCCAGCTGCAGCGCGCCATAGCCCAGCGTGGTGGCGATACCCGCGATGGTGCCCACCAGCGCGAAGGCATCCACGCTGTGGCCGATGGGGCCGTTGATGCGCTTGCCCAGCAGCGGGTACAGGCCCGAGCGCATGGTCAGCGGCAGGTTGTAGCGAAAGCCGAAATAGGCCAGCACCAGGCCCATGGTCCCGTAGACGGCCCAGGCATGGAAGCCCCAGTGGAAGAAGGTGGACTGCAGCGCCTCGCGCGCGGCAGCCGGCGTGGAAGGCACGGCCGTGGGCGGCTTGAGGAAATGCTGCAGCGGCTCGCCCACGCCGAAGTACATCAGGCCGATGCCCATGCCGGCGGCGAACAGCATGGCGGTCCAGGAGATGAAGCTGAACTCGGGCTCCGCATCATCGGGACCCAGGCGGATATCACCGAAACGGCTGGACGCGACGAAGATCAGAAAGACCAGGAACAGCGTGACCGAGACGGCATAGAACCAGTCCATGTGCCCCACCACCCAGTCCTGGGCGCTGGAGAACAGCCGGTCGGCGCTGTCGGGCATGAGGCCGCAGTACAGCAGCAGCAGGCCCAGCACCAGCAGGGAAGGAATGACAACGGGGCCCGAGAACGTGATGCGCGGTGCAGGCTCGGCAGGCGATGGCGTGGCCGCTTGCGGCGTATCCGGTGGCGCAGCCACTGGTGGCGCGGGTGGCGCCGGTCGGTGATCGGTGGTCGTGTCTGGCATATACCCTCTCTCTTGTGATCAATGGTGTGCCCGGGAACCGATTCGCAATGGTGGCGGCCCTGCCCTTGTGGGGCGGGCCGCGTTCCCTGCTCGGGGGATGTCCGCCGGGCAAAGGCCGCAAGTATCGTGATTCGCCGCGTCTGCGCGCGTCGGACGCAGGCCCTGAAGGCTTCCGTTTTGCTGACGTGCTGCCTTCAGGCCAAGTCAGCCGGCCAGCTTGGCCACCACGGCCGGGGCGATGACGCGGTGGGCCGGCGCCACGCCCAGCATGTAGATGCGGCCCAAGGCATTGTGCACATGGACCACGGTGGACATGGCGGCGGTGAAGGTGCCTGACGGCGCGCCCTCGGGGCCGGGCAGCCGCATGAGGGAGACCTGCACGTCCAGATGCCGGTCGCTGTCGCCCAGCACCACTTCGCTGTCGCTCAGTGCATGGACACGGAAGATGCCGGCGCGGTCGCCCACGCGGTAGCTCGATGGCTGGCGCTGCGCATCGACGCCGCTGAGCGTGCCCAGGTCCTTGATGCCGAATGGCGCCACCACGCGGTTGCGCAGGCGCATCAGAAAGTCGATCCAGCCCGGCGTGCGGCCCACGCAGCGCAGGTACAGCGCCATGGGGCTGCTGCCGTCGTCCGGCAATTGCAGCTGGTAGCTGTCGTGGAAGTAGGCGGTCTTGAGGCGGTGCTGCAGGGCGCTGCCTGCGGGAACCGGAGAGAGGATGACTTGTGCCATGGAGCGGAGGGTGATGAAAAAAAGGGGCGGTCCCGCGGCCATCATAGGCCGCAGGACCGCCCCCTTGTCAGGGCGCCATCAACGCTGCATCAGCGCTTGTCGCTCACCTTGATGCGGGCGTTGGGAACCTCGCCGAACATCTCGGGCGCATACAGCGCCTCCACCCGCGTAGGCGGCAGCGCGAAGTCGCCGGCATTGTTCAGCCGCACGGTGTACTCCACGCGCGTATTGCCCTTGGGCAGGTACTGGTAGTAGGCGCGGTAGGCCTCGAAGCTGCGCTCTTCATAAGCCAGCCAGCCCGCGCCTTCTGCGCGCTCGCCGCCCGAGGCGATCTCCGAGTCGCGCCCCAGACCGCCGCCCAGGATGGTGGCGCCCGTGGGCACGGGGTCGGTGATGGCCACCCAGGTCATGTCGGTGCGGGCCTGCACCTCCAGCGTGACGCGCAGCACGTCGCCGCGCGAGTACTGGCCTGCGGGCAGGCTCTTGTCGGCCTGCTCCACGGGCTTGACCGTGCGCGTGACGGTGTAGCCGGCGCTGAACGGCGCCTTCAGCTGCACGGCCGCCACCGACTGCAGCGTGAGCCAGGGCTTGCCGGTGCCCTGCTGGGTCACCGTCAGCTGGCCCTTGCGGGCATCACCCACCGCGCTCCAGGGCAGGAACATGGTGTTGTTGCGCAGGCCGCCGACCACCGTGGTCGCGCCGAAGCTGGACGCCTGGTGCGCCGCGCCCTCGGTGTCGCTGGCGCGCATGCGCGTGACCTGGCTCCACTCCACGCGGGCCTGGGACGCGCCCAAAGCCGCCTGGGTGGCGCCCGTCACGGGCGTGGCCTCGAACTGCTGCGAGAAGCGCTGCAGTGCCAGCGCGCCCCACAGGTTGGCCGTGGTCGTGCCCCAGGCGCCGTTGCTCTGGCGCGAGATGAAGCCATTGGCCAGGCGCGGCAGCTCTTCCTTCCACGTCGGGTCGTCCATGTTGACCAGCATCAGGCGGGCCAGGTTGACCTCGGGGCCCTGCATCAGCCACCACCACTGGTCGTCCTGCTCGTTGCTGAAGGCCACGCGCGTGCCCTGGTAGCTCAGGCGGGCGCGCAGGATCTGCTGGGCCTGGGCCAGCTGCTGTTCGCGCTGGGGCAGCTCGCGCATGTGCTTGAGCAGGGCCACCCAGTCGATGACGGCATGCGTGGGCCAGTCATTGGGCGCGATGGTGATGCTGTCGAGCATGCGCGGATTGGCGCGGCCCGTCAGCGCCAGCGCCTGGATGGCGGCCAGCTTGCGCATGTCCAGATCCTTGCGCGGGCTCCAGAAGCTGCGCTGGATGCGGCCTTCGACGAAGGCGATCAGGCCGTTTTCCATGCGCTCGCGCTCGGCCGCCGGCAGCACGAAGCGCTTGTCCACGCCCTGTGCCAAGGCCGAGAGGTTGAGCAGGTGGGCCGTCAGCGTATCGCTGCCGCGGGCCGCACGGCCCGAGCCGTCGCCCGCCAGCGGGAAGTAGCTGGCCAGGCCGTCGCTGTCCAGGTAGCTGGGCAGTTGGCCCATGGTGGACTGCCACAGCGTGGCGTCGCTCATGCCCACGGCCTTGCTGGTGACCTGCTCCAGGCAGCTGTAGGGATAGCGCGCCCACCAGTCGCGCACGCCGGGCAGGCCTTCGGCCAGCTTGGGCGCCAGCGACATGCGCAGGCCGCCGCGGCCGGACAGCGCATCGGCCGGCAGCTGCACGGGCAGGTTGATGCTGCCATCGACCTGCATCAGCGTGCCCTGCTGCACCGTGAGCGGCACGGCCGGGATGATGCGCTGGCTGACCTTCAGCCTGTCGCTGGCCGGCTTGTCACCGCCTGCGGTGTCGCGAGCCTCAATCTCCCAGATCAGCGCCTCGGCGCGCGTCTGGCCCAGCTGGGCCGGCGCCGTGACGTTCCAGGCCACCTCGCGCACCTCGCCTGCGGGAATCTCCACGGTCTGCGCTGCCAGCTCCAGCAGCGTGGCACGCGGCGTGACCTGCACCTTCATGGCCTTGGCCGAGGTGTTGCGCAGCGTGACCATGGCACGGAACTGGTCCTCCTCGCGCACCAGCGGCGGCAGGCCGCTGATGATCTGCAGGTCCTGGGCCGTGCGGATGGGCGCCTGGCCCGTGCCGAACATCGACACGCCATGGTCGGCCACCGCCACCACCTGGAAGGTGGTCAGCGAGTCGTTGAGCGGCACGCTGACCTGGGCCTTGCCCTGGGCATCGAGCACCACGCTCGGATTCCACAGCAGCAGCGTCTCGAACAGCTCGCGCGTCTGGCTGCGGCCACCGCCGCCGCCAGCGGCCACGGCCTTGCGGCCGTAGTGGCGCCTGCCGATCACCTCCATCTGCGCGGTCGAGGTCTGCACGCCCCACTCGCGGCGGCGCAGCATCGCGTCGGCCAGCTGCCAGCTGGTGTTGGGCATGAGCTCCAGCAGGGCCTGGTCCACGACCGCCAGCGCCACCTCGGCGCCAGCGGCGGGCTTGCCGTCGGGCAGCGTGGCGCTGATGGTGACCTTGGCGGTGCCGCGCACCTGGTAGCTGGCCTGGTCGGCCGTGACCTTGACGTCGATGCGATGGGCCTTGGTGCCCACGCGGATCTCGGCCATGCCCAGGCGATAGGCGGGCTTGGACAGATCGACCAGGGCCGTGGGCGCGATGTACTCCTTGCCCTCATGCCAGAAGGCGTTCCACCACTCGCGCGGCGCCTTGAAGCCCCAGGTGAAGAAGCTGTACCAGGGCACCTCGCGCAGCCGCCCGCGCAGGGCCAGCACGCTCACGTAGACGTTGGGGCCCCAGTCGGGCTGGACCTTCAGCTCCACGGTGGGGTTCTGGCCATTGAGCTGCATGACCTGGGTGCTGACGATGCCTTCGCGTTCCACGGCGACCAGGGCCGTCGCGTAGCGGAAGGGCATGCGCACCTGGAAGCGCGCGGTCTCGCCGGGCTCGTAGCTGCGCTTTTCGGGCAGCACGTCCATGCGGTCATGGTCCTCGCCGCCGAACCACAGTTCGCCCTGGCGCGTGACCCAGACGCTGGAGGCGGCCTGGGCGGGCCGGCCATCCTTGTCGGAGGCGGTGACGATCAGCTCGACCTCGCCGGGCTGCGACAGCTGGGCCTCGCACTGCACCATGCCCTGGGCATCGCTGTTGCCCGTGCACACCGTGCCCATGGACTTGAGCGTGGTCTGGTTGTCATAGCTGTAGAAGCCCCCCACCAGGCGCTTGCGGCTGCTGGTGGTGACGCGGGAGATGGCCTCCACCTTGACCGGCACGCCGGCCTGGGGCTTGCCGTCCACGCCCAGGGCCAGCGCCTGGAACTGGAGCTTGCGGCCCGTGGTGATCCAGCTTTCGGCGCGCACGCCGGCCACGATGGCCGCGGGCCACAGCATCTGCGTGCTGCGCAGGGTCTGCACCTCGCCATTGGGATCGGCATAGGTGGCCTCGATCAGCAGCTCGCGCGGCTCGCGCAGCTTGGGCAGGTTCTCGATCTTGAGCTTGCCCAGTCCTTCACGGTCCAGCGTCACGGGCAGCTTGTCGGCCACCACCTTGCTGTCCTGGGAGGCCGTGGCCTCCTCGTCATCGCTCTGGCCCGTGTCCTGGGCGCTGCGCGGTGCCGAGAAGCTGAAGCCCTGCCAGTCGCTGCGGTCCATCCAGGTGGAGCGCACCAGGGCGGACACGCGCACCGGCAGGTTGGCCGCCGGGCCGCCGGAGACGTAGTTCACCTGCACCTGCACCGGCAGGCTGGAGACGCCGACCAGGGCCTGCTTGCCTTCGGGGCCCACACGGCCTTCGAGCACGGGCAGGCGGAATTCCTCGACACGGAAACTGCCCGTGCCGAAGCGATTGTTGCGCCCGCGCGAGCCGTTGCCATCGCCGCGCAGCTCCACGGAGTACGAGCCGAGCTTGGCGCCCTTGGGCACGGAGAAGCTGTTTTCCGCACTCAGGCCGCCGGTGCCCGTGGAACGCCACTGCAGCGGCTGCGTGTACTGCTGGCCGCTGCCTTCATGGGTGATGACCAGTTGCGTGGGCCGCTGCTCGGGCAGCGCAAAGCCGCCCTGCCCCTGGCCGATGCCGGTCTGGGTGCGCATCAGGTGTTTCATGGACACGGTCTCGCCGGCGCGCAGCAGCGTGCGGTCGAAGATGGTGTGGGCCACCTCGTCGCGCTGGGCGCTGCGGCTGGTGGGCACGTTGAAGCGCCAGGACTCGATGCCGCGCTGCCAGTCGCTCCAGGTGAAGGCCAGCTCCTGCTGGCCGTCCTTGCCCTGGGCGCGTGCGCTGACGAAGTAGGCCGGCGAGCGGTAGCCGACACCGCCCGTGCACTGGGGAGGCTCGGGCGACAGGCCGTCCAGGCGCGCCACGCCACTGGCGTCGGTGGTGGCCGAGGTCAGCACCTTGCCATTGCAGTCGGAGACCTGGATCTTGGCATTGGCCACGGCCTGGCCCTTGTCCAGCGTGGTCACCCAGGCGGCCGCGTTCTCGCGGCCGAGCTTGAAGTGCACGGACAGGTTGGTCACCAGGGCCGAGGTGCGCACATACATGCTGCGCGCCGAGCCGTAGCGCTCATCGAGCAGCGACTGGCCCAGCAGCGGCGAGGCGATCTCGACCACGTGAAAGCCCGGCGTGAGCGGAATGCCCACCACCTCGAAGGGGCGCGGATCGCCCTTGACGGGCTTGGGCAGCTCCAGCGTCTTGACGTCGCCCTGGCCGGCCAGCAGCGACAGCATGCGCGTCTGCACATAGTCGCGGTTTTCGTTGTCGATCACGGGCGGCAGCGGGCCCTTGATGTCGCGCGAGGCGCGCTTGCGGTCCATGTCGGAAGACTCGTAGTCCGCCACGCGGCGCATCCAGGCAATGATCTCGGCATCGCTGCCGGGCTGCTTGGTGCTCACGCGGCTGGCATCCAGGGACTTGGTGGCCAGCTCGGACTCCACATTGCGCAGCGTCACGGGCAGCAGGGCCGGGCCGTCCGGTCCCTCTGCATAGCGCTCGACGATGCCGAAGGGCGAGGCCGCGAACTTGGCCAGCGGCGGTAGCGCGCCCGTGGCCACCTGCAGCGGGAACATGTCGGCATTGCTCAGGCTGCGGCCTGCCGCGTCCTTGAACTGCGGAGGCAGCTCCACCGTGTAGCGCGCCTGGGCCTGCATGGTGGCCGGGAAGCTCAGGTTCTGCACCAGCGAATCCTCGCTGAGCTTTTCGCCGTATTCGCCGTCGATCACGGGCGCCACCTTGGAGGCGCCGCTGCTCAGGCGAATGCCCTCGGCCAGCTTGCGCGGCACGGGGGCATTGAAGTTCAGGCGCATGGGGCGGATCGGCAGGCAGGCGGCCTGGGCGTTCTCGCGCTCGCAGCTGAACTCGGCCGCGAAGGGCTCGCGCACGCGGTACTCGAAGCGCTTGTCCTGGCGGCTGGCCACGCCATTGGGCGTGGCGATGCCGGCGCCAAAAACCAGCTTCATGGTCGTGCCCGCCGTCAGCCGGCGGTTGCAGGCCAGCGTGGCGTACTGCAGAGGGTTCTTGGCGGCGGCCTTGTCCCAGCCGCGGTGCTTGAGCAGCTCGTCGCGCTCCTTGCCGTCGATCAGGCGCACGGGTATGCGCTCGCCCACGCCTTCGGCCGTGCACCACATGTGCTGCTGCAGGCTTTGCACGGTGGCCGGGCCCGACAGGCGCAGCGCGAAGTACTGCTCCTCGTCGATCTGTTCATAGGTGTCGGGCGCCATGTCCAGCACGGCCGGGCCGCCGGTCTGGAACTGGTAGCTGGCAGCGCCCGTCACGGCCGTGCCCGCAGGCGACTTGTAGCCGGCCACCAGCTGGGCCGTGCAGCGCACGCCGGGCGGCAGGGCCTGCTTGAAGTCGAACACCCATTCCCGGTCGCTGTTCCAGCGGCCCGTGCCCTGGGTGGCCGCCGCATCGCTGCAGCTGAGCGTGACCGGCGCGGCCGCCTTGGGGTCGCCAAAGCGCACGGCCGTGCCATCGAATTGCACCACCACCTGCTCGACCTTGGCCACCTCTCCCTGCGGGCTGAATTGGCGCACGCCCACGGCCTGCGCCGTCAGCGCCGCCGATCCCAGCAGCAGCCCCAACCCCCACCGGCTCCAGGGCCGGCTGTGCGCCGGAGCCCCCTGCAACCCACTGATCGCTTTCGTGCGAAGCACCCCCATGGCAATCCCTTCTGTCGGGCTCAGATGGCCCGCTGTTTTCTTGGAATGAGCAGGCTTTCAGCACTGCGACGCGAGCTGTCCGCATGACACGCTGCAAATGAAAAACCCTGCGCTGCAGGCAGGGCTCGGCGGCAAGGGCTGGAACAAGGCGCAGGCCTGTCGCCCGCATGCACCGAATGCAGGGCCGCATCCGCTGCGGCTGAAAACCACTGCGCGGGATGATACCGGCCCGCATCCGCTGCAGGCCCTGCTGCGGGTGCCCGGAACCGGGTCTGCGGTGTATCCATCTGTAAGACATCGACGCATGAAGGCGTCATATATGTCCGATCACAAGGATTCGCGCAACCCACTGCACCGTCAGCTCCGGCGATGGCCGTACCAAAACACAGCGCTTGCCGGCCGCGGAGGCTGTCGCCCCGCAGTCCGCATGTCTTACTGCGGCTGGAAGCCGCTGGTCTGGATGATGCGTTTCCAGACCTGGGTATAGGCCTGCTCGCGCTCGGCCAACTGGGCGGGCGGCATGTGGCCCACGGTCAGGCCCAGGGCGGTGAGCTGCTCGTGCACATCGGGCTGCTTGAGCACGGTGGCCACGGCGGCGGAGAAGCGGTCGATGAAGGCCTGGGGCGTGCCGCGCGGCGCGTAGATGCCGTAGTAGGGCGTGTCCTCGAAGCCCTTGACGCCCTGCTCGGCCAGCGTGGGCACTTCGGGCATGGTGGCCTGGCGGCGCGTACCCAGCACGCCGATCACGCGCAGCTTGCCGGCCTTGTGGTTTTCCATGAAGTCCTGCACCGAGGCGATGCCGGCCGGAATCTGGTTGCCCAGCATGTCGGCCAGCATGGGCGCGCTGCCCCGGTAGGGTGCGGCCACCAGGTCGAGCTTGTAGTGCTCGCCCAGCAGCCTGACCAGGAATTCCGGCGTGGACGCGGGCGCGGGAATGCCGATGCTGCCGCGCTTTGCGCCCTGGCGCACCCACTCCACATACTCGGCAAGGTTGCGCGCCGGCGTGTTGGCGGAGACCGCCAGCGCGTTCACGAAGGTGGCAAAGCCGGCCACGGGAACGAAATCATGGCCAGGGTCGAAACCCGGCTTCTTCACCACCTGGGGCAGGATGGAGATGGTGTGGTCGTGCGTGAGGAACAGCGTGTGGCCATCGGCCGCAGCCGCCTTGAGCTGCTGCGCCGCGATCTGCCCGCCCGCGCCGGGGCGGTTGTCCACCAGCACCGTGGTGCCCAGCACGTCCTTGAGCCGGTCGGCCAGCAGGCGTGCGATGGCATCCGTGCCGCCGCCCGGCGGAAAGCCCACCAGGATGCGTATGGCTTGCCCGGGCTGTGCCCAGGCCAGCGGAGCCAGGGCCGACGAGGCGGCAACGGCAGTCACTGCGCCGGCGGCGCGCAGCGCCCCGGTCAGCAGTTGGCGGCGGGAAGATGTCATGGCGCGGCTCCGGCGAACGGGGGGATCAGCCCAGGCGTGCGTTCAGGCGTGCATTCAAGCGCGCCTGGTGGCCTGCGAGCTGCTTGCGCACCTGGGCCGGCGCCGTGCCGCCCAGGGTGTTGCGCGCATTGAGCGAGCCTTCCAGGCTGAGCGCCTCGAAGACATCGGCCTCGATGCCGGGGTTGAAGGCCTGCAGTTCGGCCAGCGGCAGCTCGGTCAGGTCCACGCCCTTTTGCGAGGCCAGCTTGACGGCATGGGCCACGGTCTCGTGCGCGTCGCGGAAGGGCAGGCCCTTCTTGACCAGGTAGTCGGCCAGGTCGGTGGCGGTGGCGTAGCCCTTGAGTGCGGCGGCGCGCATGGCTTCGGCGTTGACGGTGATGCCGCCCTTCTTGCCGCCCGTGGCCGGGTCGGCCTGGCCGCCGATCATCTCGGCGAAGATGCGCAGCGTGTCCTTCAGGGTGTCCACGGTGTCGAACAGCGGCTCCTTGTCTTCCTGGTTGTCCTTGTTGTAGGCCAGGGGCTGGCCCTTCATCAGGGTGATCAGGCCCATCAGGTGGCCGACCACGCGGCCGGTCTTGCCGCGTGCCAGTTCGGGCACGTCGGGGTTCTTCTTCTGCGGCATGATCGACGAGCCCGTGGTGAAGCGGTCGGCGATGCGGATGAAGCCGAAGTTCTGGCTCATCCAGATGATCAGCTCTTCGGACAGGCGGCTCACGTGCACCATGCACAGGCTGGCGGCCGAGGTGAATTCGATGGCGAAGTCGCGGTCGCTGACGCCGTCCAGCGAGTTCTGGCAGACGCCTTCCATGCCCAGGGTGCGGGCCACGCGCTCGCGATCCAGCGGGTAGGTGGTGCCGGCCAGGGCCGCGCTGCCCAGCGGCAGCACGTTGACGCGGCGGCGCAGGTCCAGCATGCGCTCGGCGTCGCGCTTGAACATTTCCACATAGGCCAGCAGGTGGTGGGCAAAGCTCACGGGCTGGGCCACCTGCAGGTGGGTGAAGCCGGGCAGGATCACGTCCACGTTCTTCTCGGCCACTTCGACCAGGGACAGCTGCAGCTCGCCCAGCAGGCCTTCGATGAGGTCGATCTCGCCGCGCAGCCACAGGCGCACGTCGGTGGCCACCTGGTCATTGCGGCTGCGGCCCGTGTGCAGGCGCTTGCCGGCGTCGCCGACCAGCTGGGTCAGGCGGGCCTCGATGTTCAGGTGCACGTCTTCCAGGTCGAGCTTCCACTCGAACTGGCCGGACTCGATTTCCTGCGTGATCTGCGCCATGCCCTTGCGGATGGACTCGTGGTCGGCGGCGGCGATGATGCCCTGGGCCGCCAGCATCTCGGCATGCGCCAGGCTGCCCGTGATGTCGGCCTGCCACAGGCGCTTGTCGAAGAACACGCTGGAGGTATAGCGCTTGACCAGATCGCTCATCGGCTCTTCAAAGAGAGCGGACCAGGCCTGGGCCTTGGTGTCGAGCTGGTTGTGCGAGGCGGACGTTGGTTGATTGGCAGACATGTGAGGACGCGATCTTCGATTAGGCGGTGCAGGCGGCGGGCGGCACGCCCCCGCGCGGGCAGGAAGCGAAGATTCTATCGACCTGGGAGGCGCCACGCCCGTGCAGGGGCCTGCATGGGCGGTGTGACCGCTGTGCAGGCCCGCCCGGCATGACCATAATCCGGGCATGCGGCGCGACCCCCACCCGCCGAAACACTACCTGCCGCCCCTTGCCGACCCAGCCGACCCCCACCACCGCCCCTCCGCCCCTGCCTGCGGCGCTGGTCTTCGACGCCTGCAACGTCGGCGTGGTGCTGCGCGCCGTACTCTTCGTGCAGGCCGTGGCGGCCACGGCTGCGATGTTCGGCGCCGACTCGCTGCTGCAGTGGCTGGAGAACATGGCGCTGCTGACCGGCGCCAGCCTGCCCGGCACCCTGGTCTGGCTGGTGGCGGCCTGCCTGCTCAAGCATCCGCTGCAGCGCCTGCCGTCCACCGGGCAGTACGCAGCCGGCGTGCTGCTGGGCATGGCGGCCGGGCTGTATGCCTGCGCCATGCTGCAACTGGCCGGCGGCACCAGCGCCCCCTGGCTGGCCAGCGCCATGTCCGGCGGACTGCTGGCGGCCCTGCTGGTGGCCGCCCTGGTGCTGCGCGCACGCGGCCACACCCCCGCCGACACGCAGGCGCGGCTGGCCGAGCTGCAGTCGCGCATACGTCCGCATTTCCTGTTCAACACGCTCAACAGCGCCATCGCCCTGGTGCGCGCCGAGCCCGCCAAGGCCGAGGCCCTGCTGGAAGACCTCAGCGACCTGTTCCGCTACGCACTGGCCGAGCCGCACAGCACGACCACGCTGGCCGAGGAGATCGAGCTGGCCCAGCGCTACCTGGCCATCGAGCAGGTGCGCTTCGGCGAACGGCTGCAGGTGCGCTGGCAACTGGACCCTGCCGCCCACGGCGCCCTGCTGCCGCCGCTGCTGCTGCAGCCCCTGGTGGAAAACGCGATACGCCACGGCGTGGAGCCCAGCGCGCGCGGCGGCAAGCTGCAGGTGCGCACCGAGCGCCGTGGCGATCTGGTGGAGGTGCGCATCACCAACACCCTGCCCACCGAGATCGATTCCGCCAGCGCAGCTGGCACGCGCGGCAACGGCATTGCGCTGGCCAATGTGCGCGCCCGGCTGTCGCTGCTGCACGACCTGCAGGCCCACCTCACGGCGCGCACGCTCAAGGGCCATTTCGTGGTGCGCATCAGCCTGCCGCTGGCTGCGCCTGCCAGCCACCCCACGAAGGCCGTATCGAAGAAGAAGGACCATGCACATCCTGATCGTTGACGACGAAGCCCTGGCCCGCGCGCGACTGCGCACCCTGCTGGCCGATGTGGAAGCCTGCACGGGCACCGGCCCGCACCAGGTCAGTGAAGCGGCAGACGCGCGCCAGGCCATGGCCGTGCTGCAGGCGCCGGGCCCGCGCGCCGTGGAACTGGCGCTGCTGGACATCCACATGCCGGGCCAGGACGGCCTGGCCCTGGCGCACGCACTGCGCCGCCTGCCGCTGCCGCCTGCCGTGGTCTTCGTCACCGCCCATGCCGGCCATGCGGTCGAGGCCTTCGACCTGGACGCCGCCGACTACCTGACCAAGCCCGTGCGCCGCGAGCGCCTGCAGCAGGCCCTGGCCAAGGCCGCACGCACGGCGGTGCACCAGACGGCCGAGCGCGACAGCGGCCCCGTGCTGCTGATACAGGACCGGGGCACCACCGTGCGCCTGCCCCTGTCCGAAGTGCTCTACCTCAAGGCCGAACAGAAATACGTGACCGTGCGCACCGTGGGCCGCAGCTACATCCTCGACGGCGCCCTGGCCGACCTGGAGACCCGCCACGCCGACCACCTGCTGCGCGTGCACCGCAACGCCCTCGTGGCCCGCAGCGCCCTGCGCGCCCTGGAACGCCACGACGACCCCACCGAAGGCGAAGGCTGGGCCCTGCGCCTGCACGGCATCCCCGAACTGCTCATGGTCTCCCGCCGCCAGCTCCCCCAGGTCCGCGCCGCCATCCGCGACGAAGGACAGCCCGGCTGACGATGAAAGGCTGAGGACAGCGCTCCGCGCCTAAAAGCGCGCCCCCAACACAAGCATGGCCCAACGCGAGGGACACCGAGCAAGGGCCGCCCCGCAGCGAGGGTGTCGTCCCCCTCCGCGAAGCGAGAAGGGGGAAGCCGCGAAGCGGCTCAGGGGGGTCAAGCCATCTTTCTAGACAGATCCCACATCGCATCCACCAGCAGATCGACGTCCCTCGCGTCATGCCACAGGTGCGTGGACACGCGCACGCCGTAGTGGTCTGCCGCCGCGCCGATCACGGGGAAGTTGGAGTTGCGGATCACGAAGCCCTGCGGATAGTCGCTGAGCATGCGCGCCACGAAGGTCGATGACTTGGTCCCGTTCATCACGTCGTCCTTGTTCTGGAACGGGTTGAAGCAGGTCAGCGCCGACAGCAGCTTGGGATCGTCCTTGGGCGAGTACAGCGAGTCCACGCCCCAGCGCTCGACGATCTTTTCCTTGAGGTAGGACGACAGCGTCAGATCATAGGTCTCGATCTTCTTGCGGCCGATGCTGTCCCACTGCGCGCAGGCCTGGGCCAGCGCCATGAACATGGGCGTGTGCACGCTGCCGCAGGAGGTGACCGAGGCGGCGATGTCGTAGGTCTCCTTGGCCGTGGTCGTGCGCTCCAGCGCCGGGTAGGCGCTGGTGTGCACCGGGTACCACTTGGGCAGGGGCAGCGGGTTGGAGGCGCGCATCTTGTTGCGGATAATGAGGATGCCCGTAGAGCCCGGGCCGCACTGCCACTTGTGGCCCGCGCCGGACATGAAGTCCATGCCCAGCTCCGCATAGTTGTAGGCCATCATGCCCGGCAGGTGGGCGCCGTCCACGATGCTGATCAGGCCATGCGCCTTGACCACGCCCATCAGGTCGGCAATGGGCAGCATGGTGCCGGTCTTGTAGGTGGGCGAGGACCACATCATGGCGCGCACGCGCTTGCCCTGGGCCTTGAGCGCGCGGATGCGCTCGTCGAACAGGTTCACGTAGGTGGCCGCCGTCTGGTTGTTGCCCACGGGCAGCGCAATGCGCGAGACCTCGATGCCGTAGCGGTCCTGCGCGATCTTCAGCGGCGTGTCGCCGCCGCCGTGCTCGTGGTTGGTGGTGACCACCACGTCGCCACGCTGCCAGTCGATGCCCAGGATGGCATGGCACATGCCCGAGGAGGTATTGGCCGAGAAGGCCAGCTCGTCGGCATCCACGCCAAAGCCCGGCGCCACCTGCTTGCGCAGGTCCAGCAGGTTGCTGTAGCCGTTGCCCGAGTCGGCGGCCTTCTTGCGGTTTTCGGTATCGAACACGTCGAGCACCAGCTTGGGCATGGAGCCGGCCGTGCCGATGTTCATGTAGGTCTTCTCGGGCTTGAGGATGAACATGCTCTGCACGTCGGTCCAGAAGGCTTCGTCGCGCATGAGCTGCTCGCGCAGCGCGGCCGCCGAGGTCTGGGCGTTGCCGCTGCCGCAGGCGGCGAGCAGCGGGCCCAGCGTGGCGGCGCCGGTGCCGTAGCCCAGCATGCGCAGGAAGTCGCGGCGCTTGGAAGTCCAGCGCGCGGGATAGCCGGATTCGCCGGCGGCCGCAGTGGCGGTGAGGGATGTGGCCTGCTCGGCCGCGATCTGGGGGTGTCGTGCGTTCATGCGGTCCTCCTGTCGTTGCGCAAGCGGTCAGCGGCGGCCGACGATGGCCGAGATTTCGATCTTCACATCGCGCGGCAGGCGCGCCACTTCCACCGTCGCCCGAGCGGGGGCGCCGGTCTTGAAGTACTCGCCATAAACCTTGTTCATGGCGGCGAACTCGTTGAGGTCCTTCATGAAGACCGAGGTCGAGAGCACATCCTCATAGCCCAGTCCCTGGGACTTGAGCTTGGCGCCGATGTGGTCGAGCACGGCGCGCGTCTGCTCTTCGATGGTGGCGCCCTGGATGGCCGTGCCCTGTGCGTTCAGCGGCAGCACGCCCGAGAAGTAGATGGTGTTGCCATGCGCCACCATCTGCGAGTACGGGCCGATGGCCGGGTAGATCTGCGTGGTGGACAGCACCTCGCGCTTGTTGGGCGCAGCGCAACCCACCAGCGCCGCCGCCGTCACCGCCACCCCGCATGCCAGCGCCATGCGCCCCAGGTTCGTTCGAATATCCATGGTATTGCCCTTCTCAAACAAAAATACAAGCTGCCACTGCCGTGCCACGCATTACTGCATTGGCGTTATGGAAACACTTTGTCACCATTAACCCAGTCCTCAGAGGTGACCTGAATCATCGATACAAAATGATTCGAATTCGTGATTTCACGGAGAAATTCTAGGCAGGGATCTGGGGCATTCGATAATGAATTTTCCCCTACGCACCACTACGCACACGGACCCACGCAGTGCTACGCAACCCTTCAACATTCTTTGAAAACAATGGTTTGGCACGGAATCTGCTCAACAACAAGCAGCACATCAGGCATCAGAGGGACGGCGCACCACAATACGGCAAAACGATTATCCAAAACCCCAAAAAGGGGAGTACGCACCAAGAAAATGCATCTCGGATTTCCAGTATCCATGGGATATTGTTTCGCGCCCAAAAACCATTTTCCATGGCGTTTCCCTTGGGATATTCAAACGCCTTTTCACGCGCGCGTGAATCCGTGTGGATATACGGGGCGCGCAGGCCATTGGAAAATACAGCGCCTGCCATTCAAAGGCCGCCGCCCTGACGCTGGCGGCATGCGCGCAAGCCCTGTTGACAAGGCCCGGCCACTGGGCGGAAAAGATCGTCGGTGCACCCCACACAGGCTCCCATGCAACTTCCGCTGAAACTTGCACTTCTGTCGATTGCCGCCATCGCGCTCGCCCTGGGCCTGGTCGCGGCGACCGTGCAGCACCAGACCCTGGAGCTGGCCCACCAGGAACGGGAACTGGTCGAGACCGCCTACCTGCACAGCAAGGAGACGGAGCTGCGCCACTACGTCCAGCTGGCGACCACGGCGCTCACGCGCATCAAGTCCAGCGGCGAGGAGCCATCCGTGCAGCGGCGCCAGGCGCTGGATACGCTGGCGCGCATGCAGTTCGGCGAGGACGGCTACTTCTTTGTCTACGACGAACACGGCAACGTGCTGCTGGATGCGCGCCAGATGGGCCTGTCGGGCGTGGACCTGTGCGATCCCAACAGCCCGGGCGGCGCAGGACCCGCCAGGATCATCCTGGACGCCGCGCGCAGCGGCGGCGGCCTGGTGCGCTACCAGTGGCAAAAACCGTCATCGCTGCGTACCGAGGCCAAGCTCGCCTACGTGGCCACGGTGCCCGAATGGGGCTGGTCGCTGGGCACGGGCCTGTACCTGGACGATGTCGAGCAGGCGCTGCGCCAGATCGACGAAAGCGCCCAGGCCAACATCGCGGCCACGCGCTGGCGCATCTTCGGCATTGCGGCGCTGTGCATCGTGCTCATCGGCGTGGCGGGGCTGGTCTTCAATCTCAGCGATCACCGCGTGTCCAGCAACAAGCTGCAGCGGCTGGCCCAGCGCGTGGTGCATTCGCAGGAAGAGGAACGCACGCGCGTGGCGCGCGACCTGCATGACGGCGTGGTGCAGGTGCTGGTCTCCTCCAAGTTCCTGCTGGAGACGGCCCAGGCACAGCTCAGGCGGCTGGCCGCGCAGGACCCGGCCACGGCCCAGCGCATGGTGGACCAGGGCCTGGAGCAGCTCAACCACGCGCTGGTGGAGATACGGCGTGTCTCCCACGGCCTGCGCCCCGCCCTGCTGGACGACCTGGGCCTGGCCCCGGCCCTGGCGCTGATGAGCCAGCAAATGCAGGCCGAGGACGGCCTGCGCATGCAATTCGGCTGCCGCGGCGAGACGCGCTTTCTGCCGCCCAGCCACGCCACGGCCCTGTTCCGCGTGGCCCAGGAGGCCGTGACGAATGCGCAAAACCATGCCCAGGCCACGCGCATCGATGTCAGCCTGCACTTTCAGCGCCGCCGCGTGGTGCTGCAGGTCAGCGACGACGGCCAGGGCTTCGACATGCGCCGCGTGCAGCGCGACCGCCAGGGCGGCATCGGCCTGCGCAACATGCGCGAGCGCATCGAAGGCCTGGGCGGCCACCTGTCCATCAGTTCGGGGCGCCGCGGCACCCGGCTGGTCGCCGTGCTCTACCGCGATGGCGGCATGCCGCTGTCTCCCTCACCGGAATTCGAACTCCCACGGGCCGCTGCATGAACCCCATGATCCGCATCCTCCTGGTGGACGACCACCCTCTCGTGCGCGACGGCGTGTCCATGCGCCTGCAGGCCACGGACCATATCCGTGTGGTGGGCGAGGCCGCCAGCGTGGACCAAGCCCTGCCGCTGGCCCGCGAGCTGTCGCCCGACCTGGTGGTCACCGACATCCGCATGCCGGGCGCCAGCGGCATCGACCTGGCCGCGCTGTTCCGCGATCAGTTCCCGCTGGTGCGCGTGCTGGTGCTGTCCATGCACGAAGACCCCGAATACGTGCGCCGCGCCGTGGCGCTGGGCGCACGCGGCTATGTGCTCAAGGACGCACCTGCGCAGCAGCTCATCGAGGCCATAGACCGGGTCTACGCCGGCGGCCTGTATTTCAGCCCCGGCCTGCAGCCCGTGGCCGAGGAAGACGGCAGCGCGTCCGGGCCCCGGCGCGCCCTCACGCCGCGCGAGGCCAGCGTGCTGCAGTGGATCTCGGAGGGCCGCTCCAACAAGGAAATCGCCGCGCTCATGGGCACCTCGGTGCGCACCGTGGAAACCCACCGCCTGCACCTGCGCCGCAAGCTGCGCATCGACGGCCATGCGGCCTTCATCAAGTACGCGGTGGATTACGCCGACCTGCTGGGGACGGCACCCCAGGAGGCCCGCGCAGGCTAGGACCCGCGCCTCAGCCTCAACATCAGCCTCAGTGCGCGTGCGCCGCGCGGCTGACCACGGTGACCAGCACGATGCCCAGCATCAGCCAGCCCACCTGGGCCACGGTCTCACGCGCGCTCAGGCGCTTTTGCAGCTGGGGAATCAGGTCGGCCAGCGCCACGTAGATGAAGCTGCTGGAGGCCACGGCCAGGAAGTACGGCAGCAGTTCCTGCAGCTGTCCCACCAGGAAATAGCCGCCAATGCCGCCCAGCGTGGTCACGGCCCCGGCCATGGACACCTTGATCAGCGCCACGCGCCGGTTGGAGCTGGACTGGCGCAGCACCACGATGTCGCCCATGTGGTGCGGCACCTCGTGGGCCAGCACCGACACCGCCGCGATCAGCCCCAGACGCATGTCGGCCATGAAGGCGGAGGCGATCAGCACGCCATCGCCGAAGCAGTGCACGCTGTCGCCGGTCAGCACCGCCCAGCCGCCGTGGCGGTGGCCGTGATGGTGATCATGGGAATGGTCATGGGCGTGGCCCTGGTGATCGTGATGATCGTGCTCATGGGCCGGCGGCGCGCCGTGCTCGTGCCCGTGGTGCCACAGCTCGGCCTTGGACAGCAGGAAAAAGAACACCAGGCCCACCAGCAGCGTCACGAACAGGTCATGCGCCCCGGCCTCGCTCTCGAAGGCTTCGGGCAAGAGGTGCATGAAGGCCGTGGCCAGCAGCGCGCCCGCCGCCAGGCTCAACAGCCGCTGCGGCATCATGCCCGGCGAGCGATTGCCTCCCAGCCCCATCAACAACGCGGCCACCCAGACGCTGCCAATACCGGCGGCCAGGGTGGCCAGAATGATTGCTACCAATGTCATAGCGATTTGTGCTTCAACCGTATGCCCTTGCAGGCGAAACCCGCGAATTCTCGCAGAAAGACAGGACCCATCGCAGCCGTGGCCTGCGATCCCATGAAGGAAGCAGGCCACGGTGTCGGGTGCCCTCGGTTTCAGCCTACAGAAGCTGTCAAGCCCCCCTGCGCGAATAAAGTTGAAAGCTAGTCAGCAATACCTTAAAAACTGGCGCGTCCTCACACCAGGGACACCGAGGAAGGGCCTACGCCGGCCGCGCCGCCCCGCACCGAGGGTGTCGCCGGTTGCCCGGACGCCCCCCTCCCGCGAAGCGAGAGAGGGCGCCGTGCAACGGGGGAAGCGGCGCAGCCGCTCAGGGGGTCACCCCATGCTTATTGAACCAGGCCAGCATTTTCTGCCAGCCGTCGCGCGCAGCCTGCTCGCGGTAGCTGGGCCGGTAGTCGGCATGGAAGGCGTGCGGCGCCTCCGGGTAGATCACGAACTCCGAGGCCTTGGCCGCTGCCGAGCCCTGCTTGAGCGCCTCGCGCATGCGCTCCACGGATTCCAGCGGAATGCCCGTGTCCTGCCCGCCATACAGGCCCAGCACCGGCGCCTTGAGGCTGGAGACCAGCTCCAGCGGATGGCGTGGCTGCAGCGCGGTCTTGGCGCCTTCCAGCCGGCCGTACCAGGCCACGCCGGCCTTGACCGGGCCATGGGCCGCATACAGCCAGGTGATGCGCCCACCCCAGCAAAAGCCCGTGATGGCCACGCGCGCCGTGTCGCCGCCCTGGGTGCCGGCCCATTGCACGGCGCCGTCCAGGTCGGCCATGACCTGCTCGTCGGGCACCTTGGAGACCAGCTCGCTCATGAGCTTGGCGATGTCGGTATAGGTCTTGGGGTCACCCTGGCGTGCATACAGATCGGGGGCAATGGCCAGGTAGCCGGCACGCGCCAGGCGGCGGCAGGTGTCGGCAATGTATTCATGCACGCCGAAGATCTCGGAGATCACCAGCACCACGGGCACATTCTTCTTGCCGGCGGGCGCGGCGCGGTAGGCCGGCACTTTGAAGCCGTTCACGGTGAAATGCACCTCGCCGGCCGTCAGGCCGTCGGCCGGCGTGGAGATGGCGGTCTGCGCCATGAGCGGCGTGGCCGCTGCGGCATAGCCCAGGCCCAGGGCCGTCTGCAATGCCAGGCGCCGCGTGGGCCCCTCTTCGCTGCTGCGCCCCGGAACCAGGGCCTTCAGGTCTTGCTGCTGATCGTCACGCATGCATCTCTCCTTGGTGGTGGTTGAGAACCGGCCAAGTCTACGATGCCTGCGTGAAGCTCAATGTGCCTTGTCCCAGTTGGGTCCCAGGCCCACCTCGGCGAGCAGCGGCACCTTCAGGTCGGCCACGCCGGCCATCAGGCGCGGGATCTCGGTACGCACCCAGTCCGACTCGCCTTCGGGCAGCTCGAACACCAGTTCGTCGTGCACCTGCATGATGACGCGGACCTCGGACTGCCTGGCATCGAGCTCGGCCTGCACCGCCACCATGGCCTTCTTGATCAGGTCGGCCGCCGTGCCCTGCATGGGCGCGTTGATGGCCTGCCGTTCGGCCGCCTTCTTGCGCGGGCCGCTGCCGCCGTTGATGTCCACCAGGTACAGGCGGCGGCCGAAGACGGTTTCCACGTAGCCGTGGTCGCGCGCGAATTCCACCGTCTCGTCCATGTAGCGCTTGACGCCCGGATAGCGCTGGAAATAGCGGTCGATGTAGGCGGCCGCGGCCTTGGTCTCTATGCCCAGGTTCTTGGCCAGGCCAAAGCTGCTCATGCCGTAGATCAGCCCGAAGTTGATGACCTTGGCATAGCGGCGCTGCTCGCTGCTGACCTGCTCCAGCTCCACGTTGAAGACTTCCGATGCCGTGGCACGGTGCACGTCGCGGCCTTCGTGGAAGGCGCGCAGCAGGGACTCGTCGCCCGACAGGTGGGCCATGATGCGCAGCTCGATCTGCGAGTAGTCGGCGCTGGCGATCACATGGCCGGGCGCGGCAATGAAGGCCTCGCGCACGCGCCGGCCTTCGGGCGTGCGGATGGGGATGTTCTGCAGGTTGGGGTCGTTGCTGGACAGGCGCCCCGTCACGGCCACAGCCTGGGCGTAGTGCGTGTGCACGCGGCCCGTGCGCGGCAGCGCCAGCTGGGCCAGCTTGTCGGTATAGGTGCCCTTGAGCTTGGACAGGCTGCGGTGCTCCAGCAGCTTGGCGGGCAGCGGATAGTCCTCGGCCAGCTTCTCCAGCACCTCTTCGTCGGTGCTGCGTGCGCCGGTGGCCGTCTTCTTGACCACGGGCATGCCCAGCTTGTCGAAGAAGATTTCGCCCAGCTGCTTGGGGCTGGCCAGGTTGAAGGGCTGGCCCGCGATGTCGTAGGCCTCCTGCTCCAGCTGCACGATGCGCTGGCCCAGGTCGTTGCTCTGCCTGGCCAGCGTGGCGGCATCGATGAGCACGCCGTTGCGCTCTATGCGGAACAGGGCCTCGCTGGTGGCGATCTCCAGCTCGTAGACGCCGCGCAGGCCGTCGTTGGCCTGCAGCTGCGGCCACAGCACGCGGTGCACGTCCAGGGTCTGGTCGGCATCCTCGCAGGCATAGGCGGCAGCCTTGTCCACGGGCACCTGGGCGAACGGGATCTGGTGGGCACCCTTGCCGCACAGGTCTTCATAGCTGATGCCCGTGCGGTTGGTGTGGCGCAGCGCCAGGCTGGCCAGGCCGTGCGGGCGGTGTACCTCCAGCACATAGCTTTGCAGCATGGTGTCGTGCACATAGCCGTGCACCTCGATGCCGGCATTGGCGAAGACATGGCGGTCGTACTTGACGTGCTGGCCCAGCTTGGGCCGGGCCGCATCCTCCAGCCAGGGCTTGAGGCGCTGCAGCACTTCGTCGGCCGGCAGTTGCTCGGGCGCGTCGGGGCCGGCATGGCGCAGGGGGATGTAGGCAGCGGCGCCGGGCTCCACGCTCAGCGAGATGCCCACGATCTCGGCGCGCATCTCGTCCAGCGAGGTGGTTTCGGTATCCAGGGCCGTGAGTTCGGCGGCGTTGATCTTGGCCAGCCACTGGTCGAACGCTTCCCAGGTCAGCACCACGTCATAGTCCAGCGGGCGCTGCTGGACGGCCTCGGCCTCGGTGGTGGCGTCGTCGGATTCGGCCTGCTCCTGGGCAAACATGTCGCCCGTGGACTGGTCGGCACGCGGCTTGGCCGCTGGCTTGCGGCCGGCCTTGACGGCTTGCAGCGCATCGGGCTCGGGCGCGGCACCGCCGAGCATGCGCGCCAGGCCCTTGAAGCCGTAGCGCTCATAGAAGTCGCGCAGCGGCGCGGTATCGGGCTCGCGCGGCGCCAGCGCGTCGAGCACCGGCAGGGTGGGCACTTCGGCGGTCAGGTCGCAGTCGGTCTTCATGGTGACCAACTGGCGGCTCAGCGCCAGCTGGCCCGAGGCGATGGCATCGCGCAGGTTCTGGCCGGCCACGCCCTTGATGCCGTCGGCCGCAGCAATCAGGCCGTCGAGCGAGCCGTGCTCGGCCAACCACTTGACGGCCGTCTTGGGGCCCACCTTGGACACGCCGGGCACGTTGTCCACGGCATCGCCGACCAGGGCCTGGTAGTCGATCATCTGCGTGGGCGGCACGCCGAACTCGGCCGTCACGCCGGCCACGTCGCGGCGCTTGCCGCTCATGGTGTCCATCACCATGATGTGGGAGTCCACAAGCTGGGACAGGTCCTTGTCGCCACTGGAGATCACCACGTTCACGCCCTGGGCGGCGGCCGTCTTGGCCAGGGTGCCGATCACGTCGTCGGCCTCCACGCCCTGGATGGCCAGCACCGGCCAGCCCAACAGGCGCACCACTTCATGGATGGGCTCGATCTGCGAGCGCAGATCGTCGGGCATGGGCGAGCGGTGCGCCTTGTATTCGGGGTAGAGCGTGTCGCGGAAGGTGGGTCCGCTGGTATCGAACACGCAGACGGCGTAGTCGGCCGCCACTTCCTTCCTGATCGCCTGGAGCATGTTGATCATGCCGCGGATGGCGCCCGTGGCAGGGCTTTCCGGGTTGCCGGGCTCGGCGCGCAGGTCCGGCATGGCGTGGTAGGCGCGGTAGAGGTAGCTGGAGCCGTCGATCAGCACCAGGGTCTTGGAATTGCTCATGCGCCGATTGTGCACGCGCCGGCAGGGTGACAGGGCGGGACAGCGCCCGCTGCAAGTTCTACAATGGAGCCTATGCGCGCCGCTCCACTTTTCATCTTCCTGACCCTGGCCGCCAGCTCCGTGCTGGCCCAGAACCCCACGCCTGCCCCGGCTGCCTCAACCGCTCCTGCGACGGCGACCGAGCAGACCGCGCCGGACACGGCCAAGCCCGAGGGCCGCGACCGAACCAACCAACGCGTGGAACACATCCATGTGGAAGATGGCGGCAGCCGCGTTGACGAGCTGCGCGTGGGCGGCCAGACCCGCAGCATCACCGTGCAGCCCAAGGTCGGCGACATGCCCTCCTATGAAGTGCAGTCCAACGACGGCGCCCGTTCCTCGCGCAACCGCGGCGATGGCGACGGCACCAATGGCACGCGCGTCTGGAACCTCAAGAAGTTCTGATCCTCACCGGACTGTCCGGGCCCCCGGCCCGGCGGCATCCCAGGGGGCAGCACCTGACGGCGCTGCCCTCTTTCCATATCTGACGACAACGATTTCCGCCGCGCCCTGAAGGCCGGCAATGCAACATGGCCGTTTTCACCGAAGTCTCCGACAAAGACGCGCGCGAGCTGCTGCGCCGCATGTCCCTGGGTTCCTTCAAGGAGCTGCGCGGCATCCAGGGCGGCATAGAGAACACCAACTACTTTCTCACCACCGAACAGGGCGAGTGGGTGCTGACGCTGTTCGAGCGCCTGACGGCCGAGCAACTGCCCTTCTACCTGTACCTGATGAAGCACCTGGCGCAGGCCGGCATTCCCGTGCCCGACCCGCAGGCCGAGACGCGCAGCGGCGACATCCTGCTGAGCGTGTGCGGCAAGCCGGCCTCCATCGTCAACCGCCTGCCCGGCAAGAGCGAGCTGGCGCCCCAGCCCGCGCACTGCGCCGCCGTGGGCGAGATGCTGGCGCGCATGCACCTGGCCGGACGCGACTACGATCGCCAGCAGCCCAATCTGCGCAGCCTGCCCTGGTGGAACGAGACCGTGCCCACGGTCATCCCGCACATAGACGCACCCACGGCCGACCTGCTGCGCTCCGAGCTGGCCTTCCAGAACCATGTGGCCGCCTCGCCCGCCTATGCGGCGCTGCCGCGCGGCCCCGTGCACGCCGACCTGTTCCGCGACAACGTGATGTTCGATGGCGAGCGCCTGACCGGCTTCTTCGACTTCTACTTCGCAGGCGTGGACAGCTGGCTGTTCGACCTGGCCGTGTGCCTCAACGACTGGTGCATCGAACACGCCACCGGCGCCCATGACGCCACCAAGGCCAAGGCCATGATCGACGCCTACCAGTCGGTGCGCCCCCTGACCGCCGCCGAGCGCGAGCTGTTCAACCCCATGCTGCGCGCGGGCGCGCTGCGCTTTTGGATTTCCCGCCTGTGGGATTTCCACCTGCCGCGCGAGGCCTCCATGCTCGTGCCCCACGACCCCACCCATTTCGAGCGCGTGCTGCGCCAGCGCCTGGCCCACCCGGTGGCGCTGGACTGACGTCCGAAGACCGCCACAGCGCGGCCGACAGAGGGCTTTGCGGTCCACGGGCCGCGCGTCCTCGGGTACAGTCCCCGTTCGGGCGCCAGCGGCGCGGCCCATGCCAGAGGCCATGCCCCATCCAGGCGCCCCGACTTCCTCACCCCATGAAACTTCTCATCGTTCCCGCCCGTACCGGCCTGCAATGGGTGCAGCAGGGCATCCGCACCTTCCGCCAGCAGCCGCTGGCACTGGCGGCGCTGTTCTTTCTGTCGATGGCGGCCATGTCGCTGGTCACGGTGCTGCCGCTGATCGGCCCCGTGATCGCGCTGGGCCTGCTGCCGGCCACCTCGCTGGCCATGATGGTGGCGGCGGCCGAGGCATCGCACGGGCGTGCGCCCACGCCGGCCCTGCTGCTGGTGGCCTTTCGTACCGGGCGCCAGCGCCTGAACTCCATGCTCACGCTGGGCGCCATGTATGCGGCAGGCTTCCTGCTGATCATGGGCCTGTCCATGCTGGTGGACGACGGCCAGTTTGCCAACGTCTACCTGGGCGGCGAGCCGCTGACGCGCGAGATCGCCGAGTCGCCCGACTTCCAGGCCGCCATGTGGCTGAGCATGGGCCTGTACCTGCCGCTGTCCCTGCTGTTCTGGCACGCGCCGGGGCTGGTGCACTGGCACAACGTGCCCCCGGTCAAGGCCGTGTTCTTCAGTCTGGTGGCCTGTGTGCGCAACATCGGCGCGCTGGTGGTCTTCGGCCTGAGCTGGATGGGCGTGTTCATCGTGGCCGGCATCGTGATGGCACTGATCTCGGCCGTGCTGGCCCAGGTGCTGGGCAGCATTGCCAACGGCCTGATGATCGGCACGGCCATGCTGCTGGCCGCCATGTTCTTCACCTCCATCGTCTTCACCTTCCGTGACTGCTTTGCAGCGCCCGATGAAAGCGATGGCAGCGACGCCATCGGCACCGAGCCGCCTGCGCCGCCCGGACTGTCCGGCTGAGCGCTTCGCCACTGCACCCCCCAAGCCCCTTTCAAGGGGCTTTTTCTTCGGGCCCTTCTTCGGGTACTTCTTCGCGCCTCTTCTTTGGTTTTTGACTGGCCGTATCGCCTGGCACCCCTCGCCTGGCGGCTGTCATATGACGCTGTCACGATTTCGTCATGCGGATGCCATCGCTCTGTCACACCGGCTGCCTAGCATGCCGTGCGGATGTCAAGCCAGCGAGTGCGCGGCGGCATCCCGGCCCATCCCGCCCCCGATGGGTTGACGCTGACAAACCCATAACGGAAGCCCCATGTCCCAATCCACGATGCTCTCCCGCCGCAAGGCGCTGCAATTCCTGACCGGCGCCCCCCTGCTGCCGCTCGGCTCCGCCGTGTCCGCCACCGGCCTGCTGACCGCCTGCGGCGGCGGTGACGACGGCCCCGCGAAGAACTATGTGGCGGCCAGCTTCACCTCCATGGCAGCGCCCACGCTGGCCAACCCCCAGGCCATGGCCAAGATGACCGTGGCCTCGCAGCTCAAGGTGCAGTTCAGCGACAACAGCGAGCAGAGCTTCGACCTGGGCTACCAGCCCTTCTTCGTGACCGGCGATGAAGTGTCCGACGGCAAGGGCGGCAAGATCCTGGCCGGCGGCTACTACGACATCAACAACAACAAGATCATCGACCGCACCGTGGCCGGCAGCGAGCGCCACTTCTTCTCCGATTCGCCCGACGGCACCTCGCTGCTGACCGTGCCCAATGCCAAGGTGGACGGCGTCAAGGGCAAGCCCGTGTTCGCCGTGGTGCAGTTCGAATACACCACCTGGGCGCAGGACGGCAAGACCGACATGTACGGCAAGCTGCCCTCGCCCATCGCCGTGCTGACGCTGGACCAGGACCAGACCACCGGCAAGCTCAGCCTGGTCAAGTACCACAACGTGGACACCTCCAAGGTGCACGGCCTGTGGATCACCTGCGGCGCCAGCCTGTCGCCCTGGGGCACCCACCTGTCCAGCGAAGAGTACGAGCCCGACGCCTTCGCCACCGGCAATGCCCAGCTGCTGGCCTTCAGCCAGAACCTGTATGGCGACCAGAACAAGGCCAACCCCTACCACTACGGCCACATGCCCGAAGTGACGGTCAACGTGGACGGCACTGCCAGCATCAAGAAGCATTTCTGCATGGGCCGCATCTCGCACGAGCTGGTCCAGGTCATGCCCGACCAGCGCACGGCGCTGATGGGCGACGACGCCACCAACAGCGGCTACTTCGTCTTCGTGGCCGACAAGGAAAAGGACCTGTCTTCGGGTTCGCTGTACGTGGCCAAGGTGGGCGCGGGCTTCTCCATCGACCCCGCATCGGGCAGCGCCGCCGCGCTGACCTGGATCAAGCTGGGCTCGGCCACCAGCGCCGAGATCGAGCAACTGGCCAACACGCTCAAGCCCACGGACATCATGACCGTGGCCAAGACCGATCCGGGCGACGCCAGCTACACCAAGATCACGGCCAACGGCAAGGTCGAGTGGATCAAGATCAACCCCGGCATGGACAAGGCTGCCGCCTTCCTGGAAACCCACCGCTACGCCGCCTTCAAGGGCGCAAGCATGGGCTTCACCAAGATGGAAGGCACGACCGTCAACGCCAAGGACAAGGTGGCCTACTCGGCCCTGCAAAACTGCGAAAAGTCCATGGTGGCCGGTGATGCGCTGAATGTGGCCGGCAACGGCGTGTCCATCCCCAAGCAGCTCAAGGCCGGCGCCGTGATGGCACTGAACCTGCGCGGCGGCCAGAAGGACACGGCAGGCGCCGCCATCAACAGCGAGTGGATGCCCGTGGACACCAAGGCCCTGCTGGCCGGCGAAGACATCAGCGCCGACGCGCTGGGCAACACCGGCAACCCGAACAAGATCTGCAACCCCGACAACCTCAAGTTCTCAGAGAAGATGCGCACCCTGTTCATCGGCGAGGACAGCGGCCAGCACGTGAACAACTTCCTGTGGGCCTACAACATCGACACCAAGCAGCTGTCGCGCCTGATGTCGATTCCCGCCGGCGGCGAATCCACCGGCCTGCATGCCGTGGACGAGATCAACGGCTGGACCTACATCATGAGCAACTTCCAGCACGCCGGTGACTGGGGCGCCATCCACAACGTGGTCAAGCCCACGCTGGACCCGCTGATCAGCGCCAACTATCGCGGCAAGTTCGGCGCCGCCGTCGGCTACCTGACGGGCACCGCTGCCCAGCCCAAGCTGTCGGCCTGACCGCCGCCATAGCGCCCCGTCGCCCCGCCGCCCTGCGGCGAGTGGCGCCGCCACACAAAGGCCATGGATTTCCATGGCCTTTTTGCATGTCTGCGCCGCAATTGCATGGATGTCATGAACCCGACTCTTAGCGTGCAAAACAAGAGTCATTCTCACCTGATCGCTATAATTTCTGATGCATTGCGGCGTCGCTCGCCCGCCATCGCACCATCTTCAGCCCCGCCGGATCACGCCCCTCAAGGCCCGGCAGGCGCACGCAGAGCCACACCACAGGAGAAACTCCATGACCGAACCTTCCCGCATCCTTCGCAGCACCGCCGCATGGCTGGCCGCCGCCGCCGCTCTGGCGGTGCCGGCCGCGCATGCCGACTATCTCTGGCTGCAGCAGGACGCAGGACAGGCCCGGGCCTATGCCGGAGAGCTGCGCAAGCCGCTGGAACAGCTGCCGGCCCTGGAAGACGCCAAGCAGGTCCTGCCCGACGGCAAGAGCCTTCCCCTGAAGGCCGACGCCAATCATTTCACCGCGGACGCAGGCCAGGGCGATGTGCGCATCGCCGCCACGCGCCCCGGCGCCAATGGCGTGCTGACCTACTACCAGGCCCGTTTCGGCCGCAACGACACCAAGGCCGTGAACGACCTGGAGCTGGTGCCCACCACGGCGGGAGGCGATACGTTCCAGCTGGTGTTCAAGGGCCGCAAGGTCGCGGCCAGCCAGGTCAACGTGCAGACCAGCGAGGGCTGGTACCGCACGCTCACGCCATCGCAGGACGGCACGGTGAGCTTCAAGCCCTACTTCCCGGGCCTGTACGTGCTGGAGGTGACGGCGCGCGTGGACAACGGCTCGGTCACGCTGGACGGCAAGAAGTACACCGACGTGCGCCACACCACGACGCTGAGCTTCGAAGTCAAGCCCTGAGCGCCGCGCGCGGCAGCCCGCGCCTCACTCCACGACTGTGAGCTTGGCAATGGAAAGCGCCAGCCACTTCGTGCCGTGGCGCCCAAAGCTGACCTGGGCGCGCGCATCGTCGCCCGTGCCCTCCAGGGCCAGCACCTTGCCTTCGCCGAACTTGTTGTGGAACACGTTCAGGCCCACGCGCAGGCCGTGGCCCGGAGCGGCCTTTTGCGGCGGCACGGGCGGGCTGGCGAAGACCTCGCTGCGCCAGCCTTCGGCCTTGTTGCCGAAGCCGCCGCGATCGCGTGAACCATAGCCGCCACCACCGCCGCCACCGGGGCGGGGCGCGTAGCTGCCAAAGCCGCCCTGCTTGGGAGTGATCCACTTGAGCGCCTCATCGGGCAGCTCGTCGAAGAAGCGGCTCTTGACGTTGTAGCGCGTCTGCCCGTGCAGCATGCGCGTCTGCGAATGGCTCAGGTACAGGCGCTTGCGCGCGCGGGTGATGGCCACATAGGCCAGGCGGCGCTCTTCCTCCAGGCCGCCGCGGTCCATCATGGCGTTCTCATGCGGGAACAGGCCCTCTTCCACGCCGCCGATGAAGACGGCGTCGAACTCCAGCCCCTTGGAGGCATGCACGGTCATCAGCTGCACAGCGTCCTGGCCGGCCTGGGCCTGGTTGTCGCCAGCCTCCAGCGCCGCGTGCGTCAGGAAGGCGGCCAGCGGCGACAGTGTCTCGCCGGTATCGGCATCGACCATGCCGGCCACGGTGCCGGCCGGCGGCGTGAGCGGCGTGTCCAGCAGCGGCAGCGCAGGGTCCAGGCCCTGGCTGGCCGGGCTTTGCGTCAGCGCCCTGGCGCCGTCGTGCTCGTCCAGCGGCAGGGCCACGGCATCGCGGCCAAAGCCTTCCTGGGTGACAAAGCTCTCGGCCGCGTTCACGAGTTCCTGCAGGTTCTCGATGCGGTCGGCGCCTTCCTTTTCGTTGCGGTAGTGCTCGAGCAGGCCGCTTTCTTCCTCGATGGCCTCGATGATCTCGCGCAGCGTGCGGCCCTGGGTCTGCTCGCGCAGCACGTCGATCTTGGCGACAAAGCCTGCGAGCTTGGTGCCCGGCGCGCCCGGCACCGCCGAGACGGCATCGTGCAGCGAGCAGCCCGCGCTGCGCGCCGCGTCCTGCAGCGTCTCCACGCTGCGCGCGCCAATGCCGCGCGGCGGGAAGTTCACCACGCGCAGAAAGCTGGTGTCGTCGTGCGGGTTCTCCAGCAGGCGCAGGTAGGCCAGCGCATGCTTGATTTCGGCGCGCTCGAAAAAGCGCAGGCCACCGTACACGCGGTAGGGAATGGCGGCATTGAACAGCTGCGATTCGATCACCCGGCTTTGCGCATTGCTGCGGTAGAGCACGGCGATTTCCTGGCGCTGCCAGCCGTCCTTTTTCACAAGCTGCTGGATTTCCTCGACCATCCACTGCGCCTCGGCCATGTCCGTGGGCGCCTCGTAGATGCGCACGGGCTCGCCCGGGCCCTGGGTGGTACGCAGGTTCTTGCCCAGGCGCTGGCTGTTGTGGCTGATGAGCGCGTTGGCACAGTCCAGGATGTTGCTGTAGGAGCGGTAGTTCTGCTCCAGCTTGATCTGCTGGCGCACGTCGAACTCGCGCACGAAGTCCTGCATGTTGCCCACGCGCGCACCGCGAAAGGCGTAGATGCTCTGGTCGTCGTCGCCCACTGCGATCACGCTGCCCGTGGCCTGCAGGCGGCCATCCACCATGTCGCCCGCCAGCTGCTTGAGCCACTGGTACTGCAGCTTGTTGGTGTCCTGGAACTCGTCCACCATGATGTGGCGAAAGCGCCGCTGGTAGTGGGCGCGCAGCGCGGCATCGTCGCGCAGCAGCTCGTAGGAGCGCAGCATCAGCTCGCCAAAATCGACCACGCCTTCGCGCTGGCACTGCTCCTCGTAGAGCTGGTAGATCTCGACCTTCTTGCGCGTGTCCGGGTCATTGGCCACCACGTCGCCGGGGCGCATGCCCTCTTCCTTGCAGCCGGCAATGAAGTACTGCAGCTGCTTGGGCGGGAAGCGCTCGTCGTCCACATTGAACTGCTTGCACAGGCGCTTGACGGCCGACAGCTGGTCCTGCGTGTCCAGGATCTGGAAGGTGGACGACAGCTTTGCCGCCTGGTGGTGGGCGCGCAGCAGCCGGTTGCACAGGCCATGGAAGGTGCCTATCCACATGCCGCGCACGTTGTAGGGCAGCATGGCCGACAGGCGGGCCAGCATTTCCTTGGCCGCCTTGTTGGTGAAGGTCACGGCCAGGATGGAGCCCGGCGTGGCCTGGCCCGTCTGCAGCAGCCAGGCGATGCGCGTGGTCAGCACCCGCGTCTTGCCCGAGCCCGCACCGGCCAGGATCAGCGCGTGGCCGGCCGGAAGCGTGACGGCAGCAAGCTGCTCCTCGTTGAGGTTAGCCAGCAAAGGGGAGTTGGAGGCGGGTGCGGCACCGGAGGTGCCGTCGAGCAGATCGATCGGGAACATCCTGGCATTGTAGAAAGCACCTTGCTCCCCAGGGAAACCGACGCCGCATTTCCCGCAATCGGCCCAAAATCGGCACGCGCAGCGCGCCCTTGCAGGTTCATAACGCCATCCCTATAACCGCTATATCGACAGGGTGCCCAGGCCCGTCGCCGGCAACGTATAGAATCAATCACCGGGCCCAAGTTTCTTGCGGTCCGGTTTTTTGTGCCCGGGCCACAGCCGCCCTGGCGACGCGGCCCGCCCGCGCCGCCCGCAAGACCGGCCTCCAAGCCAAGCGCCCCATCGCGGAGGGATGTTCCTGCCGCGACCTTTCATGGAGCTTGGAATCAAATGGAAATCTTCGACTACGACAACATCCTGCTGCTGCCGCGCAAGTGCCGCGTGGAAAGCCGCTCGGAGTGTGATGCCAGCGTGGAGCTGGGCGGTCGGTCCTTCCGCATCCCGGCTGTGCCGGCCAACATGAAGACGGTGGTGGATGAGAGCATCTGCACCTGGCTGGCCCAGAACGGCTACTTCTACGTGATGCACCGCTTTGACCTGGACAACGTGCAGTTCGTGCGCGAGATGCAGGGCAAGGGCTGCTTCGCCTCCATTTCGCTGGGCGTCAAGAAGCCCGACTACGACACCGTGGACCGCTTCGTCGCCGAAGGCCTGTGCCCCGAATACATCACCATCGACATCGCCCACGGCCATGCCGACAGCGTGAAGAACATGATCGGCTACCTCAAGGAAAAGCTGCCCAAGTCCTTCGTGATCGCCGGCAACGTGGGCACGCCCGAAGCCGTGATCGACCTGGAGAACTGGGGCGCTGACGCCACCAAGGTCGGCATCGGCCCCGGCAAGGTCTGCATCACCAAGCTCAAGACGGGCTTTGGCACGGGGGGCTGGCAGCTGTCGGCGCTCAAGTGGTGCGCGCGCGTGGCGACCAAGCCCATCATTGCCGATGGCGGCATCCGCAGCCACGGCGACATCGCCAAGAGCGTGCGCTTTGGCGCCACCATGGTGATGATCGGCTCGCTGTTCGCGGGCCACGAGGAATCGCCGGGCCAGACCGTCGAGGAAAACGGCCAACGCTTCAAGGAGTACTACGGCTCGGCCTCGGACTTCAACAAGGGCGAGTACAAGCACGTGGAGGGCAAGCGCATCCTCGAACCCGTCAAGGGCCTTCTGGCCAACACCCTGATCGAGATGGAGCAGGACGTGCAAAGCTCGATCAGCTACTCCGGCGGCAAGAAGCTGATGGACATCCGCAAGGTCAACTACGTGATCCTGGGCGGTGACAACGCAGGCGAACATCTGCTGATGTAAGCGCGCTGCGCGCCAGCACCCCAAAGGCGGCCTCGGCCGCCTTTTTTGCGGCTGCGCACCGGGTGGCACGCGGGCCCGGCTCAGCGCCACCATGCCATGAACTAAAAATTTGGCGCGTCTTCCTGCAAGCGCACAAAAAATGCCGCATAATTGCGGTCTCGTTTGCAGCGCAGACTTGTTTTTGGGGCTCTTAGCTCAGCTGGTAGAGCAGCGGACTCTTAATCCGTTGGTCGAGTGTTCGAATCACTCAGGGCCCACCAAAAATTCCTTTTCAGCCTGGATTCATCCAGGCTGATTCCTTCGGAATACCCGAGGGGGCTCTTAGCTCAGCTGGTAGAGCAGCGGACTCTTAATCCGTTGGTCGAGTGTTCGAATCACTCAGGGCCCACCAAGAATTTTTTGCCTGATCTCATCAGGCATCCACGCAGAAATACGTGGGCTCTTAGCTCAGCTGGTAGAGCAGCGGACTCTTAATCCGTTGGTCGAGTGTTCGAATCACTCAGGGCCCACCACCAATACCCAGAACAAGGCACTCGGCGCGACAGCGCTCAGTGCCTTTTCTTGTTGTATTCCATCAGCA
The DNA here is from genome assembly GCF_059567865.1 of Delftia sp. BGA-UO-ETr-SB1. NCBI lineage: Bacteria > Pseudomonadati > Pseudomonadota > Betaproteobacteria > Burkholderiales > Comamonadaceae > Delftia > Delftia sp. BGA-UO-ETr-SB1. The sequence goes on along the minus strand of NZ_JCAQOW010000006.1, from coordinate 1,458,582 downwards.
CAGACATATTGCTGCTGCCAGCCTTGGCCACCCACTCCCGGCCAAAGCGCTCCCCCATCAAATCCAGCATGCGGCGCAGGTCCGCCGATGGCGCGGCCACGGACATCTTGTTGTCGACAAGAACCTTCTTGCCCAGCTCATCGGCCTGCTGGGCCAGCGCCCAGCCTTCTTTCTCGGCCAGCGCGGCGGCGCGGCTGATGGCCTGGCGTTCCGGCTCGGCAAAGCCCTTCCAGGCAAGTTCGCTGACGCACAACATGTTCTTGGGAATCCAGGCCTTGATGTCCAGAAACACCTTCATGGTCTTCCAAGCCTGGCTGTCGACGCCGGTGGCACTGGATGAAACCATGGCGTCAATACCGCCCTGCTCCAGCACCATGCCAAGATCACCGGCCGCGAGCACCACCGGCTGCGCTCCCCAGAGTTCCGCCAGCCGCTTGGTCGCATCGCTTTGCACACGCAGCCTGAGCCCCCTGAGATCCACGATGCTGTTGACCGGGCGCCGGCAGAACAGGCCCTGCGCCGGCCAAGGCACGGCGAACAGCAGGCGCACACCCTGCTGAGCCAGCAAAAACTCCTGCAGCACGGGGCGGGTCAGTTGCCACAGGTGCGCAGCCTCTTCAAAGCCACGCACGATGAAAGGCAGCGAGTCCATGGCCAGCAGCGGATGGATATCCACATAGGACGACATGAGAACTTCGCCGAACTGGATTTCATTGCGCTTGAGTGCAGGAAGCACCTGCCCCATGGGCTTGAGCGCAGAGTTGGACACCACATCGATCTCCAGCGCCTGCTGGGTATCGGCACCCACGCGCGCCGCGAAGTTGCGCAGATTCTGCGTGTGAAAGATGCCGTCGCCATAGGCCGCCGAGAGCTGCAGTCGGCGGCCCTTGGACCAGGCAGCGCCGGCGGTCAGTTGCAACGCAGCCGGGGCCAGACCCGATATCAACGTGCGGCGAGAAACAGTCATGAAAGATCCTTGGCGAAAGCGCCCAGAACCATGCCATCCACCCCACGGCGGACCTGTGCATGCTGGCGCAAAAGATAAATTCTATCGATATTTACATCATTTAGATACAAACTATCGATCCATTCCATCGCCCAGGTCATTCGCCAAGCCATCCGTCACACCGGATTCCAGCCAAGCCGCTACAGTGTCACCCTGCCGCAGGCGCAAGGGCGCGCGGCCTTTTTCTGCGCCTGCGGTCTCCCGCAACGCACAACCGCCTCGCCTGCATGCCACAAAATGTTTCCCCGCTCTGGCAGGGCCCGCGCTGGGCCCTGGCCGTCCTGCTTGCCATCCTGGGCATGCTGGGGCCGTTCTCGATCGATACCTACATCCCCGCCTTCTCCGGCATCGCCCAGGCCCTGAACGCCACGCCGCTGCAGATGCAGCAGACGCTGTCGGCCTATCTGTTCGGCTTTGCCTTCATGAACCTTTTCCACGGCGCCATGGCCGACAGCTTTGGCCGCCGGCCCGTGGTGCTGTGGGGGCTGGCCGTATTCACGCTGGCATCGGCGGGCTGTGCGCTGTCGCAGAACATCACGCAGCTGGTGCTGTTTCGCGCGTTGCAGGGCCTGTCCACGGGTGCCGGCATCGTGGTGTCGCGCGCCGTGGTGCGCGACCTGTTTCCACCCGCCCAGGCCCAGCGCGTGATGGCGCAGATCACCATCTTCTTTGGCATCGCGCCAGCCCTGGCCCCTGTGATGGGCGGCTGGCTGTTCATACACCTGGGCTGGGCGGCAGTGTTCTGGTTTTTGACCCTCGTGGGCGTGCTGCTGTGGGGCATCAACTGGCGATTCCTGCCGGAATCCCTGCCACAGGCGCAGCGCCAGCCCTTCCGCTTCAAGCCTCTGATGCACGGCTACAAGGAGCTGTGCAGCGATCCGCGCTTTGTGCTGCTGGCCTTTGCCAGCGGCGTGCCGTTCAACGGCATGTTTCTGTATGTGCTGTCGGCGCCCGCCTTCCTGGGCGACCTGCTGCACCTGCAGCCGCAGCAGTTCTTCTGGTTCTTCGTGATCTCGATCTCGGGAATCATGGGCGGCGCATGGGTGAGCGGTCGTCTGGCCGGGCGCATTCCGCCCAAGCACCAGATCCGCCATGGCTTTCTGATCATGTTCGTCGTGTCCATCATCAACCTGGTCGCCAACCTGATCTGGCCCGCCCACGTGAGCTGGGCGCTGATTCCAGTGGGGGTGTTCGCCTTCGGCTGGGCCATGATGGTGCCCGTCGTGACCTTGCTGGTGCTGGACATCCACCCCGAGCGGCGCGGCCTGGCCTCATCGCTGCAGGCCGTGGTCGGCTCCACGGCCAATGGCATCGTGGCCGGCATGATTGCACCGCTGGTGATGCATTCGACCGTACTACTGGCCCTGGGCTCGATCAGCATGATGCTGATCGGGCTGGCGTCCTGGATCTACCTGCACCACCGCTGGCCCGAAATCGGGCGGCACGCCTCGGAGGCCTGATAGGCACTGCGGTGCAAGACCGCTAAGCGCGGCCCGCGCGGCGGTCCAGCATTCTTTCCTTGTAGTAGCGCGCCTTTTCGGCATACATGGCCTGGTCGGCGCGCGAGACGGTGGCCTCGACCTGGCTGCCCGAATCGCAGCAGGCCACGCCCATGGACAGGCTGACCGCCTGGCCCGGATAGAACTGGTTGTTGAGCTCCAGCAGCGAGAGGATGCGCTCCTTGACCGCCTCGGCGCCGCGCTCGTCCGAAGCCGGCAAAAGCACCATGAATTCGTCGCCGCCTATGCGCGCCGCGCAGGCAGGCGCATCCACGGCCTTGGTCAGCACTTCGCCCACGCGGCGCAGCATGTCGTCACCTGCAGCATGGCCATGCTCGTCATTGGCCTCCTTGAGTCCATTCATGTCGATGGCAATCACCGCCAGCGGCCAGGGCCCCTTGCGTGCCAGGCGATTGAGTTCCTCGATATAGAAGGCGCGATTGCGCAACTGGGTCAGCACATCGTGCTTGCCCAGGTATTCGAGGTAGGCCTCGGCCTTCTTGCGCGCCGTGATGTCCACCAGCGACAGCAGCACCAGCCCCCAGTCATCGGCATGGCCATCGAGCACAGCCAGCTGCATGTGGATGTGCAGAGCGTCGCCTGACAGGGCGTAGTTCACCACTTCGCGGTGCTGCACGAGCTTGCCGCTCCAAAGGTCCTGCAACTGATCGGCAAAGGAGTCGATCATCTCGTCACGGAAGATGCGGCCCAGCCGGCTCAGCAGTTGCAGCTTGTCGGTGGCGCCGAACATGCGCAGCGTCTGGCGGTTCACGTCCACGACGCGAATCTCCTGCATGCAGCGCGAGACGAATTCCGGGTGCACCTTGAGGAAGGTGGCGAAGTCGCTGATGCCCTGGGCGCGCACATCGTCAAGCAGGCGCTTGATGGCGCTGAAATCCTCGACCCACAGCGACACGGGCGAGTACTCGAACAGGTCGCGCGAGTACTGTTCGCTGCGGTGCAGCTGGCGCGCGCTGCGCATCTCGGCCGTCACGTCTTCCAGCGACACCAGCACGCAGTCCCAAAGCGCTTCATGACCGGGCAGGATGCGGCCACGGATCTGCACATCGAGCCGCCGCCCGTCCAGCGTGTAGTTGGCGGTGCGGTTGGCAAAGCTCAGAGAGCCCTGCCACAGATCCTCCAGCTCGCAGGCCAGACCCGCGTGCATGTCATCGCGGAACACCTGGCCCAGGCTGGCAAGAAAGGTCTGCTGGTCACTGGCGCCGAACAGGTCCAGCGTGCGCTGGTTGACGCGCACCACCTTGAGCGCCGCGCTGCACTGCTGCAGCGCCTGAGGGTGGGCCAGGAAATGCGCCTGCAGATCGGTCACGCCCTGTGCACGCCACTGGTCGAGCAGCCGCTTGAGCGCGCTGTAGTCCTCCAGCCATAGCGAGACGGGGGCCAGTTCGAACATGTGTTCAAAATCCACACTGGACGCGATCAAAGACTCCACAGGGCACCTCCGCGCCGCGATTATGGCAGTCACAGAGCCCGCCAGACAGCAGGTTCTGCACCATCAAGGACAGGCCGCACCACGCGAGGACGCAGATGGCCGAAAAAAAACCGGCCCCGAAGGGCCGGTCTGCATGCAATGCCGAGATCGATCAGCGCACGACGCGCTTGCGATCACCGCCCTGGGGCGAGTAAGGCTTGGGAGCGCTCTTGCCGAAGGCAGGACGGCGCTCGCCGCCGCCGAAGCCGCCACGGGATTCGCCACCGCCAAAGCCGCGCGACTCGCCGGATGCACCACGGAAGCCGCCTTCGCGGGGAGCGCCGTCACGGCGATCGCCGCCACGCGGAGCACCACGGTCGCCGCTGAAGCCACGGCCTTCACCGCCACGGCCAAAGCCGCCTTCGCGCGGGGCCTGGCTGTAGCCGCCTTCACGCGGAGCCTGGCTGTAGCCGCCTTCGCGCTGACCTTGGCCCTGGCCAAAGCCGCCTTCGCGCTGGCCACCGCCAAAGCCACCGAAGCCAGCCTTGCGGCCATAGCCTTCGGAATCACGGCGTGCGCCGAAGCCACGATCGCCACCGCGATCACCGAAGCTGCGCTCGCGATCGCCGCCAAAGCCACGATCACCACCGAAACCGCCACGGCCACCGCCGCCGGCACCACGGCGATCGCCGCCACGGCTTTCAAAACCACCGCCGCCACGACGGCCGCCACGGCCTTCGTTGCTGCTGGGTGCGCGCTGTGCAGGTTCCAGGCCAGGAATCACTTCGGCCTTGAATTGCTGGCGGCTGTAGGCCTCGATATCGAAAATGCGACGACGGTCACGGAATTCCGCGAACGTGACGGCCACACCTTCGCGACCGGCACGGCCCGTGCGGCCGATACGGTGGGTGTAGTCCTCTGCCTTCATGGGCAGGCCGTAGTTGAAGACGTGGGTGATGGTGGGCACGTCAATGCCGCGTGCCGCCACATCGGTAGCCACCAGCACCTGCACCTGACCGCTGCGCAGCGCCATCAGGCGGCGGTTGCGCAGGCCCTGGCTCAGGGCGCCGTGCAGTGCCACGGCGGAGAAGCCGTCTTGCTGCAGGTCATTGGCCAGACCGTCGCACTCGACCTGGGTCGATGCGAAAACGATGGCCTGGTTGATCGTGGTGTCGCGCAGCCAGTGGTCCAGCAGCTTGCGCTTGTGCTGGGAGTTGTCGGCCCAGAACAGCACTTGCTTGATGCTGGCGTGCTTTTCCTGGGGCGTGTCGATGGTGACCTTCTTCACGCCGGAGCCGCCGTCATGCATCACGCGCATGGCCAGTTGCTGGATGCGGGGCGCGAAGGTGGCGCTGAACATCATGGTCTGCTTGCGCTGTGCCGTCAGGTCGTTGACTTCGGCCAGATCGTCCGAGAAGCCCAGGTCCAGCATGCGGTCGGCTTCGTCCACCACCAGGAACTGAACCTGGTCGAGCTTGATCTGCATCGAGCGCTGCAGGTCCAGCAGACGGCCGGGAGTGGCCACCACGAGGTTGGCGTTCTGCAGCTTGGCGATCTGCAGCTGGTAGGGCATGCCGCCCACCACGTTGGCGATGCGGATGCCGCGGCAGTGCTTGACCAGCTCGATGGCGTCATGCGCCACCTGCTGTGCCAGCTCGCGCGTGGGGCACAGGATCAGGGCGCCGGGAACGGCTGCCTTGAAGTTGCGGGGATTCGTGGGGTCCTTGCGCTTGTTGCGCTTGGGCGTGGGCTGGCCGCTGGCCGTTGCTTCGGCGCACTGGCGGTCATATTCGGCGCGGATGGCGGCTTCTTCGTCAGCCTTTTGCTGGATCAGCGTGTGCAGCACGGGCAGCAGGAAGGCAGCGGTCTTGCCCGAGCCGGTCTGGCTGGACACCATCAGGTCGATGAAGGCCTGGTCATCGCTGCCCATGGCCAGGGGAATGGCTTGCGCCTGCACGGCCGTGGGCTGGGTGTAGCCCAGATCGGCAACGGCACGGACCAGTTCTTCAGCCAGGCCCAGCTCGATGAAGGCATTGGGCAATTCGGGGGCTGCTTCAACAGCCTCGGCGCCTTCGGCGATTTCCACGACTTCGGCGGCGGCCAAGGATTCGGCGGCCTGCTCGGCGCTGGCAACGGCGGCGTTCAGCACGGAAGATGCTTCAGCGGCGGAAGCAAAAGAGGAATCGGCAGCGGCAATGATGCCCTGCTCTTGAGAGATATCGTTCATGAATGGCTCTAACGAAAAGCACGCGCAGTCAGCGATCTGGCATGCTTTTCTCGACGGTTGGGTCAACATCCACCGTCAGACTTAACCGGCCCTTCGCAAAAGGGCGGATGGGCATTTTCGGCTGGTCCGAAACCGGTGGTCCCGCCATCCATGAAAGCCATCATGGTGGTCTATGGACACCGACCGCAGACACACAGCGCAGGGGCCCTTGTGTGATGGAGATGTGCAAATTGCCCCTTGTTGATGGGGGCAAGCTGTAGATTGTCGCACTCCCCGGGTTTTCCCGCAAGCCCCTGGCACAAAAAATGGCCGGGGCCGCCAGATTCAGACGCTTAGCAGGCGCGCGCGATAGTGCGCCAGCTCATCGATGGACTCGTGCACATCGGCCAATGCGGTGTGGCGCTGGGCCTTCTTGAAGGAAGCATAGGCGTCGGGCTTCCAGCGCCTGGCCAATTCCTTGAGGGTGCTGACATCGACATTGCGATAGTGGAAGAAGTTGTTGAGCTTGGGCATGTAGCGCTCCATGAAGCGCCTGTCCTGCCCGATGCTGTTGCCGCACAGCGGGGCCTTGGCCTTGGGAACGTACTGCGAGAGGAACTTGATCAGCGCAGCCTCCGCATCGGCCTCGCTGGTGGTCGATGCCTTGACGCGATCGATCAGGCCGCTCCTGCCATGCGTGCCCTTGTTCCAGGCATCCATGCCATCGAGCAGCGCATCTGCCTGATGGATGGCAAATACCGGCCCTTCGATGCGAATGGCCAGGTCCGGACTGGTGACGACCACGGCGATCTCGATGATGCGATCGGTATCGGGCTGCAGCCCGGTCATCTCGCAGTCGAGCCAGACGAGGTTGAGATCGGATTTGGCCAGGGTGATGGACGTGCCGGGTTCGGCGGGGACGGGAATGCAAGCGCTGGCGGCTTCGGAGGCTTCGGACATGGCCCAAATTGTCGCCTACACTGCGGCCACATGGCCTTCAACCCCGATTTTTCCTCGACGCTGTCCCTGCTGTTTGCCGCAGCCGTGCTCGCCCAGTGGCTGCTGCGCGCCTGGCTGGCCTCGCGCCAGGTCCGCCATGTGGCCCGCCATCGGGCCGAGGTGCCTGAGGCCTTTGCGCAACGCATCAGCCTCGCGGCCCATCAAAAGGCCGCCGACTACACGCTGGCCAAGGCCCGCATCGCCCTGATCGAGATGACGCTGGGCGCCGTGGTGCTGCTCGCATGGACGCTGCTGGGCGGGCTCGACGCGCTCAACCAGTGGCTGCTGGAACTGATGGGCGCCGGCCTGTGGCAGCAACTGGCACTGCTGGCCGGCTTTGCCCTGATCTCCGGGCTGGTGGAGCTGCCGCTGTCGCTCTACCAGACCTTTGTGCTGGAGCAGCGCTTTGGATTCAACCAGATGACGCTGCGGCTGTGGCTGACCGATGCCATCAAGTCCACCGCCATGGGCGCGGCCATCGGCCTTCCCCTGGCGGCGCTGATCCTGTGGCTCATGGGCTCGGCCGGCGACCTGTGGTGGCTGTGGGCCTGGGCCGTGTGGACGGCGTTCAACCTGCTGCTGATGTGGATCTTTCCGACCTTCATCGCACCGCTGTTCAACAAGTTCGAACCGCTGGCCGAAGGCACGCTCAAGGAGCGCGTGAGCGCGCTGATGCAGCGCTGCGGCTTCACGGCCAAAGGCCTGTTCGTGATGGATGGGAGCCGCCGCTCGGCCCATGCCAATGCCTATTTCACGGGCTTCGGCCATTCCAAGCGCGTGGTGTTCTTCGACACCTTGCTCAAGCAGCTTGACGCCGACGAGGTGGAGGCCGTGCTCGCGCACGAGCTGGGCCACTTCAAGCACCGCCACATCCTCAAGCGCATGCTGCTGATGTTCGCCGCCAGCCTGGCCGGCTTCGCACTGCTGGGCTGGCTGTCGCAGCAGCTGTGGTTCTACCTGGGCCTGGGCGTGCGCCCGGGTCTGGACCTTGCGCTGGGCCATGGCGGGATAGGCGCCGGCAACGAGGCCGTGGCACTGCTGCTGTTCCTGCTGGCCGTGCCGGTATTCAGCTTCTTTGTCACCCCGCTGTTCTCGGCCCTGTCGCGCCGCGACGAGTTCGAAGCCGATGCCTATGCCATGCAACAGGCCAGCGGCGCCCATCTGGCCTCGGCACTGCTCAAGCTGTACGAGGACAATGCTTCAACGCTCACGCCCGATCCCTGGTACGTGGGCTTTTACTACTCGCATCCGCCCGCCCTCGCCCGGCTGGCGCGCATGCCCTCTCCGACCTGACCCTTTCACATCCACCATGAGCACACAACGCTTGCAACAACAGGACTGGTCCACCCAGCAGCGCCGCGCGCTGACGCCGGACGAATTGCGCACCGCACTGGCGGACCTGCCGGGGTGGCAGCTCGATGGCGATGCCATCGCCAAGAGCTACGCCTTTGCCAATTACTACGAGACCATGGCCTTCGTGAACGCGCTGGCCCTGATCGCCCACCAGCAGGACCACCACCCCGACCTGACCGTGAGCTACGGCCGTTGCGGTGTGCGCCTGAACACGCATGACGTGAACGGCATCTCGTCCACCGACATCGAGTGCGCAAGGCGCATCGATGCGCTGCTGGAGCGTCCATGAATCCCACCCCGGCATCCCATGGCTGAGCGCTCCGCATTGCGAGAAGGCCTGGTCGTCTCCAGCCATGGCCGCCACTGCGTGGTCGAGACCGAAGAAGGCGCACGCCACATCTGCCATCCGCGCGGCAAGAAGAGCCAGACCGTGGTCGGCGACCGCGTGCGCTGGCAATTGCCACCCGCCGGCCAGGGCGAGGAAGGCACCATAGAGAAGGTGCTGGAACGGCGCAACCTGTTCTACCGCCAGGACGAGATACGCACCAAGTCCTTTGCGGCCAACATCGACCAGGTGCTGATCCTGATCGCGGCCGAGCCGGTGTTCTCCGAAAGCCAGCTGGCCCGTGCCCTCATCACCGCCGAAGCCACCCACATCAAGCCCCTGATCGCCCTGAACAAGCGTGACCTGGCCGAGCCCTTCGCCGATGCCTGGGAGCGCCTGAAGCCCTATCGCGAGATGTACCTGGGCCAGGAAACGCCGCACTACGAGGTGCTGTCGCTGTCGCTGGCCAACGAAGGCGAGGCCGACCGGCAGTTGCTGATGCAACACCTCAAGGGCAAGGCCACCTTGGTCCTGGGCCCCTCCGGCTCGGGCAAAAGCACCTTGATCAACCTGCTGGTGCCCGGCGCACGCGCGGCCACCAACGAGATCTCGCAGGCGCTGAACTCCGGCAAGCACACGACCACCACGACCAGCTGGTACTGGATGGACGAAGAGCGCACCACGGCGCTGATCGACTCACCGGGCTTCCAGGAATTCGGCCTGCGCCACATAGAGCCCACGGACCTGCCCCGCTGCATGCCCGACATCGGCGCCCATGCGCAGGAATGCAAGTTCTACAACTGCACCCACCTGCACGAGCCGGGATGCGCCGTCATGCCGCGCGTGGAAGACGAGGAAACCGGAATGGATGCCGACCACGACATCAGCGCCAACCGCTACTACATCTACGCCGAGCTGTTCGATGAATTGAGCCAGGCGCAGAAGTACTGACCTCCTCAAAACAACGACCCGGCTGCATCAGGAAGGGCGGGCTGCTGCCTGGCAAGACAGGGCAGGGCTCGCCTTCTGCGGCGCAGCGATCAGCCCAGCAAACGCGCCAGCGACAGCAGGGCCAGCAGCAGCAGCCAGACCACGACCGAACGCCAGACCAGGCCGACCACGCTGCGCAGATGGCCGATCTCGGGCTCGCGGCCCGGCGTGGCTTCGCTGTCCACATCGAGATCGATCTCCTCGCCGTCGTCGCGGGTCACCGAGATGCCTTCGCGGCGCTTGAGTGCCTCGCCGCCCAGGCGCACATTGATGGCACCCGAGGTGGCGGCCAGGATCACGCCATCGTTGTCGTTGGGAAAGCGCTGGGCATGGAAGCGCCAGCCTTCGATGGCTTCCTCGAAGCTGCCGACCACGGCAAAGGACAGCGCCGTCAACCGTGCAGGCAACCAGTCGATCACGGTCCAGGCCAGCCGGGAGGTGTGCTGCAACTGGGGGCTGACCTGGGTGCCGCCCACCAGGCCCTTGCGCGACCAGGAGCGCGACAGGTGCTCGGTCATGCGGTAGAACACGGCGCCGAGCGGGCCCAGCCCCAGCGCTGCCAGCGCAGAGAACCAGAACAGAACGCCAAACACATGGCGATGCGCGGCCAGCACCGAGTACTCAATCACATGGCGCACGACCTCGCTGCGCGGCACCTCGCTGGCATCGACCTGCTGCCAGTGAGCCAGCGCCTCGCGCGCGGCATACTCATCGCCTGCATCCAGCGCATCGCGGATGCGTGTGAAGTGGTGGCTGAACTGGCGAAAGCCCAGCGTCACATAGAGCACGGCCACATTCCAGACCATGGCCAGCGGCCAGCCCACGCCCCACAGCAGCAGCAGGTAGATGCCCGTCACCAGCACGCAGGGCAATGCCACCGCCACGGTCCAAGCCAGCCAGCCATGGTGCGCCTGGCCGGCATCGAAGTTGCGGCGCACCGAAACCGTCCAGGCTCTGTAGCCTGTGTGCACGAGATTGGCCGGCGTCAACGGGCGCGCCTGCTCGATCAGCAAGGCGATCAGAATGGCAAAGAAACTCATCCGGCCATCATACTGGCGCATGCAGACAGGTCAGTGACCCCGGGGTGGCACGGCCCCCGATCCGGGCATCAGGCCGACAGGAATCGGTAAAGATTTCGCAGCATGCCGGCCGTGGCGCCCCAGATGTAGCGCTGGCGATCACCATCCTGGTAGGGCATTGCAAACCATTCGCGCGGCACGCCGTTCCAGACCATGGAGTGGCGCTCATGGTTGGCAGGATCGAGCAGGAAGGCCAGCGGCACCTCGAACACATCCGCCACTTCGTAGGGATTGGGATTGAGGCGCGCCCGGGGATCGACCAGGGCCACCACCGGCGTGATCAGGAAGGCCGTGCCCGTGATGTAAATGGGCAGCGTGCCCAGCACTTGCACATCGCTGGCGGCCAGTCCGACTTCCTCATGCGCCTCGCGCAGGGCAGTGGCCTGGGCAGAGGCATCCTCCGGATCGCGCTTGCCGCCCGGAAATGCCACCTGCCCCGAATGCGTGGACAGGTGGGCCGTGCGCTCGGTCAGCAGCACCGTGGGCTCGGGGCGCATCACGATGGGCACGAGCACGGCGGCATCGGTGGGCTGGCGATCGCTGAAGCGCTTCTCGCGCACCACCTCGGGAGCCCACTGGGGCGGCAGCGCAAAGCGCTGGCGCAGGGCCTCGGGCGTACGGGCTTCGGGGGGCACGGCAGGCAGGTGGCTGTCCTTGCCAATCAGTTGCGCCATGCGCGGGTCGGCGATCGACGGCACGGCTGCGGGCACTGGCCCGCCGGTCGGCACGGGAATGGCGGTATCGGGCAGAGAGGACACGAATGAAGGCTTGTGATGGGGAAACGGCCGGACAACAAAAAAGCCGCTACAGGCGACTGTAGCGGCTTTCCAGCTGTGACGCAGGTGCTTAGGCTTCGGCAGAAACCTTGACACGCGACGGCAGCTTTTCCTTGATGCGGGCCGACTTGCCGCTGCGCTCACGCAGGTAGTACAGCTTGGCACGACGCACATCACCGCGACGCTTGACTTCGATGCCGGCGATCAGGGGCGAGTAGGTCTGGAACGTACGCTCCACGCCTTCACCGCTGGAGATCTTGCGCACGGTGAAGCCGCTGTTCAGGCCACGGTTGCGCTTGGCGATCACCACGCCTTCGTAAGCCTGCACGCGCTTGCGGCTGCCTTCGACCACGTTCACGCTCACGATGACGGTGTCACCGGGGGCGAACTGGGGGATGGTCTTGTTCAGACGGGCGATTTCCTCTTGCTCGAGGATCTGGATCAGATTCATGGTCAACATCCAATCGATCTTGTCCGCGCCAGGATTGGCAAGCGCCGGGATTGGCGCCATGGCTGCTTTGTTCGTAGCAGCGGCCGGATAGAGGATCGAAGAATCGCGGATTATAGCCCGGAGACGTTTTTTGCCAAAAACCCCTCGTCCTTGGCGTTGAGCAGGCCCTGGGCGCGCGCCTGCTCTATCAGCTCGGGCCGGTGCCTGGCCGTGATGGACAGGCGCTGGTCGCGGCGCCAGCGCTCGATCTGCGCGTGGTGGCCGGACAACAGTGGCGCCGGCACTTCCCGCCCTTCCCAGACTTCGGGGCGGGTGTAGTGCGGGCAATCGAGCAGGCCGTCGAGCGCCGGATTGAAGCTGTCCTGCTGGAAACTGCCTTCGTCATTGAGCACGCCGGGCTGCAGCCGTGCGACGGCATCCAGCAGGGCCATGGCAGCGATCTCGCCGCCAGACAGCACGAAGTCGCCCAGGCTCAACTGGTGCGTGACATGGGTATCGATGAAGCGCTGGTCCAGGCCCTCGTAGCGGCCGCACAGCAAGATCGCGCCCTGTCCCTGCGCCCAGTCGGCCACCACGGCATGGCGCAGCGTGGTGCCGATCGGCGAGAACAGCACCACGGGAGCCGGCTCGGGCTCGCCTGCATCACGGCGCGCCTGCCGGGCCGCCTCCAGGCAGCGCTGCAGCGGCTCGGCCATCATCACCATGCCCGGACCGCCGCCAAAGGGGCGATCGTCCACGCGCCGGTAGTTGCCCTGGGCATGGTCGCGCGGATTCCACAGGTGCACGCCGACCTGGCCCGAGGCATAGGCACGGCGCGTGACGCCGCTTTCAAGAAACGGTGTGAACAGCTCAGGGAACAGCGTGATGATGTCGAAGCGCATGGAGGTCGGCGATCAATAGTCGGGCTGCCAGTCGGCAACAATGGTCTTGCCCGGCAGATCCACCTTGTCCACATAGGCATCGACAAAGGGAATCATGCGCTCGCGCTCCTTGCCATCCTCTTCATAGGCCAGCACCAGCACGGTCTGCGGGCCGGTGGACAGCAGGTCGCGGACGACGCCCAGGGCCACACCCTCGCGGTTGACCACGGACAGGCCCAGCAGATCGACCCAGTAATACTCGCCATCTTCGGGCTGCGGGAAATCGCTGCGCGCCACGAAGATGCGCGCGCCACGCAGGGCCTCGGCGGTATTGCGGTCGTTCACGACAGGCGATGTGGCGACGACGGAATCGGAGTGGACGCGCGCCTGCTTGACCGGCAGCAGCACCGTACCGGTGAACTGCCGCGCACCCTTCTCGGGGGGCTGCAGATACCACTGCTTTGCGGTGAACAGGGCCTCGGGGTCGGCACTGAAGGCGGCCACCTTGAACCAGCCCTTGATGCCCCAGGCATCGGCGATACGCCCGACCTCCACGGCATCGGCGGGCAGGACGCTGGCTTCGAGTTCAGGCATGTGGCTCATGGCAGTCGGTAGGCAGTAGATGGACAGTCAATGCAGATCGTTGCAGATCCGTGCAAGGCGATCCGGAGGGGAAAACAAAAACGGGCTCCGTCAGACAAGCCAACGGAACCCGATTTCAGAAGGGATGCTGAATTAGGCAGCAGTCTTCTGGGTGGCCTGCTTGATCAGGCGCTCTGCGGTCTCGGAAGCCTGCGCGCCAACGCCCTTCCAGTAGTTCACGCGGTCCAGAGCAACGCGCAGACCCTCTTCGCCGCCACGGGCGTTGGGGTTGTAGAAGCCCAGGCGTTCGATGAACGAACCATCGCGGCGCACGCGCTTGTCGGCGGCAACGATGTTGTAGAACGGACGGGCCTTGGAACCGCCGCGAGAGAGTCGAATGACGACCATGATTTTCCTTCGGGTGGGCGCAGCCACCACACAATTAACTAGACAATGAATGGCTGCACATGTTTTGCGGCGTTTGAGACACGCGACATGGCCACCCGGCCAGCGACACGCCGTAAAACCAGCGATTATATCCAACTTCCCTTTCCATGCCTACCATTCGCTCAAGCCTGGACGGCGATCTTGCCGCCATCACCTCCATTTACCGCCACCACGTGCTGCACGGCACGGGCACGTTCGAGACCGATCCCCCTGCCGAATCGGACATGGCAACGCGCCGCGCGGACGTGCTGGCCAAGGGCCTGCCCTATCTGGTCGCCGTGGACGAACAGGGCCAGGTGCTGGGCTTTGCCTACGCCAACTGGTTCAAGCCGCGCCCGGCCTATCGCTTCTCCGCCGAGGATTCCATCTACGTGCATGACGCGGCGCGCGGCCAGGGCGTGGGCCGCCTGCTGCTCGATGCGCTGTCGCGCGAATGCGAGGCGGCCGGCGTGCGCAAGCTGCTGGCGGTGATCGGCGACTCGGCCAATGCCGGCTCCATCGGCGTGCACCGCGCCGCGGGCTTCACCCCGGCGGGCACGCTGAGCTCCATGGGATGGAAGTTCGGCCGCTGGCTGGACATCGTTCTCATGGAGAAGACCCTGGGAGACGGCAACCGCAGTTCGCCCGAATAATGGGTGCATGAACCGACCCAGCACGCCTTTGCCTCAGCCCGCTCAAGCACAGCAGGGGGCTGCGCGCTCCAAAAGCAAGACCCTGACGGCCTGGCTGGCCTTCGTCGGCGGGCCGCTGGGGCTGCACCGCTTCTACCTGCATGGCTTCGGCGACTGGCTGGGCTGGCTGCTGCCCGTGCCCACGGCGCTGGGCGTGTACGGCATCGAGCGCGTCCAGCAACTGGGGCAGGACGACCAGCTCAGCTGGCTGCTGATTCCGCTGCTGGGCTTCACCATCGCCGGCTGCGCGCTGCGCGCCATCCTCTACGGGCTGACCGACACCGAAGCCTGGAACCGGCGCCACAACCCCGGCATTGACGTGCAGGCGCAGGCCGGGCGCACGGGCTGGTCCACCATCTTTGCCATTGCGCTGTCCCTGATGCTGGGCGCCGCCGTGCTCATGGCCAGCATTGCCTACAGCTTCCAGCACTACTTCGAGCACCAGGTGGAGGAAGCGCGCAAGATTTCGCAGTGAAGACTTCTCAGTGAAGTTTTCACCATGCAGATTTCGCCGTGGTACGCCAGCGCGTGACTCCCCCAAAAAAAGAAAGACCGCCATCGGCGGTCTTTCTTTTTGAAGGCACTTGCCTTGGCTCAGTACAGCTGGAGACTGATCCAGTAGGCAATGGAAGCCACGAAGGCGCTGGCAGGAATCGTCAGCACCCAGGCCCAGACGATGTTGCCCGCCACGCCCCAGCGCACGGCGCTGGCACGCTGGGTGGAGCCCACGCCGACGATGGCACCCGTGATGGTGTGCGTGGTCGAGACCGGCACGCCCAGGAAGGTCGCGAAGAACAGCGTCAGCGCGCCGCCGCTTTCGGCGCAAAAGCCTCCCACGGGCTTGAGCTTGGTGATCTTCTGGCCCATGGTCTTGACGATGCGCCATCCGCCGAACATGGTGCCCAGGCCGATGGCCAGGTAGCAGCTGACGATGGTCCACAGCGGCGGCTCCGCGTCGCCGGCATTGGCATAGCCGGTGGCGATCAGCAGCAACCAGATGATGCCGATGGTCTTTTGCGCATCATTGCCGCCGTGGCCCAGGCTGTAGGCGCCGGCGGAGACCAGCTGCAGCCGGCGGAACCAGCGGTCCACCCGGTTGGGAGCGGCGCGGCGGCAGATCCAGGCCACCAGCACCATCATCAGCGAGCCCAGCAGGTAGCCCAGCAGCGGCGAGACGAAGATGAAGGCCACGGTCTTCCAGATGCCGCTGGCGATCAGTGCGCCCGCGCCGGCCTTGGCGATCACGGCGCCCACGATGCCGCCGATCAGCGCATGCGAGGAGCTGCTGGGGATGCCGTAGTGCCAGGTGATCACGTTCCAGGCAATGGCACCGACCAGGGCGCCGAAGACCACGTGCGTGTCCACGATGCCGGGCTGGACGATCCCCTTGCCCACGGTGGCCGCCACGCTGAGGTGGAAGACAAAGACCGCCACCACGTTGAAGAAGGCCGCGAAGGCCACGGCCTGCGTGGGCTTGAGCACGCCCGTGGAGACCACGGTGGCGATCGAGTTGGCAGCATCGTGGAAGCCGTTCATGAAGTCGAACAGCAAGGCCAGCACCACCAGCAGGATCACGACCCACAGGGCCGCTTGTACGGATTCCATAACGAAACGACTCCGCGAGGGCTCAGGAATTCTCGAGGACGATGCCCTCGATCAGGTTGGCCACGTCCTCGCAGCGGTCGGTCACCGTCTCCAGCAGCTCGTAGATGGCCTTGAGCTTGATGACTTCGCGCACATCGGGCTCTTCGCGGAACAGCTTGCTCATGGCCGAGCGCATCACGCGGTCGGCGTCCGATTCGAGGCGGTCGATTTCCTCGCAGGTCTTCATCGCCGCGTCCACCACCGATGGATCGGAGATGCGCGACAGCAGCTTGACCGCATCGCGCAGCCGCTCGCAGCAGCGTACGCACAGGTCGGTCAGGCGCGTGATCTCATCCGTCATGTGCCGCACGTCGTACAGCGCCATGGTCTCGGCCGAGTCCTGGATCAGGTCGGCCACGTCGTCCATGGTGTTGATCAGCGAGTGGATCTGCTCACGGTCCAGCGGCGTGATGAAGGTCTTGTGCAGCGCCTTGGTGACGTCATGCGTCACGCGGTCGGCGGCACGCTCGGCGTTGTTCACGTCCTCGTTGTACTTCTCGCGAAGATGAGGATCGTTGTAGTTGGCGACAAGCTGCGAGAAGGCATGCGCGGCATCGACGATGCGGTCGGCATGCTGGTTGAACATCTCGAAGAAATTGCCTTCGCGTGGCAATAGTTTGCCAAAAAGCATGAATGCTCCTTACCGGGAAAAGTGGGAACCAGGCGACTCACTGCGTCACATTGCGGATGCTTGGCATGGCTTCCCGGCTTGAACGGGGCGAAGTGTACTCTTGAGTCCCAAGCGCGTTTTTGCGCGCCGGCGCGCCGCCTTGTCAGCCGCTGCGAAAAATAAAATACACCGCGCCCACCATGCACAGGCCGGCCCAGAGGAAGTCCCATTTGAGGGGCTGGTTCAGATAGAGCACGGCAAAAGGCGCGAACACCGACAGCGTGATCACCTCCTGGATGATCTTGAGCTGCGCCACGCTGAACTGCGTGTGGCCTATGCGGTTGGCGGGCACCTGCAGCAGGTACTCGAACAGCGCAATGCCCCAGCTGACAAGGGCTGCCACGTACCAGGGCGACGAGGCGTGGTTCTTCAGGTGCCCATACCAGGCAAACGTCATGAAGACATTGCTCATGGCCAGCAGGACCACGGTCTGCAGCCCGACGGGGATGTGTTGGAGCCAGTTCATCTGAGGTGCGCCCGGGTGCTGGAAGGCCTGAATTATCGCGCCCGCAGTGCCAGAAGCCGGGTTTTCGATTGCTTTCCAAAAATTGCTTTTTTGCGCGAATTTTCTTGAAAAACCTGCTTCATCGCACAGATACGCAACATCCCGCATCAATAGGCATTCGATGAATCTTCATCAAATCGTCATATTTTTGCCATATCCCGTCGATGGCACGGGACATTCCAGCAACCTGTGCGCAGGCGGCGACCCCGGTGGTCACTCGCCCAGGTAGGCGGCCCGCACGCGCGGATCGCTGAGCAGGGTCTGGCCGGGCCCGGTCATGGTGATCAGGCCGGACTCCATCACATAGCCGCGATCGGCCAGCGCCAGCGCACGGCTGGCGTTCTGCTCGACCAGCACCAGCGTCACGCCCAGCGCATGCACATCGCGCACCACCTCGAAGATCTTGTCCACCATGATGGGCGACAGGCCCATGGAGGGCTCGTCCAGCAGCAGCACCTTGGGCTG
This sequence comes from Delftia sp. BGA-UO-ETr-SB1, assembly GCF_059567865.1. Classification (NCBI taxonomy): domain Bacteria; kingdom Pseudomonadati; phylum Pseudomonadota; class Betaproteobacteria; order Burkholderiales; family Comamonadaceae; genus Delftia; species Delftia sp. BGA-UO-ETr-SB1. The sequence continues at coordinate 1,440,622 of NZ_JCAQOW010000006.1, read as the reverse complement.
GCTCATCAGCGCGCGCGCCATGGCCAGCATCTGCTGCTCGCCACCCGACATGGTGCCGGCCAGCTGGTCGCGGCGCTCCTTCAGGCGCGGGAAGATGCCGAACATGCGCTCGATGTCGGCGGCAATGCCGGCCTTGTCGTTGCGCGTGTAGGCGCCCATGAGCAGGTTCTCGGTGATGGTCATGCGCGCGAATACGCCGCGCCCCTCGGGCACCATGACCAGGCCCTGGGCCACCAGATCCCAGGCGCCCACGTTGCGGATGCTGCGGCCCAGGTAGTGCACGTCGCCATCCGCCATCTGCAGGCTGCGCGTGACGGCCTTCATGGTCGTGGTCTTGCCCGCACCGTTGGAGCCGATCAGCGAGACCAGCTCGCCCTGGCGGACCTCGAAGTCCACGCCCTTGACGGCCTGAATGCCGCCATAGGCCACCTTCAGTCCATGGACCTTCAACAGCACCGGCGCGGACACGCCCTTGTCTTGCACTTGCTCACCCATGGTTCAGTGTCCTCCGGTGCCCAGATAGGCTTCGATCACCTTGTCGTTCTTCTGCACCTCGGCCGGCGTGCCTTCGGCGATGGGCTTGCCATAGTCCAGCACGGTGACGCGGTCGCACAGGCCCATGACCAGCTTCACGTCGTGCTCGATCAGCAAGATGGTGCGCTGGTCCCGGCGGATGCGGTCGATCAGCTCGCGCAGCTGCACCTTCTCGGTGGCGTTCATGCCGGCGGCCGGCTCGTCCAGCGCGATCAGTTGCGGGTCGGTGGCCAGCGCCCGCGCGATCTCCAGGCGGCGCTGGTCGCCGTAGCTCAGCGTGCGGGCCTTGAAGTCGGCGTATTTGGAAATACCCACGTAGTCCAGCAGTTCGCGGGCCCGCGCGCGGATCGCGGCTTCCTCGGCCTTGAAGCCTGGCGTGCGGAACACCGCGCCGATCAGGCCCGAATGCGTGCGCACATGGCGCCCGACCATCACGTTCTCCAGCGCCGTCATCTCGGCAAACAGCCGGATGTTCTGGAAGGTGCGCGCAATGCCGGCCTTGGCCACCTTGTGCACGGCCGAGGGCTCGTAGGCCTTGCCGGCCAGCTCGAAGCTGCCGCTGTCGGGCGTGTACAGGCCCGTGATCACGTTGAAGAAAGTGGTCTTGCCCGCGCCGTTGGGACCGATCAGGCCGTAGACCTGGCCACGGCCAATGGTCATGCCCACATCGGACAGGGCCTGCAGTCCGCCAAAGCGCTTGGAAATGCCCGAAACCCTGAGCACCGGGGAGGTGGAGCCGTTGTCTGCCGTGTTCGCCATCTGCGTTGTCTCCATGCTCAGGACTGGTGCGGCAGGTTCTTGCCATGCTCGGGCGACGGCCACAGGCCACGCGGACGCATCAGCATGATGACGATCATGGCCAGCGCGATCAGCAACTGGCGCAGGATGGAGGCGTCAAGCCGCCCGTCGGTCATCTGCTGCAAGGGACCGGCCACATAGCGCAGCACCTCGGGCAGGGCCGACAGCAGCACCGCCCCCAGGATCACGCCCGGCAAATGGCCCAGGCCGCCCAGCACCACCATGGCCACGATCATGATGGACTCCATGAGGCTGAACGACTCGGGCGAGACGAAGCCCTGGAAGGCAGCGAACATGGCGCCCGAGACACCACCGAAGGAAGCGCCCATGCCGAAGGCCAGCAGCTTCATGTTGCGCGTGTTGATGCCCATGGCCTTGGCGGCGATCTCGTCCTCGCGGATGGCCATCCAGGCGCGGCCGATGCGCGAGTCCTGCAGGCGCCAGCAGATCACGATGCTGACGAGCACCAGGAAGAGGAACAGGTAGTAGTACAGCGTGACCGAGCTGATGTCGTAGCCGAAGATCTCCTGGCGCTTGGCCAGGTCCAGGCCCAGAATCTTCACCGAATCGATCTGGCCTATGCCCTTGGGGCCGTTGGTGATGTTGACCGGCTGGTCCAGGTTGTTCATGAAGATGCGGATGATCTCGCCGAAGCCCAGCGTGACGATGGCCAGGTAGTCCCCGCGCAGCTTGAGCACCGGGATGCCCAGCAGTATTCCCGTGATGCCCGCCAGCAGCGCCGCCAGCGGTATCACCAGCCAGATGGAGGTATGCAGCCCGTCAGGGAACATGGCGGCAAAGCCCTCGAAGGTCTCCGCCAGATGCGGCGAGGCCATCAGCGCGAACATGTAGGCGCCCACGGCGTAGAACGCCACGTAGCCCAGGTCCAGCAGGCCTGCATAGCCCACCACCACGTTCAGGCCCAGTGCCAGCAGCACATAGAGCAGGGCCAGGTCGGCGATGCGCACCCAGGCATTGCCGAAGTACTGCAGCACCAGCGGCAGCACCATCAGCGCCAGGCCGCCCAGAATCCATTGCACGGTCTTCTTGCTGTTCATGCGGATCTCCTCAGGCGCGGTCGGCCACACGCTCACCCAGCAGGCCCGAGGGGCGCAGCGTCAGGATGATGATGAGCACGATGAAGGCGAAGATGTCGGTGTAGTGGCTGCCCAATACGCCGCCCGTGAGGTCGCCGATGTAGCCAGAGCCTATGGACTCGATCAGCCCCAGCAGCATGGCGCCGACCACGGCGCCGGCCAGGTTGCCGATGCCGCCGAACACGGCCGCCGTGAAGGCCTTGAGCCCCGGCAGAAAGCCCATGGTGTGGTGGGCCGTGCCGTAGTTGGAGGCATACATGATGCCCGCGATGGCCGCCAGCACGGCGCCGATGATGAAGGTGGCCGAGATCACCACGTCAGGCTTGACGCCCATCAAGGCCGCCACGCGCGGATTCTCGGCCGTGGCCCGCATGGCGCGCCCGAGCTTGGTGTAGTTGACCAGATAGGTCAGCGATGCCAGCGCGATCGCCGTGACCACGAGCACCAGGATCTGGGTGGGCGTGATCACCGCCGTGCCGATCTCGAAGGGCGTGCTCGGCAGCAGCGTGGGATAGGCCTTGTAGTTGGGCTTCCAGATGATCATGGCCAGCGTCTGCAGCAGCAGCGAGACGCCGATGGCCGTGATCAGCGGCGCCAGGCGCGGGCTGCTGCGCAGGCGGCGGTAGGCCACTTTCTCGATCACGAAATTCAGTGCCGCGGCCACCACGCAGGCGATCACGGTCGCCAGCAGCAGGATCAGCCAGCCCGGCGCACCGGGCATGGCCTCCTGCATCAGGCCTATGCAGCTCCAGCTGGTCAGCGCGCCGACCATGAGCACCTCGCCATGGGCGAAGTTGATGAGCTGGATGATGCCGTACACCATGGTGTAGCCCAGGGCGATCAGGGCGTACATGCTGCCCAGGACCAATCCGTTGATGACCTGCTGAAGCAGTATGTCCATATGTGCTCTCCCCTTTAGTCCAGGATGGAGACATTCAGCGTGCCTCGCATCCAAACGAACGGAGCCAGCAATGCCATGGTGGTGGAAGCTCTCCCGCCGCATCCTGGCTTGTGGCCCGGAAACCGCAGGGGATTGGCGATTCTAGGCACCCCCCGGTGGCCTGCAACGCCTTGTTGCAGGGGGGTTTCCCGAGGCTTTACAAGCCACGTGCTCTTATGTAGCACTGCAGCAATTTGCCGTAGCCAGCACGAACTCCTACCATCAACGGCAGTGCCGCCAGCCCGCGGTGGCCACGGAGAACCCCGATGAAATACCACGGCAGCTGCCACTGCGGCGGCATCGCTTTCGATGTGGAAGGCGAACTCACCCAGGCCATGGCCTGCAACTGCTCCATCTGCGCGCGCAAGGGCGCCCTCATGTGGTTCGTTCCCAGGGAACAGCTGCAGCTGCAGACGCCCGATGAACAGATGCGGACCTACACCTTCCACCGGCACCTGATCCAGCACCGCTTCTGCCCGACCTGCGGCATCCATCCGTTCGGCGAGGCCATCGATCCCCAGGGCCGGCACATGGCGGCCGTCAACGTGCGCTGCCTGGAAGGCGTGGACCCCGAGGCGCTGCGCATCACGCGCTACGACGGGCGATCGGCCTGAGGCTGGCTGCAGGCCCGCAGCGCTTGTTCCTCCACATCGCGCAGGCGGTCCTTGCCGAAGTAGATCTCGTCGCCAACAAAAAAGGTGGGCGATCCGAAAGCGCCACGGTGGAAGGCCTGCTCGGTATTTGCCAGCAGCCGGGCCTTGACTTCGGGCGTCTGGCTTGCGGCGATCAGGGCTGGGGCGTCCAGGCCCGCCCCGGACAGCTCGGTGCCGATCACCTGGGCATCGTCCATCTTGCAGTCCTTCTCCCACATGCTGGAGAACACCGCATCCACATAACGTTCGAAGCAGCCCAGGCCCTGCGCCGCCACGGCCCCGCGCATGATTTGCAGGGTGTTGACGGGAAAGTGCGGATTCATCCGGAAGCGCGTGAGCCCATGCCTTTGCACGAAACGCTGCAGTTCCAGCGCCTCATAGGCGCGCTTGTTGGGAATGCCGGCATTCGCCTCGGCCGGTGAGCGGTTGTTGGCCAGCTTGAACAGGCCGCCCAGCAGGACCGGCACATAGTCGAAGCGGATGCCGCTGCGCGCCTCGATTGCGGGGATGACCTGGTGGCAGAGATAGGCGTTGGGGCTGCCGAAGTCGAAGAGGAATTGCACGTTGGGTTTCATGGCACGGCCTGCATCAAGTGGGAGGGAACATCGAGGCGAAGGGGCTGAAGCGGCTGAAGGGACGCAAATGGCTGAAGGGCCTACCAGGGCTCCATCCAGGGGCGGATTTCGGTTTCATGCGTCCAGGCATCGCGCGGCTGCTGGTGCAGTTGCCAGTAGAGGTCGGCGATGTGGTCGGGATTGAGGATGCCGTCCTGCTGCTTGAGGGCATAGCGCTCGGGAAAGTTGCTCCGGATGAACTCCGTGTCGATGGCGCCGTCGATCACGGGGTGGGCCACATGGATGCCCTTGGGCCAAAGCTCGCGCGCCATGCTCTGGGCCAGCGCACGCAGGCCGTGCTTGGCGCCGGCAAACGCAGCAAAGCCCTCACGCCCGCGCAGGCTGGCGGTGGCGCCCGTGAAGATGATGGTGCCCCGGCCGCGCGGCAGCATCACCCTGGCCGCCTCCCGCCCCATCAGGAAGCCGGCGAAGCAGGCCATCTCCCAGACCTTGAAGTAGACGCGCGCCGTGGTCTCGGTGATGCCAAAGCGCACGTTGGCGCCGATGTTGAAGACGGCGACCTCGATGGGTGCGATCTCGGCCTCGATCTTCTGCACCAGGGCCACCATTTCCTCTTCCTTGCGCGCGTCGCTGCCAAAACCATGGGCCTGGCCACCGGCGGCGCGGATCTGTTCGACCAGGGGCTGGAGCTTGTCCGCGTCGCGGCGCGTGACGCAGGCGATATAGCCTTCGCGCGCAAAACGCCGGGCGATGGCGCCGCCCGTGGCGTCGCCAGCGCCGATCACGAGAATGGCTTTCTTGTCGGTCATGGGATCTCCGTGGATGATTGGTCAGTTCATTTTTTGAACTAAGTGCACGGTAGGTTTAAAATCTGAACTCGTCAAGCGGGGAACTGCCCAATGAAATGGAACGAACTGGAAGAGGAGCGCTGCTCCATCGCACGCACGGTCTCGGTCATCGGCGACCGCTGGACACTGCTGGTGCTGCGCGACTGCTTTCTGGGCGTACGCCGTTTTGATGAATTCCTGGGACGCCTGGGCATTTCACGCCCCATGCTGTCGGACAGGCTGGCCAGGCTGGTCGAGGCAGGCGTGCTCAAAAAGGTGGCCTACCAGGAGGCGCCGGTACGGCACGAGTACCGCCTCACGCCCAAGGGACTGGACCTGCATCCCGTGGTCATGGCCATCGTGCACTGGGGCGATGTACACATGTCCGGCGAGGAAGGCCGGCCCTTGCTGCACCGGCATACGGTGTGCGGCCACACGTTCGACCCCCTGGTCGTCTGCTCGGAGTGCCACGCCCCCCTGCACGCGCGCGACGTGGCGGTGGAGCCCGGCCCGGGCGCCTAGCCCCGGCACCGGCCTGCCCTCACCGGCTTCGGCTATGCGCCGCCAGCCTCTTCGTCCCACTTGCGCAGCACGGCCAGCTTCTCGCCGATCTTGATCTCCAGGCCCCGGGGCACGGGCTGGTACCAGCCCGGCTCCGCAATGCCCTCGGGCAGATAGGTCTCGCCGGCCGCGTAGGCGTTGGGCTCGTCGTGCGCGTAGCGGTATTCATGGCCGTAGCCCAGCTCCTTCATGAGCTTGGTGGGCGCATTGCGCAGGTGCACGGGCACCTCGCGGCTCCTGTCCTGCTTCACGAAGGCCCGGGCCTTGTTGTAGGCGTTGTAGCCGGCGTTGCTCTTGGCGGCCATGGCCAGGTAGATGACGGCCTGGCCCAGTGCCAGCTCGCCCTCGGGGCTGCCCAGGCGCTCATAGGTCAGGGCCGCGTCGTTGGCGATCTGCATGGCGCGCGGATCGGCCAGGCCGATATCCTCCCAGGCCATGCGCACAATGCGCCGCGACAGGTAGCGCGCATCGGCGCCGCCATCGAGCATGCGCGTGAGCCAGTAGAGCGCCGCATCGGGATGGGAGCCGCGCACGGACTTGTGCAGGGCAGAGATCTGGTCGTAGAAGTTGTCGCCGCCCTTGTCGAAGCGCCTGGCATTCAAGGTCAGCGCGTTCTGCACGAACTCGGCATCGATCCGCGTGACGCCCGCAGCGCCGGCCGCCGTCTGGCATTGCTCCAGCAGGTTCAGGAACCGCCGGGCATCGCCATCGGCATAGCCGACGATGGTGTCCCGCGCCAGGTCGTCGAACTCCAGGCCGCCCAGGGCCTTTTCCTGCGCCCGCAGCAGCAGTTGCCTGAGTTCATCGTCGGTCAGGGATTGCAGCACATAGACCTGCGCACGCGACAGCAGGGCCGAGTTCACCTCGAAGGACGGGTTCTCCGTGGTGGCGCCGATGAAGGTGACCAGGCCGCTTTCCGCATAGGGCAGCAGCGCATCCTGCTGGGACTTGTTGAAGCGGTGGATCTCGTCCACGAAGAGGATGGTGTGCCGGCCCATGGCCAGGTTCTGCTGCGCCTGCTCCATGGCCGCGCGGATGTCCTTGACCCCGGAGAACACCGCAGACAGCGCAATGAACTCGCACTTGAAGGCCGTGGCCGTGAGCCGGGCCAGCGTGGTCTTGCCCACGCCGGGCGGCCCCCAGAAGATCATGGAATGCGGCTTGCCTGACTGGAAGGCCAGGCGCAGCGGCTTGCCCTCGCCCAGCAGATGGGACTGGCCCACGACCTCGTCCAGGGTCTTGGGCCGCAGCGCTTCGGCCAGTGGTGCGGAGGGCTCCTGGGTGAACAGATCAGCCATGGGCCAGCTCCGTCGCAGGCAACGCCGCGCAGAAGGCGCTCGGCAGCCCGGGTGCCGGGTGCGCTGCCGAGGGGAACAGATGCAGTTGCAAAACCATGACGCCATTGTCCACGCCATGGCGGCAGCGGGTGCGCCAGCCCCTGATGCCTGTACCTGGCTGCGGGGGATGAAGCCATGGATCGCCAGCCAGGATCCTGGCCATCGCCTGTAGGCATGTCACTCACATGACATGAATGGTTTGCATGCATCTCATCAAGAGCAATCACTGACATTTTTCACCCGCTTCGGGCCACCGCCCTAAAATGCTGCCCTTTGCGGAGCCGGCCGCGCGGCATGCGCGGCCATCGGGCCTGCGCCATTGCTGCCCCATCGCTCCGCGCCTCCCACCGTTTCCGGAACTGCCTGCCATGCGGCAAGGCGGGACCTTTTCATTTCTGCATCCATGCAAACACTCAAGACCCGGGACCTTATCGCCCTAGGCTTCATGACCTTTGCGCTGTTCCTCGGCGCGGGCAACATCATCTTTCCGCCCATGGTCGGCCAGGGAGCCGGCGAGCACGCGGCCGCTGCGGCCACGGGCTTTCTGCTCACGGGCGTGGGCCTGCCGTTGCTCACCGTGGTGGCGCTGGCGCGCGTGGGCGGCGGGCTCGATGCGCTGACCTCGCCCGTGGGCCGCAAGGCCGGCATGGTGCTGGGCCTGCTGATCTATCTCATCCTCGGCCCGCTGTTTGCCACGCCGCGCACGGCCACCGTGTCGTTCGAGATGGGCTTTGCGCCCTTCGTGGGCCACAGCAGCACTGCGCTGTTCATCTACTCGGCGGTGTACTTTGTGCTGGTCATGGGCCTGTCCCTGTTCCCCGGCAAGCTGATCGACACCATCGGCAAACTGATCACGCCCGTACTGATCCTGGCCCTGGTGGTGCTGGGTGCCGCCGCCGTGCTGCTGCCGGCCGGTGCCGCCACCAGCGCCAGCGGCGACTACCTGGTCGCGCCCCTGACCGAAGGGTTTCTGGAGGGCTACCAGACCATGGACGCGCTGGGCGCCCTGGCCTTCGGCATCGTCATCGTCAACGCCATCCGGGACCGGGGCATCTCCCACACCGGGCTGCAGACGCGCTACGCCATCATCGCGGGCGTGATCGCGGCCGTGGGCCTGGGCCTGGTGTATCTGTCGCTGATCCATCTGGGTGCCACCAGCCAGTCCATCGCCCCGCAGGCGCAGACCGGCGTGCTCATCCTCACGCGCTATGTGGATCACACCTTCGGCCCCATCGGTAGCCTGCTGCTGGCCGTGGTGATTTCCCTGGCCTGCCTGACCACGGCCGTGGGCCTGGTCAGCGCCTGTGGCGCCTACTTCAGCGAGATGCTGCGCCTGCCCTACCGCGCGGTGGTGGTGGCCATTGGGCTGGCGTGCATCCTGGTGTCCAACCAGGGCCTGGCCCAGCTGATCGCCCTGTCCGGCCCCGTGCTGGTGGGCATTTATCCGCTGGCCATCGCCCTGGTGGTGTTGAGCCTGCTGTCAGGCCTGTGGCGCAATGCGCAGCGCGTGTTCGCGCCGGTGCTGGCCGTGGCGCTGGTGTTCGGCCTTGTCGATGCCGCCAAGGCGGCCGGCTGGCAGGACTGGCTGCCGGCCTTCCTGAACAGCCTGCCAGGCAACGGCATGGGCTGGGCCCTGCCCGTGGCAGCCACCCTGGTGCTGGCGGCGCTCCACGACCGGCTGCGCCCGGCCCCGGCCACCGCGTTCAGGCCGTCCTGAAGCGAGCCATGAGTTCGACCAGCTGATGGGCCTGCTTGCGCAGGCTCTCGGCGGCCGAACTGGTCTGCTCCACCAGCGCGGCGTTCTGCTGGGTCCCCTCCTCGATGCGGACGATGGCGCTGTTGACGTGGCTTACGCCCGCGCTCTGTTCGCCGCTGGAGTGACTGATGGCGCCGATCATGTGCGAGACCTTGGCAATCACCTCCTGCACCGAGGCCATGGTCGCACCCGCACTGTCCACCTCCTCGGCCCCCAGGGCCACGCGCTGGGCGTTGGCCTGGATCAGGTCACGGATTTCCCGCGCAGCGCCCGAGCTGCGCTGGGCCAGCGTGCGGACCTCGGCGGCGACCACGGCAAAGCCCCGGCCCTGTTCGCCGGCCCGTGCGGCCTCCACGGCCGCATTGAGCGCAAGAATATTGGTCTGGAACGCGATGCCGTCGATCACCTCGATGATGCTGACCACGCGCTCGGACGCATCCTGGATGCTGCGCATCGTGCCCACGACGGCAGAGATGGCATCGCCACCGCGCGTGGCGATGTCGCTGGCGGACGAAGCCAGCAGGTTGGCCTTCTCTGCGTGATCGGCATTGCCGCGCACGGTGGAGTCGAGCTGGTCCATGGAAGAAGCCGTCATCTGCAGGGCCGATGCCTGCTGCTCGGTGCGCTGGGCCAGGTCGCTGTTGCCGGCCGCGATCTGCGAGCTGGCGGATGCCACCTGCTCCGCATTGCCGCGCACTTCCACGACGATGCTGCGCAGCTGCTCCTGCATGGCGCCCAGCGCCCGCAGCAGCTGGCCCAGTTCGTCTGGCCCGCCGCTCGCTATGGCATTGGTCAGATGGCCCTGGGCCACCTTCTCGGCCAGCTGGACCGCGCTGCGCAGCGGTGCCACCACGGCACGGGTGATGAGCCAGCCAATGGCCACGCCGGCCACGGCCGCCACCAGCATCAGCACCAGGCTCAGCTCCGTGGCGTGCTTGCCGCTGCTGTAGGCATCGTCGGCCACCGCCTTGCTCTGCGCCGCTATGCCGGCCTTGAGCTGGGAAAGCAGCTCGGCCGGCTCGCGGTCCACGCCGCGCACGGCCATGTCGCCTACTGAGGGGTCGAAGCCCGTGGCCTCGAATTTGTCCAGCCCCACGCGGTAGCCTTCGGCCATCTTGCGGTGCTGCGCCACAAAGCCCTGGGCGATCTCGCGCAGGGAGGCATCGTCCACCAGGGCCAGCAAGGCGGCAGTCTTGTCCTGCACGGCGCGCTCGTCGGCCAGAAAACCCTTCCAGTGCTGCTCGCGCAGCGCGTTGTCCGAGCCGCGCAGCAGCACGTTCTTCCATTCCTGGACCTGGGTTTTGAAGTGACCTTCCACCTCGGTGGCAAGGCGTTCCGCCGCCATGTGGCGCTGGACATCGCCGTGAAAGACGCCTAGGGATCGATGGGCCGACCAGAGTCCGAAGAATCCGGCAGCGAGGGTGAATAGCAGCGCCATGGCAATGGCGAGCGGCAACTTGCGACTGAGGTTCATAAAGGCATGCGAGAGCCGGCCAGCATGTCCTCGGAGGGACGTCGAAACAATCGCTGGCCGCAGGCCGCCATTGTCTCGACGATATTAGGCAAAACCATTACAAAACCTCACAAACTGCGCACCGCAGCCTGTGACCGGCCTGAAGGGTTGCCCCGCGCGGCAACGCGGCTTACTGCTTGAGCACGTCGGCGCCCGCTGGCACCTTGAACTCGAAAGTCGAGGCCGGCAGGGATGCCTGGGTCTGCAGCTGGCTGAAGCGGATCAGCGAACGCTGGCCAAAGCTGTCCAGGATGTCCAGCGCCGAAAGCTGGCCATCGGCCGCAAAGCCCACGCGCACGCTCTTGAGCTGGCCGTTCTTGTCCTTGGGGCTGGCCTGGACCCATTGCAGGCCATCCTGCTCGGGCGCGGATTGCAGATCGAAGTCGGTGCTCAACGCCTTGAGATCGTTGGCCGACGCCAGGATGGCGGCCGGCGTGCTGCCCAGGGCCTGGGCCTGGGGGCGCTGCGTGACCTGGTTGAGGTCGGCGTCATAGAGCCACAGCGTCTTGCCGTCGGCGACGATGGTCTGCTCGAACGGCTTGGTGTAGACGAACCTGAACTTGCCGGGACGCTGGAATTCGAATTGGCCGCTGGAGTTCTTGGTGCGCGGCGGCTGGCCATCCTTGGACGGGGCCGTGACGGCCTGGGTGAATTCGGCGCGGCCGGCCTGGGAATTCTTCATGAAGGCTTCCAGGCTCTTGAGGCCATCGGCCCACGAGGCCGTCGCGCTTGCCGCGATCACAACTGCAGTCAACAGACGTTTCATTCTTTCTCCATGATTGGGGGAAGCGGGCTCATTCCCCGGCGCGCGCGGGCACCAGCACTTCGCGCTGCCCGCTGGCCGTGAGACCGCTGACGAGGCCCGCCTTTTCCATATCTTCCAGCAGGCGTGCCGAGCGGTTGTAACCAATCCTGAGCTTGCGCTGCACATACGAGATGCTGGCCTTGCGGTCCTTGAGGACCACTTCCACGGCCTGGTCGTACATGGGGTCCTTCTCGCCGTTACCGCCGTCGCCGGACTCCGAGCCGAACTCGCTGTCGCCCTCGGCCGTGCCGCCTTCGAGCACGCCTTCGATGTAGTCGGCCTCGCCCTGCTCCTTAAGGTAGCCCACCACGCGGTGCACTTCCTCGTCCGACACGAAGGCGCCGTGCACGCGCACGGGCAGGCCCGTGCCGCTGGCCATATAGAGCATGTCGCCCATGCCCAGCAGGGATTCGGCGCCCATCTGGTCAAGCACGGTGCGGCTGTCGATCTTGCTGCTGACCTGGAAGGCGATGCGCGTGGGGATGTTGGCCTTGATCAGGCCGGTGATCACGTCCACGCTGGGGCGCTGGGTGGCCAGGATCAGGTGGATGCCGGCCGCGCGGGCCTTCTGGGCCAGGCGCGCGATCAGCTCCTCGATCTTCTTGCCGACCACCATCATCAGGTCGGCCAGCTCGTCGATGACGATGACGATGTGCGGCAGGCGCTGCAGCGGCTCGGGCTCCTCGGGCGTGAGGCTGAAGGGGTTGGGAATGGATTCCTCGCGCGCCTTGGCCTCGTCGATCTTGGTGTTGTAGCCCGCCAGATTGCGCACGCCCAGCTTGCTCATGAGCTTGTAGCGGCGTTCCATCTCGGCCACGCACCAGTTCAGGCCATTGGCGGCCTGCTTCATGTCGGTGACTACGGGGCACAGCAGATGCGGAATGCCTTCGTAGACCGACATTTCCAGCATCTTGGGGTCGATCATCAGCAGGCGCACATCGCGGGCCTCGGCCTTGTACAGCAGCGACAGGATCATGGCGTTGATCCCCACTGACTTGCCCGAACCCGTGGTGCCGGCCACCAGCACGTGCGGCATCTTGGCCAGATCGGCCACGACCGGATTGCCCACGATGTCCTTGCCCAGGCCCATGGTCAGCATGCTCTTGGCGTCGTGGTAGACCTGCGAGCCCAGCACCTCGGACAGGCGGATGGACTGGCGCTTGGCATTGGGCAGCTCCAGCGCCATGAAATTCTTGCCGGGAATCGTCTCGATCACGCGGATGGACACCAGGGACAGCGAGCGCGCCAGATCCTTGGCCAGGTTCACGATCTGCGAGCCCTTGACGCCCGTGGCCGGCTCGATCTCGTAGCGCGTGATCACGGGGCCGGGCATGGCGGCGACCACATGCACATCGACACCAAAGTCCTTGAGGCGCTTTTCGATCAGCCGGCTGGTCATCTCCAGCGTCTCGGGCGACACGCTTTCCTGGCGCTGCTGGGCCGCATCGAGCAGATCCACCTGGGGCAGCTTGCTGTCGGGCAGTTCGGAGAACAGGGGCTTCTGGCGCTCCTTGACCACGCGCACGCTGGGCACCGCAGCCTCCTGGAGCACGGGTTCGATGATCTGCACGGGCTGCGGGTGCTGCACGGCGCTTTCCGTGCGCTCTTCCTGCACCACTTCCTCGCGCTCGCGCGCAGCGCGGCGGCCTGCGGCTTCGTCCCGGGCCTTTTCACGGCGCGCAAAAAGAAAGAGCACCCAGCCGTCCAGGCGTGCGCCCATGGATTCGGCCAGATGACCCCAGGAAAAGCGGAACACCATTGCCAGGCCGATCACGGCCACGCAAATGCCGATCAGGCCCGAGCCCATGAAGCCCAGCCACTGCAGGCTGTGGTACCCCAGCATGTAGCCGAAGACGCCGCCGGCCGGGCCGGGCAGCACGCTCTCGAAGCGGTACAGGCGCGTCCACTCCAGTGCGCAGCTCGCACCCAGCAGCAGCAGCAGCCCGCCCCAAAAGCGCAGGCGCCGGCGCCACAGGGGCGGCAGTGGCACACCGTCGCGCGGCACGCCGCCGCGCAGCCAGCGCGCAAAGGAAGACAGCCAGGTCTGCAGCGAGGCCAGCACCAGCCACCAGACCGACATGCCGAAACCGAAATAGCAGGCGTCGGCCAGCCAGGCTCCGACGCGGCCCATCCAGTTGGCGACCAGGCGCGCGTGTCCCGCCCCGGAGGTGGACCACGCTGGATCCTGGGGCGAGTAGCTGAGCATGGAGGCAAGCCAGAACACCAGGGCCAGCAGCCCCGCCAGCAGCAGCATTTCGTGGCCGAAGCGCGCCACCATGCCGGGGCGCGCCGCAGACCTGGATTTGCCCTTGGCGGATGTGGAAGCGTTCAGAGCGTTCAATGAGTAAGTCATACGCAGGCGGGAGCTTACCCCAGCCCCCTCGGACTGGCCGCAAAAACAGCCAGGGCGACCCGCAAGCGTAATGCAAGCACTTGCAACAGAGCATGACACCGCCGCATGACGGCGCCACGTCGATCATTTTTGACAATCCGGGCCATTGATCCATATGGCAACGGGAACCTGACTGCGGAGCGATACTCCACAGCTGTTCCCGATGTATCTTTTTTTCTGCACGCCGACTGCCGGCGTGCGCCTTTTTCAAGAACTGCATCCATGTCTTCTACCCAACACGCCAAAGTCCTGATCCTCGGCTCCGGCCCTGCCGGCTACACGGCCGCCATCTATGCCGCGCGCGCCAACCTCAACCCGCTGCTGGTGACCGGCATGGCCCAGGGCGGCCAGCTGATGACGACGACCGAGGTGGACAACTGGCCTGCAGACGTGAACGGCGTGCAGGGCCCCGAGCTGATGCAGCGTTTTCTGGAGCACGCAGAGCGCTTCAAGACCCAGGTGGTGTTCGACCACATCCACAGCGTCGATTTCTCCAAGCGCCCCTTTACGCTGACCGGCGACTCCGGCACCTATACCTGCGACAGCCTGATCATCGCCACCGGCGCCTCGGCCAAGTACCTGGGCCTGCCCTCCGAAGAGGCCTTCATGGGCCGCGGCGTCTCCGGCTGCGCCACCTGCGACGGCTTCTTCTACCGTGAGCAGCCCGTGTGCGTGGTCGGCGGCGGCAACACGGCCGTCGAGGAAGCCCTGTACCTGTCCAACATCGCCAGCAAGGTCACCCTGGTGCACCGCCGCGACAAGTTCAAGGCCGAGCCCATCCTCGTGGACAAGCTCATGGACAAGGTCCGGGCTGGCAAGATCGAGCTCAAGACCCACTTCGTGCTCGAAGAGGTGCTGGGCGACCAGTCCGGCGTGACCGGCATCCGCATCAAGAGCACCCAGGACGGCCATGCCGAGGACATCCAGCTGCAGGGCTGCTTCATCGCCATCGGCCATGCGCCCAACACCGAGATCTTCAAGGGCCACCTGGAGATGGACGAGACCGGCTACATCATCACCCAGGGCGGCCTCAAGGGCTTTGCCACGCAGACCAGCGTGCCCGGCGTGTTCGCGGCCGGCGACGTGCAGGACCATGTCTACCGCCAGGCCATCACCAGCGCCGGCACGGGCTGCATGGCCGCGCTGGACGCCCAGCGCTTCCTCGAACAGGAATAAGCAGGACGCCACCCCGCCCGCCCTGCTCTCCCGCAGGGCGGCAAAAGCCCCTGGCTGCAGCCGTGTTTGGCTGGCCCAGGGGCTTTTCTCATGGAGACGCTATAATCCGTGGCTTTGCTGAATTTGAAGCGCGCCTTGCTTGCATGGCCAGGACACTTTCAGCATGGGGTTACCGCCACCCTTTATGGCGAGGTGAGGTTGCCGGCAAGCCATGCAGCAAATGCAGGGCATCAGCGTCGGCGGCTGTACAACTATCGGAGTGTCCTCATGGCACGCGTATGTGAAGTAACGGGCAAGAAGCCCATGGTGGGAAACAACGTTTCCCACGCCAACAACAAGACCAAGCGTCGTTTCCTGCCCAACCTGCAATACCGCCGTTTCTGGGTTGAGAGCGAAAACCGTTGGGTGCGCCTGCGCGTTTCCAGCGCTGCTCTGCGCCTGATCGACAAGAACGGTATCGACTCCGTGCTCGCAGACCTGCGTGCCCGTGGCCAAGCCTAAATCCCTCAAGGAGAAACACCATGGCTGCTAAAGGCGGACGCGAAAAGATCAAGCTGGAATCCACTGCAGGAACCGGCCACTTCTACACCACGACCAAGAACAAGAAGACAATGCCCGAGAAGATGGCGATCATGAAGTTTGATCCCAAGGCTCGCAAGCACGTCACGTACAAGGAAATCAAGCTGAAGTAATTCAGCCTGTTCCCGGTACCGACAAAAAACCGCCCGGCGCAAGCCCGGCGGTTTTTTTGCGTCCGCTTTGTGCCCGCTTTGCGTCCGTTTTTCGCGTGTCACCCACTGCGCGCCGGCTGACCCAGCTGCGCACAGGCCATGGCACCCAGCTCGCGGCAGGCCTGCTCGATCACGGCATCCACCGGCAGGGTGCAGCCCAGGCGCATGCAGTGCTCGTAGCGCCCCGAGTTCGAGAACATGCTGCCCGGCGCCGTGCGGATGCCGCGCGCCAGCGCCTGCGTGAACAGCGCGGACGTGGACACGCCAGCCGGAAACTCCAGCCACAGGCTGAGCCCGCCGGGCGGCAGGCTCAGCCGCGTGCCCAGCGGGAAAAACCGCGCCACCAGCTGCGCCATGCCTTCACGCTGGCGCCGCAACTGCTGCTTGAGGCGCTGCAGATTGCGCAGATGCGCGGGCGAGCCCACGCAGGCGGCCGCCAGCAACTGGGCCAGGGTCTGGGTGCCCCGGCTGCGCGCGAACTTGAGCATCTGCACCCGGCCATGCCACTGGCCAGCGTTCATCCAGCCTTGGCGCAGGCCCGGCGCCATGCTCTTGTTGAAGGCCTCGCAATAGATGACATGGCCCGGCAGGCGATCCCAGGCCTTGATGGGGCGCACGGGCTGGCTGCTTTCCACGAACAGTCCATAGGAGTCGTCCTCGATCAATGCCACGCCGTGGGCGCCGCACAGATCGACCAGCCTGGCCTTGTGCTCATCGGGAATGCGCGTACCCAGCGGCATCTGCAGCTCGGGCACGACCACCACGGCCTTCAGGCGCGGCTGGGTCTGCAGGGCCAGCTCCAGCGCCTCGATGGACAGGCCGGTGCGCGGGCTGCAGGGAATCTCCAGCGCCTGCATCTGCAAGGACTCCACCACCTGCAGCAGGCCGTAGTAGGTCGGCGACTCCACGGCCACCACATCCCCCGGCGAGGCCACAGCGGCCAGCGCCAGGCTCACGGCCTCGGAATTGCCCGTGGTCGCCAGCACATCGGCCGGTGCCACATGGATGCCCGCCGCCAGCGCGCGCCGCGCCATGGCGCGCTGGAAATCAGGGTGGCTGCCCATCATGGAGCGCCCCAGCACCAACAGGTCGGGCTGCTCGCGCAGCAGCCGGGCGGCGGTCTGGTTCAGGTAGCTGCGATCGAACAGTTCGGGCGGCGGCGTGGCACCGCCCAGGTCCACGCGCACGTCGGCCTGGCGGCCGCGCTCCAGCATCAGGGAAATGTGTTCATTGATGCCTGCGAAGTGCGGCTGCGGCAGCGGTTGCACCGGCTGGCTCAGGTCGGGCTCGCTGGCCGGGGCCAGGCCTGCAGGCCGGGCATCGCGCACGAAGTAGCCCACGCGCGGGCGGGCTTCGAGCTGGCCCAGGTCCTCCAGATGCCGCAGCGTCTGCAGCGCCGTGGACAGGCTGACCTCATGGCGGCGCATCAGCTCGCGCACGGAAGGCATGCGCTCGCCCGCCTTGAGCGTGCCCAGTTCCATGGCCAGGCTGTAGTCGGCCGCCAGGCGGCGGTACAGGGTCGGAGAGGCGCTAGCAAGGGTCATGGAACAGGTCGACAACGAATCGGGGACGAGAGGACTTGCCCGCGATCTTGCCGCAAGGCTCTGTTACGCAACAGATACAGATCCATCGACCACAAAGCAGAACAGATCCATCGCCATCTGCACTGCTGCGATGCAACAAGCCGCGGGCTGTGCCTGTGCCGATGAGGGCCGCGTGCCTACGCTTGAGGGCCTGGAATCACAGGACACAGACCATGCACAACGCCGACACCCGCTCCTTCGAACTGCGCCATCTTGCCCCCGGCAACGATCTTCACCTGCATGTGCTGGAGGGCAGTGAACTGTTCTGCCGCCACGGCCCGCTGGAAATCACCGCCCCGCAACAGGCCTGGGCGGACGGGGTGCCCGCGCCGGCCCTCAGGCTGCAGCCGGGCCAGGGCTGGCGCGCGGGCGCCGATCTGCAGATACGGGTCCGCTCCTTGTCCCAGGCCATGACAAGCCTGGAACTGCGGCAGAGCCCCACAGCAAAAAGCCGCATCGCCTCCGAAGAGGGGATGCGGCCCCGGGCATGGTCGGTTGCCGGCTGGCTTCGCGGCCTCAGGCGTGGGCAGCGCGCAGCTTGACGGAAAACTCCTTGAGCGCGGCAATGCCGCTGGCCTCGGCGCGATGGCACCAGGCCTGCAGATGGGCCGTCAGTTGCTCGCGCGACAGCGAGGTGTTCAGCCACAGCTGGCGCAGCTCCTCGCGCATGACCAGCATCTGGTCGAGCACGGGGTGGGCTGCGCGCGCCTGGGCCAGTTGCCCCTGCGCCTGGGCGGGCACCTTGTCGGCATCGCGGTGCAGCCAGCGGCGCGCCGTCTTGAGCAGGGACAGGTCGGCCTGCCGGGCCTTGCGCTGCTTGAGCGCATCGAGCTCGATCTGCACGGCGGCGCGCACGCCGCGCGCATAGCGGGCCATGACCTCGTAGCGGTTGGCGATCACGGCCTCCAGCGTCTTTTCGTCGGCCACGGGCTTGACGGCGCCCATGACCAGCCGCGGCGCCGTCTTCTTGACCTTGGCCCAGCCCAGCTTCTGCATGGCGCTGATGTAGACCCAGCCCACGTCGAACTCATAGCGCTTGACCGAGAACTTGGCCGAGGTCGGGTAGGTATGGTGGTTGTTGTGCAGTTCCTCGCCGCCAATGATCAGGCCCCAGGGCACGAGGTTGGTGCTGGCATCCTGGGCCTCGAAGTTGCGGTAGCCCCAGAAATGGCCCAGGCCGTTGACCACGCCGGCAGCCCAGAACGGAATCCAGGCCATCTGCACGGCCCAGATCGTCAGTCCGATGGCGCCGAACAGCAGCACGTTGATGATCAGCATCAGCGAAGGGCCCCAGATCGAATGCCGGCTGTAGAGATGGCGCTCGATCCAGTCGTCGGGCGTGCCGTGGCCGAACTTCCTGAGTGTCTCGGCGTTCGCCGCCTCTTCGCGGTACAGCTCCGCACCCTGGCGCATCACGGTGTCCAGGCCGCGTGTCTGCGGGCTGTGGGGGTCGTCCTCGGTTTCGCACTTGGCATGGTGCTTGCGGTGGATGGCCACCCACTCCCTGGTGACCATGCCCGTGCCCAGCCACAACCAGAAACGGAAGAAGTGCGAAGGAACCGGCCCCAGGTCCAGCGAGCGGTGGGCCTGGCAGCGGTGCAGGAAGATGGTGACGCCCGCAATGGTGATGTGGGTGGTGACCAGGGCGTACAGCAGCAGCTGCCACCACGACAGCTGCCACAGGCCATGGGCCATCCAATCCACGGCGAGGTTCCAAACCGATCCGAAATCCAGCGACATAACCGAAGCCTTTGGCAAGGCGGCGCCCAGTGGCACCGATGCCTCAATTTTAGGCGATGCGCCTACAAAGGCATTCGGCAATCTCCTGCGATTTACAGCTTATTGCGTCTGCAAGTTACGGCTTCCGGGTCCAAACGGCGGCGAAAAAGCCATCCGTCTCATGGCGCTGCGGCCACAGGCGCAGGTACTGCGTGCCGGTCTCGCCGCCACTGCACAGCGCATCGCCGTGCTCCACCTTGAGCTGGGCCAGCAGTTCGCCGGCATCCATGGCCACGAAGTCAGAGTGCTCCGCTGCAAAGGCCTCGGCGATGGCTTCGTTTTCCTGGGGCAGGACCGAACAGGTGGCATAGACCAGGCGCCCACCCGGCTTAACCAGACGCGCTGCACTGGCCAGGATGGCCGCCTGCTTTTGCGTGAGCTCCTCGATGGCCTTGGCCGACTGGCGCCACTTGAGGTCGGGATTGCGGCGCAGCGTGCCCAGGCCCGAGCAGGGCGCATCGACCAGCACGCGGTCGATCTTGCCGGCCAGGCGCTTGACGCGGTCGTCGCGCTCATGGGCGATGGCCGCGGGGTGCACGTTCGACAGGCCCGAGCGCGCCAGGCGCGGCTTCAGGGCTTCGAGCCGGTGGCCGGACACATCGAAGGCGTACAGGCGCCCCGTGCTGCGCATCGAAGCGCCAATGGCCAGGGTCTTGCCGCCTGCGCCGGCGCAGAAATCGACCACCATTTCGCCGCGCTTGGCGTCCAGCATCAGCGCCAGCAGCTGGGAGCCTTCATCCTGCACCTCGATGGCGCCGCGCGTGAAGGCGTCCAGCCGGGCCAGCGCAGGCTTGCCCTGCACGCGCAGGCCCCAGGGCGAGTACGGCGTGGCTTCGGCGGCGATGCCGGCATCGGCCAGTTCCTTTTGCACATCGGCACGCTTGGCGTTCAGCGCATTGACGCGCAGATCCAGCGGTGCGGCCTGCTCCATGCTCTGGGCAAAGGCCCAGAAATCTTCACCCAGCTGCTGCTTGAGCGGTGCGACCAGCCACTCGGGCAGGTTGTGGCGGTGCGGCTCCATCAGCTCATCGGGGCGCACGGCATCGCAGGCGTCCAGCCATTGCAGTTCCTGGGGGGACAGCGCTGCGCGCGCAAAGCCGAGCGCCTCCTTGACGCCCTGCTCGGACTTGCCGGCCACGCGGGCCAGGGCTTCCTGGCTATGGGCAAAGCCCAGGATGGCCAGCCTGCGCTCGCGCGAGCCGCTGCCAGAACGTGCCAGGCTCTCAAAAAGCAGCTTCTTGCGCAGCACGGTGTAGGCGGTTTCGGCCAGCGCGGCACGCTCGCGCGGGCCCAGGTTGCGGTTTTCACGGAAAAAGCGTGACACCACGGCGTCGGCCGGGTGTTCGAAAGTCAGGGTGCGCTTGACCAGTTCGGCGCAGGCGTCGAGAAGCTGTTTGGGATGCATGGGCGCAATTGTCCCACTGCCTTGCAAATCCGAGAGGGCCACAGGTCGGAACCCGCAGCAGCCCCCGGCTGGCGCAGCTACCATGGCGCCCCATGACCGATGACGACCTGCCCCCTCTGATTGCCACGCCCCCGGGCCTGTACCGCCACTACAAGGGCGCCCCCTACGAAGTGCTTGCCACCGTGCGCCACAGCGAGACGCGCGAGTCCATGACGCTGTATCGCGCGCTCTATGGCGAGCGCGGCCTGTGGGTGCGGCCTGCCGCCATGTTCAATGAAACCGTGGTCATCGACGGCGTGGAGCAGCCCCGCTTTGCACGCTGCCCCGAGCCGGAGCAGCAGGCCTTTCAGAGCGAGGGCCTGTGAGCAGACCCTAGCCCCGCATCAACTGCGCCACGGCGCGCGGGTAGATGAGGTGCTCCTGCACCAGCACGCGCGCGGCCAGCGCCTGGGCCGTGTCGCCGGGCAGCACGGGCACCACGGCCTGCTCCAGGATGGGGCCCACATCCAGCTCGGCCGTAACGCGGTGCACGGTGCAGCCTGCAAAGCGGCAGCCTGCATCGATCGCCCGCTGGTGCGTGTGCAGACCCGTGAAGGCGGGCAGCAGCGAGGGGTGGATGTTGATCATGCGTCCCTCGTAATGCGCCACGAAGCCCGGCGTGAGGATGCGCATGAAGCCGGCCAGCACGATCAGCGAAGGCGCGTGGCGGTCGATCACCTGGGCCAGCTCGGCATCAAAGGCCTCGCGGCTGGGAAACGGGCGGTGGTCCAGCACCTCAGTGGCAATGCCTTGCTCGCGCGCGAAAACAAGGCCCGAAGCCTCGGCCTTGTTGCTGACCACGGCGGCCACGCGGGCGCCGTAACGCCGCGCCCAGTCCTGTTGCTGCGAAGCACGCACAATGGCAGCCATGTTCGAGCCGCCGCCCGAGATCAGGATCACGATATTTTTCATGGGCGGCGATTGTCGCACCGCAGGCCGCGCGGCCTGCGCCAGCCCCGGCAAGGCCCATGGCCCTGCCGGGCCTTGTCACCTCTTCCGTTCAGACCCCCATGCCATTCGATCCCCGCACCACCCCCCTGACCGCTGTCGAAGCCCGCGTGCTGGCCACCCTGATGGAGAAGGCGCGCACCGTGCCCGACAGCTACCCGCTCACGCTCAACGCGCTGGTCACGGGCTGCAACCAGAAAAGCAGCCGTGATCCGGTGATGGAAGTCAGCGAAGGCGAGGCCCAGGAAGCGCTGGACAGCCTGCGCCTGCGCACCATGTCCGTACAGATCAGCAGCGCGCGCGCCACGCGCTGGGAGCACAACTTCCCGCGCGGCGTGGGGGTGCCCGACCAGAGCGCCGTGCTGCTGTCCCTGCTGATGCTGCGCGGCCCGCAGACGGCGGGCGAGCTGCGCATCAACTCCGAGCGCTGGCACCGCTTTGCCGACATCTCATCCGTCGAAGCCTTCCTGGAAGAGCTGCGCGAACGCAGCGAGGAAAAAGGCGGCCCGCTGGTCGTGCTGCTGCCACGCGCGCCTGGCGCACGCGAGCAGCGCTGGGCCCATCTGCTGTGCGGCCCCGTGGACGTGAACGCCATGGCCCAGCCCCCCGCTGCAGCAGGCGCACGGGGCGATGCCCTGGCCCAGCGCGTGGTCGATCTCGAAGCCCAGGTACAGCAATTGCAGGCACGTCTTGCGCATGTCTATGCACAGTTGGGGCTGGAGGAGCCCGGCCAATCCAGCTGATCGCCTGCGCTCAGGCGGCCCCAGCAACAAGCCCCGGACGGTCCCGCCGCCCGGGGCTTGTTGCATCAGGGATTGCCATAGGTTGTCACGCCCTGGACAGTCCAAAAAAGAACGTGCGTGCTACAAAAGCCGGGATTGAAGGAGACACAGTCCATGGACCTGGCATTTACCCCTGAAGAACAGTCCTTTCGCGAGGAAGTCCGCGCCTGGGTGCGGGCCAACCTGCCCCAGGACATCGCGCACAAGGTGCGCCATTCGCTGCGCCTGACGCGCGACGACCTGCAGAACTGGGCCAAGATTCTTGGCAAGAAAGGCTGGCTGGGCTACGGCTGGCCCAAGCAGTTCGGCGGCCCCGGCTGGAGTGCCGTGCAAAAGCATCTGTTCGAGGAGGAATGCGCCCTGGCCTGCGCCCCGCGCATCATTCCCTTCGGCCCCGTGATGGTGGCGCCCGTGATCATGGCCTACGGCTCGCCCGAGCAGCAGCAGCGCTTTCTGCCCGGCATTGCCAGCGGCGAGGTCTGGTGGAGCCAGGGCTACTCGGAGCCGGGCTCGGGATCGGACCTGGCCAGCCTCAAGACCCGTGCCGAGCGCGTGGGCGACAAGTACATCGTCAACGGCCAGAAGACCTGGACCACGCTGGGCCAGTACGGCGAGTGGATCTTCTGCCTGGTGCGCACCAGCAACGAGGGCAAGCCCCAGACCGGCATCAGCTTCCTGCTGGTGGACATGAAGAGCCCCGGCGTGACCGTGCGCCCGATCAAGCTGCTGGACGGCGAGTGCGAGGTCAACGAGGTCTTCTTCGACAACGTCGAGGTGCCGGCCGAGAACCTGATCGGCGAGGAAAACAAGGGCTGGACCTACGCCAAGCACCTGTTGAGCCACGAGCGCACCAACATCGCCGACGTGAACCGCGCCAAGCGCGAGCTGGAGCGCCTCAAGCGCATCGCCAAGGCCGAAGGCGTCTACGAGGACCAGCGTTTCCGCGACGAGATCGCCAAGCTCGAAGTCGACGTGGTGGCGCTGGAAATGCTGGTGCTGCGCGTGCTGTCGGCCGAGAAATCGGGCAAGAACCCGCTGGACATCGCCGGCCTGCTCAAGATCAAGGGCAGCGAGATCCAGCAGCGCTACTCCGAGTTGATGATGCAGGCCGCCGGCCCCTTCAGCCTGCCCTTCATCGAAGAGGCCATGGAAGCCGGCTGGCAGGGCGACTTCCCCGGCGGCGTGGTGGACAACGCGCCGCTGGCATCGACGTACTTCAACATGCGCAAGACGACGATCTACGGCGGCTCCAACGAGGTGCAAAGAAACATCGTCGCTCAGACGGTGCTGGGCTGATTTTGGCTGGAGTTTCGCTGAACCCGGAAGTGCGCCGGACGCGCTTCGATCAGCTTCGGGAGACAGAAAATGGACTTTGATTTTTCGGATGACCAGCAGCAACTGCGCGACGCCGTGCGCCGCTGGGTGGACAAGGGCTATACCTTCGAGCGCCGCCGCTCCATCGTCGAGGCGGGCGGTTTTTCGCGCGAGGTCTGGGGCGAGCTCGCCGAACTGGGCCTGACGGCCTTGACCGTGCCCGAGGAGCACGGCGGCCTGGGCCTGGGCGCCACCGACGTGATGGTGGTGATGGAGGAGTTGGGCCGCGGCCTGGTGATGGAGCCGCTGGCGCAGGCCTTTGTGGCCGCCGGAGTGCTCGGCAAGCACGCCGACGCCACCGTGGCCGGCCAGTGGCTGCCGCGCGTGGCCAGCGGCGAGGCCCTGGTCGTGCTGGCACACCAGGAGCGCCAGGCCCGCTACCGCCTCGATGTCTGCGCCGCCAAGGCCAGCAAGAGCGGCAGCGGCTACACGGTGGACGCCACCAAGAGCGTGGTGCCCGCAGGCGACGCGGCCGACGCCTTTCTGGTGCCGGCCCAACTGGACGGCAAGATCGCCCTCTTCCTGGTGGAGCGCAGCGCCAGCGGCGTCAGCACCCAGGGCTACCGCACCCAGGACGGCAGCCGCGCGGCCGAGCTGCGCTGCCAGGCGGCCCCCGCCACGCTGGTGACGGCCGATGGCCTGGCCGCCCTCACGCTGGCCCAGGACGCCGCCAACGCCGCGCTGTGCGCCGAAGGCGTGGGCGCCATGGAGCAGACACTGAAGCTCACCACCGAGTACATGAACCAGCGCAAGCAGTTCAACACGGTGATCGCCAGCTTCCAGGCCCTGCGCCACCGCGTGGCCGACATGAAGATGCAGCTGGAGCTGGCCCGCTCCATGAGCTATTACGCCAGCCTCAAGATGAGCGCGGCCGATGCCGAGCGCCACGTGGCCATCGCGCGCGCCAAGGTCCAGCTGGGCCAGTCGCTGCGTTTTGTCGGACAGCAGTCGGTGCAGCTGCACGGCGGCATCGGCGTGACCGACGAGTACGCGGGCAGCCACTACTTCAAGCGCCTGACGCAGATGGAGATGACGGGCGGTGACACCCTGCATCACCTGGGCATCGTCTCCGCGAAGATGCAGGACATGGCCGGCGTGTTTGCCTGACATCTGACCTCACCGCGCCGCACCGCACCACACCAAGCCCCGCAGAAAACTGCGGGGCTTTTTTCATAGGCCTTTGCCCATGTCTGCCCGCCGCCTCAGGTCAGCCGGTAGCCCTGCGGCCTGAGCGGTGCCGGCAGATCCGTCTCGCCCAGCGTGCAGCCCAGGCTGATCTCGATGGAGCGGCAGATGGTGTCCAGCGGCAGGTCGTTGCTCTCCAGGCCAAAGGGCTCTTCGAGTTCATCCCCCAGGGCGTCGAGCCCATAGAAGGTGTAGGCCACGATGGCCACGACAAAGGGCGTCATGAAACCGGTCGTGTCCACCAGGCCGAACGGCAGCAGAAAGCAGTACATATAGGCCGTGCGGTGCAGCAGCAGCGCATAGGAGAACGGCATGGGCGTGTTGCGAATGCGCTCGCACGAGGCGGCTGCCGCCGTCATGCGCGTGAAGGTCTTGTCCATGGACGCGGCCAGGCAGGGGTCCATCTCGCCACGGCGCACGCACTGCGCCAGATCGCGGCCCATGGACATCATCAGTGCGTCGCAGCGCTGCTCCAGCGGCAGGCCCTGGAGCTGGCGCCATTCCTTGTCCACCAGCCAGCGGCCTGCGGCCACATCCTCGTGCAGCCCGCGCAACTGCGTCCGCAGCAGATGCGCGAAGGCGATCGCCCGGTGCACCATGCGCACGCGCACATCGCTGCTGCGCCGGGCCGGATCCGGATCGCCGTCGATGACGATCAGGCTCTGGCACTGGCGCGCCAGCGTGCGCGCGCAGATCACCATCTCGCCCCAGAGCTTGCGGCCTTCCCAGTAGCGGTCATAGGCGGTGTTGTTGCGAAAGCCCAGGAAGATGGCCAGCGGCAGGCCGATCAGCGTGAAAGGGATGGGCGTCACCGTGATCTTCACGTCGAACAGGTTGCCATGCACCAGAGTGATGATGGCGGCGAACACGATGTTCACGAGCAGCGTGACCTGGATACGCTGGAGCACCGAGCCCCGCAAAATCAGAAACAGCCTGAGGCCGGCGGGGCGATCACGGACGATCATGGGAATATCGCTAGGTATAAACCCTTATTCGATCACACATTGAGCAAGTCAATTGGCTGCGGCCGCGCCCAGATGAAAAAAAAGGGCGCCCCGAAGGGCGCCCTGTGTCACGACCGACTGCCGGTCACAGCGGGTTGGCGCGGCGGCGGCGCGCCATGCCCCAGCCCATGATGCCCATCAGGCCGGACATCAGGATCAGGCCCCATTCGGAGAGGGTGGGAATGGAGGCCGGCGACACGGCCCCTGCCACTGCGCGGGAAGCCGTGTTGTTGGCCGGGTTGGCATCTCCGGTCGCACCGGTGCTGCCCGTCAGTGTCACGGCTCCCACGGAGCTGGGCGTTCCACTGACCGTGCAGGTCACGCTGGCGCCCGCAGGTACGGCATCACCTGCCGACCAGGCTGCATTGGCAGGGCTGATGCGGCACGCTCCCTGGCTCACACCGGCGGGCAGTCCCGTGACTGCGCACGAGGTGCCTGCCGATGCATCGACCGAACCCAGGTTCTTGCAGACAAAACTGCCGCTGTAGGGCGTGCCGGCCGTGAACGCGGTCGGCAGGCCGCTCAGATCAACGCCCATGTCGGGCACTGCAACGGTGGACACATTCATGGTCGCGGTGTTGTTCGCCGCATTCGAATCATCCGTTGCGCCCGTGGTGCCCGTGACCGTGGACGAACCTGCGGCCGTGGGCGTACCGCTCACCTGACAGGTGACCGTGGCTCCCACCGGCACCGCATTGCCCGCCACCCACGCGGCATTGCCGGGGCTGATGGAGCATGCGCCTTGCGTCACGCCAGCCGGCAG
Organism: Delftia sp. BGA-UO-ETr-SB1; assembly: GCF_059567865.1. Classification (NCBI taxonomy): domain Bacteria; kingdom Pseudomonadati; phylum Pseudomonadota; class Betaproteobacteria; order Burkholderiales; family Comamonadaceae; genus Delftia; species Delftia sp. BGA-UO-ETr-SB1. The sequence goes on along the minus strand of NZ_JCAQOW010000006.1, from coordinate 1,414,065 downwards.
GCCGGTGACGGCGCAGGAGGTGCCGCTCACGGCGTTGGCCAGGCCCTGGTTGCTGCAGGTGAAGCTGCCGCTATAGGGAATGTTCAGCGGCGAGGTGGGGGGCAGTCCGCTCAGATTGATCTGCATGTCCGGCGTTGTGGTGACCGCGATGTTCGACGTGGTCGTGTTGTTGCCCGGGGTCAGGTCGTTGTCGCCGCCCGTGGTCACCGTGACCGTCGAGCTGCCGCCTGGACCCGTCGGTGTGCCAGAGACCTGGCAGACCACCGTCTTGCCCGCAGGCACCGCGCCGGGCTGCATCCAGCCCGCGCCGTCTATCGTGCATTGGCCTGCCGTCACGCCAGGGGGCAGACCGGAGGCATCGCAGATGGCCTGGCCTGCGCTGGCTGCACCATCGTTCTTGCAGGAGAAGCTGCCGGTGTAGGGCTCGCCGACCACGGCGGTGGGCGGGAGTCCGGAGACATCAGGCACCATGTCGCTGCTCGCCGCGGGAGCCAGCAATTGGGTCTGCACCATGGCACCGAGCAGGGTCGAGGTCAGGTCGCCTCCGATGGTGTAGTTGCCGTTGTTGATCTGGTCTGACGGCGTGCCCAAAGGAACCTTCACGGTCATCGTGAACGTGCCCGACTGCCCGGGTGCCAGGGTCCCAAAGTCGCACTGGGCAGGGTCTGAACTGCCCACGGCCGGGGCCGTGCAAGCGCCGCCATCGCCGGCCAGTGACACGAACGTGGTCGGACTGATGCCCGCATCCGTGCCCACGGGCATCGCGGGCGTGACCTTCACGTTGTTCACCGGGGTGCTGCCGTTGTTCGTATAGGTATAGGTGTAGGTGATCTCCGTGCCGTCCGCCTTGGGCGCGCTGACAGGCCCGGACGCGCTGATCCACAGTGTCTTGGGCAGGGTCGTGCCGAAGTTGTCAACGTACAGATGGCCTGCGTGGCCACCGGCACTGCAGGCCGAGGCCACGGCCTGCAGCCTGACCTTGTCGCCTACCCGCAGGTAGGCATTGCCGGGTGCGACATCGTAGGCCTGAGGGTCGGTGTAGTTCTGGATGGCACCGCCCTTGTCTGTAAAGGTCTTCCAGGGTGCTCCCGGCTCGCCGCCGTAGTGGTACTTGAAGAACAACTCCTGGGGCGAGCCCGTCAGATCCGTGGAGGTCTGGGCGTCATAGGTCTTGACCAGCGAGATGGCAAAGTAGGGGCGATCCTCGCCTCCGTGATTGCTGGCGTACTCAAGCACGGGCGCCGCGACAAATCGGATGTGGATCTTGCCGTCCTGGTCGATGTCATCTGCAGTCAGCGTCACTTCCTGGGTGATGGAACTTGCCGTATTGACCTGCTGGGTCCAGCCGGCGAGTCCCCCCGTGACCTTGCTGGACCGCGGTATCACGTTGCTGGCTGGGGTGGCGCTGTTCGCCTTGAGGTTGATACGGGCAGAGTGGGAGCCTGCCAAAGTCAGTTTGAGGGCGGACTGGCCAGCGTCACCCCGGAACAGGACTTCGTCTGCGGCGCTTTCCGAGCCGCTGGCGATTTCGACCAGATGGGACTTGGTGCCAGGTGGCTGCAGGCGCAACTCGCTCAAGCGTTTCGGATTGGCCTGGGTGCCATTGTTGGTCCAGGCCTGAGGGGTCCAGCCAGTCAGGTCCCCTGCCTCGAAGTCCCCATTCAGAAATGCCGCCTGCGCAACTGCACCCACCATTGCCAGGGTGCCTGCTGCAACCAGACTTCTGGCCTGCCTCCAGGCCTTCATGCGCGGCCCTGCGGGCCGGATATGCAAACTCTGTCTCGCCATACCATTCCTCTCTTCATGTGTGTTTGATCACGGTTGAAAACTCCGACGGCCCACGCCGTCCGCCTGCGCACGCAGCCAGCACCAAGCCGCCCAAGCGCGCGCACGCGCTTCTGCAGCAAAAAAATGGGCGAACGAATCCCTTCCGCATGCCCGGACGGCTGCGGTTCAAAAAGCTGAAATGGAGAAGAAAAAGGCGCCTAAGGCACGAACACCAGCCCTCGGCCGAACACTGCCCTCACCGGCAGGGCCAGCCCGGAGATATCCAGGGTCTTGCGGCGCAGCCGCGTCAGCTGCGATTCGATGCGGTGGAAGCCGTCATCCACATCGGCGTATCCCATGGTCTCGATCAAGGTCTGCTTGGCCACCATGGTTCCGGGGGTTGCCATCAGGCAGCCGAGCAATTCCAGTTCGCGACTGGTCAGGGCAATGATCTGGTGGTTGGGCGCGACCATGCAGGCCGAAAGGGGGTCAAGGCGCCAGGTCAGGAAAGGTGCCGCCGCCCGGGCCGGCTGGCCCGTGTTGCGGCGCAGCTGGGAGCGGATGCCGGCCACCAGCTCGTTCATGTCGGTGGGCTTGACGAAGTACTGCAGGGCGCCGGCATTGAGGCCGGCGATGCGGCTGTCCAGATCGCCGCGTGCAGTGAGCACCACGACGGGAATCTCCTGCTCGGCCAGGCGCTTGACCAGGCTCAGGCCGTCCTCGCCGGGCAGGCCCAGGTCGACGACGACCAGATCTGCCTTCTCACGCAGTAGCTTTATGTAGAAGTCTTCTGCAGAATCCGTGCCCCAGGCATGCAAGCCAGACTTTGTTAAAAATCGACACACATTGATACGAATATCCTCGTCGTCCTCTACGACGGCGACGGTGAACTCGATCGATGGCTCTAGTGTCTGCTGCATGATGTTTGCCTATTGGTGCGCGGATTTTCATTGGGGCGAACGTCCGCCGCCATGCACGAACACTCTCGAATGCTCACAGTTCAGAGAAACACACAAAAATTTACATTTATTGCATGGATCATGGTCTCGCTCGGGTTGCTTGCATTTTTCGTGCTGAGCCCGGCGTCCATGCCTCCCCCTGACAAGGGACTGCGTCTTGGCAAGGACCTGCCCATGCAGGTGCTTGCCGATGCGGGCCGCAGCATGACCATTGAACAGGTCGCGGCCCTGCCCGATGATGCCTTCGAAACCCGGCGCACGCCTCTGAACGAGGGCTATACCCGCCATGCTTACTGGGTGAGGGTTGCCACGCCTGCCCTTGCGCCCACAAGCGGGCTGGCCGACAACGATGCGCTGTGGCTGGAGATCACGCCCACCTATCTGGACAGGGTCACGCTCTACCAGCAGGCGCACGGCCTGTGGCAGGCGAGGGAAAGCGGTGACACCGTGCCCATGGCTCAGCGCATCCATGTGCGCCAGCTGGTGTTTCCACTGCGCGCTGGCCAGCCCTTTGTGCTGCGCATCGAGACCAGCAGCGCCATGCAGCTGTACGCCACGGTCTGGCGCAGCACGGGGCTGATGGCCTGGTTGTCCAGCGTCGAGTGGGCATCGGGTGTGCACCAGGGTGTGAACCTAGTGCTGACCCTGCTGATCGCGGGCGCGGCCCTGGCCCTGCGCATGCGCAGCCTGATGGCCATGACCTTGCTGGCCTTCGTGGTGCTGACCCACAACGCCAATGTGCGCGGCTATGCCCAGCTGTGGCTGCCCGAGCCCTGGGCGCCGCATGCGGATGTCTGGGTGAGCGTGGGCGTCTTCCTGCTGCCTGCCGCCTTTGCCTGGCAGGCACGCGAGACCTTGACGCGCGGCACGGCCTGGCGCCGCATCGATCGCATGCTGGTGCTGCTGACCGTGGCACCGCTGCTGGCCGTACTCAGCATACCGACGGGGCACTACACGCAATGGGCCTGGCTGGGGGTCAGCGTGCCCTGGATGGCCAGTCTGCTGAGTGCGCTGGTGGCCTGGCAGAACCTGTTCCGCCAGGGCCCCAGCATCGTCAACCTGCTGGTGCTGATTCCCTACACGCTGCACACGGTCATGGGCATCCACGTGGCTGCGGCCTATACGGGACTGGTGTCTTCCGACATCGAGGCAGGCATGTACTGGCAGCTGGAATCGCTGCTGCTGTACATCCTCATCATCATTGCCGTGGGTGCCAGCCTGGTCGAGAAATTCCAGAACTCCATGGGCAGGCAGGCACAGCTGGTGGAGTCGCTGGCCCGGTCGGAACATGCGCTGGAAGGACGGGTGCGCACACGCACGGCGGAGCTGCTGCATGCGCAAAACGCGCTGCAGGCCGCCTTGCATGGCGAACGCACGCTGCGGCTGGAGCAGCGCCAGTTCTTCAACATGGTCAACCATGAGTTCCGCACGCCGCTGGCCGTGGTGGACAGCGCGGCCACCGAGCAACTGACTTTTCCGTCCACCGATATCGATTCCCAGCTGGAACGCGCAGCCCAGATCCGCCGCGCCTGCAGGCGCCTCACGGCCCTGGTGGACAACTGCCTGGTCAGCGACCGACTGGACGCGCCTGCGTTCCGGCTGCAGCTCGACCGGGTGCCCGTGATGGAGCTGATCGACGATGCCGTGCAGCTCGTGCACTGGTCGCGCCGCCACCATCTGAAGCTGGAGACTGCGGGCATCCCCGCCTCCTGGGAATGCGATCCCACCCTGGTACGGATCGCCCTGTCCAACCTCGTGGACAACGCCGTGAAATACGCCCAGGCCGGAGAAATCGCCGTATGCGCCCGCCTGGACGCACAGGGCAGGCTGGAACTCACCGTCAGCGACGAGGGCCCTGGCCTGGCGCCCGAGTTGGCGCAGCGCATCTTCGAGTTGCACGAGCGCGGAGAGCGTTCGGACCAGACCCGAGGCTTCGGCCTGGGGCTGTGGGTGGCCCGGCGCGTGGCCCAGATGCATGGCGGCGATGTGCAGGTCACGCCAGCTGCGGGCGGCGGCACCTGCTTCACGCTGACGCTGCCCAGCAGCATTCCCGAAGACAGCAGCCTTGCCACAGCTGCAACACAGCCCGCCTCGCCATGCGTATCCTGAACCTGCTGCGTATCCTGAACCGGCTGGCGCTGCCGGGCTGGCTGGTGTTTTCGCTGGTGCTGGTGGTCTGCTTCATTCTCAGCCCGGCCTGGCAGTCCCTGCCGGCAAAGCGCCTGCAGCTGGGCACGGACCTGCCCATGCTGGCGCTCGTCGATGCCCAGGGCGGCTTCACCATCGATCAGGTGGCAGCCCTGCCCGATACGGCCTTCACCCTGCTCGATACACCGCTGAACAAGGGCTATACGCGAGATGTGTATTGGCTCAAGGTGCAGGCGCCTCACATCGCCGCCGGCAAGGCAGACCCCGAGCACGATCCGCTGTGGCTGGAAATCCTGCCCAGTTATCTGGACCGCGTTGCGCTCTACCAGCACGTGGACGGCGCATGGCGCATGCGCAGCAGCGGTGATACGGCCACCGACGAACCGCGCGTGCATGTTCGGCAGCTGGTGTTTCCGCTGTACTCGGGCCAGCCCTTCATCCTGCGCGTGCAGACCTCCAGCCCCATGCAGCTGGACGCCACGCTCTGGCGCAGCAGCGGCCTGATGACGCAGTTCTCGGCTGTGGAATGGGCATCGGGCATCCACCAGGGCATCAACCTCATGCTGGCCCTGCTGATCATCGGCGCAGCCTTGGCCCTGCGCCTGCGCAATCTGGCCGCCATGGCCGTGGCCGCCATGGCCGTGCTGATCCACGGCGCCAGCGACCGGGGGTACCTGCAGATCTGGCTACCCGACCACCTCGCGCACTGGGGCCATCTGTGCGTCAGCCTGGGTACCTTGATGCTGCCCGCCGCCCTGGCCTGGCAGATGCGCGAGCTGCTGACACGCGACACACGCTGGCGGCGCATGGATCGGGCCTTGCTCGCCCTGGGAATCATCCCGCTGCTGTGCCTGCCCAGCATACCGCTGGGCCGCTACCAGGACTGGGCCTGGATAGGGGTTGGCGCGCCCTGGGCCATCAGCGCACTGTTCGCCGTGGTGGCATGGAGCAATCTGCTGCGCGAGCGTGCCAATCTGGTCCATGTGCTGATGGTGGTTCCCAGCACCATGTATGGGCTGATGGGCCTGTATGTGACGGCGGCCTATGTCGGCCTGACCAGCCTGCCGACCATAGAAACCAGCGTGTTCTGGCAGCTCAACACCTTGCTGGTCAACATCGTGATCACCGTGGCCGTGGGCGCCGGTCTGATCCAGAAATTCCGCGACTCCATGGCACGCCAGGCACAGCTGCTCGAGTCCCTTGCCAAGTCCGAGCACGCGCTGGAAGAGCGTGTACGCCTGCGCACGGCCGAGCTGCTGCGCGCCCAGAACGCACTGCAGGCGGCACTGCACAGCGAACGCACGCTGCGGCTGGAGCAGCGCCAGTTCTTCAACATGGTCAACCATGAATTCCGCACGCCGCTGGCCGTGGTGGACAGCGCGGCCACCGAGCAGTTGTCCTTTCCCTCACCCGACATCGACTCCCAGCTGGAACGCGCCGCACAGATCCGGCGCGCCTGCAGGCGCCTGACGGCCCTGGTGGACAACTGCCTGATCAGCGACCGCCTGGATGCTCCCGCCTTCCGGCTGCAATTGCACCGCGCTCCCGTCATGGAACTGGTCGATGATGCCGCGCAGCTTGTGCACTGGTCACGCCGCCACCACCTGAACCTGGACAGTGCCAGGGCGCCCGCCACATGGGAGTGCGACTCCACGCTCACCCGCATCGCCCTGTCCAACCTCGTGGACAACGCGGTGAAATACGCCAAGGCCGGAGAAATCGCCGTGCGCGCGCGCACCGACGAATACGGCCGGCTGGAACTCACTGTCAGCGACCAGGGCCCGGGTCTTGCACCCGAGCTGGCGCAACGCATCTTCGAGCGCTTCGAGCGCGGCCACCGCGCGGACCAGGCCCGCGGCTTCGGTCTGGGCCTGTGGGTCGCCCGGCGCATTGCGCGCCTGCATGGCGGCGACATACAGGCAGCGCCATCAGCCCAGGGCGGCACCAGCTTCACGCTCACGCTGCCACCGCGCCCCTTGCCCGCACCGCAGGCCAAGACCTTGCAGGCATCGGCTTGAAACATGGCCGGGCGAAGAATCCACGATAATGAAAAGTTCGCCACTGGCGTGGCCTGCCGGCACATGCCGCAATCAACGCCCGCCTCTCCTTGGCCATAAACACACACCTGCCCATGAGCGCTACTTCCATCCCCGCCGACATCAACCGCAAGCACCTGGAAATGGCTCGCCAGCAGATTTCCAACGGCGATCTGCAGAAGGCCGCACTGACTCTGAACAAGGCCCATCGCAAGATGCCAGGCGATGCCCGTGTCTTCATGCTGGCCGGGCTGATGGCAGAAAAGGCCGGTAACCCGGCCAAAGCCGAAGAGGCTTTCGATCGCTGCGTTGAACTCGCCCCGATGTGGGGCCCGGGCCTCCTGGAAACAGCCCTTTATCGCGCACGTCGCGATCAGTTCGATCTCGCCATTGAAATGGCGGAAAAGGTGGCGCGCATCGAGCCCCGCAATCCGCAGGTGCTTGCGGGCGTCGTGGACATCGCGCACCGTGCCGGAAATCTAGAGATGGCAGTCAGACATCTGCGCCGCGGGCTGAAACTCTTTCCTGGCGATGCTTTGCTGCGCCAGCATCTGGCAGGCGACTTGAGCGACCTGGGGGATCAGGATGAAGCATCCCTGCTTTGGAATGCGCTCGTCGAAGAACACCCTGACAATTCTGCGTACCGCATGGGGCGCATCAAGTTCCACATTGCACACGGCGAGCCATCTGCAGCTCTGCCCGACATCCGCATGCTGCAGGAAAAACATCCTCAGGATTCAACACTGGCTCACTACGAGTCACTCGCACAGGCTCAAACGCCTGCACACCTTCCGGTACAAATGCACCAAGCCATGTTCGACGAGATGGCCGAGCGCTTTGACAGGCACCTGGTTCTCGGCCTGAACTACCAACTGCCGAAAATCGTTGCAGGGCAATTGATTGCTCGCCACCCGGAGAAGGACTTCAACCTGCTGGATCTGGGCTGCGGTACCGGCCTGCTGGGGCTGTTCCTGGGTCCGATGCAAGGCTATCTGATCGGTGTGGACAGCTCGCTCAAGATGATCGAGGAAGCCGCCAAACACGGCGTCTATGACCGTTTCCACAATGTGGACCTGTTGGGTGCGCTTCAGAACACGCCAGCCAATGAATACGATGTACTGACCCTGCTCGATGTGCTGATCTACATTGGCGACCCTCAACTGGTCATCCCCAATGCCGCACGCATTCTCAAGACGGGTGGCGAACTTATCTTCTCCTGCGAAACCGCCCCGGAAGACGGTCCCGACCTGGTCCTCCAATCCAGCCAGCGCTACGCCCACAAGCGCAGCCATATCGAGGCACTGTGCAAGCAAGCCGGTTTCAGTGTGTCGACGGAAGAACTGGTGCTGCGCCAGGAAGGTGGCGAGCCGGTTCAGGGCTTTGTCGTGACGGCAACCAAGACTGCTGCCTGACGGGCCTTCATCAAGCCCACGCCACCTCGTGCGTGGGCGCACCACCGCCCTCGGCGAATCCGTCCCGTGCCCAGCGCGAACTCCGGGGCACGTGCAGCAGCAGGAACTCCATCTGATCGGCCAGGATCCGTCGGTTGCGCAGGATGAAGTCTTCCCAGAGGCTGGGTATATAGGGCGTGTAGAGCAGCGGCATGCGCGCCTGCTCAGGTGTGCGGGCACCCTTGCGGTGATTGCAGGAGCGGCAGGCCGTCACCAGGTTCATCCACTGGTGGCCTCCCCCTGCGGAGATGGGCACGATGTGCTCGCGCGTGAGGTCGTTTTCATGAAAGACCCGGCCGCAATAGGCGCAGATGCAGCGGTCGCGTGCGAACAGCTTGCCATTGGTCAGGCCGGGCTGCAGGCTGTGCGGATTGATCGCAGGCGCACCGCGCGTGCCGATGATGCTGTTTATGTGGATGACCGACTGGCAGCCCGTGACGGCATTGTGACCACCGCGGAAACAGGCGACCTCTCCGCCGGACTCCCAGCGCACATCGTCCGCCGCGTAATGCAGCGCCGCCTGCTCCAGCGTGATCCAGGATTGGGGCAGCCCTTGGGCCGACAGCTTCAAGACCTTCACGACACGCCTCCTCTGACACCAAAGTGAACGGGAATGCAGCCAGTGCACAGGGCCTGCAAGGCAGGCCTTATCGAGGCAATATACTCTGTTTCCATGTCGGATTGACAGCCTGCGCTGGCTGCGCGCGTGCCAGCCGCTATTGAAAACAAAGCGTCCCATGAAGATTTTTCGAGGCTTCAACCATCCAGGGCGGGAATCGGCCTGTGCCGTGACCATCGGCAATTTCGATGGTGTCCATCGCGGCCACCAGGCCATGCTGGCCCTGCTGTCGGCCGAAGCTGCCCAGCGTAGTGTGCCCACCTGCGTGCTAACTTTCGAGCCCCATCCTCGCGACTATTTCGCCCAGACCCTTGGACGGCCTGAAATCGCTCCGGCGCGCATAGGCACGTTGCGCGACAAGCTGTCGGAGCTGGAGCGCTGCGGGGTGGACCAGACTGTGGTTCTGCCCTTCAACCAGACGCTGGCCAGCCAGTCGCCGCATGCCTTCATCGACGAAGTGCTGGTGGCGGGCCTTGGCGCGAAATACGTGCTGGTTGGCGACGACTTCCGCTTCGGCGCCCAGCGGGCGGGCGACTACGCCATGCTGGATGCGGCGGGCCAGCGCCAGGGCTTTGACGTGGCCCGCATGAACAGCTACGAGGTGCACGGCCTGCGCGTGTCCAGCACCCATGTGCGCGCAGCCCTGGCCGAGGGGCGCATGCAGGACGCCGCGCGGCTGCTGGGCCATCCCTACACCATCTCCGGCCATGTGGTGCACGGCCGCAAGCTGGGCCGCAGCCTGGCCGAGAGCCGCCAGGGCGCGGGCGACGGCTTTCGCACGCTGAACCTGCGCTTCAACCACTGGAAGCCTGCGGCCAGCGGCATCTTCGCCGTGCTGGTCCATGGCCTGAATGAACGACCGCTGCGCGGCGTGGCCAACCTCGGCGTGCGCCCTTCCCTGGACCCGACGGATGTCAACGGCGGGCGCGTCCTGCTGGAAACCCACTGCCTCGATTGGCCCGGCGCGCCGGGAGGCGAAGAGGCCTACGGTAAAATCATCCGCGTGGAACTTCTGCACAAACTGCACGACGAGCTGAAGTACGACAGTCTCGACGCCCTCACCGCCGGCATCGCCAAGGACTGCGATGACGCGCGCGCGTTCTTCGCCACCATCCACACGCCCATCTACACCGAGACCCGTCGCCAGACCACGCGCGACCGAATTTGACGCTCTCCGTCACCTGCCCGGGCGCGGGTGCGCACCAGGCTTCCCTCCCCTTTTTCCGTGCCTGGACCAGACGGTCCGGGCTCTGGCCTGCTTTCAAGGTTCTCCATGTCTGATTCGAAAGTCTCTCCCAACGCCAATGCGGGCTATCGCGCCACGCTGAACATGCCCGACACGCCCTTCCCCATGCGCGGCGACCTGCCCAAGCGCGAGCCGGGCTGGGTCCAGGAATGGGAGGACAAGGGGCTCTACAAGAAGCTGCGCGACGCGCGCCACGGCGCGCCCAAGTTCATCCTGCATGACGGCCCGCCCTACGCCAACGGCAAGATCCACATCGGCCATGCGGTGAACAAGGCGCTCAAGGACATGATCGTCAAGAGCCGCCAGCTCGAAGGCTTCGACGCGCTGTACGTGCCGGGCTGGGACTGCCACGGCCTGCCCATCGAGAACGCCATCGAAAAGCTGCATGGCCGCAACCTGCCGCGCGACGAGATGCAGGCCAAGAGCCGCGCCTTCGCCACCGAGCAGATCGCCCAGCAGATGGTGGACTTCAAGCGCCTGGGCGTGCTCGGCGACTGGGACCATCCCTACAAGACCATGAACTACGCCAACGAGGCCGCCGAGCTGCGCGCCCTCAAGCGCGTCATGGAGCGCGGCTTCGTCTACCGCGGCCTCAAGCCCGTGTACTGGTGCTTTGACTGCGGCTCCTCGCTGGCCGAGTTCGAGATCGAATACGCCGACAAGCAAAGCCAGACGCTGGACGTGATGTTCCCCACGGCCGAGCCCGACAGGCTGGCGGCCGCCTTCGGCCTGCCCTCGCTGGCCAAGCCAGCCTTCATCGTCATCTGGACGACGACGGCCTGGACCATCCCCGCCAACCAGGCGCTCAACGTCAACCCCGAGCTGGAATACAGCCTGGTGGACACCGAGCGCGGCCTGCTGATCGTGGCCTCGGCCCTGGTCGAGAAGTGCCTGGCACGCTGGAAGCTCGAAGGCCAGGTCGTCGCCACCGCCGTGGGCAGGAAGCTGGACCACCTGCAGTTCAAGCACCCGCTGGCCGATATGGACAAGGGCTTCGACCGCGTCTCGCCCGTGTTCCTTGCCGACTACGCCACGGCCGATGACGGCACCGGCATCGTGCACTCGGCCCCCGCCTATGGCGTGGACGACTTCAACAGCTGCATGAACAACGGCATGACGCGCGAAGACATCCTGAGCCCCGTGCAGGGCAACGGCGTCTACGCACCCGAGCTGCCGCTGTTCGGCGGCCAGCACATCTGGAAGGCCACGCCCGTCATCATCGACGCGCTCAAGCTGGCCGGCCGCCTGATGGACACCAAGACCATCACCCACAGCTACCCGCACTGCTGGCGCCACAAGACGCCCGTGATCTACCGCGCCGCAGCCCAGTGGTTCATCCGCATGGACGAGGGCGAGGGCGTGTTCACCAAGCCCGGCGACAAGCCCGCGCAGACGCTGCGCCAGATCGCGCTGGAAGCCATCGAGCACACCCAGTTCTACCCGGAGAACGGCAAGACCCGCCTGCGCGACATGATCGCCGGCCGCCCCGACTGGTGCATCTCGCGCCAGCGCAGCTGGGGCGTGCCCCTGCCCTTCTTCCTGCACAAGGACAGCGGCGAGCTGCACCCGCGCACCATGGAGATCATCGACCAGGCGGCCGCCATGGTCGAGCAGGGTGGCATCGAGGCCTGGAGCCGCGTGACGGCCGAGGACATCCTGGGCGCCGAGGAGGCCGTGCACTACACCAAGAGCACCGACATCCTCGAAGTCTGGTTCGACTCCGGCTCCACCTTCTGGCACGTGATGCGCGGCACGCACGCCGACATGCACCACGACCAGGGCCCCGAGGCCGACCTCTACCTGGAAGGCCATGACCAGCACCGCGGCTGGTTCCATTCGTCGCTGCTGCTGGCCTCGGCCATCTTCGGTCGCGCGCCCTACCGCGGCCTGCTGACCCACGGCTTCACCGTGGACGGCCAGGGCAAGAAAATGTCCAAGTCGCTGGGCAACACCGTCGCCCCGCAGGACGTGAGCAACAAGATGGGCGCCGAGATCATCCGCCTGTGGGTGGCCTCGACCGACTACTCGGGCGACCTGGGCATCGACGACAAGATCCTCGCCCGCGTGGTGGACGCCTACCGCCGCATCCGCAACACGCTGCGCTTCCTGCTGGCCAACGTCAGCGACTTCGATGCTGCGCAGGACTCGGTTCCCACCGAAGATCTGCTGGAGATCGACCGCTGGGCCCTGGCCCGCGCGGCCCAGTTCCAGGCCGAGCTGCTGGCCCACTACAAGGTCTATGAATTCCACCCCGTGGTGGCCAAGCTGCAGCTGTTCTGCTCGGAAGACCTGGGCGGCTTCTACTTGGACGTGCTCAAGGACCGCCTGTACACCAGCGCGCCCAAGAGCCTGGCCCGCCGCAGCGCCCAGACCGCCCTGCACCAGATCACGCATGCCATGCTGCGCTGGATGGCGCCCTTCCTGTCCTTCACGGCCGAGGAGGCCTGGAAGGTCTTCGGCGACAGCGAGTCCATCTTCCTGGAGACCTACACCGACCTGCCGGCCGGTGACGAGGCCCTGCTGGCCAAGTGGGCTCGCCTGCGCGAGATCCGCGACGTGGTGAACAAGGACATCGAGGCCGTGCGCACCGAAGGCCGGGTCGGCTCCTCGCTGCAGGCCGAAGTCAGTGTCTCGGCCCAGCCCGAAGACCTGGCCCTGCTGCAAAGCCTGGGCGACGACCTGAAGTTCGTCTTCATCACCTCGGCGGCCGAGGCCCTGGCAGGCGAAGCGCTGCAGGCCGCCGTCACACCCAGCAGCCACGCAAAATGCGACCGCTGCTGGCACTACCGCGCCGACGTGGGCATCAACCCCGAGCACCCCAGCCTGTGCGGCCGTTGCGACAGCAACCTGCACGGTGCTGGCGAAGAGCGCCACAAGGCGTAATCAACCCCTGAGGCGCTGCCATGACCCCTACCTTTGCTGCGGTCCCCGAATCCCGCAACAGCCGCATCTGGCCCTGGCTGGCCTGGTCGCTGGCGATCATCGCCATCGACCAGCTCACCAAGCAGTGGATCCTTGGTGCCTACCAGCTGGGCGACTGGACGCCGATCACGGGCTTCTTCAACATCGTGCGGGCCCACAACACGGGCGCGGCCTTCTCGTTCCTGGCCGGAGCGGGCGGCTGGCAGCGCTGGCTGTTCGTGGGCATCGGCGTGGCGGCCACGCTGCTCATCGTCTGGCAGTTGCGCAAGCATCCGGGGCAGAAGCTGTTTTGCTTCTCGCTGGCCAGCATCCTGGGCGGCGCCATCGGCAACGTGGTGGATCGCCTGCAGCACGGCTACGTGGTGGACTTCCTGGACTTCTACTGGGGCCGTTCGCACTTTCCGGCCTTCAATGCCGCCGACATCGCCATCAGCGTGGGCGCGGGCCTGCTGATCCTGGACGAGGTGCTGCGCGCACGGCGGGCCAAAAGAACCTGATCCCCGCCGCGGCGCACGCCACGACAGCCAGCCTAGCCCCTCCTGCGAGGGGCTTTTTCATGGGGGCTGCCGCCAACTGCGTGCCGACGGGCTTTCTCCTCGGGTTTTCCTGAGTGCGTTTTTGGTCAACCGAAATTCTTTTTGATTCGTTTTATTTCTACAATTTTCTTTATTTCGCACCAAACTGTGCGCTCATGCGGCCGACTCTCCTGCGCGCAAGCCGGGACCGGGGTTATATTGGTCCGCTTCTCCGCTCACAGCACATGAAGCACTTACTCAATCTATTGGCCGCCATCGCCCTGCTGGTCTGGGGCACGCACATGGTCCGCACCGGCGTGCTGCGGGTGTTCGGCGCCAACCTGCGCGACCTGCTCGCCCACAGCATGAGCAACCGTTTCTCGGCTGCGCTGTCGGGCCTGGGCGTGACTGCGCTGGTGCAGTCGAGCACGGCCACCTCGCTGATGACCTCGGCCTTCGTGGGCCAGGGCCTGATCTCGCTGCCGGCCGCGCTGGCCGTGATGCGCGGCGCCGACGTGGGCACGGCGCTGATGGCCGTGCTGTTCTCCACCGACCTGTCCTGGCTGTCGCCGCTGTTCATCTTCGTGGGCGTGGTGCTGTTCATCACGCGCCAGGACACCACGGCCGGGCGCATAGGCCGCGTGCTGATCGGCCTGGGCGTGATGCTGCTGGCGCTGCGCCTGGTGGTCGAGGCCACCGAACCGCTGCTGGAAGCCCCCGCCGTGCGCACCCTGCTGGGCTCGGTCACCAGCGATATCTTCATGGAGTTGCTGCTGGGTGCGCTGCTGGCCGTGATGGCCTATTCCAGCCTGGCCATCGTGCTGCTGATCGCGGCCATGGCCAGCTCGGGTGCGATTCCCATGGAAGTGGCGCTGGGCCTGACGCTGGGCGCCAATATCGGCAGCGGCCTGGTGGCCGTGCTGACCACGGCCAAGTCCAGCACCGAAGTGCGCCAGGTCACCATCGGCAACATGCTGTTCAAGATCATGGGGGTGGCCATCGTCGCGCCCTTCCTGGGGCTGTGGGCCACCTACGTGATGCCGATGATCGACGGCAAGGGCCAGAACATCGTGCTGTTCCACCTGGCCTTCAATATCTTCAACAGCCTGTGCTTCATCGGCCTCACGCAGACCGTGGCGCGCTGGGTGACGGCCCTGCTGCCCAAGCCCGAGGCCAGCTCCACCAGCCTGCTGCGGCCCCGCCACCTCGACCCCTCGGCGCTGAGCACGCCGTCGCTGGCCATTTCCTGCGCCGCGCGCGAGGCCCTGCACCAGGCCGACATGGTCGAGTCCATGCTGATCGGTATGCAGCGGGTGCTGGAGACAGACGACCTCAAGCTGTCCCAGGAGCTGCGCGAGCTTGAAGGCACGGTGGACGATCTGTACTCGGCCATCAAGTACTACATGACCAAGATCTCGCGCGCCGAACTGGATGAGCGCGAGGGCCAGCGCTGGACGGAAATCATCAGCTTCACCATCAACATGGAGCAGATCGGCGACATCATCGAGCGCGTGCTGCTGGACATCGAGGACAAGAAGATCAAGAAGGGCCGCCAGTTCTCCGAGGCCGGCACGCAGGAGATCCGCGAGCTGCTGCACCACCTGCTGGACAACCTGCGCCTGGCAATGAGCGTGTTCCTCAACGGCAACGTGCGCGAAGCGCAGAAGCTGCTGGAGGAAAAGGCGCGTTTCCGCGACCTGGAGCTGGCCTACTCGGCCACCCACCTGGCGCGCCTGTCCGACAACACCGTCTCCAGCATAGAGACCAGCTCGCTGCACATCGACCTGATCAGCGACCTCAAGCGCATCAACTCGCTGCTGTGCTCGGTGGCCTACCCCATCCTCGAATCGGCCGGCGCCCTGGCGCCCAGCCGGCTCAAGGAATCGGCACTGAACAAGACGGCGCGCTGAAGCGTTTCACCAGCCCAGCCAGGCCGCCAGCACCTGGGCAGCCTCGGGCGTGAAGCGGCCCTGCAGCAGCCATTCGACGAGCTGGTCGCGCTCGATCAGCGCAAAGGCCTGGACCTCGCCATCCTGGTTGCCGGGCTCCAGCGCCGGCGGTACGGTGGCGCTGAACCAGTCGATGCGCTCGCGCATGAAGCCCCGGCCCTCGGCCTCGTCGCTGGGGCGCTCGAACAGCACATGGCCGCCATGGCGCAGGCCCTGCAGCTCGGCCACGCGCAGGCCGGCCTCTTCCCAGGTTTCGCGCTCCACGGCCTCGGCCACGGTATCGCACGCGGCCACCATGCCGCCCATCAGCGTGTCCCACATGCCGGGGTTGGTGGGCTTGTTGTCGGCGCGCTGCTGCACCCAGATGCGGCCATCGGCCGTCTCGCCCACCAGGTGCACGGCCTGGGTGGCAATACCCAGCGGGCGCACGGCGCCGCGCTCCACGGTGGCAATGCGCTGGCCCTGGACGTTGCACACGGCCAGTTGCTCGTCGCGCCAGGGGCCGCTGTGGCCCGTGGCACGCAGCACCCGGGCCAGGGCGTTGAGCAGGACCGTGGCATCGCCCTGGCCTTGCAGATGCCATTGGCCGGCCTGCAGGCACAGTGCCACGCCGTGGGCACGCATCACATCGTCCGGCAGCAGCGCGGCCAGGCCGTCTTCCAGCGAACCTGTCTCCTGCCCCACCACCAGCAATGGCCGGCGCGGCTGCAGCGCGGGCTGGCGCGTGTCGGCGCGCAGGCGGCACAGCCAGGCCTGCACGGCCGGGTCAGCCGGATCAGTCAGGCGCTTTTGCACACTCATGGCAGCAGGATGGTCGAGCCCGTGGTCTTGCGTGCCTCCAGGTCCAGGTGGGCCTGGCGCACCTCGGCCAGCGGATAGCGCTGGTCGATATGGATCTTCACGGCACCGCTTTCCACCACGGCGAACAGATCGTCGGCCATCGCCTGGGTGGCCTCGCGGCTGGTAATGTGGGAGAACAGAGTCTGGCGCGTCACATACAGCGACTTGGCCGCGAGCACGGCAGGAGCGAAAGGCGCCACGGGGCCCGAGGCGTTGCCGAAGCTCACCAACAGGCCGAAGCGCCGCAGGCAGGCCAGCGAGCCTTCCCAGGTGTCCTTGCCCACGCTGTCGTAGACCACCTTCACACCCTGGCCGCCCGTGATCTCCTGCACGCGCTCGGCGAAGTTCTCGCTGCGGTAGTTGATGGCATGGGCTGCACCGTTGGCCAGGGCCAGCGCGCACTTCTCGTCCGAGCCCGCAGTGGCGATGAGTTGCAGGCCCAGGGCCCTGGCCCATTGGCAGGCGATCAGACCCACGCCACCGGCCGCCGCATGGAACAGCACGGCATCACCCGGTTCCAGGCCCTCGACCGGAATGCATTTCTTGAGCAGGTACTGGGCGGTCAGGCCCTTGAGCATCATGGCGGCAGCCGTCTCGAACGCAATGGCATCGGGCAGGCGGCACACGCACATGGCGGGCATGACGCGCACTTCGCTGTAGCTGCCCGGAGGATTGCTGGCATAGGCCACGCGGTCGCCCACGCCCAGGTGCTCCACGCCGGCCCCCACGGCCTCGACCACGCCTGCGCCTTCCATGCCCAGGCTCAGGGGCATGGGCAGCGAGTACAGGCCGGAGCGCTGGTACACATCGATGAAGTTCAGGCCCACCGCATGGTGGCGTATGCGTACCTCGCCTGGTCCGGGCTCGCCCACGGCGACCTGCACCAGCTCCAGGACTTCGGGGCCGCCGTTGTGGCGGATCTGCACTGCAATACCCATGGGAGCACTCCTGCAAAAAGCGACAAGAGCGGCATCGTGCCATGTTTCGGCCCGCCTCGCGGAAGACGGCAACGCATGGTCGGCGCAAAGAGCGCGCAACGCCTATAGTGGCGAGCCCGAAAGCCGGATGATCCCGATGAGCCAGCCGCTGAAGCCTTCCACCGCCGCCATCCTGACGCTGCCGCCGCTGCTGTGGGCCGGCAATGCCATCGTGGGCCGCATGGTCCATGACCTGATCTCGCCCTTCGCGTTGAATTTCCTGCGCTGGGCCATTGCCTTCATGCTGCTGCTGCCGCTGGCCGGATGGGTGCTGCGCCGGGACAGCGCCGTCTGGCCGCAGTGGCGCCAGTTCGCGCTGCTGGGATTGCTGGGCATCGGCTGCTACAACGCCCTGCTGTACCTGGCGCTGAAAACATCGACCCCGCTGAACGCCACCCTGGTCGGCTCCAGCATGCCGGTGTGGATGCTGGCCGTCGGCCGCATCTGCTGGGGCATTGCCGTGAGCCGCCGCCAGTTGCTGGGGGCTGCGCTGTCGGTGCTGGGCGTGGCCGTGGTGCTGTCGCGCGGCGATCCGCAGGTGCTGCGCCAGCTGCAGCTGGTGCCGGGCGACCTGTTCATGGTGCTGGCCACGATCCTGTGGGCCTTCTATACGTGGCTGCTGTCCAGGACCAGCGTGTCAGGACAGCTGCGCGCGGACTGGTCGGGCTTTCTGCTGGCACAGATGGTCTTCGGCCTGATGTGGTCCGGCCTGTTCACGGGACTGGAGGCCGCATCGGGACGGTTTCACCTTCAGGCAGGGTGGCCGCTGCTGGGCGCCCTGCTGTTCATCGCCGTCGGGCCGGCCATCCTGGCCTATCGCTTCTGGGGCCTGGGCGTGCAGCGCAGCAGCCCTGCGGTGGCGGGCTTCTTCGGCAATCTGATGCCCCTGTTCACCGCCCTGCTGTCCATTCCGCTGCTGGGCCAGACGCCGCAGCTGTACCACGGGCTGGCCTTCGCGCTCATCGTGGGCGGCATCATGGTGTCTTCGCGCCGGGCATAGCCTTTGGCAGGCCATGCGCCACGGTGCGCACGGGCACCTTGGCCAGCAGCTGCTCGAACGCACGTATGGGCACGGGCGGGCTGAACAGGTAGCCCTGGAAGTATTCGCAGCCGTAGTGCGCGAGCAGGGCGCGCTGCTCCAGGGTCTCCACGCCTTCGGCGATCACATCCAGGTTCAGGTTGCGCGCCATGCCGATGATGGTCTGCACGATCACGTCATCGGTATGGCGCAAGCCCAGGTGGCGCACGAAGGACTGGTCGATCTTGAGCTGGTTCAGCGGCAGCTGGGTGAGATAGGTCAGCGAGGAGTGACCGGTGCCGAAGTCGTCCATGGAAAAGCACACGCCATGGCTGCGCAGCTGCTTCATCTTGTCGATGGACTCCTGCACGTTCTCGATCACCAGCGACTCGGTCAGCTCCAGCTTGAGCAGATGGGGCGCAATGCCGGCATTGCGCACCTGCTCGATGACCTGGGAGGCAAAGTCCTGGTGCCGGAACTGGCGGGCACTGACATTCACGGCCACCTGCAGATGGCGCAGCCGCGCATCCTTTTGCCAGATCGCCAGTTGCTCGCAGGCCGTGCGGATCACCCACATGCCCAGCGGCACGATGATCTCGCTTTCCTCGGCCACGGCAATGAACATGCCGGGCGGCACCAGGCCGCGTTCGGGGTGGCGCCAGCGCAGCAGGGCTTCGGCGCCTATGACCTCGCCGGCCAGCGTGAACTGGGGCTGGTAGTGCAGCTCGAACTGGGACTGCGCCAGGGCCTGGCGCAGGTCGCCTTCCATGCGCACGCGCTGGTGGATTTCCACCTGCATCTGCGGATCGAAGAAGCACAGGCCGCTGCCGTTGCGCGCCTTGATCTGGTACATGGCGATGTCGGCCTGCTTGAGCAGCTCGGCCGCCGACTGCGGCTGGCGGCCGAACAGCGTGGCGCCAATGCTGCAGGCGCTGCGGTGCAGGTGGGCGCCCAGCACATAGGACTGGTTGAGCCGCGCCAGGATCTTCTCGCCAATGCGCTGGGCCAGCGTGGCCGCCTCGGCAGGCTCGTGCGACAGCTCGCAGAGCATGACCACGAACTCATCCCCCCCAAGGCGCGCCACCGTGTCCGAAGATCGCACGGCGCTGCGCAGGCGGTGCGCCACCTGCTGCAGCAGCTGGTCGCCCACTTCGTGGCCCAGCGTGTCGTTGAGCATCTTGAACTGGTCCAGGTCCAGGAACAGCAGCGCCCCGGTCCAGCCTTCGCGTGCGGCCAGCACCGTGGCCTGGGCCAGGCGGTCCAGCAGCAGGCGGCGATTGGGCAGGCTGGTCAGCGGATCGTAGAAGGCCAGGCTCTCGATCTCGGCCGTGGCCAGCCGGATATCGGTGACATCGTTGTAGGTGATGACCACGCCGTCCTCGGCGGCCAGCCGTGCCGTCATCTGGACAAAGCGGCCGCTGGGCAGTTGCTGCTCAAAGGGTACGCCAGGCCGCAGCACCAGTTGGCGGTGCAGGTCCTTGGCCTCGTCGGCCTGCGCCGGCGCCGCCGCCAGACCCACGGCGCTGGGGCAGGAATCGAGCAGCGATTGCAGGGGCCGCCCAGGCTCCAGCTGGTCCGCGTGCCAGGGGAACATTTCCTCGTAGCAGCGGTTCCAGCGCAGCACGCGCTGCTGCGAATCCAGCAGCAGAAAGCCGCTGACCATGCTGTCCAGCGCCTGGTCCAGCCACTGCTCGGACCGCTGGGCCTGGCGCCGCGCGGCATGCAGGCGGTCCATGTAGCGGTGCACGGTCCAGCCCAGCACGGCCAGCAGCACGCCGAAGATCATCACGGCCAGCACCATCAGCCAGGCAGCCACGCGCCAGCCGGCCAGCACGGAGGACATGGGCAGGCTGGCCGTGACCCACAGATGTCCCTTGGGCAGCGGATGCGCAGCCACCAGGGCAGGCACGCGGCTCAGGCGTGCGGCCATGTGCATGACGCCGCTGGACGGCAGCTGCGACGTCGTCGGCAGCAGCCGCACAGCGGCGACATCGCCATACTGGGGCATGGACAGCAGCAGCTCGCCGCTGCCCTGCTCCAGCGTGACCTCCAGGCCGTCCAGCACGCCGCCCTGGGCCAGCACGGCGCCCAGCGCCGCAGCCGGCACCTGCATCAGCACATAGCCGCCCTGCTCTGCCCGGCTCAGGGGCCGCACAAGGTACAGCATGCGTTCGCCACCCGGCACCTGCGGCGCGACGGAGGGTGGACTTGCCAGCAATTCGGAGCGGCTTTGGCCCGCCAGGCGCTCCCAGGCCTGCGCAGGCAGGTCGATGACCGGGCCATCGCCCGAAGCGGCCAGTTCCCGGCCCTGGATATCGTGCACCGAGGCGCGCTGCGCCAGCGTGTTCTGCCGCACCATGGTGTGCAGCATTTCCTGCAGTTGCGGCTGCGATGCCGATGCGGGGTTGCGCGAACCCCGCAGTTCGTCCACGCCCAGCGCCAGGGCGTCCAGGGATTCCAGGCTGCGGCTGATGGCCGCCTCGGTGCCCAGCACAAAGCGCACCAGGCGCAGCGAAGCTTCTTCCTGCGCCGTGGTCCGCATGCCGCTGAGCAGCCAGACCATGGCGGCCGCCAGGGCCACCGTCAACAGCACCAGCATCAGCGCCAGGGTATGGCGCATGCGCGCAGGGCTTGCGGCCGCTGCCGGGCCGGGCGTGCGGACGGGGTCGGCCGCAGCCCAGTCCGTCTGATGGGGCTGGCCCGTCATCTCCGGGCTCCCTGCATGGCGTTTGGAATGGGCAGGCTGCGGCAAGGCCGCTGGCCACGATGCAGGAACGGGACTGTCAAGGCTGCACCTGCCCATGGACCGCTCGGCACTGCGCAACCATGCAAGGGACCATTTCCCGGGCCTTGCCGGCCCTGGACCCGTTCATGGAGGCAGTGCACCGGCGCATCAGAAGGTTCCTGCGTACAGGCCGCCGTCGGGCAGGATGTTCTGACCCGTCATGTAGCCTGCGTGCGCGCTGCACAGGAAGGCGCAGATGGCGCCGAATTCATCGGGCGTGCCGAAGCGGCGGGCCGGCACCTGGGATTGCTGCACCAGGCGCACATCGTCCAGGCTCTTGCCGCTCTTGTTGGCGGCGGCCGTGAAGGTGGTGCGCAGGCGATCGGTGTCGAACTTGCCAGGCAGCAGGTTGTTGATGGTCACGCCCTTGGCCGCGATGCCGCTGCGCGCCAGGCCCGCCACAAAGCCCGTGAGGCCGCTGCGCGCGCCATTGGACAGGCCCAGGATGTCGATGGGCGCCTTCACGGCGCTGGAGGTGATGTTGACGATGCGGCCGAATCCGCGCGCCGCCATGCCGTCCACCGTGGCCTTGATCAGCTCGATGGGCGTGAGCATGTTGGCGTCCACGGCCTTGAGCCAGGCCGCGCGGTCCCAGTCGCGGAAATCACCGGGCGGCGGGCCGCCGGCATTGGTGACGACAATGTCGAAATCCACGCCCGGGCCACCGGCTGCCGACAGCACGGCGGCGCGGCCTTCCTCGGTGGTGATGTCGGCCGCCACGGCCAGCACCTTCACCTGCGGCGCCAGGGCGGCGAGGCTGGCCGCAGCCTCCTGCAGGGCCTCGGGATTGCGCGCATTGATCACCAGGTTCACGCCCTCTTGCGCCAGCGCCTTGGCACAGCCAAAGCCCAGGCCCTTGCTAGCGCCACATACCAGGGCCCACTTGCCCGCGATTCCCAGATCCATGTCTCACTCCTGAACAAAAAAAGCCTTGCTCGATCCTTGCAGAACGGCAGCGCACATTGTGCGCGAGGCTTCGATGCTTTCACGCCAAACGTGTGAAAACGCGAAAACGCCGGTGCAGGGGAACACAGGCGCATGGACGGGGCTGCGGGAGCTCCCTTCAGTGCGTGCCGGACCCGTGCTGGCCACGGAACAATCTGTGGTGCAGCCTGCGCAGCGACCACCATACGCCCAGTGCCACCACGGGAATGGCGACGGCGGCCGTGCTCTCCGGCGACCAGGGCCAGCCCAGCGTCTTGGCGCCCTTGGCCAGGTAGCTGATCAGGCCCGTGAAGTAGTAGGTGATGGCGGCCACGGACAGGCCTTCCACCGTGGACTGCAACTTCAACTGCATGTCCTGGCGCTGGTTCATGGCGCCCAGCAACTGCTGGCTGCTTTGCTGCTGCTCGATCTCCACCCGCGTGCGCAGCAGGCTGCTGACGCGCGAGACGCGCTCGGACAGCGCGTTCTGCCGCCGCGCTGCCCATTCACAGGTGCTGCGCGCCGGCGTCAGGCGCCGGTCCATGAACTCGCGGATGGTCTGTATGCCGTCGATGCGCGATTCCTGGATGTCCTGAATGCGCTTGTCCACCAGTTCGAAATAGGCCGCGCTGGCGGAAAAGCGCGAATGCGTGGTGGCGTATTCGCTCTCCACCTGCCCGGCCAGGCGTGTCAGCCGATCCAGCAGTGCCGGCTCGGCATCGCGGTCGGCAAGACGGATGGAATGGGCCAGGGCCGCCAGATCCCGCTCGGCCGTGGCCAGTACGGCAGCGGCCTGGCGGGCTGCCGGCAGGCCCAGCAGGGCCGCCATGCGGTAGGTCTCGATCTCCAGCAGCCGCTGCACCAGCCGCCCCAGGCGGCGTGGCGACAATGACTCGCCGGCCAGCAGCAGCATGCGCGAGAAGCCATCGGCATGGATGGCGAAGTCGGTGTAGACCTTGCCCGCATCGCCGGCCACGCGCGCACCCACCAGCGTGTCTTCCTGCAGCAGGTGGCGCACCAGATGCGGCTCATTGATTGCCTGCTCCTGCAAGGCCCACAGGTGCAGGCCGCTCAGGCACTGGCCGGGCAAGGCAACCAGCCAGTCGCGCGGCACGTAGTCGATGGCGGCCTCGGGCTCGCGCACATCGTCCATGCCGGCCTGCGACATGGGCTTGCTGAAGGTCCAGCAGACGAACTCCGTGTGCAGTTCCCAGCGCAGGTGAAAGGCGCCCAGGTCGATCAACACATGGGTGGTCGCCGCATCGGGCGGCGGCAGGTGGTGGTTGCGCAGCAGGGTGGCCACATGGGCGCGGCTGGCCTCGCGCTGGGCCGCATCGGTGAGCATCACCACATGGGTGATGGCCAGCGGCGCCTGCATCTCCTCGGCCGGGCGGGCGTGGATCTCGTTGTGCAGCAGCACGCGCTGCGGGTGCTGGGATGACAGTAGTGGGGACATCGTGACCTCGAAAGACTGCGCGCTATTGTGCAGTCACGGGCGCGTCGGCTCCCAGGCATCCGGGATCAACAGCTTTCCACCGGGATCGCTTGTTGACCAAAAAAAAACGGCCCCGAAGGGCCGTCAAGCAACATGGTTGCAACGCTGAGGCGATCAATCCTCTACGAATGCTTCTTCGCGCTTGTTCTTCACTGCAGGCATCAGCACCACCACCAGCAGCACCACGGCGGCGAGCAGCAGGCCGGCCGAGATCGGACGGGTCACGAACACGCTCCAGTCGCCACGCGACAGCAGCAGCGCACGGCGCAGGTTCTCTTCCATCATCGGGCCCAGGATGAAGCCCAGCAGCAAGGGAGCCGGTTCGGTGCCCAGCTTGTGGAACACATAGCCCACGAAGCCGAAGATACCCACCATCCACACGTCCCAGGTGTTGTTGTTGGTACCGTACACGCCGATCGCGCAGAACAGCACGATGGACGGGAACAGCCAGCGGTAGGGCACGGTCAGCAGCTTGATCCAGATGCCGATCAGCGGCAGGTTCAGCACGATCAGCATCAGGTTGCCGATCCACATCGAGGCGATCAGGCCCCAGAACAGCTCGGGGTTGCTGGTCATCACCTGCGGGCCCGGCTGGATGTTGTGGATGGTCATCGCGCCCACCATCAGCGCCATCACGGCGTTGGGCGGAATGCCCAGCGTCAGCAGCGGGATGAAGGAGGTCTGCGAACCGGCGTTGTTGGCCGACTCGGGAGCGCACACGCCGCGGATGTTGCCTTGACCGAAGGGGACTTCGCCCGGCTTGAGCTTGGTCTTCTTCTCGATCGTGTAGGCAGCAAAGGCCGACAGCATGGCACCGCCACCGGGCAGGATACCCAGGGCAGAACCCAGGGCCGTGCCGCGCAGCATGGCCGGAATCATGTGCTTGAAGTCTTCCTTCGTGGGCATCAGGCCCGTCACCTTGGCGGCGAACACTTCGCGCTCGTCTTCAGGCTTGGACAGGTTGGCAATGATTTCGCCGTAGCCGAACACACCCATGGCGATCACGACGAAGTCGATACCGTCGGTCAGCTCGGGAATGTCGAAGCTGTAGCGGGCAACGCCGGAGTTCACGTCGGTGCCGACCATGCCCAGCAGCAGGCCCAGCACGATCATGGCAATGGCCTTGAGCAGCGAGCCCGAAGCCAGCACCACGGCGCCGATCAGGCCCAGGGTCATCAGCGAGAAGTACTCGGCAGGGCCGAACTTGAAGGCGACTTCCGTCAGCGGAGGCGCGAAGGCGGCCAGGATCACGGTGCCCACGCAACCTGCGAAGAACGAGCCTATGCCTGCGGCAGCGAGAGCGGGTCCCGCTCGCCCCTTTCTTGCCATCTGGTAGCCGTCGATCACGGTCACCACGGACGAGGATTCACCAGGCAGGTTCACCAAAATGGCGGTGGTCGAGCCACCGTACTGCGCACCGTAGTAGATACCGGCCAGCATGATCAGCGCCGCCACCGGAGGCAGGGCGTAGGTTGCTGGCAGCAGCATGGCGATCGTTGCCACGGGGCCGATGCCTGGAAGCACGCCGATGAGCGTACCGAGCAGACAGCCGACGAAGCAGTAGATCAGGTTCTGGAAAGTGAAGGCGACGCCGAAGCCGGTCGCCAGGTTCTGAAAAAGTTCCACGGACGATGCTCCTGCTTAACCGGTGATGAAGCTGGGCCAGACGGGGAACTGAAGATTCAGTGCCCACACGAAGGCCACATAGCTGCCCACAGCAAGGACGGTGGACAGAATTGCCACTTCCTTGAACTTGAAGCTATGACCGCCCAGGCTGGCGATGAACACCAGCGCGTAGATGGCGACGATCAGACCGAACTGGGGAATGCCCAGATTGGGAACGCCGACCAGCAGTACGCCGAACGCGAAGTTCGCAGCCAGGACGAAGAACACTTGCTTCCACGCCCACTTGCCGATCTTGTCACCGCCCGAAGGACCCTTGGTCAGGCCGGTGAAGCAGATGGCCGTGCCCAGAATGGACATCAGCACACCCAGGATCAGCGGGAAGTAGCCCGGGCCCATGCGGGCACCGGTGCCGACGGTGTAGTTGGTAGCGCCGATCGCAAAAGCGAGGCCGATAACCAAAAACATCACGCCCGAAAAAAAGTCTTTCTGACTCTTGATTTTCACGAGAATGTCTCCTTACGGAATCACGACCCGGCGATTTTGCGTTCAGAAAAACTGTGTCTGGATGTGGATTCCACCTACAAAGGGCATACCCTCATGTCCTACCCGCATGAATGAAAAAGGGTGCCAGCAGGGGGCACCCGATCCATCCATGGCAAAGGCCTGCGCCAGAGCGGGCACTCACGCTTCAACCCACCAATCGCCTGCCCATCATCCCAGCAAGGGCGTGCTGGCCATGACCTCGTCCAGCGTGGTCACGCCTTCGGCCACGCGCAGGGCACCTGCCAGGCGCAGCGGGCGCATGCCATCCTGCACGGCCTGGCGGCGCAGCGCATCCATGGAAGGCGAGGTGTGGACCTGCTGCTTGAGCGCCTCGCTCACGGTCAGCAGCTCGTACAGCCCCATGCGCCCGCGAAAGCCCGTCATGCGGCACTCCACGCAGCCCACGGGCTTGTAGGGCTGGTAGCTGCCTGACAGTTTCCAGGGCCGCACGGCCTCGGCCAGCGTGGCGGCCGAGGTCTCCTCGTCGCGCTGCTTGCACTGCGGGCACAGCGTGCGCACCAGGCGCTGGGCCAGCACACCGAGCAGCGTGGCATTGATCAGGTAGGGCGGCACGCCCAGCTCCATCAGCCGGCTCACGGCGCTGGGCGCATCGTTGGTGTGCAGCGTGGAGAACACCAGGTGGCCGGTCAGCGCGGCCTGCACGGCCATTTCGGCGGTGGCCAGGTCGCGGATTTCGCCCACCATGATGATGTCCGGGTCCTGGCGCATCAGCGAGCGCAGTCCCTCGGTGAAGCCGAAGTCCAGCTGCGGCTGCACCTGGGTCTGGTTGAAGCTGGGCTCGATCATTTCGATCGGGTCTTCCACGGTGCTGACATTGACCGCCTCCGTGGCCACGCGCTTGAGCGTGGAGTACAGCGTGGTGGTCTTGCCCGAGCCCGTGGGCCCGGTCACGAGGATGATGCCGTGCGGGCGGCGCACCAGCTCGTTCCAGCGCTGGGCGTCATGGCTGGTGAAGCCCAGTGCATCCAGGTCCTTGACCGTGTTGTCGGGATCGAAGATCCGCATCACCAGCTTCTCGCCAAAGGCCGTGGGCAGCGTGGACAGGCGCATTTCCACCTCGTCACCGCGCGGGTTGCGGGTCTTGATGCGGCCATCCTGCGGGCGGCGCTTTTCCACCACGTCCATGCGCCCCAGCAGCTTCACGCGCGAGACCATG
Organism: Delftia sp. BGA-UO-ETr-SB1; assembly: GCF_059567865.1. Taxonomy (NCBI): domain Bacteria; kingdom Pseudomonadati; phylum Pseudomonadota; class Betaproteobacteria; order Burkholderiales; family Comamonadaceae; genus Delftia; species Delftia sp. BGA-UO-ETr-SB1. The sequence continues at coordinate 1,387,068 of NZ_JCAQOW010000006.1, read as the reverse complement.
GCATTGAGCACGCCCATGGGCACCTGGTAGACCGGGTGGAGCACGCCGTCGATGCGAAAACGGATCACGCCCTGCTCGCGCCGGGGCTCCATGTGGATGTCGCTGGCGCGCTGGTCGAAGGCGTATTGCCACAGCCAGTCCACCACGCGCACCACGCCCTGGTCGTTGGCGTCGAGCTGCTTGCTGCTGTTGCCCAGCTCCACCAGCTGCTCGAAGCTGGCCGCGCTGGCTGCGCCGCCCGCCTTCTCGGCTGCGCGCACCGATTTGGCCAGCGCAAAGAATTCGCCCGTGTAGCGCTTGAGGTCCAGCGGACTGGCCAGCACGCGGCGCACCTTGCGGCGCGCCTGGCGCTCGACCTCGGCCACCCAGTCGTCGATGAAGGGCTCGGCCGTGGCCACCACCACTTCCTGCGGCGATACCTGCACGGGCAGCACCTTGTGGCGCTCGGCATAGCTGGCGCTCATGATTTCGCCGACGCGGCCCGCGTCCACGCGCAGCGGGTCGATGCGCAGGTAGGCCATGCCGCTGCGGGTTGCCAGGTACTGGGTCAGCTCCTCGATGTCCAGCGCGCGCCCGTCACCGGCGCGGGCCACGCCCACGTTGGCCAGCCGGACCAGCGGGTGCTGGGTGCTCTCGGCCTGCGAGCAGCGCGCCACGGTGCGCTGGGCCTCTTCGGCCGTGATCACGCCATCGGCCAGCAGCCACTGCACCAGCCTGCGCCAGTCCAGGGGCCCCGAAGGATTGCTTGGAACAACGGCGAGTTTGGGCTGCGTGGTGGAGGTCGGATCGGACATGGCGTTGGGCCGGAAGCTGAACTGCGCCCTATGGTAAGCCTGCCGGCCGCCCTGCCCGGCCAGCGCCGCTCTACCAGGGCCGTTCTACCAGGGCCGCACGAAGATCTTGGGCCAGCGCGTCGTGGGCAGGTCCCAGCGGGCCTGCACCTGGGCGCTGGCAGCCTGCAGCGCGGCTGGGTCGAGCGCGCGCGGCGTGCGCTGGGCCAGCACCACGGTGTTGCCCTCGCGCGTGGGGCGGAAGGCCCACATGGCCTCTTCGCCAAAGGCTTCGGCCATGCGCGCCAGGCTGCGCTCGTAGCTGGAGGTGCGGCCGAACAGGTTGACGGTCATGATGCCGTCCTCGGTCAGCAGATTGCGGCAGTCGGCATAGAACTCGGCGCTGTCCAGCACGGGCGCGGCCGCATCGTGGTCATAGAGATCAACGGCCAGCGCATCGACCGTGCCCAGCCACTGGCTCTTGCGGATTTCCTGGGCCGCATCGGCCAGGACCACGCGCAGCGTGTCGCTGTCGGGCGGCAGCTTGAACCAGCTGCGGCACACGGCAAGCACCTGCGGGTTCAGCTCGATGGCCGTGGTGCGCATGCGCAGCTTCTTGTGGCAGAACTTGGTGATGGCCGCGGCGCCCAGGCCCAGCTGCATGGCATGGCGGCCGGCCACGCTGGCGGGCTCCATGAACAGCAGCCAGCCCATCATGCGCTGCACGTATTCGAGCTCGATCTCGAACGGCTCGCGTATGCGCATGGAGCCCTGGATCCAGGGCGTGCCCAGGTGCAGGTGGCGCACATCGCCATCGTCGGAGACGCTGACTTCGGGCAGCTCGATGTCTGCGGCGTTGGTGGCGCTGGAGGAAGAGGATGGGGCTGCCTTGGCGGCGCCGCGGGTCTTGCGTATCACGTCGGGAACAGTCAAAAAAATCAGAGCAATTGATGGGCAGCCAGCGCCTCGCGCCAGGCCTGGACCTTGCGCGCGAAACTCCAGCTCGCGTTGGCCGGGCTGGTCGATGGCAGCTTCACGGCGGCCAGGCCCAGCGCCTGCGTGCGGCCGGCATGCTTGTAGCTCTCGCCACCGTTGTGCAGGGCCAGCGTCAGCTGCGGGCAATGCGTGCGCAGCGCCACGAAATCATTCACCTCGGCCGCGCGGATGGCGCTGTCCAGGCTGCCTTCGCGCTCGCAGCTGGCATACACGTCCCACAGGCCCAGGCCGCGGGCCAGCAGCCATTCGCAGCGGCCCGCATAGTCGTCTCGGCCGGGCTGCGGATGCCCGGGCCACAGGGCCTGGAGCAAGGGCCAGAACTGGTTTTGCGGATGGGCATAGTACTGCTGCAATTGCAGCGATCGCAGGCCCGGAAAGCTGCCCAGCACCAGGGCCCGGGTCCGCGCATCGGCCACCGGCGCCAGGCCCTGCCAGCGCGGGGCGCCGGGGGGCGGCAGGTCGGGAACGGTCAAGGACATGGCCGGCATTGTCGCCCAGCGGTCGCCGGGCTGCTGGCAGCGGGCGGCAAGACCGCTCAGGTTCAGGTTCCGCGCAAGCCTGGTTCAGGCCATGGCGGGCAGGCCTCGCAGCGCGGCACGCGCGTTGCGGCCCGTGGCCTCGGCCAGGGCCTGGGGCGTGATGCCGCGCAACTGCGCAATCACGTCCGCAATGCGTGCCAGCTCGGCCGGCGTGTTGCGGCCCTGGGCCTGGCCCTGGGCACGCTGCCCGGCCGTGGTGTAGAGCCAGTGCGGCGGAATGTCGGGGGCATCGGTTTCCAGCACCAGCGCATCCAGCGGCAGGGCGGCTGCCAGCTCGCGCAGCTTGAGCGCCCGGTCATAGGTCACGGCCCCGCCAAAGCCCAGCTTGAAGCCCAGGTCGATGAAGGCCTGGGCCTGCTGCACGCTGCCGTTGAAGGCATGGGCAATGCCGCCCGCCACAGGCCGCGCGCGCAGGGTCTTGAGCAGCCGGTCGCTGGATTTGCGCACATGCAGGATGACGGGCAGGTCGAACTCGCGCGCCAGCGCGATCTGCTGCTCGTAGAACCAGATCTGCCGGTCCGCATCCAGCCCGGGCACGAAGAAGTCCAGGCCGATCTCGCCCACGGCCACCAGTTGCGCATCGCCGCGCAGCCGCGCCAGCGTCTCGCGCAATGCGGCAATGTCCTGCTCGCGGGCATTGGGCGTGTACAGCGGATGGATGCCCAGCGCATAGCTGTCGCCATGGCGCCGCGCCAGCGCCACCACCGTGTCCCAGTGCTCGCGCGCCACGGCCGGAATCACCAGATGTGCAACGCCGGCCTCGGCCGCCTGCGCGCGCACGGCATCGCGGTCGGCATCGAATTCAGGGGCGTCGAGGTGGCAATGGGTGTCTATCCAGGCGGGCATGGCCGCATCATGCCACCGGCCTGCACCCAGCCCGCCAGAGGCAGGCAATGCGTAAACCAAGGGCAAACCCTGGGCTTATTGCGAGCTGGCTCCATTTGACAAAATCAATACCCGAAACACTTGGCGGTCCATATAAATACATAAAGAAACATTTACATCCCCGCGTCGAGCTCTCGCAACACCGGCAGGCATTCTTTGGAGAGAGGAATTTCCCATGAAGCGCTCAGCATGGAGTCGGATCCTGGACCTGGGTGGCGCACGCCGCCAGGCGGAACTGGATGGGCAGTTGGCAGCCATCCACAAGTCCCAGGCCGTGATCGAGTTCGACCTGCAAGGCCATGTGCTGGCCGCCAACCAGAACTTCCTGGACACCATGGGCTATGAGGAAGGCGAGGTCATCGGCCAGCACCACCGCATGTTCGTGGACCACCAGATGAGCGAGTCGCCCGAATACACGGCGTTCTGGCAGCGCCTGGGCAGCGGCATCCACGACGCGGGGCGCTACCGCCGCATTGCCAAGGACGGGCGCGATGTCTGGCTGCAGGCCAGCTACAACCCCATCTTCGATCGCCATGGCAGGCCCTTCAAGGTGGTGAAGTACGCTACCGACATCACCGAGCAGCAGCGCCGCAACGCCGACGCCGAAGGCCAGCTGGCCGCCATCTCCAAGGTGCAGGCCATCATCGAGTTCGACCTGCAGGGCAACATCCTGCATGCCAACCGCCTGTTCCTGCAGGCCATGGGCTACACGCTGGATGAGGTCACGGGACGGCACCACAGCATGTTCGTCCAGCCCCATGAACGCCACAGCCCCGAATACGCGCAGTTCTGGCGCAAGCTGGCCAGCGGCCAGCACGATGCGGGCCAGTACCTGCGCATCGGCAAGCACGGCCGCCAGGTCTGGATCGAGGCCAGCTACAACCCCATCCTCGACGCCGATGGCCGGCCGTTCAAGGTGGTCAAGTACGCCCGCGATATCACGCGCCGCTTCACGGCTGCGCAGACCCTGGGCGAGGCCATGCAGGGCCTGAGCGAAAGCGCCGAGCACGCAGGCCAGGCCAACGAACTGGCCCGCCAGGCTTGCCTGGTGGCCGAGCAGGGCGGGCGCACGGTGCACGAGGTCATGGGCACCATGGAGTCCATCAGCGCCAGCTCGCGCAAGATCAGCGACATCATCGGCGTGATGGACGGCATCGCCTTCCAGACCAATATCCTCGCGCTCAACGCTGCCGTGGAGGCGGCCCGCGCAGGCGAGCAGGGCCGGGGCTTTGCCGTGGTGGCGGGCGAGGTACGGGCACTTGCACAGAACAGCGCCGCCGCCGCCAAGGAAATCAAGCAGCTCATCCACACCTCGGTGGAGCAGGTGGCACTGGGCGCCAATCAGGTGCGCCAGGCCGGCGGCACCATGCAGGAGATCGTGGACTCCTCGCACCAGGTCACGGCCATCATGGGCGATGTGGTGCAGGCGTCCATGGCCCAGTCGGCACGCCTGCGCGAGGTGACGGCCGACCTGACGGCGCAGAGCGCGGCCGTCGCGGATGCATCCAGGGACCAGGCGCAGCGCAAGCCGCTGCCGGCATCCATCGTTCCCGCTGCGCCGCAGATCAAGTCGGCCCCGGCAGCGGCCGTGCTTCCCGTAGGCGCCCAGCGCCTGCCGGGCACCTTGCTGCGCATGGCCTGAGGCCACACCCAGGCCTGCCGGTCAGGCCAGTTGGCCCTGCACCAGGCGCACCATGCGGTCGCAGCGCGCCGCCAGCTGCTCATCGTGGGTGACCATGACGAAGGCCGTGCCATGGCTGCGCGCCAGCTCCAGCATCAGGCGGAACACGGTGTCGGCCGTGCTGCGGTCCAGGTTGCCCGTGGGCTCGTCGGCCAGCACGCAGGCCGGCTGGGTGACCAGGGCGCGGGCAATGGCCACGCGCTGGCGCTCGCCCCCCGACAGTTCAGCCGGACGGTGCAGCATGCGTTCGCCCAGGCCCACGGCCGCCAGCATGCGCGCGGCGCGCTCCATGCACTCGGCCCTGTCGTCGCGGCGTATGCGCAGCGGCATGGCCACGTTGTCCTGGGCGCTGAATTCGGGCAGCAGATGGTGGAACTGGTAGATGAAGCCCAGGTGCCGGTTGCGCAGCGCGCCCTGCTTCTGGGCGCTGAGTTCATGCAGGGGCTCGCCCTTGAGGGTGACGCTGCCGCTGGTGGGGGCGTCCAGCCCGCCCAGCAGGTGCAGCAGCGTGCTCTTGCCCGAACCCGAGGCGCCGACAATGGCCAGCGTCTCGCCCGCACGCACCTGCAGGTCGACACCTGCCAGCACCTGCACGTTGAGCCGTCCTTCGGCAAAGCGCTTGGTCAGGCCGCGCGCATCCAGGACCACGGCGCCCTGCTGGGACACTTCGAAACCGGGCATCACATTCACTTCATTCATAGCGCAGCGCCTCGGCGGGGTTCACGCGGCTGGCGCGCCAGCTGGGATAGATGGTGGCGACAAAGGCCAGGACCAGGGAGATCACGGCGATGGGCATGATGTCGCTGTACTGCGGATCGCTGGGCATCTTGCTGATCAGGTAGATGTCCTTGGGCAGGAAGTTGGCGTGCAGCAGGCGCTCGATGGCCGGCACGATGACATCGATGTTGAAGGCGATGCCCAGGCCCAGCAGCAGGCCCGCGAAGGTGCCGATGACGCCCACCATGGCGCCCTGCACCATGAAGATGCCCATGATGCTGGACGGCGAGGCACCCAGCGTGCGCAGGATGGCGATGTCGGCGCGCTTGTCGGTCACCGTCATCACCAGCGTGGACACGAGGTTGAACGCGGCCACGGCCACGATGAGCGTGAGGATGATGAACATCATGCGTTTTTCCAGCTGCACGGCCGCGAACCAGGTGCGGTTCTGCTGGGTCCAGTCGCGGATCAGCAGGCGGTCGGTGATGGTGTGGGCCAGTTCCATGGCCACGCGCGGCGCTTCGTGCAGGTCCTTGAGCTTCAGGCGGATGCCAGTCGGCCCTTCCAGGCGGAACAGGCGCTGCGCGTCCTCGTAATGCATCATCACCAGGGCCGAGTCGTATTCGTAGTGGCCGGAGTCGAAGGTGCCGACCACATGCATCTGCTTGAGGCGCGGCACCACGCCGGCCGGCGTGACCTGGCCGCCCGGGGCGATCAGCGTGACCATGTCGCCCTGGCGCACGCCCAGCGAGCGCGCCAGCTCCACACCCAGCACCACGTTGAATTCGCCGGGCACCAGGCGCTTGAGCACCTCGGCATTGGTGGCGGCCACGTCGGTGACCTCGCCCTCGCGCGCCGGGTCGATGCCGCGCACCAGGGTGCCCTTCATGTCCTCGCCACGCGCCAGCAGCGCCTGGGCCGCGACGAAGGGGGCGGCGCCCAGCACATCGGGGTTGGCGCGCGCCTCGCGCATGGTGCGCTCCAGATCGGGCAGCGCCGCGCCCTGGGGCGCGAAGATCTCGATGTGCGAGACCACGCTGAGCATGCGGTCGCGCACTTCCTTCTGGAAGCCGTTCATCACGCTGAGCACGATGATCAGCGCCGCCACACCGAGGGCGATGCCCAGCATGGAGACGCCGGAGATGAACGAGATGAAGCCGTTGCGGCGCGTGGCACGCCCCGCCCGGGTGTAGCGCCAGCCGACGGCCAGTTCGTAGGGAAATTGCATGGGCATGCATTGTGTCATCGCCCACAGGCCCTGCATGGCGGCAGGCTTTGCCGTCGGCGTGTCAGCGCCGGTGCCGTCCGCGGTCCACACGCGGCAGGGCGTCGTAGCGGCCCTCTGCCTCCAGCGTCAGCGCATGGCGCTGCAGCCTGGCCAGCAAGGTATCGAATTGTGCGAGCTCCTCGTCGCTGAGCACGGACACCAGGTCCAGGTGGATCTGGGCCATGCGCGGCAGGATCAGGCCGTACATGCGCCGCCCCTCGGCCGTCAGCGACACGGCCACGCGGCGGCGGTCGCCGGGCATGGGGCTGCGCTGCACCCAGCCCTTTTCCTCCAGCCCGCTGAGGGCGCGCGAGGTGCGTGCGCGGTCCAGCTGCGCGCGTTCGGCCAGCTCCGACGACAGCAGGCCCTCGTTGGCAGCCACCGTGGCCATCACGCCCCACTCGCGGCGCGTGATGCCGAAATGCGCCTCGCACATGCGCATGGCCACGCCGCCCGCTGCACCGAAGTAGCGGTTGATGCGAAACAGCAGCATCTGCTGGATGGAGGTGGGAGCGGGACGGGTATTCACGGGGAACAGTTGATTAGATCAATTGCTGCGGGGACTTCTACAGTGGCCCCGTCCGGAAAGGAGACAACGGGAGCCACCGTCCGGAGCCGGCCTGGGGATTCTCGCAAAGCCCGGCGCCCCCGCAGCGCAGAAAGTTCGCCACCATGTTTTCCCTGTTCCAAGCCACCCATGCCACCCATGCCTTGCGCAGCCCGCTGCTGCGGGCCGGCCTGGCCCTTCTGCTGGGCCTGGGCTCCGGCGCTGGCGCCCGGGCCGATGCGGCCGCCGATGCCTCGGCCTGGCCCGCCAAACCCGTGCGCATCGTCGTCGCCTTCGCGCCCGCCGGCGCCGCCGACATCCTGGCGCGCAGCCTGGGCGAGGTACTGCAGCGTGAACTCAAACAGCCCTTCGTCGTGGACAACCGGCCCGGCGCGGGCGGCAACATCGGCACCGACAACGCGGCCAAGGCGCCCGGCGACGGCTATACGCTGCTGGTCGGCATAGACACGACCTTCACCGTCAATCCCTTCATCTACAAGAGCATGCCGTTCAAGGGCACGGACCTGCGTCCCGTGATGATGATTGCCTCGCAGGGAATGATGGTGGCCGTCAACCCGCGCACCGGCCTCAGGACCCTGGACCAGTTCATCGCCCAGGGCAAGAGAAGCGGCCTGACGCTGGGCTCGGCCGGCTACGGCACGCCGGGCCACCTGGCCTCGGCCATCCTGACCCATGCCACGGGCGCCAAGGTCAGCCACGTGCCCTACAAGGGCAACGCCCCGGCCAGCACGGCCGTGCTGGCGGGCGAGGTGGACGGCGGCATCATCAGCTCCTCGGCCATGCTGGGCCAGGTGGCGGCCGGCAAGGTCGTGCCGCTGGCCGTGACCACGCGCCAGCGCAACCCGCTGGTGCCCGGCGTGCCCACCGTGGGCGAGCTGGGCCACAAGGACCTGGAGCAGGAAGTGCTGTTCGCCCTGTGGGTGCCTGCCGCCACGCCCGAGCCCCTGGTCGCAAGAATCCAGTCCGCGCTGGAAAAGGCCATGAAGGATCCGGCCCTGCGCGAGCGCATGCGCGCCAACGACCTGTTCTACGAAGGCCTGACCGGCCCGGCCGCCGCCGAACGCATACAGGCGCTGGCCGACCGCTACCGGACCGTGATCCAGTCCACCAGAATGAAGATGGAATGAGCGCCGCCGCTTCCCGCCCACAACCCTGCACAGAGCGCATGTCCATGTCCCGTCCCAATATCCTTTTCATCGTGGCCGACGACCTCGGCTATGCCGACCTCGGCTGCTACGGCGGCCGCGCGGCCGACTTCGGAGCGGTGTCCCCGGTGCTCGACCGCCTGGCCGCCAGCGGCCTCAGGCTCACCCAGGGCTATGCCAACTCGCCCGTGTGCTCTCCCACGCGCTTTGCCCTGGCCACGGCGCGCTACCAGTACCGCCTGCGCGGTGCGGCCGAGGAGCCCATCAACAGCAAGACACGCGGCACGCCGCTGGGCGAGAAGCTGGGCCTGCCGCCGGACATGCCCACCGTGGCCTCCATGCTCAGGGATGCGGGCTACCGCACGGCGCTGATCGGCAAATGGCACCTGGGCTACCCGCCGCACTTCGGCCCGCTGCGCTCGGGCTACGAGGAATACTTCGGCCCCATGTCGGGCGGCGTGGACTACTTCACCCACCTGAGCAGCTCGGGCCAGCACGACCTGTGGGTGGGCGAGGAGGAGCACCATGACGAGGGCTACCTGACCGACCTGCTGTCGCAGCGCAGCGTGGACTTCGTCCACCGCATGGCCCAAGGCGATGCGCCCTTCTTCCTGAGCCTGCACTACACGGCGCCACACTGGCCCTGGGAAACGCGCGATGACCGCAGCACGGCCGAGGCGCTGGGCGCAGGCATTGCCCACCTGGACGGCGGCAACATCCACCAGTACCGCCGCATGATCCACCACATGGACGAAGGCATAGGCTGGATCGTCGAGGCGCTGCGCGCCAACGGGCAGCTGGACAACACCCTCATCGTCTTCACCAGCGACAACGGCGGCGAACGCTTCTCCGACAACTGGCCCCTGGTCGGCGGCAAGATGGACCTGACCGAGGGCGGCATACGCGTGCCCTGGATCGCGCACTGGCCGGCCGTGATCGCACCCGGCCGCAGCAGCACCCAGCACTGCATGAGCATGGACTGGTCGGCCACGGTGCTGGATGCCGCCGGCGTGCAGGCGCCAAAGGGCCATGCGCTGGACGGCATCTCGCTGCTGCCCGTGCTGCGCGCCGAAGATGCCGAATTCCCGCGCACCCTGCACTGGCGCATGAAGCACCGGGGCCAACGTGCCCTGCGCGATGGCGACTGGAAGTACCTGCGCGTGGACGGCATCGACTACCTGTTCGACCTTGCCGCCGACGAGCGCGAGCGCGCCAACCAGGCAGTGCGCGCGCCCGAGCGTCTGGCCGCCATGCGCAGCGCCTGGGAAGACTGGAACCAGGGCATGCCGCCCATCCCCGAGGACGCCACGGTCAGCCTGGTCTCTTCGGCCCGCGACATGCCCCAGCGCTGAACCGCGCTCCAAGGGGAAAAACGGAGGCGCCGGCACTGCGGCACCCCATGCCCGACAATAGCGGCCATGCTTTTGACCGCGCCCCTGGTGTCCTCCACCCAAGCCCCGCTGGAGGAAACGACCGAATGGATCATTCCCTATGCCGGCGGTCCGTCCTCGGATGCAGCGGATGACGCTGCCGTCGCGGCCGTCTGGGGCGGACTGGAGCTGCCCCATCTCCAATCCCTGCTGGCGCTGATGCAGCCCGCGCCCGCACAGACCGGCACGGAGATGGATTTTTCTCCCCCCCACGAACGCGCCCTGGCGCGCTCGCTGGGCCTGCCCGATGCGCCGGGCCTGATTGCCTGGGCCGCCTGGCAGGCCGGTGAGACGGCGCAGGCCTGCGCCTATGTCACGCCCTGCCACTGGCACATAGGCGCAGACCAGGTCCACCAGAGCGATCCCGCCACCACACCCCTCAGCGATGAGGAATCCCGCCAGCTGCTGGCCCTGCTGGCGCCCTGGTTCGCTGACGACGGCATCGTGCTGGAGTACCAGCAGCCGCAGCGCTGGCTAGCGCGCGGTGCGCTGTTCGATGACCTGGCCACGGCCTCCATGGACCGCGTCATCGGCCGCGACGTGCGGCCCTGGCTGCCCGATGCGCAGCAGGCGCGCGCCCTGCACCGCCTGCAAAGCGAGGTGCAGATGCTGCTCTACACCCATGTCTTCAACGATGCCCGCGCCGCCCGCGGCCAGGTGCCCATCAACGCCTTCTGGGTCCACGGCGCCGGGCGCCTGCAGCCCGGCACGGCCACCGGCGCCAAGGCCGCCGTGCAATGCCTGGACGACCTTCACGCCGCAGCCCTGCAGGGCAACCCCGCTGCGTGGCGCGAGGCCTGGAAGGCGCTGGACGCCGGGCTCATCGCCCGCCTGCTGGAGCGCGTGCGCGCAGGCCACCCGCTCACGCTGACGCTGTGCGGCGAACGCCATGCCATCGCATGGAGCAGCCGCCCGCCGCGCTGGCTGGACAGGCTGACGGGCCTTTTCGGCCCCCGCGCCCTGCCTGACCTGGGCCGCATGCTCTGACACATTGCCCATGAAAATCATCCCCCGCGAGATCCCTGCGCAGCAGGCCTCGGCACTGCGCCAGGCCGGCGTCCATCCGCTGCTGGCCCAGCTCTACGCCGCACGCGGCGTGTGTTCCGCCGACGAACTGGACGACACCCCTGCACGCCTTCTGGCCCCCTCCGGCCTGCTGGGCATGGAGGCCGCCGTGCGGCTGCTGGCCGACGCCATAGAACGCGGCCTGCGCCTGTGCATCGTGGCCGACTACGACTGCGACGGCGCCACCGCCTGCGCCGTGGGCTGGCGCGGCCTGCGCATGCTGGGCGCGACCGAGGTCAGCTACCTGGTGCCGGATCGCGTGGTGGACGGCTACGGCCTGACGCCGCCCATCGCACGCCGCGTCAAGGAAACCGGCGCCGAGGTGATGGTCACCGTGGACAACGGCATTGCCAGCGTCGAAGGCGTGGCCGAGGCCAAGGCCCTGGGCCTGCAGGTGGTCGTCACCGACCACCACCTGCCCGGCAACCACCTGCCGCTGGCCGATGCCATCGTCAACCCCAACCAGCCCGGCTGCAGCTTCGAGAGCAAGTCCATGGCCGGTGTCGGCGTGATGTTCTACGTGCTGCTGGCCCTGCGTGCCGAGCTGCGCGCGCGCGGCCGCTTCGACAAGGCCAATCAGCCCCGGCTGGAGGCCCTGCTGCCCCTGGTCGCCCTGGGCACGGTGGCCGACGTGGTGCGGCTGGACGCCAACAACCGCCGCCTGGTCGCCCTGGGCCTGAAGCAGATCCGCCGTGGCCAGATGCAGCCGGGCCTGCTGGCCCTGTTCGAAGCCGCTGGCCGCAAGGCCTTTGCAGCCACCACGTTCGACTTCGGCTTTGCCCTGGGCCCGCGCATCAATGCCGCAGGCCGGCTGTCCGACATGACCATCGGCATCGAGTGCCTGACCACGGACGATGCGGGCCGCGCCGCCAACCTGGCGCAGATGCTGGACGCCATCAACCGCGAACGCCGCGAACTGGAAGGTGGCATGCGCGAGCAGGCCCTGCTCATGGCCGAAGGCCTGTGCGAGGACGGCATGACGCCGCCGGCCGCCATCAGCGTGTTCGACCCCGACTTCCACGAGGGTGTGGTCGGCATCGTGGCCTCGCGCATCAAGGACCGCATGCACCGGCCCAGCTTCGTCTTCGCCGCCAGCGGCGCGCCGGGGCACGAGCATGAACTCAAGGGCTCGGGCCGCTCCATTCCCGGCTTTCACCTGCGCGACGCGCTGGACCTGGTATCCAAGCGCCACCCGGGCCTGCTGCTGCGCTTTGGCGGCCACGCCATGGCGGCCGGCTGCACCATTGCCGAGGCCGGTTTCGCGGTGTTCGAGAAGGCCCTGGCCCAGGTGGCACAGGAATGGCTGGACGCGGCCACGCTGACGCGCCGCATAGAGACCGACGGACCGCTGGACCCGGATTTCCGCAAGCCCGAAATGGTCGAGCAGCTCAATCTCGCGGTCTGGGGCCAGGGCTTTGCCCCGCCCACCTTCAGCGAACAGCTGGAAGTGCTGTCACAGCGCCTGGTCGGTGAAAAGCACCTGAAACTGCAATTGCGCCATCAGGGCGAAACCGTGGACGGAATCTGGTTCGGCCATACCGACCCGCTGCCGCCATCGGCCTGCATTGCCTTTCGCATGGACATCAATGAATGGCGCGGAGAGCGCAAGGTGCAATTCCTGATCGAGGGAGTGCATTCGGACGCGTCCTAGAGACCCGGGGCGCCATTCACGGTGCCCCTCGGTTAATATCCCCGGTTTTTGCAACAAATTATTGCAAATTCATTCCAAGAAAACCGGGGAAATACTCATGACCTCTCGCCTGTGGCCTTGCACGGCCATTGCCATTACCCTGGCCGCCGGCCTTTCCGGCTGCGCCACCACCGAGCAATCGCGCACGCTTGAAACGGCCAAACCCGCTTCTGCATCCAGCGTCTATCAAGGCCCGCGCAGCCCCATTTCCGTGGGCAAATTCGACAACCGCTCCAGCTTTCAGCGCGGCATTTTCTCGGACGGCGTCGATCGCCTCGGTGGCCAGGCCAGAACCATCTTGGTAACCCACCTGCAGCAAAGCGGCCGATTCAGCGTGCTGGACCGCGACAACATGTCCGAGACCCGCCAGGAAGCGGGCTTCAACAAGCAGGAGCAAGCGATCAAGGGCGCCACCTATGTCGTGACCGGCGACGTGAGCGAGTTCGGCCGCAAGGTGGTCGGGGACCGCCAGTTCTTCGGCGTGCTCGGCCGTGGCAAGGAGCAGGTGGCCTATGCCAAGGTCAGCCTGAACATCGTCCGGGTGCAGACCTCCGAAGTCGTCTATTCGGTGCAGGGTGCGGGCGAATACAGCCTGTCGAACCGCGAAATCGTGGGATTCGGCAGCACGGCCGGCTATGACTCCACGCTCAACGGCAAGGTACTGGATCTGGCCATCCGCGAAGCCGTGGACAAGCTGGCGGCCGGCATTGACAGCGGCGCATGGAAGCCCGCGCAATGAAGCGCCCCATCCATTCGGCAACGGCCCTGGCCGCGCTGGCCATCTGCGCCACTTTGGCCGGCTGCGCTGCGCCGCGCCAGCCGCTGTATGCCTGGAATGACTACCAGCCCCAGGTCTACCAATACCTCAAGGATGACGGCAGTACCGGCGCCGAGGACCAATTGCTCAAGCTGGAAGAAGCCCGCATGAAGGTCCAGGCCGAGGGAAAGGCGCTGCCGCCCGGCTACCGCGCCCATATGGCCATGCTCTATTCCCGGACCGGCAACAACGAAAAGACGGTGGAGCAATTGGCCGAGGAAAAACAGCATTTCCCCGAGTCCGCCACCTTCATGGACACGCTGCTGCAAACCTTCACGGCCCGCAAGAATTGACATGCGCCTGACCGATCACATCAAGACCCTGGCACTTGCCATGACCGTGGCGCTGACCGGGTGCGCCACTACCGCGCCCTATGACTATTCGGCGCTGCGGGCATCCAAGCCTGCCTCCATCCTGGTCATGCCTGCGCTGAACCAGTCCCCGGAAGTGAATGCACCGGCGGGCGTGCTGTCCCAGATCACGCTGCCGCTGGCCGAGGCCGGCTACTACGTTCTGCCCGTGGCTGTCACCGAGGAAATGTTCCGCCAGAACGGCATCGTCAGCGCCGACGACGCCCAGGAACTGCCCGTGGCCAAGCTCCGTGAAATCTTTGGCGCCGATGCGGCCCTGTACCTGAACATCCGCAATTACGGCACCAGCTATGCGGTGATCAGCAGCGCCTCGGTGGTCACGCTGGAGGCCAGGCTGGTGGACCTGCGCACCGGCACCCAGCTGTGGGATGGCAGTGCCACGGCCTCCAGCGCCGAAGGGCAAAGCTCAGGCGGCGGACTGGTCGGCATCCTGGTGACGGCACTGCTCAACCAGATCCTGGACACCATGAACGACCGCAGCGTGCAGATCGCCTCCATCGCCAACCAGCGCCTGCTGTCGCCCATGGCGCAGCGCGGACTGCTGCCAGGCCCGCGCTCGCCCGACTACGGCAAGCCGCGCAACTGACGAAGGCCTGCAGGCCGGCGCTGACTTGCACGCCGGCCTGCATCCCCGCTCCTCCCGGTCAGAAGGTCTCCCAGTCGTCGTCCGCCCCGGCCTTGGCCGCTGTCCTGGCGGGGGCCTTCGCCACGGGCTGCTGGATCTTCTGGGGCGCCGGTGCATTGCGCACGGCCGGCGCTGGACGGACGGGTGCCGCAGGCGCAGGGCGCACCGCAGCAGTTGCACCGGTTGCACCGATAGATGCCGGCCGGCGTGCCGCTGCGGTGGCCGGCATGTGTGCCCTGGCCGGCGCCAGTGCGCTGCCCTCCTGCCCCAGCTTGAACACCGCCACCACCTCGGACAGGCGCCGCGCCTGGTCCTGCATGGCCAGCGCAGCCGCGCTGGATTCCTCGACCAGGGCCGCGTTCTGCTGGGTCATCTGGTCGAGCTGGGTCACGGCCTGGTTGACCTGGCCGATGCCGTCGCGCTGCTCGGTGGACGAGGCCGTGATCTCGCCGATGAGGTCGCTGACGCGGCGCACGCTGGAGACGATTTCCTCCATGGAACGCCCCGCCTGCTCCACCTGCTTCGAGCCCGACTGCACGTTGTCCACGCTGGTGGTGATCAGCAGCTTAATTTCCTTGGCCGCCTCGGCGCTGCGCTGGGCCAGCGAACGGACCTCGCCCGCCACCACGGCAAAGCCCCGGCCCTGCTCGCCAGCGCGGGCCGCTTCCACGGCGGCGTTCAGCGCCAGGATATTGGTCTGGAAGGCAATGCCGTCGATCACGCCGATGATGTCGGCGATCTTGCGGCTGCTGTCCGTGATCTGCTGCATGCTGGTGACCACCTGGGCCACCACGGCACCGCCCTGCTCGGCCGCCTGTGCGGCCGTGGCCGCCAGCTGGTTGGCCTGGCGCGCCGTGTCGGCCGACTGGGTGACGGTGGCCGTCAGCTCTTCCATGCTGGCCGCCGTCTCCTCCAGGTTGGCCGCTGTCTGCTCGGTGCGCGAGGACAGGTCCTGGTTGCCGCTGGCGATCTGGTTGGAGGCCGTGGACACGGACTCCACGCCAGAGCGCACTTCGCCCACCACGCCGCGCAGCCGCTGCGCCATGCCGTTGAGTGCGCCCAGCAGATGGCCCAGCTCATCGCCCCGGTTGCTTTGCACCGAGCCCGTGAGGTCGCCTGCGGCAATGCCGTCGGCCAGGGCCACGGCCTGGTCCAGCGGCCGCGTGATCGACCGCATGATGGCCACCCCCATGAACAGGCCCAGGGCCACGATGACCGCACTGGCCAGCGCACCGATCCAGTACGCCTGGCGCCGATGGGCCACGCCTTCCTCGCGCCCCAGCTCGCTTTGGCGCTCCAGTTGCTGCACGAAGGCTTCCTGCGCGCTGTTGTAGCGCTCGGCCGCCGGGCGCAGCTGCTTTTCAACGATGTCGAACGTGGTGGCGAAATCGCTGGCCTTGCGCGCCTCCTGGGCCGCCGAGTTGGCCTTGAGCGTCTCGCGGCGCTCGGCCGCCACGGCGTCCAGCGCCTGCTTGGACTGCGTGCCCAGCTGCAGGTCGCCCACCTGCTTTTGCAGCACGTTGATGCGCTCTATGCCCTTGCTCATCAACGCGCGCTGCTGTGCGGCCAGCGTCTCGTCGGGCGACATGGCCGCGACGATGGAGCGCTCCACGCTCATCTGCGTCAGATGCCGCCACTCGCGCGCCAGCGTGGCGCCGCTTTGCGCGGTCATCACATCGGTGTTGATCTTCTCGTTGACCCCGTGCAGATAGACCAAGATGCCGCCGTTGACCACCAGCATGCTCACCAGCAGTCCCAGCACCAGGGCCCACAGCTTCTGGGCGACCGTGATTTGATTCAGATTCATGGAAAAACCGATCTTTTTTATAACAATGCCGGAGCCAGGCCATGGCGCCCCTGCCGCCCATCGCTCCGGAAACCATTCTTGTCCACCCTTGACGGCGCCTGGCTGATCATCGTCATGCATCCGTCACTATTGAGGCCTGTTAACCCGCACTCAGGGAAGTCCCCCAGCCGCACTGCCCGGCTCGGAAAAGCACCGACACCTACAATGGACCGGTGCCCAAGTCCTATCTGAACGCCGATCTGCATAGCCACTCCGTGGTCTCGGATGGAACGCTGACGCCGGAGCAACTGGCCGAACGCGCCGCCTCCCGGGGCGTGCAGCTGTGGGCGCTGACCGACCATGACGAAGTCGGCGGCCAGCACCGCGCCGCCGCCGCCGCGCGCGCCTGCGGCATGGACTACCTGACGGGCGCCGAGATCTCGGTGAGCTTTGCAGGTGCCACCGTGCACATCGTGGGACTGGGCTTTGACGCGGACGACCCCGCCCTGCTCGAAGGGCTGCACGCCACGCGCGACGGGCGCGGCCCACGCGCCCGTGAGATGGCCCGCCAGCTGGAGCTGGCCGGCATCGAAGGCAGCTACGAAGGCGCGCTGCGCTTCGCTGGCAATCCCGGCCTGATCTCACGCACCCATTTCGCACGCTTTCTCGTGGAATCGGGCCGCTGCCGCGACACGGGCGAGGTGTTCCGCCACTACCTGACCGAAGGCCATCCCGGCTACGTGCCCCACACCTGGGCCCGCCTGGCCGACGCCGTGCGCTGGATCACGCAGGCCGGCGGTGTGGCGGTGATCGCCCATCCGGCCCGCTACGCGCTCACCGCCAACGAGGAATACGCGCTGTTTTCCGAATTCAAGGCCCATGGCGGCCAGGGCGTCGAGGTCGTCACCGGCAGCCACCGGCCCAGCGAATACACCATCTATGCCGACATGGCGCGCGAATTCGGCCTGGCCGCATCGCGCGGCAGCGATTTCCACAGCCCCGAGGAATCGCACACCGATCTGGGCGACCTGCCCTACCTGCCGGGCCAGCTGACGCCGGTATGGGAACTGCTGGGCGAGCGCATACAGCTGGCCTGAGCTCCTCCCGCCAACAACGCACACCATGGTCCTACGCTTCGAAGCCCACCCCGACAATCCCCAGCCCCGTCTCATCAAGCAGGCCGCCGACATGCTGCGCCAGGGCGCCATCCTGGCCATTCCCACGGATTCCAGCTACGCGCTGGTCTGCCATCTGGACGACCGCCCTGCGGTGGAGCGGCTTCGCCGCATCCGGCAGATCAACGACAAGCACCATCTCACGCTGCTGTGCCGCGACCTGTCGGAGCTGTCCAGCTATGCGCGCGTGGACAACCGACAGTACCGCCTGCTCAAGCTGGCCACGCCGGGGCCGTACACCTTCATCCTGGAAGCCTCCAAGGAAGTGCCCAAGCGCCTGAGCCATCCGTCGCGCAAGACCATCGGCCTGCGCGTGCCGGACCGCAAGGGCACGCAGCTGCTGCTGGAGCAACTGGGCGAGCCGCTGATCGCCACCACGCTGATCCCGCCGGGCGAGACCGAGGCCCTGCACGACGCGGATGCCATCCTGGAGCGCTTCCCCCACGAGCTTGACGCCATCGTCGATGCAGGCGCCTGCCCTTCGGAGCCGACCACCGTGATCGACCTGGTTCCCATGGCCCTGGGCAATCCGCCGACCGTGGTGCGCCAGGGAAGGGGCAGCCTGGACGCCCTGGGCCTTGAGATGGCCTGATGAAGATGGCCTGGCGAAGATGGCCCGAGCAGGGGCTATGCTCCGCACCGCATGAAAGACAAACGCCGGGCAAGCCCGGCGTTTGTGTTGTGAAGGGACGCTGACGAGAGAGATGCAGATCAGTGCTGCGCCAATTCCAGCGACCGCAGCGGCCGGGCCGCAGGCGTCGGCGTACGCTGCGGCGGCCTTGGCGAACTTGGAGAACTTGGCAAACTTACTGTGGGCGCCACGGCAACGGACGGGGCCAGCGCGGGCCTGGCCTGCGCTGCCGAGAACCCCGCGCCCGCCGCAGACTCTGGCTCGTCATCGAGCTTGAAGGCGCCCACCGCCTGCTCCAGATCCTGGGCGCGCTCGCTCAACGCCGAGGCCGCGCGCGAGGCCTGCTGCACCAGGGCTGCGTTCTCCTGGGTGGCGCTGTCCATGTGGCCCACGGCCGCGTTGACCTGGGCGATGCCCTCGCTTTGCTCGCGCAGCGCCTGCGACATTTCGCCCAGCAGGCCCGATACCTGGCCCACGGCGCCCACGATTTCCTGCATGGTGGCGCCCGCCTGGTTGACCAGGCCGGCTCCGCTTTCCACCTGGCGCACGCTGGTGGTGATCAGTTCCTTGATCTGCTTGGCGGCCTCGGCCGAGCGCCCGGCCAGGCTGCGCACCTCGCTGGCCACGACGGCAAAGCCCCGGCCCTGCTCGCCCGCACGCGCCGCCTCCACGGCCGCGTTGAGCGCCAGGATATTGGTCTGGAAGGCGATACCTTCGATGACCTGGATGATGTCCACGATCTTGCGCGAGCTGCCGCTGATGGCCTCCATGGTCTGCACCACCTCGCTCACCACGGCCCCGCCGCGCTTGGCGGTGGACGAGGCATCGACGGCCAGGCCGCTGGCCGAATGCGCGCGGTCGGCGTTCTGGCGCACGGTGGCGGTGAGCTGCTCCATGCTGGCCGCCGTCTGGGCCAGCGCCGAGACCTGGGCCTCGGTGCGGCGCGACAGGTCGGAGTTGCCGGCGTCGATCTCGCCAGCCGACAGGCCGATGGAATCGGTGGACTGCTTGATGCGGCCGACCAGCTCGGTCAGCGTGTCCTCCATGGTGCCCAGCGCGCCCAGCAGGCGGCCGAAGTCGCCTTGCAGCTCGGTCGAGAACTCCTGGCTCAAATCACCGGCCGCCACGGTCTCGGCAATCAGGATGGCCTGGCCCAGCGGCTGCACGATTCCCCGCCGCAGGCTGAACCAGGCCACCAGGGCCAGCACGCAAACGGCAGCCCCCAGCCCCAGCACCCACCAGCGCGTGTGCACCAGCGCCTGCTCGGCCACCGTGGTCGCTCCCCCGGCCGCCAGCGCCTGTTCGGCCTGCCCCAGTGAAAACACCGTGACCGCCATCATCGTGAAGACCAGCAGATTGATACCGCCGAACGCAATCACCAGCCGCCAGCCTATCGGCAGCCTGCCCAAGCCCAGTACGCCCACGTGCCACCTCTTGTACATATGGCCCGAGGGCCTTGGTGAAAAACCTGTTGAGGGAATCATCTCATCGGTGTTTCATTTTGCAACACAGAATGGGACATTGCCAATCTGCGGGAAACCACCATATCTACGCGGCCAGAGCGCAGCGCACGGGCTCTGGCGGCTGCCAGCGGCAAGGGTGGCCAGCGTCTGAGACAATGCCCGCCGTGGACATCTCCAACCTCATCCAGACCGTACTCATCTATGCCCTGCCCGTGCTCTTCGCGATCACGGTGCACGAGGCAGCCCACGGCTATGCCGCGCGCCACTTCGGCGACAACACGGCCGCCATGATGGGACGCATCACGCTCAACCCCATCAAGCACATCGACCCCATCGGCACCATCCTGATGCCGCTGCTGCTGTACTTCGCCACCTCGGGCGCCTTTCTGTTCGGCTACGCCAAGCCCGTGCCCGTGCGCTTCGACCAGTTGCGCAACCCCAAGCGCGACATGATCTGGGTGGCCCTGGCAGGCCCGGCCTCCAATTTCGTGCAGGCCCTGCTGTGGGGCGTGCTGCTGGTGGTTCTGGTGGGATCGGGCGTGGGCGAGCGCTTCTTCATAGAAATGTGCCGCGCCGGCATCCTGGTCAATCTGGTGATGTGGGCATTCAACCTGTTTCCGCTGCCGCCGCTGGACGGTGGCCGCATCCTTGTCGGCCTGCTGCCCTGGCGTCAGGCGCAGTGGGTGGCGCGCATCGAGCCTTGGGGCTTTTTCATCGTCATGGGCCTGGTCATCGCCGGCGTGGTCGGCAGCATGTGGCTTCGCCCGCTGATGGACCTGGGCTACGCCGTGATCGACTTCGCGCTGACCCCGCTGATCGCGCTGCTGCGCTGAACGCGCTGCAGAACGGTCCACCGGCTGTCTCTGCGGCTCCCTGTTTTTCTTTCCTGCCTGTCGAAGCCTCCCGTCATGAGCACCATCCGTTTCCTCACCGGCATCACTCCCAGCGGAACCCCGCACCTCGGCAACTATGCCGGCATGCTGCGCCCGGCCATCGCGGCCAGCCGCTCGCGCGAGGTCGAGAACTTCTACTTCCTGGCCGACTACCACGCCCTGATCAAATGCCAGGACCCGGCACGCGTGCAGCGCTCCACCATCGAGATCGCGGCCAGCTGGCTGGCGGCGGGGCTGGACCCCGAGCATGTGACCTTCTACCGCCAGTCCGACATTCCCGAGATCCCCGAGCTGTGCTGGCTGCTGACCTGCGTGACCGGCAAGGGCCTGCTCAACCGTGCCCACGCCTACAAGGCGGCCGTGGACAAGAACCACGCGGACGGCACCGAGACCGATGACGGCGTGACCGCCGGCCTGTTCATGTACCCCGTGCTCATGGCGGCCGACATCCTGGCCTTCAATGCGCACAAGGTGCCTGTGGGCCGCGACCAGGTCCAGCACATCGAGATGACGCGCGACATGGCCTCCAGCTTCAACCACATCTACGGCGGCGAGTTCTTCACGCTGCCCGAGGCGCAGGTCGAGGAGAACGTGGCCACGCTGCCCGGCCTGGATGGCCGCAAGATGAGCAAGAGCTACAACAACACCATCCCGCTGTTCTCCTCGCGCGAGCAGCTGCGCAAGCTCATCGGCAGCATCACCACCGACTCGCGCACGCCCGGCGAGCCCAAGGAAGTCGAGGGCTCGGCCCTGTTCCAGATCTACCAGGGCTTTGCCAGCGAAGAGGAAACCGAGGCGCTGCGCCGCCAGTACGCCGAAGGCATTGCCTGGGGCGACGCCAAGCAGCAGCTGTTCGAGCGCATCGACCGCGAGCTGGCGCCCATGCGCGAGCGCTACGAGCACCTGGTGGCCCACCCTGCCGAGCTGGAGGACATCCTGCAGGCCGGCGCCGCCAAGGCCCGCCGCGAGACCCTGCCCCTGATCCGCGAACTGCGCTCGGCCGTCGGCCTGCGCAGCCTGGCACAGGCGCCCGTGGCCGCCAAGGCCAAAGCCGCCAGGCAGGCCCTGCCCCAGTTCAAGCAATACCGCGAAGCCGACGGCAAGTTCTACTTCAAGCTCGTCGCCGCCGACGGCCAGCTGCTGCTGCAAAGCCTGGGCTTCGACGCCCCCAAGGAAGCCGGCCAGGCCATTGGCCAGCTCCAAAAGGAAGGCGAGGCGGCCCTGTCCGCACTGCAGCCCCGGCTGCAGCCCGCAGACCCCCAGTTGGTGCTGGCCGCCCTGCAGCAACTGCGCGATGCCGCAGAGTAAGGGTAAGCTTCGCTTTAGAAACCGCCTATTTGCGGGCAGTCTTGCCCGCGGGCTCGGCGCCGGGATTGCGGCGCATGCGTGAAAGGACATTTGGATGCGTATAGCTGCTCTGGACGATGATCCGCTGCAACTGGAGATGCTGCGTCAGGTCGCGCTGGAGACGGGCCACAGCTGCCACACCTACCAGACGGGCTCGGCCCTGCAACTGGAGCTTCGCCGCGAGAGCTTCGACCTGCTGATCGTGGACTGGCACCTCCCGGACATGGAAGGAACGGACCTGGTGCGATGGGCGCGTGGCCATGTCAGCCGCGAGCTGCCCATCCTCATCATCACCCACCGCAGCGAAGAGGCCGACATCGTCGAGGGCCTGTCCTGCGGCGCCGACGACTTCATGGTCAAGCCCGTGCGCCATGCCGAGTTGCGCGCGCGCATGGCCGCCCTGTTGCGCCGCGCCTATCCGGTGAACACGCAAAGCGTGCTGGAGTTCGGCCCCTACCGTTTCCTCACCACCACCAACAGCCTGGAAATGCACGGCCAGCCCATCGAGGTGACGCACCGCGAGTACACGCTGGCCCTGACCCTGTTCCAGAACCAGGGCCGGCTGCTGTCGCGCGAGCACCTGCGCGAAGCCGTGTGGGGACACAACGCCGAAGTGCAGTCGCGCTCGCTGGACACGCATATCTCGCGCCTGCGCGCCCTGCTGAACCTGCGCGCTGGACAGCCCTACGCCATCAGTGCCGTGTACGGCTATGGCTATCGCCTCGATGTGCCCGACGCAGCGCTGCAGGCGCTGCAGCAGGCATCATGACCGTACACATGCCTGCCGCCCTGGGCAGGCCCGTATCGCGGGCCTGCATGCTGGCCGCTCTCGGCCTGCTTGGCCTGGGCGGCGCGCAGGCCCAGATCAAACCCGTGGGCCGCAACGGCGACACGATGGCGCACCGGGTCGTCGCCGGCGACACGCTGGAGCAGTTGGCGGCCCGCTACCTGGGCGATGCCCGCCAGTGGACCGATCTGCAGCAGCACAACGGCGTGGCCAATCCCTACCGCCTGCGGCCAGGTTCCGTGCTGGAGATCCCCGTGCGCCTGCTGCGCGCCGCAGTGGCCTCCGTGGAATTCGTGCAGGGCGATGCGCGCAGCACGCGCCCGCTGGACCACCTGGCCGATACGCAGGGCGCGGCCGGAGACGATGCGGGCCAGCCCCTGCGCAAGGGACAGACGCTGCAGGAAGGCGAGCGCCTGCAGCTGGCCCCGGACGCATTCGTCGCCGTGCGCCTGGCCGATGGCTCGCTGGTGCGCGTGCAGTCGCAGTCCGATGTGGTGCTGCGCCAGATGCGCCGCAAAGGCCGTGCCGGCAGCCTGCAGTCCGTACTGGACCTGCGCGAGGGCGGCGTCGAGGCCTCCGTGCCGCCCGAACCCGGCAACGCACAGCGCCGCTTCGAGATCCGCACGCCCGCTGCATCGACCAGCGTGCGCGGCACCCGCTTCCTGGTCCAGGCCGATGCCGCCGGCAGCACGGCAGCCGCCGTCGATGAAGGCACCGTCGCCGTGGGCTCCGACGCTTCAAGCGCGAACACTGGCGATGCGCTGCTGCGCCCGGGCCAGGGCGTGGCCGTGGCCGCCAATGGCCGCGTAGGCGAGCCCCGCCCCATGCTGGGTGCGCCCGACATCACGGCGTGGCCCGCGCTGGCGGAAGACGCCAACTGGATCAGCCTGCCCCTGCCTGGCTTGCCGGGCGCCGTGCGCTACCAGCTACAGCTGTCGCGCGATGCCGACATGACGCAGGTGCTGCGCAGCGCCAGCTTCCAGGCCACGGCATCGCCGCTTCGCCTGGCGGGCGTGGAGGACGGCGATTACGTGCTGTCCCTGCGCGGCATCGATGCCCAGGGCATTCCGGGCGCCGCCAGCCGCCGCGCCCTGCGCGTCAAGGCCCATCCCGTGCCGCCGCTGTATGAATCACCGCAGGCCGACGCCACCGTGGGCCTGGGCCGCGCCAGCCTGCAATGCACCCAGGTCGTGGGCGCCGCGCGCTACCGCATCCAGGTCGTCTCTGCCGATGCGCAGGCCGGCTTTGCCGAGCCCGCCATCGATGCACGCGACCTGAACGACTGCACGCTGCCCGCCACCACGCTGGCCCGCCTGCCGGCCGGACGCTATCTCTGGCGTGCCGCCAGCATTCGCACGCTGGCCGATGGACAGCCCGACCAGGGCCCGTTTGCCGCAGCCCAGGCCATGCAACTGGCTGCCGTTCCTCCCCAGCCCTCGGCCAGCGCGCTGCAGATGGGTGACGGCCCCGCAGAAGGCAGCCGCCAGATCCGCTGGAGCGGCGAGCCCGGCCAGCGCTACCACGTGATGGTGGCGCGCGACCAGGAGTTCACCGCGCCGCTGGTGGACCTCTGGACCGACCAGCCGCAATGGAGCACCGAGGAGCTGCCCGCAGGCAGCTACTACCTGCGCCTGCAGATCGAGGATGCCAACGGCCTGCGCAGCGACTTCTCGGCCGCGCGCCAATTCCGCACCGGCAGCTGGATCGTCGACGCCAGCGGCGAGATGATGCATTCGGGCAACGGAGAGCGCCTGCAGCGCCAGTAGCCGTGCCCGTTCATTCCCTGACCGCGCTTGTCCACCCAGCCGCCCCCGCCTGACAGCCCCGCCACGCCGGCGCAGCCAGCGCCTGCGCGTGGCCGTGGACTGCGGCGGGACTGGCTGCTGCTGGCGGCGGGCCTGCTGTCCCTGGTGTTCTGGCTCAGCGGCGACGGGCAGCTCGACCGCATCAACGGCTTCGTACAGGACACGGCCAGCTGGCTGCACCGCCCCAAGGCATCGCAGGACATCGTCATCGTCGCCATCGACGATGCCAGCATCGACGCCATTGGCCGCTGGCCCTGGCGCCGCGCACTGCACGCCGGCCTGCTGGAGCGCATCAGCCAGGCACCGCCGCGCGCCATAGGCCTGGACGTGATGCTCAGCGAGGAAGACCTGGACTACCCCGGCGACGACCTGCTGCTGGCACGCGTTCTGCAGCGCAGCGGCCGCACCGTCTTGCCCGTGGCGCCAGGCAGCGGTCCGCTGCCGGCCTTCGCACAGGCGGCAGCGGCGCTGGGCCATACCCAGCTGCCCGTGGACGCCGATGGCGCGGTGCGTGGCTTCCATGCCATAGAAGGCAGTGCGCAGCAGCCCTGGTGGCACATGGCGCTGGCCCTGCACTGCGTGGGCGAGAACGGCCGCGCATGCGCCCGCCCGGAGCCCGTGCCGCCCATGGACTCCGACTCACTCTCCTGGCAACGCCGCCAGCAGGAGATCATTGCCTTTGCACAGGCCAGGCCGGAGCAAGGCGCCAGGGACCGCTCGCCCTTCACCACCTATTCCTACATCGACGTGCTGCGCGGCCGCATTCCTGCAGCGGCATTCCGCGGCAAATACGTGCTCATCGGCACGACGGCCACCGGCCTGGGCAGCCGCTTCACCGCACCGCTGGGCACCAGCGCGCGGCCCATCTCCAGCGTGGAGATGCTGGCCCATGTACTCAACGGCAGCCTACAGGGATCGCATGTGCATCCCGCGTCGGCCACGCTCAACCGCGCGCTCAATGCGGCAGCCGTGCTGCTGGCCCTGCTGGCCCTGGCCTGGCTGGGCCCGTCGGGCGGCATGCTGGCCTGCGCGCTGCTGGCCCTGGCCTGCCTTTCGCTGGCCGGGCTTGCACCGCGCCTGTGGCAGGTGCAGACGGCGCCTGCAGCCGGCCTGCTGGGCCTGGCCCTGGCCTATCCGCTATGGAGCTGGCTGCGCCTGCGCGCCGCCGCGCGCTTTCTGGCGCTGGAGCTGCGCGACCTGCAGGGGCAGGGCCTGCCCACCGCGCTGCGCCTGGGCGGCGACCTGCTGGACCAGCGCATCGCGGCCGTGGAGCAGGCTTCGCGCCAACTGCGCGCCCTGCACCATTTCGTCAGCGAAAGCCTGCGCCAGCTGCCCTCGCCCACCTTTGTCTGCGACCGGCAGGGCCATGTACTGCTGGCCAATGCCGCAGCCCACGCCTATGCACGCAGCCTGGGGCATGGCCTCAGGGCCGGCGATGCCCTGCCCCGGCTGCTCGATGGTCTGCGGGCACTGGACACGGCAGCCGGCGCATCCGCCGGCCAGCCCTTGCTCACGCCCGAGGTACTTGCCACCCACGGCCTGCCGCCCAGCAGCGAGGGGCGCGACCCCATGGGACGCAGCCTGATGCTGCTGACCCAGACCTTCGAGGCACCGCCCACCACGGGCTGGCTGATCACCCTGGTCGATATCAGCGATCTGCGCAGCGCCCAGGCCCAGCGCGACCTGGCCATGCAGTTCATCTCGCACGACATCCGGGCGCCCGTGGCATCCATCATCACCTTGCTGGAGATGCAGCGCGGCGCCGTACAGGCGCCCGACCTCGGCCTCCTGCTGCCGCGCATCGAAGGCTATGCCCAGGCCTCCCTGCAGCTGGCCGACGATTTCGTGCACCTGGCACGCGCCCAGCAGCAGGCGCTGCGCCGGGAACGGCTGGACCTGGGCCTGGTGCTGGACCAGGCCGTGGAAAGCTGCTGGGCCCAGGCCTCTGCGGCCCACGTGCAGCTGGAGTTCCACCTGCCCGAACAGGAATGCCCCGTGCTGGGCGATGCGGGCATGCTCCACCGCGCGGCCGTCAACCTGATCGGCAACGCCATCAAGTACGGAGCGCGCGCAGATCAGGCCAACCTCGCCACGGTGCAATGCCTGCTGCGGCAGGACGCAGGCCATTGCCGCATCACCATCCGGGACCACGGGCCCGGCATGGATGGGCAGGCCGTCGCCCGGCTGAGCCAGCCGTTCGAGCGCCTGGACCATCACCAGCACCTCGACGGCGTGGGCCTGGGCCTGGCCTTTGTGCGCACCGTGGCCGCCCGCCATGGCGGGCAGCTTGAGATAGAAAGCACGCCCGGCCAGGGCAGCGCCTTCAGCATCGCGCTGCCGAAAGCGGAACAGGCCTGACTGGCATCTCAGGGATGCGGATGCAGAAAACGAAAAAGCCCTGAAGTTTTTCAACTTCAGGGCTTTGCGTTTTTTGGTGCGGCTGGCAGGAATCGAACCCACGACCCCTTGGTTCGTAGCCAAGTACTCTATCCAGCTGAGCTACAGCCGCAACGCTTCGCATTGTAGCAGCGGGTTTTGGGGCTCCCGGACAAAAGCGCCATATTTCTGCAAAAAACCCGGCGACCGCATTTCCTGGCAACCGGGCGATGGCATCGCCATGCAGCGCCGTGCGCCCAGCAAAAAAGCCTGCCGCCCGGAAAGGCGGCAGGCTTTTCATACCAATGGATGGTAGGGCCTCCCAGAGTCGAACTGGGCACCAACGGATTATGAGTCCGCTGCTCTAACCAAGCATGAGCTAAGGCCCCTGATTCACCAAGGCAGCACGGATGCAGGCCATGGCAAACAACTATTGTAGAGCCTAACCCGCAGGACTCAGCGCTTGTGACTCAGCGCATTGCTGACGAGCTTGGAGGTGATGTCCACGATCTGGATCATGCGGTCGTAGTGCATGCGGGTGGGCCCGATCACGCCCAGCGTGCCCACCACCTTGCCGTCGAGCTCGTAGGGCGCGCTGACCACGGACAGCTCCTCGAAAGGCACGACCTGGCTTTCACCGCCGATGTAGATGCGCACGCCTTCCGCCTGGCTGGAAAAATCCAGCAGCCTGAGGATCTGGGTCTTTTGCTCGAACAGGTCGAAGGCGCGGCGCAGATTGCCCATGTCGCTGGAGAAATCGCTGACCGACAGCAGGTTGCGCTCGCCCGCGATGACCACGTCCTCCTGGGCGCTGGTCATGGCCTCCGTGCCGATGTTGACGGCCGCCTGCATGAGCGTGGCCACCTCGCCGCGCAGCAGCTCCACCTCGCCCTTGAGGCGCTCGCGCACCTCCTCCATGGCCAGGCCCGCGTAGTGGCTGTTGAGGAAGTTGGAGGCTTCGATCAGCTGCGAGGACGAGTAGTCCACGTCGGTGAAGATGACGCGGTTTTGCACGTCACCGTCGGGCGATACGATGATGACCAGAAAACGCCGCTCCGACAGCCGCACGAATTCGATGTGCTTGAACACCGAGGTGCGGCGCGGCACCAGCACCACGCCCACGAACTGGGAAAGGCTGGAAAGCAGGTTGGCGGCGTTGGCGATGACTTTCTGCGGCTGCTCGGGCACGAGCTCGGGCGTCACGATATCGGCACGGTCTGCAGTGAGCATGGTGTCCACGAACAGCCGGTAGCCCCGGGCGGTCGGAATGCGGCCCGCCGAGGTGTGCGGGCTGATGATCAACCCCAGGTCTTCGAGGTCAGCCATCACATTGCGTATCGTGGCAGGCGACAATTCAAGCCCCGACGCACGCGACAGGGTTCGCGAGCCCACAGGCTGGCCGTCAGCGATATAACGCTCGATCAGCGCTTTGAGCAACAACTTGGCACGTTCGTCGAGCATGTGATGATTTTAATGATGTAATTTCCAGAAATGACGTCCACGTTTCGCCACGTTGCCTTGATCGGGAAGTACCACGCTCCCAGCGCAAGCGCCCCGTCCGAGAATGCCAGCAACGCGCTTGAGCGCATTGCGGACTTCCTCAGGCGCCAGGGCTGCGAAGTCGTGCTTGATACCCAATCGGCCCTGCACGCAGGGCTCACAGACTACCCCACCCTCGATGTCGATGGCCTGGGCAGGCATTGCGACCTGGGCCTGGTCGTCGGCGGCGACGGCACCATGCTCGGCGTGAGCCGGCACCTGGCGCAATACGGAACGCCCCTGATCGGGGTGAACCAGGGCCGCCTGGGCTTTGTCACGGACATCGCGCTGGAGGACTTCGAGGCCACGCTCACGCCCATGCTGCAGGGCGAATACGAGGAGGACCTGCGTCCTCTGATGTGCGCCCGCGTGATCCGCGACGGCCAGTGCGTGTTCGAGGCCCTGGCCATGAACGACGTGGTGGTCAACCGCGGCGGCACATCGGGCATGGTGGAGCTGCGCATCGAGGTGGGCGGCCGCTTTGTCTCCAACCAGCGCGCCGACGGCCTGATCGTGGCCACGCCCACGGGCTCCACGGCCTATGCGCTGTCCGCCGGCGGGCCGATGATGCACCCTTCCATCCCTGCCTGGGTGATGGCCCCCATTGCGCCGCACAACCTGTCCAACCGCCCCATCGTGCTGTCCGATGCCAACGAGGTCACGATCGAGGTCGTGGCCGGGCGCGATGTCAGCGCCAATTTCGACATGCAGTCCCTGGCCTCGCTGCAGCACGGCGACCGCATCCTCGTGAGCCGCGCCCACCACAGCGTGCGCTTTCTGCACCCCAAGGGCTGGAACTACTTCGCCACGCTGCGCAAGAAACTGGGCTGGAACGAGGGAGGCGCCTGACCATGGCGCTCAAGCGCATCGTTCTGCGCGACTTCGTGATCGTGCAGGCCCTGGATCTGGACTGGCATGCGGGCTTCACCGTGCTGACCGGGGAGACCGGCGCCGGCAAATCCATCCTGATCGACGCATTGCAGCTGGCCCTGGGCGCCCGCGCCGACGCCGACGTGGTGCGCGAAGGCTGCACCCAGGCCGACATCTGCGTGGAGTTCGACGGCTGCGCGCGGCTGCGCCCCTGGCTGGAGGCCGCAGGCCTGGCCTGCGAGGACAGCAGCCTGCTGCTGCGGCGCACGGTGGACACCCAGGGCCGCAGCCGCGCCTGGATCAACGGCACGCCGGCCACGGCCACGCAGCTGCGCGCCCTGGGCGAGCAGCTCATCGACATCCACGGCCAGCATGCCTGGCAAAGCCTCACGCGGCCCGATGCGGCGCGCGCCCTGCTCGATGCCTATGCGGGCATCGACAGCCGCGAGGTCCAGGGCTGCTGGAGCCGTTGGTCCCAGGCCCGGCAGGCGCTGCAGCATGCGCAATCCGCCCAGGACAGCCTGCAGCGCGAGCGCGAGCGGCTGCAGTGGCAGATCACCGAACTCGACAAGCTGGCCCCGCAGGCCGACGAGTGGGACGAGCTCAATGCCCAGCACACGCGCCTGTCCCATGCCCAGACCCTGATCGACACCGCCCAGACCACGCTGCAGATGCTGGAGGACGACGAGGCCGGCGTGATCACTCCGCTGGGCCGCGCCAGCCACCTGATCCAGAACCAGGAGCACCTGGAGCCCGACTTCCAGAACATTGCCGACGTGCTGGCCTCGTGCATGGCCCAGGCGCAGGATGCGCGCCATTCGCTGCAAAGCTATCTGCGCCGCGCCGACCTGGACCCCGAGCGCCTGGCCGAGCTCGATGAGCGCCTGTCGCTGTGGATGCAGCTGGCGCGCCGCTACCGCCGCACGCCCGATGAATTGCCCGCGCTGCTGGCCGGATGGCGCCAGGAGCTGCAGCAGCTGGACGCCGCCGTGGACATCGAGGCCCTTCATGCGGCCGAGCAATCGGCGCAGCAGCACTACCAGGCCAGCGCCCGGGTGCTGTCGCAGCAGCGCGCCCTGGCCGCGCCGCGCCTGTCGCGCGCCATCACCCAGGCCATGCAGGGCCTGGGCATGGAAGGCGGCCTGTTCGAGGCCGCCCTGTCCACGGCCGACTCCCCTGGTGCCTTTGGCGTGGACAGCGTGGCCTTCCTGGTTGCCGGCCATCCTGGGGCCAGTCCCAAGCCGATTGCCAAGGTGGCCTCGGGCGGCGAGCTGTCGCGCATTTCGCTGGCGATCGCCGTGACCACCAGCGAGCTGGGCGAGGCCGGCACGCTGATCTTCGACGAGGTGGACTCGGGCGTGGGCGGCGCCGTTGCCGAGACCGTGGGCCGCCTCATGCACGCACTGGGCCGATCGCGGCAGGTGCTGTCCGTCACCCATCTGCCGCAGGTTGCCGCCTGCGCCGACCAGCACTACCTGGTGGCCAAGCAGCGCGCCAGGCAAGGCACGCTCAGCACCGTGCAGCCGCTGGACAGCGCCGCACGCGAGGCCGAGCTGGCGCGCATGCTCGGTGGCGAGCGCCAGTCCGAAACCACGATGGCCCATGCCCGCGAAATGCTGGCCATGGCGCGCCAGGCACCTGCACCCCGCCCACCCCCGCGACGGGCCGGCCGGCAGCGGCCCCAGGCCGATGCCGACCGCACACGGTCCAAGCCGGGACGCGCGGCCAACGGCGCGCGCAACACCAATGGAGGCTGATGCCATGTCGCTTGAGATCGTGCTGATCACCGGGATGTCCGGATCGGGCAAATCCGTCGCCCTGCATGCGCTGGAGGATGCCGGCTACTACTGCGTGGACAACCTGCCCCCCGAGCTGCTGTCCGCCTTCGTCGAACTGGAGCACGGCCGCCACAGCAACAAGGTGGCCATTGCCATGGATGCGCGCAGCGCCGGCGGACTGCCCCACCTGCCCGGCCAGCTGGAACGGCTGCAGCGCCAGGGCGTCGTGCCCCACCTGGTCTTTCTGGACGCCACCACGGGCACCCTGGTGCGGCGCTTCTCCGAAACCCGGCGCCGCCATCCGCTGTCGCAGGGGCCGGTCGCCGAAGGCCGCCGCGCCCTGGTCCAGGACATAGAAACCGAGCGCGAGCTGCTGGGCGACCTGCGCGAGAAGTCGCATGTCATCGACACCAGCCACCTGCGCTCGTCCCAGCTGCAAAGCTATATCAAGGAGCTGATTGCGGCCCCGGTGGGCCAGATGACCCTGGTCTTCCAGTCCTTCGGCTTCAAGCACGGCCTGCCCTCGGATTCCGACTATGTGTTCGATGTGCGCATGCTGCCCAACCCGCACTACGAGCCCCAGCTGCGCCCGCTGACCGGCATGGACGCGCCCGTGGCCGAGTTCCTGCGCCAGCAGCCCGGCGTGGACCAGATGCGCCGAGACATCCAGCAGTTCCTGGAGTCCTGGCTGGACATGATGGCCAGCAACCAC
This sequence comes from Delftia sp. BGA-UO-ETr-SB1, assembly GCF_059567865.1. NCBI lineage: Bacteria > Pseudomonadati > Pseudomonadota > Betaproteobacteria > Burkholderiales > Comamonadaceae > Delftia > Delftia sp. BGA-UO-ETr-SB1. The sequence goes on along the minus strand of NZ_JCAQOW010000006.1, from coordinate 1,355,340 downwards.
CGCAGCTATGTCACCGTGGCCATCGGCTGCACGGGGGGCCAGCACCGCTCGGTCTTCCTGGTCGAGGAACTGGCGCGGCACTTTGCCCCGCGCTGGCCCACGCTGTGCCGGCACCGCTCGCTGGACAGCCGGCCCACGCTCAAGCCTGCCGACTTGCTTGCGCACGACGTCTGAGCGCCAGGCCCCGCCTCCGGAACACTGCGATGCAAGGCTTGCCGATGACGAACGCTCCGCGTGTGTTGCTGGTGGAGGACGACCCCGCCATCGCGCGCACTGTCTGCTATGCGCTGGAGCGTGACGGCATCGCCGTGCGCCACTGCCTGCAGTTGGCCGATGCACGCGCGCAATGGCAGGCACAGCCGCCCGATGCCCTGCTGCTGGACGTGGGCCTGCCCGATGGCAACGGCCTGGACTGGTGCCGCGAGCTGCGCCAGGCCGGCGCCGCCGTGCCGCTGCTGGTGCTCAGCGCACGCGGCGAGGAAATGGACCGCGTGCTGGGCCTGGAGCTGGGCGCCGACGACTACCTGACCAAACCCTTCAGCCCGCGCGAGCTGGTGGCCCGTACCCGCGCCCTGCTGCGCCGTGCGCAGCGCCTGCAGCCCGCGCCAACGGCCAGCGCAGCGCCGGCCGATGCCCTGTTCAGCATCGATACCCAAGGCCAGCGCGTGCGCATGCAGGGTGTGCCCCTGGAGCTGACGCGGCGCGAGTACCAGTTGCTGCGCTGCCTGCTGGAGCGCCCCGGGCGCATCCTCAGCCGCGAGTTCCTGCTCGACAGCATCTGGGGCCAGGACAGCGACAGCACGGACCGCACCGTGGATACGCACGTCAAGACCCTGCGCGCCAAGCTGCGCGCCCAGGCGCCGCAGCAGGACTTCATCACCACCCACCGCGGCATGGGCTACAGCCTGACGCTGCCGGGCTGAGCCACCGCAGCACGCCATGCGCCTCGGACTGCGGCTGTTCTTCGCCTTTTTCGTCATCAACGGCCTGGCCGCATTCTTCGTGCTGCGCGTCTTCATGGTCGAGGTCAAGCCCAGCGTGCGCAAGGTGACCGAGGACACGCTGATCGAAACCGCCTACGCCCTGGCCGCGCTGGCCAGCGACGACATGGCCAGCGGCGTGCTGCAGCAAAGCCCCGCCGACAGCCGCTTCGCGCGCCACATGCAGGCCTATGCCAACCAGACCGTCAAGGTCTGGATCTGGGACACGCGCAAGACCAGCCTGGATATGCGCGTCACCGTCACGGACCAGAAGGGTCTGGTGCTGTTCGACTCCGCCGGCCTGGACCAGGGCGCCGACTACTCGCGCTGGCGCGACGTGTACCGCACGCTGCGCGGCGAATACGGCGCACGCACCACGCGCGAGGTGCAGAACGACGAGGCCAGCAGCGTCATGTATGTCTCGGCACCCATCATGGTCGATGGCCGCGTGGCGGGCGTGCTCACCGCCTCCAAACCCGCCCACTCGGTGCAGAAGATCGTGGACAGCGCGGAAAGCAAGATGCTGCGCGGCGGCCTGCTGTTCCTGCTGCTGTCGGCCGGCGTGGGCTTTGCCGTGACCTGGTGGCTGGTCATCCATGTGCGGCGCCTGCGCAGCTATGCCCAGCAGGTACAGGCGCCCACGCTCAACGAGGCCGCCTCCCCCACCACCGCCCCTCCCATGCCCGAGGCCCCGCGCATGCCCGGCGAGCTGGGCGAGCTGGCTCGCGCCATGGAGAACATGCGCAGCCGCCTGGAAGGGCGCGACTACATCGAAGGCTATGTGCGCGCCCTCACGCACGAACTCAAGAGCCCCGTGGCTGCCATCCGTGGCGCAGGCGAGCTGCTGCAGGAAGACCTGCCCCCGGCCGACCGCGAACTGTTCGCGCGCCAGGTGGTGGACCAGTGCCAGCGCCTGCAAAACCTCGTGGACCAGTTGCTGCGCCTGAGCCAGCTGGAGCAGCGCCGCGCCCTGCACGCGCACACGGCCTGCAGCCTGCAGGCCTGTGCCGAACAGGCCATGGCGCAAGTCCACAGCGCAGCGCACCAGCGCCGCATCCAGCTGGTGCTGCAAGGCCAGGACAGCAGCGGCCCCTGGGAGCAGGACCTGGTGGTGCTGGCCCTGAGCAACCTGCTGAGCAACGCCATCGACTTCGCACCCGAGGGCAGCAGCATCCACGTGGACCTGGAGCCCGGCCGCGTCAGCGTGCGTGACCACGGCCCCGGCGTGCCCGAGGCGCTACTCGGCCGGCTGGGCGAACGCTTTTTCACCACCCCCCGTCCCAACGGAGAGCGCAGCGGCACGGGCCTGGGCCTGTCCATCGTGCTGCGCATCATGCTGCTGCACGGCGGCAGCATGCAGGCCGCCAACGCCCAGCCCGGGCTGCGTGTCACGCTGAACTGGCCACTGCGGGCACACTGATGCCCACCCCCTATCGGCCCTGCGAATCCGACTTCACACCCGCTTCACACACTTCATTCCGGCCACACAGCCCCCGCCCAGACTGCGTCCACGATCAACGAACGGGATGTGGAATGAAGAACCGACTGCTTGCCAAAGGCGTGGCCCTGCTGGTCATGCTGGGCCTTTTGATGCTGGGCCTGGGCCTGATACACGACGTGGTGCGGGACCGCATACGCAACCGCGACAACGCCGTGCAGGGCGTGGTCGCCAGCCTGGCTGGCCGCCAGACGCTGATGGGCCCGGTGCTGGTGCAAAACTGCACCGAGACCACGGGCGTGGAAAAAGGCAGCAAGACCGAATGGACCACGCGCCAGTTCCAGCGCATGCTGCTGCCCGACCAACTGCGCCACCAGGCCACGGCGCGCATGGAGGAGCGCTCGCGCGGCCTGCACCAGGTCAGCACCTATGCCATGCAGGACAGCATCAGCGCCAGCTTCACGAACGCCGCCCAGTACCTGGAAAAGCCCTCCATCGACACGGCGGCCAACCAGACCGTGCGCTGCGGCGCACTGCGCGTGGCGCTGTCGCTCACCGATCCGCGCGGCATACGCTCGGCCACCATCGAAGCCGATGGCAAGAGCCTGGACGTGGGCCCCGGCACATCACTGGAGCGCTACTCGCAGGGCCTGCAGGCGGAACTGGCGCCGGCCCTGCTCAAGAAGGACGGGCCCCTTGAACTGAAGATTGCCCTGGAACTGGTGGGCACCGAAAAGCTGGCCTTCGTGCCGCTGGGCAGCCACAGCCAGGTCCAGTTGTCGGCCGACTGGCCCCATCCCTCGTTCGGTGGCAGCTTTCTACCCAACCGGCGGGAGATCAGCGACAAGGGCTTCGAAGCCAGTTGGAATCTCTCGGCCCTGGCCTCGTCCGCACGCCAGGCCTTCACCGACCAGCAGCCGCTGTGCCAGCCCGGCCGCCGCGACATGGAGGAATACGCGGCCACCGCCCATGCCCCCAACAGCGGCCCTTGCCTGGAATCGCTGGACACGGACTTCGTGGACCCCATCAACGCCTACTCGTTGAGCGACCGCGCCACCAAGTACGGCCTGCTCTTCGTGGTGCTGACCTTCGTGGCCGTCGGCCTGTTCGAGGTGCTCAAGCAGCTGCGCGTGCATCCCATCCAGTACCTGCTGGTGGGATCGGCGCTGTGCAGCTTCTTCCTGCTGCTGATCAGCCTGTCGGAGCACATGGGATTTGCCAGCGCCTACGGCATTGCCGCCTCGGCCTGCGTGCTGCTGCTGGGCTACTACGCCAGCCACATCCTGGGCAGCCTGCGCCGCGGCCTGCCGTTTGCGGCGGGCATCGCCGCCCTCTACGGCCTGCTGTACGTGCTGCTGCAACTGGAGCAAAGCGCGCTCATCGTGGGATCGATCGCGCTGTTCGCGGTGCTGGCCCTGATCATGGTCTGCACGCGGCATGTGGACTGGTATGCCTTCGGCCGGCAGGATGGCGACCGCGGCGGTGAAGACGCGGGCACCCCACCCACCGTGGGAGCGCTGCAGCCATGAGCACCATCACCGCCATCAGCGATATCCGCAGCCCGGACAATCAGGCGCTGGAGCGCCAGCGCTGCGAGCAGGCCTGGCAACAGGCCGTGCAAAGCGGGGACCGCCATGCCCTTGGCTCCCTGCGCCTGCACATTGCCGACGCCACCGCACGCGCCAGGCGCACGCCCGGCGCACGGGAACAGTGGCTGGCCTGGATGCTGCTGCGATGCGCCCTGCTGCTGCCGCGCCGCAGGTTCTAGCCAGCCGGGCCGGCCGTGGCCTCAGCCCGCGAACTGCGCATCCAGCAGCTTGCGTACCGGGGCTGGCAGGCCCATGTCGGCCCAGGCCCCGGCATCGGCCCAGCAGCCCTGGCCGTCCGGCGTGGCGGCATCGATGCCGCCGCCCTGCACGCGCAGGCGCACCGGATGCAGGTGCAGATCGCGGTGGGTGAGCACATGCAGGAAGGCGGGCAGATCGGTCCAGTCCAGGGGCGCCGTTCCAGGCCAATGCTGTGCCACCGCCTGCTCCAGCGCCTCGCGCCCGGTGAACACGGGCGGCGCATAAAGCCCCGCCCAGATGCCTTGCTGCGGACGGCGCTCCAGCCATACGCGGCCCTGCCCGTCCACGGCGATCAGCAGCCACCAAGCCTCGGAACTGCGCTTGAGCTTGCGCGTTCGCACGGGATAGTTTTCGGGATTGCCAAAGCGGGCTGCCCGGCACTGCGGCTGCAGCGGACAGACCAGGCAGCTGGGCTTGCGCGGCGTGCAGATGGTGGCACCCAGGTCCATCAGGCCCTGGGTATAGCGGGGCATGGCCTGCTGCAGGTCTTCGGTGGGGCACAGCTGCTGGGCCAGGTCCCACAGTTCGCGCTCGTTCCTGGCGACCGCCAGATCGGCATCGAAAGCCAGCACGCGCGTGAGCACGCGCCGCACGTTGGCATCGAGGATGGGCACACGCTCGGAAAAGCAAAAGGAGGCGATGGCGCCCGCCGTGGACCGGCCTATGCCAGGCAGCGTGGCCAGATCCTCGGCCCTGCCGGGAAAGGCACCACCCCAGTCCTGAACCACGGCCTGGGCACAGCGGTGCAGGTTGCGCGCGCGGCTGTAGTAGCCCAGGCCGCTCCACAGCGCCAGCACCGCGTCCTGCGGTGCGGCCGCCAGGCTGGCGACATCGGGGAAGGCATCGAGAAAGCGCTGGTAGTAGCCCAGCACGGTACTCACCTGGGTCTGCTGCAGCATGATTTCGGAGAGCCAGACGCGGTAGGGATCGCGCGTCTGCTGCCAGGGCAGGTGATTGCGTCCATGCGACGCCTGCCACTGCACGACGGGCGTGGCAATCGAGGGAAAGGTCAAGATATCAAGCAGTCAGTGAAGTTTCCTGTGCAGCCTTTGCCAGGCCGGGGAAGGCGGGCGTGGGCGACAGGGGTTGCAGCAGTTCCATGGTGGCCTGCCCCAGCTGCAGCTGCAAGGCCGTGAGCTGTTCGTCGGCGGTCTCGATCTCTGCAATGCGTTCCACCAGGCCCGAGGCCGCATTCTGTATGCGGTCCACCGCTTCGATGCGGCGGGCAAAGCTGCGCTTGCGCTCCTTCAATTGGGCATCGAGCTGGGCCGTGGCGGATTTGCTCCACATGTCCACGTCGTTGGCTGCAGACTCGAACACCGTGCGCAACCGCATCGCAAGCGCCTTGATCAGGCGCTGCGCAAACGCAGGATTGCTGCGCCTGAGCGCGTGGCCCAGGCCCAGGTACTGGGTATAGCTGGCCTCGATGCGCTGCAGGTCGCCGCCGAACTCGGCCAGTTCCAGCTGGGCCGGAGCCTGCAGCGAGAAGCCAAACTCTGCATTGAGTTCCTTGAAGGTCGCGCCCAGCATGGACTGGATCTCTCCGGCCTGCGCCTGGGCCCGGGTCGCCACGGTGCGCAGGCGCTCGAAGGTTTCGGCATAGACCTTGCGGGCGCCCAGCTTCAGGCCGCGCTGCTCCAGCGCATCCTTGAGATCGACCAGTTCCTGCTTGAGCGCGCTGGAACCCAGCTGGCGGAAGATGTCGCGCAGCATGCGCATGTGCACCAGCCGCACGGCCTGGATCCTGGCGGCGCTGGCATCGAAATCCTGCTGCTCGCTCTCGATGCGGTGGCGCATGGAGGCGATGACGCTGGCATTCTTGCCGCGCAGGCTGCGCAGCTCGGCCATCTGGTCGTCCAGGTCGCGGCGGCGGATGTTGAGCACGCGCTCCACCTCGACCTGCAACTGCTGCACATTGGCCCTGACGGCCGTCTGCAGCACCTTCTGGCGCTGGCCCATGATGCCCTCGGCCAGCATGTTCTCGAAAACGGGCAGTCCGCTGGCCTGCAGCAGCGCATCGTTGCTGGAGACCTTGGCCACCAGGCCCTTTTGCGCCGACACGGGCAGCACCCGCTCCATGGGCAGGCCCAGCATCTGTGCCGACTCCTGGCGCTGGCGCTGCAGTTGGGCCTGCACCTGCGACGCGGAACTCAGGCTGTCCCAGAGTGTGTCTATCTTGTTGAGCACCACGAGGCGGGAGTCGGCCAGCGCATGCTGGCCCGAAGCCACATCGGGCGGCAGCACATGGTCGCGCCAGATGGCCAGATCGGACTTGGTCACGCCGGTATCGGCCGCCAGAACGAAGACCACGGCATGGGCCTGGGGGATCAGGTTGACCGTCAGCTCGGGCTCGGCGCCCACGGCATTCAGGCCAGGCGTGTCCAGAATGACCAGACCCTGCTTGAGCAGGGGATGGGGCATGTTGATCAGCGCGTGGCGCCACATGGGCACCTCGACCAGGCCCTGCTCATCCACGAAGGGATTGCCGCCCTGGTCCTCGTCATGCCAGAAGCCCCAGGTCCGCGCCAGTTCCACGGAAACCTTGCGCACTTCGGCCACCTTGGCCAGCGTGTCGGCGATCTGCTGGGCATTGTTCACGTCGAGCGGCAGTTGCAGCCAGGCCTCGGGACGGGCGCGCCACTGGCCCAGGCTTTCCAGCGATTCGCGCGTATCGATGGGCAGCAGGCGCAGGCTGGGCTGCAGCTCGGCTTCCCAGCCCAGCTCGGCGGGGCACATGGTCGTGCGCCCTGCGCTGGCCGGCATGAGGCGGCGGCCATAGTGGGCGAAGAAGACCGCATTGATCAGCTCGGACTTGCCGCGCGAGAACTCGGCCACGAAGGCCACCATGACCTTGTCGCCACGCACCTGGGCTTCCAGCCGCTGCAGCCGCTCCTGCACCGCGACATCCAGCAGCTCCTGGGACTGCAGCCATTCGCGCAGCGCATGCAATTGCTGCGCAAAGCCGCGGCGCCATGCGCCGTGCTGGTCGAATTGCTCGTTGAATGATGGTCCCACGTGTTTCCCCCGCCATTGCATCGCCAATGTCTGCCGATGCCTAGTGATCGCCTCGACATTGCGCCGCAAGCGTGATGCCTGTTCTCTTCAAAATATAGCACCGTCGCCCCGTTTTGCCTGCTGCGGCGCCCCAAGGCCGGCCCCTGGAGCGGGGGGATTAAGGACAAAATATCGTTTATTTACAAATGAAACAATATTTCACCATCAATCTGCAGCGGTTGGTGCCTGAAATTTACAGAAACAGGCGTTTTGTGCAAATGCTTCGCGAGACCTGCCGCAATGCAGCCGCAACAGGCGTTACGAGACGTTGAAAATTCGCTCCGTTTTTTGAAGCGATCATCCCGCCTTCTGGCACCGCGCGCAGTAGTAGGTGCTGCGCTGCCCCTGGCGCAGCATTTGCACGGGCGAGCCGCAGTGCGTGCAGGGCAGGCCTTCGCGGCCATAGACCTTGGCCTGCAACTGGAAGTGGCCGGCCATGCCGTCGGGTGCGGAGAAATCGCGCAGCGTCGTGCCGCCCTGCTCCACCGCCAGGGCCAGCACGCGGCGGATCTCCTCGAACAACCGGCGCACCTTGCGCGGCCCGACCTCGCAGGCCGGCTGCGTGGGCGCGATGCGCGCCATGAACAGCACCTCGGACGCATAGATATTGCCCACGCCCACGACCACGCTGCCGTTCAGCAGCAATTGCTTGATGGGCGTGCGGCTGGCCTTCAGGCCGGCCCGGAAGGTCTCGAACGAGAAACTGTCATCCAGCGGCTCCATCCCCAGATGGTCCAGCAGCCTGCGCGCCCAGGGATCGCTCTCGGCCGCCACATACATCACCGCACCAAAGCGCCGCGGATCGTGCAGCCGCAGCAGGCCCTTGCTGGTCTGCAGGTCGAAATGGTCATGCGTCCCTGCAGGTCCCAGCGGTGCTTCATGGGGGGCCACGAAACGCAGGCTGCCCGACATGCCCAGGTGCAGCATCAGCAGGCCCTCGCTCAGTTCCATCAGCAGATACTTGCCGCGCCGGCGCACGCCGTGCACATCGCGCCCGGCCAGCAGCTCGGGGGCAATGCCCAACGGCCAGCGCAAGGGCTTGCCCAAGGCCACGGATTCAATGCGCGCTCCGGCGATCTGCGCGGCAAAAGCGCGCCGCGTGACTTCTACTTCTGGCAATTCAGGCATGCGATCCGGGTTGTGCTGTAGTTGTGCGAAATGTGGTCTGGGCTTCGATTATTATGGTTCGATGGATCATCGCCTTCGCCTTCAGGGACTTGCCGTGGCAGCAGCCCTGGCCATGGGTTCCGCCACTGCCTGGGCACTCCCAGGCAAGACCGCAGCCACCATCGAGACGGAATCCCCCGAACCTCCCTCGTCCGCCGCCGCCTCTGCGGAGGACGATCGCGCCGCCCTCAACGCCGAGCTGTTCTACGAGATCCTGGTCGGCGAGATCGCCGCCAGCGAAGGTGCGCTGGGCGACGCCCAGGCCATGATGATGGAAGCCGCTCGCACCAGCGGCAGCGAGCAGTTGTACCGGCGTGGCACCGAGCTGGCGCTTCAGTCGCGCTCCGGCGAGCGCGCACTGGCCAATGCCCGTGCCTGGCTCGACGCGTTTCCCCAGTCCCGCGACGCCAACCGCTTCGTGCTCCAGATCCTGGTGGCACTGAACCGCATCGCCGATACCGGCAGCTATCTGAAGCGCGAGATCGAGGCCACGCCTGCGCCCTCCAAGCCCGCCACCTACCTGGGCATCACCCAGCTCTACAACAACGCCAGCGACAAGGCCCTGGCGGCCGATGTGGTCGAGCAGGCCATGGCTGGCGAGACCGACAACCCCGCCAGCGGCCCCCTTGCCTGGGCCACCATCGGCCACATGCGCCTGGGCGCCGGGCAGAAGGCTGCCGCCATGCAGGCCGTGCAAAAGGCACAGGCGCTGACACCCGATACCGGCCCCGTGGCCCTGCTGTCCATGGAGCTGCTGGAAGCCGGCATGCCCGAGGCGGAGCCCATCGTCAAACGCTACCTGGCCAAGAACCCTTCAGCCCAGATGCGCATGGCCTATGCCCGCGTGCTGCTGGGCCAGCAGCGCATGGACGAGGCCCGCCAACAGTTGGTCTCCATCACCGTGGATTCCCCCGACTACGCCGAAGCCTGGGCCACCCTGGCCGCGCTGCAGCTGCAGTCCAACGACGTGGATGCAGCCCAGGCGTCCACCGAGCGCTTCGGCAAGCTCGTGCCGCAGATTCCCGCCGGTGTGGCGCGCAGTGCGGCCCAGTCCCAGTACTACCTGCTGCAGTCCCAGATTGCAGAAAAGCAGGGCAAGTTCGCCGAGGCCGACGCCCTGCTGCGCCGCATCGACGACGCGCCCAACCTGCTGAGCGTGCAGGCGCGCCGTGCCGCCCTGCTCGCGCGCCAGGGCAAGCTCAAGGAAGCCCGCGCTCTCATCGAGGCCGTGCCCGCCAGCGGCCCCAGCCAGCAGCGGCTCAAGCGCCTGGCCGAAGTGCAGCTGCTGCGCGATGCCAATCAGAATGCCCAGGCCTACGCGCTGCAGGCCGAGTTGCAAAAGCAGGACCCTGAAGACGCCGAGCTCGCCTATGACACCGCCCTGCTGGCGGAGCGCATTGGCAAGCATGACGAAATGGAGCGGCTGCTGCGCGGCATCATCGCGCGCCAGCCCGATTTCCAGCACGCCTACAACGCGCTGGGCTACTCCTTCGCCGAACGCGGCATCCATCTGGATGAAGCCGAAAAGCTCGTCGGCAAGGCGCTGGAAATGTCGCCTGGCGACCCCTTCATCACCGACAGCCTTGCCTGGGTGAAATTCCGCCGGGGCGACCTGGACGAAGCCCTCAGGCTGCTCGAAAGCGCCTACGCATCACGCCCCGACGTGGAGATCGCCGCACACCTGGGCGAAGTGCTCTGGGCCAAGGGTGATCGCGAACGCGCGCAGAAGATCTGGCGCCAGGGCCTGGCCACCAGTCCCGACAACACGACCCTGCGCGAAACCCTGCGCCGCCTGGGCGTCTCGCTTTGAGCCACCGCGCCGTGCCCGGGTTGCCGCATCCCGCCCTTGCACGCCGGCAGCTGTGCGCCACGGCGGCCGCCGCCGCACTGCTGGCCCTGGCCGGCTGTGCGCTGCCACCCCGCCAGCTGCAGGCCGACGCAACCGCCCCCACCGCTGCGGGCCACTGGGCGGGCCGGCTGGCGCTGCAGGTGGAAGATGCGCAAAACCAATCCTTCAGCGCAGGCTTCGAGCTGCTGGGCACCCCCCAGCGCGGCGAACTGCTGCTGTTCACGCCCCTGGGCTCGACACTGGCGCGCCTGCTCTGGGAACCGGGACAGGCAAGCCTGCAACAAGGCGAGGAGCGCAAGACCTCGGACTCGCTGCCCGCCCTGGTGCAGGAGCTGACGGGCAGCGATCTGCCCATTGCCGCCCTGTTCGACTGGCTGCAGGGCCGGGCCACCGCTGCCGCAGGCTGGCAGGTCGACCTCTCCCGCATGGAGCAGGGCCGCCTGTCCGCCCGGCGCCATGACCCGCAGCCGCCGGCCGTGCTGCGCATCGTGCTCGACACGCCCTGATTTCCGCCGGGCGCGCCTGCTCCATCCCCAGCTGCCGCCCCTGCCTCTTTTCCCTCATCCTCTCCAGCCCATGCGCTCGCTCCACGACGTGCCGGCTCCGGCCAAGCTCAACCTGTTCCTCCACATCACCGGCCGCCGCGCCGATGGCTATCACCTGCTGCAATCGGTCTTCATGCTGTTGGACTGGCATGACACGCTGCATTTCGACAGGCGTGGCGACGGCCAGATCAGCCGCGAGGACCTGTCGGGCATGGCACTTCCTGCCGACGATCTCATCGTGCGGGCCGCACGGGCCCTGCAGCAGGCCACCGGCTGCAGCGCGGGCGTGCACATCGGCGTGGAAAAGCGCCTGCCGGCGCAGGCCGGGATGGGCGGGGGCTCGTCGGATGCGGCATCGACCCTCATCGCACTGAACCGCCTGTGGCAGTTGAACCTGACGCGGCGCGAGCTGCAGCGCATTGCACTGGACCTGGGCGCCGATGTGCCCTTCTTTCTGTGCGGCAACTCCGCCTGGGTGGAAGGCATAGGCGAGCACATCACGCCGCTGGAACAGGCCAATGCCCTGCCGCCCCAACGGTTCGTGGTGGTCAAGCCCGAGGCGGGGCTGGAGACCCTATCCATCTTCCGCGACGCAACCCTCAAGCGCGATCATGCCCATGCTACAATCGAAGACTTTGCTGCAGATCACTATGGCTTTGGCCAAAACGACTTGCAGCCTGTCGCCGAAAGGCTGCAGCCTGAAGTGAAAAAAGCCATTGTTTGGCTAAACTCACTAAAACTGCATGCTAGAATGACGGGCTCAGGAAGTGCAGTATTTGCACCACTGACGCAAACGATTGACTTAAAGGATGCCCCTGGCGCCTGGAATGTCAGAGTTTGCAGCAATCTGCAGGCCCATCCTCTCAAGGATTGGCTGAAAGATGAAAGTTTATAGGCTGTCTGCCTGCGGCAGAAGGCCTGTGTAGGGGAGTCGCCAAGTTGGTAAAGGCACCGGATTTTGATTCCGGCATGCGAGGGTTCGAGTCCTTCCTCCCCTGCCAAACGTCTTTCGCGTCAAGGCAAACCCATCGTACTGGGGCGCTCAATGCATTCACATCATCCTGACATCATGGTCTTCACCGGCAATGCCAATCCTGGCATGGCCACTGAAATCGTTCAGCACCTCGGCACCACGCTGGGCGCAGCCGACGTGGGTCGTTTCTCCGATGGAGAAGTCGCCGTCGAGATCAAGCAGAACGTGCGTACGCGCGACGTCTTCGTCGTGCAATCCACCTGCGCACCGACCAACGACAACCTGATGGAACTGCTGGTTATGGTGGACGCGCTCAAGCGTGCATCGGCCGAGCGCATCTGCGCGGTGATTCCCTACTTCGGCTACGCCCGCCAGGACCGCCGCCCGCGCTCCACCCGCGTGCCGATCACGGCCAAGGTCGTGGCCAACATGCTGCAGGCCGTGGGCGTCGAGCGCGTCCTGACCATGGACCTGCACGCAGACCAGATCCAGGGCTTCTTCGACATCCCCGTGGACAACATCTATGCCACGCCGGTGCTGCTGGGCGATCTGCGCCAGAAGAACTACGAAGACCTGATCGTCGTCTCCCCTGACGTCGGCGGCGTGGTCCGCGCACGTGCGCTGGCCAAGCAGCTCGGTTGCGACCTGGCCATCATCGACAAGCGCCGCCCCAAGGCGAATGTCTCCGAAGTCATGCATGTCATCGGCGATATCGACGGCCGCAACTGCGTGATCATGGATGACATGATCGACACCGCCGGCACGCTGGTGAAGGCGGCCGAAGTGCTCAAGCAGCGCGGCGCCAAGAGCGTCTATGCCTACTGCACGCACCCGATCTTCTCGGGTCCGGCCATCGAGCGCATCGGCAACGGCAACGCCCTGGACGAGGTCGTGGTGACCAACACCATTCCCCTGAGCGCCGAGGCACAGGCCTGCGGCAAGATCCGCCAACTGTCCGTGGCACCCCTGATTGCCCAGACGATCCAGCGGATTTCCACCGGTGATTCGGTGCTGAGCCTGTTCTCTGAATAAAATATCGGCCCCCGTGGTCGGAACCCAGCAAACCTCCTTCGGGAGGTTTGCGCGTTCCGGAGTGGTTTCAGGACCATCCCGGGACACCGCAAGAGCAGCCTGGTCCGCATCGGACAGGCGTTCTTTTATCAACGGATGAGGCTGGTCGCGGTCCATCCATCTAGGAGTTAGTTATGCAATTCGTCGCTTTTGAGCGCGCCAAGCAAGGTACGGGTGCGAGCCGCCGTCTGCGCAATTCGGGCAAGGCCCCTGGCATCGTCTACGGCGGTGCTGCCGAAGCCCAACTGATCGAAATCGATCACAACGCCCTGTGGCACGCCCTGAAGAAGGAAGTGTTCCACTCCAGCATCCTGGACATGGAAGTCAACGGCCAGACCTCCAAGGTCGTGCTGCGCGACGTGCAATTCCACCCCTACAAGCAGCTCATCCTGCACGTGGACTTCCAGCGCGTTGACGACAAGACCAAGGTTCACCTGAAGGTGCCGCTGCACTTCGAAGGCATGGAACAGTCCCAGGCCGTCAAGGTCGAGAACTGCACGATCACTCCCCTGGTCCATGAACTGGACGTGGTGTGCATGCCCGCCCAACTGCCCGAGTTCATCACCGTGGACCTGAGCGGCCTGACTTCCAAGTCCACCCTGGGCCTGCAAGGCGTCAAGCTGCCCAACGGCGTGAAGGCCGTGGTGCGCGGTTCCAACAAGAACCCCGCCCTGATCTCCATCAAGCTGCCCGAAGTGGCTCCTGATGCATCGGCAGCTCCCGTGGCAGCCCCGGCCGCTCCGGCCAAGAAGGGCAAGAAGTAATTCTTGGCTTTCCCTTGCGGTGGCCCCGGCTGCCGCAAACCTGCAAAAGGCCCACCTCGCGTGGGCCTTTTGCATGGGGAAGCACCCTCACCCACCTGCTGCGGCCGCCATGGAGATAATCGCCCGATGATCAAATTGTTTGTCGGCCTGGGCAACCCCGGGCCGGAGTATGAGGACACCCGCCACAACGCGGGCTTTTGGTGGATTGATGCGCTGGCGCGCGAACTCAAGGTCCAGCTGGTACCCGAGCGCAGCTACTTCGGCCTCATGGCCCGTGCCAGCGTGCGCGGCGAGAACGTCTGGCTGCTGCAGCCGCAGACCTTCATGAACCTGTCGGGCAAGTCGGTGGGCGCGCTGGCGCGCTTCTTCAAGATCCAGCCCGAGGAAGTCCTGGTGGTCCATGACGAACTGGACTTCGAGCCCGGTCAGGTCAAGCTCAAGCGCGGCGGCAGCCACGGTGGCCATAACGGCCTGCGCGATATCCATGCCCAGCTGGGCTCGGCCGACTACTGGCGGCTGCGCATCGGCATAGGCCATCCGGGGCACAAGGCCGAAGTCGCCAACTGGGTGCTCAAGAAGCCCGCGCCGGACCAGCGCCAGCTGATCGAGGACAGCATCGCCCACTCCCTCAAGGCCTGGCCCGAACTGCAGGCCGGCAATATGGACAAGGCAACCTTGCTGATCCACACCACCAAGCCGCCGCGCCCCAAGCCCGCACGCCCGGCCACGGCCGAGAGCGACAAGGGCTGAACGTTCAGGAAGAAGCGGGAGCCTGGGACTGCAGACGCAGGTACTTCTGCATCAGCGTCTCGCGGTCTTCCACATGGGCGGGATTCACGGGAATGCAGGCCACCGGGCAGATCTGCACGCACTGGGGCTCATCGAAATGGCCCACGCACTCCGTGCACTTGCTGTGCTCGATCTCGTAGTACTCCTCGCCCATGGAGATCGCATCGTTCGGGCACTCGGGCTCGCAGACATCGCAGTTGATGCATTCGTCGGTGATCATCAAAGCCATGGCAGGTCCCTCGCAAGTGCCAGCCACGCTCCGGGCCGGGCGGGCCCATGCGCCCCGAACGGGCCTTGCAGCAAGGTGGCATCAGTCATGCCGCCATTATCCTGTCCGCCACATAAGCATGGAGGCTGCACGGGCAAGCCCGGCGCCCTGAAATCGATGGCCGCGTCCCCGTCCATCGGGGCCCTGCCGCTTCAAAGGCCGCTATGCTGCGCGCATGGGCCGTGCGCAGTACCATTCGGGCCCTTCCAAGAACAACCCACCCACTCCGCCGACGTGACCGCCACCCACCCTGCCGAGGCCGATTGCCCATGAGCATCTTTCTGCTCAAGCGCCTGCTGATGCTGGCAGCCACGCTGCTGGGCGCATCGGCCGTGGTTTTCGGCGTGCTGGAAGTGCTGCCCGGCAATGCCGCCCAGACGCTGATGGGCCCCGATGCCGCGCCCGAGGCGGTGCAGGCGCTGGCCGTGCAACTGGGGCTGGACCAGCCGGCCTGGCAGCGCTACCTGCAGTGGCTGCAGGGGCTGCTGCACGGCGACATGGGCCTGAGCTACGCCTATAGCACGCCGGTCAGCGAGCTGGTGTTGGAGCGGCTGGCCGTCACCGTGCCGCTGGCCGTGATGGCCATGCTCATCACGACCGTGCTGGCACTGGCCGCCGGCATCTATGCCGCCTCGCGCCACAACCGCTGGGGCGACCTGGGCATCATGGGCCTGGCACAGGTCGGCATCGCCATCCCCAATTTCTGGTTTGCCATCCTGCTGATCCTGGTGTTCTCGGTGAAACTGCAATGGTTTTCCGCCGGCGGCTTTCCCGGCTGGAGCGAGGCCGACGGCGGTGGCCCGCTGCAGGCACTGCAGGCGCTGCTGCTGCCGGCCATCTCGCTGGCCGTGGTGCAGGCGGCCATCCTGGCGCGCATCACGCGCTCGGCCGTGCTGGAGGTGCTGCGCGAGGACTTCGTGCGCACGGCCCGCGCCAAGGGACTGTCGCGCCGTGCCGTGCTCTGGGGCCATGTGCTGCGCAACGCCATGATTCCCGTGCTCACGGTCATGGGCCTGCAGTTCGCCCAGTTGCTGGCAGGCACCATCGTGGTGGAGAACGTGTTCTACCTGCCGGGCCTGGGCCGGCTGATCTTCCAGTCCATCGCCAACCGCGACCTGATCGTGGTGCGCAACTGCGTGCTGCTGCTGGCGGCCATGGTGGTGGTCATCAACTTCATCGTGGACGTGCTGTACGCGGCCATTGATCCGCGCATCGAGGCCAGCGACGTATGAACCAGCCGCACAGCCCTCCTTCGCCCCCGCCCTCCGCCTCGCAAGCGGGCCATCGGCCCACGCGGGCCGTCACCCTGGGCGCGCCCGCCGGAGCGGGCCGGCGCATGCTGGGCCACCGCAGCTTCCTGCTGGGAGCGGTGCTGACCGCGCTGCTGCTGCTCACGGCCCTGCTGTCTTTCTGGTGGACGCCGGGCTCTGCCTACGACATGGACATGGACGCCAAGCTGGCTGCACCGGGCGCCCTGCACTGGCTGGGCACCGACGCCTATGGGCGGGACGTGGCCTCGCTGCTGTTCCTGGGCGCGCGCAGCTCCATCCTGGTCGGCGTGATTGCCGTGGGTATCGGGCTGTCGATGGGCGTGGCGCTGGGCCTGGTCGCGGCAGCCTGCAGGGGCTGGGTGGAAGAGGCCATCATGCGGCTGGCCGATTTCAGCTTTGCCTTTCCCGCGCTGCTGTCGGCCATCATGCTCACGGCCGTGTTCGGCGCGGGCATCGTCAACGCCATCATTGCCATCGGCATCTTCAACATTCCCACCTTCGCGCGCATCACGCGGGCATCGGCCAAGGCCGTGTGGGCGCGCGAATACGTGCTGGCCGCACGCGCCTGCGGCCATGGCCGCGCCAGCATCACCTGGCGCCACGTGCTGCCCAACATCCTGCCGGTGCTGGTGGTGCAGGCCACCATCCAGTTCGCGCTGGCCATTTTGGCCGAGGCCGCCCTGTCCTATCTGGGCCTGGGCACGCAGCCGCCCCAGGCCTCCTGGGGCCGCATGCTCAGCGAGGCGCAGACCCTCATGTTCCAGGCACCGCTGCTGGCCGTGTGGCCGGGCCTGGCCATTGCGCTGTCGGTGCTCGGGCTCAACCTGCTGGGCGACGGGCTGCGCGATCTGCTCGACCCGCGCCTGTCGCGCCAGCGCTGAGGAAGGCACGCGCCCATGCCCCTGCTCGAAGTCTCCGGCCTCACCATCACCTTGCAGACCCCGCGCGGCCGCGCGCGCGCCGTGCAGAACCTGGAGTTCATCCTGGAGCGCGGCGCCACGCTGGGCCTGATCGGCGAGTCGGGCTGCGGCAAGTCGCTGACCGCCCTGGCGCTGATGGGCCTGCTGCCCGAGCATGCGCAGGTGGACGGCAGCATCCAGCTCAACGGCAAGGAGCTGCTGGACATGGACGAGAACGCGCTTTGCCGCCTGCGCGGCAACCGCATGGCCATGGTGTTCCAGGAGCCGATGACGGCGTTGAACCCCGTGCACGGCATCGGCCGCCAGGTGGCCGAGCCGCTGCGCCATCACTTGCGTCTGGGCCGCCAGGCCGCGCGCGCGCATGCGGTGGCGCTGCTGGAGCGCGTGGGCATTGCCCGTGCGGCCCAGCGCTATGACGACTATCCGCACCAGTTCTCGGGCGGCCAGCGCCAGCGCATTACCATCGCCATGGCCCTCGCCTGCGGGCCCGACCTGCTGATTGCCGACGAACCCACGACGGCGCTGGACGTGACCGTTCAGCAGCAAATCCTGGACCTGCTGCAGGAACTGGTGGCCGAGCATTCCATGGCCCTGCTGCTGATCTCGCACGACCTGGGCGTGATCGCGCAGAACGTGGAGCAGTTGCTGGTCATGTACGGCGGCAGCGTGGTCGAAAGCGGCATGACCGAGGCCATCTTCGCGCGCCGCGCCCATCCCTATACGCGCGGCCTGTTCGCGGCCAGGCCCCAGCTGGACCTGTCCGCCCCCGGCAGCCTGCCGCCGGCCCGGCTGCCCACCATTGCCGGCACCGTGCCCGAGCTGGTGGACCTGCCGGCCGGCTGCGCCTTCGCGGGCCGCTGCAGCTTCACCGAGCCGGCCTGCCACAGCGAGCGCCCGCGCCCCGTGGTACTGGAGCGCCCGCAGCGGCCCACGCCCGCATCCCTGCAGGCCTGGGCACAGCCGCATGTGGTGCGCTGCCTGCGCCCCGAGGCCATTGCACAGGGCCTGCCTGCACAGGAATGCGCATGACAGGCCCCCCCCTCCAGACGCCACCGGTCCAGACGCCACCGGCCGCCGATGCACCCCTGCTGCAAGTGACAGGCCTGGCCCGCAGCTACCAGCTGCCGCGCCGGTCGCTGTGGCGCGCGCCGGAGCAGGTGCATGCGCTGCGCGGCGTGGATTTCACGCTGCCGGCGGGGCGCAGCCTGGGCGTGGTGGGCGAGTCGGGCTCAGGCAAGTCCACGCTGGCACGCCTGGTCATGGCGCTGGACACGCCCAGCGCCGGCAGCGTGCGGCTGCTGGGCCAGGATCTGCACAAGTTGGACCGCCAGGCACTGCGGACGGCACGCCGCGACTTCCAGATGGTGTTCCAGGACCCCTACGGCTCGCTGGACCCGCGCATGACGGTGGAGCACATCGTCTGCGAACCCCTGCTCGCACAGCCTGCGTCGCCCGAACGCAGTGCCCGGCACGACCTGGCCCGCGCCACGCTGGAACAGGTCGGCCTGCGCGCGCAGGATCTGGACAAGTACCCGCACGAGTTCTCGGGCGGCCAGCGCCAGCGCATCGCCATTGCGCGGGCATTGATCACACGGCCCCGCCTCATCGTGGCCGATGAGCCCGTGAGTGCGCTGGACGTCTCGGTGCAGGCCCAGGTGCTGAACCTGCTGCACGATCTGCAGCAGCAGCTGGGCCTGTCCTATCTGTTCATCAGCCACGACCTGGCCGTGGTCCAGCACCTGTGCGACGACGCCATCGTGCTGAGCGAGGGCCGCATCGTCGAGCGCGGAGCGCCGCAGCAGCTGTTCCACGCCCCGCAGCACCCGTATACGCAGGCCCTGGTCCGGGCCGTGCCGCGCATCGCCCTGCAGCACCGGGCCTGAAAGCTGACGGCCGCCCGGGCGGACCAGGCCCCCAGGGCCACGCACCCGTGCGCCGTGGTGTAAAAACACTGCTGCAGGCCGCAGACAGCGGCCCGAGAACCATCTGCAAGAATTTCCGGAGACCTGTTCATGTTCAACCGCCGTTCCCTGCTGGCCAGCTCCGCTGCTGCCGGCCTGCCCCTGCTGATGCCCTGGCCTGCGCTGGCCCAGAGCCGCAAGGACAGCATCACGCTGGCGATGACGCTGGAGCCCCCGGGGCTGGACCCCACGGCCGGGGCCGCATCGTCCATCGGCGAGATCGTGCTCTACAACCTGTTCGAGACGCTGACCAAGATCAACCCGGACGGCAGCGTCTCGCCGCTGCTGGCCGAGAGCTGGGAGGTCTCGCCCGACCTCAAGACCTACACCTTCCGCCTGCGCAAGGGCGTGAGTTTTCAGAACGGCGAGCCCTGCAACGCCCACAGCGTGAAGTATTCCTTCGACCGGGCGGGCGACGACAAGAGCACCAACAAGGACAAGCGGACCTTCGCCTCCCTGTCCACGCGCGTGGTGGACGACCATACCGTGGTCGTGATCAACAAGGACATCGATCCGGACTTCCTCTTCGTGCTCGGCCAGGCGACTTCCATCATCGTCGAGCCCAAGAGCGCGGCCAACAACGCCACGCGCCCCGTGGGCACGGGCCCCTACCAGTTGGGCAACTGGAGCAAGGGCGCCTCGGTCACGCTCACGGCCTGGCCGCAGCACCGCATGGCCTCCGGCCTGCGCATTCGCCGCGCCAGCTTTCGCTTCATCTCGGACCCTGCGGCCCAGGTCGCTGCGCTGCTGGCTGGCGACGTCGATGCCTTCCCGCGCGTGACGCCGCGCAGCGTGGCCCAGTTCAAGGCCAACGGGCGCTTCCAGGTCGTGGTCAGCGGCTCGCGCGCCAAGACCATCCTGGCCATGAACAACGCACGCAAGCCCCTGGGCGACGCGCGCGTGCGCCGCGCCATCGCCGCGGCCATCGACCGCAAGGCCGTGATCGACGGCGCGGGCGACGGCTACGGCCTGCCCATCGGCAGCTACTACGTGCCCACGGCCTTTGGCTATGTGGACACCACGGGCATCAACCCCTTCGACGTGGAAAAGGCCAAGGCGCTGCTGGCCGAGGTCGGCGTCAAGACTCCGCTGGAGCTGACCATGACCCTGCCACCCACGCCCTACGCGCGCCAGGGCGGCGAGGTGATTGCCGCGCAGCTGGCCAAGATCGGCATCCGCGCCAAGCTGCAGAACGTCGAATGGGCGCAGTGGCTGTCGGGCACCTACACCCTCAAGAACTACGACCTGACGCTGATCTCCCATGTCGAGCCCTTCGACCTGGGCAACTTCGCCAAGCCCGATTACTACTGGGGCTACCAGTCGTCCCAGTTCAACGAGCTGTACGACAAGATCAAGAACGCCTCGCGCCCCGCCGACCGCTCGCGCCTGCTGGGCGATGCCCAGCGCCTGCTGGCCCAGGATTGCGTGCACGCCTTCCTCTACACGCCGCAATGGGTCACCGTGGCCAACAAGAACCTGCGCGGACTGTGGAAGGACATGCCCATCTTCGTCAACGATCTCTCGGCACTGTCCTGGGCCACCTGAACCGCGCACCGGCTGAGCCACAGGCGACAGGCGCGCCGGTGGCCCCGGTCCACACTGCGGCAGATCTGCCGCTGGAACCGCCATCCTCAAGGAAGCCGCGATGACTGGAACGACACAGGCCCTGCACGACCTACCCGCCCATGCGCTGCTGCGCGCCTACCGGGAGCGCAGCCTCTCGCCCGTCGAGGTCATGCACGAGCTGCTGGCCCATGTGCAGCGCTGGGAGCCGGCCCTGGGCGCCACCTACCTGCTGCGCCCCGAGGCCGCACTGGCCCAGGCACGCGCCAGCGAGGCCCGCTGGCTGCGCGGCGAGCCGGCAGGCCTGCTCGACGGAGTCCCCGCCACGGTCAAGGACAACATCGCCACGCGCGGCGACCCCACCCCCGTGGGCACGGCCGCCACGCCCCAGGTCGCTGCCCCGCTGGACGCACCGCCCGCTGCGCGCCTGCGCGAGGCGGGCGCCATCCTCTTCGCCAAGACCACCATGCCCGACTACGGCATGCTGTCCTCGGGCCTGTCCTCGCTGCACGGCAACACCTTCAATCCCTGGGATCCGGACAAGACGCCGGGCGGCTCCAGCGCAGGCGCGGGCGCCGCTGCGGCGGCCGGCTACGGGCCGCTGCATGTGGGCACGGACATTGGCGGCTCCATCCGCCTGCCCGCAGGCTGGTGCGGCATCTTCGGCCTCAAGCCCAGCCTGGGCCGCGTGCCCATCGACCCGCCCTACACCGGCCGCTGCGCCGGCCCCATGACGCGCAGCGTGGCCGATGCCGCACTGATGATGCAGGCGCTGTCGCTGCCAGATGCGCGCGACAGCATGGGCCTGCCGCACCAGGACATTGCCTGGAGCGGCTTCGACATGGACCCTGCCCAGGTGCGCGGCCTGCGCATAGGCCTGCTGCTGGATGCCGGCTGCGGCCTGCCCCTGCAGCCCCGCGTGCGTGCCGTGGTGGAGCAGGCTGCGGCCTGGCTGGAATCGGCCGGCGCCCATATCGAGATCATCCAGCCCTGGCTCACCCGCGACATGCTCGACGGCCTCGACCATTTCTGGCGCATGCGCTCGCATGTGGAAATGCAGTCGCTGCCGGACGCCCAGCGCCGCGTGGTCCTGCCCTTCATCCGCGACTGGGCCGACAGTGCCGGGTCCATCACCGCCACCCAGCTGTTCGTGGCCAGCCAGCAGTCGCACCTTCTGCGCGTGGCCACGGTGCGGGCCACGGCGGCCTACGACTACGTGCTGTCCCCCGTGGCGCCCATCACGGCTTTCCCGGCCCACCTGCCCAGCCCCACCAACGACCCGCTGCGACCGCTGGAGCACATTGCCTTCACCGTGCCCTACAACATGTCCGAACAGCCCGCCGCGTCCGTGCCCTGCGGGCATGACGGGCAGCTGCCCATCGGCGTGCAGATCGCGGGCCGCCGCTTTGACGACCTGGGCGTGCTGCGGCTCAGCCGTGTGCTGGAGCAGCTGCGGCCGCCGCAGCCTGCCTGGCCACAGCCCCTGCCTCCGGGCCAGGGCACTGGCGACAGCGAAGACGGGGCACAGGCACGGGCACGGGCACGAGCAGTGCCGGCTACTCCAGCCTGATTCCCGCATCCTTGACGATGCGCGCCCAGCGCGGCAGGTCGCGCGCCATGGCCGCTGACAGGTCCTCGGGTGTGCCGCCCACCGGGCGCAGCCCCATGGCCGCCAGGCGCCCGCTGAGTTCGGGCGAGGCCACGATGCGCCGCACCTCGGCCGAGAGCTTGTCCACGATGGGCCGGGGCGTTCCCGCCGCCACGAAGGTGGCAAACCAGCCATTGGCCTCGAAGCCCGCCAGCCCCAGCTCGGCAAAGGTGGGCACATCGGGCAGCGCCGGATGGCGCTGCATGCCGGTGATGGCCAGGATGCGGATCTTGTCCGACTTCAGGTGCGCATTGGCCGAGGACACGTCGATGAAGCCCGACGACAGCTGCCCGCCCAGCACATCGTTGACCAGCGGCGCCGCGCCCTTGTAGGGAATCAGCGCCAGATCCAGCCCGGCCCGGGCACGAAGCAGCTCGCCATGCATGTGCGAGGAGGTGCCGTTGCCGTAGTTGCCGTTGCTGTACTTGCCCGGATGGGCCTTGACCAGGGCGATGAACTCCTGCAGCGTCGTGGCCGGCACGTCGCGCGGCACCACGAACAGGTCCGAGGACAGGGCCACCTGCGATACGGGAGCAAAGTCCTTGAGCACGTCATAAGGCATCCTGGCGTACAGCGCAGGCGCCTGGATCATGGCCGTGATCCCCAGCAGCAGCGTATAGCCATCGGGCGCCGACTTGGCCACCACATCGCCGCCGATGATGCCGCTGGAGCCCGGCCGGTTCTCCACCACCACGGGCTGACCCCAGGCCTGGCTCAGTTGCTGGGCAATGATGCGGCCGATGATGTCCGTGCCGCCACCCGCCGGATAGGGAATCACCATGCGCAGCGGCTTGGACGGATAGGCACCGCCTGCCGGCTGTGCAAAGGCGATCGGCGATGCCATTCCCAGGGCAGCGCTCAGTGAGGCGCTGGCGGCGCATGCCAGCGCTGCCCGCAGGCAGCCGCGTCGGCTCGATTCCATGGCTTGTCTCCTTGTCCTTCGGTGCTCCGCCCTCGTTGGCGGGGCGGTGTGCCCTGCCGCAGTGGCAGGGTCCATGGACAGTGTGGCCACCGGGCCTTCAGCCACCAATCGCCGATCGTCTCAAAATGATTGGCAAAAAAGATCAGCGGCCGCGATGCTGGGCCTGCCGGTAGGCGCCCGGCGGCAGGCCGGTCCAGCCCTTGAAGGCGCGGTGAAAGGTGCTGGCCTCCGCAAACCCCACGCGGGCCGCGATGTCGGCCAGGGTCAGATCCGGGCGGTTCAGCAATTCGATGGCGGCGTCGCGGCGCAGGTCGTCCTTGAGGGATTGGAAGCCCAGGCCTTCGTCGCGCAGGCGGCGGCGCAGCGTCTGCGGTGTCATGGACAGTGCGGCGCCCACCTGCTCCAGCGACGGCAGCTCCCCCGCCAGGTCGCGGCGCAGCAGGCGGCGGATGCGCTCGCCCAGGCGCGTGCGGTCGCGGTAGCGGATCACCAGGCCCATGGCCGCCTGGTCCAGGAATTCGGCCAGGCTCTCCGGGGTCTGCACCACGGGCAGCTCCAGCCAGCGCGCATCGAACTCCAGCCCCGTGAAGTCGCGGTCACGCTGCAGCGGCGCCAGGAACAGGCGCTGCGCCTCCGTGCCATACGGCATGCTGGCTCCGGCCGGTGCACACACGCCCGTCAACTCAATCCTGCGCGACACCAGCCAGGACATGACGCCATAGCCCAGAAAGCAAAAGGACCGCTCGGCATAGGCCAGCGGCGCATCACGCTCGCGCAGCGACACCATGGCGATGCGGGCCACGCCGTCCACCACCTGCAGCCGGGGAGCGAAGTCCCGCAGCACCAGGCGGTAGAAACGCAGCCCGGCCTGCAATGCCTCGCCCAGCGTGCGGCAGGGCAGCATGGTGCGGCAGGCCTGGGCAAAACTGCCCACGGGCAGCGGATGGCGGCACAGGCCCCACAGCTCGTCGCGGCAAACGCGGCGCAGCACGCGGATCAGCGCCGCGTACTGCGCCTGGGTCACGCGCGACAGCGGCGCATCCAGCAGGGCCGGCGCAATGCCGGCGCGGCGCAGGATGGCTGGCACATCCATGCCATTGCGCTGCACGCCCTGCACGATCTGCAGGACCTGGGCAATGGCAATGGTGTGGGCCGTGGTCTGTGGCATGGGCTTGGTGGAGACGGCGTCAGATGGGCAGGTCAAGGCCTGCCCGCCATTGTCTCCATCAATGGCCCAGATATCGATCCAGGAATCCGAGCACCCGCTGCTCGTAGGGCTTGGGCGCGTAGTAGTACAGGTCCACATGCGCGGCGCCCTCCACCATCCACAGCGCCTTGGGTTCACGCGCCGCATCGAACAGCTCGCGGGTTTCTGCGGGCGTGGTGTGCCGGTCCTGCAGCCCGGCCGCGATCAGCACGGGAGCGCCCAGCGCCTTCACATGGTCTATGGGACGCAGTTGCGCCAGCTCCAGATGCAAGCGCAGCGGCAGCTGCCACGCCAGCAAGGGCGTGACCACGTCCGCCAGCCAGCCGATGTGCGCGCGCACGCGGTTGTCTATGGCCTGCCGTATGTCGGGGAACACGGACTCCAGCACCACCGCATCCGGCCCCGGCGCCACATGGGACAAAAGCAGGGCCGCGCCGCCCAGCGATGTGCCGATCACCGCCACTTTCTCGCCCGGCAGCTGTTGCCGCACATAGGCCATGGCGGCACGCACGCCTGCGCCTTCGACCATGCCGAAGCTGATGCGCTCGCCACTGCTTTCGCCGTGCGCGGGCAGGTCGATCAGGCAGACGGAGTACCCCTGCCGATGGAGCATGCGCGCACGCGCCAGCATGGCCAGCCGGTCTGCGTACACGCCGTGCAGCAGCAGCACGGCACCATGGCCCGGCTGCCCCTTGGCGAACCAGCCCCGGACCTGCCCGCCCTCGTCGGTGGGCAACTGCAGCGTCTGGACCGGCCAGTCCGCGGGCGGCGCGCCGACAGGCTGGTGGTCCGGCTGGCTCAACAGGCTGCCCACCAGCCAGGCCGCCGCCATCAGCAGGGCCAGTCCGGACAATCCCGCCATCAGCAAGGCGGCAGGCCATGAAAGATTGCGCAATCGAGAAAGCATGGCGTGGACTGTGCCACGGCCCGGCCCTTGCGCCGTGGCCCGCAGCGAAAAGCAGAGTATTCCTAACGCTGCACCAGGGCCAGCCGCACGGCCATGCCCAGGAAGACCAGCCCGGCCACGCGGTTGAGCCAGTTTTGGGCGCGCACGGAGCGCTGAAGCAGCACGCCGAACCAGCCCGAACAGCAGGCGATGGCGCCGAACACCAGCAGCGCCGCCAGCATGAACACGCAGCCCAGCACCATCACCTGGGTGGCCACACTGCCGCGCGCGGGGTCCGCGAACTGCGGCAGAAAGGCCAGGAAGAAGATCAGCACCTTGGGATTGGTGAGGTTCATCACCACGCCACGCCCCACCCAGCGCAGCGCCTGTGCGGGGGTCAGCGGGTCGGCTGCGGCGGCCTGCGGCATCTCGCCCGGCCGGGCCACGGCGCGCAGCGCGCCCCAGGCCAGCCAGGCCAGATAGGCCGCGCCGCACAGCTTGATGGCGGTGAACAGCAGGGGCGATGCAGCCACCAGCGCCGCCAGTCCCAACGCAACCGCCGCCGTATGCACCACCAGCCCCAGGCACAGGCCCAGCACCACGCACAGGCCCACGCGCCAGCCGCGCTGGGCCGATTGCATGAGCACGAACAGGTTGTCAGGCCCCGGGCTCACGCCCAGCAGCACGGCCACGCCAAAAAAGGCCAGCAGGGTTTCAAAGGTCGGCATCGCTTCTCTCTTTTCGATTCATCGCATGTTCCAGCGCGGCTTGGGTCAGGCCTGGGCCGTGACGATCCAGCCTTCCAGCGGGTCCAGATCGTGCGGCAGCCCGTAGAGCGCATCGCCCTGCGCATGGCGCGCTGCCGCCCAGGCGGCCTGCAGCATGCAGATCACGGCGTCCAGCCGGTCTCCGCTGCCGTCCGCCAGCAACTGGTTGCGGGCTTTTTCGGCGTCGATATGCAGGCGCAGCGCCAGCGGGTTGTCGCCGCTCTCCAGCGCCGCCAGCAATTGCACACGCGCCTGATGGCGTTCCTGCGTCTGCCGTGCGGGCTCGTCGCTTTTGTAGCTGAGGCGCCCGATCACGGCGCGCGCCAGCATGCCCGGGTAGGCTTCCAGCGCCACGCGGCGCGCATCGCCTTCGCCGGGCGGATGCAGGCCCGGCAGATGCACGCCGGCCGCGCGCAGCAAGGGCAGCCCGGCATGCAGCATGTAGGCTACGGGCGGGTTCACCCATTTCATGGAAGGGCTGGCCCCCGCAGGCCCGTCCGTGGCGCGGTGCGCGAACTTGCCGCCTGCGGGCCGCGCCGCGCAAAAGGCCCTGAACTGCTCGCGTATGGCCTGGCGCGTGAGGCCGGCGTAGTGATCCATGCAGGCCGCCCAGTCCGTGGGCCAGCCCAGTTGCTCCACCAGTTCGCGCGGCAGGCCAAAAGGCAGGTCGAAACCGCCCACCCAGGCCGACTGCC
The DNA here is from genome assembly GCF_059567865.1 of Delftia sp. BGA-UO-ETr-SB1. Taxonomy (NCBI): domain Bacteria; kingdom Pseudomonadati; phylum Pseudomonadota; class Betaproteobacteria; order Burkholderiales; family Comamonadaceae; genus Delftia; species Delftia sp. BGA-UO-ETr-SB1. The sequence continues at coordinate 1,328,755 of NZ_JCAQOW010000006.1, read as the reverse complement.
CCGACTGCGCCGCATCGGCGGGCCGGGCCAGCCAGGCGGCCCATGCGTCCAGCGAGGCGAACTCCAGCAAATCCTGCAGGACCACCGTGTCGCCAGCCAGCAGGTGGCCCAGGGCCATGGTGATGGGCTTGCGCGCCGTAGGCCGGCTGCTGAAATCGCAGCCCAGCACCCGCATTGCCGACATGGCGCTCAGCCCAGGCCCAGCGCCGTCACGCCGACGGCAATGCACACCGCGCCTGCAATGCGCGCCAGGCGGTCGCCTTCGCGCAGCATGTGCCCGCCGATCAGCGCCGCGAACAGCATGGAGACTTCGCGCGCAGGCGCCACGTGCGACATGGGCGCATCCTGCATGGCGTAGAGCACCAGCACATAGGCAATGGGGCTGATCAGCGCCACCAGGGCCGCGAAGCGCCACTGCGTGCGCCACAGGCTGCGCGCAGTGGGCAGGTCGCGCAGCACCACGGGAGCGAGCAGGAACACGCGCACGAAGTTGCCCATGTAGTCGATGAGGATGGGCGACATCAGCAGCATCTTCACGCCGTAGCCGTCCACCACGGTGTAGCTGGCGATGAAGGCGCCCGTCAGCAGGCCGTACCACAGGCCCAGCCGCAGCCGCTCGCGCGCTTCGGGGTCATGGCGTGCGCGCAGCAGGCCGGGGCCGCCCGCGATCAGGAACACGCCAACCACCACGCCGGCAATGCCCAGCACGCCCAGCGAGGAAATCTGCTCCCCCAGGAAGACCACCGCCACCATGGACGACAGCAGCGGCCCCGAGCCGCGCGCCAGCGGATAGACCACGGTGAGGTCCGCGCTGCGGTAGCCACGCAGCAAGGTCACGTAGTAGGCCACGTGCAGCAGGCCGCTGGCCAGCACCACCAGCCATTCGTTGCGCCCCCATGTGGGCACCACATCGCGCCCCACCCACCAGCCCAGCGGTGCCCAGATCACCATCATGATGACCGAGGTGAAGAAAGCGAAGCGCGAGTCGCCGCCCGCCTTCTTGGCCACGATGTTCCAGCCGGCATGGATGAGGCCGGCAATGATGATCAGGGCAAAGGCTTGCAGCGACATGGTCAGGTCCGGGGAAAGCGGGGCTCGGGCTTGGCGCGGGAAAGAAAAAAGGCCGCGCACTGCGCAGCCTGGGGTCTTGTCTGAGGCGTCCGGGGACGCCACCCCGGGGAGTTACCTGCGGCTGGACACCAGCGAGAGGAACTCGCGGCGCAGTTCAGGATTGGTGAGGAAGGCGCCGCGCATGACGGAGTTCAGCATCTTGCTGTCCATCTCGCGCACGCCGCGCCAGGACATGCAAAAGTGCGAAGCCTCCATGACCACGGCCAGGCCGTCGGGGCGGGTCTTGTCGAGGATCAGGTCGGCCAGCTGGATGATGGCCTCTTCCTGGATCTGGGGGCGGCCCATGATCCAGTCCACCAGCCGCGCGTACTTGGACAGGCCGATGACATTGGTGTTCTTGTTGGGCAGCACGCCGATCCAGATCTTGCCGATCACCGGGCACAGATGGTGGCTGCAGGCGCTGCGCACCGTGATCGGGCCGACGATCATCAGCTCGTTGAGGTGCTCGGCGTTGGGGAACTCGGTGATGGCGGGCTGCGCCACGTAGCGGCCGCGGAACACCTCGTTGACATACATCTTGGCCACGCGGCGCGCCGTGGCGCGCGTGTTGTGGTCGTGCGTGGTGTCGATGACCATGCTGTCGAGCACGCCCTGCATCTTGTCCTGGACTTCGTCGAGCAGCAGCTCGAGTTCACCGGGCTCGATGAATTCGGAGATGTTGTCGTTCGCATGAAAGCGCTTTTGCGCCTGCTTCAACCGTTCGCGGATCTTGACCGAGACGGGGGTGCCCTCGGCCTGGCTGTCTTGTTTCATGTCGACGAGTTCTCTGAACATGGCTGGCATGGTAACAGCGAAACCCGCGGCATGGCACGCAAGGGATTTTCCACCCAAACGCAGGTTCTGCCCGCGCTGAAAGCTATCATTTCAATAGCAAAAGAATGGCTTGTGTGACAGAACCCGGGGCTAGAGGCGGAATTCGGCAATCAGCGGCAGATGGTCGGACATGCGCCACCAGATGCGTCCCTTGGGCACATGCAGGCCCAGCGGGGTGAGGCCGCGCACGTAGACGTGGTCCAGCTGGGCCAGCGGCAGGCGCGAGGGATAGGTGGGCACGCTGGGCAATTCGTCGTATTCGTACAGGCCGAAACCGCCGAGCATGCGCTTGATCTGGCCACCCCAGTCGTTGAAGTCGCCCGCCACCACCACGGGGGCGCCAGGCGGCACCTCGCGCTCGATGAAGCGCTTGAGCTGGGAGACCTGGCGCACGCGGCTGCCAGGAATCAGGCCCAGGTGCACCACGATGGTGTGCACGCGCCGGTTCTGCACTTCCACCTCCACATGCAGCAGGCCCCGCTGCTCGAAGCGGTGGTCGGAGATGTCTTCGTGCTGGTGGCCCACCACGGGCCAGCGGGTGAGCAGCGCGTTGCCATGCTCGCCATGGCGCGTGTAGGCATTGGTGCGGTAGACGGCCTCGTAGCCCAGGGGAGCCAGATACTCCGCCTGCGAGACCTGGGGCCAGCGCTCGAAGTAGGCGGCCTCCTTGTGGTTCATCTTGCGCACTTCCTGCAGGCAGACGATGTCGGCATCGAGCTGCTCCACAGCGTGTCCCAGGTTGTGGATCTCCAGGCGGCGCACGGGACCCATGCCTTGCACGCCCTTGTGGATGTTGTAGGTCGCGACGCGCAGTATGGACGGGCCGGGGTCCACCTCGTGGGAGGATTTCACGTTGTCAGTCATAGGCGGTCAGGAACACAGGGATCGGGATCAGTCCAGCTCCAGTGGAGCGAATCGCGGCAGCATCAGGATGGCTTCCGCATTGGACGGGGAGTAGCAGCGCTCGGCAGCGTCATGCCAATGATGCCAAGCAGATGCGGTATGTTCCCTCGGATTCAAGAACACAGGGGTGTAGGACGGAATCCGCAGGCCGAAAACCCTCTCGCGGTTGTGCCATACACCGGGCGCATAGCGGTGCTGCCAGGCCGGGTAGATGGTGTAGATGTTCTCCAACGCCCAGTCCTGCAGCAGGCAGCCGGGCGCGTCGGGGTCGATGCCGGTTTCTTCCCGCACCTCGCGCACTGCGGTTTCGCGCCAGGACTCGCCTTCATGGTCCTTGCTGCCCGTCACCGACTGCCAGAACTCCCCGCCCTCAGGCGCCGGTGCCGTGCGGCGCATCAGCAGCACCTGCCCGTCATCGCGGTAGATGACGACCAGCACCGATTCAGGGATCTTGTAGCCTGGCATGGCAGGCATCAGCCCTTGCCCTGGACCGCTTTGGTCGCCACGGGCGGTGGCAGCTCCTTGGCCTGCAGCGCGCGCACCTGATGCACGAGCTGGTTGTGCGCATCCAGAAAGGCGGCGGCGATGACCTTGCCCTCGTTGGTATTGCTCCAGCCCGCGCCTGCGGCGCCCAGGCGGCCCAGCACCATGCCGCCCACGCCCAGATCGGTGGTGCGGGCGGCGCCCGTGGCAGCGGCCACCTGCTCGGTGGTTTCGTTGTCCGACAGCAGCAGCGCGGTTTGCGCCTCCTTGAACTTGACCTGCTCGACCATGCCGGCCAGCCCCGCGATGTCCCGCAGCACCGGAATCATGGCAACCACGCCGGCCAGGCCCCGGCCCGCGTCCTGCTCGCTGAAGGTCAGGCTGGGCGTCAGCGTGTATTGCGCCTCATAGCCACGGCCCTTGCGCACCGTGGAGTTCTCGCGCAGCACGCCGGCGTTCTTCAGGTCCTGCTCCTGCACCGTGCCGCGCAGGCCCGCGCCCCGGTCCACCACACGAAAGCAGCCGCTTTGCTGGGCCAGCAGCTTGATCAGCGGCACGGGCGAGGCGGGCAGCTGGTAGCCCGACCCCATGACGTAGCCGTTGGGATTCTCGGCCAGGGCCAGCGTGGCCACTGGCGCGTCGCAGCGCACGAGTTCGCGCGAGCCATTGTTCGCGCCCAGGGGCCCGGCGGAGCCGGTGATCTCCGAACCGCCCTGCCCCAACTCGGTCTTCTTTTCCCCGCAGCCGGACAGGCCCAGCCCTGCCAGCACAGCCAGCGCCAGCGATGCAATGCCTTGAAAACGCATGAAAGCTCTCCGCAAAAAGAAAAACGGCAGAAGCTGTGCCAGCTTCTGCCGTCCGTATCAAGCCGCCAGGCCCGGTCCTCAGCCCTGGGTGGCCGCCAGCGGGTTGCGCAGGCGGATGTGCAGCTCGCGCAGCTGCTTCTCGTCCACGGGCGAAGGTGCCTGCGTCAGCAGGTCCTGGGCACGCTGGGTCTTGGGGAAGGCGATCACGTCACGGATGGAGTCGGCACCCGTCATCAGCGTGATCAGGCGGTCCAGGCCGAAGGCCAGGCCACCGTGCGGGGGCGCGCCGTACTGCAGCGCGTCCAGCAGGTAGCCGAACTTGGCGCGAGCGTCTTCGGGCGAGATCTTGAGCGCGTCAAACACCTTGCTCTGCACGTCGGCGCGGTGGATACGCACCGAGCCGCCGCCCAGCTCCCAGCCGTTCAGGACCATGTCGTAGGCCTTGGCCAGGCAGTTGGCCGGGTCGGTGACCATGAGTTCCTCGTGGCCGTCCTTGGGCGAGGTGAAGGGATGGTGCACGGCCGCCCAGCGGTCGTTTTCCTCGTCGTGCTCGAACATGGGGAAGTCCACCACCCACAGCGGCGCCCAGCGGTTCTCGAACAGGCCGTTGGCCTTGCCGAATTCGCTGTGACCCACCTTCAGGCGCAGCGCGCCGATGGAGTCGTTGACGATCTTTTCCTTGTCGGCGCCGAAGAAGATGAGGTCGCCGTCCTGTGCACCCGTGCGCTTGAGGATTTCGGCAATGGCCGCGTCATGCAGGTTCTTGACGATGGGCGACTGTAGGCCATCGCGGCCCTTGGCCACTTCGTTGACCTTGATCCAGGCCAGGCCCTTGGCGCCGTAGATCTTGACGAATTCGGTGTACTGGTCGATCTCGCCGCGCGAGATCTGCGAGCCGCCGGGCACGCGCAGCGCGACCACGCGGCCGCCCTTGGTCGTGGCGGGGGTGGAGAACACCTTGAAGTCCACGTCCTTCATGACTTCGGTCAGTTCGGTGAACTCGAGCTTGACGCGCAGGTCAGGCTTGTCCGAGCCGAAGCGGAAGGCCGCATCCTGGTACGTCATCATCGGGAACTCGCCCAGATCCACGTCCAGCTGGGTCTTGAAGACCTCGGTGATCATGCGCTGGAAGATGGCGCGGATTTCCTCTTCGTCCAGGAACGAGGTCTCGCAGTCGATCTGGGTGAACTCGGGCTGGCGGTCGGCGCGCAGGTCTTCGTCGCGGAAGCACTTGGTGATCTGGTAGTAGCGGTCGTAGCCGGCCACCATCAGCATCTGCTTGTACAGCTGGGGCGACTGCGGCAGGGCGAAGAACTCGCCGTCGTGCACGCGGCTGGGCACCAGGTAGTCGCGCGCGCCTTCGGGCGTGCTCTTGCCCAGCATGGGCGTTTCGATGTCGATGAAGCCTTCCTTGTCCAGGAAGTTGCGCACCTGGATGGCCGTGCGGTAGCGCAGCATCATGTTGCGCTGCATGTAGGGGCGGCGCAGGTCCAGCACGCGGTTGGTCAGGCGCACGGTCTCGGACAGGTTCTCGTCGTCCAGCTGGAACGGAGGCGTGACCGAGGCGTTGAGCACGTTCAGCTCGTGGCACAGCACTTCGATCTGGCCGCTCTTGAGCTTGTCGTTGGTCGTGCCTTCGGGACGTGCGCGCACCAGGCCCTTGACCTGCACGCAGAACTCGTTGCGCAGGCCTTCGGCAGTCTTGAACATCTCGGCACGGTCGGGGTCGCAGACCACCTGCACATAGCCTTCGCGGTCGCGCAGGTCGATGAAGATCACGCCGCCATGGTCGCGGCGACGGTTCACCCAGCCGCACAGGGTAACGGTTTCGCCCATCAGGGCTTCGGTCACTAGACCGCAGTAATGGGAGCGCATGGCCATGATGAAAAGCTTCCTGCGCCCGGGATGGGCGCGACAGTTTGTTATTTGGATTCCGCGGGCAGTGTGAGATCCGGAGGAGTCACCACGCCCATCGAAACAATGTACTTGAGCGCGGCATCCACGCTCATTTCCAGCTCGATGCAATCGCTCTTGCGAACGATGACGAAATAGCCGCCCGTCGGATTCGGCGTTGTCGGCACGAAGACGCTCAGGTATTCGTCACGCAGATAGGCGGCGACCTCTCCGCTGGGCGAGCCGGTGACGAAGGCCACGGTCCAGACGCCTTCGCGCGGCCACTGCACCAGCACGGCGGTGCGAAACGCATTGCCACTGTCCGAGAACACGGTGTCGGACACCTGCTTGACGCTGGAATAGATGGAGCGCACCACGGGAATGCGGCTGACCACCGCATCGCCCCAGGAGACAAGCTTGCGGCCGATGAAGTTGCTGGCCGCAGCGCCAACCACCAGCAGGATCAGCAGCGTGAGCACCACGCCGAAGCCGGGAATGTGGAAACCCAGCAGCCGGTCCGGATGCCAGGCCTCGGGCAGGATGGCCAGCGTCTGGTCCAGCGTGCCGATGATCCAGTTGAGCACGCCCAGCGTGATCACCAGAGGAACAATCACCAGCAGGCCGGCGAACAGCCATTTGCGCAGAGCGGACATGAGAAATGCAAGCCTTGATTAATGGCCCGTGGAGGGTGCGGGAGCAGATGCTGGGGCCGCAGCAGGCGCAGTTGCCGCAGGTGCGGCGGATGCATCCGAGGCCTGGGTGTCTGCCGCTGGAGCCGGCGTGGCGGCGCTCTTGCTGCCGCTGTTCTTGAAGTCGGTCGCGTACCAGCCCGAGCCCTTGAGCTGGAAGCCGGCAGCCGTCAGCTGCTTGGAAAAGGCCTCGGCACCACAGGCCGGGCAGGTCGTCAGCGGAGCATCCGAGATTTTCCGCAGCACGTCCTTGGCATGACCGCAGGAGCCACACTTGTATGCATAAATAGGCATGGCGCTAATGCTTATACGAGAGAAGATGCAAAACTTTCGATTATAGGCATCCGCCCGATACTGCGGCTGCCTTGCCCCCAAAGGCCCAGGCCGGAGAGCCGCAAGCCGCATGCATCAGTCGGTACCTGATGGCCCGAAATGCAAAATGCCAGTCGCGCGGACTGGCATTCCATCAGGGCGGTGCCGGCAAGCCCCGCTGCCGGGGCGCCTGCCGCGTCCATGTTCAGCGCCGTGCCCGGCGCCGCTGCATCCCCATACCGGCCAGCATGACGGCAAGGCCCATCAGCACCAGGGCAGGCACCCCGGTGGCGGGGACCGGCTCCGGCGTCAATGCGGCAGCAACCACCAACTCCTGGTCACGCGAATTGTTGGCCGGCTCCGGGTCCGTGGTTCCACTGACCGCCGTCACCGTGGCTGTCAGGCTGCCCTGCGTGGTGGGCGTGAAGCTCACCGTGCAGGAAATGCTGGCACCCGAGGCCAGCGGCGCGCCAGTCGGCACCGCAGGCGTGCATGAGGTGCTGGCACCTGCCGGCAGCCCTGCGATGGAGCAATTAGCAAAGGCCGCCGCATTGGGGCCGGCATTCGTGCAGACGAACGATCCCTTCACGGGAACACCCACGTTGGCGGTGGCCGGCAGCGTGACGCTGGTGGCCTGCATGTCGGCCCGCTCCACGGGGTTGAAGGGGTGGGCCTTGGTGTTGTTGGCCGGCACCGGATCCACCGTGCTGCTGCTCGCCGTCACCAAGGCCGCGATGGTGCCCGTTGTGGTGGGCGTGAACTGCACTGTGCAGGCGATGCTGCCGCCCGATGCCAATGGCGAGGCCGTGGGCACGCCGGGCGTGCAGGACGTGGTCGCCCCGGCTGGCAGGCCGGAGATCACGCACGAAGCCGCCGTCGCCGCACTGGGGCCGGCATTGGTGCAGCTGAAGCTGCCGGACACCGGCACGCCCACCGTCATGGTCAGGGGAAGCGTGATGGAGGTGGCCTGCATGTCGGCACGCTCCCCGGGGCTGTAGGGGCGCAAGATGGTGTTGTTGGCAGGCACCGGGTCCGGCGTGCCGCTGCTGGCGGAGACCAGGGCCGTGAATGCCCCGCCCGCTGTGGGCGTGAAGCCCACCGTGCAGTCGATGCGGGCGCCCGAGGCCAGCGGCGATCCTGTAGGTACAGCGGGAGTGCAGGACACGGAAGCGCCTGCCGGCAGGCCTGAAATGGCGCACGAGGCTGCCGCCGCAGGGCTGGGCCCCGCGTTGGTGCAGCTGAAGCTGCCGGATGCCGGCGTGCCCACCGCCATGGAGGCCGGCAGGGTCAGCTCCGTGGCCCTCATGTCCGCCGACTCCCCTGGGTTGTAGGGGAAGGACATCGCATTGTTGCTCGGCACCAGATCTGTCGTTGCACTGCCGGCCGTCACCAGTGCCGTGATGGCGCCCGTGACAGCAGGCGTGAAGCCTACCGTGCAGGCGATGCTGTCGCCTGCGGCCAGCGGCGATCCTGTAGGAACAGCGGGAGTGCAGGACACGGAAGCGCCTGCCGGCAGACCTGAAATGGCGCACGATGCTGCCGCCGCAGGGCTGGGTCCCGCATTGGTGCAGCTGAAGCTGCCGGATACCGGCGCCCCCACCGTCATGGATGGCGGAAGATCGACGCTGGTGGCCTGCATGTCGGCCGCTGGCGCAACCGCCAGCACAGCCAGTGTGGCCGGCTGGTTCAGGCCGATCAGGGAGAGGTTGGAAGGACCGTTGGTGAAGCTGCCTGTCGCGGTCGGGCGCACGTCGAGGCTCACCTCGCAGAAGGCGGCGCCCTGGGCCAGGTCTCCGTTGGACACGGTCACGGTGCTGCCGCCTGCTGCCGCCTGCACGGTCGTGCCGGGGCAGGTGGTGCTGGCATTGCCCTCGACGACCAGTCCTGCAGGCAGGTTGTCGGTAAACGACCAGCCTCGCTTGCGCAGCAGATCAGTCGTATTGGTGATGGTCATGGTCAGCCGGGAGACCTGGCCGAGTTGAATGCTGGCAGGCGAGAAGGCCTTGTCCAGCTGCGGCGTGACATCGATGATCTGCGCGTTGTCGATCGACGAATCGTTGCCCATGGAGCTGGTCTGGTCATTGTGCAGAACAAACCCGACAGAGGCTCCGCTGAAGAGCAGGGCTCCGGGAGAGGTCACTGTCTGGGCCCTGGCCGTTTGTATGATCCCAATACCGATAGGCATCGTATTGAACGACACACCATCCACGCATGGATCGACAGCGTTCATGGAGATGGGCAGTTCCGCATTAGCGTCATTGACAAGAGAAAAACGCAGCAACGGAGCGACGAATCCTGACGAGCAGAAGTTCGCCACCACATCGGCACGGGCCGTGAGGAATCTGCTGCCGGAACTTTGCGGAATATTGGCCTTGGTGCGAAAGGCAATTGCGCCAGCAGGATAGGTTCCATTCGCTGTAAGCATCGCCATGACGTGATTTTTGACCGCATCCGCCGCACTCTGGCCCTGATAGCGCCCTGCGACCTCCGCCATCTGCTGCAGGGCGTTCCAATTGCCTTGGGAACCGCAGGCCGCACTCATCGTCGCCGAAGTTGGATCCTGGTTGAAGGACGTGACTATGCCATTGCACTGGTTGGCGCTCATCCGGTACAGGGGGTCGGCGGTATACATCTGCCCCGCAGGGTCCGCGCCCTGGTAGACCAGCAGATCCCGCCCCTCCGTGGTGATGGGGGGTGTCTGCGGGTTTTCGAAGTCCTCGCTCCAGACAATGACCGGCGCGACCGGTATCCTCGGCGCAGCCATTGCCACTTGGCCGCACAGGGCTGGCACAAGCAAGGCGCCTCCAAGCCACCTCCATCGGAACCGGACGCCAGCAACAGGCCGCAGCTTCAGCTGGCGAGCCCTCGCAATCAGTTTGAGTGTTTTCATGACGGTGCTTCCTCCCAAGCGTTTGCTATTCGGAGGTCCACCGTACTGTCACGACCTGTGCTTCAAACCACCCAAGTCAGCATTCCGGGACCTCCACAATCCCAGCCGCCGACTATATAGTTAATGACTATTGATGATTGTCATCAATTGTTTTTACAAATGATGGTGTGACGGCGCTTACCTTTCGGGGCTGAATTCAAGAATGTCTGCACTGCGATTGGCCAGCCACTGCGGCGCCAGTGATCCGGCCACCATCCCCGTCACTGCAGCCAGCAGTCCCGCCAATTGCTGCGGAAATGCCTCGTGCAAAGCCGGCGTGGCCATGAAGACCACCCACACGCCAATGCCCAGTGCCACGGCGCAAATGGCGCCCTGCGTGGTGGCGCGCTTCCAGTACAGCCCGAAGACCAGCGGCACGAAGGCACCAACCAACGGCACCTGGTAGGCGCTGGAGACCAGCTCATAGATGGGCGTTCCTTCCATCTTGATCGAGTAGGCCAGCACGCAGATGCTGAAGACGAGCACGCTGATGCGCATGGCCAGCAGCATTTCCCGGTCGCTGGCCTGGGTGCGGAACTGGCGCCAGATGTTCTCGGTGAAGGTCACGCTGGGCGCCAGCAACGTGGCCGAGGCACAGGACTTGATGGCCGACAGCAGCGCGCCGAAGAACAGCACCTGCATGACGAAGGGCATCTTGTCCATGACCAGGGTGGGCAGCACCTTCTGCGGGTCCTGCTTGAGCAGCTCCGCCGTCTCGCCGGGCATGATGATCAGCGCGCTGGCCACGAGAAACATGGGCACGAAGGCGAAGCAGATATAGGCCGAGCCACCGATGACGGTGCCGCGCGTGGCGGCCTTCTCGCTGTGGGCCGACATCACGCGCTGGAACACGTCCTGCTGGGGAATGGAGCCCAGCATCATGGTGATGGCCGCGCCAAAGAAGAAGAGGATTTCATGCCAGCTGGGCTCGGGCCAGAACTGGAACAGATCGCGGCTCACGGCCAGGTCGATGACCTTGCCGGCACCGCCAGCCATGTCGCTGGCAAACCAGGCCAGCACCACCAGGCCGACGACCAGGATGATCATCTGCAGGAAGTCCGTCACCGCCACCGACCACATGCCGCCGAACAGCGTATAGGCCAGGATGGACACCACACCGATGGCCATGCCCATGGAAATGCTGACCGTGCCGCCCGACAGCAGGTTGAACACCAGGCCCAGGGCCGTGACCTGGGCCGAGACCCAGCCCAGGTAGCTGAGCATGATGATCAGCGAGCAGACGATCTCGATGGACCGGCCATAGCGGTGGCGGTAGTAGTCGCTGATGGTCAGCAGCGTCATGCGGTAGAGCTTGCCCGCGAAGAACAGGCCCACCAGGATCAGGCACATGCCCGCGCCGAACGGGTCTTCGACCACGCCGCGCAGGCCGCCCTCGATGAACTTGGCGGGCACGCCGAGCACGATCTCCGAGCCGAACCACGTGGCAAACGTGGTGGTGATGATCATGTACATGGGCAGATGGCGCCCGGCAATTGCGAAGTCGGCCGTGTTCTTGACCCGCCTGGCCGCCCACAGGCCGATGGCGATGGTCACGAACAGGTAGGCGATCACCATAGAGAGCAGCACGCTGGCACTCCTGTTTCAAAGTGGGAAAAGGGAGAGGTCCGGAAACCCGTCAGTGTTCTCAGTACCAGCGCAGCCGCACCACCAGTTGCAGCAGGATCAGCGCTATGACAAAGCCGATGCCGGCGCTGACGATGGCCTGCAACAGGCGGTTGGTGAGCTTTTGCTGCTGCAGCAGCTCCTTGAGCAGTTCGTCGTGCTCGCCGGAGTTGCGCGTGAGCCGGCGATGGATCAGGCGCGGCAACTCGGGAATGAGCTTGGCATAGCGCGGCGCCTCGGCCAGCAGCTCGCGCCACAGCCGTTGCGGGCCCATCTGGTCCAGCATCCATTTTTCGAGGAAGGGCTTGGCCGTGCTCCACAGGTCCAGGTTGGGGTCCAGCTGGCGCCCCAGGCCTTCGATGTTGAGCAGCGTCTTTTGCAGCAGCACCAGTTGCGGCTGGATCTCGACTTGAAAGCGGCGCGAGGTCTGGAACAGGCGCATCAGCACCATGCCCAGCGAAATCTCGGCCAGCGGACGGTCGAAGTACGGCTCGCAGACGGCGCGGATGGCGGCCTCCAGCTCGTCCACGCGCGTGCTCGGCGGCACCCAGCCGCTTTCGATGTGCAGCTCGGCCACGCGCTTGTAGTCACGGCGGAAGAACGCCGTGAAGTTCTGCGCCAGGTATTCCTTGTCGTACTCGGTCAGCGTGCCGACGATGCCGAAGTCCAGCGAGATATAGCGCCCGAAGGTCTCGGGCTCCAGGCTGACCATGATGTTGCCCGGGTGCATGTCGGCGTGAAAGAAGCCATCGCGAAAGACCTGGGTGAAGAAGATGGTCACGCCGTCGCGTGCCAGCTTGGGGATGTCCACGCCAGCTTCGCGCAGGCGCTCGACGTGGCTGATGGGCACGCCGGTCATGCGCTGCATGACCATCACGTCGTTGCGGCAGAAATCCCAGTACACCTCGGGGATCAGCACCAGGTCCAGCCCTTCCATGTTGCGGCGCAGCTGCGCGGCGTTGGAGGCTTCGCGGATCAGGTCCAGCTCGTCGTGCAGGTAGTTGTCGAACTCGGCCACGACCTGGCGGGGCTTGAGGCGCTTGCCGTCGGCCGACAGGCGCTCGACCCAGCGCGCCATCATGTGCATCAGCGCCAGGTCCTTGTCGATCACGGTCTTCATGCCCGGACGCAGCACCTTGACGGCCACGTCGCGCTGCACGCCGTTGCGGTCGCTGATCACGGCAAAGTGCACCTGGGCGATGGAGGCGCTGGCCACCGGCTCGCGCTCGAAGCTCACGAAGATCTGGTCCAGCTTCTTGCGGAAGGCGCGCTCGATGGTGTCCACCGCAATCTGCGAATTGAAGGGGGGCACGCGGTCCTGCAACCGGGCCAGCTCCTCGGCCACGTCGGGCGGCATCAGGTCGCTGCGCGTGGACAGCACCTGGCCGAACTTCACGAAGATGGGCCCCAGCTCCTCCAGAGCCTCTCGCAGGCGCTGGCCGCGCGGCTTGTCCAGCCGCCGGCCCAGCGTGAGCACCGCGCGTGCGCGGCGCATCCAGGGATGCTCGAAGCTCGACAGCACCAGTTCGTCGAGTCCGTAGCGGAACACCACCCAGAGGATGGTCAGCCCGCGAAGAAACCGGCTCATGGCTTGTCGTTCTCGAAACCGGGCAGGGATACCACGGGGGAACCAACGGGCGCGCTGGCGGGCGCTGCCGCACGTGCGGCCTCGGGGGCGGGGGCATCGGCATCGGGCTTGCCGGCCATGCGGGCGCCCACGAACTGGCGCAGCGCCTGGGCGGCGCTGCGCGCGACCTTGGCCACGGTGTGCGCGGGCGCATCGCCGATGATGCGGGCCAGGTCTTCCTCCACGTCCCATTCGACGTGGTCCACCAGCCAGTTGATGTCGGCGGCCAGTTGCACGTCGCCCTCGATGCGGATGGAGGGCTTGTCGCCGCGCAGGGCCACCTGGGCCAGGGCCAGCGGGGAGGTCTCGGTGACTTCAAGCAGCAGGTCGGGCTGCGCGCCTTCGGGCGCCACGTTGAACAGGCCGGCGGGCGTGATCTGCAGGGCCATGGAGTAGCCGCGCCACTGCACGCGCGCCACGCGGCCCTTTTGCCGCACGAGGCGCTCCATCGCCTCTTTCTCCTGCATCAGCACATGGTTGAGGAACAGCACGAGGCGCTGATGCACCTCGCTGACCAGCCATTGCGGCGGTTGCGGACCGGCCATCACGCGTTCCATGAGACCGTTCAGAAAAGAAAAAGGGGACTGTGTTGCCATAGTCCCCGATTATTCCCGAAGTGAGAGGATGCGGCCGACGCAAATCCGGTCGAGACAAGTGGCCAGCCCATGGCGTGACCCCCTGTCGCATCCCTGGCTTGCGCCGGTCCTCTGCAAATTACTTACTGCAGTGCCTGGACGCCGGCGACCAGCCAGCCGCTGCTGCCGCTCTTGGGCTTGGTCATGTTCCAGACCTCGCGGAAGGGCGTGGGGCCTGCCGAGGCGTCCTCGCGGATCATTCCCGAGAATTCCACGCTGGCCATATAGTCATTGCCCAGATCCTCGATGCCCAGCAGTTGGGCATCGATCATGACCACGTCAGTCTGGTTGGGCTGGCCAGGGCGCTGCACTTCGCGCTCGCTGAGCTGGCCACGGATCTCGGTCAGCATCTCGTCGGTCATCATGGCGCGCAGCGAAGCGATGTCCGAGCGGTCCCATGCCGATTGCAGGGTGACGAAGTTGCGCTTGGCAGCCGTCAGGAAGCCTTCGGTATCGAAGCCTTCAGGCACACCCCAGTTCTGCGAGCCTGCCAGGGCAGAGCCGATCTGCACGCCGGAACCCGAGGCCAGGGCGGCCGGCTGGTGGTTCTGCTCCCAGGGACGGGCCGAGGCGTCGTTGCCGACCTTCTCGGGGTTGTACTGGCGTGCCAGCGGTGCGCTGTCCACGTTGCCACCCATGTTGCCCGCGCCCGCAGGGGCCGCGTTCTGGAAGGCGAAGGGGCTGGACGATGCCTGCTGCGCGCCGGCCGCTGCACGGCGCGAGCGCATGACCATGCCCACCACGACCATGATGACCAGGGCCAGCAGGGCGATCAGCAGGAACTGGCCGAAGGCGGCGCCCAGGCCCAGCGAGTGGGCCAGCCAGGCCAGGCCCAGGCCGGCGGCCAGGCCGCCGAGCATGGCGCCCCAGGGCTTCTTGGCCGGAGCGGCCGCAGGCGGCGTGGCAGGCTTGCCCGCAGCGTTCTGTGTGGCGGCGTTCTGCGGCGGCGTGTTCTGCGCCGGCGCGCGCGTAGCTTCACGCTGCGTCACATTGCTCGACTGCTTGCCCACCGATCCGCCACCGCCCATGCGCTTGGCGTCGGCCGTGCCGTGGACCACCACCAGCATCGCGACCAAGACCATAGACCATAGCTTTTTCATGTCATCTCCTCGAATAATCGTGTTGCCGTCACCTCACCGAACGCCTCACGCGCTCAGCACTTGATTCCCACATGCAGGGCCGCAATGCCGCCCGTCATGTTGTGATAGTCCACATGGCCGAAGCCGCATTCCTGCATCAGGCGCTTGAGATCCTCCTGGCCGGGGTGCATGCGGATGGACTCGGCCAGATAGCGGTAGCTGGCGTCATCGCCCGCCACGAGCTTGCCCATGGCCGGAAGAATCTTGAAGGAGTACCAGTCGTAGGCTTTCTCCAGGGGCTTGGCCACCTTGGAGAACTCCAGCACCAGCAGCTTGCCGCCGGGGCGCAGGACACGGTTCATTTCCTTGAGCGCCGCATCCTTGTGGGTCATGTTGCGCAGGCCGAAGGCCACGCTGACCAGATCGAAATGGTTGTCGGGAAACGGCAGAGCCTCGGCATCGCAGACCATGGTGGGCAGGATGACGCCCTTGTCGATCAGGCGGTCGCGGCCCACGCGCAGCATGGCTTCGTTGATATCGGTGTGCACCACCTGGCCGGTGGAGCCGACCTTCTTGGCGAAGGCCAGGGCCAGATCGCCCGTGCCACCCGCGATGTCCAGCGCCTTGTCGCCTTCCTTGAGGTTGGCCACCATCACCGTATAGGCCTTCCAGGCACGGTGCAGACCACCCGACATCAGGTCGTTCATGACGTCGTAGCGCGAAGCGACCGAGTCGAACACGCCGCGCACGCGGCTGGCCTTCTCGCGCTCGTCCACCGACTGGAATCCGAAATGTGTGGTGCTCATAACAACGATGCTAAGCAAGCAGTAGTAATGCGTACAGCGACAACCCCGTGTGGCCACGGGCTTTGCCGGGCAAGGGTTATCAAGAACAAACAGCTTGAAACGCATTCAAACAAAGACTTTCAAGCTATTTTAAATATAGCACCACCCCCAATAACCCTGTGCCGTACAGAGGTCCGGAATGTGGTGCGAGGGGAACGGCGCCATACAGCGCGCACCCGTGCGCGGCGTCAGTGGCTGCCGCAGCCGTGTCCGCCGCCGCTGGCCTTGCCGGGCATGGGCGTGTCGCGGTCCATGCCGGACTCCTGCAGCCGGTCCAGGTACTGCGCCCAGAACTCGTCCTGGCGGCGGCCCAGTTCGTAGAGGTATTCCCAGGTGTACAGGCCGCTTTCATGCCCGTCGCTGAAGAAGGGCTTGATGGCGTAGTTGCCCACGGGCTCGATGGCCGTGATGGACACCTCGCGCTTGCCCGTCTGCAGCACTTCCTGGCCCGGGCCATGGCCCTGGACTTCGGCCGAGGGCGAGTACACGCGCAGCAGCTCGAAGGGGATGCGAAAGCTTGCGCCGTCGGAGTAGGCGACTTCCAGCACGCGCGATGCGCCGTGCACGGTCAGGGCTTCGGGGGTTGGGGTGTCAGGGGTCAGGCCGGCCATGCGGTGCTCCTCATTCAGTGGCGGGGTGCTGCTGCCAGGCATCGAGTGCCTGGACCAGCGCCGTGTCTATGGCTGGCAAGCGCGCTGCCACCTCGACCTCGCGCTCGCCATTGCACGGGCGCTGGGCCGGGGCCCAGACCGCGCCCGGGAAATGGCTGTCCCAGTCAAAGCGCGCAATCACATGCCAGTGCAGGTGCGGCACCATGTTGCCCAGCGCCGCCAGGTTGATCTTGGCCGGCGCAAGGCGCTCACGCAAGACGCGCTCGACCACGACCACGGCATCCATGCAGTGCTGGCGGTCGGCGGCGTCCAGGTCGGAGAACTCGGCCGCATGCGCATTCCAGACCACGCGGTAGAAGGCTGGAAAGCCTTCTTCCTGCGCGCGAATCACTCGCAGGCGCTGGCCGCGCCAGACGGGCACGCCGCCTTCTGTGGCGCACAGGGGGCAGGAAGCGGGAGCGGCCATCAGACCAGCACCCGTTCGATGCCGCCGGCGTTGGCGCGCTGAACATATTCAGCCATCCAGTTCTCGCCCAGGATCTGGCGCGCCATCTCGACCACGATGTAGTCGGCTTCCAGCAGGCCGTTGTTCATATCGCCACCGTAGCGCGACAGGCCCTGCAGGCAGCTGGGGCAACTGGTGAGGATCTTCACGTTGTCCTTCTCGGCCAGGGCGCCGCTGGCGCGCAGCGCGGCCTCGCCCTTCTTGAGTTCCTCTTCCTTGCGGAAGCGGATCTGCGTGGAGATGTCGGGGCGCGTGACGCCCAGCGTGCCCGATTCGCCGCAGCAGCGCTCGCTCTTGACCACGCCTTCACCCACCAGGGCCTTGACGGTCTTCATGGGGTCCTGCAGCTTCATGGGCGAGTGGCAGGGGTCGTGGTAGAGGTAGCCCTCCTTGCCCTGCAGCGTCACGCCCTTTTCCAGCAGGTATTCGTGGATGTCGATGATGCGGCTGCCCGGGAAGATCTTGCCGAACTCGTAGCCCTGCAACTGGTCGTAGCAGGTGCCGCAGCTGACCACCACGGTCTTGATGTCCAGGTAGTTGAGCGTGGTGGCGACGCGGTGGAAGAGCACACGGTTGTCCGTGATCATCTTCTCGGCCTTGTCGAACTGGCCGCTGCCGCGCTGGGGATAGCCGCAGCACAGGTAGCCGGGTGGCAGCACGGTCTGCACGCCGGCATGCCAGAGCATGGCCTGGGTGGCCAGGCCCACCTGGCTGAACAGGCGCTCGGAGCCGCAGCCGGGGAAGTAGAACACCGCCTCGGTGTCCGCGCTCGTGGTCTGCGGGCTGCGGATGATGGGCACGTAGTCCTTGTCCTCGATGTCCAGCAGGGCGCGCGCCGTCTTGTTGGGCAGGCCGCCGGGCAGCTTCTTGTTGACGAAATGGATCACCTGCTCCTTGAGCGGCGCGCGCCCCACCGAGGCCGGCGGACGCTGGGTCTGCTTCTTGGCCAGGCTGTGCAGCACGTCGGAGGCCAGGCGCTGGGCCTTGAAGCCCACGCCGACCATGGCCGAGCGCATGAACTTGATGGTGTCCGGATTGGTGGCGTTGAGCATGGCCATGGCCAGCTTGTTGCCAGGCCGGAAGCTCTTCTTGTCCATCTTGCGCAGCAGGTTGCGCATGTTCATGGTCACGTCGCCGAAGTCGATCTTCACCGGGCAGGGGTTGAAGCACTTGTGGCAGACCGTGCAGTGGTCCGACACGTCCTCGAACTCCTGCCAGTGGCGCAACGACACGCCGCGGCGCGTCTGCTCCTCGTAGAGGAAGGCCTCGACCAGCAGCGAGGTCGCCAGGATCTTGTTGCGCGGGCTGTACAGCAGGTTGGCGCGCGGCACGTGGGTGGCGCACACGGGCTTGCACTTGCCGCAACGCAGGCAGTCCTTGACCGAGTCGGCGATGGCGCCGATGTCGCTCTGCTGCATGATCAGCGACTCGTGCCCCATCAGGCCGAAGCTGGGCGTGTAGGCGTTGGTCAGGTCGGCGAACATCAGCGATTCGCGCGGCGAGCGGCCGTCATGGCTCTGGCCCACCACGGCCTGCAGCCTCTCGTTGCGGATCAGCTTGCCCTTGTTGAAGCGGCCTTCGGGGTCCACGCGCTGCTTGTAGGCGGCAAAGGGCGCCAGCTCGTCGTCGCTGAGGAATTCCAGCTTGGTGATGCCGATGCCGTGCTCGCCCGAGATCACGCCGTCCAGATGGCGCGCCAGCACCATGATGCGTGCCACGGCCTCATGGGCGGTCTGCAGCATCTCGTAGTCGTCACTGTTGACCGGAATGTTGGTGTGCACGTTGCCGTCGCCAGCGTGCATGTGCAGCGCCACCCAGACACGGCCCTTGAGCACGCGCTGGTGGATGGCGTTGACTTCGGCCAGCAGAGGCTGGAAGGCCGCGCCCGCGAAGATCTGGGCCATGGGCGCCTTCAGCTGGGTCTTCCAGCTGGCGCGCAGCGTGTGGTCCTGCAGCTGCGGGAAGAGGTTCTCGACATCGTCCAGCCAGCCCTGCCACAGCATGCGCACGTCGGCCACCAGGGCCAGGGCCTGCTGCACGCGGTCCTCCAGCAGCTCGGCCGAGGGGATGTCGCCCGCATCGTCCTGCTTGCCCAGCGGCAGGTCGCCGTGCTGGAAGAAGTCCGTCAGCGCATCGCACAGCTTGAGCTTGTTGCGCAGCGACAGTTCGATGTTGATGCGCTCGATGCCATCCGTGTACTCCCACATGCGGGGCAGCGGGATCACCACGTCTTCATTGATCTTGAAGGCGTTGGTGTGGCGCGAGATGGCGGCCGTGCGCTTGCGGTCAAGCCAGAATTTCTTGCGCGCCTCGGCGCTGACGGCCGTGAAGCCTTCGCCGTTGCGCGAGTTGGCAATGCGCACCACCTCGGCGGCCACGCGGGCCACATCGTCGGCGTTGTCGCCGGCAATGTCGCCCAGCAGCACCATCTTGGGCAGATGGCCGTTGCCCTTCTTGCTCTTGGTGGCGTAGCCCACGGCCTTCAGGTAGCGGTCGTCCAGGTGTTCCAGGCCGGCCAGCAGCACGCCCGAGCGCTTTTGCTCGGCGAACATGAAGTCCTTGATCTCGACGATGCTGGGCACGGCGTCCTTGGCGTTGCCGAAGAACTCCATGCAGACCGTGCGCGTGTGCTCGGGCATGCGGTGCACCACCCAGCGCGCGCTGGTGATCAGGCCGTCGCAGCCTTCCTTCTGGATGCCCGGCAGGCCCGACAGGAACTTGTCGGTCACGTCCTTGCCCAGGCCTTCCTTGCGGAATTTCTGGCCGGGAATGTCCAGGCGCTCGCTGCGGATGGGGGTCTTGCCGTCGGCCTCGAAGTACTGCAGCTCGAAGCTGGCCATCTCGGCGTCATGGATCTTGCCGAGGTTGTGGCCCACGCGCGTGACTTCCAGCCACTGTGCATCGGGCGTGACCATGCGCCAGGACACCAGGTTGTCCAGCGCCGTACCCCAGAGCACGGCCTTCTTGCCGCCCGCATTCATGGCGACATTGCCGCCGATGCAAGAGGCCTCGGCCGATGTGGGGTCCACGGCGAAGACGAAGCCCGCGCGCTCGGCCGCATCAGCCACGCGCTGCGTGACCACGCCGGCTTCGGTGAAGATGGTGGGCACCTCGTGGTCCACGCCGGGAATGCGGCGCATCTCCACCTCGGTCATGGCTTCGAGCTTTTCGGTGTTGATCACCACGCTGCGCCAGGTCAGCGGGATCGCGCCGCCCGTGTAGCCCGTGCCGCCGCCGCGCGGAATGATGGTCAGGCGCAGCTCGATACAGGCACGCACCAGGGCGGCCATCTCGGCTTCGGTATCAGGCGTGAGCACCACGAAGGGGTATTCGACGCGCCAATCGGTGGCGTCCGTCACATGGGCCACGCGCGACAGGCCGTCGAACTTGATGTTGTCCTTGGCCGTGTGGCGGCCCAGGCTCTTTTGCACCCGGCGGCGCAGTTGCTCGGCCTCGACGAAGGTGGCGTTGAACTCATGCACGGCGCGCCGCGCCGCATCCACCAGCTGGCCCACCAGCGCATCGCGCACGGGGTCCTGCTGCGGAGCACGGCGCTTGTCGATCTCGCCCAGGCGGTGCTCCAGGGCCTCCACCAGCGACTTGCGGCGGTCGGGACTGTGCAGCAGGTCGTCCTGCAGGTAGGGATTGCGCTGAACGACCCAGATGTCCCCCAGCACCTCGTAGAGCATGCGGGCAGAGCGGCCCGTGCGCCGCTCCTGGCGCAGCTGGTTGAGCACATCCCACATGGACGTGCCCAGCAGGCGGATCACGATCTCGCGATCGGAAAACGAGGTGTAGTTGTAGGGAATCTCTCGCAGACGTGCAGGTTCGGCAGCCTGTGCCTGCAGGGCTGCCAACGCAATCGGTACATTCATGGGGTAGACCGTGTCTGGCGCTCTCGGGGCGCCGCTAAGCCAAGTGGGAGCGCAATTTTAAGCGAGCGCCCCGAGGATGCGCTTCCCACGGGGCTCTGGACGGCGCGCCGTCTCGGCCCGCGAAGCCAGCCCTCGCCAACGGGGCGTGATCTTGCGGAGCCCGGTGGATGTGCCTTATACAGAAAGAGCACAAACGAGCCAATACGAACAACCCGGCTTTTGAAACGAAATGGTATTGACCTAAAATAGCGCCGCTTCGCGTGTCATTTTTTGTCACACGACTGACATACGGGACCAGCGGCTCACCGGGTTTGGCCTGTAGTGCGGTACGAAGCATCCGAAAACAATGACACAGACATGTCATGCCCCTGCCTTACCGTGGCAGCGGTCTGAAACCGTCACCGAACTAGAGGAGTCCTCATGCAACTGAAGCAACTGGCCATGGCAGCCGCGATCGCGGCCACCACCATCTCGGCACAAGCCCAAACCGAAATCCAGTGGTGGCACTCGATGAGCGCAGCCCTGGGCGACTGGGTGAACGACCTGGCCAAGGAGTACAACGCCAGCCAGACCCAGTACAAGATCGTGCCGACGTACAAGGGCCAGTATGACGAGTCGATGACGGCCGCCATCGCCGCGTTCCGCGCCGGCAACGCGCCTGACATCCTGCAGGTCTTCGAAGTGGGTACGGCCACCATGATGGCCTCCAAGGGCGCCGTGGTGCCCGTCACCAAGATCATGAACGACGGCGGCTTCAAGTTCGACCAAGGCGAGTACATCTCCGCCGTGGCCGGCTACTACACCGCCCCCAACGGCCAGATGATGAGCTACCCGCTCAACAGCTCGACCACCATCTTCTACTACAACAAGGACGCCTTCAAGAAGGCAGGCCTGGACGAGAACAAGCCGCCCAAGACCTGGCCCGAAGTGTTCGCCGCCGCCGAAAAGCTCAAGGCCTCGGGCCACCGCTGCGCACTGACCACGAGCTGGATGAGCTGGACCCAGCTGGAGAGCTTCTCGCTGTGGCACAACACCCTGTACGCGACCAAGAACAACGGCTTTGACGGCACCGATGCCAAGCTGGTGTTCAACTCGCCGCTGCACGTCAAGCACTTCGAGAACCTGGCCAAGGCCGCCAAGGATGGCAGCTTCGTCTACAAGGGCCGCGGCAACGTGCCTGACGCTGCCTTCGCTTCCGGCGAGTGCGCGATGATCACCGGCTCCTCCGGCCTGTATGCCCGCGTGGTCAAGGAAGGCAAGTTCGCCTTCGGCCAGTCGCAACTGCCCTACTACGCCGATGTGAAGGGCGCGCCCCAGAACACGGCCATCGGCGGTGCCTCCCTGTGGGTGATGGCCGGCAAGAGCGCCGAACGCTACAAGGGCGTGGCTGACTTCTTCAACTTCCTGAACAACACCAAGATCCAGTCCGCCAGCCACCAGCGCACCGGCTACCTGCCCGTGACCACCGCTGCGTACAAGCTGACCGAGGCTTCGGGCTTCTACGAAAAGCATCCCGGCACCGACACCGCCGTGACGCAGATGATCCGCAAGACCACCGACAAGTCGCGCGGCATCCGCCTGGGCAACTTCGTTCAGATCCGCACCATCATCGATGAGGAAACCGAACAGATCTGGACTGGCAAGAAGACTCCCCAGCAAGCCCTGGACACCGCTGTCACCCGTGGCAACGAGCAACTGGGCCGCTTCGCCCGGGCCAACAAGTAATCCTCCCATGTGATCTGCGGTGTGGCCGCTGCGCAGGCAGCCCGCACCGTGCATCACAGGCCCGCAACCGGCGGCCCCACGGCCATCCGGTTTGCGGGCTGTTTTGTTCTACCGAGTTCCGTCATGGAAAAACGCGTTCTTTTTCGATCCGCCTGGCTGCCGTGGTTGCTGATAGCACCACAGATGGTCATCGTGCTGGTCTTCTTTTTCTGGCCCGCAGGCCAGGCCATCGTGCAGTCGTTCCAGGCGCAGGATACGTTTGGCTTCTCCACCGAATGGGTGGGGTTTGCCAACTTCCAGCACCTGCTGGATGACCCTGCCTACCTGGCCTCGTTCAAGACCACGGCCATCTTTTCCGTGCTGGTGGCGGTGTTCGGCATTGCGCTGTCGCTGATGCTGGCCATCTTTGCGGACCGCGTGATCAAGGGCGCGCTTGCCTACAAGACCGCCTTGCTGCTGCCCTATGCCGTTGCGCCCGCCGTTGCGGGTGTGCTGTGGGTGTTCATGTTCTCGCCGTCCATCGGCGTCGTGGCCTATGCGCTGCGCATGATCGGCTATGACTGGAACCACCTGCTGAACTCCGGCAACGCCATGACGCTGATCGTCATCGCCGCGATCTGGAAGCAGATTTCCTACAACTTCCTGTTCTTCCTTGCGGGCCTGCAGTCCATCCCCAAGTCGCTGATCGAGGCCGCCGCCATCGACGGCGCGGGCCCCATGCGCCGCTTCTGGGACATCCAGTTCCCGCTGCTGTCCCCCACCACGTTCTTCCTGCTGGTGATGAACGTGGTCTACGCATTCTTCGACACCTTCGGCATCGTGGACGCCACGACCCAGGGCGGTCCGGGACAGGACACCTCCATCCTGGTCTACAAGGTCTATCACGACGGCTTCAAGGCCATGGACATGAGCGGCTCGGCTGCCCAATCCGTCGTGCTGATGGTGATCGTGGTTGCACTGACCGTGATCCAGTTCCGCTATGTTGAGAAGAAAGTGCAGTACTGATCATGGTTGAACGCAGTCCCCTTCTCTCCTTTTTCTCGCACCTGATCATGGTGCTGGGCGTGATCATCGTCGGCTTTCCGCTGTACCTCGCCTTCGTGGCCTCCACGCACACGCCGCAGGACATCATCCAGGTGCCCATGCCCCTGGTGCCCGGCAGCAACTTCTGGGAAACCTACAAGGCCGCGCTGTTCGGCGGCTCGGGCCCCGGCTCCAGCGCGCCCGTGGCACGCATGATGTGGATCAGCTTCGTCTCGGCCATGGTGATCACCGTGGGCAAGATCGCGATCTCGCTGCTGTCGGCCTTCGCGCTGGTGTACTTCCGCTTCCCGTTCAAGAAGATCTGCTTCTGGCTGATCTTCGTGACCCTGATGCTGCCCGTGGAAGTGCGCATCGGCCCCACCTACGAAGTCGTCTCCACGCTGGGCATGCTCAACAGCTACGCCGGCCTGACGATTCCGCTGATCGCCTCGGCCACGGCCACCTTCCTGTTCCGCCAGTTCTTCCTGACGGTGCCGGACGAGCTGGTGGAGGCCGCCCGCATCGACGGCGCAGGCCCCATGCGCTTCTTCAAGGATGTGCTGGTGCCTCTGTCCAAGACCTCGATCGCGGCGCTGTTCGTGATCCAGTTCATCTACGGCTGGAACCAGTACCTGTGGCCGCTGCTCGTGACCACCTCGGAAGACATGTACCCCGTGGTCATCGGCATCAAGCGCATGGTGGCCAGCGGCGATACCGGCAACGACTGGAACGTGGTGATGGCGACGGCCCTGCTGGCCATGCTGCCGCCCGCCGCCGTGGTGATCCTGATGCAGCGCTGGTTCGTCAAGGGCCTGGTGGACACCGAAAAGTAAACCGCCCGCCGCCGCCCCAACCCACCGTATAGAACCCCGCAGAGCAAGCGCCAGCGCCCTTCGCTCTGCGACTCAACCAGAATCTTCGTATGGCATCCATTTCCTTTCGCAACCTGATCAAGCGCTACGGCCAGGGCCCGTCGGCCAACCAGGTACTGCACGGCGTCAACGCCGAAATCAAGGACGGCGAGTTCGTCGTCATCGTCGGCCCTTCGGGCTGCGGCAAGTCCACCCTGCTGCGCATGGTGGCGGGCCTGGAGGAGATCTCCGACGGCCAGCTGCTGATCGGCGACAAGGTCGTCAACGACGTGGAACCGGCCAAGCGCGACATCGCCATGGTGTTCCAGAACTATGCGCTGTACCCGCATATGTCGAACTACGAGAACATGGCCTACGGCCTGAAGATCGCCAAGGTGCCGCCCGAGGAGATCAAGCGCCGCGTGGACAAGGCCGCCAAGATCCTGGAGCTGTCCCACCTGCTGGACCGCAAGCCGCGCCAGCTGTCGGGCGGCCAGCGCCAGCGCGTGGCCATGGGCCGCGCCATCGTGCGCCAGCCCAAGGTCTTCCTGTTCGACGAGCCGCTGTCCAACCTGGACGCCAAGCTGCGCGGCCAGACCCGCATCGAGATCCAGAAGCTGCACGCCGAGCTGGGCATCACCAGCCTGTTCGTGACCCACGACCAGGTCGAGGCCATGACCCTGGCCCAGCGCATGATCGTCATGAACGGCGGCGTGATGGAGCAGTTCGGCACGCCCGAAGAGGTCTACCACACGCCCGCCTCCACCTTCGTGGCCAGCTTCATCGGCTCGCCCCCGATGAACCTGCTCAAGAACGCGCCCGGCGGCACGGCCGGCCGCATCCTGGGCATCCGCCCCGAGCACCTGGTCGTCGTCAGCGAAGGCGGCTGGGAAATCAAGGTGGACACCGTTGAAATGCTGGGTGCCGAGCGCCTGGTCTATGGTTCGCTCAATGGCGAGACGATGACGGTGCGCATCGACGAAGGCGCGCCCTTCCCCAAGTCCGGCGAGACCATGCGCGTGCGTCCTTCCGAAGAGCGTCGCCTGCACTGGTTCGACGCAGAATCCGGAAAGCGGATCTGATCCCCTGAAGGCCGGCTCTCCGACCTTTTCCAAGAGAGCCCCAGAGGCTCTCTTTTTCCATCCAAGCTCCCTTCTTTTGACGGACTCGCCATGACCGAGAACCTGAAATCCTGGCCCTACCCCCTGTGGGTGGCCCACCGTGGCGCTGGCAAGCTGGCGCCCGAGAACACCATGGCCGCCTTCCGCCTGGGCGCCGCGCACGGCTATCGCATGTTCGAGTGCGATGCCAAGCTGTCTGCCGACGGCGTGCTGTTCCTGATGCACGACGCCACGCTGGAGCGCACCACCAACGGCCACGGCACGGGTGGCGACCTGTCCATGGGCGAGATCGCCCAGCTGGACGCCGGCAGCTGGCACTCGCGCGCCTTTGCGGGAGAGGCCCTGCCCACGCTGGAAGCCCTGGCCCGCTGGTGCCTGGCCAACCACTTCTTCCTGAACGTGGAGATCAAGCCCACGCCCGGCCAGGAAGAGGCCACGGGCCGCGCCACGGGCGAGCTGATGAACCGCATCTGGCCCAGGGACCGCATCCAGCCGCTGTTCACCTCGTTCAAGACCGATGCGCTCAAGGGCGCACGCGACACGGCACCGCACATTCCGCGGGGCCTGCTGGTGGACAAGCTGGCCGATGCCACGGGCGACGCCGACCTGCGCATCGCGCTGGACCTGGGCTGCGCGGCCATGGTGCTCAACCATGCGCTGTGGGATGCTGCCCTGGTCGCCAAGGTGCATGGCGCGGGCCTGCGCTGCAGCAGCTATACGGTCAACGATGAATGGGCCGCGCAGCGCCTGATCGACCTGGGCACGGACGGCGTCATCACCGACCGTGTCGATATGTTCAGTCCCGCATCGCGCTGAGACGGCTGCCGGCTGGCGGGGCCGGACCTTTGGAAACAACCGTCGCGGCGGCCCGCCGCACAATGTGCGTCCATGACACCGCCCCGCCCGTGCCCTCTCCCGCTGCGCCCTACGTGGGCGCAGGCCTTGCGCCAATGCCTGGCCACCGGCCTGATGGTCCTGGCCATGCTGGTCCTCACTACGCCCGCTCCGGCCCATGCGCAGGACCGCACGGCAGCGGCGGCCACGGCGGCGGCGCCCGACGGCCGGCCCGCCTTGCCCAGCGTGGACGATCTGCGCAAGCAGCTGGACGCCATTCCCCGCAAGCTGGCCGAGGACGATGACGGCCGCAAGCTGCTGGACGAGGCTGCGGCCATTGGCACGGCGGCCGACCAGGTGGCGGCCCGCCGCACCGAGGAACTGGCCGACATCGATTCGCGCCTGGCCGGCCTGGGCCCCGCGCCCGAAAAAGGCGCCCCTGCCGATGCGCCCGATGTGGCCGAGCAGCGCGCCAGCCTGGCCAGGCAGCGCAGCGCCGTGGATTCCGAACTCAAACTCGCGCGGCTGGTGTCGGTCGATGCCGACCAGCGCGGCAACGAGCTGATACGCCAGCGCCGCGAACAATTCCAGGCCGCGCTGACGGCCCGCACCGACTCGCCGCTGGGCCGGCCCTTCTGGCGCAACCTGCGCGCTGCCGCGCCTTTGGACGCGGCGCGCCTGCAGGGCCTGGGGCGCGAGCTGCGCCAGGCCGTCGCCTCCACCATGGCGTCCGATCGCCGGGGCGGCTTCATCGCCAGCCTGGCCGCCGCCTTGCTGATCGCCCTGCTCGGCCCTTGGCTGGCCGAGCGTCTGCTGGTGCGCGCCGCGCCCGCGCGCCTGCCCAGCGGCCGCCTGCGCCGCTCGTTGCGCGCGGCGGCCACCGTGCTGATCAACACGCTGCTGATCGGCCTGGCAGCGCAACTGGCCTGGAGCGTGCTCAAGGCCGGCGATGGCTTCAGCGAATCGCTGGACGCGCTGGCCAAGGCCAGTGTGCAGGTCACGCTGTTCGGCGCCTTCGTGGTGTCGCTGGGCCAGACCCTGCTGTCGCGCAGGCGCAGTTCCTGGCGCCTGCCCGGCGTGTCGGACGAGCTGGCCGAGCGGCTCAGCCCCTATCCCTGGTGGATTGCCGCCGGAGCCGCGCTCAACGGCCTGGTGACCGAGGTCAACGCCATCATCGGTGCCAGCCTGGCCGCCGAGGTCACGGTGCACGCCCTGTCGGCCCTGCTGATTTCGGCCGTGGTCATGCTGGCCCTGCGGCATCTGCGCGCGCCTGCGCCGGTCGCGCAGGAAGACGGCGCCCAGGCAGAGCCTGCGCCGCCCCGGCCCTTGTGGGTGGGCCTGCTCGTGGCCTGCGCGGCGGTGGCCAGCATTGCCACCATTGCGCTGGCCGTGACCGGCTACGTGGCGTTGGCCGGAACGCTGGCGCGCCAGATGGTGTGGACCGGCGTGGTCTTTGCCACCACCTACCTGCTGTTCCAGCTGGGCGACGATCTGTGCGAGGCCCTGCTGTCGTCCAAGGGCAGCTTCGGCACCCGGCTGAACCAGAGCCTGGGCATCGAGGGCCGGCTGCTCGACCAGGCCTCGGTGCTGGTCTCGGGCCTGCTGCGCGTGGCCCTGTTGTTCTACATGGTGATCGCCCTGCTGGCCCCGCTGGGCACAGGGCCGGACGAGGTGTTTCGCCGCGGTAGCACGGTGAACCACAGCCTCAAGGTGGGCGACTTCACCATGGCGCCGCAGGCCCTGTTCACCGCATTCGCCGTGATCGTCACGGGCCTGATCGTGATCCGCGTGATCAAGCGCTGGCTGACGGACCGCTACTTCCCCAACACCTCGCTGGAGCCGGGCATGCGCAGCTCCATCACCACGCTGCTGGGCTATGTGGGCGGCATCTTCGTGGTGGCCGTGGCGCTGGCGGGGCTGGGCATCAGCGTGGAGCGCATCGCCTGGGTGGCCAGCGCGCTGTCGGTGGGCATTGGCTTTGGCCTGCAGGCCATCGTGCAGAACTTCATCTCGGGTCTGATCCTGCTGGCCGAGCGGCCCGTGAAAGTGGGCGACTGGGTGGTGCTGGGCGATACCGAGGGCGACGTGCGCCGCGTCAACGTGCGCGCCACCGAGATCCAGCTGGGCGACCGCTCCACCGTCATCGTGCCCAACTCGGAATTCATCACCAAGACCGTGCGCAACATGACGCTGGCCGGCGCGCCCGGGCGCGTGCTGCTGCGCCTGCCCGCGCCGCTGGACACCGATGCCGAACGCATGCGGACCCTGATATTGGAGGCCTTTCGCACGCATGAAGGCATCCTGGACACGCCCGAGCCTGTGGTGCAGCTCGAAGGCATCGCCAACGGCACGCTGACCTTCCTGGCCATCGGCTACGTGGGCAACCCGCGCAATGCGGGCGGGGTGCGCAGCGATGTGCTGTTCAGCATCCTGGCATCGCTCAAGGGCGCGGGCCTGTACCTGTCGCCACCGGCCACCACCTCGGTGGCGGCGCCGGTGGTGGCAGGCATGCCGGGCACGCCAGGCACGCCGCCCCTGCCCGGCGACCCCGCCAGCCCGGCCTAGCCTCGCCCGGCCATTTCAGCGCGCACATGCGCCGCAACCACGGCCATCAGCTCACGCAGATGGCCGCGCAGCGGCTCGAAGCCCGCGTTGGGCTCGCGCGTGTCCTCGTCCATGTAGACCGGCCGGCGGATCTCGATCTGCAGGCTGTGCCGGCCCAGGTGGGGCTGGCCTATGCGGCCGATCAGCTCCACGCCCTTGTAGGGCTCGTTGTAGGCCACGCTGTAGCCAAAGCCCGCCAGCGTCTCGCCCACCAGCTGGATGAACTCGGGCGCGCAGGTCGTGCCGTCGCGGTCGCCCAGCACGAAGTCGGCCAGCGGCGGTGCGTCGGTACGGCCCAGGCGCTTGTAGACATCGTTGGGCATGGAGTGCAGGTTCAGGTGCCAGACGCCGCCAAAGCGCTGCACGCTGTCATCGATGGCCTGCGCCAGCGCCGCATGGTAGGGACGCCAGTAGCGCGCGATGCGGTGCTCCACCTCGGCCACCGTGCGCGGGCGTTCATACAGCGGCGTGGCCACGCCGTCCCGGCTGATGCGCTGCCAGATCAGGCCCAGGCCCTGGCGGGTCTTGACGCTGGGCGCCAGGGGCACGGGCCACTGGCCGTCGATCTGGGCGGGGTCCAGGTCGGCCTCGCTGCGGTTGGGGTCGATGTAGGTGCGCGGAAAGGTGGCCTCGATCAGCGTTGCGCCATGCGCGGGCCACTGGTCCCAGAGCGCGGCCACATGCGTGTCCTCGCCACGGCGCAGCAGGGACATGGGCACGGCATGGCCGAAATCCTCGGGATAGGACGTGCCGCTGTGCGGCGAGTCGCAGACGATGGGCAGCACCTCGCCGGTGGCGGGATGCACCACGACCGGGGTGTCCGGCCGGGGGCGCAGAAAATCGGTCTGTGCCATGCGGTCCATCAGTCGAGCTTGATGTTGGCGCGCTTGGCCACGGCCGTGTAGCGCTCGATGGCAGCCTTGATCTGCTTGGCAAATTCCTCGGGCGTGTTGCCCATGGACTCGCCCGAGATGGATTTTTGCTTTTCCAGGTAGTCAGGCATGGCCATGGCCTTGTGCGCAGCCGCATTGAGCTTGTCGATGATGGGGCGCGGCGTGCCGGCAGGTGCGACCAGCCCGAACCAGCCGCCATCACCCATCTGCAGGAAACCCAGTTCGGTGTAGGTGGGCACGTCGGGCAGCACGTCGGCGCGCTTGAAGGCCAGCACGGCCAGCGGGCGCAGCTTGCCGTCCTTGATGTGGGGCAGCGTGGAGGGCAGGTTGTCCGTCATGGCATTGACCTGGCCACCCAGCGCGTCGGTGATGGCCTGGCCCGCGCCCTTGTAGGGGATGTGCAGCAGGTCGATACCGGCCAGGTTCATGAAATTCTCGATGTTGGCGTGGCCCAGGGAGCCTGTGCCCGGCGAGGCAAAGCTGTACTTGCCCGGGTTGGCCTTGGCAAGGGCGATGAACTCCTTCATGGTCTTGGCGGGCACGCTGGCGTTGATCACGAACACGCTGGGCACGGACATCACATTGGTGATGGGCGCGAAGTCCTTGATCGGGTCGTAGGGCAGCTTGCGGAAGATGGCCGGGTTGGAGCCATGCGTGCTCACCGTAGCCATGCCGATGGTGTAGCCATCGGCCGCAGCACGCGCAATTTCGGAGGCGCCAATGGAGCCGCCCGCCCCGCCCCGGTTGTCCACCACCACGGACTTGCCCAGGATCACGCTCATCTTCTCGGCCAGCAGACGCGCCACCATATCGGTGGAGCCGCCCGCGCCAAACGGCACGACCAGGCGGATCGGCCGGCTGGGATAGTCGGCAGCCGGGCCCTGGGCCCAGGCGACGGGAGCCAAAAGAGCAGTGGCGGCGCAGGCGGCCAGGCTGGACAACAGGGTGCGGCGCATTGCCATGGTGTGTTTCCTCTCGTGATGGATGAAAGAGCGGCCTGCTGCGGGCAGGGCTTCGCGGAACAGGCGCCGATTCTGGACAGCCGCCGCACGCGCGAAAAGAGACAAGACGGCAAGCAACTATGACAAACCGTCATAATTGCATCCGTCATGCGCATGCACTCTCCCTCGCTTTCCGAGCTGCACGCCTTTGCGGCGGCGGCGCGCCTGGGCAGCTACTCGCTGGCAGCCCAGGAGCTGTATGTCACCCAGGGCGGCATCAGCCGCGCCATCGCCCGGCTGGAAGAGCACCTGGGCTTTGCCCTCTTCCAGCGCCAGGGCCGGCGCAGCGTGCTGACCGAGGCTGGCCGTGAATATCTGCAGGCCGTGGAGCCCTCCGTACACGCCATCGAATCGGCCTCGGCCGCCGCACGCAGGCGCCACTTCGGCCCGCAACTGCGGTTGTCGGTCGTTCCCACGCTGTTCAGCCACTGGCTGATTCCACGCCTGCCGCGATTCAATGCCCTGCATCCGGGCATCGTCCTTTCGTTCGCCCCCTACCGGCGCGATGACCCGCTGTCCGCCGCCGAGATCGACGGCTGGCTGCGCGTGGGCAGCGAGCCCTGGCCCGCCCATGTGGTGGCCGACTATGTGGTGGGCCGCGATCTGGTGCCCATCTGCCATCCGCGCGAATTGCAGGGCCCGCAAGCCATTCGCAGCGCAGCGGATGTGCTTGCGCGCCCCTTGCTGTTTCACACCAACTACCCTGGCAACTGGGCGCGCTGGATGAGCCACCTCGGCCTGCCCGGGCCCTGCCCCGCGCCTGCGGCGGACTTCGAACTGGTGGCCCTGCTGGTCCAGGCCGTGGCCGCCGGCATGGGCGTGGCCCTGGTGCAGCGCTGCCTGGTGGAGGAAGTCCTGGCCGCCGGCCGCGTGGCCCTTGCCTTGCCTGCACCCGTCCACATCGAACGCGGCTACTTTCTGTGCCGCCCGGCTGCGCGGATGCCTTCCGAAGCCTTTGTGCAGTTCCGCGCATGGCTGCTGGAGCAGGCCGCGCCGGGTGCCGTGCCTCCAGCCGCAGTCTCAGGCCCCTGATCGCCGGGAGAAACGCCCTCTTCCGTTGATCTGCATCAATCTTTGCTGTCAGCCATCAGCGCCAGCCGCGCGAAAGCACCCACTGGCAAAGCGCCATCACGAGGACCAGGGCGGTGTAGGTGGCCATCTTTGCATCGCGCCCGAACCACCACAAACCGGCCAGCAACACCAGCGCACCAACAACCAAATTGATAGCAACCTGCAACCACCAGGCAAGGGATTGCTGCGATTTCCCATAGATCAAAAGCGCGCACAACATCAGGGCCGGCGACAGGAAAAGTGCAGGCGCCAGGAAGTTCAGCCAATGATTCGTACTCGCAATCCATCCCATGTGCGGGCTCCGATTCCAGGGTGTTGTGATCAGGGATGCCTGAAACTGCGCGAAATTTTATAATCCCGGGTTATGGCAGTCTGGGCACTCGGCATCAACCACCACACGGCTCCGCTTGATATGCGGGGACGTTTCGCGTTCGCGCTTGACCAGATCGTGCCCACGCTGCAGGGCCTGCGCGAATCGCTGACCGGCCCCGGCCGCCAGCACAGCGCCGTCGAGACCGCCATTCTCTCCACCTGCAACCGTACCGAGATCTACTGCGCGGCCGAAATGCCGGCCATGGACCACACCCTGCACTGGCTGGCCAACAGCGGCGGTATTTCGTCCGAATTGCTGCGCTCGCACTCCTATCTGCTGGAAGACGGCCATGTGGCGCGCCATGCCTTCCGCGTGGCCAGCGGACTCGATTCCATGGTGCTGGGCGAGGCCCAGATCCTGGGCCAGATGAAGAATGCCGTGCGCGCCGCAGAGAACGCAGGCGCCCTGGGCAGCACGCTGAACCAGCTGTTCCAGCGCAGCTTCGCGGTGGCCAAGGAAGTGCGCAGCTCCACAGAGATCGGCGCCCACAGCATCAGTATGGCCGCTGCCGCCGTGCGGCTGGCCGGCCAGCTGTTCGAAGACCTTTCCCAGATCAAGGTGCTCTTCGTGGGCGCGGGCGAGATGATCGAGCTGGTCTCCACCCATTTCGCGGCCCGCCACCCCAAGCAGATCATGATCGCCAACCGCACGCTGGAGCGCGGCGAGAAGCTGGCTGCCCAGTTCGGCGCCGGCACCATGCGGCTGGCCGACCTGCCCGACCATCTGCATGAATACGATGCCGTGATCAGCTGCACGGCGTCCAGCCTGCCCATCATCGGCCTGGGCGCCGTGGAAAGCGCGCTCAAGAAGCGCAAGCACCGCCCCATGTTCATGGTCGATCTGGCCGTGCCGCGCGATATCGAATCCGAGGTCAAGGACCTGCGCGACGTCTACCTCTACACCGTGGACGATCTGGCCACCGTGGTGCGCACGGGCCAGGCCCAGCGCCAGGCAGCGGTCGAGCAGGCCGAAGTCATCATCGACCATGGCGTGCAAAGCTTCATGCACTGGCTGGACCAGCGCCGCCCGCAGGCCGGCGTGGTGCCGCTGATCCGCCAGCTCAACACCCAGACCGATGAATGGCGTGCGCTGGAGATTGCGCGCGCCAAGAAGCTGCTGGCCAAGGGCGAAGACATCGACACCGTGCTGGAGGCCCTGTCGCGCGGCCTCACGCAGAAAATGCTGCACGGCACCCTGGCCGAGCTGCACAAGGGCGATGCCGACCAGCGCAGCCAGACCATGGACACGGTCTCGCGCCTGTTCCTGCGCTCGGCCCAAAGCGGCCCGCGCGGCACGGCCCCCGACAAGGCGCTCTAGCGGCGCTCGCCGCCCCTGCGCAGGGCCGCGCGCCAGCGAGCCTGTGGCGCCCCGGCCTCACTTGCGGCCCCTCCCCGCCCCTCCCGGTTTTTACGGCCCATCCGCCCTTCCAGGCCCCCACGTTTCCTGCCGCAGTGCTGCCCGAGCAGCCCTTCGCACCACCGCCCCACACCATGCAAGACTTTCTGCGCCAACAACTGGAGCGCTACGCCCAGCGCCTTGAAGAACTCAACTTCCTGCTTTCGCGCGAAGACATCATGGGCGACATGAAGCAGTACCGCGCCATCTCGCGCGAGCACGCGGACGTCACCGCCATTGCAGGCCGCTATGCGCGCCACCGCCAGCGCGAGGCCGATCTGGCCGCCGCGCGGGACATGCTCTCCGACCCCGACATGGCCGACATGGCGCAGGAGGAAATCGCAAGCGCCGAGGCCGAGCTGGTCCAGCTGGAGGACGAGCTGCAGCGCCTGCTGCTGCCCAAGGACCCCGATGACGCGCGCAACGCCTACCTCGAAATCCGCGCAGGCACGGGCGGCGACGAATCGGCCCTGTTCGCAGGCGACCTGGCCCGCATGTACACGCGCCACTGCGACGCCGTGGGCTGGAAGGTCGAGATCATGAGCGCCAACGAGAGCGAGCTGGGCGGCTACAAGGAAGTGGTGCTGCGCGTGGAAGGCACGGATGTCTACGGTCGCCTGCGCTTCGAATCCGGCGGCCACCGCGTGCAGCGCGTGCCGGCCACCGAGACCCAGGGCCGCATCCACACCAGCGCCTGCACCGTGGCCGTCATGCCAGAGCCGGACGAAACCCAGGCCATCACGCTCAACCCGGCCGACCTGCGCATCGACACCTTCCGCGCCAGCGGCGCCGGCGGCCAGCACATCAACAAGACCGACTCGGCCGTGCGTGTGGTCCACCTGCCCACGGGCATCGTCGCCGAGTGCCAGGACGGCCGCAGCCAGCACAGCAACAAGGCCAAGGCCCTGCAGGTGCTGCAGGCGCGCCTGCAGGAAAAGGAGCGCAGCGAGCGCGAGGCCAAGGAGGCCGCACTGCGCAAGGGCCTGATCGGCAGCGGCGACCGCAGCGACCGCATCCGCACCTACAACTTCCCGCAGGGCCGGCTCACCGACCACCGCATCAACCTCACCATCTACAAACTGCTGGCCGTGATGGAAGGCGACCTGGGCGATGTGCTCGACGCGCTGCAGGCCGCACGCGAGGCCGAACTGCTGGCCGAGCTGCAGGTCAACAACTGAGGCCCGGGCCATGGCCAATCCACCCATCGTCAAAGAAGCGCTGCAGCAGGCCCAGGCCCTGGGGCTTGCGCGCATCGACGCGCAAATGCTGCTGCTGCATGTGCTCGGGCGCCAGTCTGGCGGCCGCGCCTGGCTGCTGACCCATGACGAGGACATGCTGACCGGCCCCCAGGCCGAGGCCTATGCCGCGCTGTGCGCACGCCGCCTTGGCGCGGAACCCGTTGCCTACCTGCTCGGCCACAAGGAGTTCTACGGGCTTGATCTGGCCGTGGACGCGCGTGTGCTCGACCCACGCCCCGATACCGAGACCCTGGTGGACTGGGCGCTGGAGCTCATGCCTGCCCAGACCCAGGCAGGCCTCGCTTGCCGCGTGGTGGACCTGGGCACCGGCAGCGGCGCCATAGCGCTGGCCCTGCAAAGCCAGCGCCGCGGCGCCACGGTCTGGGCCGTGGATGCCAGCGCCGACGCACTGGCCGTGGCCAGCGCCAATGCCACGCGCCTGCGACTGGGCGTGCAGTTCGCGCATGGCAGCTGGCTCCAGCCGCTGGCAGGGCAGGCACCGTTCGACCTCATCGTCAGCAACCCGCCCTATATCCGTGATGACGATCCGCATCTGCAGGCCTTGGCGCATGAGCCGCTGTCGGCGCTGGCCAGCGGTGCCGATGGCCTGGCCGATATCCGCGCCATCATCGCCCAGGCGCCCGCGCTGCTGGCCCGCGGCGGCTGGCTGCTGATGGAGCATGGCTGGGACCAGGCCGATGCCGTGGCCGCCCTGCTGTGCCATGCCGGCTTTGGCGACGTGCAGCATCGCCACGACTTGGGCGGCATTGCCCGCTGCACGGGCGGGCAATGGCAAGGGCAGGCCAGAGCTCTGACCTGAGCTCTGGCCTGGGCGCAGCAATCCCGCATGCTTTCAAAGTCCGCGCCGAGAGTGAAATAATCCCATCCATGCCGCCGCGCCTGCGGCGCCCACCACGACCCCGGAGCACCACACAGATGAGCGACACCCAGCAACGCATCGACCAACTGGTCAAGAGCAACAACATCCTGCTGTTCATGAAGGGCAGCGCCAGCTTTCCCATGTGCGGTTTCTCTGGCCGCGCCATCCAGATCCTCAAGGCCTGCGGCGTGGAAACCAAGGACATCTCCACCGTCAACGTGCTGGAAGACCAGGAAATCCGCCAGGGCATCAAGGACTACAGCAACTGGCCCACGATCCCCCAGCTCTACGTGCAGGGCGAGTTCATCGGCGGCTCGGACATCATGATGGAGATGTACGAGTCGGGCGAGCTGCAGCAGCTGCTGGCACCCAAGGCCTGAGCCTTCTCGCACCACGCGCCTTCGGCGCAGCATCGAGCCACCTTCGGGTGGCTTTTTTTCGCCTGTGCCGCGCTGCCGGCGGACTCCCCGGGCATGCCTCAGGGCCAGGGGCATGCGATGTGTGGTCGAATGGTCACATCTTTCACATCCGGAAAAGCGCGCCTGCGCCCGCTTCTCCGCCCTGCCTATGAGTCTGTCCCAAAGTCTGCTGTTGATCGTCGCGCTGATATTGACCAGTGCCTTCTTCTCCGTGGCCGAGATCTCGCTGGCCGCCTCGCGGCGCCTGCGACTGCGGCAGATGATGGAGGACGGCGAACCCCGCGCCGAACTGGTCATGAAGATGCAGGCCCAGCCGGGCGAATATTTCACGGTCACGCAGATTGGGCTGAATGCCGTCGCCATCCTGGGCGGCGTGGTGGGCGAAGGGGCATTGACCCCCTATCTGGCCGAGCTGCTGATGCTCTGGCTGCCCGACAGCCGTGCGCAGACCGTGGGCTTCCTGCTCTCGTTCGCCAGCGTCACCTCCCTGTTCATCCTGTTTGCCGACCTGCTGCCCAAGCGCCTGAGCATGGCCGAGCCCGAGGCCCTTGCCATCCGCGTGCTGCGCCCCATGCTCTGGTGCATGGCCGTGCTCAAGCCCCTGGTCTGGTGCTTCAACCACCTGGCCGACGCCGTTGCCAAGCTGTTCGGCCTGCCCACGGTGCGCGATGACCGCATCACGCACGAAGACATCCTGGCCATGACCGAAGCCGGCGCACGCGCAGGCGTGCTGGCCGCGAAGGAGCAGCAGGTGATCGCCAACCTGTTCGAGCTGGACTCGCGCACCATCGGCTCGGCCATGACGCAGCGCGACCGCATCGCCTACTTCCACCGCGACGACCCCGATGAACTGATCCGGGTCCGCATTGCCGAGGAGCCTTTTTCCACCTACCCCGTGTGCGACGGCGACATCGACCACATCGTCGGCTATGTCGATGCCAAGGACCTGTTCCAGCGCGCGCTGAACAACCAGTCCCTGTCGCTCATGGACGATTCGCTGGTCCACAAGGTGCTGGTCGTGCCGGACCGCCTGACGCTGGCCGAGGTACTGGAGCAGTTCCGCCAGGTGCATGAGGACTTTGCCGTCATCGTCAACGAATACAGCCTGGTGGTCGGCGTGGTCACGCTCAATGACGTGATGAGCACGGTGATGGGCGGCTTGGTCAGCCCCGGCGACGAGGAGCAGATCCTGCGCCGCGACGAGAACTCCTGGCTGATCGATGGCGTCACGCCGGTCGAGGATGTGATGCAGGCCCTGGAGCTCGACGAGTTGCCGCATTCCGAGGACTACGAAACCCTGGGCGGCTTTCTCATGGTCATGCTTCGGCGCATTCCCAGGCGCACGGACACCGTGCAATGGGGCGGCTACCGCTTCGAGGTCATGGATGTGGACAGCTATCGCATCGACCAGGTGCTGGTCACGCGCATGTCGGGCAGCAGCCCGGCCGCGCCGCCCAACGCAGGCGACACGGCCGCCGCCGTGGCCAAGGTGTCCAGCATGTCGTCGGACACGTCGTCCTGAAAACGCAGCAAGGCAGGCCTGCAGGACTGCCGCCAGGCGCCAGCCTGAGGCCCCTCAGGCCGAGCGCGAGGGCTCGATCTCCCAGCGGCGCTGCGCAGCGAACACCGCATTCGGATACTGGGGCTGGCCGCGGCTGCCGTTGTAGCGGCCCAGCGCCATGTAGGCATCGCCGTTTTCGCGGTCCAGATAGTGGCGCAGGATGACGCAGCCAAAGCGCAGATTGGTCTGCATGTGGAACAGCTTGCCGATGTCGCCATCGCCGATCAGCCGCATCCAGAACGGCATGATCTGCATATAGCCGCGCGCGCCCACGCTGGAGATGGCGAACTTGCGGAACGCGCTCTCCACCTGCACCAGTCCCATCACCAGCGAGACTTCCAGGCCGGCGCGCTTGGCCTCGTACCAGACGGTCTGCAGGAACTCCAGCCGTGTTGCAAGTTCGGGCTTGCGCGAGCGCAGGCGCTCGCTGCTGGCCGTGAGCCAGCGCAGGTAGTCCATGCGGGCCTCGGTGGAGGCAAAGCGCAGCTCGGGCGGCGCCGATCCCGTGACGGCCGAACTCAGCGCGGTGCGCACCGAATCGGCCAGCGGCTCTTCCAGCTGCCCGCCAGCCCAGGCGGGCGCGGCCAGCCCGCCCAGCAACGGCGCAGCACCCAGCGAGGCCGCCAGGCGCAGGCAATCGCGGCGCGCTATCACGGGGGCCTGGCTCACAGACCCAGCCTCTGCTTGAGATGGCCCAGCACATCGGCAGCGGCCATCTTGGTCGCTTCCGTGTCGCGGCGATGCTGGTACTCGACCTGGCCTTCCTTCAGGCCCCGGTCGGACAGCACCACGCGGTGCGGCACGCCAATCAGTTCCCAGTCGGCAAACATGGCGCCCGGGCGTTCGCCGCGGTCATCCAGGATCACGTCCACGCCCAGTGCCAGCAGCTCGGCATGCAGCTTCTCGGCGGCTTCCTTCACGGGCTCGCTGCGGTCCATGCCGATGGGGCAGACCACCACGGTGAAGGGCGCAATCGCGTCGGGCCAGATGATGCCGCGCTCATCATGGTTCTGCTCGATGGCTGCAGCGGGCAGGCGCGTCACGCCAATGCCGTAGCAACCCATTTCAAACAGCGAGGGCTTGCCGTTCTCGGCCAGGAAGGTGGCATTCATGGCCTGGGAGTACTTGGTACCCAGGTAGAACACATGGCCCACTTCGATGCCACGCTCGATGGCCAGCTCGCCTGCGCCATCGGGGGACTTGTCGCCGGCCACCACATTGCGCAGGTCGGCCACGACATCGGGCTCAGGCAGGTCACGGCCAAAATTCACGCCGGTGATGTGGAGGTCGGCCTCGTTCGCGCCGCAGACCCAGTCGGCCATCACGGCCACCTCGCGGTCCACGACCAGCTTCACGGGCTGCTTCAGGCCGATGGGGCCCAGGTACCCGGGCTGGCAACCGAAGTGCTCCTCGATCTCGGCCACAGTGGCAAAGCGGAAGCCCACGTCCAGGCCAGGCACCTTGGCCACCTTGATCTCGTTCATCTCATGGTCGCCGCGCAGCAGCAGCAACCAGACCTGGCTTCCCGCCACATCGCCCTTGTCGTCGAGCTTGTCGGTGGCCAGCACCAGGGACTTCACCGTCTGCGACAGCGGCAGGCCCAGCTGGGCGGCCACGGATTCGCAGGTGCTGTTGCCCGGCGTTGCCACACGGGCCATGGCCTGGGCTGCAGCGGGACGGGGGCCTGCAGGCGCCAGGGCCTCGGCCTTCTCGATATTGGCGGCGTAGTCGCTGCTGGGGCAGTAGACGATGGCGTCTTCGCCCGTGGAGGCGATCACCTGGAATTCCTCGCTCAGATCACCGCCGATGGCGCCGCTGTCGGCACGCACGGCACGGTATTGCAGGCCGAAGCGATCGAAGATGCGCTTGTAGGCCGCGCGCATGGTCTGGTAGCTGATCTGGGCGGTATCGCGGTCCTTGTCGAAGGAATAGGCGTCCTTCATGATGAACTCGCGGCCACGCATCAGGCCAAAGCGCGGGCGGCGCTCATCGCGGAACTTGGTCTGGATCTGGTAGAAATTCTTGGGCAGCTGCTTGTAGCTCTTGAGCTCCTGGCGCGCAATGTCCGTCACCACCTCTTCGCTGGTGGGCTGGATCACGAAGTCGCGGCCATGGCGGTCCTTGATGCGCAGCAGCTCGGGGCCCATCTTCTCGAAGCGGCCCGTCTCCTCCCACATCTCGGCAGGCTGGACCACGGGCATGGTCACTTCCACGGCACCGGCACGGTTCATTTCCTCGCGCACGATGGCCTCGACCTTGCGGATCACGCGCAGCCCCATGGGCATGTAGTTATAGATGCCTGCGCCCAGCTTCTTGATCAGGCCGGCCCGCGTCATGAGCTTGTGGCTGACCACTTCGGCATCGGCCGGAGCTTCCTTGAGGGTGGAGATGAAAAATTGGGAGGCTTTCATGGATCAGGGGCTTCGCGGGAATCGGGGCAGCGTGCTTGCCGCTGGCAAGGCACCGTGCATAATGGACACAATTCAGAAAATTGGGGTTCGATTATGCTTGACCGGGACGGATTTCGCCCGAACGTCGGCATCATCCTGCTCAACCAAAAGAACCAGGTGTTCTGGGGCAAGCGCATCCGCACCCACAGCTGGCAGTTTCCACAGGGCGGCATTGACCGGGGGGAGACACCCGAACAGGCCATGTTCCGGGAACTGCATGAGGAAGTGGGGTTGATGCCCAACCACGTTCGCGTGGTCGCCCGCACCCGGGACTGGTTGCGCTACGAGGTGCCAGACCGGTACATCCGCCGCGATGCGCGCGGACACTACAAAGGCCAGAAGCAGATCTGGTATTTGCTGCAACTCATGGGTCACGACTGGGATTTGAACCTGCGTGCCACCGACCACCCCGAATTCGACGCCTGGCGCTGGAATGACTACTGGGTGCCACTGGATGTGGTGGTGGAGTTCAAACGCGGCGTCTACGAGATGGCCCTGACCGAGCTGGCACGCTTTCTGCCACGCGGCGAGCAGCAGCGCAACCGCTATCTTCGCAGCGGCATGCGCCCCAGGGAAGCCCATGAAACAGGCCCCGAGACCTATGGCGCTCCAGGCTTGCATCCGGCGCGCTCAGGCAGTTTTCGCGTCAATCCCGGCATGGAGCTGCCGCCTGGTGCCTGCTTCGACCCTGATCCACAGTCAGGGCAGCAGCAGGTCTTGCACCCCGATCCAGGCAAGGCCTGAAGCCAAAAGCTCCATGCAAAAGCGCACCCGAGGGTGCGCTTTTTCTTTGCCCCGATTGCGCAGGCATCAGTGCCCGGCAATCACCATGTTGTCGCGGTGCACCATCTCCGGGCCTGCGGAATAGCCCAACAGGCGCTCGATCTCCACCGAGCTCTTACGACAAAGCAGGCGCGCCTCAGCACTTGCATAGTTGGCCAGACCGCGCGCCACCTCGATGCCCAGCGCATCGCGCACGGCAATCACATCGCCGCGGGCGAATTCGCCATCCACATTCACCATGCCGATGGGAAGCAGGCTCTTGCCTTCGTCGCGCAGCTTGGCCACGGCACCGGCATCCACGGACACGGAACCGCGCAGTTGCAGATGGTCGGCAATCCACTGCTTGCGCGCCTGGTTCTTGTGGGTCTGCGCCACGAGCAGCGTGCCAATGGACTCGCCAGCAGCCAGACGCACCAGCACGTCCTGTTCACGGCCCCAGGCGATGACGGTTGAAGCACCCGACCCCGCCGCACGCTTGGCCGCGAGGATCTTGGTGATCATCCCACCCTTGCCGATGGACGAGCCCGCGCCGCCCGCCATCTCCTCCAGTGCAGGATCGCCGGCATTTGCCACGTCGATGAAACGCGCATCGGGATTGCTGCGCGGATCGGCGCTGTAAAGGCCTCGCTGATCGGTCAGGATGACCAGGGCATCGGCTTCGATCAGGTTGGCCACCAAAGCACCCAGGGTGTCGTTGTCGCCGAACTTGATCTCATCGTTGACCACGGTGTCGTTCTCGTTGATCACCGGCACGATGCCCAGCTCCAGCAGCGTCAGCAAGGTGTTGCGCGCATTCAGATAGCGCTCGCGGTCCGCCAGGTCGGCATGCGTGAGCAGCACCTGGGCACTGCCCATGCCCTGCTCGCGCAGCTTGGACTCGTACATCTGTATCAGCCCCATCTGGCCCACGGCTGCAGCGGCCTGCAGCTCATGGATCTCCTTGGGCCGCGCGGCCCAGCCAAGGCGCTTCATGCCTTCAGCCACCGCGCCGCTGGAGACCATGATCACCTCACGCCGCTGACCGCCATGGCTTTCATCCCCGCGCACCAGGGCCGCCAGCTGGCGGCTCCACTCCTGGATGGCGGCCTCATCAAGACCGCGACCTTCATTGGTCACCAGGCTGGAGCCGACCTTGACCACGATGCGATGGGCATCACGCAACAAGTTGGAAGACATGGATGGATAGTGATTCTTGCAGCGCAGGCCCAGGCAGGCCGCGCCGCTGTTGTGATCAAGGCGATGGGAGCGGCAGGCGGCTCTTACTCGGAATCGCGGGGAGCAAAACGCGGATCGGTGAGATCCACGCCATCACCCTCGACTTCGACGAAGCGCGGATCGATTTCCTTGGGACCGGCCTCGATCTGCTGCTGCTCATGCACATGTTTGTAGATGGTGCGGATCAGCACTTCACAGCCTTCGCGCGTCAGGGCGGAAATCTCGAAGACCGGACCCTTCCACTTGAAGCGCTTGACGAAGTCCTTGACGCGGGCGGCACGCTCCTCGGCCGGCACCATGTCCAGCTTGTTGAGCACCAGCCAGCGCGGCTTGTTGTACAGCTCGGCATCGTACTTCTGCAGCTCGCCCACGATGGCCTTGGCCTGGGCCACAGGATCCACGCTGTCATCGAACGGCGCCAGGTCCACCACATGCAGCAGCAATCGGGTGCGCTGCAGATGGCGCAGGAACTGGTGACCCAGGCCCGCACCTTCCGAGGCGCCTTCGATCAGGCCAGGGATGTCGGCCACCACAAAGCTCTGCTCGGCAGCGACGCGCACCACGCCCAAATTGGGATGCAGCGTGGTGAACGGGTAGTCGGCAATCTTGGGGCGCGCATTGGAGACCGCGGCAATGAAGGTGGACTTTCCCGCATTGGGCATGCCCAGCAGGCCCACGTCGGCCAGCACCTTGAGCTCCAGCTTGAGATTCTTGCGCTCGCCAGGCCAGCCCGGTGTCTTTTGCCGAGGCGCGCGGTTGATGGCGCTCTTGAAGCGCAGGTTGCCGTAGCCGCCGTCGCCACCCTTGGCAATGGTGACCACCTCACCGGCCGTCAGCAGTTCGTAGAGCACCTCGCCGGTTTCGGCATCGCTGATGATGGTGCCAACCGGCATGCGCAGCGTGATGTCGTTGCCAGCCGCACCAAACATGTCCGAGCCCTTGCCGTGCTCACCGCGCGTGGCATCATGCCGGCGCGAGAAGCGGTAGTCCACCAGAGTGTTGAGGTTGACATCGGCCACCGCGTAGACATGGCCGCCACGGCCACCGTCTCCACCATCGGGACCGCCAAATTCCTTGTATTTTTCGTGCCGGAATGACACGCAGCCATTGCCGCCGTCACCGGCGGAAATGTCGATATAAGCTTCGTCGACGAACTTCATGAGGCATCCAGTTTACAAAAAGCAGTGTGCACCAGACAGCCCCAGGCCACACCTCAGAGACGGAAAAGAGGGCGAAGGCACGATGCACAACCCTCCTGAAACGACAAAGCCCCGACAGGTCGGGGCTTCGAGCGTCGAAGTGACAGGGCTTAGGCAGCCGTCACATTGACCGTGTGCTTGGACAGTGCACCCTTGACAGCAAACGACACGTGGCCGTCCACCAGAGCGTACAGGGTGTGGTCCTTGCCCACGCCGACGTTGTCGCCGGGATGGAACTTGGTGCCACGTTGGCGCACGATGATCGAGCCGGCCGTGATCAGTTCACCACCGAAAGCCTTCACGCCGAGCATTTTGGGCTTGGAATCGCGCCCGTTTCGCGTAGAGCCGCCGCCTTTTTTCTGTGCCATGACTCAGCTCCTGAATTAAGCAGCGATCGCCACGATCTGCAGCTCTGTGAACTGCTGGCGATGGCCTTGGCGCTTCTGATAATGCTTACGACGGCGCATCTTGAAGATGTGCACTTTGTCGTGCTTGCCGTGAGCAACCACGGTTGCCTTGACAGACGCACCGGACACCAGAGGTGTGCCGACCTTGATTTCAGCGCCGTTGCCGACTGCCAGAACCTGATCGATCACAACTTCTTGGCCTACGTCCGCAGCAATCTGTTCTACCTTGATCTTTTCGCCGGCTGCAACGCGATACTGCTTGCCGCCGGTTTTTATGACTGCGTACATTTAAACCTCTTGAATTTGAGAGTTCCGCGAACGAATTTCCACGGAAGCCGGAGATTCTAGCACGCACTCACATTCTTTGCATGAAGCGCTCCCACCCCGCGCCCAAACAACCGCCAGGGCGGGCCGCAGGCGGGATCGCTCTTCCTATAATTGCCGATCCACTTGGCGGCCACAGTACCTTGACCACAGCTCTCTCCACCCCCAATCCGC
This sequence comes from Delftia sp. BGA-UO-ETr-SB1, assembly GCF_059567865.1. Taxonomy (NCBI): domain Bacteria; kingdom Pseudomonadati; phylum Pseudomonadota; class Betaproteobacteria; order Burkholderiales; family Comamonadaceae; genus Delftia; species Delftia sp. BGA-UO-ETr-SB1. Next base: position 1,284,455 of record NZ_JCAQOW010000006.1, on the reverse strand, counting down.
TTGCCCTGATCACTGACGACATGCGCGAGGTGGATCATGTGATCGCCCAGCGCCTGACGACCACCGTCCCGCTGATTGCCCAGATCTCCCAGTACATCATCGCTGCCGGCGGCAAGCGCCTTCGCCCGGCCTTGCTGCTCATGGTCTGCAATGCGCTGGGCTACGAAGGCAGGGACAGGCATGTCCTGGCGGCCGTGGTCGAGCTGATTCATACCGCCACCTTGCTGCACGACGACGTGGTGGACGAGTCCACCCTGCGCCGTGGCCGCCCGACGGCCAACGAGACCTTCGGCAATCCGGCCAGCGTGCTGGTCGGCGACTTCCTGCACTCGCGCTCCTTCCAGATGATGGTGGAAGTGGGCAGCATGCGTGTGCTCAAGATCCTCTCGGACGCCACCAACGTGATCGCCGAGGGCGAGGTGCAGCAGCTCATCAACACGCATGATGCCTCGCTGGATGAAGCCGGCTACCTGCACGTCATCCGCTCCAAGACCGCCCAGTTGTTCGAGGCCAGCGCACAGTTGGGCGCCGTGCTGGCCGACGCCCCCCGCGAGATCGAACAGGCATGCGCCATCTATGGCCAGGCCCTGGGCACCGCCTTCCAGATCATTGACGACGTGCTCGACTACACAGGCGACACCCAGGAAATGGGCAAGAACCTGGGCGACGACCTGCGCGAAGGCAAGTGCACCCTGCCGCTGATTGCCGCCATGCAGCGCGGCACTCCGGAGCAGGCTGCCATCGTGCGCAACGCCATCGAGCAGGGCTCAACCGAGCAGTTGTCTGCCGTGGTGGATATCGTGCGCAGCACAGGCGCGCTGGACGTGGCACGCGAAGCTGCACACGCCGAGGCACGCCGCGCCATCGACGCAATAAATGCGCTCCCGAGCAATTTGCATACGGCAAGTTTGCTACAATTAGCCTCTCAGCTTTTGGAGCGACGCACCTGATTTCAGGCTGCATTGCTTTGTCTACAAAAGCGACGGGGTGTAGCTTAGCCTGGTAGAGCGCTACGTTCGGGACGTAGAGGCCGGAGGTTCGAATCCTCTCACCCCGACCATTTCTGGTCACTTCACCACCACGCCACCATTGAGCCAGGTTCAAGACCTGGGTGCGCAACAGTGCGTCTGGCCTTTCAAGCCTTCAGGGATGATAGGATAAATGTCCTTTCCTCTCAAACGTCTTGCTACATGGCTGTTGCTGACTCCTCGCTCAAGAATGCTTCCGCTGTTGCATCGCTCCCCGGCATCGGGCGAGCCCTGATATCAGCAGGCAAGGTATCGCAACAGGCGGCAGAAGCGGCGGCCAGCAAGGCCACCGCCAATCGCACCTCATTCCTTGCTGAACTGAGCAGCGCTGGCACCCTTTCAGCGCTGGAAGTGGCGGAGACGGTTTCGACCATGTTCAGCGCGCCGCTGCTCGATCTCGATGCCATCGACGCCACACGCCTGCCTCAGGAGTTGCTTGATGCAAAAATCATCAGCAGCTATCGCGTCCTCCCCTTGAGCAAGCGAGGGAATCGCCTCACTGTGGCTACGGCTGATCCTACGCAGCAGGAAGCGGCCGAACAGATTAAATTCACCACCCAGCTTGGCGTGGACTGGATCATCGTCGAAGCGGATAAGCTGGACCGTTTAATATCACAACAAAGCAAGAGCACCACAGAGGCGCTGGAAAGCTACAGCGCTGGCGGTGACTTCGAGTTTGGCGACCTCAAGCCTGAAGAAATCACCGAGGAAAAAGACAACAAGGCCGCATCAGATGTCGAAGATGCACCCGTCGTCAAATTTCTGCACAGAATGCTGCTTGACGCATTCAACATGCGTGCATCGGACTTGCACTTCGAGCCATACGAGCACACCTACCGCGTGCGCTTCCGCATTGACGGCGAGCTGCGTGAAATCGCCTCGCCGCCCATTGCCATCAAGGAGAAGCTGGCCTCACGCATCAAGGTGATCTCGCGCATGGACATCTCGGAGAAGCGTGTCCCGCAGGACGGGCGCATGAAGCTCAAGGTCGGCCCGGACCGCGTTATCGACTTTCGCGTGAGCACTCTGCCCACGCTCTTCGGCGAGAAGATCGTGATCCGTATTCTGGACCCGAGCTCGGCCAAGCTGGGCATTGACGCCTTGGGCTATGAACCCGAAGAAAAGGCCCGACTGCTTGAAGCCATCGGACGCCCCTACGGAATGATTCTGGTCACAGGCCCCACCGGCTCGGGAAAGACAGTGTCGCTGTACACCTGCCTGAACCTGCTGAACAAGGCCGGCGTGAACATCGCGACTGCAGAAGACCCCTCGGAAATCAACCTGCCCGGCGTCAACCAGGTCAATGTGAACGAAAAGGCAGGCCTCTCCTTTGCGACGGCGCTCAAGGCCTTTCTGCGCCAGGATCCCGACATCATCATGGTCGGCGAAATCCGCGACCTGGAAACCGCCGACATCTCGATCAAGGCCGCGCAGACCGGCCACTTGGTGCTGTCCACGCTGCACACCAACGATGCACCGACCACGTTGACGCGCATGCGCAACATGGGCATTGCCCCCTTCAACATCGCATCGAGCGTGATTCTGATCACCGCCCAGCGGCTGGCCAGGCGCCTGTGCCCCCAGTGCAAGGAGCCTGCGGATATCCCGCGGGAGGCGCTGCTGGAGGCGGGCTATGACGAGGCGGACATCGATGGCAGCTGGGTCACCTACAAGCCCGTGGGCTGCCAGGCATGCAACAACGGCTACAAGGGACGCGTCGGCATCTACCAGGTGATGCCGATCAGCGAAGAAATCCAGCGCATCATCCTGCAGGACGGCAGCGCACTGGAGATCGCGGCACAGGCCAAGCGTGAAGGCGTGCGGTCTCTGCGCGGATCCGGACTGCACAAGGCCAGACTAGGACTGACCTCGCTCGAAGAAGTGCTGGCAGTCACCAACGAGTAGATAGCGCGGACAGCGCAGACAACAAACGAGGGAGCACGATGGCCACAGCCGCGTCCAAGGGAATCAAGGAATTTGTCTTTGAATGGGAGGGCAAGGATCGCAACGGCAAGATCGTCCGCGGCGAAACCCGGGCCGGAGGCATCAATCAGGTCCAGGCCATGCTGCGCCGCCAGGGCGTGCTTCCCAGCAAGATCAAGAAGCGCCGTACGCGCGGCGGCAAGAGGATCAAGCCCAAGGACATCGCGCTGTTCACGCGCCAGATGGCCACGATGATGAAGGCCGGCGTCCCGCTGCTGCAGGCCTTCGACATCGTCGGGCGCGGCAATACCAACCCCAGTGTGACGCGCCTGCTGGCCGATATCCGCTCCGACGTGGAGACCGGCACCTCACTGAATGCGGCCTATCGCAAGCACCCCCTTTACTTCGACAGCCTCTACTGCAATCTGGTGGAGGCAGGCGAAGCTGCCGGTATTCTGGAAGCCTTGCTGGACCGCCTGGCCACCTACATGGAGAAGACCGAGGCCATCAAGTCCAAGATCAAGTCAGCACTGATGTATCCGGCCTCAGTGATCGTCGTGGCCTTCGTCGTCGTGACCATCATCATGATTTTCGTGATCCCAGCCTTCAAGGAAGTGTTCAGCTCGTTCGGAGCGGATCTGCCGGCCCCAACGCTATTTGTGATGGGCATCAGTGACATTTTTGTCCAATGGTGGTGGGTGATCTTCGGCGTGATAGGTGGCGGCTTCTACTTCTTCATGCAGGCCTGGAAGCGCAACGAGCGCATGCAGCAGTTCATGGACCGCACGCTGCTGAAGGTGCCGGTCTTCGGCGTGTTGATCGAGAAATCCTGTGTGGCACGCTGGACACGTACGCTGTCGACCATGTTTGCCGCAGGCGTTCCCTTGGTCGAGGCGCTTGACTCCGTCGGCGGCGCATCCGGCAATGCCGTCTACGCCAATGCCACGGAACAGATCCAGCAGCAAGTCTCCACCGGTACCAGCCTCACGGTGGCCATGACCAATGCCAACGTCTTTCCCTCCATGGTGCTGCAGATGTGCGCCATCGGCGAGGAATCCGGCTCCATCGACCACATGCTTGGCAAGGCAGCCGATTTCTACGAAGAGGAAGTCGATGACATGGTGGCCGGCCTGTCCAGCCTGATGGAACCCATCATCATCGTCTTCCTGGGCACCCTGATCGGCGGCATCGTGGTTTCGATGTACCTGCCCATCTTCAAGCTGGGCCAGGTGGTTTGATGCCCTTGGATCCCTGGATGCAGGCCGCGTTGGGCGGCCTGCTTGGCCTGCTGGTGGGCAGCTTTCTCAACGTGGTGGTGCACAGGCTGCCACGCATGATGGAACAGCAATGGAACGCGGAATGCGCCCAATGGGCACAGGAGCAATCCGGCGCCGCGCCTCCCTCTGCTGCTGCGACTGCCCCTGCCGAGGCTCCCCTGAGCCTGAGCCGCCCCCGCTCGCGCTGCCCGCATTGCGGCCATGCCATCCACTGGTACGAGAACATTCCCGTGCTCAGCTATCTGGCGCTGCGGGGCCGGTGCTCGGAATGCAAGGCATCGATCAGCATCCGCTACCCGCTGGTGGAACTGGCCTGCGCTGCGCTATTCGCCTACTGCACGATGCAATGGGGCATCACGCCCACGGGCGCCATCTGGTGCCTGTTCAGCGCCGCCTTGCTGAGCCTGGCGCTGATCGACTGGGATACCACACTGCTCCCCGACGACATCACCCTGCCCTTGCTGTGGGCCGGGCTGCTTTCATCGGCACTGCACTGGACCGCCGTGCCTCTGGCCGACGCGGTCTGGGGTGCCGCAGCGGGCTATCTTTCGCTGTGGCTGGTTTACTGGGCCTTCAAGCTGGCCACCGGCAAGGAAGGCATGGGCTACGGCGACTTCAAGCTGTTTGCCGCGCTGGGCGCCTGGTTCGGCTGGCAGGCACTCGTGCCCATCATCCTGATCTCGTCCGTGATTGGCGCCGTCGTGGGCATTGCGCTAAAGATCAACAGCCGCCTGCGCGAAGGTGGCTATGTTCCCTTTGGCCCCTTTCTTGCGGGCGCCGGCTTTGCCGCCATGGTGTTCGGACCCCAGCAGATGCTGCAATCCCTGTTGGCGGCCATCGGTCTTTGATCCGACACTGCGGCATGGAATCCAGCAACGCCCCGCCACCACGTCCGCACCCGCGCCCTTTCCGGCTGGGCCTGACCGGCGGCATCGGCAGCGGCAAGAGCACCGTGGCCGCACAGCTTGCCTTGCGCGGAGCAAGCATCATCGATGCCGACCAGATCTCGCGCAGCCTCACCGCCCCGGCAGGCGCCGCATTGCCCGAGATTGCGCGCATCTTCGGACCTGGACTGATCGATGCGAACGGTGCTCTGGACCGTGCGCGCATGCGCGAACTGGTCTTCCAGCAGCCTGCCGCACGCCAGCAGCTGGAAGCCATCATCCACCCCCTGGTGGCTCGGCAAACGGCCCTTGAAGTCCAGCAGGCCACCGATGCCGGATGCGCGCTCATCGTGCATGACATCCCGCTGCTTGTGGAGTCCGGCCGCTGGCCTGCCCTGCTCGATGCCGTGCTGGTCGTGGACTGCCGGACGGAAACACAGATCGCACGCGTCATGGCCCGCAACGGATTGCCCCGCGATGCCGTGCAAGCCATCATCGCCGCCCAGGCCACCCGCGCGGCACGGCTGGCGGCAGCCGACTGGGTGCTCTACAACGACGAAGCCATGACGATAGAGGCTTTGCACGCATGCACCGATCGAATCTCGGCATGGTTCGGGCTATGATGCACGCCATGGCTTGGCCTGTGCGTGTAATTCAGCATGTGCACGACGTAGACAGCTGATTCCTGAGCACCCCGAGGAGCCCAGCAAGCGTGATCCTGTACGAATATCCTTTCAATGAGCGCCTGAGGACCTACCTCAGGCTGGAGCAGCTGTATCGCCGCCTGGGCGAGCTGCTGTCGCGCGCTCATTCCATCGATCACCATTTCGCGCTGGTCACCATCTTCGAGATCATGGATGTGGCAGCACGCACCGACTTGAAGACGGACGTGCTCAAGGACCTCGAACGCCACAAGAGCCTGCTCGACAGCCTGCGCGGCAACCCCGATATCGCCGAGCACATGCTCGACCAGGTGTCCCGCCATGTGGAGCAGTGCTTTGCCCAGCTCAATGCCCAGAACGGAAAGGCCGGCCAGTCCCTGACCGACAACGAATGGCTGATGGCCGTGCGCAGCCGCATCGGCATCCCTGGCGGCACCTGCGGTTTCGATTTGCCGGCCTATCACGCCTGGCAGTTCCATGACCCCCAGGTGCGACTGCGTGATCTGGAGGACTGGGCCAGCACACTGACCCCGCTGGGTCAGTCGCTGCAGCTGCTGCTCAAGATGCTGCGCGAAACCGGTGTGCCGCAATGGGTGGCCGCAGAAAAGGGCGTGTTCCAGCAGGCCATGCCGCCCGGTCGCAGCTTTCAGCTGCTGCGCCTTCGCATAGACCCGGCATTGAATCTTGTTCCGGAAATCAGCGGCAACCGCCTGCTGGTTTCAGTGCGCCTGCTTCGCCCCGAGAGCGGCGCCAAACCCCAGCCTTGCAGCGAAGATGCCTCGTTCGAGGTCACGCTTTGCAGCTGATGAAAAAGACTGCCGGCATGTCCACGAAAGCCACGCCCTCTGTCGATGCATCATCCGCATCCGCAGGGCCCACGGTGCGCTGCCCGACCTGCAGCGGCCCCAGCCTGTTCGCGCCGGCCAACCGCTTTCGGCCCTTTTGCAGCGAGCGCTGCTACCAGATCGACCTGGGCGCCTGGGCCAACGAGGAATTCCGCGTGCCTGCGCCCATGCCTCCCGAGGATTCGCCCTTCGGCGATCCTCGTACTGAACCCTGATCAGGCCTGATCAGACTTTCGGTTGGCCTGCCTCGTAGAAGCCGGCATCAAAAGGCAGCCCGCGTTCCTCGCTGAGCCATTGCAGCACCGGATAGGCGCCAGGCAGCACCGGCTGCACCTGCAGCGGAAGTTGCTGCCAGGCCATCTGCTGGCCTTCTCGCATCTCGAACTCCCCGCTCCAACGCGTGATCTTGCACCAGTGCAGGCGCACCAGGGCATGCGGATAGTCATGCTCGGTCACCTTCCAGACGGGGGCTGCTGCGATCTCGACGCCCAGCTCTTCCTGAAGCTCGCGACGCAATGCCTGCTCCACGGTCTCGCCGGATTCGATCTTCCCACCAGGGAACTCCCAATAGCCGGCATAGGGCTTGCCCGGCGGCCGGCTGGTGATCAGCAGCGCACCATCGGACTCGCGCAGGAGCACGCCAACGGCGACTTCTGTGTGCTTGCGCTGGGCCGGCGCTTGAGACGGCGGTTGAGACTGGGCAGCATCGGCGCCGGTGTTCAGGGAGATTTCTTTTTCAGTCACTTGATCTTTCGCAAAAAACCGCCCGGCCCCAAGGCCAGGCAGCAGGCTTGTCAGAGCTCGGCCTCTTCGGCCAGCCCTTGGACATCGGCGATGCCGGTCTGGCGCTGGTTCGGGCGCTCGGCGCGGCCCGCATAGTCACGGGCGAACTGATGGGCCACACGGCCGCTGCGCGAGCCACGCTCCAGCGCCCAGACCAGGGCCTCAGGACGCGCGGCCTCGATCGTGGCCTGGTCCAGTCCCAGGGCCTCCAGCCATTGCGCCACCACGCGCAGGTACTCGTCCTGGCTGAAGGGATAGAAGCTCACCCACAGGCCGAAACGCTCGGACAGCGAGATCTTTTCCTCAATCACCTCGCCGGGATGCAGCTCGCCATCCTCGCCGCGCTGGTAGGTCAGATTCTCGGACTGGTACTCCGGCAGCAGGTGGCGGCGATTGCTGGTCGCATAGACCAGCACGTTCGGGCTGGCGGCGCTGACTGATCCATCCAGAATGGACTTCAGGGCCTTGTAGCCAGGCTCGCCTTCCTCAAAGCTCAGATCGTCGCAATAGATGATGAACTTCTCGGGCCGGCCGGCCACCACATCGACGATGTCGGGCAGGTCCGTCAGATCGGCCTTGTCCACCTCAATCAGGCGCAGCCCCTGCGCAGAAAAGGCATGCAGGCAGGCACGGATCAGCGAAGATTTGCCCGTGCCGCGCGCACCGGTGAGCAGCACGTTGTTGGCCGTGCGGCCGGTCACGAACTGCTCGGTGTTGCGCGCGATCTTGTCCTTTTGCACATCGATGTTCTGCAAGTCGGACAGTTGCATGGCGCCGACGTGGCGCACGGGCTCCAGCAGGCCGCAGCCGTTGGCGCGCTTGCGATAGCGCCAGGCGATGGCGGTATTCCAATCTGCGGGGGATTGCAGCGGCTGGGGCAGGATGGCCTCGATGCGCTGCATCAGCTGCTCGGCGCGCTGCACGAGTTGCAGCAAGGGGGCGGCGACGGCTTCTGTGGGCAATGTCATGGATGTCTCTCGAATACGGATCTCACGGCCACCGACGCTGGATATGCCCGGGAATCGAGATGGATCTCATGCCAACGCCAGAGCTTTTGCGCGCCGGCCGCCATTGAAAGCTGGCAGCAGCCAGGCACAAGGCCTGGGGCTGCCGGCGGCACGGTGGGTGGAGAGTCAGGAGCGGTAGTCGGCGTTGATGCTCACGTAGTCGTGGCTCAGATCACAGGTCCACACGGTCTGCTCGGCCTCCCCTCGGCCCAGTAGCACGCGCACGATGATCTCCTGCTGCTTCATCACGCGCTGGCCGTCTTCCTCCTGATAGGCAGGGTTGCGGCCGCCATTGACTGCGACATGCACATCGTTCAGGTACAGGTCGATCTTGGTCTGGTCCAGATCGTCAATGCTAGCATAGCCCACCGCCGCGAGGATGCGGCCCAGGTTCGGGTCGCTGGCAAAGAACGCCGTCTTGACCAGGGGCGAATGCGCGATGGAGTAGGCCACCAGGCGGCACTCGGCCTCGGTCTTGCCACCCTCCACCTTGATGGTGATGAACTTGGTGGCACCTTCGCCATCGCGCACGATGGCCTGAGCCAGCAAACGCGACACATCCAGCAATGCAGCCTTCAGGGCCTGGCCTTCGGCGCTGGTCAGCGAAGTGATCTGCGCATTGCCGGCCTTGTGCGTGGCCACCAGCACAAAGGAATCGTTGGTCGATGTGTCGCCGTCGATGGTCACGCGGTTGAACGAGCCGTCGGCCAGTTCCTTGACCAGGGGCTGCAGCAGCTCGGGAGCGATGGCCGCATCGGTGGCCAGAAAGCCCAGCATGGTCGCCATGTTGGGGCGGATCATGCCCGCGCCCTTGCTGATGCCGGTGATGCTCACGCGCTTGCCGCCAATGTCCACGGCCCGGCTGAAGGCCTTGGGCAGCGTGTCGGTGGTCATGATGCCCTCGGCAGCCGTGCCCCAGTTGTCGGCCTTGGCTGCGGCAATGGCGGCCGGCAGGCCGGCTGCAATGCGGTCCACAGGCAGCTCTTCCATGATCACGCCAGTAGAGAACGGCAGGATCTGCTCGGGCTTGAGCTGCAGCAGCGCTGCCAGATCTGCGCAGGTACGGCGCGCACGTGCCAGGCCGTCGGCGCCAGTGCCTGCATTGGCATTGCCTGTGTTGATGACCATGGCACGGATGGCGCCCGCTGTCTGAACCAGATGCTCGCGGCTGACCTGCACAGGCGCTGCGCAGAAACGGTTCTGTGTGAACACGCCAGCCACCGAAGCGCCCTCGTCGAGCAGGAACACGGACAGGTCCTTGCGGTTGGCCTTGCGCACACCGGCTTCGGTGACGCCGATGCGAACGCCGTCGATCGCCAACAGGTCGGCGTGCACGGGAGCGGAGAGATTCACAGGCATTGAGGGCTTCCTACAGTGAAAGAAAAACGCGCTCCATTATCGGAACAAACCGGAGCGGCACGTATTTCATCGACCTTAAAAAAGGAAAACGGCACGGAGTGCATCCGTGCCGTTTTCCGTGTCTTGCGGTGTCTTACGACGCCCGCCGCATCACGACAGCTTGCCGTGGCACTGCTTGTACTTCTTGCCGCTGCCGCAGGGGCAGGGATCATTGCGGCCCACGCGAGCGCCTTCGGGCAGCTCCAGCGGCTCGTCTTCAACGGAGCCACCGATGTCGCCATCCGACGGAGCGCCATAGGTCATGTGCTCCAGGCTGTGGGCGCTGCGCTGCTCCAGGGCCTCGGTGGCCTGCTCCACCTGTTCGCGCGACTGCACCTGCACGGTCATCAGCACGCGCGTGACTTCGGTCTTGACCTGGTCGATGAGCTGGCGGAACAGCTCGAAGGCCTCGCGCTTGTATTCCTGCTTGGGCTGCTTTTGCGCATAGCCGCGCAGGTGGATGCCCTGGCGCAGATAGTCGAGTGCAGACAGGTGGTCACGCCAGTTGGTGTCGAAGCTTTGCAGCAGAACGGCGCGCTGGAATTGCGTGAAGTTCTCACGGCCGATCAGCTCGACCTTGGCATCAAACACTTCGCGGGCGGCCTGCAGCACCTTTTCGAGGATTTCCTCGTCGGTGATGGCGTGCGCGGACTGCACCTGCGACTGCAGCGGCAGCTGGATGCGCCATTCGCTTTCCAGCGCCTTTTCCAGACCGGCCAGGTCCCACTGCTCTTCCATGGACTCGGCAGGAACGTACTGGCGCACCAGATCGGACACCACGTCGTCGCGCATCACCGTGATCATCTCGTACAGGTCCGAGGCGTCGAGGATCTCGTTGCGCTGCTGGTAGATCACCTTGCGCTGGTCGTTGGACACGTCGTCGTATTCGAGCAGCTGCTTGCGGATGTCGAAGTTGCGGGCCTCGACCTTGCGCTGAGCGCCTTCGATGGAGCGGGTCACGATGCCGGCCTCGATGGCTTCGCCATCGGGCATCTTCAGGCGGTCCATGATGGCGCGCACACGGTCGCCCGCGAAGATGCGCATCAGCGCATCGTCCAGGCTCAGGTAGAAACGCGAGGAGCCGGGATCGCCCTGGCGGCCCGAACGGCCACGCAGCTGGTTGTCGATACGGCGCGATTCATGGCGCTCGGTGGCGATGATGCGCAGGCCACCCAGGGCCGAGACCTTGTCGTGCTCGATCTTCCAGTCGGCGCGCATTTGTTCGATGCGCTGCTGGCGTTCGGCTTCGGACAGGGACTCATCGGCCTCGACAGCAGCCACCTGCTTTTCGATGTTGCCGCCCAGCACGATGTCGGTGCCGCGGCCGGCCATGTTGGTGGCGATGGTGATCATGCCGGGACGGCCGGCCTGGGCCACGATGTCGGCCTCGCGCTCGTGCTGCTTGGCGTTGAGCACCTGGTGGGGAAGGTTTTCCTTGTTGAGCAGCTCGTCGATGATTTCGGAGTTCTCAATCGAAGTCGTGCCCACCAGCACGGGCTGGCCGCGCTCATAGCATTCACGGATATCGCGGATCGCCGCCTCGTACTTCTCACGCGTGGTCTTGTAGACACGGTCGAGCTGGTCGTCGCGCTTGCTGGGACGGTTGGGCGGAATCACCATGGTCTCGAGACCATAGATTTCCTGGAATTCGTAGGCCTCGGTATCGGCCGTGCCCGTCATGCCAGCCAGCTTGCCGTAGAGACGGAAGTAGTTCTGGAAGGTGATCGAGGCCATGGTCTGGTTCTCGGCCTGGATGGTCACGCCTTCCTTGGCCTCGACCGCCTGGTGCAGGCCGTCGCTCCAGCGCCGGCCTGCCATCAGGCGGCCCGTGAACTCGTCAACGATGACGATCTCACCGTTCTGCACCACATAGTGCTGGTCACGGTGGTAGAGGTTGTTGGCACGCAGCGCCGCGTAGAGATGGTGGACCAGGGTGATGTTGGCCGGGTCGTACAGCGAGGCGCCCTCGGCAATCATGCCGGCGTGGCCCAGCAGGCGCTCTGCAGCCTCGTAGCCCTGGTCGGTCAGGAACACCTGGTGGCTCTTCTCGTCCACGGTGAAGTCGCCGGGCTTGGTCACACCTTCGCCGGTGCGCGGGTCGGCCTCGCCTTCCTGGCGCACCAGGTTGGGAACGATCTTGTTCATGGCCACGTACATGGCCGTGTGGTCTTCGGCCTGGCCGCTGATGATCAGCGGCGTGCGGGCCTCATCGATCAGGATGGAGTCCACCTCGTCGACGATGGCGTAGTTGAGCACGCGCTGAACGCGGTCGCCCGACTCGTAGACCATGTTGTCGCGCAGGTAGTCGAAGCCGTATTCGTTGTTGGTGCCGTAGGTGATGTCGCTGTTGTAGGCGGCCTGCTTTTCCTCGCGCGGCATGTTGGGCAGATTGATGCCCACCGACAGTCCGAGGAAGTTGTACAGCTTGGCCATCCAGGTCGCATCGCGATTGGCCAGATAGTCGTTCACGGTCACCACGTGCACGCCATTGCCCGACAGTGCGTTCAGGTAGACCGGCAGTGTGGCGGTCAGCGTCTTGCCTTCGCCGGTGCGCATTTCGGCGATCTTGCCGTAGTGCAGCGCCATGCCGCCCAGCAGCTGAACGTCGAAGTGGCGCATCTTCATGACGCGCTTGGAACCCTCGCGCACCACGGCGAAGGCTTCGGGCAGCAGGTCGTCCAGCGACTCGCCCTTGGCCACACGTTCCTTGAACTCCTGCGTCTTTGCACGCAGAGCCTCGTCGCTGAGCTTCTCGTAGTCGGGCTCCATCGCATTGATGCGAACAACCGTCTTGCGGTATTGCTTGAGAAGCCGATCGTTTCGGCTGCCGAATAGTTTGGTGAGGAAGTTGGTGGCCATGCGAAAAAGACACACCGCCGCCCGCTGAAGCGGACTGCGGTGTGCCTGGAATCCCTAGATTGTTGGATTTCAGATGGGGCCGCTCCACCTGCCTGCAAGTGCTCTTCTGAAGAACACATGCGACCGGGCCGAAGCGAGAACCGAACAATTGATTCTAACTGCCTCTGTCCAACCCTCTCTCAGGCAGGCCGACGCATGCAGCCGCACAGCCCCGAACCCGAATCCCCGGACCCGCGCCACACCGCAGATGCTGCTATAACGACCCTCCGGGCCGGCGCATGCCAACGCTGCCAGTCCAGCCCTTCAAGCCCATGACCTTCACACGCCGCCACCACGCCGTCACCGCCCTGCACGCCGTCGAGAACTCGCCCACGCTGGCGCGGCTCGCACAGCTCACGCGGGACTCCAGCAATCGCCTGACGGCCATCCTGCCCCTGGTACCGCCGCTGCTGCGCGCCAGCCTGCAGGCGGGCCCCATCGAGGGCAGCACCTGGTGCCTGCTGGTGCGAAACAATGCGGCCGCCGCCAAGATCCGCCAGTTGCTGCCCGCCATGGCCGCCCACCTGCGCACCAAGGGATGGGATGTGACCGAGATCCGGCTCAAAGTGCAGGCCTGATCGGCCGCTGAAACAAACGCGGCCGGAAATGAAGAAGGCAATGAAAAAAGGCCTCCGAAGGAGACCTTTTGGTGCCGGTTGTCGGATTCGAACTGACGACCTACCGCTTACAAGGCGGGTGCTCTACCAACTGAGCTAAACCGGCGAAGCACGAATTCTAGCGCAGAAAAAGACTGCTTCAGCCGTTCCCGGCGTCTGCGAACACGCTTGCGCGCGTGATCGCAGGCCCGGGATACGAAAAACCTACTTCACCAGCTTCAACGAGGGCCGCGTGCCCGAGGGCGGCGGCGTGCGCGGGGGCTCTTCATCATCACCCTCGTTCTGGATACTCACCAACTGCACCACACGTTCGTCGGCAGCTGGCTCGGCCGGCACTTCGGCAACTGCGTCCTGCGACACGGGCTCATCGGATTCCTGCTCGCCCGAAACTTCGTTGTCGTTGTCGTTGTCGGCATCCGACTCCGGCGCCGGGAAAGCCATGCCTTGGCCGGTCTCCCGTGCGTAGATGGCCATCACCTGCTCGACAGGCACCATGATTTCGCGTGGCTTGCCGCCAAAGCGGGCCGTGAAGCTGATGAAGTCATTGCCCATCTGCAGGCCGCTGGTGGCGTCGTAGCTGACGTTGAGCACGATCTCGCCGTCGCGCACGAACTCGCGCGGCACCTGCACGTTGCGGTCCACGCGCACTGCGATGTGGGGTGTGAAGCCGTTGTCGGTGCACCACTCGTACAGGGCCCGGATCAGGTAGGGGCGGGTGGAAGTTGCTTCGGGGGCAGTCATGACGATCCCAGGAAAAGAGTGGTCGTAATACGAAAACGGGCAGGATGGCGACCGGTTGACCGCCTTCCCTGCCCGCGCAATCAGTCGTCAACCGATGCGAATTACTTGCGCATCACCTTCTCGGAAGGCGTCAGCGCTTCGATGTAGGCAGGGCGCGAGAAGATGCGCTCGGCGTACTTGAGCAGCGGGGCGGCGTTCTTGGACACCTCGATGCCGTAGTAGTCCAGGCGCCACAGCAGCGGGGCAATGGCCACGTCCAGCATGGAGAAGTTCTCGCCCAGCATGTACTTGTTCTTGAGGAACACGGGAGCCAGTTGCGTCAGGCGGTCGCGGATGTGGGCGCGCGCCTTTTCGATGGCCTTTTCGTTGCCCTTGACGTTGCGCTCCTCGAGCGTGCTCACGTGCACGAACAGTTCCTTCTCGAAGTTCAGCAGGAACAGGCGCACGCGGGCGCGGTCCACCGGGTCGCCGGGCATCAGCTGGGGATGCGGGAAGCGCTCGTCGATGTACTCGTTGATGATGTTCGATTCGTACAGGATCAGGTCGCGCTCGACCAGGATGGGCACCTGGCCGTACGGGTTCATCACGCTGATGTCTTCAGGCTTGCTGAACAGGTCCACATCGCGGATCTCGAAGTCCATGCCTTTTTCGAACAGGACGAAACGGCAACGGTGTGAAAAGGGGCAGGTCGTTCCCGAATAAAGCACCATCATGGTGGAGGCTCCTAAAAATCAAAAAGAGTGGGTCGCTCGCGGCGCCCACTCTGCACACAGTTCAGCCGCGCAATCGCTTGCACGACCTTCTGCAGTCACGGTTTTATTTGACGTCTTTCCAGAACGCGGCGTTGAGGCGCCATGCAATGAAGATGAAGACCGCCAGGAAAAGCAGCACGCCCACGCCAATGCGGATGCGGCTGTTCTGTGCCGGCTCACCCATCCATTGCAGGTAGTTCACCAGATCGCCAACTGCCTGATCGTACTGCACTGGGCTCATGGAGCCGGGAGAGACCTGCTCCCACCCCTTGAAAACCTGGGTCTTCACGCCGTGCTCTTCGGCTTCTTCGAAGATGGCACGGCGCTCGCCCTGCAGTTGCCACAGTGCATGGGGCATGCCCACGCTGGGGAAGGCCAGGTTGTTCCAGCCCGTGGCCTTGGTGTCATCGCGGTAGAAGGTGCGCAGGAAGGTGTAGAGATAGTCGGCGCCCGTGCCGTTGTGGCCTGCGCGCGAGCGCGCGATCACCGTCAGATCCGGCGGATTGGCTCCGAACCACTCCTTGGCTTCCTTCGGGTTGATGGCCGCCTTCATGGTCTCGCCCACCTTGTCGGTGGTGAACAGCAGGTTGTCCTTGATTTCCTGTTCGGTCAGCCCGATGTCCTGCAGCCGGTTGAAGCGCATGAATGCGGCCGAGTGGCAGCTCAGGCAGTAGTTGACGAACAGCTTGGCGCCGTTTTGCAGCGATGCCGTGTCATTGGTCTTGCCCGGGGCCTTGTCCCAGGCGATGCCGCCTTCGGAAGCCTGTGCACCGGTCATGATGCCCAGGGCCGCGATCAACGTGAGAATCAGTTTCTTCATTGTTGTTCTCTCCAGCTTCAGTGCGGCTTGAACGTCACACGATCGGGAACGGGTTTGGTCTTGCCCAGGCGGCTCCACCAGGGCATCAGCAGGAAGAAGCCGAAGTAGAACAGCGTTCCGACCTGGGACACGCGCTCGCCGATGGGCGAAGGCGGCTGCACACCGAGATAGGCCAGGATCACGAAGTTGATCACGAAGATGCCATAGAGGTACTTGTGCCAGCTCGGACGGTAGCGGATGGACTTGACCGGGCTGCAATCGAGCCAGGGCAGCGCGAACAGGATGATCACGGCGCCACCCATCACCAGCACGCCCCAGAACTTGGCGTCGATGGACAGCATCATGGCGATGACGCCCAGGGCCACGATGGCGACCACGCCCTTGATGGCGGCCGGCAGGCGCGACTTGAGCACGCCAAAGCCCGCACCCAGCAACACGCAGGCGATCAGCACATACATCATCTCGCTGGTGATGGCACGCAGCATCGAGTAGAACGGCGTGAAGTACCAGACCGGCGCAATGTGCGAAGGCGTCTTCAGCGGATCGGCCGGGATGAAGTTGTTGTACTCCAGGAAGTAGCCGCCGAACTCGGGCGCGAAGAACACCACGGCCGAGAACAGGAACAGGAACACCGTCACGCCGAAGATGTCGTGCACCGTGTAGTAGGGATGGAAGGGAATGCCGTCCAGCGGATGGCCCTTGGCGTCCTTGGGCGCGTTGGGGCCCTTGATCTCGATGCCGTCCGGATTGTTGGAGCCCACGTCGTGCAGCGCCAGCAAGTGGGCCACGACCAGGCCCAGCAGCACCAGGGGCACGGCGATCACGTGGAAGCTGAAGAAGCGGTTGAGCGTGGCATCGCCCACCACATAGTCACCACGGATCAGCAGCGCCAGGTCAGGGCCGATGAAGGGGATCGCCGAGAACAGGTTCACGATCACCTGGGCGCCCCAGTACGACATCTGGCCCCAGGGCAGCAGGTAGCCCATGAAGGCCTCGGCCATCAGCACCAGGAAGATGGCGCAGCCGAAGATCCAGACCAGTTCACGCGGCTTGCGGTACGAACCGTACAGAAGGCCGCGGAACATGTGCAGATAGACCACGACGAAGAAGGCCGACGCGCCCGTGGAGTGCATGTAGCGGATCAGCCACCCCCAGGGCACATCGCGCATGATGTACTCGACCGAGGCGAACGCCTTCTCGGCGTCCGGCTTGTAGTGCATCACCAGGAAGATGCCGGTGACGATCTGGATCACCAGCACCAGCAGTGCCAGCGAGCCGAAGATGTACCAGAAGTTGAAGTTCTTCGGAGCGTAGTACTCCGACATGTGCACACGGTAGGCGTCGAAAGCCGTTGGGAAACGGTTCTCGAACCAGTTCGTGAGCTTGGCGCCTGCGGGCGCGTTCGGATCGATGTCCTTGAATTCGTGGGCCATTGTTCTTGTCTCCCTCAAGCCTTGTCTTCACCGATGAGGAGCTTGGTCTCCGACAGGTACATGTGCGGTGGCACCTGCAGGTTGTCGGGGGCCGGCTTGTTCTTGAAGACACGGCCAGCCATGTCAAAGGTCGAGCCATGGCAGGGGCACAGGAAGCCGCCCTTCCAGTCATTGGGCAGCGAAGGCTGCGCGCCGGGCTGGAACTTGTCGGAAGGCGAGCAGCCCAGGTGCGTGCAGATGCCGACGACGACCAGCACTTCGGGCTTGATCGAGCGGGCTTCATTCATCGCGTAGGGCGGCGTGAACTCTTCAGGGTGGCGCTTGGACTGGGGATCGGCCAGCTGGCTGTCCAGCTCGGGCAGTTCCTTGATCTGTTCCGGCGTGCGCTTGATGATCCAGACTGGCTTGCCGCGCCACTCGACCGTGAGCTTCTCGCCGTCCTTGAGTGCGGAGATATCGACCTCCACTGCAGCCCCGGCGGCCTTGGCCTTCTCGGATGGCTGGAAGGTGCTCACGAACGGGACGGCTGTCGCCACGCCGCCCACCGCGCCAGCACACGCCGACGTGATGATCCACGTCCGCTTGCTGGAGTCGATTGGAGTGTCACTCATGGGGTTCCTCGAACTACGTCGCTTGAGTTGGGGTCAACAATAAATTGTAGCGGGGCGAGTATGGTTATTCCATACCGACTCCGACATTGACAGGCTCCAAAGCCGCGCAATACTGCGCTATCTCAAACTCTTTCCAGATGGAGCCAGCCATGGGCATGATGCAGGAATTTCGTGAGTTCGCAGTTAAGGGAAACGTGGTAGATCTCGCCGTGGGCGTCATCATCGGCGGAGCGTTTGGCAAAATCGTCGATTCCGTGGTAAACGACCTGATCATGCCGGTCGTTGGCCTGGTTTTCGGCAAGCTGGACTTCTCCAATCTGTTCGTCGTGCTGGGCAGCGTGCCCCCCGGAACAGCGATGACGCTCGATGCCCTCAAGAAGGCCGGCGTCCCCGTATTTGCCTATGGGAACTTCATCACGGTGGCGGTGAATTTCATCATCCTGGCCTTCATCATTTTCATGATGGTCAAGCAGATCAACCGCCTGCGCCGCGAGGCCCCGGCCGCCCCCGCGCCGGCCCCCGTCACACCTGAAGACATCGTGCTGCTGCGCGAGATTCGCGACAGCCTCAAGCGCTGAAATCCGTGTTTTGACGCAAATCAAAACGCCCGTGGCATGGTTGCCACGGGCGTTTTCCATTACTGCAGATTCCCGATGCTTGGGCTAGCCATTCAAGCCGCCAATTTGCGCGCCATTCGCACGGACTCAATCAGGCTGCTCGCCTCTGCAAGGCCCTGCCCTGCAATATCAAAAGCCGTGCCGTGGTCCGGACTGGTGCGCACCAGCGGCAGCCCCAATGTGACATTCACGCCCTTTTCCACGCCCAGGTACTTCACGGGAATCAGTCCCTGGTCGTGGTACATGGCCAGCACCACGTCGAACTCACCGGGGTGGCCGGGCGCATTGCGGGCGCGCATGAACACCGTATCGGGCGCAAAAGGTCCATGGGCGTCCAGGCCCTCGGCACGCGCCTGGGCGATGGCTGGGGCAATGATCTCTACCTCCTCGCTGCCGAACAGGCCGCCCTCGCCCGCATGCGGGTTCAGCCCTGCCACACCGATCCGCGGCGGGCGGCCCAGGCTGCGCGACAGGGCCTCATGCGTGATGCGCAAGGTCTGCAGCAGGTTGTCCTTCGTTACCGCATCGATCGCCTTGCGCAGCGAGGTATGGATGCTGACCAGCACCGTGCGCAGCTCATCGTTGGCCAGCATCATGCGCACCGGCATGCGGTCCAGGCCCACACCCGCATGCTGCGCAGCCTCGAACTGCAGCAGCTCGGTATGACCAGGAAAGTCCACGCCCGCAGCATGCAGCGCCTCCTTGTGCAGAGGCGCCGTCACAAGAGCCGCAATCTCGCCTCGCAAGGCAGCCCGCGCGGCCCAGACCACGCAGCGCGCAGCCGCGTCACCGGCGCTGGCGCTCACCTGGCCCCAGGGCGCAGGACCGGGCAGCCCGGGCAGCTCCAGCAAGGGAATGCAGTTCGGCGGCACCTGCTTTAGTTGCTCAGCCGACTCGATGACAGCCACGGGCATGGGAATGGCGTTGTCGCCATCGCGCGCACGCGCCGCCACGGCGGCTGCCCGGCGCAGCGTCTGCAACTCGCCGACGACGAAGCAGCCGCGCATCTGCTCGGGCGCGTCCATGAACGCCTTGGCGATGGTCTCGGGCCCCACCCCGGCGGAGTCGCCCTGGGTGATGGCCATCAAGGCCGTGGACTGTGTGGAATCAGGCATTTTCAGTATCCGGATCAGGCAAGCCGGTCATTCGCGCCGCGCTTGCAGCAAAAGGCCTCGCCCCCTGGGCGGGCCAATAGTGGGCCACTAACAGGCCAGCATCAGGCCGGATTGTCGATCTCGATGAAACGGTGCTCCAGCCCCAGCTCCAATGCCACCTGCCCCGCCAGGGCCGGCGCACCATAGCGCTCCGTGGCATGGTGGCCTGCCGCCAGAAAGGCCACGCCCGTCTCGCGCGCCAGGTGCGCCTGCGGCTCGGAAATCTCGCCCGTGATGAAGGCATCGGCCCCAGCGGCAATCGCGGCCTCGAAGAAACCTTGCGCGCCGCCCGTGCACCAGGCAATGCGGCGAATGGGGCGCAGTCGCTCTCCTCCCACGCAGACAGGCGTGCGCCCCAGCGCCTGCTCCACATGCCTGCCCAGCGCCGCCGCGTCGGCAAACTCCGCCGCGGCCATCCAGCCCAGGTTCTGCTCGCCAAACGTTGCCTGGCCCTCAAGCCCCAGCTGCACGCCCAGCTGCGCGTTGTTGCCCCATTGCGGATGGGCATCCAGCGGCAGGTGGTAGGCAAAGAGGTTGATGTCGTGGGCCAGTAGCAGGCGGATACGCTCCTTGAGCCAGCCCGTGATGCGGCCATCCATGCCGCGCCAGAACAGGCCGTGGTGCACGAAGATGGCATCGGCCTGCGCCTCGATGGCCGCCTCGATCAGCGCGCGGCTGGCCGTCACCCCGCTGACGATGCGGCGGATCTCGCCGCACCCCTCCACCTGCAGGCCGTTGGGACCATAGTCCTTGAAGCGCTCGGGCTGCAGCAAACCGTCGAAGTGGGCCAGGAGTTCTTGTCGCGTGGTGCTCATGAAAGGATTGTCAGCGATCCATGCGGCGCCCAAGAAAAAGGGCAGCCATGCTGCCCTTCATTCCACTGCCAAGCTCAGCCGCGCCTGGGTTGCCAACCACGGCAGGCCAGGGGCCAGAAGCCGATGGCCGCGCCCAGGATGCCCATGGCCGCCACATAGTGGGCCGGCGCCATCACATCCACCTGCTGCCACACGGACACCAGCATGGGCGTCATGCCGCCGAACACCGCATAGGCCATGTTGTAGGCAAAGGACAGGCCTGTGAAACGCACCTCGGCCGGGAAGGCGCGCACGCCCACCACCGGCAGCAGCGCAATGCTGCCCACGAAAAAGCCCACCAGCGCATAGCTCCACACCAGCGAGGACGCCGTGCCCGGCAGGTTCAGATAGAACGCATAGGCCGTCACCGTCATACCCAGCCAGCCCGTGACCATGGCCACACGCGTGCCCATCTTGTCGGACAGCCAGCCCCAGAACACGCAGCCCAGCGTCAGCGTCACCGTGGCCACGGCATTGGCCTTCATGGCCAGGGCCGCGTCGATGTGGAAGACCTTCTGCAGATAGGCCGGCGTGAACAGCACCACCACCACGATGGCCGTGGACAGCACCCAGGTCATCAGCGCCACCAGCACGCAGGCCTGGCGGTGGTCGCGCACGATGGTCTTGAGCGGTAGTTCGCGGTCGGCCTGCTTGCGAGCCATCAGCTCCTGGAAGATGGGGGTCTCATGCAGGAACTTGCGCAGGTAGACCGACACCAGGCCGAACACGCCGCCCAGGATGAAGGGCATGCGCCAGGCCCAGTCGTGGATCTCTTCGGCGCTGTAGGTGCTGTTGAGCCAGACGCCGATGATGGAGCCCAGGAAAATGCCGCCCGTGATGCCCGAAGTCAGCGAGCCGATGGCAAAGCCATAGTGGCGCGCCGGCGCATGCTCGGCCACGAAGACCCAGGCGCCCGGCATCTCGCCACCAATGGCCGCGCCCTGCAGCACGCGCATGGCCAGCAGCAAAATCGGCGCGGCAATGCCGATGGAGGCATAGGTGGGCAGCAGGCCGATCACCAGCGTGGGCACGGCCATCAGGAAGATGGACAGCGTGAACATCTTCTTGCGGCCCAGGATGTCGCCAAAGTGTGCAATCAGAATGCCGCCGATGGGCCGGGCCAGGTAGCCCGCCGCAAAAATGCCCAGCGTCTGCAGCTGGCGCAGCCAGTCCGGCATCTCGGCCGGGAAGAACAGCTTGCCGATGACGTTGGCGAAGAAAACGAAAACGACGAAGTCGTAGAACTCCAGGGTGCCGCCCAGGGCCGACAGGCCCAGGGTCTTGTAGTCCTGTCGGTTGAGAGGACGTGCGGTCGCAACAGCAGGGGCCATGCCCGGCTGCGCTTGGTCAAGCGTAGTCATGGTTTTTTTCCAGGGATCGAACAGCAGGACGGCGCGGTGGATACCACGGCAACGGATGAGCGTGCAGCGGCAGATCGTTCTGCAAGACTTCGGGATCGGAGGACTTGGCTCTCTCTTGGGGCCGGCTTGTGGGCCGGCGCAACAGCGAACGCGGCGTGGCGCAGTCGTCGGGGGATTCTAGGGTTTGTACTGTAGCTGTGTGGGGAGCGCGGCTTTGGGGGCCGGTCTGTCGGTGCTAGGCCTTACACGACATGCCTCACAATGAGGCCTTGTACTCCCGCACAGAACACCACACTTCATGAAACGCACCTGGCTGCTGTTTTCGCAGGCGGTCACCATCCTGGTGGCTGCCTACTTTGTCGTCGCCACCCTGCAGCCGGACTGGCTGCGCCGTGGAGCCGTGCGCAGCAATGCCGGCATTGCGTTGCTGGAGGCGCCGGCCACGCCCGTCGGAGAAGTCAGCCCCGGCAGCTTTGCACCTGCGGCCAAGAAGGCAGCGCCGGCCGTGGTGAGCATCAACACCAGCAAGGCGGTGCGCCATCCGCGCAGCAACGATCCGTGGTTCCAGTTCTTCTTTGGCGACCAGGGCACGCAGGAGCAGGCAGGCCTGGGCAGCGGCGTGATCATCAGCACCGACGGCTACATCCTGACCAACAACCACGTGGTCGAGGGTGCGGACGACATCGAGGTCACGCTGACCGACAGCCGCCAGGCCAAGGCCCAGGTGATCGGCACCGATCCCGAGACCGACCTGGCCGTGCTCAAGATCGCCCTGGACAAGCTGCCCGTCATCGTTCTGGGCAATTCCGACCAGATCGACGTGGGCGACCGCGTGCTGGCCATCGGCAACCCCTTCGGCGTGGGCCAGACGGTGACCAGCGGCATCGTCAGCGCACTGGGCCGCAGTCAGCTGGGCATCAATACCTTCGAGAACTTCATCCAGACCGATGCCGCCATCAACCCTGGCAATTCGGGCGGCGCACTGGTGGACGCCAGCGGCAATCTGCTGGGCATCAATACCGCCATCTATTCGCGCTCGGGCGGCAGCATGGGCATCGGCTTTGCGATTCCCGTGTCCACGGCCAAGCTGGTGCTGGACGGCATCGTCAAGGACGGCCGCGTGGTGCGCGGCTGGATCGGCGTGGAGCCCAATGAACTGTCGCCAGAGTTGGCAGAGACCTTTGGCGTGAAGGCCGACTCCGGCGTGATCATCACCGGCGTGCTGCAGGCAGGCCCCGCTGCCCAGGCCGGCATGCGCCCGGGCGATGTGATCGTGCAGGTGGGCGACAAGCCCATCCGCAATGTGTCCGAGCTGCTGACCGCCGTGGCCGCGCTCAAGCCCGGCGAGGCCGCGAAATTCGATGTGCGCCGGGGCGAAGGCCCCGTGGAGCTGCAGATCACCCCGGGCCTGCGCCCTGCGCAGTCGGCACAGCGCATGCAGCGCCGCTGACCCGGCCCCCGCCCCAACGAAAAAAGCGCCTGTTCACAGGCGCTTTTTCCATTGCAGGGCCGGCGCTGAACTACAGCTTGTGCAGGCGCTGCGCCGCGCGCCAATGCGCGCCGGGCGCCACATGCACGGGCGCATCGATGGCGGCGGCCTCCACGCACAGCATCTGCCGCCACCCTTGTGACGGCATGTCGGCAAGGCGGGCACACAGCGCAGGGCCGGGGTTCCAGACCACGGTCTCGCTCCAGGCGGCATCCTGCGAGATGCGCAAGCCTCCGGCAGGAGCGGCCAGTTCCATGGTCTTCCCGGACCGGGGGTAGACGCGATCGAGCTCTTCGCCAAAGCGCACGTCGCCTTGCTGCGTGGGATGAGTGTCGGCCACGGCATCCCAGTAGGGCAGGCCGTCAAGGCCTTGCAGCCGGCATTGCTCCACGTCCGCCACGCGCAGGTAGCTGTGCAAGGCGGCAGTGAAGGCCAAAGGCGTGTCTCCCCGGTTGTGCACCACCAGCTCCACGTCAAGCCGGCTGGGCAACAGCGTCACCTCCAGCCAGGTCTCGAAGGAGTGCGGCCAGACGGCGCGCGTCTGCGGCGTATCGGCAAGCTTGAGCCGCAGGAACAAGCCATCGCCGGCAAGAACCTCGGCCTGTGCTGCATCAGCCTGCCACGGCAGGGTGCGCGCAAAGCCGTGCTTGACCAGCGGGCCGCGTTGGTTGAATTGGGGAAAGCAGACCGGAATGCCGCCGCGTATGGGTGTATGGCCGTCATGGGCGGCATGAGGGCTCAGGAACAGTTGCTCCTCGCCACCGGCCTGCCAGGACAGCAGTTGCGCGCCCTGCAAGGCCACCAGGGCGGTATCGCCGCAGGCCAGGCGCAGGCGGATGGCGGGCAGGCCCTGCCATGCATCAGCGCAGGCGCCGGGAGCTTGCGCGGCCGCAGGTAAAGCTGTTACTGCGGGAAAGGAAGATGTAACTTTCATGCTTGAATATAGCCTTTCCCCCGCTCAGCCCTCCTCTTTCATGCAACGCTCCCCCGCTCCCTCTCCTCTTGTCCTGCGACTCGGCATGCTCGCCCTGGCCGCCTCGGTGGCCTCCTGCGGCGGAGGCGGCGGTGGTGACAGCAACGCTGGCGATGGCAATGGCGGTAATGGGGGTGACGGCGGCACCGGCCAGCCCGGAGTGACCTCGGTCACCGTGCAATGGACGGCCCCTGCCGCCAGGGATGTGGTGACTGCAGGCTCGGCACTGACCCTGCGCGCAGGTGTTCTGGCCGATGGCGTGAATGCCGCCGATGGAACCGTGGTGAGCTTCAGCGCAGCCACAGGCGTCAGCACCTCGGCGCTGACCAGCTCCGGCGTGGCAACGGCTTCGCTGACCGGCGCCACGCCAGGCCGCCAGCAGGTGCAGGCCAGCGCCACCGTGGCAGGCCGCACGGGCAGCGCTTCCCAGACCTTCTATCTGCGTCCTGCACCTGCACCGCTGCGGGTGCTGGTGCCCACGTATTTCTATCCCACCGGCTCGGGCGCCACGGCCTGGAATGCGCTGACGGCCAGCGCACAGGCGAATCCGACCGTGCAGATGACGGCCATCCTGAATCCGGCCAACGGCATTTTCAGTGGCCCGGACGCGAACATCACGCGCGCCGCCACCGCTTTTGCCAACGCGGGCGGGCAGCTGGTGGGCTATGTGAGCTCCAGCTATGGCACGGGCACGCGATCGCTGGCCAGCATCCAGGCCAATATCGACAACTATTTCACGCACTACGGCGCAGGCCTGGTCAAGGGTTTCTTCATTGACGAGATGGCGGCCACCACCAACCGGCTGGACTTCTACCGCACCATCTACCAGTACATCAAGGCCAAGAATCCCAACCTGATCGTGATCGGCAATCCGGGCCTCGTGCCCGTGGCCGGTTATGCCGATGTAGCCGATGTGCTGACCACGTTCGAGGGCAAGGGCTCCACCTACGCCACCTACGATCCGCGCACGACGAGTTTTGACTGGCTGTACGGGCTGCCCAACAGCCACCAGGCCTCGCTGGTGCACAACGTGTCGGGCTGCGCGGCCATGCAGACGGCCGTGCAGTCGGCCGCCTCGGCCCGCTACCAGGCGGGATGGATCTATGTGACCCAGCTGGAGTTCGAGCCCAGCACCGGCGTGGGCAACCCCTGGGCCGGGCTGCCGAATTACTGGGATGCCTTTGTGCAGACCGTGCGCGCCACCAATGCCGGGCAGGCCATGCCCGCCTGCTCGTAAAGAAAGCCTGAATCCCTGACGCTGAATGCAGCGCGGGCGCCTGTGAAGCACAGGCGCCCGCGGATACAGGGAAGGCGCAGGCCGTTCAGGCCCTGAGCTCGTCGGCGCGGGCCTGCGCCGCGGCGAAGTCAAGGTCGCCCGAGTAGATGGCGCGGCCGCAGATCACGCCTTCGATGCCTTCGTCCTCGACCTTGCACAGCGCCTCGATGTCGGCCATGCCCGCCAGGCCACCCGAGGCGATGACGGGGATCTTCAGCGATTGGGCAAGATTGACGGTGGCATCGATGTTGATGCCCGTGAGCATGCCGTCGCGGCCGATGTCGGTGTAGATGATGGACTCCACGCCCCAGTCCTCGAAGCGCTTGGCCACCGAGTGCACGTCCTGGCCCGTGAGCTTGCTCCAGCCGTCGATGGCCACCTTGCCGTCCTTGGCGTCCAGGCCAACGATCACATGGCCGCCGAAGGCGCTGCAGGCGTCCTGCAGAAAGCCGGGGTTCTTCACGGCAGCGGTGCCGATGATCACGTAGCTGATGCCGGCGTCTATGTATTTCTCGATGGTGTCCAGGTCACGGATGCCGCCGCCGAGCTGCACCGGAATCCGGCCGTCCACCTCTTTGAGGATGGCCTTGATGGCCACCAGGTTCTTGGGCTGGCCCGCAAACGCGCCATTGAGGTCCACCAGGTGCAGGCGGCGTGCGCCGGCGTCGAGCCAGCGGCGGGCGATGATGGCCGGGTCTTCGCCGAACGTGGTCGACTGGTCCATATCACCCTGGATGAGGCGTACGCAGTGGCCGTCCTTGAGGTCGATGGCAGGAATGAGCAGCATGATGGTTTGCGAGCAATGAAGGCCTGGAATGCAGCGGCCGGTGCGGGGAAGGAAAGAGGGTTCAGGGCTTCCAGCCCAGAAAGTTGCGGAACAGGGCCAGGCCCTGGTCCGCGCTCTTTTCGGGGTGAAACTGGGTGGCGAAAATATTATCGCGTGCGATGGCGCAGGCAAAGCGCCCGCCGTAGTCGGCCTCTGCAGCGCAATGCTGGGGCTGCTGCACCACGGCGTAGAAACTGTGCACGAAGTAGTAGAAGCTGTCTTCGGGAATTCCACGCCACAGCGGGTGGGACTGCCCGGCATTGTGCTTGCGGTGCACGCGGTTCCAGCCCATTTGCGGCACCTTGAAGCGGCTGCCGTCGGCCTGGACGCGGCCCGCCAGATCGAACTTGCGCACATTGCCGGGGATCAGGCCCAGGCCAGGCACATCGCCCTCGTCGCTGTGGTCCAGCAGCATCTGCATGCCCACGCAAACGCCGAACAGGGGCTTGTTGGTAGCGGCATGCAGCACGGCGTCCTGCAGGCCGGATTCGCGCAGTTCGCGCATGCAGTCGGGCATGGCGCCCTGGCCCGGCAGCACGACCCGGTTGGCGGCCAGCACCACCTCGGGATCGGCGGTGACCACGACCTGCCAGCCGGAGTCGGCGGCGGCCGTGCGCACGGCCTGGGAAACCGAGCGCAGATTGCCCATGCCGTAATCGACGACGGCGACGGTGTTGTCAGTCAAACTCATAGCGTGTGGCGCGTGTTCGGTCGGATTTTCGGCTGGATTGCCCGGTCAGATCAAGCTCTGACCGGAGTCAATCGCTTCTCTTTACAGAGCGCCCTTGGTCGAGGGGATGACGCCGGCCATGCGCTCGTCATGCTCCAGCGCAAAGCGCAGGGCGCGTGCGAAGGCCTTGAAGATGGTCTCGCACTGGTGGTGGGCGTTGAAGCCCTTGAGATTGTCGATGTGCATGGTCACGCCCGCGTGGTTGACGAAGCCCTGGAAGAATTCGTAGACCAGCTGGGTGTCGAGCTGGCCGATGCTGCCGGCCGTGAATTTCACGTCCATGTGCAGGCCCGGGCGGCCCGAGAAATCGATGACCACGCGGCTCAGGGCCTCGTCCAGCGGCACATAGGCATGGCCGTAGCGGCGGATGCCCTTCTTGTCGCCCACGGCCTTGGCAAAGGCCTGGCCCAGGGTGATGCCGATGTCCTCCACCGTGTGGTGGCCGTCGATGTGCAGGTCGCCCTCGCAGTCGATATCGAGGTCGATCAGGCCATGGCGCGCGATCTGGTCGAGCATGTGGTCCAGAAAACCGATGCCCGAGCGCAGGCTGGCCTTGCCCGTGCCGTCCAGGTTGATGGCGACCTTGATCCGGGTCTCGGCGGTATTGCGCTGCACTTCGGCGGTGCGTGCGGGAGCTGCATTGCTCATAGGGATTCCTTCAGGGCCGCCAGCATCTGGGCGTTTTCTTCGTGGGTGCCCACGGTCAGTCGCAGGCAGTTGGCCAGCAGCGGGTGCATGGCAGAGACATTCTTCACCAGCACGCCCCGGGCCTTCATCTCGGCCTGGGCGCGCGCGGCATCGCGCACGCGCAGCAAGACCATGTTGGCCTCGGACGGCCAGATCTTTTCCACACCCGGCAGCGTGGCCAGCGCATCGATCAGCGGCTGGCGCTCGGCGCGGATGGCCACGGCCTGCTGCGCATACAGCGCCTCGTGCTCCAGCGCGAAGATGGCCGTCTCGCAGTTGAGAACGCTGATGTTGTAGGGCGGGCGCACCTTGTCGATCTCGCCGACGATGGCGGCCGGGCCGATAAGATAGCCCAGGCGCGCACCGGCCAGGCCGAACTTGCTGAGCGTGCGCATCAGCAGCACATGGGCGTTGCGGGCCGGGTCGGCGCGCATGTTCTCTGCCCAGCTGCGGCGGGCGAAGGGCTGGTAGGCCTCGTCCATGACGACCAGGCCGCCGATGGCGGCGACCGCGTCGATCACGGCCTGCACATCGGCCTCGGCCCAGAGCGTGGCTGTGGGATTGTTGGGATAGGCGATATAGGTGATGGCGGGGCGGTGCTCGGCAATGGCGGCGCGCATGGCGGGCACGTCCAGCTCGAAGTCGGCCGTCAGGTTGACGCCCACAAAGTCCAGGCCCTGCAGCCTGGCGCTCATGGGGTACATGACGAAGCCCGGCATGGGCGCCAGCATGGTGGCGCGGCCCTCGGCGTGGGGCTGGGCACAGGCCAGTGCCAGCAGCGTGATGATCTCGTCCGAGCCATTGCCCAGCAGCACGGCGCTGCCGGCCGGCGCCTGCGCGTAGCGGGCCAGCATGTCCTTGAGCACTTCCTGGCGCTCGCCAGGGTAGCGGTTGATCTCCAGCCGGCCCAGGCGCTCGCCCAGCGCGGCCTGCAATTCAGGGGGCAGGCGGAAGGGGTTCTCCATCGTGTCCATCTTGAGCAGGCCTTGCGAGGGCTGCACATGGTAGGCATGCATGGAGCGGACATCGGCGCGGATGCGCTCCAGGGCCAGGGCCTGAACCTGCGGAATGGAAGCTGTCATGGCATGCACACTTTCACGAGTCAGTGGGGGAAGAAATCCATCAGCGAAGCCGCTCAGGCCTGCTGCTGCGGCGGCGCCTGGTGCAGCGGGTGCACCATGGCGACGCCGCCAAACTGGGTGCCGTGCGGCAGGTGCAGGGTCAGCATCTGCTCGCAGCCGCTGTGCTGGGCGCAGGCCACGGCCAAGCAGTCGCCAAAGGCCAGTTGGTGGCGCGATTGCACGGCCCAGGCGGTCTCCAGCGTGGCGGCATCGGTCTTCCAGGGCGTCCAGGTCTGGTAGCGGCGGATGGCGGCGCGCGCATCGCCCTGCGGCAAAGGCTGGGCGGCCGTGGTGACCTGTTCATAGAACTCGCACAGCGACTGGCTGCCGGTGCGCCCGCTGCGCGTGCGCCACAGCAGGTCCAGCCACTGCAGCACGGCGGCATGCAAGGCGCCCTGCCCCGTGTCTTCGGCAGCGACCAGCACGGAGGTATCGACAAAGACGGTGTTCATGCCTGGCCCTCGCGGCGCAGCGCGGCACTGCGCTGGGCGGGCTGTGCAGATGACGGCTGGCCGCCGTCCCAGCCGCGCTCGTCGGTGCGCCAGGCCAGGTAGGCGCGCTCGTAGGCATCCTCGCGGCGCTGCATCTCGGCCATGAAGTCGCCCACCATGCGCGAGACGCTGGTGCCGCGGCGCGCGGCCTCGATGCGGGCCCATTCGAGCACGCTGTCTTCGACGGTGATGGTGAGGTTCTTCACAGGGCGCAAGTCTACACGAAATTCGTGTTCCACTGATTTCGTGTTTATCTTTGACACTCCTGATCCAGCGTTCAGGCAGCAAAAAGCGCCGCCCCTTTCGGTGACGGCGCCTTCGCCCAACAGGAAGCGAGTGTCTACTTCAAACGCATTTCGGCCGCACGCGCATGGCCTTGCAGGCCTTCGCCATGCGCCAGCACCGAGGCGATGCGGCCCAGGGTCTGGGCACCCTGCTCGCTGACCTCGATGAGGCTGGACCGCTTCTGGAAGTCATACACACCCAGCGGCGAGGAAAAGCGCGCCGTGCCGCTGGTGGGCAGCACATGGTTGGGGCCGGCGCAGTAGTCGCCCAGGCTTTCGCTGGTGTAGGCCCCCAGGAAGATGGCGCCTGCATGGCGCAGCAGCGGCTCCCACTGGTGGGGATCGTTGCTGGAGACTTCCAGGTGCTCGGGCGCGATGCGGTTGCTGATGGCGCAGGCCTCCTGCATGTCGCGCGTGAGGATGAGGGCACCCCGGTCGCTGAGGCTCTTGGCGATGATGGCGCGCCGCGGCATCTCGGGCAGCAGGCGGTCGATCTCACGCTGGACGGCGGCGATGTAGTCGGCATCGGGGCACAGCAGGATGCTTTGCGCCAGTTCGTCATGCTCGGCCTGGCTGAACAGGTCCATGGCCACCCAGTCGGGCGGCGTGCTGCCGTCGGCCAGCACCAGGATTTCACTGGGGCCGGCAATCATGTCGATGCCCACGGTGCCGAACACACGCTTCTTGGCGCTGGCCACATAGGCATTGCCGGGGCCGGTGATCTTGTCCACCTTCGGGATGGTGGCCGTGCCGTAGGCCAGGGCCGCCACGGCCTGGGCGCCGCCGATGGTGAAGCCGCGCGTGACGCCGGCCACATAGGCGGCGGCCAGCACCAGGGCATTCTTCTCGCCGCGCGGCGTGGGCACGACCATGATGATTTCCTGCACGCCAGCCACGTGGGCGGGAATGGCATTCATCAGCACGCTGGACGGATAGGCGGCCTTGCCGCCGGGCACATAGATGCCCACGCGGTCCAGCGGCGTGACCTTCTGGCCCAGCAGGGTGCCATCGGCGTCACGGTAGCTCCAGCTCTCGCCGCTGGCGCGCTTTTGTGCCTCGTGGTAGGTGCGCACGCGCTGGGCTGCGGCCGTCAGCGCATCGCGCTGCTCATCGCCCAGGCTGTCGAAGGCGGCCTTGAGCTCGGCCTGCGTCAGCTCCAGCGCTGCCATGCCGTCCACCTGCAATCCGTCGAAGCGCGCCGTGTACTCCAGCACGGCCGCATCGCCGCGCTTTTGCACATCGGCCAGGATGTCGGCCACGCGCTGCTCGATGGCCGCGTCCGTGTCTGCCGACCAATGCAGGCGCTGCGCAAAATCGTGTTCGAAGTTGGCGTCCGCAGTCGACAGGCGGGCAGGGGCAGCTACATATTCCATTGTGGTTTCCTTGGGGTCTAGCAGGCCGTCTCGCAGCCGTGCTTCAGTATCAAGAACAGGCGCGCGCCGTAGTAGCCGTCGCGCGGGGGCCAGCCCTGGTCGCGCAGCAGGGCTTCAGCGCTGGGCCACTTCTGATTGTCCTTGAGCGCTTCAATGGTGAAATCACCATTGTTCTGCCCGACAAAGAAGCGGAACCAGTGCAGGTCCTCGTCCTTGTCCAGCGCCTCGGCCTCGATCAAGGCCCGCAGGCGCTCAGTGATGCCTTCGGGCAGCGGGGCATCGTTGCGAAGATGCCAGGGGCCCGGATAGGCCTGCCATTGTCGGCCATGGGCCTGCCAGGCCTCGGCTGGCACGGCATCCTCATCGCGCGCCGTCCACAGGGCGGAGAGCATCACATGCAGGTCGCTGACAGCGAAGTGGCCGAATGCGTCGTGCATTCCCTGCAGGCCTTCACCCAGGCCCGTGAAATTCTCGATGATCTCGTGCCCGTCCGGCAGGCGGACCACCACGGCCAGGGAACCGACCAGGGGGTGGCCGAGGTAGGCACCGCGCCAATCAGCCAGCACGCCTGGTGCCTGGCCGCCAGGCAGCAGCCAGCCGTTGTATTCCTCGCAGGGCAGGCCATGCGCGGCGAAACACAGCGCAAGCGCCTCCTTCGCCGGATCGCCGGGCTCAGCCCCTGGGGCCATTTACCGCCTCGGCGAAGGCATCGATGATGTGGCGCAGCGGCTCGCGCTTGAGCTTGAGCGCCGCCTGGTTGACCACCAGGCGCGAGCTGATCTCCATGATGGGCTCGACCTCGACCAGGTCATTGGCCTTGAGCGTGTTGCCGGTGGACACCAAGTCGACGATGGCGTCGGCCATGCCGGTCAGCGGGGCCAGCTCCATGGAGCCGTAGAGCTTGACCATGTCCACGTGCACGCCCTTGGTGGCAAAGAAGTTGCGCGCGATTTCGGGATACTTGGTGGCGATGCGCAGGCGGGCGCCCTGCTTGACGGCCAGCGCATAGTCGAAGCCGTTGCGCACGGCCACGCTGACGCGGCAACGCGCGATCTTCAGGTCCAGGGGCTGGTACAGGCCCTGGGCACCATGCTCGATCAGCGAGTCCAGGCCGGCCACGCCGAGATCGGCGCCGCCGTACTGCACATAGACCGGCACGTCGGAGGCGCGCACCAGCACCACGCGCACGTCGCTTTTGTTGGTCTCGAAGATCAGCTTGCGCGACTTTTCAATGTCTTCGCTGACCGAGATGCCAGCAGCGGCCAGCAGCGGCACGGTTTCGTCGTAGATGCGGCCCTTGGACAGGGCAATCGTGATGGTCATTGGGAAACTCTTTCGATGTCGGCACCCAGGCCGCGCAGCTTGTCTTCCATGCGATCGTAGCCGCGGTCCAGATGATAGATGCGATCGACCAGGGTCTCGCCCTTGGCCACGAGGCCGGCGATGACCAGGCTGGCCGAAGCGCGCAGGTCGGTGGCCATGACGGCCGCGCCCGACAGCGACTGGCTGCCGGTGATGGTGGCAACGCGCCCGTCCGTGGTGATCTGCGCGCCCAGGCGCAGCATTTCGTCCACGTGCATGAAGCGGTTCTCGAAGATGGTCTCGGTGACCATGCTGCAGCCTTCGGCCACCAGGTTCAGCGCCATGAACTGCGCCTGCATGTCGGTGGGAAAGCCCGGGTATTCGGTGGTGCGAAAACTCTGGGCCTTGAGCTTGCCGGCCGCGCGCACGCGGATGCCGCCGTCCTCGGCGGACACCTCGGCGCCCGCATCCTTGAGCTTGTCGATGACGGCGCCCAGATGGTCGGCGCGGCCATTGCGCAGCAGCGCATTGCCGCCGGTTGCGGCCACGGCGCACAGAAAGGTGCCGGCCTCGATGCGGTCGGCCACCACCTGGTGCTCGCAGCCGCCCAGGCGCTCCACGCCCTGGATGACGATGCGGCCGGTGCCATGGCCTTCGATCTTTGCGCCCATCTTGATGAGCATTTCGGCCAAGTCGCCGATCTCTGGCTCCATGGCGGCGTTTTCCAGCACGGTCTCGCCTTCGGCCAGCACGGCGGCCATCAGGAAGTTCTCGGTGCCCGTGACGGTCACCATGTCGGTGGTGATGCGGGCGCCCTGCAGGCGCTTGAGATGCCCGGGCAGGCACGCGTTCATGTAGCCGTTCTCGACAACGATCTCGGCGCCCATGGCCTGCAGGCCCTTGATGTGCTGGTCCACGGGGCGCGAACCGATGGCGCAGCCGCCGGGCAGCGACACGCGGGCCTGGCCGAATCGGGCCAGCAGCGGGCCCAGGGCCAGGACCGAGGCGCGCATGGTCTTGACCAGTTCGTAGGGTGCCTCGGGGTTGGACAGAGAGCCTGCGTTGATGCGCACGGTGCCGCTGTCATCGTGCTCGGCGCTGACACCCATGTTGCGGATGAGCTTGAGCATGGTGGCCACGTCCTGCAGGCGCGGCACGTTGCGCAGGGTGACGGGCTCGGACGACAGCAGCGCGGCGCACAGCTCGGGCAAGGCGGCATTCTTGGCGCCGGAGACCGTCACCTCGCCATGCAGCGCTCGGCCACCGCGAATCAGGAGTTTGTCCATGGCTGACAGCCTTGAATCTGGAAATCGGGGAAAAGAAGATGCCGCACGGGCCGTGGCGACCGGTGCAGCAGGAGTCTGAAGTGCCTGACCGCCGGCTCAGGCCTGGCCGGCCTGGGCAGCCCACTCGGCGGGCGTATAGGTCTTCATGGACAGGGCATGGACCTCGTCGGTGTGCATGCGCTGGCCCAGCGTGGCGTAGACCAGGCGCTGGCGCTGCAGCAGTCGCTGGCCCTCGAATTGGGCCGAGACGATGGTGGCAAACCAGTGCCGTCCATCACCTTCCAGTGCAATGTGTTCGCAAGGCAGGCCGGTGGCGATCAGTTCCTTGAGTTGGTCTGCAGTCATGGGGGGAAGCTTTCCTGCCATGCATCGTGGCATGGCCTTGGTTGGCGGCGGCGCCGGGCGCCGGCCGCCTGTTCATGGGTGGATTCAACAATGCGGGCACAGCGCCCGCCGCAGCCTGTGGAAAAACCTCAGCCGCGGATCTTGTAGCCGATGCGCAGCAGGTGCACGGCCAGGGCGCTCACCGCCAGCCAGGCCGAGCCGACGATGGCCAGGCTGACCCAGGGCGACACGTCGCTCTGGCCGAAGAAGCCGTAGCGGAAGCCGTCGATCATGTAGAAAAACGGGTTCAGATGGCTGACTTTTTGCCAAAAAGGCGGCAGCGACTGGATGGAATAGAACACGCCCGACAGGAACGTCATGGGCATGATCAGGAAGTTCTGGAAGGCCGCCATCTGGTCGAACTTGTCCGCCCACAGGCCGGCAATCACGCCCAGCGTGCCCAGCAGCGCCGCGCCCAGCAGGCCGAAGACCAGAATCCACAGCGGCGCAGTGAATTCGGGAATGGCGAAGTACAGCGTGACGATGAAAACGCCCACGCCCACCAGCAGCCCGCGCAGCACCGAAGCGCCCACGTAGGCGCCAAACCACGCCCAGTGCGACAGCGGCGTGAGCAGCACGAAGACCATGGAGCCCATGATCTTGCTCTGCACCAGGCTCGATGAGCTGTTGGCGAAGGCGTTCTGCAGCACGCTCATCATCACCAGGCCGGGGATCAGGAAGGCCGTGTAGCTGATGCGGTCGTAGACCAGCACCCGGCCTTCGAGCACATGGCCGAAGATCAGCAGATAGAGCACAGCCGTGAGCACGGGTGCGGCCACGGTCTGGAAGCTGACCTTCCAGAAACGCAGCACTTCCTTCTTGAGCAGGGTCTGCCAGCCGTTCATGCCGAAGCTCCCTGCGAGGTTTGGCCTTGCTCGTTCATCACGTGGATGAAGACATCCTCCAGATCGGCACGGCGGATTTCCACGTCCTCGGGGACGACGGAGCCCTCGCGCAGTGCGGCGAGCAGGCGCTCCACATCGCTGGCGTCGTTGGCGGGTATCTGCACGATGCGGCCGGTCACCCGCGCCCGCGCGGCCAGGGCCGGCGGCAAGGCGGTATCGGTCTTGAACTGCAGCACGTTGGAGGAGGCGGACTTGAGCAGATCCGACATGGTCGAGAGCTTGACGATGTTGCCCTGCTTGAGCATGGCCACGCGGCTGCACAGCGCCTCGGCCTCTTCCAGGTAATGGGTGGTGAGCAGCACGGTATGGCCTTCGCGGTTCAGGCGCGCGATGAAATGCCACAGCGTCTGGCGCAGCTCCACGTCCACGCCGGCCGTGGGCTCGTCCAGCACGATGATGGGCGGCTTGTGCACCAGGGCCTGGGCCACCAGCACGCGGCGCTTCATGCCGCCGGACAGCTGGCGCATGTTGGAGTTGGCCTTGTCGGTCAGCCCCAGGCTGTGCAGCAGCTCGTCGATCCAGTCGTCATTGTTCCTGACGCCGAAATA
Source organism: Delftia sp. BGA-UO-ETr-SB1 (assembly GCF_059567865.1). Taxonomy (NCBI): domain Bacteria; kingdom Pseudomonadati; phylum Pseudomonadota; class Betaproteobacteria; order Burkholderiales; family Comamonadaceae; genus Delftia; species Delftia sp. BGA-UO-ETr-SB1. Next base: position 1,249,115 of record NZ_JCAQOW010000006.1, on the reverse strand, counting down.
GCCGGACTGAAAGCGCAGCGCCTCGCGCACGTTGAAGAAGGGATCGAAGACCAGCTCCTGCGGCACGATGCCCAGCTTGCGCCGGGCAGCCGAGTAGTCGGCATGCACGTCGCTGCCCTGGACCAGCACGCGGCCGCTGGTGGCGCGCGACAGGCCGGCCAGGATGCTGATCATCGTGGTCTTGCCAGCGCCATTGGGACCGAGCAGGCCGAAGAACTCGCCCTCCTCGATGTCCAGACTCACGTGGTTGAGCGCCTGGAAGGCCCCCTTGGGGGTCTGGTAGGTCTTGGAGATGGATTGGAATGAGACGGCAGACATGCGAGGCGCGATTCTAGGCCCTTGCAGCCAAACCTGCCTTGCAGGGCTCTTTGCAGCGGCGCGCTGCGCCGGCTCAGGAGGGGGAGGATGCGTCTGTCAGCAGCCCGTCGACGCCGTACAGCGCCGCCATGGACTGCAGGCCCTGCGGCAGGCCCACGACCACCAATTGCTTGTCAGCCGCCTTCGCGGTGCGGCGGCAGGCCAGCAGCACGGCCAGGGCGGCCGAGTCGAAGACCTCGACGCCGCTGGCATCGACGCGCACCTGGGCGCCATCGAAGGCCTGCACCTGGGGCCGCAGCTGCACAAGGCAGCTGCGCGCCTGGCGGTAGGTCAGTTCACGGGGGAGCTGCAACATGGCGCGTGCGTCAGCGGCTGTCAGCCCTTGGAGGGCGGCGTGGCCGGCATCTTGCTACGCGTGGCCAGGGTCTCGATCAGGCCGTCGATGCCGCGGGCATTGATTTCCTGGCTGAACTGGTTGCGGTAGGTTTCCACCAGCCACACGCCCAGCACATTCAGGTTGTAGATCTTCCAGCCGTCGCCGGACTTCTCGAGCCGGTAGTCCAACTGCACGGGCTCGCCGCGGCCCAGCACTTCGGTGCGTACCAGCACATCGATGTCGCCGGGCGCAGCACGCACCGGCTTGACATTGATGGTCTGGTTGCTGACCTGGGTCAGCGCGCCCGAATAGGTGCGGATCAGCAGGGCCTTGAACTCGGTCTCCAGCTTCTCGCGCTGTGCAGGCGTGGCCTGGCGCCAGGCCGGGCCCACCGAAGCCGAGGTCATGCGGCGGAAATTCACATAGGGCATGACCTTGTCATTGACCAGCGCATTGACCTTGGAGACATCGCCCTCGCGCAGCGAGGGGTCCTTCTTGATGGTTTCCAGCACGTCGGTGGAGACACGCTTGATCAGCGCATCAGGGGTTTCGTCGGCCGCGTGGACGGGCAGCGCAGCGCCCCAGGTTCCCATGGCCAGCACGGCTGCCGCGGCAGCGCTCCAGGCACGTCGATTGATCATCACTCTTCCTTTCCCAGCAGGGCCTCAATGCCCCGGACCGGGTTGATATTGCACATTTTTCCGGCCGCGCCGTGTCAGGCGCTGACCGTTTTTCATCTCGGGATGTTACGAACTGCTTACTTTGCGCCGTCTTCGGGCGGCAGTTTGCCGGCATCTTCGTCGTAGTCCTCGATGCGGCCGTCATCACCGGACTTGCCACGCCGCAGGTTCAGGTAGACGTCACGCGTCAGGCTGTAGCGGTCAAGGGCGACGGAGTCCAGCGTGTCGGAGGCATTGAGCAGGCGTGCACGCGTATCCACCAGTCGCAGCACATACAGGCTGTTGCGCACGGGGATGTCGTTGATCGCCGTCAGGGGGTTGCCCCAGGCATCCACAGGCAGAGCCGCCGTGTCACGCACCGTGGACGGGCCGAGCAGCGGCAGCACCAGGTACGGCCCCGTGGGCACGCCCCAGCGGCCCAGCGTCTGGCCGAAGTCCTGCTTTTGGCGCTCGATGCCGGCCTCGCTGGCGATGTCGAGCAGTCCGCCCAGGCCGAAGACCGTGTTCACCGAGAAGCGCACCATGGAGTTGTAGGCGCCCTCGGCCTGGCCCTGCAGCGCGTTGTTCACGAACGACCAGGCATCGCTCAGGTTGGAGAAGAAGTTGCTCACCCCATCGCGCGCCAGGCGCGGCGTGACATCGCGGTAGGCCGTGGCCACCGGCTTCAGGACGGCGCGGTCCAGCCCGTCATTGAACGAGTACATGCTGCGGTTGAACGGCTCGAACGGATCCTGGGGGTTGCGTGCCTCGCCCGGGGCGGTGGCGCAGCCGGCGAGCAGCGAAGCGGCGGCCAGCGTGCCGAGCATGGCGGCGCGCTGCCAGGAGGCTGCCTGGGCGGCAGGGCGACCCGCGGTCGCCTGTTCATGGTGGTTGGTTGTCATTCTTTGCCTCCTGCACCGGAGCTGCCACCCTGCTCGGCCTTGCCGTAGAGGAACTGTCCGATCAGATTTTCCAGCACAACGGCCGACTGGGTTGCGACGACGCGGTCGCCATCCTTGAGATTGTGGTCATCTGCACCGGCTTCGATGCCGATGTACTGGTCGCCGAGCAGGCCGCTGGTCAGGATCTTCAGGGAGCTGTCCTTGGGAAAGGCGTAGCGGTTTTCCAGGGCCATGGTCACGCTGGCCTGAAAGACCTTGTCGTCGAAGGTGATGGATTCCACGCGGCCCACGACAACGCCCGCACTGCGCACGGCTGCCTTGGGCTTGAGTCCGCCGATGTTGTCGAAGCGCGCGGTCAGCGTATAGGTCTTCTGGAAGTTCAGGCTCAGCAGGTTGGCCGACTGCAGCGCCAGGAACACCAGCGCCGCAGCGCCGATCAGCACGAACAGTCCGACCCAGACATCACTCTTGGATTGCTGCATGGTTTGTTTTTCCTTGATTTGCGAGAGGTGGCACCGGTGCCGGGTCAAAGGCTGAACATCGTGGCCGTGAGCAGGAAGTCCAGCCCCAGCACGGCCAGCGAGGCCATCACCACCGTGCGCGTGGTCGCGCGGGACACGCCTTCGGGCGTGGGCTTGGCTGCATAGCCCTGCAGCAGCGCGATGAAGGTCACCGCCACGCCGAACACCAGGCTCTTGAGAACACCGTTGCCCAGGTCATACCACCAGTCCACGCCGTTTTGCATCTGGCCCCAGAAGGCGCCGCCATCGACGCCGATCATGACCACGCCCACCAGCCAGCCGCCGATCACGCCGACGGCACTGAAAACGGCCGCCAGCAGCGGCATGGCGACCAGGCCCGCCACGAAGCGCGGCGCCAGGATGCGGCGCACCGGGTCCACGGCCATCATCTCCATGGCCGACAACTGCTCGCCGGCCTTCATCAGGCCGATCTCGGCCGTCAGCGCCGTGCCGGCACGGCCGGCAAACAGCAGCGCCGTGACGACGGGGCCGAGTTCGCGCACCAGCGACAGCGCCACCAGAAGGCCCAGCGCCTCGGCCGAGCCATAGCGCTGCAGCGTGTAGTAGCCCTGCAGGCCCAGCACGAAACCGACGAACAGGCCGGACACGCCAATGATGGCCAGCGAATAGTTGCCCAGGAAATGGATCTGGTCGCCGATCAGCCGCGGGCGGCCCAGCGCAGGCCCCATGAGGGCGAGCAGGCGGCCGAACAGGCGCGTACCCATGCCCAGCTGCGTCAGCTGTTGGCGTACCGCCGCGCCAATGCGTGCGGGATGCAGCCGGTTCATGCGTGCCTCCTGCCGTTGCTCTTGCCGGAGCTTGCGGGGTTGCCGAAATCTTCCTCGGCGCTCACGCCGGGGTAGTGGAAAGGCACGGGACCGGTGGCCCGTGCGTGGATGAACTGCTGCACCAGCGGGTCGGGATTGGCCCGCACCTCATCTGGCGAGCCCTGGGCGGCGACGCCGCCGTTGCCCAGGATGACCACATGGTCGGCCACGTGGAAGGTTTCCTCCACGTCATGGGACACCAGGATGGAAGTCAGGCCCATGGCGTCGTTGAGTTCGCGGATCAGCTGGGCGGCCGTGCCCAGGGAGATGGGGTCCAGCCCGGCGAAGGGCTCGTCGTACATGATCAGTTCGGGGTCCAGCGCAATGGCCCGCGCCAGCGCCACGCGGCGGGCCATGCCGCCAGAGATCTCGCTGGGCATGAGGTCGCGCGCACCGCGCAGGCCCACGGCATGCAGCTTCATGAGCACGATGTCGCGGACCAGTTCGTCGGGGAGATCGGTGTGCTCGCGCAGCGGGAAGGCCACGTTGTCGAACACGCTCATGTCGGTGAACAGCGCGCCGAACTGGAACAGCATGCCCATGCGCCGGCGCGCGGCGTACAGGCCTGCGGCGTCCATGGTGGTGACGTCCTTGCCATCGAACAATACCTGCCCCTGCTGGGCATGCTGCTGGCCGCCGATCAGGCGAAGCACCGTGGTCTTGCCGCCGCCCGATGCCCCCATCAGGGCCGTGACCTTGCCGCGCGGCACCTGCAGCGACAGGTCGCGCAGGATCACACGTTCGCCATAGCCGAAGGTGACGTTGCGCAACTCCACGAAAGAGGCGGTTGGGATCATGCTGTGGTGCGGTCGATAAATGTTCGCAGGCAAGCCCGCTATTGTGCAGACAGGTGCCGATGCCTGCTCATCACCCCCTGAGATAAACATACATCCGTGTATGTTTCTCAAAAAGTCATGGCAGAAAACGCCATAAAAAAAAGAGCATGCTTCGCTTGCTACACAAGCGTTGCACGCTCTCTGGACCTGGGGAAAGTACGGACTGGACAGATGTTTTTTTACAACATGTTCTGCAGAAATGCCTGGGTCCGGGCGTGCTGCGGCGCTGCAAAAAAGGCTTCCGCCGGGCCTTGCTCGACGATCTCGCCCTTGTCCATGAAGATCACGCGATTGGCCACCTCGCGGGCAAAGCCCATCTCGTGGGTCACGACCAGCATGGTCATGTGCTCCTGGGCCAGCTCGCGCATGGTGCGCAGCACTTCGCCGGTCAGCTCCGGGTCCAGCGCGGAGGTGGGCTCGTCGAACAGCAGGATGTCCGGCTCCATCGCCAGTGCCCGGGCGATGGCCACGCGCTGCTTTTGCCCGCCCGACAGGCGGTTGGGATAGGCATCGCGCTTTTCCAGCAGGCCCACCTTGTGGAGCAGCGCCTCGGCCTTGGGCACGATCTGCTCGCGCTTGAGGCCCTTGACGACGATCGGCGCCTCGATGATGTTCTCCAGCACCGTGAGGTGCGGGAACAGGTTGAAGGACTGGAACACCATGCCCATCTTGCGGCCGATCTGGCGGATCTGCGCCTCGGGCACGTAGTGGGCGCGGCCGTCCGCGCCGCTGTCCACCAGCACCTCGCCCTCGACGGCGACACGGCCGCTGTCAATGGTTTCCAGGTGGTTGAGGCAGCGCAGGAACGTGCTCTTGCCCGATCCCGAAGGACCGATGACGGCCACCACCTCGCCGCGCGCCAGCTCCAGCGAAACGCCGCGCAGCACCGGCACGCCGCCAAAGCCCTTGCAGATGTTCTGCGCCGAGATCATGGTCTCAGGCGCGCTATCACGCGTCGTATTTGGCATGGCGTTTTTCTAGGTATTGGAAGATCCAGGTCAACACGAGAGTCATGACCAGATAGAAGCCTGCGGCCACCACGAAGGGCGTGATGGTGAAATCGCGCTGCACGATGCCGCGCGCGGCGCGCAGCAGGTCGTTCAGGGCCAGCACGTAGATGAGCGAGGTGTCCTTGACCAGGGTGATGGTCTCGTTGCTCACAGGCGGGATGATGCGCGCCCACATCTGCGGCAGGATGATGCGGCGCATGGTCTGGCCGTAGCTCATGCCCAGCACCTTGGCACCCTCGTACTGGCCGCGGTCCACGGACTGGATGCCCGCGCGGAAGATTTCGGCGAAGTAGGCGGCGTAGTTCAGCGCGAAGGCGACGACGGCGGCAGGGAAATCGGGCAGGCGCACGCCGATCACGGGCACGAAGGGCAGCGCGAAGTAGATGAACAGCATCTGCAGCATCAGCGGCGTGCCGCGCATCAGCCAGATGTAGCCGCCTACCAGCCGGCTCAGCGCGGGAAAGCGGGAGATGCGCATCAGCGCCAGCGACAGTCCCAGGGGAATGGACAGCGCCAGGGTGATGACGAAGAGCTTGAGGGTGACCAGGGCGCCGGCGGACAGCGGCCCCATGAGCGAGATTACATATTCCATCGAATGGCCTCAGTGCGGTGCGCGGCCCCGCCGGCATCGGCAGGATCCGGGCAGCCACGGGCGCGTGCGTCCCAGAACGCAAAAGACCGGCAATGCCAGGCTGGCCTTGCCGGTCGCATGGTGTGCCGGATTTACTTGATGATGTCCTTGCCGAACCACTTGGAGGCGATTTCGGCGGCCTTGCCGTCCTTCTTCATCTCGGCCAGCGCGGCTTCGAGCTTGCCCAGAACTTCGGTGTCTTCCTTGCGCAGGCCCACGCCGTAGTCCTCGGTGCCGAAGTTGTCCTCGAGCACCAGGTACTCGCCAGCCTTCTTGGCCACGTGGAAGCGCCCCACGACCTCGTCGACCACGACGGCGTCCAGGCGGCCGGCCGACAGGTCCATCAGCGCGGTGATGTTGTCGCCGAAGGTCTTCAGGTCCTTGAAGCTGGCGGCCACGGCGGCGTCCTTCTTGATGGCGTCCACGGCCGAGCTGCCATCCTGCGCGCCCACGACCTTGCCTGCCAGGCCGGCCTTGTCCTTGATGTCGGAGTTGGCGCGCACGATGATGATCTGGTGGTTCTCCATGTAGGGCGCGGTGAAGGCGATGTTCTTCTTGCGCTCTTCGGTGATGGTCAGGCCGTTCCACAGCGCGTCGACGCGCTTGCCGACCAGCTCGGCCTCCTTGGCGCTCCAGTCGATGGGCTTGAAGTCCACTTCCACGTTCATGCGCTTGGCGGCTTCACGCGCCATGTCGATGTCGAAGCCGACGATCTCGTTCTTGTCGTCACGAAAGCCCATGGGCGGGAAGTTGTCGTCCAGGCCGATCACCAACTTGGTCATGGCTGCCGGCACGGGGGCGGCAACCGGCGCGGCGGCGGTCGATGCGGACTCGTTCTTGCCGCAGGCTGCCAGCAGTGCAGACAGGGCCACCATGGCCAAGAGGGTGCGTTTTTTCATGGCTTAAAGCTTTGGAGTGGAAAAAGCGAAAGGCGGCGGCCGCTGCACGCAAGGTGCGCAATCGTTGTAATGAATGGTTCCTTGGCGGAACCTTTGTCTCGGTTGGGTGCCGGCGCCGAATCCCGTATTGTCGCGCAGACCGGCGCCCCCCGCCAACACGCTGGATCAAGACCGTGCAAATCGGCAAATGGCGAGAGATGCCTGCCGGTCACTGCAGCATGAAGGTCTTGTATTCGAGCCGGTTGAGCTCGCGCGAGAGCAGGTACAGCCCCACGCACAGCGTCACCAGCATGGCCAGGCAAAAGCCGTAGCCATAGAACGCGGCGCCCAGCGCCAGCGAGATGCCCGTGAAGGCGATGTTCAGCGCCACCAGCAGCAGGCAGAGCATGAACACGATGCGCCGCTCGTCCAGGTAGAAGAACACGTTGAGCACGGCCATCACACCCACCTGCAAGCCGGCGCCCACCACCTGCACGTGCAGCAGCGGCAGGTACAGCTGGGAGATGCCCAGCAACTGCAGGATGGCCGGCCCGGCCACCAGGGTGACGAGGACGGCCAGCGTCTGCACCTTGGCGATCTCGCCCAGGCCGGCCTGGATGGCGTAGACCATCTCGTTGCGCATGGACTCGATGTATTCCAGCGATCCGCCGCCGCGCACGGCGTCGAAGAACTTGTCGTAGTACTCGACGAAGTCGGTCTCGATGCGCACCAGGAAGACCGCCATGCCCGGAATGATAGACAGGTACGACAGGAACACCGGCAGGTCGTAGATCAGCGAGGCCCTGAGTCCGCCGATGATCTGCTGCGAGGTCGGCGGGTAATACCAGAACATGAACTTGTCGATCCAGATGCCCAGGTTGTAGAGCACGCCGATGCCGATCAGCGCCGGAAAGATCAGCGAGCGCTGCGTGAAGTCAAAGGCGATCCAGCGCTGCTGCAGCGGAAAGCTGCGCAGCACGATCATCCACATGCCGGCCAGCAGCAGCACGTGGCCGATCACGAAGCTGGCCAGCAACCCTTCCAGCCCCCAGTAGCGCAGCGGCAGCGCCAGCAGCACGATGAGCAGGTAGGTGGCGCCGAACAGCCCGGCAATGGCCCGGTAGTGCTTGAGGCCCGACAGCAGCACGGTCATGACCCAGACCACGCACATCAGCGTGAAGCCGGCCAGCATCAGCACGCGGTACAGCAGGCCCTGGCCCGGCAGCACCACGAACAGCGCCAGCGTGCCCAGCGCGCTGGCAGTGGCCACGACCACCAGCAGCAGGCCATGCAGGTTGGGCAGGATGCTCTCGTCCTTCTTGAGGAACAGCTGGTCCGACACAAAGCGCGTGAAGGCCAGCTGCGCCGCCCCGGTCAGGATCAGGCTGCTGGCCACCAGGTAGGTCACCGAGGTCTGGAACTGCGTGACCAGCAGCGGCGGCGCCACCACGCTGACGCTGAACACCCCTACCAGCAGGATGCCGATGATGGAGAACACCCACGGCCCCGAGCCGATGACGCCCGCATAGGCGTAGGCCTGGAGCACGCTGGTCAGCGTGTTCTTGCGCAGCAGGTGGCGCAGTTCGAATCCAATGCCGGCCATCAGTGTTTTTCCTCGGACTGTTGCAGCGCCCTGTCATAGACCTGCCTGTAGCGCTCGAACAGCAGCCGGTCGGAGTAGTAGCGCTCCACGCGCGCAATCCCGGCCGCGCTGGCGGCCTGCCACTGCGCGGGCGAGCTCAGCAGCTCCAGGCAGGCGTCGGCCAGCGCCTCGGGGTTGGCAATGCCGACCACGCGCCCGCACGAGCCCAGGGCCTGGTCTTGCGGCTCCAGCCCGTCGATGAGCTGGCGGCAGGAGCCCACGTCGGTGCTGACCACGGGCACGCCTGCGGCCTGGGCTTCAAGAATCACCAGGGGCAGCGCCTCGCTGATGGACGACAGCACGACCACGCCCACCTTGGGCAGCAGCTCCTCCACCTTCTGCATGCCCAGAAAGCGGATGTTGGCCTGCAGGCCCAGGCTGTCCACGAGGTTCTGGCATTCCTCGGCATAGGCCGGGTCCTCGGCCGTGGGGCCGGCCACCCAGGCCTGGGCCTGGGGCATCCGGTTGACCACGCGGCGCATGGCGCGGATGAAGGTCTTGATGTCCTTGATGGGCACCACGCGGCCGATCAGGCACAGCACGGGCGGCACCTCGGCGGGCCGCTGGGTGCGCAGCGGCGCAAAGCGTTCTATGCGGATGCCGTTGGGGATGCTGACCGTGCGCTCGGCGGCCGCGCCATCGGCCACCTGGCGAAGGCGGTTGTTCTCGTACAGCGCAATGATGGGATCGGCCGCGCCATAGCAAAAGCGCCCCATCCAGTCGAAAAACCGTATCCACATCTGCCGGAAGAACGACACCTCCATGGGGTCGCGCTGGAAGATGTTGCGGTTGTCGCGGATCCAGGAGCTTTGCAGCAGGTCGATCTGGCGCTCTTTCGTGTAGATGCCATGCTCGGACAGCACCAGCGGCAGGCCGCGCGCATGGTGCAGCAGGCCGCCCAGAAATCCCGCATAGCCGGTCGAGACGGTATGCAGCACGCGCACTGGGATCAGCCCGTGGGCGATGCGCGCCATCAGCCACAGCGGCTGCAGCATGATGCGCACGGTCCAGAAGAAGTCCACGAACGACGGGTCGGTGCAGTGGCGCCGGTAGCTGTCGCGGATCAGGTCCCAGGCGTATTCGCTGTGCAGGAAATCCTCCAGCGGCAGGCTGCCGCCGGGCTGCAGCTCCAGCGCAATGGAGCGCATGGCCGCCAGCACCTTGGCCCGGCTTTCGGCACTGCCGTCGTGCGCCTCCAGGGCGCCCAGGAATTCCTGGGCCTTGGCCAGGGCTTCGGGATGGCCGCGCGAAGGGGCGGGCTGGATATTGGAGTGCAGCGCGTCAAACAGGTAGTGCTGCTCGAAGTGCACCACGTTGGGCGGCAGTGCGTAGCGGAAATCGCCATAGTCCTCGCGCCGGCTGCCCAGGAAGACGATGGCAAAGCGGTGCTCGGGATAGGCCTGCAGGATCTGGTTGACCCAGCTGGACACACCACCGCTGACATAGGGAAAAGTGCCTTCCAGCAGCAGCGCGATGTCCGCATCGGCCGCCGTGGGGAACTGGCTCGCACGGCTCATGAGGCACTCCAGTAGCGGATGCTGGGCTTCAGGCGCGGCAGGGCTTGCTCGATGTCCAGCGAACGCATCAGGGCCTGCGCCTTGGAGAATTCGCGCCGATCGAACAGCAGCTCGGCCTGGTAGGGCACGACGCGTGCCGGCTCCATGCCCAGCGCCAGCGAGCGCTCATAGCAGGCCAGCGACTCCACCGCCCTGCCCTGCATGTGCAGCAGCCGGCCACGGCGCAGCAGCAGCAAGGCGTTGTCGGGCCGCTGGGCGAGCACCAGGTCGCAGTAGTGCAGGGATTGCTTGATGGCGTGGTCGCGCACATCGCCCTGTGCCACGCCCTGGTAGACCAGCTCCGCGTACAGGTCGGTCAGCGCCCGCGCCGCCTGCAGGCCGCGCGGCCCGTAGGGCGCATCGCCCTCGGACTGGCGGGCATGCTCGAACAGCTGCAGCTCCTGGTGGATGGTCTTGCTGATCTCGCGCTCCTTGGCGTCCAGCATGCTGTAGGCCAGCAGGCGCAGGTCTTCGCTGGAATCGCCCAGCGCCGTGCGCAGCATGGGCGAGGCAATGCGCCCCGGCACGCTGCCCAGCGCCACCATCGCCCGCATGCGCGAGGCGACCGGCACATTGGGATTGGCCAGGAAGGACTGCAGGCCCGCCTGGCGGCGGCTGGTGCTGGCCTGCTGGTGCGGGTCGAAATCAGGCAGCGGCATCACCGGGAAACGCGGGCCGCCACGCGGGCCGCGCTGGGTGTGCAGCGCAATGGTGGCGACCACGGCGCCCAAAATGCCGGCCACCGGCACGGCATAGGCAAACAGCCCCATCAGCGCCACCAGGGCCAGGCGCTGGCGCACCGACTTGGCCGAGGTGGCCAGGAAGGGCGCTAGGCACAGCGCCAGCAGGCCGCTGGCCAGCCCGTGGGCCATGAGATAGCCCAGCAGGGCCGCGTCCGACTGGCTGCGCAGCAGCCACAGGCTGCTCCAGGAGGCGATTTCCGCGGCCAGCGCGCCCAGGGCCAGCTTGAGGTTAAGCATGGCCCTGCCCCATCTGATGGAGCCGTTCCAGCACGCTGCTGGCCGAGCAGCGGTCCAGCAAGATGGTGCGCGGGAAGATGCCCGCATCGGCCAGCGAAGCCACGCCGCGCTGGGCCAGCCAGCCCTCGATGCGGTTCAGGTAGCCCTCGGCCGTGGCGTTGGTGCCCAGTGGCATGAAGATGGCCAGCAGCTGCCGGCCATCGCTTTCCTGCAGCCAGGAGCGGTCCAGCATGCGCTCCAGCCGCATGATCTGCTGGGCCATCTGGGCCTGCACAGCCGAGGGCGACAGCTCCAGCGCCACCACCACGCTGCTCAGGCGCGCGCTGCGGTTCACATGCTCCATGCGCTGCAGCTCGAACGCGAAATGCGGCGGGCAATCGGGATAGGCCTTCAGCAGCGGCGCAGCCAGGCTGTTGGCGGCCACGCTGTCCGTGTAGTAGCCCAGCAGCAGGTTGATGGTCTGCAGCGCCTCTTCCTGCAATGCGAAGAAAGGCATTTCCTCGACCAGCAGCAGGCCGTAGATCTCGCCTTCCAGGTCCAGCATGGGCGCCACGACGATGTACTGCGTCTGCTGGCCCTCCGCCATGCTTTGCGAGACATGGCACAGCACATGGCTGTCCAGCGCCTGGCGCACCAGCGGATCGTGGACATGGATGGGCCGCTCGCCCCCCAGCTGGGCAATGGGCGTGGGGTCCAGCACCTCATTGCGCACGGGCACCAGGCTGGCCACGCTGATCTGGCTGAAGCGCGACAGCAGGTTGAGCAGGCTTTGCGCATCGCCCTCGGCGCCACTGAGGCCGCTGAGCACGTTGATGGCATCGCGCATGGACACGGGGCGGCCTATGAGTTCCTGCTCCAGCCGGTCATGCGACAGGCGCAGCAGGTAATGCTGGCGGATCAGCTGCTCGGTGCGCTGGTCCATGTAGTTCTGCGCCGTGCGCGCGCGGCGTATGCGTGCGCGCCAGAGGCTGGAGATCTCGCCCACGACCATGACCAGGATCAGGCCGCCCAGAAAGTACTGTTCCGGGAACAGCGACAGATCGCGCTGGTTGACGCCCAGCCAGGCCAGCAGCAGCACGCCGGCCGCCGACAGGCCGGCCACCGGCCCGTAGCGCAGGGCCACCACCACGGGCGCCAGCCAGGCCCAGGGGAACTCGGACTCCACCCACAGGGGGTTGTCCGGGTTGGCCCACATGCCGATCAAAACGGCCAGCACCGGCAGCAGCAGCGTCTCGCCCACCACCACCCAGGGCTTGGCGCTCGTCTGCACGAGCAGGCCCAGCGGCGAGCCTCTGAATTCCGCGGCAATGCCGGCGCGGCGCGGTGCAGCGGAATGCGGTGCCGCCTTGGGCGTGCTGGCTTGGTCTGGCATGAAGAGTCGTTCCCTGGATTCGCTTATCGGGCGTTGGCCAGGCCTGTGCCCAGCAGGTTGCGGATCAGCTTCTGGCCCACGGCGGCCAGGGCCTCGCGGCTCCAGCCGCTTTGCGCGCCCGCGCCGCTCCACACGGTGGCGCCGGTGCCCACGTCCACGATCTCCAAGGTCACGCCCACGGCCGGCTCGCCATCCACGCCCACCTTGTAGCGCCATTCGTCCACCGCGCCCGTCAGCGCATAGCGCACGCCTTCGCCGCGCGCCCAGGCCAGGGCGTCGTCGCGGCGCTTGGCCTCGCGGCCGTCGAACAGGGTTTCCTGCAGTGCATCGCCCGTGTAGCGCTTGACCTGGCCCACGCCACGCGCATTGATCAGCGCCGTGGCAATGGCGGCGGCGCGGTTGCCGGCCATGGGCGTTTCGGTGTGGTTCTCGAAGGGCAGCACCGCCCAGCTGGCATTCGTCTCCAGCGCGGGCGCCGTGCCCCGGTCGATGGTCGAGCAGGCAGACAGCAGGCCGACAAGGGCAATACCCGTGAGCACGCGAAGGCGGGAGGCGAAAGTGGTGCGGTGTGTCATGGAGAGGCTCCTTGAAGTCTTCGGATCAGTAGTGGAGGCGGTAGGTCAGCAACAGCTCGCGGGTATTGCCCACGGTGTTGATGCCCGACTTGGACAGATTCAGGCCCAGCGCGAGGTGGTCCGCGCCGAACAGGCTGGTGGCCAGGCCCATGCCCAGCTCGTAGCCCGCGCCGTTGACGCTGTGGTGCGTCAGGGCCAGGCTGGCGTAGGGCCGCAGCGCGCGCGTGTACTGCTGCTCGTAGCCCGTGTTGAACATCATCTGCAGGCCCGAGAAGCGGAAACTGCGCGGCAGCAGATAGTCGATGGTGGGATCGTTGAACGGCGGCAGGTAACCCAGGATGGCCGCATCCCGGCCCTGCAGCAGCGCCGGGTCGTTGCGGCTGTAGCGGTGCCAGGAGGTGAAGGCACCGAACTGCAGGGTGGGCGCCTCGCTGCGGTAGGTGTGCAGGTATTGCAGCGTCGCATGGTTGCCGGAGCCCACGCGTGCGCCGCTTTGCACGCGGTAGCGCTCCGATGCCAGCTCCAGCGTGATCTGGTCCAGGCGCGAGAGCTGGTAGCTGCTGCCCAGCGACACGCGGTCCTTCATGCCGCCCATGCGCATGGCCAGCGTTTCCTGCGTGGCCAGGTGCCGGCCCAGTGATGCCTGCAGGCTCCAGCGGCTGTCCACGTTGTAGGTCTGCGTGAACTGCATGGGCGTGTAGCTCTCCAGGCTTTCGCGCCGGCCCAGCATGAATTCGCTGGAGGCCGACTGCGTCTTGCGCGTCAGGCGCAGGCCGATGCCCCGCTCCTGCGAGGGGCCGCGCACCAGGGTATTTTTGTTGACCGTGCGGCGCACGTCCTCGGCATCCAGGTCCAGCGCCCAGCGGGGGTTCAGGCCCACATGCCAGCGCAGCCGGGAGACCTGCTCGTCGATGGCGTCCATGCGGCGGTTGCGCAGTTGCAGGCCGCCGTAGTCGCTGAAGGCCAGCAGCTGCTCGGTCAGCGCCAGGTGCAGGGGATCGTCGTCGGGCTGGTCGGCCATGTTCTCGAAAGCCGCCGTCTGCGCCAGCCGCACATCGCCGACCATGGCTGCCGCGTTGATGCGGTCATAGCGCGGCAGCGCCTCGTCATGGCGCTGCAGCAGCTGCCCGGCCTGGGCCACATCCTTTTCCGCCAGGGCCACCGTGATCTCGGCCCACAGCGGCGAGCTGGTGCTCTTGCTGCGGCTGCGCGCGTACTGCTGCCACAGGTAACCACGCTCGGCCTGGTACTCGCCGCGCTCCTGCAGCCAGGCAATGGCCAACTCGGCCGCAGCGGCGGAATGCTCGCGGCGCCCGCCTTCCAGGTCCATGCGCAGCAGCTCGCGCATCAGGGCGAATTCGGCATCGCCCTGGGTATGAAAGAGCATGAGCCGGCTGCGGGCCTGGCGCTGAACCTCGTCCAGCCCCTCGGCCGTCAGCCATTTGCGGGCGGCCAGGGCCGCTGCGCCGTCCTGGGCGCGTGCCCGCACCTTCTCGCGCGTCCACAGCTGCTGCCTCAGGCTCCAGGCCCGATCGGCCTGCTGGTTCTGCTCCAGCGCGTCGGCGTACTGCATCATCCACAGGAAGTCGTCGGCATGCTCGGCGCGGTGCGGCTTCAGATAGCGCTCCAGCGCAACGGCCGGGCGCGACAGCGTCATGTAGGCCGCCGCCAGGGCGCCGTGCATGTCGGCATCGCGCGCCCAGACAGGCTCGGCCGCCGCCAGCAGCAGCTTGAGGGCCGCCGCATTCTGCGTGTCGATCAGCAGCCACATCAGGCCCTGGCGCAGCGGCGTGGAGCCGGGGTCCAGCGCCAGGCCCTTCTCGAATGCCTCCATGGCTTTTTTCGATTGCGCCGTGCGCTGGTAGTAGGCGCCCAGTATCTGGAAGAAGGTGGGCTGGCCCTGCAGGCGCTTGACCAGGGCCGGGTCGGCCAAGATGCGTTCGACCTGGCTGCCGATCTGCGTCCAGTCCTCCAGGTCCTCCAGCAGGTAGAAGGCCTGCGTCAGATGGCGCACGTCATGGAACTGCTCCCAGGCGTGCAGGGACATCCGGGCCGCCTCGCGCCGGTCGGCGCGCTGCAGCAGGCGTATCACCTCGTCGTAGTCGCTGATGCCGGCGTGCGGCGTCTGCAGCAGGCGGCGGTAGGCCTTCAGCGTCAGTGCTTCCTGGCGCTGGTCCTGGGCCAGGTCGCCCAGCAGGCGCCAGTACTCGCCCTCGTCCTGCATGCCGGCGGGAATGCGCGTCTGCGCATCCTCCAGCCAGCGCAGGCCCAGCGCCGGCTCGCCCTGCAGCAGCGCGAGCACGGCGGCGGGCATGGCGTGGGCCGGCGTGCGCTGCTCGGGATCGGCAAGCACACGCTTCCAGGCCTGCAGCGCCAGTTGCGAACGGCCTGCGCGCTCGGCCAGCTGGGCCAGCAGGATCTGCGACTGCGGCGTGCTGCCGTGCTTTTGCAGATAGTCGATGGCCTCGCCGGGCTCGGCCTGGCGCTCGTAGGCCTGGACCAGCGCCTGCTGCAGCGCGGCATCCTGGGGACGGCGGCTCAACTGGTGGCGCAGGCCGGCAATCAGGGCGCGGTCGTCGAACAGGCCCGGCGCCAGGCGCATCACCGTCTTCCAGGCATCCTCGCGCCCCGTGTTCTGCGCAATGACCAGCCAGCTGTCCAGGGCCTGCTGCTGCTGTCCCATCCATTCGGACACCTGGGCCAGGCGTTCGCGCCAGGCCATGTCCTGCGGCGCCTGGCGCACGGCAGCCGTGGCCACGCGCCAGGCATCTTCCAGGTTGCGGTTTTCGAGGAACACCTCGTAGCCCAGCAGGTAGGTCTTGTCGTCAAAGGGCAGGCCCGGCGGCGGCTTGCGCACGGGATCGGCCGTGCGCAGCATGCGCCAGCCCGGCGCGGTCCAGGCCACGGGCTGCAGCGCCCAGGCGCCGTCGTCGGCAGCCGGGTCCGGACCGGCGCCCGAAGCCCCGGCCACCTGCGTCTGCCACTGCTGCAGCAGGGACAGCTGCAGCAGCCGCTTGGCATAGCGCTCGGCCTCGGCCCGGTTGCCGGCCGCGCGCGCCAGGCCGATGAGCTTTCGCAGCGTCTCGGGGTCGCTGCCCAGCAGTTCTTCCTGCTGGCGCGCAAGCGCCAGCGCTTCGTTGGCACGGTTGCCGGACTGCAGCACCTGCAGGGCCTGCCAGAGGTAGGCGCGCGACTGCTGGACGTCTTGGGTCGTGGCGCTGGCCTGGCGCAGCAGCCGGGCCGATTCCTCGTACAGGGACATGCCCAGCGCCTGCCGCGCTGCGGATTCATAGACCTGCGCCTTGCGCGCGGGATCGGCCTGGCGGCCTGCCACGTCGTCGTAGATGCCCAGGGCCAGCGGTGCGTCCTTGAGCACCAGCGCCGACGAGGCCAGGTACAGCGCCTGCTCCTGGGTCAGCCCCTGCAGCGGCACGTCCTTCAACGCCTGCATCACCTGCGGCGCCAGCGCCTCGGCCTGGCCGCCCGCGCGGTGGTCCTGCTTTTGCGCCTCCAGATAGCCCTGGTAGGCGGTCTGCCAGTGGTCCCAGGCCTGGACGGCTGCGCTGGGCAATGCCTGCTTGGCCGCCTCTTCCCGCGCCAGCTTGATGGCCTGCAGGCGCTCTTCCTTGGCTTTGAGCAGGGCGCGCAGGTTCTCGTTGCCGGGATCGCTCTTGAGCAGGTTGCTCAGGTAGTTGTAGGACAGCTCGGAGTCATCTCCGGTGACGGAGAGCCGGCGCTCCAGATCCTGCTTGGGAAACAGCATCCACAGGGCGCCGCCGATCAGTACCGCCAGCAGCGCGATCAGCCAGAAGGGAACCGTGATGGGGCGCTCAGAGCCCCCGGCATTGCGCTTGGAGTTCGACACTGTTTTGGGTACTTCTGAAGGAACGGAGGTTGGCGTTGCCGGTATCGGCACCCGCCACGGCAAGGAGGGGCGTGGCGGCGTTCGAGGAACTCAGCGAACAGCCGGCAGGCAGGTACATGCGCAGCTCCAGCGGCACATGGCCCTGCAGGGCGAAGCGCACGCCGCCGTCGGCCTGGGGCTGCCATTGCGTGAGCCGGGCATTGGCATCCACCAGATAGGGGCGCGCCGCGTGGGCGGCCGCGCCTGCAGCGTCCTGTTGCGTCTGTTGCGTCTGTTGCACCAGGTATCCGGCGCTGCCGGCCAGGTGCAGGTAGCTGCCGTCTGCCCCCTTGGCATAGCCGGCAATGCCGCTGCTGGCAGCCATGGAAGGCAGGGCCATGCCGGGCGGCATGCGCAGTGTGCGCAGCTGGCCCGGACCCCGCAGGCGCCAGCCCTGCGCGTCGCGGCCAATGGCGAATTCGTAGAAATCCTGCACCTTGCGGATGTACTCGGAGCTGTAGACCGGGTTCAGCCGCTGCGCCAGCGCCCACTGGTAGATCCTGTGCAGCGCCTTGATGCTGGCCTGCTTGCTGGCGGAGTAGGAGTGGTAGTAGATGTCCACGGCCTTCAGGCGCCGGGGAGCCTCGGTCATCTCGAAGGTCTCGATGACCCGCTCGAAGCCGTAGAACGGCCCGTGCCAGAGGTTGGTGTAGATGTTCTCGTTGGTGACGGGCGCATAGATCTGCAGGTGGCCGCCCTTGCGCAGACCCCAGCTGCGCACCTCGGTGAGCGAGGGATTGCTGCGCGTGATGGCCGTGTCGCCACCATTCATGTTGAGCAGGCCGGCGGCATCGGAGATGGCCAGGGCCTCGGCGCTGGGCGCCGTGTTGCCGGTCCACAGGAACACGTCCACCGGCTTGCCGGGCGGCGCCAGGCGCTTGCGGATGTAGTCGACCGAGCCATTGATCTCCCGGTTCATGTCCATCTGGTAGCCGGGGATGTGGAGGTTGAGGTTCACCTCCTTGCTGTCATCCCCGTCGGGCGCTGCCCCGGGCTCCCAGAAGAAGGGGTGCGAGTAGGAATGGCTGGCGATCTCGACATGGGGCATGGCGAAGATGCGCTTGGCAATGCCCTCCAGCTGCTCGGCCCACTGCGGATACAGGCCCTGCGGCGAGACCTCGGCCTCGATGACCGAGATGGTGTGCGGGATCTTGTAGCGCTCCAGGATCTCGCGGCGCAGCACTTCGCCCGCGAAGGGCGTTCCCGGCAGCTCGGCCTTGGAGGGAAAGCCGTCGCCATCCACATGGGCCAGCAACAGGCGGCGGCCGTTCTCCGTGGAGACATCGGGCGCGGGGAAATCCTTCAGGCGCAGCGCCTCGCGCAGCAGCGCGAACGGATCGATCACCCAGCGCGACTGGTCGGTGCCCGGCATGCCCACCACCACATAGGGCATGAGTGCAAAGCCGCCCCAGGGCGTGATGGCGGCAGAGACGAAGCGGCGCCCCCGCTTGTCGTCGAAGGACAGCAGCTCGCGGCTGCCCTTGGCCATCTGCGGCGTGAACTCCCAGCCTTCGTAGTCGTGCGCGGGCTCGGCCGGCGGTATCTCGAACCCCATGAGCGGGGCCTGCTCGGCGCGCCGCAGCGGGAACACGGGTGCCGCTTCCGTGCTGCGCGTGCCCAGGGCGGCCGACATGGTGCGGTCCTGGGACAGGCCCAGCGTATTGAGCACCAGCAGCGGCATGCCCTGCTGCACCTGGTTGGCCAGCCACTGCCGCACGCTTTTGGCCCGCATCTCGGGCACCGCACCGCCGAACCAGCTCACCACGCCGGCATAGCGGTCGCGCGCCACGCCTTCGGGCAGGGGCTCGCGCACATCGGCGTAGTCGGCAACGTAGCCCATGTAGTTGATGGGCATTTCCAGAAAGCGGTGCGCCGATGCGCCGTTGATGGACGGATAGTCGGCACCGTTGTAGAGAATCAACACCCTGCGCGCCACCGCCTCCACCTGGCCTATGCCCAGGGTCTGCAGCCCGGCATCGGAAACCCACGGAATGATGCCCAACTGCGCAATGCGGCGGGCCGTCTCGCGCGTGGCGTCGCGGTCATGCGGGGCCACGTAGTCGATGGACAGCACCGGCAGGCGGTCGCGCTCGCGGATGGTCTGCAGTTGCTGCAGCAGCCATTCGCGGTCTTTCTCGGGCACGTTCACATAGCGCTTGAGGCTGGCATCCCAGCCCCGCAACAGCGACTCCGCCGCCACCATCTGTACCTTGTCCCTCACACGCGGCACGATCTCGAAGCCCCGGTTCAGGATCAGGCGGATGCCGGGATAGCGCTGGTGCAGCGTCTCGATGACGCGCACCAGGCCGTCCTGCTGGGCCTTTTCGTCGAAATTCGCGGCCAGGCGGTAGGAGTCCAGCGTGTCCAGGAAGAAGCCCCGAAAACCCTGCTTCCACAGCGGTGCGATCACCTCGTCGGCAAAGAAGGCGGGCCACTGCGCAGGCGTCTGGTCCAGGACGATGGACTGCCAGGCGCCGTTGCGCGCCATCTTCCAGGCCTCGGGAATCTTGCTGAAGTAGGCGCGCTCGGGCAGCACCTCGGCCACGGAGGCATATGCGTAGAGCTCGCTGCCCGGAGCCTGCTTGCGGAATTGAACGGGGTCGTAGCCGTGGCCCGGCTCCACGACGGCAATGTCGTAGAGGCTCAGTTCACTGAGCGAGGCCTTGTTCCCGTAATAGACGGCAACCGCTGGCTCGGCGGCCTGCACCGCCCAGCCGCACAACAGCCCCCAGCAAAACAGGCAGGTTCGCAGGAAAGCGTTCACGGCCTTCTCCTCGGGGTGCGGCCACGCACGGTCAATTCATAGTTTTTGTACATCAAATTTCTAGTCGATTTGATAAAAGCTATCGTCAGTCCGACGAAATGCGGGCGCGAGCATACCGGTTTTTGTCTGCAAACGTGTCTTCTCCCTACTTTTGTGCTCGGCGCCCTTGAAGCCTGGGGGAAGCTGGGTTATGGCGATACTAGGCAGGCAGAAAAATCACCAATGAAAGGTATTCATGATTCTGGTCACAGGCGGCGCCGGCTTCATCGGCTCGCATACCTGCGTGGAACTCGCCGCTGCGGGCGAGCCCTACCTGATCTACGACAACTTCAGCAACAGCAGCCCCGATGTGCTCGAACGCATGGAACGCATCACGGGCCGGCGCCCGCTGTGCGTCGAGGGCGACGTGCGCGACCGCGCCGCGCTGGAGCGGCTGTTTGCCGAGCACTCCATCCGCGAGGTGATCCACTTCGCCGCGCTCAAGGCAGTGGGCGAGTCCGTGGCCCAGCCGCTGCGCTACTACGAACACAACGTGGGCGGCACGGTGGCCCTGCTGCAGGCCATGCGGACGGCGGGCGTGCGCAGCCTGGTGTTCTCCTCCTCGGCCACGGTCTACGGCGATCCGGCCAGCCTGCCGATCCGCGAAGACTTTCCGCTGTCCGCCACCAACCCCTACGGCCGCAGCAAGCTGTGGATCGAGGAAATGCTGGCCGACCTGGACCGCGCCGAGCCCGGCCAGTGGAGCCTGGCAAGGCTGCGCTACTTCAACCCCGTGGGCGCCCATGAAAGCGGCCTGATCGGCGAGGACCCGCGCGACATCCCCAACAACCTCATGCCCTATGTGTCGCAGGTCGCCATCGGACAGCGCCAGCAGCTCAGTGTCTATGGCGATGACTATGCGACGCCGGACGGCACGGGCGTGCGCGACTACATCCACGTCACCGACCTGGCGCGCGGCCACCTGGCAGCGCTGCGCTATCTGCGCGAACAGCAGGGCCTGCTGACCGTGAACCTGGGCACGGGGCGCCCGGTCTCGGTGCTGGAGATGGTCAAGGCCTTCGAGCGCGCCAGCGGCCGCCCCGTGCCCTACCAGATCGTGGCGCGCCGCCCCGGCGACGTGGCCCAGTGCTGGGCCGACCCCGCCGAGGCCGAGCGTCTGCTGGGCTGGAAGGCCATGCTGGACCTGGACCGCATGTGCGAGGACGCATGGCGCTGGCAAAGCCAGGCCGCAGGCCTCAAGCGCTGAACCCCGCAGCGCCTGCGGGCGCCGAGGGCGTGGTATCTTTTCGCCCTTGTTTCACGCCCTAGCCACGAGTCTGCCCATGCTTGCCAAACGCATCATCCCCTGTCTTGACGTCACGGGAGGGCGCGTCGTCAAAGGCGTGAACTTCGTGGAACTGCGCGATGCGGGCGACCCGGTGGAGATCGCCGCGCGCTACAACGCCCAGGGCGCGGACGAGCTGACCTTCCTGGACATCACGGCCACCAGCGACGGGCGCGACCTGATCCTGCCCATCATCGAGTCCGTGGCCAGCCAGGTCTTCATTCCCCTGACCGTCGGCGGCGGTGTGCGCACCGTCGAGGACGTGCGCCGCCTGCTCAACGCGGGCGCCGACAAGACCAGCTTCAACTCGGCCGCCATCGCCAATCCCGATGTGATCAATGCGGCCTCGGACAAGTACGGCGCGCAATGCATCGTCGTGGCCATCGATGCCAAGCGGCGCACCGCCGAGGACGAGCAGCGCATGGGCGCCGATGGCCGCGCTGCCGGCCCCGGCTGGGACGTGTACAGCCACGGCGGACGCAAGAACACCGGCCTGGATGCCGTGCAGTGGGCCGCCGAAATGGCGCGCCGCGGCGCGGGCGAGATCCTGCTGACCAGCATGGACCGCGACGGCACCAAGTCCGGGTTCGACCTGAAGCTCACGCGCGCCGTCAGCGACGCCGTGCCCGTGCCCGTGATCGCCTCGGGCGGCGTGGGCTCGCTGGACGACCTGGCCGATGGCGTGACGCTGGGCGGCGCCGACGCCGTGCTGGCCGCCAGCATCTTCCACTACGGCGAATTCACCGTGGGCCAGGCCAAGCAGCGCATGGCCGAGCGCGGCGTGCCCGTGCGCCTCTGACTACCGCGCGCCGGCGGACTCCTTCATTTCAGTTTTCCATGGCGCTAGCGCGGCCCACAACCCATGAAACCGGCGCGGCCCAAGGGACCAGGGACAGCGAGCAAGGGCCGCCCCGCAGCAAGGCTGTCGTCTCCCTCCCGCGCAGCGAGAGAGGGGGAAGGCGCGAAGCGACTCAGGGGGTGTATTTTCAATCCAGGCAATTCCTGACAATCCTGTCACAGGGATGCCCACCCAGGATATTCACAATGCAGGCAATGAACTGGCTAGATCAAGTCAAATGGGATGCGCAGGGCCTGGTGCCCGTGATCGCGCAGGAAAAGGACACGGGCGACGTGATGATGTTCGCCTGGATGAACCGCGAGGCCCTGGCCAAGACGGCCGAGCTGGGCCGCGCCGTCTACTTCAGCCGCTCGCGCAACAAGCTGTGGTTCAAGGGCGAGGAATCGGGCCACGTGCAGACCGTGCACGAGGTGCGCATCGACTGCGACAACGACGTGGTCCTGCTCAAGATCACCCAGACCGGCCACGAGCCCGGCATTGCCTGCCACACGGGGCGCCACAGCTGCTTCTACAGCGTGCTGCAGAACGGCCAGTGGCAGGCCGTCGATCCGGTCTTGAAAGACCCCGAATCGATCTACAAATGAATTCCACGAACATGAACGACACCGCAAGCACTTCCTCGCTGGACGCCCTGGCGCGCCTGGCCGCCGTCATCGAAAGCCGCAAGCCCGCCAACGGCGGCGACCCCGACAAGAGCTACGTCGCCCGCCTGCTGCACAAGGGCCCGGATGCCTTTTTGAAGAAGATCGGCGAAGAGGCCACCGAAGTGGTCATGGCCGCCAAGGACGCAGACCATGGCGGAGACGCCGGCAAAATCCTCTACGAAGTGGCCGATCTGTGGTTCCATAGCATGATCGCCCTGGCCCACTATGGCCTGACGCCCGCCCAGGTCGTTGCCGAACTGGAACGCCGCGAAGGCACCAGCGGCATTGAGGAAAAGGCGCTGCGCAAGGCCCAGGAACGTGATGTGAACGAGAAAGGACCGCTGCCATGAATGACGATTACATCGAAGTCCGTGCCCTGGACCAGTCCCGCATCGAAGGCCTCAAGGCCTGGGGCTGGGTCAGCTACCTGCTGCACCTGGTGGTGGCCGTGGCCGCCGTCGTGCCGGGCGCCCAGCCCAGCATTGCGCTGCTGGTGATCGCCCTGATCATCGATCTGGTCAAGCGCGGCGACGCCGAAGGCAGCTGGATGGCCAACCACTTCTCGTGGCGCATCCGCAGCGTGATCTGGGCCGGCATCCTGTACCTGGTCACGGCGCCGCTGTGGCTGCTGTTCTTCGTGCCCGGCTGGATCGCCTGGACCGTCATCTCCATCTGGTTCCTCTACCGCATCGTGCGCGGCATGGTCGCCATGAACCGCAACCAGGCCGTGGACCGCTGAAGGTCCCGGGCAAACCGCCATGACTCCGACCCCGACCTGCAAGATCAACCTCGCCCTGCAGGGCGGGGGCTCGCACGGTGCCCTGACCTGGGGCGTGCTCGATGCGCTGCTGGAAGACGGCAGCCTTGTCTTCGACGGCATCAGCGGCACCAGCGCCGGCGCCATGAATGCAGTGGCCCTGGCCCAGGGCTTTGCCAAGGCTGCACGCCAGGAAAGCGATCCGGTGGCCGCCCAGGCGCTGGGGGCCGAGCTGGCCCGCGCCACGCTGACCGAACTGTGGGAAGGCGTGGGCACCATGGGCAGCCTGATGTGGGGCGCGCCCCTGCCGGGCAGCCCCTTCATGGGCGTGCTCAACCAGTTCTTCTCGCCCTACCAGACCAACCCGCTGGACATCAACCCGCTGCGCAAGCTGCTCGAACGGGTCGTGGATTTCGAGGCGCTGACGCATCCGCCCGTGGAAGGCGTGGTGCCCAAGGTCTTTGTATGCGCCACCAATGTGCGCACGGGCCGGGGCTGCATCTTTTCGGGCAGAAAACTCAGTGCCGACGCGGTCATGGCCTCGGCCTGCCTGCCTCAGCTGTTCAAGGCCGTGGAAATCGATGGCGAGCCGTACTGGGATGGCGGCTTTTCGGGCAACCCGGCGCTGTACCCGCTGATCTACGGCACGGCGTCCAGCGACATCCTGCTGGTGCAGATCAACCCCATCGAGCACACCGATCTGCCCAACACGGCGGCCGACATCATGGACCGCATGAACGAGGTCACATTCAACGCCGGCCTGCTGGCCGAGCTGCGCGCCATCGAGTTCGTCAAGCGCCTGCTCGAGCAGGGCAAGCTGGACCCGGCACGCTACAAAAAGGTGCTGCTGCACCGCGTGGACGGCGGCTCCGTGCTCAAGGGCTATGGCGCCTCGACCAAGACGCGCTCCGACATGCGCTTCGTGCGCGAGCTGTTCGAGCTCGGACGCGAGCAGGGCCAGCAGTGGCTCCAGCAGCACCGCAGCGACATCGGCGTGCGCCAGACGCTGCGCATCAACGACAATCCGGCCTGATTTCCAACCTACCGCCAGCTTCCCAGGATTCCTGTAGCGCCATGCACGACCACGACCCGAACTGCCTGTTTTGCCGCATCACCAAAGGCGAGATCCCTTCCCGCAAGGTCTATGAGGACGAAGACGTCTTCGCCTTCCACGACATCCATCCCGGCGCGCCCATCCACTTCCTGATGGTGCCCAAGAAGCACATCCCCTCCATGGCCCAGGTCCAGGCCGAGGACGCCCCGCTGCTGGGCCGCCTGATGGCGCTGGCGCCCCGCCTGGCCGCCGAGCAAGGCTGCAACCCGTATCCCGACGGCGGCTTTCGCCTGGTGGTCAACACGGGCACCGAAGGCGGCCAGGAAGTCCACCACCTGCACATCCACGTCATGGGCGGCCCCCGCCCCTGGCTCAAGGGCTGAAACTCAAGGGCTGAAAACACCGCAGCGGCCACGCTGCCTGCAGCAGACGTCTGCCGCCCGGCACAAGGTGGCCCGTCTCTTGCTTGAGGCACCCCCTGTTTCTTGCGTCGGCCAAACGGCTTTTGTGGGGCCTTGCGAACTGCCGCCATGGCCCGGCGTCTAAAATGACCTGCAATTCTTAGGAGAGATTCTCATGGGCTCGTTTTCCATCTGGCATTGGCTGATCGTCCTGGCCATCGTGGTTCTGGTGTTCGGCACCAAGAAGCTGAAGAACATCGGTTCCGACCTCGGCGGCGCCGTCAAGGGCTTCAAGGACGGCGTGAAGGACGGTTCGACCTCCACCGACACTCCCGCAGCCGCTCCCGGCCAGGTCGCCGGCCAGACGGCTGCCGACAAGACCACCATCGACGTCGAAGCCAAGCAAAAGAGCTGATGGCCCGCACGCCAAGCTTCCATGTTTGATATTGGCCTTTCCAAGATGGCGCTCATCGGTGCCGTGGCCCTCGTGGTCATCGGTCCCGAGAAGCTGCCGCGCGTGGCGCGTACCGTCGGCACCCTGCTGGGCAAGGCCCAGCGCTATGTCTCCGATGTGAAGGCCGAGGTCAACCGTTCGATGGAACTCGACGAGTTGCGCAAGATGAAGGACACCGTGGAGGGCGCGGCGCGAGACGTCGAGCAATCCATCCACACTTCGGCCGCCAACTTCGAGAAGGACTGGAACGAGTCCACGGCATCGCTCAACGGCACGTCTTCCTCGTACGACTCCTCTTCCTACGGCTCCGACAGCGATACGTACAGCGCCGTGGCGCCGGCCTACCGCCACCCGGGCAAGAACTGGCGCCTCAAGCGTGCCGCCGTGCCCCAGTGGTACAAGGCCCGCGCCGGCGTGCGCACCAAGGCGCAGTCGGGCGCGGCGCGCGTGGCGCGCTTTCGCCCCCAGAAGTCCCGCTGAAGATGCCGGCGCGCCGCGGGCCACGAGGCAACCAGCCCAGCCTCTGCCACCCGGGCACCCGCCATTGCCGAATCCTGCCCGATCCGTCGGGCTTTCTGCTTTTCACCCCAGGTCCGTGGATGCCCTTGCGGCCCGCCGCGGTTTCGCACCATGTCCGACATTCCACCTAAAGACGACGAGCTGGCAGGCACCGAGCAGCCTTTCGTCCAGCACCTGATGGAGCTGCGCGACCGCCTGCTCTATTGCATCTACGGCATCGGTCTGGCGATCGCCGTGCTGGCCGTGTGGCCCGGCCCCAACGGGCTGATCGACTTCATCGCCCACCCGATCAAGGCCCACATGCCGCCCGATGCCAAGCTCATCGCGGTGGGCGTGTTCACGCCCTTCTTCGTGCCGCTCAAGGTGCTGATGATGGTGGGCGTGCTGGCCGTGCTGCCCTGGATCATGTACCAGATGTGGGCCTTCGTGGCGCCCGGCCTGTACAGCCATGAAAAGCGCTTTGCGCTGCCGCTGATCATCTTCGGCAGCCTGCTGGCCTATATCGGCATCGCCTTCGTGCAGTTCTTCGTGCTCGACAAGATGTTCGCCTTCATCCAGGGCTTCACCCCGGACAGCGTGGCGGCCACGCCGGACATCGCCTCGTATGTGGAGGCCATCCTGTCGCTGTACCTGGCCTTTGGCCTGGCCTTCCAGGTGCCCATCGTGGTCATGCTGCTGGTGCGCTTCGGCCTGGTGGACATCGCCAAGCTCAAGTCCTTCCGCGGCTATTTCATCGTGGTGGCCTTCATCATCGCCGCCGTGGTCACGCCACCCGACGTGATCTCCCAGCTGGCCCTGGCCATTCCGATGTGCATTCTTTACGAAATAGGCATCCTGGGCGCCGGCTGGTTCAGCCGCGTCTCCAAGGCGCCGGAAGAAGAAGCCGAGCCCGGCACCGCAGTGGACAAGCCCGCAGAGGATAAACCCTCCCCCTGAGTCGCTTCGCGCCTTCCCCCAGAGGGGGACGACACCCTCGGTGCGGGGCGGCGCGGCCGGCCCAGGCCCTTCCTCGGTGTCCCTCGCTTTAGGGCGCGCCAGTTTCAAGGGCCTACGCTGAAACACGAGGAATCTGTAATAAAAAGCCCTTGGTTCATCACCAAGGGCTTTTTCTTTGTCCATGGCCAAGCCCCTTCCGGGGTTGGCATCTCAACGCGGCAGGTCGGACGCGCCCATCAAGAATTCATCGATGGAGCGAGCGGCCTGGCGGCCTTCGCGGATGGCCCAGACGACCAGGGACTGGCCGCGGCGCACGTCGCCGGCGGCGAACAGCTTGGGCACGCTGGTGGCGTAGCCGCCCGTGAAGTCGGTGGTGGCCTTGGCGTTGCCGCGTGCGTCCTTGTCCACGCCAAAGGCGTCGAGCACGGCCTGCACGGGGCTGACGAAGCCCATGGCCAGCAGCACCAGATCGGCCTTGAGCACCTGCTCGCTGCCGGGCACCTCGACCATCTTGCCGTCCTTCATCTCGATGCGCACGGTCTTGACGGCCGTGACCTGGCCCTTCTCGCCGATGAACTCCTTGGTGGCGATGGCGAACTCGCGCTCGCAGCCTTCCTCGTGGCTGGAGCTGGTGCGCAGCTTGATCGGCCAGTAGGGCCAGACCAGGGGCTTGTTCTCCTGCTCGGGCGGCATGGGCATCAGCTCGAACTGGGTCACGCTGACGGCGCCGTGGCGGTTGCTGGTGCCCACGCAGTCGGAGCCGGTGTCGCCGCCACCGATGACGATGACATGCTTGCCATCGGCCCGCAGTTGGCCCTTGAGCTTGTCGCCCGCGTTGACCTTGTTTTGCTGCGGCAGGAACTCCATGGCGAAATGAATGCCCTTGAGTTCACGCCCCGGCACGGGCAGGTCGCGCGACTGCTCGGCACCACCGGTCAGCAGCACGGCGTCGAACTCGGCCATGAGCTGCTCGGGGCTGACGGTTTCCTTGGCCCAGTTGGTGACCTTGGAGTCTTCGCCCAGGCCGTCCTTGCCCGCCACCAGCACGCCGGTACGGATCTTGACGCCTTCGGCCACGAGCTGCTCCACGCGGCGGTCGATGTGCGACTTCTCCATCTTGAAGTCGGGGATGCCGTAGCGCAGCAGGCCGCCCACGCGGTCGTTCTTCTCGAACAGCGTGACATCGTGGCCGGCGCGCGCCAGTTGCTGCGATGCGGCCAGGCCTGCGGGGCCTGCGCCGACCACGGCGACCTTCTTGCCGGTCTTGCGGCTGCTGGGCAGGGGCTTGACCCAGCCTTCGGCCCAGGCACGGTCGATGATGGCGTGCTCGATGGACTTGATGCCCACGGCGTCGTCGTTGATGTTCAGCGTGCAGGCGGCCTCGCAGGGCGCGGGGCAGATGCGGCCGGTGAACTCCGGGAAGTTGTTGGTGCTGTGCAGCACGGCGCTGGCGCTCTTCCAGCCGCCGTGGAAGACCAGGTCGTTGAAGTCCGGAATGATGTTGTTGACCGGGCAGCCGCTGTTGCAGAACGGCGTGCCGCAGTCCATGCAGCGCGCGCCCTGGATCTTGGCCTGGCTGTCATCGAGGCCGATGACGAATTCCTTGTAGTGCTTCACGCGCTCGACGACGGGCGCGTAGCCCTCCTCAAGGCGCTCATATTCCATGAAGCCGGTGGTCTTTCCCATGATTCGTTGTCCTGATGTGTGGGGTGCAGGGATGGATGCGGGCCGCTGCCCGCATCCTTCGCTTCCTTGTTATTTGGCGGCCACGGCTTCCTTGGCGTGTTCCTCGACCTCGGGCGTGGCGGGCTCTTCCATCACCTGGCGCTCGTACATCTCGGACAGGGCACGCTTGTACTCGCTGGGGAAGACCTTGACGAACTTGGAGCGGGCCGCCGCCCAGTTGTCCAGCAGGTCGCGGGCGCGCTTGGAGCCGGTCCAGCGGCTGTGCGCCTCGATCAGTGCGCGCAGCTGGCGTTCGTCGGTTTCGCGGCGGTGCCAGACGGCGGGCGAGACCTGGGCCAGGTGCTCGTCGTGGGGCAGCACCTGGTCCAGAGAGACGGACGCCTTGTTGCAGCGCTCGGCGAAGCGGCCATCCTCGTCATACACATAGGCCACGCCGCCGCTCATGCCGGCCGCGAAGTTGCGGCCCGTCTTGCCCAGCACCACCACGGTGCCGCCGGTCATGTATTCGCAGCCGTGGTCGCCCACGCCTTCGACCACGGCCGTGGCGCCCGACAGGCGGACCGCGAAACGCTCGCCGGCCACGCCGCCGAAGAAGGCCTCGCCGCTGGTGGCACCGAACATCACGGTGTTGCCGACGATGGTGTTGGTCGTCGTGTCGCCGCGGAATTCATGGCTGGCATGCACCACCACGCGGCCGCCGGACAGGCCCTTGCCCGTGTAGTCGTTGGCATCGCCGCGCAGGTTCAGCGTGATGCCGTTGCACAGGAAGGCGCCGAAGGACTGGCCGCCGGTTCCCTCGAAGTGGATGCGGATGGTGTCATCCGGCAGGCCTTCGGGATGCACGCGCGTCACGGCACCGGAGAGCATGGCGCCCACGGAGCGGTTCACGTTGCGCGCCACTTCCATGATGCGCACGCGCTCGCCGTTCTCGATGGCGGGCTTGCAGCGCTCGATGAGCTTCACGTCCAGCGCCTTGTCCAGCAGGTGGTCCTGCTTTTCGACATGGAAGCGCGCCACGTCGGCAGGCACTTCGGGCTGGGCGAACAGGCGCGAGAAGTCCAGGCCCTGGGCCTTCCAGTGCTGCAGGCCCTTGCGGGTGTCCAGCAGGTCGGCACGGCCGATCAGGTCGTCGAACTTGGCCACGCCCAGCTGGGCCATGATCTGGCGCACTTCCTCGGCGATGAAGAAGAAGTAGTTCACCACATGCTCGGGCTTGCCCGAGAACTTGGCGCGCAGCACCGGGTCCTGCGTGGCCACGCCCACGGGGCAGGTGTTCAGGTGGCACTTGCGCATCATGATGCAGCCCTCGACGACCAGGGGCGCCGTGGCGAAGCCGAACTCGTCGGCGCCCAGCAGCGCGCCGATGACGACGTCGCGGCCGGTCTTCATCTGGCCGTCGGCCTGAACGCGGATACGGCCGCGCAGGCGGTTGAGCACCAGGGTCTGCTGGGTCTCGGCCAAGCCGATTTCCCAGGGCGAGCCCGCATGCTTGATGGACGACCAGGGCGATGCGCCCGTGCCGCCGTCATGGCCTGCGATGACCACGTGGTCGCTCTTGCACTTGGCCACGCCGGCCGCGATGGTGCCCACGCCCACTTCGGACACGAGCTTGACCGAGATGTCGGCGTGCGGTGCCACGTTCTTCAGGTCGTGGATCAGCTGGGCCAGATCCTCGATGGAGTAGATGTCGTGGTGGGGCGGAGGCGAGATCAGGCCGACGCCGGGCACGGAGTGGCGCAGCTTGCCGATGTAGTCGGACACCTTCCCGCCGGGCAGCTGGCCGCCCTCGCCGGGCTTGGCGCCCTGGGCCATCTTGATCTGCACCTGGTCCGAGGACGACAGGTATTCGGCCGTGACGCCGAAGCGGCCCGATGCCACCTGCTTGATCCTGGAGCGCAGCGAGTCGCCGTCCTGCAGCTCGATGTCGGCCTCGACCTTGTCGGCGCCGATGATGGAGCCCAGGGTCTCGCCCTTCTTGATCGGGATGCCCTTGAGCTCGTTGCGGTAGCGCTGGGGATCTTCCCCGCCTTCGCCGGTGTTGCTCTTGCCGCCGATGCGGTTCATGGCCACGGCCAGCGTGGCATGGGCCTCGGTGCTGATCGAGCCCAGCGACATGGCGCCCGTGGCAAAGCGCTTGACGATGTCCTTGGCCGACTCGACCTGGTCCAGCGCAATGGCCTTGGCCGGGTCGAACTTGAACTCGAACAGGCCGCGCAGCGTCATGTGGCGCTTGCTCTGGTCGTTGATCAGCTGGGCGTATTCCTTGTACGTGCTCCAGTTGTTGGAGCGCGTGGAATGCTGCAGCTTGGCGATGGCGTCGGGCGACCACATGTGCTCTTCACCACGGGCGCGCCAAGCGTATTCGCCACCGGCGTCCAGCATGGTCTCCAGCACGGGATCGTCACCGAAGGCCGCGCGGTGGTTGCGGATGGTTTCCTCGGCGATCTCGAAGACGCCGATGCCCTCGACGCGGCTGGCCGTGCCGGTGAAGTACTTGTCCACGGTGTCGCTGTTCAGGCCGATCACCTCGAACAGCTGGGCGCCGCAATAGGACATGTAGGTGGACACGCCCATCTTGGACATGATCTTGGACAGGCCCTTGCCGATGGCCTTGACGTAGTTGTAGATGGCCTTGTCGGCCGACAGGTCGCCGCCCAGCTCCTTGTGCATGTCGGCCAGGGTTTCCATGGCCAGGTAGGGATGCACGGCCTCGGCGCCGTAGCCTGCCAGCACGGCGAAGTGGTGCACTTCGCGCGCCGTGCCCGTTTCCACGACTAGGCCGGCCGTGGTGCGCAGGCCCTCGCGCACCAGGTGCTGGTGGATGGCCGACAGCGCCAGCAGCGCGGGGATGGCCACCTGGGTGGCGCTCACATGGCGGTCGCTGATGATCAGGATGTTGGCGCCGCCCTTGATGGCGTCCACGGCCTGCGCGCACAGCGATGCCAGCTTGGCTTCCACGCCCTGCTTGCCCCAGGACAGCGGGTAGGTGATGTCGATCGTTGCGCTCTTGAACTTGCCCTGCGTGTGGCGTTCGATGTCGCGCAGCTTGGCCATGTCGGCGAAGTCCAGCACGGGCTGGTGCACTTCGAGGCGCATGGGCGGGTTGACCTGGTTGATGTCCAGCAGGTTGGGCTTGGGTCCGATGAAGGACACCAGCGACATCACGATGGCTTCGCGGATGGGGTCGATCGGCGGGTTGGTCACCTGCGCGAACATCTGGCGGAAGTAGTTGTACAGCGGCTTGTTCTTGTCCGACAGCACGGCCAGCGGGCTGTCGTTGCCCATGGAGCCGATGCCTTCCTCGCCGTTCTTGGCCATGGGGGCCAGCAGGAACTTGATGTCTTCCTGCGTGAAGCCGAAGGCCTGCTGGCGCTCGAGCAGCGGCAGGCTGGCGGCCTCGGGGCCGGCATGGGTGTCACCGCCCACGCTGCCCAGCTTGATGCGCAGGTTCTCGATCCACTGCTTGTAGGGCTTGGTGTTGACGATGTTGGCCTTGAGCTCGTCGTCCTCGATCAGGCGGCCCTGCTCCAGGTCGATCAGCAGCATCTTGCCGGGCTGCAGGCGCCACTTGCGCACGATGGAGCTGTCGGGCACGGGCAGCACGCCGGCCTCGGAAGCCAGGATGACCAGGTCGTCATCGGTGATCACGTAGCGCGAGGGGCGCAGGCCGTTGCGGTCCAGCGTGGCGCCGATCTGGCGGCCGTCGGTGAACACGATGGAGGCCGGGCCGTCCCAGGGCTCCATCATGGCGGCGTGGTATTCATAGAAGGCGCGGCGGCGCTCGTCCATGGACTCGTGCTGCTCCCAGGGCTCGGGAATCATCATCATCACGGCCTGGCTGATGGGGTAGCCGGCCATGGTCAGCAGTTCCAGGCAGTTGTCGAACGTTGCCGTGTCGGACTGGCCAGCGAAGCTGATGGGATAGAGCTTCTTGAGGTCCTCGGCCAGCACGGGCGAGGCCATCACGCCCTCGCGCGCCAGCATCCAGTTGTAGTTGCCGCGCACGGTGTTGATTTCACCGTTGTGGGCCACGTAGCGGTAGGGGTGGGCCAGCGGCCACTCGGGGAAGGTGTTGGTGGAGAAGCGCTGGTGCACCAGGCCGATGGCCGAGACGCAGCGCTCGTCGGACAGGTCGTTGTAGTACACGCCCACCTGGTCGGCCAGCAGCAGGCCCTTGTAGACCACGGTGCGGCTGCTCATGCTCGGAACGTAGTATTCCTTGCTGTGCTTGAGCTTGAGGTTCTGGATGGCGGCGCTGGCCGTCTTGCGGATCACGTACAGCTTGCGCTCCAGCGCGTCCTGCACGATCACGTCTGCACCGCGGCCGATGAAGACCTGGCGCAGGATGGGTTCCTTTTCCTGGACCGTGGGCGACATGGGCATATCGCGGTTCACGGGCACATCGCGCCAGCCCAGCAGGACCTGGCCTTCGGCCTTGATGGCGCGCTCCATCTCCTGCTCGCAGGCCAGGCGCGAGGCGTGTTCCTTGGGCAGGAAGATCATGCCCACGCCGTACTCGCCCGCCGGCGGCAGGGCCACGCCCTGCTTTGCCATCTCTTCGCGGTAGAGCTGGTCGGGAATCTGGATCAGAATGCCCGCGCCATCGCCCATGAGCTTGTCGGCGCCCACGGCGCCGCGATGGTCGATGTTTTCGAGGATCTTGAGCGCGCCGGTGACGATGTCATGGCGCTTGACGCCCTTGATATGTGCAACAAAGCCGAGGCCGCAGGCGTCGTGCTCGTTGCTCTTGGAGTACAGACCGTGGTCTTGGAGATGCTTGATCTCGGCAGCCGTCGTCATGGCGGAATCCTCAAATTTTTCGCAGGGAACGCAAGATTAAGGCAAGGCATCACCTCATGCAATAAATTTATATAAGGGTCAGATCCCAATTAATTCCAGAACAAAAAAATCGGAAATTAATAAGGGACACATTTATTTCACAAAGACCTGCAGTGAGGAATCAAGCACTTGCAAGCCATCAGTGGGTACTAACGCACTGTTGTGGTGCGCTCATTGGTCCGTCCGGGCGGACGACCGGCGCGCTGGCGGGTCACACGGCGCTCGGTGCGCTGTTGTAAATCGGCAATGAATTGCTCATCGCCCAGCGCCCAGCCCCGCAGCGCCGACTGGCTGATGCGTTCGGCGTCATCGGCGCCAATCCCCTCTTCCACGGCTTCCACATAGGCCGCATCCCGCGCAAACGGGGTGTTGCCCAGCTCCCAGAACACGGCATGGGGCTGGATCAGCGCGTCGCTGCGCAGGCCGGCGTTGTGCGCGTAGCTGGACCAGGGCCAGTCGGCCGGCCGCTGGACCAGGCCGGCGCGCACGGGGCTGTCGTCCATGAAGACCATGGTGGGCAGCAGCCAGCTGGGCTGCAGCACCGTGCCGCGATAGCGGCCTTCCCACAGCGTGCCGCTGCGGCCGTGGCGGTCGTTGAAGTAGCGCACATAGCGCCGGCCCACGGCCTGCATGAACTTGGGCAGGCCATCGCCGGTGCGGGGCGTGGCCAGCAGGTGGAACTGGCTGGGCAGCAGCACGTAGGCATGCACGGCCAACTCGCAGCTGCGCGCCATCTCGCGCAGCAGCCCCAGCATGGTTTCCCGGTCCTGGGCATCGATGAAGATGTCCCCGCCGTTGTTGCCGAGCTGGATGATGTGGTGCGGCAGATCCGCAAGGGTGAGTCGGGGCAGGCGGGCCATGGTGCGAGTGCGGGGCGTGGATCGGCAATTATGGAGCGCTGCGCCGCCCGCCGCCCTAGAGGGAAAGCCGCGATGAGGCCCGCAGCAGCTGGCTCACCAGCTGCGTGGCGGCCAGCAGCCGGGGCAGCAGTTGCCCGCGCATCATCTCGGCGCTGTTGCGGTTGGCCTGGCCACTGATGTTGAGCGCAGCCACGGTGCGCCCGGCCGCGTTCTTCACGGGCGCCGCGATGGAGATCAGGCCTTCGGCCAGTTCCTGGTCCACCAGGGCCCAGCCCTGGGCGCGCACCTCCAGAATGCGCTGGCGAAGGCGCTCGTCGTCCTGCTCGGTCAGGGCCGTGAACTGCCGGCGCTCGCGCGCATCCAGCAGGGCCTGCAGGGATTCATCGCTCTCGCCGGCCAGCAGCACGCGCCCCATCGAGGTCCAGCAGGCCGGCAGGCGCGAGCCCACGCCGAGGTTGGTGCTCATGATCTTGTGGGTATGCACGCGCAGCACATAGACGATGTCGCCGCCATCGAGCACGGCGGCCGAGCAGGACTCCTTGACCTCGTCGACCAGGTTCTCCATCACGGGCTCGGCCAGGTTCCAGACCGGGGTGGAGCTGAGGTAGGCAAAGCCCAGTTCCATGATGCGCGGGGTGAGCTGGAACAGCTTGCCGTCGCTCTTCACATAGCCCAGCGTCTGCAGCGTCAGCAGGATGCGCCGGGCCCCGGCGCGCGTGAGCCCCGTGCGCGCCGCCACCTCGCTCAGCGTCTGCGCAGGCGCCTCGGCGCTGAACGAGCGGATCACGCCCAGGCCGCGCGCAAAGGACTGCACATAGCTGTCGCCGGGGCGCGGCGTGCCGCCCTCTTCTTCAACCCCACCTGTGGAAATTACGGAAGCGGCATTTTTTTCCATGGCTCTATAATTCTTTCTGCGAACTTTTGTTCTACATACGAACATTTTAGCGCAGCGCCAGCGGCCTGCATACCGGAGACAAGCAAGTGATCAACAAAATCACCGACACCATCGCCGAGGCGTTGTCGGGCGTCCAGGACGGCTCCACCGTGCTGATCGGGGGCTTCGGCACCTCGGGCAATCCCACCGAACTCATCGACGGCCTGATCGCCCAGGGCGCACGCGAGCTGACCGTGGTCAACAACAACGCGGGCAACGGAGACCAGGGGCTGGCCGCCCTGCTCAAGAGCGGCCAGGTGCGCAAGATCATCTGCAGCTTCCCCCGCCAGGTGGACAGCTGGGTGTTCGACGACCTGTACCGCAGCGGCAAGATCGAGCTGGAACTCGTGCCCCAGGGCAACCTGGCCGAGCGCCTGCGCGCCGCCGGCGCCGGCATCGGCGGCTTCTTCTGCCCCACGGCCTATGGCACGGAGCTGGCCAACGGCAAGGAAACGCGCGAGATCAACGGCAAGCACTATGTGCTGGAGCATCCCATCCACGGCGACGTGGCACTGGTCAAGGCCGAGAAGGGAGACCGCTGGGGCAACCTGACCTACCGCATGTCGGCCCGCAACTTCGGGCCGGTGATGGCCACGGCGGCCAAGCACACGATCGCCACCGTGCACGAGATCGTGGAGCTGGGCGCGCTGGACCCCGAGGCCGTGGTCACGCCCGGCATCTACGTGAGCCAGATCGTGAAGATCGACCGCGTGGCCACCCAGGCCGGCGGCTTCAAGAAAACCGCATGAGCGCCCCAACCGCCGAAAGCAAGAGCATGAGCAGCTACCAGAAACGCAGCAAGCAAGAGCTGGCCCGGCGCGTGGCCGAAGACATCTTCGACGGCGCCTATGTCAACCTGGGCATCGGCATGCCCACCCAGGTGGCCAACCACATCCCGGCCGGCCGCGAGGTCATCCTGCAAAGCGAGAACGGCATCCTGGGCATGGGCCCGGCGCCCGCCGAAGGCCAGGAGGACTATGACCTGACCAATGCCGGCAAGCAGCCCGTCACCCTGCTGCCGGGCGGCTGCTATTTCCACCATGCCGACAGCTTCGCCATGATGCGCGGCGGCCACCTGGACATCTGCGTGCTGGGCGCCTTCCAGGTCTCGGCCACGGGCGACCTGGCCAACTGGAGCACGGGCGAGGCCGGTGCCATTCCCGCCGTGGGCGGCGCCATGGACCTGGCCGTGGGTGCACGTCAGACATGGGTGATGATGGATCTGCTGACCAAGACCGGCGAATGCAAGGTCGTCGAGGCCTGCAGCTATCCGCTCACGGGCCTGTCCTGCGTCAAGCGCATCTACACCGACCTGTGCACGCTGGAATGCACGCCCGAGGGCCTGCGCCTGATCGACACCGTGCCCGGCCTCTCGCACGCCGAGCTGCAGTCCATCGTGGGCCTGCCCATCAAGGACGCGACGGCCACGGCCTGATCCCTCAGCTCCCCCCCAGCGGGTGCGCTGCGGCGCACCCCCGGCACCTCTTCATTCTTTTCCCAGGAGACACCATGAGCCAGTCCAACCAGGCCTTCATCTGCGACGCCATCCGCACCCCCTTCGGCCGCTACGGCGGCGCCCTGTCCCCGGTGCGTGCCGATGACCTCGGCGCCGTGCCGATCAAGGCGCTGATGGAGCGCAACCCCGGCGTGGACTGGACGGCCGTGGCCGACGTGCTCTACGGCTGCGCCAACCAGGCCGGCGAAGACAACCGCAACGTGGCGCGCATGTCCGGCCTGCTGGCCGGCCTGCCCATCTATGTGCCGGGCGCCACCATCAACCGGCTGTGCGGCTCGGGCCTGGACGCCGTGGGCACGGCCGCGCGCGCCATCAAGGCGGGTGAGGCCCGCCTGATGATCGCGGGCGGCGTGGAAAGCATGAGCCGTGCGCCCTTCGTCATGCCCAAGGCAGAAAGCGCCTTCAGCCGCAACAACGCCGTCTATGACACCACCATCGGCTGGCGCTTCGCCAACAAGCTGATGAAGCAGCAGTACGGCGTGGACTCCATGCCCGAGACGGCCGAGAACGTGGCCGACGACTTCAAGATCGAGCGCGAAGCCCAGGACCGCATGGCCCTGGCCAGCCAGCAAAAGGCCGCCGCCGCCATCGCGGCCGGCTACCTGGCCAAGGAAATCGTGTCCGTGTCCATTGCCCAGAAAAAGGGCGACGCCATTGTCGTGAGCCAGGACGAACATCCGCGCGCCACCACCATCGAGGCGCTGGCCAAGCTCAAGGGCGTGGTGCGCCCGGATGGCACGGTGACGGCCGGCAATGCCAGCGGCGTGAACGACGGCGCCTGCGCCCTGCTGCTGGCCAACGAGGAAGCCGCCAAGCAATACAACCTGGTGCCCCGCGCCCGCGTGGTCGGCATGGCCGTGGCCGGCGTGGCGCCGCGCATCATGGGCTTCGGCCCCGCGCCCGCCGTGCGCAAGGTGCTGGCCCTGACCGGCCTGACGCTGGAGCAGATGGACGTGATCGAGTTGAATGAAGCCTTCGCCGCGCAGGGCCTGGCCGTGCTGCGCGATCTGGGCATTGCCGACGACGACCGCCGCGTCAACCAATGGGGCGGCGCCATTGCGCTGGGCCATCCGCTGGGCGCCTCCGGCGCGCGCCTGGCCACCACGGCCGTGAACCAGCTGCACACGCTGGGCGGCCGCTATGCGCTGTGCACCATGTGCATCGGCGTGGGCCAGGGCATTGCCGTGATCCTGGAAAAGGTCTGAGACTGCGATGAGCACCGTGGATAACAAGACACCCGTCACCGTGGTCAGCGGCGCCAGCAACGGCATCGGCCGCGCCATCGCCGAGGCCCTGCTGGCCCAGGGCCGCGCCGTGGTCAACCTCGACTACGTGCTGCCTGACTGGAGCCATCCGCTGCTGGTGAGCTACCAGGCCGACCTGACCAGCGAGCAGGCCACGGCCGAGGCGGCGGCACGCATTGCCGCCGCGCACAACGTGGTCGCCCTGGTCAACAACGCGGGCGCCACGCGCCCCGGCACCATCGACAACGCCAGCACCCAGCATCTCGACGACGTGGTGGGACTGCACCTGCGCGCGCCCATGCTGCTGGTGCAGGCCTTCCTGCCCACGCTGCGTGCCTGCGGCGAGGGGCGCATCGTGAACATGTCCTCGCGCGCCGCGCTGGGCAAGCCCGACCGCATCGTCTACTCGGCGACCAAGGCCGGCCTGATCGGCCTGACACGCACCCTGGCCATGGAACTGGGCCGCGACCGCATCACGGTCAACGCCCTGGGCCCCGGCCCCATCGCCACCGAGCTGTTCACCAAGAGCAACCCCGAAGGCGCGCCGCAGACCCAGCGCATCCTCAACAGCATTGCCGTGGGCCGCATGGGCACACCGGAAGACGTGGCCCGTGCCGCGCTGTTCTTCCTGTCGCCCGACAACGGCTTCGTCACCGGCCAGGTGCTCTACATCTGCGGCGGCACCACGCTGGGCGTGGCGCCCGTCTGAACGAACGTCGGACCGACCGTCTGACCGAACGCCTTCCCAGGCACAACACCCTTCAAGAAGAACCACTGGAAGCGCCCGCCTGCACAGGCGGGCGCCACACAGGGCCCTGCCCTGGCCCAGCCCGGCGTTGCCGGGCCCGGCCATCCACCTTATTGCCGAATCAGGAGACCTCTCGATGTCCGATCAAACCACCCACTTCACCCGCCGCCGTGGCCTGCAGGCGCTGGCCGCCGCATCCCTGACCGCCCTCGGCGCCCTGTCCGGCACCGCCGCCCTGGCCCAGGACGGCTTCCCCAGCAAGCCCATCACCATCCTCGTGCCCTTCGCCGCTGGCGGCACCACCGACATCCTGGCGCGCATCGTCGCCCAGGCGCTGCAGCAGGAACTGGGCCAGACCGTGATCGTGGACAACAAGCCCGGCGCGGGCGGCAACATCGGCGCCGTGGCCGCCGCGCGTGCACCGGCCGACGGCTACACGCTGTTCATGGGCACCGTGGGCACGCATGCCATCAATGCCGCGCTCTACGCCAAGCCCGGCTTCGACCCCATCAAGGACTTCTCGCCCCTGACGCGCGTGGCCAACGTGCCCAACCTGCTGGTGGCCCACCCCAGCCAGCCGTTCAAGACCGTCAAGGAAATGATCGCCTACGCGCGCGCCAATCCCGGCAAGCTGAACTACGGCTCTTCGGGCAGCGGCAGCTCCATCCACCTGTCGGGCGAGCTGTTCCGCTCCATGACGGGCCTGGACATGGTGCACGTGCCCTACAAGGGCAGCGCCCCGGCCATCACCGACCTGCTGGGCAACCAGATCGCCATCATGTTCGACAACATGCCCTCGGCCATCCAGCATGTGCGCTCGGGCAAGCTGCGTCCCATCGCCGTGACCACGGCCAAGCGCTCGCCCGAACTGCCCGATGTGCCCACCGTGGCCGAAGCCGGCGTGCCCGGCTACGAGGCCACTTCGTGGTTCGGCCTCTGGACCCAGGCCAAGACGCCCGCCGCCGTGCAGCAGCGCCTGTACACGGCCATTGCCAA
This sequence comes from Delftia sp. BGA-UO-ETr-SB1, assembly GCF_059567865.1. NCBI lineage: Bacteria > Pseudomonadati > Pseudomonadota > Betaproteobacteria > Burkholderiales > Comamonadaceae > Delftia > Delftia sp. BGA-UO-ETr-SB1. The sequence continues at coordinate 1,209,593 of NZ_JCAQOW010000006.1, read as the reverse complement.
GGTGCTCAAGGACCCGGCCGTGGTCAAGAAGATCAACGACCAGGGCGGTGATGTCGTGATCGACACGCCGGCCGAATTCCTCGCCTACATCAAGGCCGAATCGACGAAGTGGAGCAAGGTCGTAAAAGACTCTGGAGCGCAGGTGTAACTGGCCTCCCCCTGAGCCGCTGCGCGGCTTCCCCCTGAAGGGGGACGGCGCCATCGCCGCGAGGCGGCTCTTGCTCGGCGCCCCTGGTGTCAGGCTGCGCCGGTTTCCAGCGCCATGCGTTTGAGCATTGAAATGGGGAATAAAAAAGAGCTGCCTCCGGGCAGCTCTTTGCATTGGGGTGTCAGGTGCTCAATCCAGCAGATCGGAGTAGTCACCCTTGTCGTAGCCTTCGATGGCCTTCCAGGGCTGGGCCAGTGGTGCGGGCAGCTTGGTGGCGGTGACGACGATGCGCTCGGTGCCGTGGGAGTCGCTGCGTTCCACGCGGCGGGCGAACTGGTTGGCCACGTCCCAGTCGATGACGGTGGTCTGCTCGCCTGCCGTGCCGCGGTAGCGCTGCACGCCGTTGTGCGGCTTGCCCACGCGCTCCATGCCTTGCAGCGCGGTGGGCGGCACGATCCAGTAGACATTGTCGAAGGAGCCGCCGTAGCCCACGTTGCCGTGGTGGGCCAGGTCCACGCTGATGACGCGGCGCAGCTTGGCCAGGATGACTTCCACGCCCACCTTGCCGTCATCGGCGCGGCGGATGGACAGGGGTGCGGCGCGGGCTTCGTCATGGGCGTGGCCGGCGTGCGGGCCGTGGGCGTGGTCATGGCCGTGCTCCTGGCTCTGGCGCAGGGCGGCGGGCATTTCGCGCTCTATCCATAGCTGGGCCTTGCGGCGGTAGACGCGGTTGGTATAGACGCTGCTGCGCTGCACGCCGTCGCTGCCCACGCTCATGGCTTCGTAGGTGATGCGCAGGTCGGCTTCGGGCGTGGCCTGCACGGCGGCCGTGGTGCGGGCCACGGAATCAGCGGGGACTGCGGCCGTGGGTACGGGTGCCGCCGCCTTGGCCGGCTCGGCGGCCCATGCTGCGGAGACGGAACAGGCCAGCAGCGCGGCCGCGTAGATGTGGCGCGCCGCACGCGGCGCCGGAAGGGAAAGCGTCATGGAATCCAGCCAATGCGAAAAAACCGGGGCCGGGCACACGCATGTGCCACGGCTCCGGCCAGGGGTTGGCAAGCAGCCAACGAAGGAAGAAACAATTACAGGCCAGCGGCTTCGCGGACCTTGGAGAACACCTTGGTGTTGTCCATCGTGCCCTTGAAGATCTTGGCGCCCGCGCCGCCGGCGAACAGCATCACGTCGCCGCCGCCATGGGTCTCGGAGCCCGGCGTGCCCAGGTTCAGGCCGACTTCCTGCAGGTAGTTGTCGTCCGTGGTGTCCACGGCCGTCACGTCGTCGCGCGAGGCGCCGCGCGTGGGAGCGATCCAGGGCTTGTTGCCATCTTCGGCATTGACCTGGCTGGAGGCCGTGGCGTTGGGACGTCCGCCGTTGCCGAAGGCCAGCGTGGTGTAGGGCTTGCCGTCCTGGGCCTTGGCCATCTGGCCAGTCTGGTAGTCCTGCACCTTGCCCAGGATGGGGTTGCCGATCTTGGAGTAGCCGTTGAACACCATGTTGTGGTCGTGATCGGCCGTGACCACGATCAGCGTGTTCTTCAGGCCCGGGTCTTTCTTTTCCATGTAGGCCATGGCGGTCTCGATGGCGCGGTCGAAGGCCAGCGTGTCCTCCAGCGCGCGCTTGGCATTGGTGCCGTGCAGTGCGTGGTCGATGCGGCCGCCTTCCACCATCAGGAAGAAGCCCTTGTCATTGCGGCTGAGCACGTCCAGCGCCTTGCCGGTCATGTCGGACAGGCTGGGCTCGTCCAGCTTTTGCTTGACGCGGTCCAGCTCGTAGGCCATTTCGCTTTGCGTGAACAGGCCCAGCAGCTTGGGGGCCTTGGTCGCGTCCAGGGCCGACAGCTCGCTGCCCTTGGCGACATAGGCGTAGCCCTTGGCCTTCATCATGTCCACGAGGTTGGCCGTGTCCGTGCGCTTGCTGCTGGGGTTGACCGACTTGGGCAGGTAGTTGCGCTGGCCGCCGCCCATGAGCACGTCGATACCGTCGCCCAGCTTGGCGTTGTAGTTGGCATGGCCGGGCACGGACTGCTCGGCAATGCTGTTGTAGCCATTGCGGTTGCAGATGTGGGCGTAGGTGGCCGCAGGCGTCGCATGGCCCACGCGCGTGGTGGAGATGGCGCCCACGGCACGGCCCTTGGCCTTGGACAGTTCCAGCAGGGTCTGCGCGGGCTGGCCGTTGCCGGCCGGGCAGGTGGTGTCCTCGCCGTTGATGTACTGCTGGCCGTTGGCCGCATAGGCCAGGGTCTCGGCCGACATGGAGATGACTTCGTTGTTCATCTTCACGCCGGTCATGTAGGCCGCCATCGAAGGCGCGCTGTCCGTGGTCTGGCCATCGCGCGAGAAGGTCTTGACGCGGCTGGCGTAAGGCAGGGACTGCATGGTCAGCGTGGCGCGCTCGCTGCTGGTCAGTGCCGTGGGATTGGCAGCCAGCTGCTTCTCACCCTTGTAGATGCGCGCGGCGGTCACGGTGACCGGGCCCATGCCGTCGCCGAGGAAGAAGATGACGTTCTTGGCCTCGCCAGCCGCATGGGCGGCAGGTGCCAGCAGCGCCAGCGCGCCGGCCGCAGCCAGGGCGAGGGAGGTCTTTTGGAGGATCGGATGCATGTGGAATTCCTTGAATACTTTGAATGCCTTGATTGCGGTACAAGACCCTGGTCGTACAGCGTGCTAGGACCGCATGAAACCGGCGTGGCCCAGGCGGCGGACGCCGAGCAAGGGCCGCCCCGCAGCGAGGGCGTCGTCCCCCTCCCGCGAAGCGAGAGAGGGCGAAGCGACGCAGTCGCTCAGGGGGTGTTTCATTGCAAGCCGATGCTCTTCTTGATCAGCGTGAAGACGGTGGTGTTGTCGATCACGCCCGAGAACGTATCGGCACCCATGCCTTGCGCGCCCAGGAACACGTCGCCGCCGCCGTGGGTTTCGGAGGCCAGGGGCACCACGGCCTCCTGCAGGTAGTCGGGGCTTTCCAGCGAAGCCGCGTCGATGGGACCCCGCGTGGCCAGGCGCTTGGGACCGTTGCCGAAGCCCAGGATGGTGTAGGGATTGCCATCCACATCTGTGGAGGCCTTGCCGTCCACGTAGTTCTTGACCAGGCCCAGCACGCCGGGCTTGCCGGCCTCGGTCTTGCCGGTGCGCGCGGCATAGCCGTTCAGGTGCAGCGTGTGGTCATGGTCGGCGGTGACGACGATCAGCGTGTTCTTCAGGCCCGGATCGAGCTTGGCCATCTTGTCCAGCGCGGTCTGGATGGCGTTGTCGAAGGCCACCGTGTCCTGCAGCGCGCGGCGCGCGTTGGTGGCGTGCAACGCATGGTCGATGCGGCCGCCTTCCACCATCAGGAAGAAGCCCTTCTTCTTGGCTGACAGTGCGTCGATGGCCTTGCCCGTCATCTCGGCCAGGCTCGGTTCCTTGGTCGCATCGCGGTCCAGGTCATAGGCCATGTGGTCCTTGGTGAACAGGCCGGCGATCTTGCTGCCGTCCACGGGCAGCTTGTCGAACTCGCTCTTGTTGGCGGCGTAGCTGTACTTCTGCGTCTTGAACTCGGCGATCAGGTTGCGGCTGTCGTTGCGGCGGCCGCCGTCGGCCTTGGGCGTGAAGTAGTAGGAGCCGCCACCCAGGATCACGTCCACGCCGTCACCGAGCTTGCTGTTGTAGCCGGAGCCGCCGGGCACCAGGGCCGCGGCAATGGTGTTCTCCGCATCGCGGTGGCAGACGTGCGAGTAGGTGGTTGCCGGCGTGGCATGCGTGATGCGCGCGGTGGAGACCACGCCCGTGCCGTAGCCGGCGGACTTCATCTGCTCGAGCAGCGTGGGAACGGCCTGGCCGTTGCCGCTGGGGCAGGTGCTGTCGTAGTTGGTGTGATAGGCCTTGCCCGCAGCGTCCGTGGCCTTGGTGTCGGGCGTCATGGAGATGACTTCGTTGTTCATCTTCACGCCGGTCATGTAGGCGGCCATCGAGGGCGCGCTGTCCGTCACCTGGGCGTCGTTCGAGAAGGTGTGGACGAAGGCAGTCTCGGGCAGCTTGTCCATGGTGAGCTCACCGTCTTCACCCACGCTGTAGATGCGTGCGGCCGTCATGGTGGTGATGCCCATGCCGTCACCCAGGAAGAACAGCACGTTCTTGGTCGGAGCGGCTGCGGACGAACCGTCGCTGCCGCCACAGGCGCTCAACAGCAGCGAGGCACCAGCCAGCGCGCTGCACAACATCTTCAATTTCATGCGGATATCCCTCTGTAGGCAGGGGACCCCGCAGCACGGCCGCGCCCTCCCCCTGTTGATTGACCCGTGCACTGTAGGAGCGGCCTGTGACGAGCCCGTGACAGCAAGGCAGCAGCGGCAGGCGTATCGTTGCGGGGATGCGCTGCCAGCCGGGGAGCACCCGGCCACCCCAGCGACTGAACAAGGAACCCCATGGACCAGAAAGCCCAAGCCCCGAACGCCTCGCACGCCACGGATGCGCCGCCCAAGCCGGTGCTCGACTACCCGTTCGAGGCGCCACCGCAGCGCGGGCAGACGCTGGAGGTCGCACCCGGCGTGCTCTGGATACGCATGCCCCTGCCCTATGCGCTGGATCACATCAATCTCTGGGCCATTGATGACGGCGAGGGCTGGGCCATCGTCGATACCGGTGCGCGCACCGACGAAGGCGTGGCCACCTGGCGCGCGCTGTTCTCCCAATCCACCGACGGCCGCTCGCTGACGCGCGTGCTGGTCACCCACATGCACCCCGACCATGTGGGCCTGGCCGGCTGGCTGACGCGCAAGTTCCATGTGCCGCTGTACATGACGCGCCTGGAATATCTGAACTGCCGCGTCGTGGTCTCGGACTGCAGCCGCGAGGCCCCGCCCGACGCCATCGCCTTCTACCGCCGCGCAGGCTGGAGTGACAGCGCGCTGGAGTCCTACCGCGCCCGCTTCGGCAACTTCGGCAAGCACATCCACGCCCTGCCCGACAGTTACCGCCGCCTGCACGACGGCGAGGAACTGCGCATAGGAAAACACCTGTGGCGCGTGGTGGTCGGCAGCGGCCACTCGCCCGAGCACGCCAGCCTCTACTGCCCCGATCTCAAGCTGTTGATCTCGGGCGACCAGGTGCTGCCGCGCATCTCGTCCAACGTCTCGGTCCATGCCATGGAGCCCGACGCCAACCCCATGGCCGACTGGATGGATTCTCTGGAAAAGGTCAGGCGCGAAGTGCCCGACGATGTGCTCGTCCTGCCCGCGCATGGCGATTGCTTTCGCGGCCTGCATGCACGGATCGATTCACTGGCGGCAGGCCAGGAGCGCGCCAACGCCCGCTTGCTGGCCGCACTGGCCGAACCGCGTCGCGCCGTCGATGTCTTCGGCGCCCTGTTCTCACGCCCCATCAGCGAATCCAGCCCCGCCCTGCTGGGCATGGCCACGGGCGAGAGCCTGGCCTGCCTCAACCACCTGATGCATGCAGGGCAGGTGGAGCGCAGCATCGATGCCGATGGCATCGCCTGGTACCACGCCGTGGCGGGGGCCTGAGACTGCTGCAGGCAGCCGGCTCAGGCTGCCTGCAGCAGCGGATAGCGCTGTGCCATCACATCCTGCAGGCCGAACTCCGCCAGGATGGCGCGCATGCGCTCGACCGCACTGCGCTTTTTCTGCCCCGTGTAACGCGCAATGATCAGCTCGTTCTTCATGCTGTGCTCCCAGCCCACCAGCTCGGTCACGGTGACCTGGTAGCCACAGGCTTCCAGGTACAGGCAGCGCAGCACGTTGGTGAGCTGGCTGCCCATTTCGCGCGTGTGTATGGGATGGCGCCACAGTTCGGCCAGCGGCGTGCGCGTCAGGCTCAGCGCCTTGGTCTGGCGCAGGCAGGCAGCGACCTCGGCCTGGCAGCAGGGCACCAGCACCATGGCCTTGGCCTTTTTCTCCAGGCCGAAGGCGATGGCATCGTCGGTGGCGGTGTCGCAGGCGTGCAGGGCCGTGACCACGTCGAATTGCGCAGGCATGAAGTCGGCATGCGTGGATTCGGCCACCGACATGTTGAGGAAGCCCATGCGGTCGAAGCCCAGCTCGGCGGCCAGCTTCTGCGAGGCTTCCACCAGCGGCGCGCGCGTCTCTATGCCGTAGATGTGGCCGCGCCCCAGCGGTTTGAAATACAGGTCGTAGAGGATGAAGCCCAGGTAGGACTTGCCGGCACCGTGGTCGGCCAGGGTGACCGCATGGTCGTCGGCCGACAGTTCTTCGAGGATGGGGGCGATGAACTGGTACAGGTGGTAGACCTGCTTGAGCTTGCGCCGCGAGTCCTGGTTGATCTTGCCTTCGCGCGTGAGGATGTGCAGCGCCTTGAGCAGTTCGATGGACTGGCCGGGCTTGAGGCCCAGCTGCTCGGTCACATCCTGCTCGGGTTTCGCGGCAGGCTTGCCTTGGCGCGCCTTCATTCGGCTGCGCCCGGCTTGGCTGCATGCGCCACGGGGCAGCGCGCGCCCACGCCCATGTCCAGCCAGCCTTCGATGCCGATCTTCTCCAGCGTCTCCATGTTGCGCTCGTAGATGGACTCCGCCTCGGGGAATGCTTCGACCGCCTTGTCTATGCTGTCCTCGCGCAGCAGGTGCAGCGTGGGATAGGGCGAGCGGTTGGTGCAGTTGGTGACGTCGTCGGCTTCGGTGCCCTCGAACTGGAACTGCGGATGGAACGAGGCCACCTGCAGGATGCCTCCCAGGTCCAGTTCCTCGACCATGGCGTCGGCCACTTCGAGGAAGTCGTTGAAGTCCAGGAACTCCTGCAGCGCATGGGGCAGGATCAGCAGCGTGGTGTCGCGCTTCTCAGGCGAGGCCTCGGCCAGCGCTTCCAGCTCGCGGTGCAGATCCGCCGCCACGCCCTCGGCGTCGGTGGCCTGGCTGACCGTGTAGTGGATCTGGCCCTTGATGTGCACGCCCTTGGCGAAAGGGCACAGGTTCAGGCCGATCACGGCCTTTTCGAGCCAGTGCACCGTATCCTCGATCACGGTGACAGGCGGAAACTCGGCCGCGCGAATCTCGTGGTTGGTATCGGTCATGGCTGTGCCCTTCAAAAATGCGAACGGGGGCACTGCGCCCCCAGACATTGCGAAACCGTCCAGGAACCCTTCCCTGCCCTGTCACGCAGGGTCCGCATTCTAGCCGCGCCGCCCGGGCGATGCCGGTGCTCGGATTTCTCAGCCCAGCAGGCGCAGGCCTGTCAGCAGCTCATGCTCCCGGGCCGCGTAGCGGTCCGTCATCCCGGCGATGAAGTCGGCCACCACCCGCGCACGCGCCGATATGTCCTCGGCCAGCATGGCCCGCTGCACGAAACGCGGCTTCATGCGATCGGGCTCCACCATGTAGGCCGCAAACAGCTCGGCCACCATCTGCTGCGCGCCGTCCATGGTCTTCATCACCTGTTCATGGCGATAGAGATTGCGGAACAGGAACTGCTTGAGCTGCAGCGACTGCTGCCTCATGGTATCGCTGAAGCCCACCAGGGGGCCAGCCTGTGCGCGCACCTCATCGACCGAACAGGGCCGCGCCTGTGCAATGCGTTGCTGCGTGGCGGCGATCACGTCATAGACCTGGTCGCTGAGCATGCGGCGGATGCTTTCGTACAGCAGTCGGCGCTCGGCCAACGGCATGCCCAGCTGGGGATGCTCGGCCAGCGTTGCATCGTGATAGCGCGCGAACAGGGGAACGGCCTCGCACAGCTGGGCCATGGTGATCAGGCCGGAGCGCACGCCATCGTCCACGTCATGGGCGTTGTAGGCAATGGCATCGGCCAGATTGCACAGCTGGGCCTCCAGCGAAGGCTGCCGGCCCAGCAAAAAGCGCTGGGCCACGCCACCGGGCTCGCGCGCCTCCAGGTGCTCGGCATTGGTGCGCGAGCAATGCTTGAGAATGCCCTCGCGCGTCTCGAAGCTCAGGTTGAGCCCGTCAAAGGCCGGATAGCGCTCCTCCAGCCGGTCCACCACGCGCAGGCTTTGCAGGTTGTGCTCGAAGCCGCCGTGCGGCTGCATGCAGGCATTGAGCGCGTCCTGGCCCGCATGGCCGAAGGGGGTGTGGCCCAGGTCGTGGGCCAGGCAGATGGCTTCGACCAGATCCTCGTCGAGCTGCAGGGACCGGGCGACCGAGCGGCCCAGCTGGGCGACTTCCAGCGAGTGCGTCAGCCGTGTGCGGAACAGGTCGCCTTCATGGTTGACGAAGACCTGGGTCTTGTAGACCAGTCGCCGGAACGCCGAGGAATGGACAATGCGGTCCCGGTCGCGCTGGTAATCGCTGCGCGTGGGCGCAGGCGCCTCCGGGAAACGCCGCCCCCGGCTGAACGCCGGGTTGCAGGCATAAGGGGCCAGGGCCTGTTTCTGCATTCGATCGCCTCATCATGCTGACAAGGGCACTCTAGCAGTTCCGGCTTGCCCCCGGCGCCGCGCGTCAGGCGCAGCAGGCGTCTATGACTTCGCGCACCAAGGCATCGGGCGCCGAGCGCATGACAGCCTTTCCCGGCCCGTCGATGAGCACGAAGCGGATCTCGCCCGCCTCGGACTTCTTGTCCACGCGCATCAGTTCCAGATAGCGCCCGGCATTGTCGGCTTCGTCTAGGACGGCGCCACGCACGGGCAGGCCCGCACGCGCGATCAGCACACGCAACCTCTGCACGAAGGCAGCATCCACCAGGCCAAGGCGCTGCGACAGCTCGGCCGCCATGACCATGCCGGCGCCCACGCCTTCGCCGTGCAGCCAGTTGCCATAGCCCATGCCGGCCTCGATCGCATGCCCGAAGGTATGGCCGAAATTGAGAATGGCGCGCAGCCCAGCCTCTTTCTCGTCCTGCCCCACGACCCAGGCCTTGATCTCCACGCTGCGCTTGATGGCATGTGCCAGCGCAGTGCGGTCACGGGCAAGCAAGGCATCCATGTTCTCCTCCAGCCAGGCCAGGAAGTCCATGTCGGCGATCGGCCCGTACTTGATGACCTCGGCAAGGCCTGCGCTCAGCTCGCGCACGGGCAGCGTGTCCAGCGAGGCCAGGTCGCAAACCACCAGCTGCGGCTGGTAGAAGGCGCCGATCATGTTCTTGCCCAGCGGATGGTTGATGGCGGTCTTGCCACCCACCGACGAATCCACCTGCGACAGCAGCGTGGTGGGCACCTGCACGAAGGGCACGCCGCGCATGTAGCTGGCGGCGGCATAGCCCGTCATGTCGCCGATGACGCCGCCGCCCAGCGCGAAGAGCACGGTCTTGCGGTCGCAGCCGCCGGACAGCAGGTCGTCAAAGATCAGGTTCAGCGTCTGCCAGTCCTTGTGGGCCTCGCCATCGGGCAGCACCACGGTACGCACGCTGCGGTAGCGTTGTTCCAGCACGTGGCGCAGTGCGGGCTCGTAGAGCGGCGCGACCACATCATTGCTGACGATCACGGCCTGGGCCGCAGAAGGCAGGGCGGCATAGGTCGCGGCCTGGTCCAGCAGGCCGGTGCCGATGGTGATCGGGTAGGAACGGTCACCCAGGTCGATGGTCACGACCTGGGCGGCAGGCAAGGAGGAAGCGGTGGGCAAGATGGTGTCGCTCCAAGGCAGAAAGAGTGAAAGGAATTGCGCGACACGGCAGCGCGCCCGGCAACCGCCGATCTTAAAGAAAAAGGCCCCGGCAAGTGCCGAGGCCTTTGGTGTTCCACCTGACTGTGCTCAGGCCAGTTCCGCCTGCATGCGTATGCGCTGCGCAGCCTGCGCCACAGACAGACCCGATGTCTGGATCACGAAGTGAGCCGTCTCCAGATAAAGCGGCTCGCGTTGCAGCAGCAGCTCTCGCAGGCGCAGCGCCGGGTCTTCCACCTGCAGCAAGGGCCGCGTCACATCGTTGCGCAGCCGCGCGGCGATGGCCTCTGGCGTGCAATCCAGATAGAAGACCTGGGTGCGCGCATTCAGATGGCGGCGGTTTTGCTCGCGCAGCACCACGCCACCGCCCGTGGACAGCAGCAGGCTGGATGTGGAGGCCGACAGCTCATCAATGACCTGCGACTCCATGTCTCGAAAAGCCTGCTCGCCCTCGCGCTCGAAAAACTCCCGGATGCTGCAACCTATGCGCTGCTCGACCACATGATCCGCATCCACAAAACGCATCGACCACAGGCGCGCCAGCTGGCGCCCTATGGTCGATTTGCCGGAGCCGGGCAGGCCGATCAGGGCCACCCGGGTTATCAAGCCTGATACATCCATTTGCTGTTACCGCACGGGCCATGGGAAATTAAAATTATCTCCCATGGCCGCGAACGGCATCGCCTTTACGGCGTCGTGGTTGCCGGCTTGGCCACTGTGATGGTCACGTTCCTCGTGATCACCGTGTTGTCGGCATCCGTGACGCGCACGATCATGTTGAAGGCGCCATCCGCCGTCGGAGTACCCGACAAGATGCCGTCGCTGGACAACGCCAGCCCTTCGGGTGTGCCACCCAGACTCACCCAGGTGTAGGGAGCGGTACCGCCGGTTGCCGACAGTGCGTACGCCAGGGCCACACCACGGACGCCAGAGATGGTAGGTGCAGTGAACGCCAGAGGTGCCTTGGCCGCAATGGTCACGGTCACGGTCTTGTCGACCACGGCGCCCTGTGCGTCCTGCACACGTACCAGCATGTTGAAGGTTCCGACAACCGTCGGCGTACCGGAAAGCACGCCGTCGCTGCTCAGGCGCATACCGTCTGGAACACCACCCAGTGTCGACCAGCGATAAGGAGGAATGCCGCCTGTTGCTGCAAAGCCGTACACCAGTGGCTGGTCCTTGGCACCCGTGATGCTCAAGCCATCAGGCAGGGCCAGAGGCGTCTTGGCGATCTCGTGATAGACACCGACGACGGTATAGGCCCTGATGGGATCCTGAATGCCATTGCTGACATCATTGTCCCGGCGGTCCACAGTTGTTTCCAGCACGATGGCGCCGCTATCGGGGCCACTGGAAAGCGACAGCTGTGCGATGCCGTTGAGCGAATTGACTTGCAACGAAGAGCCAGCCTTGGATCCAGAGATCAGGCGCGCACCGTCATAAGCCGAGCTGGGCAAAATCCGAACCTGCACATTGGGACTGGTACCAGTGACCGGCTGATTGCGGTCGTCGACCACCTTCACTTCCAGTGCGACGTTGTTTCGCAGATTGGAGAGGTTGTCGCGGGAGCCCAGATAGCCAGGCGTCTGGGTCACGGCCAGCGTGCTGGCGGGAATTCCCTGCGCTGCACCGCCGACATTGACACTGGTCACAGCACTCACCTGGCGCTTATCGCGAGGATCGGTCACCGTGCAAGTCACGCTTGCTACACCAGCCTTGTCGATTGCGTGCAAGTGGAAAGTGGCACTACCAGAGTTGGAGCCCAGCACAATGGAACGGCTTGCCGTGATATTTCCTTGATCGTCCTTTTTATCCGTTCCATCCAGATAATACAGAACCGCCGAGTCAAGACCTGCAGTCACGGCACATTGGAAAATGCCATCTCCACCAGGTATAGGCATATTCCCTTGACGAGCCTCGACATACATTGTCGTCGTATATGCCGCATTTGCACCAATACCAGGGCCGGCACTTCCAATATTCACCGGAAGCTGCGTCTTATCTGCGCGCAGCGAAATGGTATATGGCTGATTTGTCTCACCAGCACTCCCTCCACCACCACCACACCCGGCCAAACCGAGTGCCAGCATGGCACCGAAAATGATTTTTTGCATGATTATCTATCTCCTACTACATTCAACGAGCACTTCTGATGTCAGCCAACATCTTCGGCGTAATAAATACCAGCATTTCCCGTTTCTGGGATTCTCTCACGCGACTTTTGAAAAGATGCCCCAGAACAGGGACATCGCCCAATAGCGGAATCTTGTTTTCCGTATTGGTCTCCTCCATCTCGAAGATACCGCCGATCACTACAGTTCCGCCATTCTGAACAAGAACCTGGGTACGCACATGCTTGGTATCGATAGCGACACCTTGCAGCGTGCTCTCGCCACGCGAATCCTTGTTGACATCCAGGTCCAGGATGATATCGCCTTCAGGAGTGATCTGAGGCGTAACCTCCAGCTTCAAAACGGCCTTTTTGAAGGCAATGGTCGTCGCACCATTAGGCGCCGTCACAGAATACGGATACTCAGTACCTTGCTCAATCAATGCCTTGGTCTGATCGGCCGTCACCAACCTCGGGCTGGAAATGATCTTGCCCTGACCGTCGGATTCCATCGCAGAAAGTTCAAGGGTCAGGAATCGGTTCGCAGCAGCATTGAAGATCGACATGGCAAACGTGCCGGAGTTTGCGACATTCGACAGTTTTCCAGGCAGATTGACAAAACTCCCTGAGGTATTGACTGCCTGCCCGCTCGCTCCTGCGGAAGCATTGGCATTGTCAAATCCCGTTCCGATGGCCACACGGTTGTCCCCACCGATGCTGTACCCTCCATCGCCGCCACGCTGGGCTCGCAAATCGCCCCCACCCAGGCGAACCCCCAGTGCACGGCCAAAGGTATCGCGGGCCTCAACGATACGCGCTTCAATCAGCACCTGTCGCACCGGCACATCCAATGTCTGCAACAACCCTCTCATTTCCTCCAACTTGGTGGGAGTATCTGTAATAAACAGCTGATTGGTACGGGGCTCCGATATTGCGGATCCGCGCTCAGAGAGAAATCGTGTACCAGTTCCAGTCCCGGCACTTTTAGTGATTTGCGGAAGGATATCCACTGCCTTTGCGTAGTTGAGTTGGAAACCCTGTGTTTTCAGCGGTTCCAGCTTCTGAATCTCCATGGCGGCTTCATAATCCCGCTTGGTACGCGCATCAATCTCATCCTTGGGTGCAATCCAAAGCACCGAGCCGGATTTGCGCATGCCGAGACCCTTGGCATCCATGATGATTTGCAGTGCCTGATCCCAGGGGACATCCTTGAGACGCAAAGTCAATGACCCGGAAACAGTATCCGAGGTCACGATATTGAAATTCGTGAAATCCGCGATCACCTGCAACAGCGAGCGTACTTCGATATTCTGAAAATTCAGTGAGAGCTTTTCACCACTGTAGCCAGGGCCTTGCGTCAGCTTGCTCACATCCACCTTTTTCTGGCGGACTTCGATCACAAACTGGCTGTCGCTCTGATAGGCACTGTGTTCCCAGTCTCCGACCGGAGCGATGCGCATGCGGACAGACTCACCCTGCTGTATGGAAGAAATCGTCTGCACCGGCGTTCCGAAATCCGCAACGTCCAGCTTGCGCCGTAATCCTTCAGGCAAAGAAGAGCGCAGGAAATCGACCACCAGTTCCTTGCCTTCGCGGCGCATATCCACGCCGACTTGGCTATTGCTCAGGCCCACGACGATACGGCCCGAGCCATCGCTGCCGCGGCGAAAGTCGACATTGCGTATCGGCTGGCTATCGCTATTGGTGACTGCTTTGTTCTCAAACACTCCTTGCTGCGCGGAAGGCTTTGCGCTTGCAGATGCGGCCGCCACCGGATCCAGCAGGATCAGCAACGCCTTGCCTTGGCGTTCTGTACGGTAGGAAGTCGCCATCTTCAGATTCAGCACCAAGCGTGCGCGGCCTGAAGCCTCGACGATATTGATGGAGCGCAGGTTGCCCTGATTGAGCTCGACCACCGATTTGCCCGTGCCATTGGTGGCGCCAGGAAAATCCAGTGCGATGCGCGCCGGAGACTGGATTGCAAATCCCGTAGGGTCGGCGGCCAGCGCTTCGGAAAGCTCGATGCGCACCACCTCGGTGCCCCCTTGAATCGAGCCGGAGACCGACTCTATCGCGGACTGCGCCCAGGCCAAGGAGCCAAGAAACCAACCGCCGACGGCGATTCCCCAGCGAGCCTTGTGCAACATGCTTCGATGTGTGCCCATCATTTTCTTCCCTCCTGCAACTCCAGTGTGCTATTTCTCTCTATCCAGTCGCCGCTGCCGTCCTGGACGATTTCCCGCAACTGGATGGACGTCTCCGTGATCCGGGTGATCTTTCCGTAGTTCTGTCCCAGGTAATTTCCTGAGCGAACTTGGTACAGCAAAGTCCCTACCTTGATCAGCGCCGTGGGCACACCCTTCTTGTCCAGGCTGCCCACCATGGTCATGGCATCCAAGGGCTCCGCCTCCAAAGGCTCCTTGCGGCGATTGAGCTCTGCGGCAATCAAGGTGGTATTCGCATTGGTCTGTGCGGATTCCTTGCGCAGCACCTGCATCAGCTTCAAGGGATTGAAAGGATCCATGCCATCAGCTCCCAGGTAGGCTTGGGGCGTAAAGGCTTTGGGCTCCTCCAAAGGCTTGACACGGGGCTTCGCATTGGCTTTCTCCTGAGCTATCCAGCTCTGCAACTCTTCTTGATCAGAAGAGGTGCAGCCCGAGACAGTCAGGCAAGCAGCCAGCATGAGCAAGCCGCTGAAACGCATGTGTCTCATTTCTTCTTACCCTTCCCCGCAGCCGCGCGCTGCGCCTGCACTTCGTCGGCATCCAGGTAGCGGAAGGTTCGCGCCGTTGCCTCCATGCTCAGGACCTCGCTTCCGTCCTTGCCCACAGGCACGATCGACAGATTGTTCAAGGTCACGATGCGGGATAGGTAGGCCACGTCGGAAGCGAATGATCCGATGTCATGAAAGCGTCCTGTGACCTTCACAGCAATAGGCAACTCTGCGTAGTACTCCTTGACGACCATCGCTCCAGGCCGGAAAGTTTCAAACTGCAGGCTGCGGCCCAGCCCTGCCTGATTGATATCGGAGAGCAGCGCAGCCATTTCCGCCTTGCTGGGCAACTGCTTTTCCAGCTGCGTCACATATTGCTGGACCTGTTCTCGCTGCTTCTTCAGGCCGTCCAGGCTGACGGCCTTGGACAGCTTCTGGCTGAAGTCCTGGCGCAGCGTGACCTCGGTATTGCGCTCCTGCTCCAGGGTGTCTTCGTAGTCCTTGATCAGCACATACCAAAGCACGGCAGCCACAGCCAGCGCGATGGCCACGCACAACAGTGTCCGCGGCAGCACAGGCCACCGCGACGGATCATTGGGATCCAGACCACGGAACTGGCGCTGTATGTTCTCCTGCAGCGCGGAGAAGTCGATGTCGTTCTTTTTCTTCTTGGCCATCACTGGGACTTTCCTGGGTTGGCCGCCGTCGAAAGGCTCTTCTCCGCCACGCTGGCACGCGTCAGTTGAAAGCGCAGATTGAACGCAGCGGCGCGGCGCTGGTCCTTGGGCGTGACGTTGACCGTCTTGGCCACGATTTCCACCAGTTCAGGCTTTGAAATCCAGGGTGTCCCCTCCGAGAGATTGCGCAGCATTTCAGACACCCGCTCATTGGACTGTGCCGTGCCCAGCATGGTCACGGCCAGACCTTCCTGCTTGATGCTGGTGATGTAGACGCCATCGGGCAACTGCGCCACCAGCTCGTTGAGCATGTGCACCGGAAGATTGCGATCGGATTGCAGATCTTCCACGGCCTTCTGCCGAGCGCGCAGGGCGGTGATCTCATCCTCCAGCCCGGCAATTTCCTTGATCTGGGACTCCAGCACGGTAATCTCGGCGCGCAGCATGCTGTTCTTTGCCTGCTGGTCCTCGATCATCATCTGGTACCACCAGTACACCGCACCAATGATCAAAAGCCCTATCAGGGCAGAAAGGACCATGGTGGCCTGGAATGCTTCCTTGCGGCGCTTTCGCGTTGCTTCTCTGTGAGGAAGCAGATTGATCAGAATCACGAGACAAACCTCCGCATGGCCAGTCCGCAGGCGGTCAGATAGGCGGGGGCCTCGCGCGACATGCGCTTGAGGCGTACGCCGCTGCCGACTTCCATTCCATCAAAGGGATTGGCAAGGCTGCAGGCAAAACCCGTTTGCTGCGTGATGGCCTCGGACAGGCCGGAAAGTGGGGCCGAGCCGCCTGCCAGCAGGATGTGGTCTATGCGATTGTGGGGCGTACTGGTGAAAAAGAACTGCAGTGCGCGCGACACTTCCTGCGTCATGCTTTGCACAAAGGGCTTGAGCACGGCGGACGCGTAGTCCTCCGGAAGTTCACCGCTGCGCTTCTTGGACTCGGCCTCTTCGAGCGAGAAACCATATTGGCGCGCGATCAGTTGCGTCAGCTGTGCGCCGCCAAAGGCCTGATCCCGGTCATACAGCACCTCGTCGTCGCGCAGGATCTGCATGCTGGTGGTCATGGCGCCCAACTCGAACAAGGCCACAAGGGCGTTATTGCCCTGATTGGGCAGGCGCTCGATCAGCCGTGCAGCCGCCATGCGGGAGGCATGGGGCTCGATGTCGATGACCATGGGCTTGAGGCCGGCCGCCTCGGCCAGGCCCTGGCGGTCCTGGACCTTCTCGCGGCGCGATGCGGCAATGAGCACGTCCACATCGCCGGGTGAATTCGATGACGGGCCTATGACGCAGAAGTCCAGACTCACTTCATCGAGCGAGAAAGGAATGTACTGATTGGCCTCGGATTCGACCTGGACCTCCAGTTCCTGCTCGCTCATGCCGTCCGGCAGCGAAATCTTCTTGGTGATCACGGCCGAGGCCGGCAAGGCCATGGCCACGTTCTTGGTCCGCGTGCCGCTTTTTTTGACCAGTCGCCGTACAGCCTCTGCCACTTCATCGAACTTTTCGATGTTGCCGTCCGTGATCCATCCCCGCTCCAGCGGTTCGATGGCACAGCGCTCCAGCAACAGTTCGCCCGACTTGGCACGAGACAACTCAACGAGCTTGGCGCTCGAAGAACTGATGTCGATGCCTAGCAAAGGTGCGGGCTGGCGACTGAATAAGGATCCCATAGCAATCAACTTGCCCTCCCTCTTCTTGTGTATGTAAAGAACGCAACAAACCTTCACATATAGGTTGAATGCTATCAGCAAGACTGCGCGCAGCTCACCATGCCAACCGGAGCACGCTAGGCGCTAGTGGCCAAAAACAGACATTATTGCGGGCCATCAAATGCGACATGAATGCACCCCTGCTTGCATGTCGGCCTGCACGCCTGGCTTAGGATGCGTGGCTTGCGGCCATGCTGGCAACCGTGTGCAGCCGTCTCCTACCGACCTTCTGGGGCACGCATTTTTATAATGCGGCACTCCTCAGCACTCCCTGCGACATGCCGTCTTCAGACTCCCGAGAACCCCAGGCTGCAAAGCCTCGCTCCGCCCCATCCAAGCCCATGCACTGGTTTCCCAAGGCCTTGCTATGGCTGGCGGGCATCGCCGTCGCCGGCGCGCTGGCCTTGATGCTGACCGTGGCCGTGGCCCTGGCCATGGCCTATCCCAACCTGCCCGACGTGTCCGAGCTGGCCGACTACCGGCCCAAGCTGCCGCTGCGCGTGTACTCCAGCGAAGGCGCCCTGCTGGGTGAATTCGGCGAGGAGCGGCGCACGCTGACTCCCATCCAGGACATCCCCAAGGTGATGACCGACGCCGTGCTGGCCATTGAAGACACGCGCTTTTTCGAGCATGGCGGCGTGGACTACAAGGGAATGGCCCGCGCCGCGCTGGCCAATCTGGGCCGCGTGAAAAGCCAGGGCGCATCGACTATCACCATGCAGGTGGCGCGCAACGTCTATCTGTCTTCCGAGAAAACCTTTACACGCAAAATTTACGAAGTCTTACTGACTTTTAAGCTAGAGCATCTGTTGAGCAAAAACCAGATTCTCGAGATCTACATGAACCAGATTTATCTGGGAAATCGGGCCTATGGCTTTGCTGCTGCCTGTGAAGCCTATTTCGGCAAGCCACTGAAGGACATCACGGTGGCCGAGGCGGCCATGCTGGCAGGCCTGCCCAAGGCACCATCGGCCTACAACCCGATCAGCAACCCCAAGCGCGCCCGCTCGCGCCAGCTCTACATCATCGAGCGCATGGAGGAAAACGGCTTCATCACCTCCGCCCAGGCCACTGAAGCCAAGGCCGAGCCGCTGAAGATCCGCACGGGCTCCTTCAACACCCGCGTGCATGCCGAATACGTGGCCGAGATGGCACGCCAGCTGATCTTTGCCCAGTACGGCAACGAAGCCTATACGCGCGGCCTGAACGTCTACACCACCATCAATGCCGGCGAACAGGAAGCCGCCTACGCCTCGCTGCGCCGGGGCATCATGGACTACGAGCGCCGCCAGAAGTACCGCGGCCCCGAGAAGTTCGTGGCCCTGCCGGCCGACGCCGAGGACCGTGAAGACGCCATCGACGACACTCTGGCCAACCACCCCGACAACGGTGATGTGCTCGCCGCCGTGGTGCTGGATGCCAATCCGCGCAAGATCCTGGCGGCACGCGCCGACGGCGAACAGATCGAGATCACGGGTGAAGGCCTCAAGCCCGCCGAATCGGGCCTGAACCCCAAGGCACCGCCCAACATCAAGATCCGTCCCGGCGCCGTGATCCGCGTGGTCAAGACGCCCAAGAACACCTGGGAAATCACGCAGCTGCCCGAAGTGGAAGGCGCCTTCGTGGCCCTGGTCCCCCAGACAGGCGCCTTGCGCGCCCTGATCGGCGGCTTCGACTTCCAGAAGAACAAGTTCAACCACGTGACCCAGGCCTGGCGCCAGCCCGGCTCGGCCTTCAAGCCCTTCATCTACTCTGCGGCACTGGAAAAAGGCTTTTCGCCTTCCACCATGATCAATGACGCGCCGCTGTTCTTCAGCGCCGGCGTGACAGGTGGCCAGCCATGGGAGCCCAAGAACTACGACAGCCGCTACGACGGGCCGATGACCATGCGCACGGGCTTGAACAAGTCCAAGAACATGATCTCCATCCGCCTGCTCCAGGCCGTGGGACCCAAGCAGGGCCAGGAGTGGGTCACGCGCTTCGGCTTTGACGCCGCCAAGCATCCGGCTTACCTGACCATGGCGCTGGGTGCCGGAGCGGTCACGCCGCTGCAGTTGGCTGCCGGCTACTCCGTGTTCGCCAATGGCGGCCACCGCGTCAACCCCTGGCTGATTGCCCGTGTCACCGATCACAAGGGCCGCATCCTGTCCGAATTCACACCGCCCCCGGTGCAGGAACTGCCCCAGGCCATCGACGCGCGCAACGCCTTCATCATGGACAGCCTGCTGCAGGACGTGGCGCGCGTGGGCACGGCAGCGCGCGCGCAGTCCACGCTCAAGCGCCCCGACCTGTACGGCAAGACGGGCACGACCAACGATTCGGTGGATGCCTGGTTCGCAGGCTTCCAGCCCACGCTGGCCGCCGTGTCCTGGATCGGCTACGACACGCCGCGCAACCTGGGCAGCCGCGAGACGGGCGGCGGCCTGAGCCTGCCCATCTGGATCGGCTTCATGCAGCATGCCCTCAAGGGCGTGCCCGTGGCAGAGATGCCTGTGCCCCCTGGCGTCGTGAACATGGGCGGCGAGTGGTACTACGAGGAAAACGCGCGCAACGGCGGCGTCAGCAGCCTGGGCATGGACAGCGCTTCCACGGGCGGCGCTGCAGGCGCCACGCCCCCGCCCGCCACCGAGGAGCGCAACCGCATCCTCGACCTCTTCCGCAACTGACCGCCACACAAGCGGTTGACCACGCAAGAAAGCCCGGCCATGCCGGGCTTTCTTCATGGAGCCTGCCGATAACGGCGGATCAGCGTGCCGAGAACTGCAGCGCCAGGCCCGACTGCTCGGTGGCGTAGCGGCTCAGGTTGGCGAAGAACTCGCCCGCGCCCTTGGTATCGAGCCAGGCGCCCTGCGCCGCGTCGTAGCGGTAGTGAAAGCCACCGGCCTTGGCCGCCAGCCAGATCTCGTGCAGCGGTTTTTGCTGGTTGATCACGATCTGGCTGCGGTTGGCAAAGACCAGGGTCACCATGCCACCCACGCGCTGGGCATCGAGGTCGGCATCGGTTTCATCGTTGATGCGATCGCAGTCCTGCTCAACGGCCAGCAGCAGTCGTTCGGCAAGGTCCAGAAATTCTTGGTCGGTCATTACAATTCGCTTATGTTGAAAGCCTCGCAAATTCTAGTCAGGTGCATTGCCCTTGGCGCCTGTGCGGCGTCCCTGGCCGCCTGCGGCCAGAAAGGCCCGCTGTTTCTGCCCAGTTCGCCGGCGGCCAGCCACCGCGCCACACTGCCGCAGACCCTGGGCATTTCCAGCCCGGCCGAGCGTGCAACGCCCGCGCCTGCACCCACCACCTTGCCCGCTGGCCCGTCAAGTGCCGCCGTCGAGGAAAGCTCGACACCCACCGGCACCACGGACTCCCGCAAGCAGCAGGCCGACTGAGTCGGCAGCCGCGCCGCGGCTTGATGCACATCAACACCGCGGCCAGGCATGGCGCTTAGAGTGACTTTCTCTTGTCCCTCGACAACCCGCCATGCCCGTAGAGCTCTACCGAGACAAAAACCACGCCTGCCTGATGTTCACCGACCTCATCGAGGAAGATGGACAGGCCATACAGGCCAATCAGTTCCTCATCGTCGATGACGACACGGGCGCCATCATCGACCCGGGCGGCAATCTCGCATTCAACGAGCTGTTCATGGGCATGTCGCGGCATTTCGCGCCGCACAAGCTGTCCTATCTGATCGCTTCCCACGCCGATCCCGACATCATTGCCTCGCTGGACCGCTGGATGACCAGCACCAAGGCACAGCTGGTGATCTCGCGCATCTGGGAGCGCTTCGCGCCCCACTTCACCAAGGTCGGCAAGACTGAAAACCGCGTGATCGGCGTGCCGGACGCCGGTGGCCGACTGCCGCTGGGCCGCCATGAACTGCACCTGCTGCCCGCTCACTTCCTGCATGCCGAAGGCAACTTCCACTTCTACGACCCGGTCAGCCGCATCCTCTTCACGGGCGACCTCGGAGTGTCCCTGATGAACGGCATCGAGGCGCAGGTGCCCGTGACCGACCTCGTGCCGCACATCGCGCGCATGGAAGGTTTTCACCGCCGATACATGGTCTCCAACAAGATCCTGCGGCTGTGGGTGCAGATGGCGCGCCAGCTGCCCATCGACATGATCGTGCCCCAGCACGGCGCGCCCATCATGGGCGCCAAGGCGATTGCCGACCTGTTCAACTGGCTGGAAGGCCTGCAGTGCGGCATTGATCTGTTCGACCAGCGCAACTACCAGCTGCCCATGGCGGACATCGACCCCGTGACCCGCCAGCTGCGCCCTGCCCTGCGCGCCGTGGCCGGCTAGCTCCTGGCGCGCCGGCGGCGCAGTGCATGGACCACGCGCCAGGCCAGCAGCAGCGCAAGAATGGCGGCGTACACCGCAACTTCGGCAAAGTTGTTCTTGCCTGCGCGCATCCAGAAGAAATGCAACAGGGCCAGCGGCGCGACCGCATAGATACAGCGGTGCAGCCATTGCCAGCGCCTGCCGCCCATGGCGCGCATGACACGGTGCGGTGAAGTCACCGCCAGAGCGGTCAGCAAGAGCAGCGCCGCAAAGCCCACCAGGATGAATGGGCGCTTCGGGATGTCGAGCACGATCTCGCCCCAATCCAGCCCCATGTCGAACCATGCATAGCACAGCAGGTGCAGCAGCGCGTAGAAGAACACATACAGACCCAGCATGCGCCTGAAGCGCGCCAGTGCCGTCAGTCCCAGCGCCTGGCGCAGCGGTGTCACGGCCAGGACCACGCACAGAAAGCGCAAGGTCCAGTCGCCGGTGGAGCGCAGCAAGGCCTCGGCCGGATTGGCGCCAAGCGTGTTCAGAATGGCTCCAGCCAGAAGCCACGCAAACGGCAGCAGGCACACAAGAAACACCAGCGGCTTGGCCGTCCGGTGCAGCAAAAGACGCTGCACCACCGTCATTGCATGGGCCACATCAATAGAACTTCTTGAGGTCCATGCCCGCGTAGAGCTGGCCCACCTGGGCTTCGTAGCCGTTGAACAGCTGCGTCTTGCGCTTCTTGGCGAACAGGCCGTCTTCGCCAATGCGCCGCTCCGTGGCCTGGCTCCAGCGCGGGTGCGGCACGTCGGGGTTCACATTGGAATAAAAGCCGTACTCGTTGCGCGCCGCCTTGTTCCAGGCCGTGCCCGGCTCCTTGTCGGTCAGGCGGATGGCGACGATGCTCTTGGCGCTCTTGAAGCCGTACTTCCACGGCACGACCAGCCGCACGGGCGCGCCATTCTGGTTGGGCAGCACCTCGCCATACATGCCAAAGGCCAGCAGCGTCAGCGGGTGCATGGCTTCATCAAGGCGCAGCCCCTCGGTGTAAGGCCAGTCCAGCACGCCGCTGCGCAGGCCCGGCATCTGCGCCTTGTCGGCCAGGGTCACGAATTCCACGTATTTGGCACTGCCCAGCGGCTGCACCTTGCGCAGCAGCTCGGCCAGGGAATAGCCCACCCAGGGAATCACCATGGACCAGCCCTCCACGCAGCGCAGCCGGTAGATGCGTTCTTCCTGTGGAGCGAGCTTGAGCAGCGCATCCAGGTCCAGCGTCTGCGGCTGCTGGACCAGGCCCTCGATCTTCACCGTCCAGGGGCTGGTCTTGAGCGTGTGGGCGTTCTTGGCGGGATCGTCCTTGTCCAGCCCGAATTCGTAGAAGTTGTTGTACTGGGACACATCGGCATAGGC
Source organism: Delftia sp. BGA-UO-ETr-SB1 (assembly GCF_059567865.1). Classification (NCBI taxonomy): domain Bacteria; kingdom Pseudomonadati; phylum Pseudomonadota; class Betaproteobacteria; order Burkholderiales; family Comamonadaceae; genus Delftia; species Delftia sp. BGA-UO-ETr-SB1. The sequence continues at coordinate 1,186,993 of NZ_JCAQOW010000006.1, read as the reverse complement.
CGTGACACGGTCCATGGTGTTTGCGCCCACTACCTGGGAAGGCAAGGAGGCCAGCGCCGCCAGCTTGCCGGGGCGCTGCACGCCCGCCGCCCAGCCGGGCAAGGCCGCGCCCGCCGAGCCTGCGGCCAGGTACTGCAGCCAGGCACGGCGCTTGAGGTAGCCTGCCCGGGGCGTGATCTCGCTGCCTTGCGGGTGTTGGAAGCCGTTGTCGTGGGAGCGGATCAGCATGGGAATCTCCTGGTGTGCCGGCGGGCACGGGGCGCTATTGCTGGCGATATGGCGATTGGGAGCCTCGCAGGCGCGTGCAAGTTCCCTGCGGCACCAATGCGATGGTGCACGAAAAAGCGGCATGCGCCTGAACGCATGCCGCTGCCCTTATCTTGCCACTGTCACTGCCACTGCCGTGGCTCAAAGCTCGCCGTAGCTGTGCAGCCCCGACAGGAACATGTTCACCCCTAGGAAGGCGAAGGTGGTGATGGCCAGTCCACCCAGCGCCCACCAGGCGGACACCGTGCCGCGCAGGCCCTTGACCAGGCGCATGTGCAGCCAGGCCGCGTAGTTGAGCCAGACGATCAGCGCCCAGGTTTCCTTGGGGTCCCAGCTCCAGTAGCCGCCCCAGGCCTCGGCCGCCCACAGCGCGCCCAGCACGGTGGCGATGGTGAAGAAGGCAAAGCCCACGGCGATGGACTTGTACATCACATCGTCCAGCAGCTCGAAGCTGGGCAGGCGCTCGGCGATGCGCTTGCGCGCCAGCAGGATGCCGGCCACGATCAGCGCCGAGATGCCGAAGTAGACCATCCAGTAGCTGCCGCCGTTCTGGGTCGCGCCCTGGCGGAAGACGATGGGCTCGAAGCACAGCACCACACCCAGCATCCACAGCGGCGCGAGCTTGTACCAGCGGGTCTCTGTCGCCTGCTGCTTGATCAGGTAGGCAAAGGAGACCATGGCTGCCAGCGCAAAGGTGCCATAGCCGATGAAGTTGGCCGGCACGTGCAGCTTCATCCACCAGCTCTTGAGCGCCGGCACCAGCGGCTGGATCTCGTGCGCCTCGCGCACCAGCGTGTACCACAGCAAAAAGCCCACGGCCGCGCTGACCACCAGCATCACGAAGCCGCCCAGGGCGCGCGTGTCGTAGTGCTGTTCGTAATAGAGATAGAAAAGCGCCGTCATCCAGCAGAACATGACGAACACTTCATAGAGATTGCTGACCGGGATGTGGCCCACATCGGGGCCGATCAGATAGCTCTCGTACCAGCGCACCATGGTGCCCACCAGCGCCAGCGTCACGGCCAGCCAGGCCAGGCGCGAGCCCAGCAGCGACAGCGCCGTGCCCTCGCCCCGCGCAAACATACCGATCCAGTAGAAGACGGTGCTCATGAAGAACACCATGCTCATCCAGAGGATGGCCGACTGGCTGGACAGGAAGTACTTGAGGCCGAACACCGTGTCCGAGCGCGCCAGTTGCGCCCCTTCAGGCCCCTGGTAGAGCCCGATGGCCAGCAGCGACAGCCCGGCCACCACCAGCATCAGCCCGCGCAGCGGGCGCCAGAACCAGCCCAGCCAGATGGCCGAGGGAATGGTGCCGACCAGGATGCACTTTTCGTAGACATCCATGTACTCGCCATAGCGCTGCAGCGCATACAGCAGTCCCGCCGCCACCAGGGCCGCGAACACCCAGTCGAACCAGTTGCGGCGGGCGAAGAAGCCCTCGTTGAGCGTCAAAGTCGTCGTGGTGGCGGTGTTCATGCGGAACCTCCGGGGGATTTCTTGTGGATGGGCTCGGCACCTATCAGCTTGCCGGCCAGCATGGCGAATTCTCTATCACCATCGAGTGTCTTGCGATTGGTGGACAAGGCCATTTCGGCATGGCTTTCCCCATCGCGGGGCGTGAGCCAGATCCAGAGGCGGCGGTCGCGCACGTACAGCATGCAGAACACGCCGATGATCAGGAACAGGCAGCCCAGATACACCACGTTCTTGCCCGGGGCGCGCGCCACCTGGAAGACGCTGGCCTGCACCTGCTTGAAGTCCTGCAGCATGAAGACCATGGGCATGGGGTAGAACTGCGCATCGCTGAGCGAGAACACGGCCTGGGTCATGAAGGACTGCGTCTGCTCGCTGGGCTCCAGGGGCGCCTGGCCCGCCTGCGTGCGCACGATCTGGGCCAGCTCGAACAGCACGCCGTTGAGAATGCGCACCAGCACCTCGCCCGCACGTTCGCGCTCGGCCGCAGGCACATTGCTTTCCATGAAGTCCGAGATGGCCTGCAGCCCGCCCAGCGGCTTGCCGTCCGGTCCCTTCTTGTCGGTCTGGCCCGCGAACAATTCCAGCGCCTTGGTGGCCGACTGCGCCAACGCGCCGCTCAGTTCGGAACGCGAGGCGTCGATGGCCTTGGCCACATAGGCCTTGGCAGCCTGCTCGCGCAGCCTGGGGTCCTGCAGCGCGCTGCGCAGGCGCAGGAAGGTGTCCATCTCGCTTTCGGGATCGGCGGGAATGCGCAGGTAGCGCATGGCATCGGCCTGGTTGTCGCGCACGCCCAGCAGGAACACGCGCTGGCCGTCGCCCGTGTCCACGGGCAGCATGTAGTTCTGGAACTCGCGCGCCTGGCCCGAGGCATCGCGCAGCTTGTAGCGGATGCTGGGGCCGATGTTGCGCAGCTCCTTCTTGGTCACGGTCTTGTGGGCCGCGCCCAGGCGCTCGTCGATGGCCTGCTTCAGGTCCACCTTGCGCACATCGGTGCCGCTGCCATTGGCCCCGCCGCCACCGCCGAAGTTCTCCACGTTGATGGTGCGCAGTTCGGCAAACTCCAGCGTCACTGTCTCGTCCTTGCCGTCCGGGAGCTTGCGCACGAACTGGTCCGATCCGCCTATCACGCCCTCGACATCAAAGGGCTTGGCTCCCGCCTCCAGCGGCACGGCGCGCAGCTTAACCGACGAGCCGCCGTCGTCAAAGCTGGACTGGTAGATCTCGATGCCACGGTAGCTGGCCGGGTGGTTGACCTCGATGCGCTTTTCCAGCTTCTCGCCCGTGGCCTTGTCGTGGATGACGACCTCGCTGGCGAACAGCTTGGGCATGCCCGTGGAGTAGTACTCCACGATGAATTTCTTGAGCTCCACCGCAAAGGGCAGCTCCTGCAGCAGCACGCCGTCGGACTGCGACAGGATGGCCGTGCCTGCCGTGCCGCCCTCGGTCACCAGCAGGTTGCCTCGGAAGGTGGGGTTGCGCTCGCTCAGCCGGTGCTGCTCGGACACCTCGGAGATCAGGCCACCGCCGGTATAAGGTGTTTTGCCTCCCAGCCACATCTGCGCGCGCACGATGAGGTCGCCATCGAACAGCCCGCCCAGGCAGATCAGCACGATGGCGCTGTGGGCCGCGATATAGCCCAGCTTGTGGGCCGCGCCCGCCTTGGCCGCCAGCATCCACCCCGTGCCGGGACCGGCCGCCGTATCGCGCTGCTGCAGCCGCACCTTCCAGCCCCCCGACACCAGTTGCTGGCCCAGGCGCCTGGCGGCCTCTTCGGTGCTGCCGGGCACCACGTTCTGCGCACGGTGGCCGAAGGCCTTGAGGCTTTGTTCGCGAACGTTTTCCTTGTAGCTGCGCAGATCGGCCAGGTACTTGGGCGCATGGCGGGCCACGCACAGCGAGGTGCTGATCACCAGAAAGGCCAGGATCAGCAGGAACCACCAGGCGCTGTAGACCGCATTGAGCTTGAGCGCGAGGAACAGCTGGGCCCAGAAAGGCCCGAACTGGTTGACGTAGTTGCCCACCGGCTCATGCTGCTTGAGCACGGTGCCGATCACCGAGGCAATGCAGATGACCGTCAGCAGCGAGATCGCGAAGCGCATCGATGCCAGCAGCTCCAGGGTCGCGCGCGCGGCCTGCGGGCGGGAGGGAGCAAGAGCGGCACCGGAAGAGTTGTCTGACATGAAGAACGAAAAGCCAAAACCCGAATGAAAAAAGCGGGACCATCTGCATTCATGCGATGGACCCGCCTGGCTTGGGGTGTCTATAAAGCAATAGGTTCCCGGTGATTACCCTGGGAACCGCGTCGGCCCCGGGATCGCATCAACGCAGGCCAGCGATGTAGTCTGCCACGGCCTTGATTTCGCGATCGTTAAGCTTGGCAGCAACCTGCGTCATCTGAATGCTATTGCCGCGCTTGCCGTCACGGAAGGCCGTGAGCTGGGTCGTTGTGTAGTCGGCATGCTGACCCGCCAGGCGCGGGTACTGGGCTGGAATGCCGGCGCCGTTGGGGCTGTGGCAGCCCGCGCAGGCAGCAATGTTGCGCTCCTGGATGCCGCCGCGGTAGATGCGCTCGCCCATGGCCACCAGATCCTTGTCCTTGGCAAAGCCGTCCTTGGGCTTTTGCGTGTGCAGCCAGGCGGCGATGTTCTTCATGTCAGGCTCGCTGAGCATGCTGGCAAAGCCCTTCATCACGGGGTCCTTGCGCTTGTCGCCCTTGAACTCCAGCAACTGCTTGACCAGGTACTCGGGATGCTGGCCGGCCAGCTTGGGCTGCAGCGGGATGGTGGAATTGCCGTCGGCCGCATGGCATGCCGCGCAGACGGCGGTGTAGCTGGCCTCGCCCTTCGCCAGGTCGGCCTTGGCCGCCTTCGGCTGTGTCGAGGCAGCAGGTGCCTCGCCAGCGGAGAAAGCGGGAAAGGCGGGGGCTGCAGCAAGAATGGCAGCCGTCAGCAAAGAGGCAAGCAACTTCATATCGAGGGCGTGGTTCTGTTGTTGAAAGCGCAAAATTCGGCGGATTCTACAATGGGGTCCCCTGTGATTGATATCGTCAGGAACCCTGGTTTCGCCCCTGCGCACAGAGGAAAACATATTCCTTGATCGTGGTCACAAACTGGCCACGGATTCGGTACTGAACATATGTTTTTCGCAGCCCAGCATATCGATCTGTGCCAGCGCGGCAATAAGGGCTCTACCCATGTGGCGCGCAATACCACACCCGTGCGCGCCAGATTCCGCTTCCCCGTCGCTTCAACCCGCGCCGAAGCGGCTGTCCGCCTGGCGGCGGAACTCCGAGGGCGTCATGCCCTTGATCTCCAGGAAGCGCCTGTTGAAGTTGGCCACGTTGTTGAAGCCCACCTGGTAGCAGATGTCGGCGATGAAGCTGTCGGTCTGCATGAGCAGGTGGCATGCGCTGTTGATGCGTACCCGGCTGACGAAGTCGGTGAAGCTGTTGCCCGTGGCCCGGCGGAAGAAGCGGCTGAAGCGGCTCTCGCTCATGCCCAGCTCGGCCGCCACGTCGGCCAGGCTCAGCGGCTCGCTCACGCGCGCCATGATGCGGTTGACCACCTCGTTGATCTGGTCCACCTGGGCCTCGCCCTGGGCGCCCTGCATCTGCACGGCTGACAGCAGCCGGTAATCGGTGCACTCGGCCAGATCGGACAGCAGCGCGCAAAAGGCCGTGAAGCGGCGCATTCCGCGCGCACTCCTGACCGCATCCCAGTGCGCGCGCGCCGTCTGCGCCAAGCCGAAGAACTCGATGCCATGGCGCGCACGGTCCAGCAGTTGAAGCACCTCGCGCATCTCCGGGATCTGCTCGGCCGCACGGGCGATGGGGTCGTGGTTGAAAAGAATCACGTAGTCGCGTGCAGGCGAGCCCCCATCTGGCGCATCGAACGAGATCCAGTTGTGCGGCAGGCGCGGGCCGCACAGCACGAGGTGGCCGGGCTCGAAGGGTCCTATCCAGTCTCCCACGAAGGCGCGGCCCGAGGTGTCGGTGATGAGGTGCAGCTCGTACTCCTCATGGAAATGCCAGCGCACCAGGGGGCTTGGGAAACCATGTGCCAGGCAGCGCACCAGGCCGCTGCCCTCCATATCCTCATAGCCCAGCGCGGGCGTCCGCACGAAATCGCGCTCCAGTTCAGGGTGACGCTGGCGGGGTGTGCGGCGGCGTGGGCTGGTCATGGCAGCGTGACGGTTTCTGGAGAGGCCATGGGCAAACAGTATCACCAGCGGCGGCTATCCACCGCAATGGGCTGCCAGCGCGGCATCGAGTTCCGCGCGCCGGGGCGGCTGGGCACCGGCGCGCGTGCAGTTGAGCGCTGCGGCCGTTGCGGCAAAGCGCAGCACCTGGCGCCACGCGCTCTCGGGCAGTTCCTGCAACTGGCCCGGCTGCTCGACACCCTGCTCCAGCAGCGCAACCGATAGCGCCGCGCCAAAGGTGTCGCCCGCGCCGATGGTATCCACCAGTTGCACGGCCGGCGGCTGCACCGACAAAGGCACCTGTCCTGCACGCAGCAAGGTCGCGCCGGCCGCTCCGCGCGTGAGCACCACGGCCCGGGGACCCAGCGCCAGCCAGCGCCCGGCGGCCTCCAGCGCCGGAACGCCGGGCGCGATAAAGGCCAGGTCCTCATCGCTGAGCTTGACCAGGTCTGCCTGGGCCAGCCAGCCCAGGCAGTCGCGCCGGAAGGCCTGGGCATCGCGGATCAGCGTGGGCCGCACGTTCGGGTCGAAGACGATGATGCGCCGTCCGCGCTCAGCCGCCACCAGGTCCAGGATGCGCGGCCCGACAGGGGTGTGCAGCAATGCGATGGAGCCGAACTGCAGATAGCGGCATTCGGGCGGCAACTCGGGCAGCTCGGCAGGTGCCCACAGCGTGTCCGCCGTTGCCTGCGTATAGAAGGCATAGCGGTTGGTGCCTTGCGCATGCTCGACAAAGGCCAGCGTGCTGGGCGCATCGCAGCGCTGCACCAGGCGCATGTCCACGCCGTTGCCCTGCAGGTGCGCGAAAAGGCGTTCGCCGAAGAGATCGCGCGACAGTTGCGAGACAAAGCCCGTGGCCTGTCCGAGCCGCGCGGCGGCCACGGCACAGTTGGCGGGCGCGCCTCCTTCATGGCCCTGGAAGGCCAGGCCGCCCGTGGCGGTGAAATCGATCAGGGCTTCGCCCGCGATGGCTATGCGCATGCGTTCTACCTCGCTGCCTGTTGGACAAAAGCATGGACACGGTCTGTGGCACGGCGGACCGCCTCCACCAGATGCGTATGGCCCGCGGCCTCACCCCACAAGGGCACTTCGGCACACAGCGCGGCCACGGGGTCGGTGGCGGCGCAGATGGCGTGTGCCACTGCGGGGTCCATGGCCTGATCCTGGTAGGCATAGGGCAGTGTGTCATGGTGCCAGCGCTGCAGAAAAACCAGGAACAGCGCCGGCAGCATGGCCACGGCATCCATGGACGCGCCCTGCGCGATGCGCTCGCGCACCGTGGGCGCGATGAAGCCCGGGATCTTGGCAAAGCCGTCGGCCGCCACGCGCTGGTTGGTGTCGCGTATCGCAGGGTTGCCGAAGCGTTCCAGCACGGTGTCGCGGTAGGCCGGCAGGTCCAGGGCCGATGCCTTGCCGGGTGTTGCAAGGCAGGGAATCACGTCCTGCGTCACATAGTCCCATGCCATCTGACGTATCGCCGGCACGGCACTGCCTTCGTGGATGAAGCGCAGTCCCGCCAGCGTGCCGGCCCAGGCAATGCAGCTGTGGCTGGCGTTGAGGATGCGGATCTTGGCCTCCTCGTAGGGAGCCACGGAAGACACCATCTCCACGCCCACGCGCTCCCAGGGCGGGCGGCCTGCGACGAAGCGGTCCTCTATCACCCACTGTGAAAAGCTTTCGGCCGTCACGGCGGCCGCATCGTCCCAGCCCGTCGCGGCCTGCACGCGCTCGCGCAGCTCCGGCGGTGGGCGCGGGGTGATGCGGTCGACCATGGCATTCGGGCAGCTGATGTTGTGCCCTGCCCACTCGGCCAGTTCCTGCAGTTGCGCCAGTTGCATGAAGGCCAGCAGGCCGGCCAGCAGGCGATCGCCGTTGTGGCGCAGGTTGTCGCAGCTCAGCAGTGTGACCGGGCCGGCATGTGCACAGCGGCGCAACTGCAGGATGGCGCACAGCACGCCATAGATCGTCTCTCCGACCTGCCCCTGGCGCATGCGGCCGATGTCGGCCGCAAGCTCCGGGCTGCCGGTGTCCAGCACGCCGCTGCCATCGAGGTAGTAGCCAGCCTCGGTCACGGTGAGGGAGATGACACGTGTGCAGGGGCTGGCTCCGCGCGCGATCACAGCAGCCAGCCCGGGCGCATGGGGGATCACTTCGCGCAGGGCCTCGATGCGTTGGTAGCGCACCGATCCGCCAGGCGCAATCGTCTCCAGTGTGTAAGCCCCTCCCTGGCGCGCCAGCGCCTCCAGCGTCTGCGCCATGTCGGAGCGCAGGTTGGCCCCCACCAGCTCCCATTGCGTGTCCCCTGCATCGATCAGCCGCTGTTGGTAAGCGGCCTGGTGCGCACGGTGAAAGGAACCCAGGCCCAGGTGCAGCACCGTGGGGCTGGAAAGATGCGGAACAATCGCGTTCATGGTGACCAGAGGGAGATGAGGAAGAAAGGATGACTGCTCCGGGCAGCCTCTCGGAGCGAAGCGCTCAGGCGCCTGCCAGCGTGCGTCCCTGGCGGTCGAACAGGTGCAGAGCGCAGCCGGTGTCCAGCGCGACGGACACCGCGTCGCCCACGGCCAGTGGCGTGCGCTCGGCCTGGCGCGCGATGAGCTGCGCCCCGCCCACGCTGACATGGATCAGCGTGTCGGCGCCCAAGGCCTCGATCAGGTCCACGCGGCCCATGACCTGTCTCTGTGCAGCGGCATCGGTTGCGACCTGCGCTCTGGCCACGCGCAAGGCCTCGGGGCGTATGCCCAGCGTGCCGTCGGCGGGCAGGCGGCCCTGCGTGGCCCCGGAGAACACGGGCAGTGCCCCGGCGGCGATCAGGTTCATCGACGGCATGCCGATGAACTGCGCAACGAACTGGTTGGCCGGATGGTCGTAGAGCGCCAGGGGTGCACCCACCTGTTCGATGCAGCCATCGCGCAACACCACCACGCGGTCGGCCAGGGTCATGGCCTCGACCTGGTCATGGGTGACATAGATAGTGGTGGCGCCCAGCGCCTTGTGCAGCTTGTGGATTTCCACCCGCGTGTTGCCGCGCAGCGCCGCATCGAGGTTGGACAGCGGCTCGTCGAACAGGAACACCTTGGGCGCACGCACGATGGCCCGGCCTATGGCCACGCGCTGACGCTGGCCGCCCGACAGGTCGCGCGGCTTTCGTTCCAGATAGGGCGTGAGGTTGAGCGTCTCGGCCGCCTGCCCGACCTTTCGGCGTATCTCCTCTTTCGGCACGCCGGCCAGGCGCAGCGCGAAGGACATGTTGTCGTACACGCTCATGTGCGGATACAGCGCATAGCTCTGGAACACCATTGCCAGGTCGCGCTCGCCCGATGGCGCATGCGTGATGTCGCGCCCATCGAGCAGCAGCTGCCCCGAAGTGATGCTCTCCAGCCCGGCGATCAGGCGCAGCAGCGTGGACTTGCCGCAGCCCGAAGGCCCGACGAAGACGATGAATTCGCCGCGCTCGATGGCGAGGTCCACGCCGCGGATGATCTGCGCCTCTCCGAAGCGCTTGCGTATGTCCTGAAGTTGCAGATAGGCCATGGTTTTCCTTGTGCAGCACAAAGCCGCGAAATGGATGCCGGACGGCTACTTGACGGCGCCAAAGGTCATGCCCTGCACCAGTTGCTTCTGGCTGAACCAGCCAAACACCACGATGGGAGCGATGGCGATCAGCGAAGCGGCCGAGAGCTTGGCCCAGAACAGCCCTTCAGGGCTGGCATACGAGGCGATCAGCGTGGCCAGCGTGCCGGCCCGGGCGCTGCTCAGGTTCAGCGACCAGAAGGCCTCGTTCCAGCTCAACACCAGGCACAGCAGCCCGGTGGAGGCAATGCCGCCCACAGCCAGCGGCAGCACCACATGTCGGAACTCGGCCCACAGGCCTGCGCCATCCATGCGCGCCGCTTCCAGGATCTCGTTGGGGATGTCCTTGAGCGCGCTGTAGAGCATCCAGACCATGATGGGCAGGTTGGACAGCGTGAAGACGATGACCAGCACGGTGAGCGAATCCAGCAAGCCCGCCCCTTGCGCCAGCATATAGATGGGCAGCAGGGCCCCCACGGCCGGCATCATCTTGGTCGAGAGCATCCACATGAGCACGTCGCGCGTGTGGCGGCTGCGGAAGAACGCCATGGAGTAGGCAGCAGGCACGGCGATGGCCAGGCCGATCAGGGTCGAGGCCAGGCTGGTGATCAGCGAATTGCGCGCATACAGCAGGTAGTCGCTGCGCTGCTGCACTTCGCCGAAGTTGGCCAGCGTGGGCTCGAACACGAACAGCGGCGGCACGGCAATGGCCTGCAGTTCCGTCTTGAAGGCCGTCAGGAACAGCCAGGCCAGCGGGAAGAACAGCAGCAGTGCCACGGCCCATGCCGCAGCGGCGCGCACCAGGGTGGAGGAACTTGTTTTCATCATGCCCTCAGTCCAGGCTCTTGCCCACGATGCGGATCAGGAAGAGGGAGACGATGTTGGCCAGCACCACGGCAAACAGTGCACCGGCCGAGGCCACGCCCACGTCGAAGTTCATCAGCGACTGCTTGTAGATCAGGTAGGTCAGGTTGGTGCTCTCGTTGCCGGGCCCGCCCGCCGTGGTGATGGCGATCTCGGCGAACACGCTGAGCAGGAAGATCATCTCGATCATCACCACCACCGCCATGGGCCGCGCCAGATGGGGCAGCGTGAGGTAGTAAAAGCGCTGCAGGGCGTTGGCGCCATCCATGCGCGCCGCCTCCATCTGCTCGCGGTCCAGCGACTGCAGCGAGGTGATGAAGATCAGGCAGGCGAAGGGCAGCCATTGCCAGGACACCATGACGATGACGGACAGCAGCGGCATCTCGGTGAGCCAGTCCACGGGCTGCAGTCCGACGGCCCTCCACAGGCTGGCCAGCACGCCATAGATCGGGTTCATCATCATGTGTTTCCACAGCAGCGCATTGACCGTGGGCATCACGAAGAACGGCGAGATCAGCAGCACCCGCACGACGCCGCGCCCCGGAAACGGCTCGTTGATCAGCAAAGCGATCAGCACGCCCAGCACCAGGGTGATCAGCACCACGCTGGCCAGGAAGTTCAGCGTGTTCCACACGGCGGGCAGGAAGTCCGGATCGGTGATGAAGAAGGCGTAGTTGCCCCAGCCGGCGAAGCGGTGCTCGCCCGGCTGCATGAGGTTGTAGTTGACGAGCGAGAAATAAATCGTCATCAACAAGGGCACGAGCATCCAGCACAGCAGCACGGCCACGGCGGGCGCCATCAGGGCGCGGGGCAGCAGGCGCCTGGCGGACGCCGCCCTGTCGGGAGTCCTATCGGCCCTCATTTGTAGTAGCCGCTTTTCCTCATCTCGCGTTCGGCCAGCGTCTGCGAGGTACTGAGCGCCTGCTCCACCGTGACCTTGCCCGACAGTGCGGCGCTCATCTGCTGTCCCACGGCAATGCCAATGGCCTGGAACTCTGGAATCGCGACGTACTGCACGCCGGCATAGGGCGACTTGGGCTCGGTCGCATCGGTCAGGCTCACGCTGTCGATGGCCCGCTTCTCGGCTGCGGCAAAGCCCGCCACCTTCTGGAACTCGGCATTGGCATAGGTGGACTGGCGCGTTCCTGTGGGCACGGCACGCCAGCCGTGCTCCTGCGCTACCAACTGCACATACTCCCTGGAGGTGGCCCACTTCACGAAGACCTGGGCCGCATCGGCCTTCTTCGAGCTGGAGGGAATGGCCAGGTTCCAGGTCCACAGCCAGGTCGATCCCTTGGGCGTGCTGGCCACGGGTGCAGCCGCATAGGCCACCTTGTCGGCCACCTTGGATTGCTTGGGGTCGCTCACGAAGGAGGCGGCGATGCTCGCATCCACCCAGGCGCCGCACTTGCCCTCGTTGAACAGGGCCAGGTTCTCATTGAAGCTGTTGGCCGAGGCGCCCGGGGGGCCATAGGCCTTCATCAGGTCCACATAGAAACCCACGGCCTTCTTCCAGGCGGGTGTGTCGATCTGCGGCTTCCACTGCATGTCGAACCATTGGCCGCCGAAGGTATTGGCCATGGTGGTGATCAGGGCCATGTTGTCCCCCCAGCCCGGCTTGCCGCGCAGGCAGATCCCGTAGACCCCGGCCTTGGGATCGTGGACCTTGGAGGCGAACTCCCGGACCTGCTCCCAGGTGGGCTTGTCGGGCATCTGAAAACCCGCCTTGTCGGCCAGGTCCTTGCGGTACATGAGCATGGAGCCTTCGCCATAGAAGGGCGAGGCATAGAGCTTGCCTTCGTAGGATAGGCCTTCGCGGATGGTGGGCAGCAGATCGGCCGCGTCATAGGCGGCATCGGTGGCAATGGGCTGCAGCCAGCCCTTCTTCGACCAGATCGGCACCTCGTAGATGCCCACGGTCATCACATCGAACTGGCCGCCCTTGGTGGCGATGTCGGTGGTCACGCGCTGGCGCAGCACGCCTTCTTCCAGCGTCACCCATTTGAGCGTGATGTCGGGGTGGGCCTTCTCGAACCGGGGGGTGAGCTTTTGCATCTCGATCATGTGGCCGTTGTTCACGGTGGCGATCACGAGTTCGGTGCCGGCGAGTGCGCCCGCTGCGGCAGTGGCCATGGCCCATGTGAGGCTGGCCTTGAGCAAGCTGTGCATTTTTTGTCTCCTTGTTCCCTGGTCTTCGAATGCTGGATCACCGCGCCTCCCATCCCGGCTGCGGATGAGGCATTGTGGCGACGGCCTCGTGCCCGGACTGGTACGACAGATGCGCCTTTCGATACTTTTATGCGCAGCCAATCCGGTGATATCCCTTAGCCGATGCATCAAACCATTTGCCGCTGCTGCGGTGCGTCCCGACCTCCTAGAATTCCGTTCATCCGCATCTCCGAGGCAGACCATGGCCGTGCAGCGCATCCCTGTTCCACCGAGTGCACTCGGCGAGTCCCCCTTCTGGCACCCGCAGGAACACCGGCTCTACTGGTGCGATATCCAGGACCGGCACATCCATTCCTGGGAGCCCGCCACAGGCCTGCACCGCAGCTGGGCCACGCCCAGCGAACCGGGCTGCTGCGCTCCCACGGACCGGGGCCGCATCGTGGTGGGGCTGCGCGATGGCTTCGGCCTGCTGGACACCGCCACGGGACACACCGAAATGATCGCCCGCCTGGACCATGATCCGCAGCAGCTGCGGCTCAACGACGGGCGCTGCGACCGCGCCGGGCGGCTGTGGGCGGGGTCACTGTTCTCGCCCAAGACGGCGCCCGATGCCGCGCTGTGGTGCCTTCGCGCGGACGGCGCCGGAGGCTACGCCGTTCAGCGCATGGCAGGCGACTGCACCACGGCCAACGGCTTGGCCTTCAGCCCCGATGACGCCTGGATGTACTGGGCAGACACGCCAGCCCACCGCATAGACCGCTTTGCCTTCGACCTGGAATCCGGCACGCTGGGCACGCGCTCGCTGTGGAAGGCCTTCGCACCCAAGGCCGAGGGCAGGCTCTATGGCGGCCGCCCCGACGGCGCCAGCGTCGACGTCCGGGGCAACTACTGGGTGGCCATGTACGAAGGCGGCTGCGTGCTGCAACTGAGCCCCGAGGGCGATGTGCTGCAGCGCCTGGACACGCCCGTGCGCTGCCCCACCATGGTCTGCTTTGGGGGGGAGGACCTGCGCACGCTGTACATCACCTCGGCCGGACACGGCCGGCCCGATCCGGAGCGATCGGCGCAGGTGCCTGCCGGCGCACTGATGGAGTGCCGTGTTGATGTGCCGGGCCTGCCGGTGAACAGCTTCCGCGAAGCCTGAGCCTGCACAGCCCCGGCAACGTGTTGCCAGGGGCGTCAGGCCCGCATGCGCTGCAGCAGTCCTGCGGTCGATGCATCGAGCTCCGCCACATCCCCGCTGGCCAGGCGCTGCTGCAGGTCGCGCGCCAGCAGCTTGCCCAGCTCCACCCCCCATTGGTCGAAGCTGTTGAGGCCCCACAGCGCGCCCGCCACGAACACGCGGTGCTCCTGCAAGGCGATCAGCGCACCCAGCGCCGCCGGCGTGAGCGCATCCAGCAGTACGAAGGTACTGGGCCGGTTGCCCGGGAAGTGGCGATGGCCATCATCGCAGGAACGCCCCTGCATCAAGGCCTGGGCCTGGGCCAGGGCGTTGGCCAGCAGTTGCTCATGGTGGCCCTGCAGGCCGTGCGACGGCCGCTGCACGGCGATGATCTCCAGCGGCACGATGTCCGTCCCCTGGTGCAGCATCTGGAAGAAGGCATGCTGCCCATCCGTACCCGGCTCGCCCCAGAGCACGGGGGCTGAGCCCAGCGCCAGCGGCCGGCCCTGGCGGTCCACGCGCTTGCCATTGCTCTCCATCTCCAGTTGCTGCAGATAGGCCGGCAGGCGCCTCAGGCCTGCGTGGTAGGGCGCAATGCAGCGGCTGGCAAAGCCCAGCAGATTGCGGTTCCAGACATCGAGCAGGCCCAGGCGCACGGGCAGATTGGCCTGCAGCGGTGCCGTGCGGAAGTGGTGGTCCATGGCATGCGCGCCGGCCAGCAGGTCGCGGAATGCCGCTACTCCCACGGCGAGGGCCACGGGCAGCCCGATCGCCGACCACAGCGAATAGCGACCGCCCACCCAGTCCCAGAAACCGAAAGTGGTGGTGATGCCCATCTGCGCAGCCGCCGAGGCATTGGTGGTCAACGCCACGAAATGCCGCGCCACATCTTCACCGCCCTGCGCATGGAACCATTGCAGCGCACTGCGCGCATTGGTCAGCGTCTCCTGCGTGTTGAAGACCTTGGAGGCCACGATGAACAGCGTGCTGCGCGGCTGCAGCCCATCGAGCACCGATTGCAGCTCATGCCCATCCACGTTGGAGACGAAGTGCATGCGCCGCCGTGCGTCGCACATTCCCTGCAGCGCCTGCACGGCCATCTGCGGCCCCAGGCCCGATCCGCCGATGCCCATGCACACCACATCGGTGATGCCGGCATCGGCCCTCACGCGCTCGGCATAGGCCAGCATGGCATCCAGCGTTTCGTGCACCTGGGCCAGGGCCCATGCCAGGCCCGGCGGCGACTCGCCGCGCGGGCAGCGCAGTAGCGCGTGCAGCACGGCGCGGCCCTCGCTGCCGTTGACGTGCTCTCCGGCGAACATGGCATCGCGCTGCTGCTCTACTGCGCACTCGCGCGCCAGACGCAACAGCAGCGCCTCGGCTGGTGCATCCCAGAGGTTCTTGGACAGGTCTGCAAAACAGTGTGGCGCCTCCTGGCTGAAGTGCGCGAACCGGCCGGGATCATCGGCAAAGGCGTGGCGCAGATCGAAGCCCTTGCGCAGGGCCAAGGCATGGTGGTGCAGCGCAGGCCAGACAGTGGCATGGTCGCAGCGCGGGGGCTGGGGAATGACGGACAGCATGGGATGAAAGTAATCTGATTACCAAATCGACAACACATCTCTGGAATAAAACCTCAATACCTTCCTATAATTTATCCGATTCCTCAAAATTTTGGTAACCAAGTTACCAAAAAAAATAGACACACCAACTTGTGGAGACAGCATGGGTTTCGATCTGGTTTTGTTCGGTGGCACGGGTGATCTCACATGGCGCAAGCTGATGCCCGCGCTGTTCCAGGCGTTCCGCCACGGCACCCTCCCCGAGGGGGGACGCATCCTGTGCGTGGGTCGCGATGATCTGAGTGACGACCAGTACCGCGCGCTCATCCAGGGCCGCTTCGAAAAGGTGGAACTGTCCAAGCGCCCCAGTCCGGAGGAGTTCTCGCGTTTCGCGGCCCTGCTGCACTACCTGCGCATGGACCTGTCGCAACCCGCCGACTACGAGCGCCTGGCCACGGCGCTGAACACGCGCGGCGCCGAGACGGTGGTGATGTACCTGGCCACTGCGCCCAGCCTGTTCACCACGGTTTGCGAGCAGATTGCCGCCGTGGGCCTGAATGGCCCGCAGACGCGCGTGGTGCTGGAAAAGCCGCTGGGCCACGACCTGGCCTCCAACCAGGCCATCAACGCCACGCTGCGCAAGGTCCTGTGCGAAGAGCAGGTGTTTCGCATAGACCACTACCTGGGCAAGCCCTCGGTCCAGAACCTGCTGGCCCTGCGCTTCGGCAACGCCCTGTTCGAGCCGCTGTGGCGGCGCGAGACCATTGCCAACATCCAGATCACCATTGCCGAGGAACTGGGCGTGGAAAGCCGTGGCGCCTTCTATGACCAGACCGGCGCGCTGCGCGACATGGTGCAAAACCATGCCCTGCAACTGCTGTGCGCCATCGGCATGGAGCCGCCGATCAACGCCTCGGCCCACGCCATCCGCGACGAAAAGCTCAAGGTGCTGCAGTCGCTCAAGCCCTGGACGCCGGAAACCCTGAGCCAGCACGTGGTGCGCGGCCAGTATCTGGCCGGCGCCAGCCAGGGCCAGCCCGTGCCCGCCTACCAGCAAGAGAAAGGCGTGGCGGCCGGCAGCCAGACCGAGACCTTCGTCGCCCTGCGCACCGAGATCTGCAACTGGCGCTGGGCCGGCGTGCCCTTCTACATCCGCACCGGCAAGCGGCTGGCAGGAAGGGATGCGCGCATCGTCGTGAACTTCCGGCCCGTGCCCCATCCCATCTTCCGCTCACCCCTGTCCGAAGCCAACCGCCTGGTCATCAACCTGCAACCCAAGGACGGGCTGGAGCTGCACCTGCTGGCCCAGGGCGCCACCCAGCAGCAGGCCGAGCCTTCGCTGGCCCCCGTGCACCTGAACCTGGACTTCGACCAGCGCTTCGGCGCCAAGCGCGTGGGCGCCTACGAACGCCTGCTGCTGGACGTGATCGCCGGACGGTTGAACCTGTTCGTGCGCAGCGACGAGCAGGAACAGGCCTGGCGCTGGGTGGAACCCATACTGCAGCACTGGCGCAACGATCTCTCGGGGCCGCGCGGCTATGCGGCTGGCAGTTGGGGGCCCAGCGCGGCCAGCGCGATGATTGCGCGGGATGGGTTTTGCTGGAGCGAGGAGGTTTGAGGCTCCCCCTGAGGCGCTGCGCGCCTTCCCCCTCTCTCGCTACGCGGGAGGGGGACGACAGCATCGCTGCGGGGCGGCCCTTGCTCGCTGTCCCTGGCGCTGGGGCGCGCCGGCTTCAGGCGACGCGCTCGGCCTGCAACGCAGCCTATAGCCCGCGGGGGGCGCTGGATCATGGGGGAACCTACAATGAGGCCCCGAGAGACTGACCACACCATGAATCCTGCTGCGCCGGCTGCCGATGCCGCCCCCACTTCCTCCCTGATCGATCCCAAGCTCGCCATGGGATGGATGCACACGACGCGCTTTTTGACGACGGCTGCGCAACTGCACCATCTTCCCAAGGTCGATGTGCCCGAGATCGCGTTCGTGGGCCGCTCCAATGCCGGCAAGTCCACCTGCATCAACACGCTGACGCAGCAAAAGCAGCTGGCCTTCGCCTCGAAGAAGCCCGGCCGCACGCAGCACATCAACCTGTTCTCCCTGGGCAAGCAGGGCGTGACCGACGCCGTGCTGGCCGATCTGCCCGGCTACGGCTACGCCGCCGTGTCGCGCACGGACAAGCAGCGCTGGCAGCGCGTGATGCTGAACTATCTGGTCAGCCGCGAGAGCCTGACGGGCATCGTGCTGCTGTGCGATCCGCGACTGGGCCTGACCGAACTCGACGAAGCCTTGCTCGATGCCCTGCGCCCGCGCGTGCAGGAGGGCCTGAAGTTCCTCGTGCTGCTGACCAAGGCCGACAAGCTCACGCGCGCCGAGCAGGCCAAGGTGCTGTCCATCACGCGGCTCAATGCCGGCGGTGGCGAGGTGCGCATGTTCTCCGCGCTGAAGAAGCAGGGTGTGGACGAGGTGGCCCAGCTGCTGTGGCACTGGAGTCATCCCGAAGGGCTGGCCCAGCCGGCCGCTGCTGCACCGCAGGCGGACGTCGCAGCCGCGACGCCCGGCGAGAGCGACAGCCCCCAAGATTAGCGCCCGGAGGCGCTCGTGTAGCCAGCGCCCCGCAAGGAGCGCAACATGGTGACCACCTGCATTCGTGAGCTGCCTCACGGCATCCATCTGCACTGCCGCGTCAGCGGCGAACCCGGCCGGCCGCTGCTGCTGTTCCTGCACGGCTTTCCCGAGGGCAGCTTCATCTGGGAAGGCATGCTGGAGCAGTTCGGCACGCAATGGCGTTGCGTCGCCCCCGATCTGCGGGGCTTTGGCCATTCCAGCCAGCCGGCCGGCGTGGAGCAGTACAAGGCCAAGCACCTGCTGCAGGATCTGGCGGCGCTGATCGCCATCGAAAGCCCTGGCGCACCCGCAGCCTGCGTGATCGCCCACGACTGGGGCGGTGCCCTGGCCTGGGGTCTGGCCAATCGCCATCCCGGGCTGATGCAGCGGCTGATGATCCTCAACGCCCCGCATCCAGGCGCCTTTCTGCGCGAGTTGCTGGACAACCCCGTGCAGCAGGCTGCAAGCCAGTACATGCATTTCCTGCGCCGCCCCGACGCACCCGCCCTGCTGGCCGACAACGGCTGGCAGCGCATGCTGGGATTTTTCCGCACACCGCAGGGCGAGTTGCCCGGATGGCTCACGCCGCAGTTGCAGCAGCGCTACCGCGAGCACTGGGACCTGGGCGTGCAAGGCTCCTGCCACTACTACGGCGCCAGTCCCCTGGTGCCGCCCCGGCCCGAAGATCCGGACTCAGCCGACGCACTGCGCAACCTGAGGCTGCCGCCCGAGATGCTGGACATCGGCGTGCCCACGCATGTGCTCTGGGGCGACAGCGACCCGGCGCTGCAGCCTGCCCTGGTCGAAGGTCTGGAGCCGTGGGTGCCGCGCCTGACGGTGCAGCACCTGGCAGGCACTTCGCACTGGGTCGTGCACGAGCAGCCCGATGCGGTGCGGCAAGCGCTGGAGCAGTTCCTGTCCCGCCCCGTTCAGTAGACCGAGGGCTCGCCCTCGGGCCGGGTCTTGAAGCGCCTGTGCACCCAGTAGTACTGGTCGGGCATGGTGCGAATCGCCGCTTCCAGCTCGCGGTTCATGCGTGCCGTATCGGCCTCGGCATCGTCGGTGGGAAAGTCCGTCCATGCCGGCGTGATCTCGGCCACGTAGCCCGTGGGCGTCATGCGCGTATACATGCCCAGCACCTTGGCCCGGCCCAGACGTGCAAAGCGCGACAGCGAGGGGATGGTGGCCGCGTTCACGCCGAAGAAGGGCACGAAGACCGAGTCGTTGCGGCCGAAGTCCATGTCGGGCAAAAGGTACAGCAGCCCGCCCTTGCGCAGGCTGGAGATGATGGGCTTGACCCCGTCGGCGCGGTTGAGCATGCGCACGTCGCCAAAGCGCTGGCGCCCCGACATGAACCACTCATCGACCGCAGGGTCCGGGTGGGTGGAGAAGATCGAGGTGAAGGGCCGCGTGGTGTGCAGCGGCAGCGCCAGGCCCCCCGCGTCCATGCTGTAGAAATGCGGCGCGAACAGGATGGTGGGCGTATCGCCGTCGAGCTCATGCACGGCGCCCTGCAGCTTCACGCGCTCGGCCACCACCTCGCGCGGCGCGGCCCACAGCCAGCTGCGGTCCAGCCAGGTCTGGCAAAAGACGATGAAATTGCTGCGCGCCAGCTCCACGCGCTGCGCCTCGGTCAGCTCGGGAAAGCACAGCGCAAGATTGCGCAGCGCCACCTTGCGGCGCGGCGCGGCCAGCACGAACAGCACACGCCCCAGAAACGCACCCAGCCCCCGCAGCCACGGCAGCGGCATCCAAGCCAGCGACCGCATCAGCCACACGCCGATGCGCCCGCTCATGCATGCACCTCGTTGGCAGCTGCTTCACGGCGCGGCTGCTTGTAGCGCGCATAGCCCCACAGGTACTGCTGCGGGCATTGGCGGATGGTGTGTTCCATCGCCTCGTTGATCTGCTGCACCGCAGCTTCCAGATTCTCGGACAAGGGCACGGGCAACTCCTCAAGATACAGCGCATAGCCCCGCCCCCAGGACAAGCGCTCACAACGGGCCACGATCACCGCGGCCCCCGTCTGCAACGCCAGGCGCGCCGCCAGCGTCATCGTATAGGCATCACGGCCGAAGAACGGCGACCAGACGCCCTGCCCCTCGGGCGGAACCTGGTCGGGCAGCAGCCCCACAGCCGCGCCCTTGCGCAGCGCCTTGATCATCTGCCGCACGCCGGCCAGTGTGGTCGGCACGGCCTGCACGCCGGGGCGGTTGCGCGCCGTCTCCATGACACGGGCCAGCCAGGGCTGGCGCGCGGGGCGGTAGAGAATGGTGATCTCGCCATGCTCGGCCGACCATTGCCGCGCCGCATGCTGCACTGACAGCTCGAAGCAGCCCAGGTGCGGCGTCAGAAAGATGATGCCGCGCCCGGCAGCGTAGGCCCGGCGCACGCATTCCTCGTTGTGCATCTCGCAGCTCGGCTGCCTGCCCATCCACATGCGCGGCAGCTCCGCCACCATGCGCCCCGCATGCCCCACGGCCGGCGCCACGGCGCCGAGGCCGTAGCCGGCCTGCCGGGCGTTGGCCAGAAAGCGGCGCCGGTACGTGGCCGAAGCGGCGAACGCCACCCAGCCCATGAGCGCGCCAAGGGGGTGCAATAGCCACAAAGGCAGTGCAGCAAACAGTCGGAACAGGGATGGCATTAAAATGATGGGTGTCGCTGAGTTAACTGAGCAACTTGCAGAGCGACGTTAAACAATTTCTGCTAAAGCGTTCGCCAGAGCTCCTGCAGCTTGGGCAGCGCCCAGCAAAAAAGCTGCAACCAAGGAGTTTATTCATATGGCGAACGACTTTCTTTTCACCTCGGAATCCGTCTCTGAAGGCCATCCGGACAAGGTGGCTGACCAGATCTCTGACGCGATCCTGGACGCCATTTTCGCCCAAGACCCGTACAGCCGCGTTGCGGCCGAGACGCTGACCAACACGGGCCTGGTGGTTTTGGCAGGTGAGATCACCACCGGCGCAAACGTCGACTACATCCAGGTCGCACGCGACACCATCAAGCGCATCGGCTACGACAACACCGACTACGGCATCGACTACAAGGGCTGCGCCGTGCTCGTGGCCTACGACAAGCAAAGCCAGGACATCGCCCAGGGCGTGGACAAGGCCAGCGATGACGAGCTCAACACCGGCGCCGGCGACCAGGGCCTGATGTTCGGCTACGCCTGCGACGAGACGCCCGAGCTGATGCCCGCGCCCATCTACTACGCACACCGCCTCGTCGAGCGCCAGGCCCAGCTGCGCAAGGACGGGCGCCTGCCCTTCCTGCGCCCCGATGCCAAGAGCCAGGTGACCATGCGCTATGTGGACGGCAAGCCCCACAGCATCGACACCGTGGTGCTGTCCACCCAGCACAGCCCAGACCAGTCGGAAACTGCCACCAAGATGAAGTCCAGCTTCACCGAAGCCATCATCGAGGAAATCATCAAGCCCGTGCTGCCCTCCGAGTGGCTGCAGGACACCAAGTACCTGATCAACCCCACGGGCCGCTTCGTTGTCGGCGGCCCCCAGGGCGATTGCGGCCTGACCGGCCGCAAGATCATCGTCGACACCTACGGCGGTGCCTGCCCCCATGGCGGCGGCGCCTTCAGCGGCAAGGACCCGACCAAGGTGGACCGCAGCGCCGCCTACGCCGCGCGCTACGTGGCCAAGAACATCGTGGCCGCCGGCCTGGCACGCCAGTGCCAGATCCAGGTGGCCTACGCCATCGGCGTGGCACGCCCGATGAACATCACGGTCTACACCGAAGGCACGGGCGTCATCCCCGATGCCGAGATCGCCAAGCTGGTGGCCGCCCACTTCGACCTGCGCCCCAAGGGCATCATCCAGATGCTGGACCTGCTGCGCCCCATCTACAGCAAGACCGCCGCCTACGGCCACTTCGGCCGTGAAGAGCCCGAGTTCACCTGGGAGCGGACGGACAAGGCAGCCGTGCTGCGTGCGGCTGCCGGCCTGTAAGCAAGACGCCAGGGGCACTAGCTCCACCTGACGGCCTCCCGGCCCCATGCCGCGCCTGCCGCGACATGGGGCTTTTTTCATCGCGGGCCTTCTCACAACACTCACATCACTTGACGCAGCAGGCGCAGTAACCGGGTTTCACGGCTGTTAAACTGCCTGCGCTTTTCCCATGAGAGGCCATTTGCAAGGCCAACCCATCCAAGCTCCGCCACATCCGAGACAAGACAAGAAGCAATGGCTGCCTCCCCCAAAGCGATCTACTGGTTCAGTGCCCTTCTTTTGCTGGCCATATTCGGCGTTTACCTGCCCGGCCTGAACAACGGGCTGCTGTTTGACGATATGCGCCTGACGGATGGAACGATCTTCGGCAACTATGGCAGCCTGCTAGATTTCAAACAGCGCACGCTGTCGTATGGCAGCTTCGTCTGGATCGAACAGCTCTTTGGAGCCGGCTGGTGGAAGCAGCGCGTCTTCAATATCGCCTTGCATCTCGCGACCGTGGCAGCTTTGTATGCACTGTTCAAGGCCCTACTGACGCAGACGCGCTTTCCGCATGACATCGAAGAGCAGCCCCATTTCCTCGCATCGCGCGATGCAGCCCTGCAGTTGGGCTTGATCCTTTTTGCACTGAACCCTGTCGCGGTCTACGCCGTTGGATACCTGGTGCAGCGCTCCATCGTCATGGCAACGCTGTTCGCGGTGCTGGCATGCTGGGCCTTTGTGCGTGGACTTCAGAGCGGGCGCGCCCTCTGGCATGTCGCGGCATTCATCTGCTATGTGCTTGCCGTACTGTCCAAGGAGCATGCTTTTCTGACAGTCGCCATGGTGGTGCCGCTCTATATCTTTGTGCGGCGCCCCGGCCTGAAGGCTGCCATGGTCATTGTGGGAATGGCCTTGCTGCTGCTGGCCGTTGCCTCGGCGGCAGTCTTTCATTTTTTCGGCAGTCTGGTGGGCCAGATTTTCGATGAGCAATCCCAGGGCTATGCAAGGCAATTGGAAGCCCTTCAACCCGGCATCACCTCTCGGATCTATCCCCTGAGCATCCTCAACGAGGCAGCCCTTTTCTTTGCCTATGGCTTTCTGTGGATCGTTCCCTATGCGGGCTGGATGTCCATCGATCTGCGACCGGCATTTCCTCTCGGCTTCGGCTCGATCTGGCACCTAGCCGGCGCGCTCGGTTACCTGGCCCTGCTGGCCTGCTCGATCTGGGCCGTGCTCAGGCGTCCCGGTGTCATTGGCCTGGTCGCGCTCTGCCTCCTGTTTCCCCTGCTCTGGTATGCGACCGAATTCGCCACGGTCTGGCTGCAGGACCCCTTCGTTCTGTATCGCAGCTATCTGTGGGCTGTGGCCATCCCGGGATTGGCGGCCATTGCGCTGACGGGGGCCAAACCACGCACCATCTACATCGTCGGCATCGTCATCGGCGTGGTGTTCGGAGCCCTGGCTTTTGAACGCGTGCTCTCTCTTCAGGATGTAGGCACATCCTGGGCCGATGCCGCTGAGAAAATCGACAAAAAAGCCCCCGCCAATGCCGTGGGACGCGGCCGTGCCTTCTTGAACGTCGGAACAGCACACGCAGACAAAGGCATGCTCGACCAGGCGCTGCAGGACTTCGCCACGGCCAATGCCCTTGGAGACTTGGGCGGTAATGCGCTGTTCAATATGGGTGCCGTTCTGTCCCAGCAAAAGAAATTCCCCGAAGCCCTCAATGCCTTTGCCGCAGCCCAGGCCAAAGGCTTCAATGGCCAAGCCCTGTACTACCAGAAAGCCGAAGCGTTGATGGCCACAGGCCAGTTGCGTGCAGCATTCGAGGAATACTCACGCGCCCTGGGCGAGCCCACCGAAGACAGTGCCAACGCCAAGCAAATGGAGCAGACCCTGCGCCTGAAACGCGCAGAGGCGGCCATAGGTGTGCAGCAATACAAAGTTGCAGCTGACGACTTCCGAACTCTGCTGCAGACCTCGCCAAACGCCCCTCGCCTGATCGTCGGATTGGGGCTGGCCCTTGTCGGCCAGGGTGATAGTGCGCAAGCCAAAGAGCTGCTGGAACCACTGGTTGCTCGCAGCCCCAGCGCGCCCGCTTTCTACGGGCGTGCAATGGCCTATCACGGCCTGGGCAACCTGCCGGAGGCGCTGAAGAACCTGGACCAGGCCATACGCCTGGAGCCGCAGAATCCGCAGTACCGGCAAGTCCGCAATCAGCTGAGCCCGGCTACCGCAAAGCCTCAGGCGACGAAGTAGGCGCTGTCCGCCATGGCCCTGCGCATACTTCACGTCGGCAAATTCTTCCCTCCCTACCGAGGCGGCATGGAAGTCTTTCTGGCCGACCTGATACACGAGCAACGACGCCAGGGTGTCGATGCCCATGCCCTGGTCCATGGTGATCCGGAGCCGGATGATCCCGCCTGGCTGGAACGCGTGCCCGTTCAATTCAATCTGGTCTATGCCCCCATGGCCATGGGATTCCGGCGCGCACTGGGCCGCGCCATTGAACGCATTCAGCCCGACGTACTGCACCTGCACCTGCCCAACAACTCAGCGCTTTGGGCACTGACCCTGCCCATCGCGCGGCGCGTGCCCTGGGTCATCCACTGGCACTCCGATGTGGTGGTGTCCAACATCAAGTGGTCCGTGGCATTGGCCTACATGCTGTACCGGCCGTTCGAGCAGGCCTTGCTGGAACGCGCCCAACAGGTATTCGCAACGTCGCCACCCTATCTTGAGGCCAGCAATGCCCTGCGCACCTGGCGCAGCAAATGCGAGATCGTTCCGCTGGGCCTGAACCTCGAAACCATTCCTGCACCAGCATCGCTGCAGCACGGCCAAGGCTGGCGCCCCGACACCCGGCTGCGCCTGTTGTCCATCGGCCGGTTGACCTACTACAAAGGCTTCGAGACCTTGATCCGAGCCGTCTCGGCCATGCCAGGCGTGGAGTTGCTGATTGCGGGAGAAGGCGAGCTGCGAGCATCCCTGGAAGAGCTGATACGCCAATGCACTCACGAGGGCAGACAGGCCAATGTGAGACTGGTGGGCTCGGTGTCGGACGAGGAAAAACATGCCTTGTTTGCAGGGTGCGACATCTTCTGCCTTGCCTCGCGCGAACGTACTGAAGCTTTCGGCATCGTATTGCTGGAGGCCATGTTGCATCGACGTCCCTGCATTGTCACGGACCTGCCGGGCTCCGGTATGCCGTGGGTTATTGCGCAAGCACGCACTGGACTGCATGTTCCTTTCGAAGACATCGAGGCATGGCGCAGTACGATTGCACGCTTGCAGCATGACGGGCAGATGCGAGAACGCTTAGGCAATGCTGGTCCCGACGCTTTGCAACGGATGTTCGGCATTGGAGCATGTGAGCGAGCTGTGGCGCGGCACTATCGCTATCTTGCGCCGGGCCTCGCTCCGGCATCAGCGCGCCACGAATTGATGGTGGTGATCTCGACCCGCAACCACGAGGCAAGCATTTCTCATCTCGTGCTTCGAGCAAAAGCGCTGGTGGACGCCCCCATCCTCGTGGTAGACAATCGCAGCACTGATGCCACGTGCACTTTCGCCGAACAAAGCGGCGCACGAGTGCTGCGGCCCCTTTTAGCCATGACCACGTGGGGCAGCCTGCAGACAGGCATTCGCTACGCACTCGCACAGGGCTTTGAATCAGTCATCACAATAGATGCCGACGGACGCTATGAGGTCGAAGAGATTCCTACGCTACTCAAGGCAGATGCAAGTGCCGATGTGGTTGTTGGCTACTTCGAAGACAATTACAGTCGGGCTCGACGTGCTGCGTGGCAGTGGCTTCGATTTATCACAGGCTTTCCATTACGTGATTTCGTTTCCGGCTTTCGGCTCTACAGACATTCGGCACTGCGCGTTGCGGCCACACCAGATGCCACGTTGCTGGATTATCAAGATATAGGCACTTTGCTGCTCATGCGCAGAGAAAAATTAGGTATTGCCGAAGTAGCTTTACCCATACATACAAAAAAGCCCGACCGATCCAGAATGTTCCAGTCTTGGGCCAATGCAATACGCTATGTTGCTGTTTCTACGCTTCTTGGATTGGCACACCTGCGTTCGAAACAAATACCCGACTAGATGCTCTCGAAACAAAGTTCCGCTTGCATCCGTCGTATGAAACGCTCTTCCGTGAACCGCTGAGAGCTGGCAATGCAAGCCGTGGACATTTCGCCTGCCTGCATATGTTCCATCTTCTCCATAGCAGCGATGACGGCCTGTGGAGTCGGAGGATTTTCCACAAGAAACCCAGTCTTACCATCTTCGACGGTTTCAAGCAGCCCACCTTGTGCAACTCCAATAACTGGCTTTCCTGCAGCCATGGCTTCTACAGGAGACATTCCAAAATCCTCATCCACAGGGAGGTAAATCACGGCTTTTGCATGACCGACCCATCTACGGAGCTCATCATCAGTCTGCCATCCTGTGAAAATGATGTTCTGCATACCCGAAGCCAGCAGCTTCAAGCGCTCCAGCTCTGGCCCTCCTGACAGCACCACAAGGCGCCGCTCAGGCGTCTGCATGAACGCACGAACGATGACATCCACGCGCTTGTTCGGCACCAGGCGGGCAGTAGACAAATAATAGCCTTCATCATCCAATTGCTTGAAATGCTGCGTAGCGACAGGCGGATATACGACCTCGGAGTCAAATCCTGTATGAAGCTTCAATCGACGTTTCACATTCTCGGAGTTTACAAGAATTCTATCCATCCGACCGACAGCTGCCTCATACTGACGGCGGAACCACCATATGAACAATGCATATATTGGACGTAATAAAAAATGAAAGTTCTTTATAGAATCCTCATATAAATCATATGCAAACCTAGGAATGGTATGGCAATAATAAATACGCACCCCCTTACGCTGACTGTATACAGCAAATGGTGTATAAAATCCGCTATAAACAACCTGATCCGCATCATATAAAAATTGCGAACGGAATCTAAAGCACCACATGCTTTCAAGAATTCTTGGCAAAAAGGCAGACCCCCCTCCTTTGAGTTCATGCACTTCAACGGAGGTTTTATCCAACAAAGTCTGTGCCTGTGGATAGCACCGACTTACCACAGTCTCAAAGTCAGGACGTGCCTTTGCAAGAGTGAGAGTGACGCGTTCCGCACCGCCTACCACCTGCATGAAATCATACAGAAGAAAATTCTTTTTTTTCATGCCTATTGCCATTGCAAAGACCACTTTTCTGAACTATTTCAGCTTGCGCGCAGGAACACCCACATATACCCCCGGCTCTGTGATTGCATTGCAAACCACTGCACCCGCACCAATAACCGAGTGGTTTCCAACCAACAATCCATCAATGATTACAGCCCCTGCGCCAAGCATGGAGAAACTCCCAATAGTGCTTCTGCCGGCAATAACCGATTTCACAGAGACGTGAGAAAAATCCCCCACCACTGATTCATGTTCAACAATGGCGCCAGTATTAATAATGGCACCACGGCCAATGGAGGCCATTGGCCCCACATGCGAGTGATGCGCAATAAAGCTTCCCTCAGCGATGACACTTCCGCACCCTATACTAGCTAAAGGAGATATCAAAGAAATCAATTTCAAACAGGAGGCTTCGATATCTTGGCACTGCTTAGCACGCTTGGCGTTGTCCCCAGAAGCAGAAATGGCGTCGCATGACTCACCTTCAAGAGCCGGAAGAGAACCGACAACCGGATGACCCAGAAAATTCTCATTCGGCTTGGCATTTTCATCCACAAAAAGCAAGCTGCCATATCCGCACGCCAAGGCAACATCAGCAACGCTACGCGCATGCCCCCCAAAT
This sequence comes from Delftia sp. BGA-UO-ETr-SB1, assembly GCF_059567865.1. Taxonomy (NCBI): domain Bacteria; kingdom Pseudomonadati; phylum Pseudomonadota; class Betaproteobacteria; order Burkholderiales; family Comamonadaceae; genus Delftia; species Delftia sp. BGA-UO-ETr-SB1. Next base: position 1,159,345 of record NZ_JCAQOW010000006.1, on the reverse strand, counting down.
CCCAGGATGATCAAGCGTCGATTAAGCATTGGAATGCACCACCGCATTCATGGCGGAAATCTCATCCAGCACCTGCAAATGCTCCCTCACGACGTCGGTCCATGATCGCTCGCACAATTCAGCATATGTCTTGAGTTGAAGCGATAGAAGCTCAGCCCTGTTCTTGATTGCCCATTCAATGCGGCTCGCACAATCCTCCCAATCATAGGGATCGAAGAATGTGGCATCCTGAACATCTGGATCCTGTATAACTTCTTCCGTTACTGGAATCCTTGCCATAACTACAGGCGTGCCGACCGACAACGCCTCCGTGAACGTAAAAGGACACCCTCCCTCGCTCAAGCTAGGATTAACAGCCAAGGTTGCAAGTTTATAGAAAGCGGCAAGCTCTTCTATTTTCAATCCATGAAGAAAAATTACGTCATTCTCTAATCTGTTATCAAAAATAAATTGCCATATTTCAGGGATAGCACTTGGATGCCCAGTCAGAACCAACTTTACACCCAAATATCTTCGTCTCAGCAGATGCAAATAGGCTCGCAGAAGTGTCATCACATTTTTACTTGGCCTAAATTGGCTTGCGTAGAAAAGAAATTCCACATCCCCATTGCTAAATGCGGAGGTGTAATCCACATTGGTACTTCTTTGCAACGCGCCTCTCATCAAGGACTGGCAATATTTACGCGAAGTGGCCTCGACATCAGGAAACCCCGTGATCTTTACCCAATGATGAAGATCGTTTGGCGCGTGCGGTACGACCCTGACGTTAATAGCAGGTATACCGTATCTATCTATCAAAGTATTCCATTTTGTAGTCTCACTGTAAGTTACAAAATTACATCCCCCTTTAATCGATTTCTCCAAAGTCTCATACACAGTCGCAAGGCGATTACCGCCAAGCATGGAAAATCCTACAGGAAAGTCATTCAATACGACATCTGGAACACACATTAGACGCGGAGCTTTGATTTTATTAAAGCTTGGCCAAAATGCCGTGGGGCTGTACCATGCTCGGACACGAGGCAAGCTATCTATGATGTCCTGCATACGAGCAGCCTCAATTTTTTGCATCTCGTCAAAAAGACGAAACAACAGCCCCTCTTTATCAGGTCTAGCGAGCATTGAATTTATCCTGCTAGCAATTTTATGGCACCACTTGATTTGCGAGGAAGCACGCCGGCGCATCATGCTCCAGCCTCTTTTGATCACAAGTATGGCGGCAACAGGCAACGCAATAATAGAAATTGGAAACGCAACGATTAGGGCAACCAACGACAACAGCAAAAATGCTACCATTGACGAAAAACTATTGACAGCAACAGCTTTTTTCGCAAATACTTGCCAAACTCGTGAAACCTTTCCCATTGCGAAGTCCAGCATACGCTGGAACCTCCCGCTTCGTCTTTTGAATCGAGAACGATATGCTCGCCACGCTTCAAATACGCTCAAAATATATGGTTTATTCTGTGGCGATGCAATCTCGAAAACTTCTGCTGAGACCTGTTCACTCTCAAAAAGAGTATGAAGAGTTCCCTGTGACCAACTGGGGCAGACGATTATGAACCGTGCATCACCTAGTTTCTCAGCACCTTTAAGAAACATGGCGAGATGCCGCCCAAGCCCTTCCGCTCGCAAATCTACGGTGGGAGGGAAAGCCAAGTAAATTCCATACTGCTTTAAAGACATGCACGAACCTCTTGCCAGTATTTTTCGGCATGATTCTCCATTGATTGAGCCCTCAAAAGAGCTTCAGAGGGAAGCATATCTCGCCGTGCTGTTATATTGTTTTCCATCATCTTAAGCTTCTTCGCCATATCTCTCGGAGATTCTGGATCCATCCAAGCCATTCGCAAAGAGAACTGCTCATCAATCTCGCGCATCGCGGGATAATCGCTGGAGAGCGCCGGAACGTTTAAACATGCACCCTCAATGACGGAAAAAGTACCATTATCCGATTTACCAGAATGCCAAATGAACTTGGCATTCGCCAAAGTTTTTCTGTAAGCAGAATCTGGCAACTCCCCCATCCACTTGACTCTCCGCTTCAACAGTTTATTTTCTCTAAACAATTTGGCAACTGAATCAGTTTGAGGGTTTGTATCCACCAATATATTTCGAGAATTTACGCCGGTTACCCTGCAATCCAGCGTACCATCCATTTCTTCATAATATATATGAAGGGCTTCCAAAGAATTTTTGTGATTCTTATGCGGTGTGGAATTAGTTGTCCAGATGAAATATGAATCTTTTTCATCTAAGGAAGCAATAATTTCCCGCTTTATTTCAAATTCCGGAGCCAGCATCGGCACTTTACTTACTTTTTTCGATTCTATTCCTGCATATTGCAGTGCATCTTTCCGCGTAAACTCCGATGTCACCAATATCTTTTCGGCAGAGCGCACAGCCGACAAAAACATCAACTCATATCGCTGAGGAATAACATCAACATACCTTTGCAAGAAATCGTACATCATAAGCACGACGGGCTTCAAAGGAAGAATAGGATAAATCATGCGGTGACTCACTATTATCCAAAGATTGCAATCCTGAAGATTGCGTATCCCATCTTCTGGCACCAGATAATGCTCTGAAGCGGGTCTCCAATTTTCATATCCCGCATAACGCATTGCTCGGCTTGCCTCTTCCGAGGATAATGTTCTCCATTTAAACGGCCGCCGCTTTATTTCTTTTGGAAAATCATCGAAATCTGAATCAGAATAAACGAATGGTTCATCTGGATGCAAGAAAACAACCTCTGCGGCATCACCAGACTGGTGACTGCCCATATGGATTGCATGTGCCAGCGCCTGGACTCCTCGCAAACTACCACCTCGATAGGCTACGGGCAAGACAACTGCTATCCTTTTCTTTCGAGCTACACTGGGGCGCATTGCTTGCTCAGCCCGTACTTCAGCCAAATTGGATGCAATCTGAGCAAATCCAGTGCGCCACGCGGGCTCGCAATTTTCTGGGATCATGGATTGAAGAAGTGCCGCCTGCGTATGACGAATGCTCTCAATCAACTCTTGATTGCCCGATAAAATAGCTTCAATCTTGCGCCTTGCTTCCACAACTGTTTTACAGCGCCCAGGCAAACCAACACCACCCATCCGATCCAACATGCCTCCCGCCATAAAGACAAGCGGCATACCTGCTCGGATTGCCTCAAACGGATGGTAGTGGATATGATTTGGCTCCTGAGAGTGATAAAACATAACGCGACTTTGAGCCATATTATAGGCATGCTCATCGTCTGTCACATAACCCAAGACACGCTCGTCATTTACAGATATAGGCTGTGCACCTGCGACTATATATGGAACACCCTCAAATGCTTTTTTGAAATTCCTATAAATCTCTCCATATATAGGACTTGATGCGATTTCCGGGCAAACGAAATAGATTTTTCTCTCTTTGCCCTCCCATTTGTCCTTAATTTCTGCATTCGCGAGGCCCAGAGGAAGAAAAATTCTCCGGTCACGCAAGTAAGGCGGCTCGGCGTCAGCTATGTGAGAATATGCTTCGCCAAAATAAAAACGCCGCCCCATACGCCTTATGCAGACCCCCCCATATCCATTCCTGGCAATATAATCGTTGAGCACTAAATCATAAGAAGCGCTCTTGTCACGACCATATATCCGCCAAATGGCAATCCCCCTGAAGTGCTTCGATAGACTATCAAGAGCCTCTCGATTCATTGGTAAAAAGAATATGACATCGAAATATTTGTTCGCTAATTCCCACGTAGCTTCCGGAACACCATCGTACCAATCAGTAGCGTTCAGTATAGCGAGATCATCTTTTGGAATTTCGAGCGAAGCATCCTCAGAATAATCAATAGAAGCAGTTCTAAATGATTGATCTTGAGGAAAAGATTTTGGCGTAAATATCTGATTCACACCGATCTTTTTCAACATCGATATTTCGAATTTTCTCGCAGTTGTGTGATTCAACAACCACATCACCCGCAAAGGCTTTTCTTCACTCATGACAGCCCGTTCACTTTTTTATATTCAATTATTGCTTTACTCACCGCACCATCAAATACAATTTCCCCTCGATGCAGAACAACCCCTCTCTGGCATAAATTCTCTAGGGCACTGAAATCATGGGATGCCAGAATTAGAATATCAGCCTGTTCAACCAAAGAAACGATACGTTGCTTTGCCTTGTTCATGAAATTCGCATCGCCCGCACCAATTACCTCATCCAGCAGAAGAATATCCCCCCCCACAGCGGTTGATATCGCAAATGCCAGTCGCACCTGCATTCCCGCAGAATAAGTCTTAATTGGATAATCTATAAACTCTCTTAATCCTGCAAACTCAACGATTTCGGGCTCTTTCTCCCGCATGAACTCTGGAGAAAGACCTAGCAGAAGGCCTCTATAAAGTATATTTTCACGGCCAGTTGCGTCCGGCTCAAATCCTAAACTCAGGTCAAACAGTGAACGAACTTCACCATCTACCTGAACGCACCCGCTTGAAATTGGATATAGCCCAGCAACGGTTTTCAAGAATGTGCTTTTACCAGCTCCGTTGTGGCCCAGCAGACCTACGCGCTCACCCTTGCTTATATCGAGATTGATATTTTTAAGAGCATGCACATCCTGCAAGCTCACTCGCTTTTTTCGACGAAGAAGCGTATTTGCCAACAGTTCCCTGACAGAACGCTCTTTGAATGAAACAGAAGCATAGTGGAGATTTACAGCTTCAAGTCGGATATGCGGATTTCTCATAAATAAAATATAACTTTACGCTCTGCTTTTCTTCCGACAAGCCAGGCAATTAGTGCAAATATCAATGCCAATAAAATTGAATAAGCATAATTTTCCCAAGTAGGCCATTTCCCTTCCAGCAATGGTGCGCGGATCAGTTGAAGCAAATGATAGATAGGATTGTTATCCACCAGAAATCCCATTCCTCCTTGCCTGAACATTTTTACTTCAAAATAAACAGGAGAAACAAACCAAAGAGCCTGCAGCACCAGTCCCGCTGCATGAGGTATGTCACGAAAACGTACACCAACATAGGCTAAAAGGGTGGACATCGGCCAAGCGATCAAGGCAGCGACGGGGAATATACTCAATGACGCCAACCAACTCCATCCAAAATTCTGCGGCATCACAGTCAAAGACCAGCCATAGAGTGCCAAGCTGGCCAGAGCAAGAACGGTCAAGCTGCCGAGAACGGTTCTCAGGGTATAAATTGCCAACGGATGCCTACATTGTTTTATATATGCATCTGCTTGAACAAAAGACAATGCTCCTCCAGTGACATTCGCCGCGATAAATTCCCAGACGATGATCCCGGAAAGAATATAAGGAGCATACGTTGTGATATCCGAATTGAACATCTTGCTGAAAACAATGGCAAGCAGCGCAGTCATCCCCAGTGGCTGGATAATAGACCACAAAGCTCCAAAAAAAGATCTCCGCCAACGAGACCTCAAATCAGACATTGCCAAGTGAGTCCAAAAATATCTGGCTCGCCAAATCCCTTGCCAATATTTACGCATGAACCGCTCCAAGCAGCATAATATTCTTTCTCATTAATTGCTTCTTAGATCTCTCCAACAGCAAAATTTTAACGATATTCATTGGATTCTCTAGCGGCCATTTTTATTTCCTGCCAACTATGCGGTCAAAGTATCAATAGATAGACAACATAGCGGGCAGGAAGATAATTTATAAAGTAACTGTCGATATGGCCTGTGAAAATAACTGACTCTATTTATTCTTTAAAATACCGTGAAATCTGAGCACAAATCATCGCTACCTCATCTTGAGAAAGAGCGGGATAACTTGGCAAATTGATACCACGGCTTGAGATGGACTCGGCAACAGGAAATATCTCATCAGTTTGACAATGTGGCATTGCATTGGCCAAATAAAACACAGGGCGTGTTTCCACACCCTGAGCCTTCAGATAAGCCCTCAAGGGAGCCCGGTCCGAAGCATCGTTCACCGCAATAGAGCACATCCAGAATGAATGCCGGGTATCCTGCAGTTCAGAATGAAATTTCAGCGGCAAATTTCCAAGATTTGACTCATACCACGATGCGATCTGGCGCTTTCGCTCCAAAATCTCGTCCGCCTTTTCCAATTGTGCCAAACCGATTGCGGCACAGATGTTTGTCATACGATAGTTGTATGCCACCACATCATGCCAGTACTCCCTCGTTTTTGAGACTCCCTGGTTTTTCAGATGAAAAGCGCGCTCAATCGTTGCGGGATCGTTTGCCACAACCATTCCGCCCTCTCCGGTCGTTATGGTCTTGTTTCCGAAAAAAGAAAAGGTGGCAATATCCCCAAAGGTTCCTACATGCTTTCCTTTGTAGTAGGAGCCAAATCCCTCCGCACAATCCTCTATCAGCAAAAGGTTCTTTTCTCGGCAGATCTTGACAATCGGATCCATGTCACAAGGAAGTCCATACAAATGAACAACCATCACCGCTTTTGTACGGTCGGTGATTTTTCGCAGTATGTCATTCGGGTCTATTTGCCAGCTCTGAGCCAGAGAATCCACATAGACAGGTGTAGCACCTGTTTGAATAATGGTATTCACCGAAGCGATGTAGGTCAGCGCGGGCACGATGACTTCATCACCTGCCTTGATTCCAACCGCTTCCAATGCAAGGTGTATCGCGACCGTGCCGTTGTTAACGCTGGTTGCCTTGTTTACTCCAATGTACTCGGCAAATCCATCTTCAAACCGCTGAATGAACTCTCCCTTGGAAGATATCCAAGTGGAATCCAGACATTGGTTGACATAGTTCTTTTCTTGACCAGTGAAATAAGGCTGATAAACAGGAATCATTTTCTGACCTCTTCACTTATTTCATTCGTGGTAATTGAAATACTTGAAACCATGCTGCTTGACCAGCTCATCCCTTTGGGCCTCCTTCAGGTCTTCACGCATCATTTCAGAGACCAGTTCCTGGAAGGACGTTTGCGGCACCCAGCCCAGCTTCTCCTTTGCTTTCGAAGGATCGCCCAAAAGCGTTTCAACTTCGGCCGGACGGAAGTAACGGGGATCAACAGCGACAATGCATTTATTCGTTGCAATGTCGTATCCCTTTTCTTCAATGCCCTCTCCATCCCATCGTATTTGTATACCAGCCTCCTTTGCCGCCAGCTCCACGAACTCCCGGACGGAATGCTGCTCGCCAGTGGCAATCACGAAATCCTCTGCCTTGTCCTGCTGCAACATCAGCCACTGCATCTCAACATAGTCGCGTGCGTGACCCCAGTCACGCAAGGCATTCATGTTTCCAAGATAGAGGCAATCCTGTAGACCCAGCTTGATGCGTGCCAGTGCCCGTGTGATTTTTCGTGTCACGAAGGTTTCACCACGGATCGGAGATTCATGATTAAAAAGGATCCCGTTGCAGGCATACATACCATAGGCTTCCCTATAGTTGACGGTAATCCAATAGGCATACATCTTTGCAACCGCATAGGGAGACCGCGGATAGAATGGGGTTGTCTCCTTTTGAGGTATTTCCTGCACCAATCCATACAACTCGGATGTGGATGCTTGGTAGAATTTCGTTGTATCCTTCAGTCCGGCAATGCGAATTGCCTCCAGGAGGCGGAGTGTTCCCAGCGCATCCGAATTCGCCGTATATTCCGGCTCTTCAAAGGAAACTGCCACGTGGCTTTGTGCTGCAAGATTATAAACCTCATCCGGCCGAACCTCCTGCACCACTCGAATAAGGCTTGAGGAATCTGTCAAATCCCCGTAATGCAGCGTCAGGTCGTAGCCTTTTTTATGCGGATCGTGATACAGATGGTCAATACGATCCGTATTGAACAGCGATGCCCTGCGACGAACGCCATGAACTTCGTAATTCTTTTGCAAAAGAAACTCAGCCAGGTATGCACCATCCTGGCCTGTAATACCCGTAATCAAAGCAATTTTTTTCTTCATATCGATACCCTACCCGATCATTAAAAATACAGCGATATTATTGGTTAGATAATCTACTGCAACTTCTTCAAATTAAAACTGCCCCGGTCAACTGAAATAATTCAATTTTAGAAGACGGAAAGCAAAAAGAGAATTCTCAATACCCTATCCGGGTTAGCTCAACCGCTGAACACGACCGTAGGTGTCCTCGAATCTCACGATATCATCTTCTCCCAGATAACTTCCGGACTGTACTTCAATGATTTCCAGAGGAACCTTTCCAGGATTGGCCAACCTGTGTATATGCCCAAGGGGAATATAAGTCGACTCATTTTCACCGAGCAAAAATGTCCTTTCACCGTTGGTTACTTCGGCAGTTCCCTTGACCACCACCCAGTGCTCTGCACGGTGATGATGCATTTGCAAGCTCAAGCTTGCGCCAGGATGGACGACGATGCGCTTGACTTGAAAACGCTCTCCGCTATCGATGCTGTCGTACCATCCCCAGGGTCGATGCACCTTGCGATGCGAATGTGCGAGTGCATGGCCAGTCTGAACGAGGTGGGCGACGATTTTCTTAACATCCTGAGTGCGACGCTTGTCAACCACCAGAACAGCGTCGGGCGTCTCCACGACGACCACATCTTGCAGCCCTACGCCAGCAACAAGTCGGCTGCTTGAGAGCAGCAAGGAATTGGAACAGCCATGCTGGACAGCGTCACCCATCAGCGCGTTTCCTTCGGAATCCTGCTCACGCACATCCCATAGCGCATCCCAGGCACCTACATCCGACCAACCGGCTTCCATGGGCACCACCCGTGCAGCGATGTCCAGTTCCGGCATTGTGGACAAGCGCTCCATCACGGCATAGTCAATAGAGTCCGACGGGCAGGCTGCAAATGCCGCCGCATCAGGGCGGATGAAATCCAGGTCGCGCTGAGCAGCTCGCATGGCGTCTTGGCAGGCGCGGAGAATATCGGGCCTGCAATGCTCCATGGCTTTGATCCAGACACTGGCTCTCACCATGAACAAGCCGCTGTTCCAAAGATAGTTCCCTTGTTCCAGATAGTGCCGTGCACGTTCGGCATCGGGCTTTTCCGCGAAGCTTTCCACACGGTGGACGCCTTGCTCGTCAATTTCGCTGAACTGGATGTAGCCATAGCCCGTCTCAGGGCGGTCCGCCACGATACCGAAAGTGGCCATGCAGCCTTCACTGGCCTTCATATAAGCCTTATGCACTGCACCATGAAAGGCTTCACGATCAGCAACCACATGATCTGCCGGCATGGCGAGAAGTACGGGGTCCTCCCCGTCCGCACATGCATGGAGTGCCGCCAAAGTCAGCGCAGGGGCCGTGTTGCGACCTACCGGCTCCAACAATATGGCGGCTTGCTGGATACCTACATGCGTAAGCTGACTTGCAGCCAGAAAACGATGCTCCACGTTGCAAACTAGGACAGGAGCCACGGCCTGCGGAATTTGTGCGGTCAGCCCTTGAAGACGTGTTGCTGTCTGCTGAAGCATCGTCTGACTGTCAGCAAGTGCCAGGAACTGCTTTGGATATGTCTCACGCGAAAGTGGCCACAGGCGGGTACCGGAGCCTCCGCACAAAATGACGGGGAGCAGGGGAGAGGTCATGAGGAAAAGGTGTTGGAAGAAGCTGGGCTGCGCAGGGTTTCGGTATCCGCCTCCAGCATGGCTAACCGCTGGTTGAGACGGCGCACGTCGCGCTCAATGCGGGTGTTCATCATGTCGGCGTGTAACGCCTTTAAAAACAACACGATACAAGCCAGCAGTAGCAAAATTGCGGGGGGATAACTGATGCTCAGAACAGCGGCGATGCCATCAACCAAGCCGGGCCAAACGCCGAGCACCACCGCAGCCATGGCCACCGCTACCCAGAACAGTCCATGCATGAGATAGAGGTGGTCGCGGCGTATCAGGTACAGAATCAGCGCGGCCAACCCTACACCCATGACAGTAGTTGTTACCTGAAGTGATGCCATATTGATAATAAAAGACTACCGAATAACGTCGTTCGGTTGATGCAGTGCAACAAAATCACCAGCTGGCACAGCCAAAACGGACCAAGGAATACGTAAAACCTCCCATTGTAGGTTCGCCATCGCGTTGCGCTGGATTTTCTCCCTTTGGTGTCACCCTAGCCTTGACAAGCCCCCTCCCCAGATCCCGTTGCCTACAACGGCACACCATCCTGACAAAGCGGCGGATGGCAAGCAGAGTTCACGCGGCACTACACTGAAGCATTCACATGCTGTCGTCCAAAGCGTTGCTTCTGTGCATCTACCAATGCCATCCTTGAACACCCAGCTCCTGGTCATAGACCCCCAGAACGACTTCTGCGATCTGCCTGACGACTGGTGCCCCGGCGGGCAACGTCCCAGCCTTCCCGTGGCGGGCGCCCATGCCGACATGCAGCGGCTTGCCGGTTGGATACGGCGCGAGGGGGCGAAGGTGGACGCCATCACGGTGACGCTGGACTCGCACCAGCGCTATGACATTGCCCACCCCGCCTTCTGGCAGCAGGTCGATGGCAGCGAGGTAGTGCCGTTCACCCCTATCACGGCGGCGCAGGTGCGGGCGGGGGTGTTCCGGCCGCGCAACGCCGAGGCGCTGCAACGCAGCCTGGACTATCTGGATGCACTCGAAGCCAACAGCCGCTACATGCTGATGGTCTGGCCTGTGCACTGCGAAGTGGGCAGTTGGGGCCACGGTATCCATGCCGATGTGCTGGCGGCCTGCGGCGACTGGCAGCAGCAGCGCCAGCGCGCCGTGTACAACGTTTTCAAGGGGCTCAATCCCTGGACCGAGCATTACAGCGCCCTGCAGGCCGAGGTGCCGGACCCTGCCGATCCGGCGACCCTGCTGAACACCGGTTTGCTGGAGCGGCTGGACCGCGCCGGGCTGCTGGTGGTCGCGGGCGAGGCGAGCAGTCACTGCGTGCGCTCCACGGTCGAGCATCTGGTCGAGCACCTTCCCCATCCTGAGCGCATCGTGCTGATGCACGACGCCATGAGCCCAGTGCCGGGCTTCGAGTCTGCGCACCATGATTTTCTCGCAGCCATGCAGGCCCGCGGATTGCGGCTGGCCTCCAGCCAAGAACTCCACCTGTAGGGGCCGAACCGCCTTCCCGCGCAGCCCCCTTTCCTGTTTCCCCAGCATCGCACCATGGCTCCCATCATCACCAGCCTGCTCGACACCGATCTCTACAAATTCACGATGTGGCAAGCCATGCTGCATCGCAATCCCCAGACCGAGGCCGAATACGAATTCGTCTGCCGCACGAAGACGGCCTTCCCGCTGGCCGAGCTGCTGCCCGAGGTGGAGCGCGAGCTGGACGCCCTGTGCGCGCTGCGCTTCACGCCCGAAGACCTAGCCTACCTGGGCGGGCTGCGCTTCATGAAGAGCGACTTCATCGACTTTCTGCGCATCTTCCAGTTCCAGCGCGCCTTCATCCGTGCCTGGGCCGATGGCGACACCCTGCACATCGAGGCCAAGGGCCCCCAGGTCCATGTGATGGGCTTCGAGATCTATGTGCTGGCCATCGTCAACGAGCTGTATTTCCGGCGCTTCGACGCCGAGGCGGCGCTGGCCGAAGGCCGCAGGCGCCTGGCCGGCAAGATCGAGCGCCTGCGCCACCTGGCCTGCGAGGCCAGGCTGCGCAATCCCTTCGAGCTGTTCGACTTCGGCGTGCGCCGGCGCTTCTCGGGCGCCTGGCAGCGCGAGGTGGTCCAGGCCTTTGCCACGCAGACGGCGCAGTGGTTCAAGGGCACGTCCAACGTGCTGCTGGCGCGCGACTTCGGCATCGTGCCCATCGGCACCATGGCCCATGAGTACCTGCAGAGCTACCAGGCCCAGGGCGTGCGCCTGCGCGACTTCCAGATCGCCGCGCTGGAGGACTGGGTGCAGGAGTACCGGGGCGACCTGGGCGTGGCCCTGACCGACACCGTGGGCATGGATGCCTTCCTGGCCGATTTCGACATGTATTTCGCCAAGCTCTTCGACGGGCTGCGGCACGACTCGGGCGACCCGTATGCCTGGGGCGAGAAGGCCATCGCCCACTACCAGAAGCTGCGCATAGACCCCCAGGCCAAGCGCCTGGTGTTCTCCGACGGCCTGGACCTGGACACGGCCCTGGCCCTGTACCAGCGCTTTGCCGACCGCATACAGCTGGGCTTCGGCATCGGCACGCGGCTGACCAACGACATGGGGCTGGAGACCATCAACATCGTGATGAAGCTCACCCACGCCAACGGCCAGCCCGTGGCCAAGATCTCGGACTCGCCGGGCAAGACGCTGTGCAACGACGAAACCTATCTGGCCTATCTGCGCCAGGTCTTCGGCCTGGCCCAGCCTGTCGCCGTCTGACACCGCCAAGGCTCCATTCATGCTGCGCATCACCATCGCCCAACTCAACCCCACCGTCGGCGACATCGCCGGCAACGTGGCCCGCATGGCCGAGGCCGCTGCCCGCGCCGCGCACGCGCAGGCCGACCTGCTGGTCTTTCCCGAGCTGTCGCTGTGCGGCTACTACCCTGGCGACCTGCTGGACGAGCCCGCCTTTCGCGAGCGCCTGGAGCAAGGTTTGCAGCAGCTGCTGCAGGCCACGCGCCAGTGGCCGCAATTGCACTGGGTCATCGGCGCGCCCACGCGTGCCAGCGGGCCCGGCAAGCCGCTGCACAACAGCCTGCTGGTGCTCAAGGACGGCGCCGTGCGCCTGCGCTACGACAAGCAGCTGCTGCCCACCTACAACATCTTCGACGAGCGCCGCCACTTCGAGCCCGGCCCCGACGCGGCCAAGGTGCTGCGCATAGGCCAGGCCCAGGTGGGCTTTCTGGTGTGCGAGGACGGCTGGAACGACGCCGGGGCCGACTACGCCACCAACCCCTTCGCGCGCATGGCCGACGCCGCCCCCGACCTGGTGGTCAGCATCAACGCCAGCCCCAGCCACCTGGGCAAGCGCGAGCAGCGCCACGAGATCTTCGGCCAGGCGGCCACGCGCCACGGCCTGCCCATCCTCTACGTGAACCAGATCGGCGGCCAGGACCAGATCGTGTTCGACGGCGCCTCGTTCGCGGTGGAGCCCGGGCGCGGCGTGGTCTTCGAGGCCGAGCGCTTTGTAGAAGACCTGCGCACGCTGCAGTTCGACGACGGACGCTTCCTCGACGCAGCCGGCCAGCCCTGCATGAGCGTGCCGGCCGAAGGCCTGCCCACCATGGAGTTCTACCGCCGCCAGATCGTGCTGGGCCTGCGCGACTATGCGCGCCGCTGCGGCTTCACGCGCGCCGTGGTGGGCAGCTCGGGCGGCATCGACAGCGCGCTGACCCTGGCCCTGGCGGCCGAGGCCCTGGGCGCGGACAACGTGGTGGCCGTCACCATGCCCTCGCGCTTTTCGTCGAGCGGCTCGGTCGATGACTCGGTGATCCTGTGCCGCAACCTGGGCATCACGCTGCACGAGCACCCGATACGCGAGCTGGTCGACGGCTATGCGTGCCAGTTCGAGGCCAGCTTCGGCCAGCCGCTGCAGGGCCTGCCGCTGGAGAACCTGCAGGCACGCATCCGCGGCACCACGCTGATGGAGTACTCCAACGCCTTCGGCCATCTGCTGCTGACCACGGGCAACAAGTCCGAGATCTCGGTGGGCTACTGCACGCTGTATGGCGACACCAACGGCGGCCTGGGCCTGCTGGGCGATCTGTACAAGACCGAGGTCTTCGAGCTGTCGCGCCACATCAACCACAGTGCGGGCCGAGAGCTGATTCCCCAGGCCATCATCGACAAGCCGCCCTCGGCCGAGCTGGCGCCCGACCAGAAGGACGAGGACAGCCTGCCGCCCTATGCGGTGCTGGACGAAATCCTCAAATACGCCATCGAGGGCCGGCACCTGTCCACCGCCGAATACGGCACGGCCGAGCGCTTTGTGACCCAGCTGCTGGGCCAGCCCGGCGGGGCCGAGCTGGTTGACCGCGTCAAGCGCATGATCTTCCGCAGCGAGTACAAGCGCCGGCAGGCCCCGCCCATACTGCGCGTGCGCCCGCGCGCCTTCGGCACGGGCCGCCAGATGCCCATTGCCGCCCACTACGAATGAAGCCAGAGTGAAGCCACCGAGCCTGTTTATGCAAGAGACTGCCGCCATGGACGCCCCCACCGAAACCCCGGCCACCAGCGAGCGCGTGCACACCGCCGTGCTGATCGGGCGCTTCCAGCCGCTGCACAACGGCCACATGGCACTGCTGCGTGCGGCGCTGGAGCGTGCCGAGCAGATCGTCGTCGTGCTGGGCAGCGCCTGGCAGGCGCCCAATCCCAAGAACCCCTTCAGCTGGCAGGAGCGCGCGCAGATGCTGCGCGAGGCGCTGCCGCCCGCGGACGCGGCCCGCCTGCACTGCGTGCCCGTGCGCGACTACTACAACGAGCCGCTGTGGGTACAGGCCGTGCAGCAGGCCGTGCAGTCCTGCGTGCCCGAAGGCGCCAGCGTGGCCCTGGTCGGCCATTTCAAGGATGCGACCAGCGGCTACCTGGCGCGCTTTCCGCGCTGGCAGCTGATCAGCCTGCCGCGCCTGGGCCAGTTCGACGCCACGCCGCTGCGCGACATCTACTTCGGCGAATCCGGCGTGGACTTCGAGGCCCTGGCCGCCCAGGTGCCGCCCGCCACCCTGCAGTTCCTGCGCCAATGGGCCACCACGCCCGTCCATGCGCAGATGTGCGAGGAATGGCGCATGCTGGCCCGGTACCGCCAGGCCTGGGCTGCGGCGCCCTACCCGCCCGTCTTCGTGACCGTGGATGCACTGCTGCGCTGCCGTGTGCCGCACGAAGACGCGCAACAGGACCACATCCTGCTGATACGCCGCGGCCATGCCCCGGGCCTGGGCCTGTGGGCGCTGCCGGGCGGCTTCCTGGAGCCGCGCGACACGCTGTGGCAGTCCTGCCTGCGCGAGTTGCGCGAGGAGACCTGCTCCACGCTCAGCGAGGCCGACCTGCAGGCCGCCCTGCAGTCCGTGCAGGTCTTCGACCACCCCGACCGCAGCCTGCGCGGGCGCACCATCACCCATGTGCATTACCTGGACCTGGGCGTGCTGCCCTCGCTGCCGCCCGTGCAGGGCGGCGACGATGCGGCACTGGCGCGCTGGGTAGCCGTCTGCGACCTGCCCGCCATGGAAAGCGCGTTCTTCGAGGACCATTTCCAGATCCTGCGCCAGTTCCTGCCCCTTCCGGTGCAACAGCCCCTGGCGGACACGGGCGTGAAAATCGGCTAAAACCGGAGATTGCGGTGCCATCTTGCGCCGCAGTACCGTTTTTCCGGGCTCCCCGTGTCCCCCGCGTTTGAATGACTACCACCCTACAGATCCGACCCGCCACCCCCGATGACGCCGAGCTCATCGTCCGCTTCGTGCGCGAACTCGCCGTCTATGAAAAAGCCGAGCATGAAGTCCTGGCCACGCCAGAGCATGTGAAGCGCACCCTGTTCAGCGACAACCCCGCCGTCTTCGGCCTGATCTGCCTGCATGGCGACCAGCCCGTGGGCTTTGCGGTCTACTTCTTCAATTACTCGACCTGGCAGGGCCGCCACGGCCTGTACCTCGAAGACCTCTACGTCACGCCCGAGGCGCGCGGCCTGGGCGCGGGCACGGCGCTGCTGCGCCGCCTGGCGCAGATCGCCGTCGAGAAGGACTGCGGCCGATTCGAGTGGAGCGTGCTCGACTGGAACCTGCCCTCCATCGAGTTCTACGACCGCCTGGGCGCCCTGCCCCAGACCGAGTGGATCCGCTACCGCGTGACCGGCGACACCCTGCTGGAGATGGCGCGCGAGCCGGGCTGAGGCCGGCCCCCTTCGTCTGCCTACTCGGGCTCCACGCCCTGGCGCACGGCCTGCTCGACCACCTCGCGCGTCAGTGTGGGCACGAAGGTCTCGATGAAGGCATAGGCATAGCCGCGCAGCCAGGCGCCCTTGCGCAGGCCCAGCCGCGTGGTGTTGACCTCGAACAGGTGGCCGGCGTCCAGGGTACGCAGCCCCTGGTCGCGCTCGGCATCCAGCGCCACCGAGGCGACGATGCCCACGCCCATGTCCAGCTCCACATAGGTCTTGATCACGTCAGCGTCCATGGCCGTGAGCACCACGTCGGGCTCCAGGCCTTCGCGCGCAAAGGCCTCGTCGATGTGGGCGCGGCCCGTATAGCCCTGCTCGTAGGTGATGATGGGAAAGCGCGACAGCGCCTCCAGCGTCAGCGCCTGCTGCGACTGCAGCAGCGGGTGGCCCGGCGGCACGACCACGCCATGCGTCCAGCGGTAGCAGGGCAGCGCGACCAGGCCTTCATAGCCGGCCAGCGCCTCGGTGGCCACGCCGATGTCGGCCTCGCCGCTGCGCAGCATCTGCGCCACCTGCTCGGGCGAGCCCTGGTGCAGGTGCAGGCGCACCTGCGGATAGCGCTGGCGGAAGTCGCGCACCACATGGGGCAGCGCATAGCGGGCCTGGGAGTGGGTGGCGGCAATCGACAGCCGGCCCTGCTCGCTGGCGCTGAAGTCGGCGCCCACGCGGCGCAGGTTGTCGGCCTCCAGCATCAGGCGCTCGACGATGGGCAGCAGCGCCTCGCCGGGCGGCGTCAGCCCGGTCAGCCGCTTGCCTGCGCGGATGAAGATCTCCACGCCCAGCTCTTCCTCCAGCTCGCGGATCTGCCGGCTCACGCCGGGCTGGGAGGTGTGCAGCGTGTGGGCCACCTCGGTCAGGCTGTAGCCGCGGCGCACGGTTTCGCGCACATAGCGCAGTTGCTGGAAGTTCATGGGCAAGGCTCCGCCCGGGGCCGGTGCGGCCCGGGCCTGTGGAAGGCAAAAGCAGGAAGGAAAGAGAGAGGGGAACGGCGAGAGGCTTCAGGCCGAACAGGCCACGGCCGGCTCATCCGGGGCATCGGCCGCTGCCTCGCGGGGCAGCTCCAGCAGCTCGATCAGATTGCCTGCGGGGTCGCGCGCATAGCAGCGCCGGCCCTCGCTCACGGGCGCCACCTCCAGCGCCAGGCCGCCGTGCACCAGCAACTGCTGGCGCAGCGCATCCACGTCGCTGACCGTCAGCGCCAGGTGCACCAGGTTGCCCGCCGCGCGCTCGGTGCCGCCGGACTGCCCCTTGTAGGGCACCAGATCGATGCGCTGACCGCCGGCCAGAAAGCTCAGGCCCGGACGCCCGGCAACGGTCAGGGCAGACAGGCCCAGCACTTCGCCATAAAAGCGCTCCATGGCCGCCTGGGCGCGCGCCGGGAAGGACAGCTGGACATGGTGGACGCCACAGACGATGGCCACGCCCGGCTTCATGGCAGTGCGGCCGGCAAGAGGGGAAGGCCAGGCGGGGCGTGTGGTGTGGGTCATCGAAGCGTCTCGGAAAAGAATCAGCAGCCCGAATGCTGCTGCAGGCCATTGTCGAGACAAGTCGAAAAAACCAAAAATAATAAAAATTCAGTCTGTTATTTCCAAATCATCTCAAGAGATCGAACGTCTGTGGTCGGCACGGCGCGCCAGCCACTCGCCGCCGAACTGCAGCACCGACACCAGGGCCACCAGGATGACGATGACCTCGAACATCACGCGCGTCTCATAGCGCTCGTAGCCGTAGCGGATGGCCAGGTCGCCCAGGCCGCCCGCCCCCACGGCGCCCGCCATGGCCGAGGCATTGACCATGGCGATCACGCTCACGGTCATGCCGCCGATCAGGCCCGGCAGCGCCTCGGGCAGCAGCACCTGGCGCACGATCTGCGGGCGGCGCAGGCCCATGGCGCGCGCCGCCTCCACCAGGCCTGAGTCCACCTCGCCCAGGCTGACCTGGGCGATGCGCGCAAAGAACGGGATCAGGTTGGCCGACAGCGGTACCACCGCCGCCCAGGTGCCCAGCGTGGTGCCCACGATGGCGCGCGTCACCGGCAGCAGGGCCACCAGCAGGATGATGAAGGGAATGGCCCGGCCGATGTTCACTGCCGCCGACAGCCCCCGGTACAGGCGCGGCCTGGCATAGAGCCCGCCTGGCGCCGTGGTGTGCAGCACGATGGCCAGCGCCAGCCCGGCAACGATGGCGATCAGCGAGGACGCGCCCGCCATCAGCAGGGTTTCCAGAAAGGCCTGCAGGTATTTATCGAGCGGGGGCAGGGACATGGCCAAGCAGTTGCAGTGAATCGGCGCCCAGCGCCTGTTGAAGGGAAGACAGCGCGGCCGGCGAGAGCGGGGAGAGCGACGAGGGCAGATCCTGCACCGGCACGCCCACCAGCAGGCGGCCCTGCGAACGCCCGCGCATGCAGTCCAGCCCGCCCTGCAGCAGGCGGGCACGCGGGCCCAGCACCTGAAGCTGCGCCAGCGGCAGGCCCTGCTGGCTGCCGCCGTCGGCCCATCCGATGGCCAGCACGGCGACGGCCCCCGGGCCATCGGCCGCTGCCACCAGTTCCAGGTCCGCCGCCAAGGCCTGCCGCAGCGGCCGCAGCAGCGCACGCGCAGCCTCCGAGCGCGGTGCCGCAAACAGCTGCCAGACCTCGCCGATCTCCTGCAGCCGGCCCTGGTCCAGCACCAGCACGCGGTCGCAGACTTCGCGGATCACGGCCATGTCGTGCGTGATGAGCACGATGGTCAGCCGCAGCTTGCGGTTGATCTCGCGCAGCAGCTCCAGGATGGACTGCGTGGTCTCGGGGTCCAGGGCCGAGGTGGCCTCGTCGCACAGCAGGATTTCGGGCTCGTGCACCAGCGCGCGCGCAATGCCCACGCGCTGCTTTTGCCCGCCCGAGAGCTGGGCCGGATAGGCGCCGCTCTTGTCCGCCAGCCCCACCAGGGCCAGCAGCTCGTCCACCCGTGCGCGCACGAGCGCGGGCCGCCAGCCTGCGGCCTGCAGCGGCAGGGCCACGTTCTCGTACACCGTGCGCGAGGACAGGAGGTTGAAGTGCTGGAAGATCATGCCGATGCGCCGGCGCAGCGCCACCAGCGCGTCCTCGTCCAGCGTGGCGACATCGGTGCCGTCCACCAGCACGCGGCCGCTGCTGGGCCGCTCCAGCGCATTGATGGTGCGCAGCAGCGTGGATTTGCCGGCGCCGCTGCGGCCGATGATGCCGAACACCTCGGCACGCGCCACCTCGAAGCTCAGCGCCTGCAGCGCGTGCACGGGCTCGCCCGCGCTCCTTCCCGTGCCCCTGCCCGTGCCCGGGTAGTGCTTGCGCACGCCCTCGAAGACGATGTGCGGCCGCTGCAGCGCATCGATTGCATGGGGCTCGCCGGCCGCCGCCTGTTCCACCTTCATTGCCTTACACGCCTCAGAAGGCCGGCAGCACCGAGCCCTGGTACCTGCTCACGATGAACTGGCGCACGGGCTCGGACTGGTAGGCGCGCAGCAGGGCCGCGACCCAGGGTGCAGCGCGGTCGCGCTCGTGCACGGCAATGATGTTCACGTAGGGATTGCGCTCGCGCCTTTCGACGGCAATGCCATCGCGCGTGGCGATGAGCCCGGCCTGGTAGGCAAAGCTGTTGACGATGGCCGAGGCATCGAGATCGTCCAGCGAGCGCGCCAGCACCACCGAGGCCGCCTCCACCAGCTGCACCTTCTTCTGGTAGCTAGCGATGTCGGCCAGGCCCGCCGTGCCCTTGAAGGGGTCGAAGCCCTCGCGCAGCTTCAGGATGCCCTGGTCCTGCAGCACCACCAGCGCGCGCGTCTGGTTGCTGGGATCGTTGGGAATGCCCAGGCGCGCGCCTGCGGGCAGGTCGGCCAGGCGTTTGTGCTTTTTCGAATAGAAGGCGATGGGCGAGATGTAGGTGTCGCCGGCCGCCACCAGCCGGTAGCCGCGCTGCTGGTTCTGGTCGCGCAGGAACGGCACATGCTGGAAGGAGTTGGCCTCGATGTCGCCGTTGTTCAGCGCCTCGTTGGGGCTGGCCGCGCCGCTGATGACCACGGGCTTGACCTGCAGCCCCTGCTCGCGCGCCACGCGGGTCACCACCTCCCAGATTTCCTCGTCCACGCCGCCGCGCACGCCCACGCGCAGCGGGCCGGCCTGCGCGGCCCGGATGGCGCCTGACATCGCCGCCACCGAGGCCCCCGCCGCCAGTCCCCGCAGAAATACTCGCTTGTCCATCGCACAGTCCTTTCAAGAATCAATAGGCACCAGGGTGCAGCTCACGGCCGGCCGCGCGGGCCTGGGCCTGCAGGCGGGCGAAATGCTCGGGATAGAAGCGCTCGGCCACATCCAGGTGGGAGCGCACGCGGCCCTTGAGCGCGTTCTCGCCCACATGGCTGAACAGCGGGTTGTCCGGGTCGCTCTGCGGCCCCGTGGCCAGCACGGCCAGCTCGGGCGGCAGGGTCAGCAGCGGAACCTGGCCCAGGTCCAGGCGCGGCGCCAGGAAGTAGGCGATGGAGTAGCGCTGCACGCCCGCGCGCGGCACCAGCACGCGATGCACGTTGGCGCGCAGATAGCCGTTGGTGGCCAGCTCCAGCATCTCGCCGATGTTGATGACGAAGGCCCCGTCGCGCGGCGGCACATCGACCCAGCCGGCCGGCGTCTCCACCTGCAGCCCGCCCACCTCGTCCTGCAGCAGCAGGGTCAGCAGGCCACCGTCCTTGTGCGCGCCCACGCCCTGGCCTGCTGCGCCCAGCTCGCTGCCCGGGTAGTGGATGATCTTGATGCGGTGCGCAGGCAGGCCGCTGACCAGGGCGTCCAGCGCGCCCTCGGGCAACTGCAGCGCGGCCACGAAGTGGCGCAGCAGCTCCAGCGCCACGCCATGCGCTGCCGCCTGCCAGGCCAGCACCTCCTCGCGGAACCCGGGCAGGGCCTGCGGCCACTGGTTGGGGCCTTGCAGCCCCTTCCAGTCCGGCACGCCGGGGCCTGCGGGAATCTCGGGCAATTCCTCGCCCAGGTCGATCTGCTCGCGCTGGTCGGGCCGCTGGCGCGTGATCTCCATGCCCACGGCCGTATAGCCCCGGAAGTGCCGCGTGTTGGCAATGGCCAGCGCCTGCTTGTCGGCCAGCGGCTGCGCAAAGAATTCGCGCGCGCGTCGCTGTATGCCCTGCCATGCGTCCCGGCCTATGCCATGCCCTTCCAGGTAGAAGAAGCCGGTGTCGCGTGCCGTGCGCGCCAGCTGGCGCAGCGCCTGGGCCTGCGTGGCCGGGTCGCGCAGAGCCTGCAGATCGATGACGGGCAGGGCCGGGGTTGCCGCTGTGGCGGCGGGCGCTTCGAGAGTGGATGCTGTCAAGGTGCTCATGCTGTGCTGCCAGGGAAGTGGGAAGGAAGGGACGCTCAGGCCGCCAGGCGCTGATCGCGGTCTTGTTCGCGTTCGGCAGCCAACACCGCATGGCCCTGCGCCTGCTCCAGCGCCTGCGCCAGGTCGGCCAGCAGGTCCTGCGGGTGCTCTATGCCGATGGACAGGCGCACCAGCCCAGGGGCAATGCCCACGCGCGCCAGTTCCTCGTCGCTGAGCAGGCTGTGCGTGGTCTCGGCAGGAATGGCGGCTAGCGACTTGCTGTCGCCGATGTTGACCAGGCGCAGGAACAGGCGCAGCGCGTCATAGAAGGCGCGCGCCGCCGGCCGCCCGCCGCGCAGCTCGAAGCCCAGCAGCGCCGGCACATGCCCGCCGCGCAGCTGGCGCAGGGCCAGCGCGTGGTCGGCGTGGCCGCTCTGGCTGGCGTGGTGTATGCGCTCCACCAGCGGATGAGCCTGCAGGAAATCGATCACGGCCAGCGTGTTGCGGCTGGCGCGCTCCTGGCGCAGGCCCAGCGTCTCCAGGCCCTGCAGCAGCAGGAAGGCGCTGTGCGGCGCCAGCGCCGCGCCGCAGTTGCGCAGCAGCACGGCACGGGCCCGCGCGATGAAGGCGCGGTCTGGAAATTTCTCGGTGAAGACAAAGCCCTGGTAGGCCGGCTCGGGCGCGCTGAATTGCGGGTAGCGCCCCGCGTGCGCCACCCAGTCGAAGCGGCCGCTGTCCACGATCAGCCCACCCAGCACATTGCCGTGTCCGCCGATGGCCTTGGTGGCCGAATGCACGACGATGTCGGCGCCCCAGTCGAAGGGCCGCAGCAGCAGCGGCGAAGCCACGGTGTTGTCCACCACCAGGGCCACGCCCGCCGCATGGCTGATATCGGCCAGCTGGCGCAGGTCGGCAACGCCGCCCGATGGATTGCCCACGGACTCCACGAACACGGCCTTGGTGCGCGGCCCTATCGCCCGGCGCAACGCCTGGAAATCATCCTTGGCGACGGCCGTGCTCTGCACGCCGCGCGAGGCCAGCACATGGGCGATGAAGTTGTGCGTGCCGCCATACAGCTGCGAGGCCACGACCACATGGTCGCCCGCACTGGCCAGCGTGGCCAGCGCCACGTCGATGGCGGCCATGCCCGAGGCCAGGGCCAGCGCGGCCACGCCGCCTTCGAGAGCCGCAATGCGCTGCTCCAGCACCGCCAGCGTGGGGTTGGCCGTGCGCGAGTACACATCGCCCTCCTCCACCAGGCCGAACAGGTTGGCGCCGTGCTGGGCGCTGTCGAACACGAAGGAGGTGCTCTGGTAGATGGGCACGGCCGCGCTGCGCTGCTGCTCTCGCCCCCGGTAGCCGGCGTGCAGGGCCTGGGTGTCCTGCTGCCACAGCGCATCGCTGGCTGCGTCGTGCGGGGCGGACTCGGTGCCGGTCGCTGAGGTCATGCATGGACTCCGTATGAGTGGTCGATGCAGCCCATTATTCGAAGCCCGCGCCCTGCGCACTACGAAGAAAAACGCGTTCGCTTATTCGGTTTGCGCATGTCGCCGGGCCGCGCCCTTCCTAGTTGCCACGCACATATGGATGCGCGTTTTGCGTCGTTGGAAACACGGCACTCAGCGGACAGCATCGGCAGTCCCGAAACTGCTTTGGAGGGAGTTCCATGACCCGCAAGACCCAGACCGAGATCGACAGGACCCAGGACAGCCGCTGCGCCCATGGCGCAGATTGCGGTGCATTCGGGGCGCTCGATGCTCCCGAGGCATCCGAGCCCTCGCTCTCGCGCCGCACCCTGATCCGCGCCGGCGCCGCAGCCGGCGCGCTGGGCTCGGCCGCCTGGTTCAGCGGCCGCGCCGGGGCGCAGCCGCGCCAGAAGATCACCTTTGCCTGGAGCCAGGCCAGCTTCTGCCATTCGCCCATTCCCGTGGCGCTGGAGCGCGGCTTCTTCGAGCGCAACGGCCTGGACGTGGAGCTGCTGAACTGGGGCGGCTCGGCCGACCAGTTGCTGGAGGCGCTGGCCACGGGCAAGGCCGATGCGGGCGCGGGCCTGATCCACCGCTGGATCAAGCCGCTGGAGGCGGGGCTGGACGTCAAGCTCATCGGCAGCGTGCACGGCGGCTGCCTGCGCCTGGTGGGCCTGAAGTCGGCCGGCGTCACGCTGGACCCCAGCACGCTCAAGGGCAAGACCATCGGCGTGGCCGATCTCAACAGCCCGGCCAAGCAGTTCTATTCCATCCACCTGGCCAAGCGCGGCCTGGATGTGGACAAGGACATCGAATGGCGCGTCTACCCGGCCGACCTGCTGGATGTGGCCGCCAAGAAGGGCGAGATCCAGGCCATTGCCGACGGCGACCCCAATCTCTACCTGATCGAGAAACGCAACCCCGGCACCTTCCTCGAACTGGGCAACAGCGCCAAGAACGAGTACGCCGAAAGCATTTGCTGCGTGATCGGCGCAGGCGCAAAGTTCGCCCGGGCCAACAAGCCCGCAGCGGCCAGCGTGGTGCGCGCGCTGACCCAGGCCTCGGACTACATCGCCGAGAACCCCAATGAAACGGCGAAGATCTTTGCCAAGTACTCGCCCAAGGTGCCCGTCGAGGACCTGCAGCGCCTGCTGGCCGAGCTGACCTTCAAGCACCATCCGCACGGCAAGCCGCTGCGCGACGAGGTCCAGGCCTTTGCGGCCGACTTCCGCACGGCCGGCGTGCTCAAGAAGCAGACCGACCCTGGCCGCTTTGCCAGCCACATCACGCTGGACGTGCTGGCATGAGCACCGCAAGACCACGCTGGCGCCTGGGCGCCACGGATGCCGCACCCGGCCTGGAACGGGAACAGGCGCAGGGCACGCGCAAGGCAGGCCCCTGGCGCACCGGCCTGCTGGCCGCCGCCGCCTGGGCCGGCCTGGGCATGCTGACCCTGCTGTGGCCCAACAAGGAGATCGGCTTCAGCGAATGGGCGTTCACGCAGGAGTTCGGCATTGCCGCCCTGGCCGTGGCCCTGTTGCTGCTGGCATCGGCCGTGCTGCCTGTGCGACCCGTACGGGCAGCACGGCGCATCGACCGCTGGCTGCGCCCGGCCGGTGCCTGGCTGGTGGCCGCGCCGCTGCTGCTGGCGCTGTGGGAGACGCTGACGGCCAAGCTCGGCGCGCTGCCGCCGCCGTTCTTCGCGCCCCCGCAAAGCCTGATCGATGTGGTCCATGAGGACTGGCAGCGCCTGGGCCTGTCCACGCTGTATTCGCTGCGGCTGCTGCTCAACGGCATCGTGTTCGGCGCGGTGATCGGCTTTCTCACGGGCGTGTGGATAGGCTGGTCGCGCATCGCGGGCTACTGGGTGCATCCGCTGCTGCGCTTCCTGGGGCCGGTGCCGGCCTCGGCCCTGCTGCCGCTGGCCTTTTTCTTCGCGCCGTCCAGCTACTCGGCAGCCGTGTTCCTGGTGGCGCTGGCCACGTTCTTTCCGGTGGCCGTGCTGACCTGGTCGGGCGTGGCATCGGTCAGCAAGAGCTACTACGACGTGGCGCGCACGCTGGGCGCATCGCCCTGGTTCCTGGTGCTGCGCGTGGCCATCCCGGCCGCCCTGCCCCAGGTCTTCGTGGGCCTGTTCATGGGGCTGGGCGCCTCGTTCTCGGTGCTGATCACGGCCGAGATGATGGGCGTGAAGGCCGGCCTGGGCTGGTATCTGCAGTGGGCCCAGGGCTGGGCAGCCTACGCCAACATGTACACGGCGCTGCTGGTCATGGCCGTGCTGTGCTCGGGCCTGATCACGCTGCTGTTCACCGTGCGCGACCGCACGCTGTCGTGGCAGAAGGGAACCGTCAAATGGTGATTGCCGCAGAACACGCCGCCAACGCCGCAGCCACGCCCGCCATCGCAGGGGCGGCCCTAGCCGGCGCGGCCATCGATGTGCAGGCCGTCAGCCACTGGTTCGGCCAGGGACAGGGCGCGCTGCAGGTGCTCGACGAGGTCAGCCTGCAGGTGCGGCCCGGCGAGTTCGTCGCCCTGCTGGGCCCCAGCGGCTGCGGCAAATCCACGCTGCTGCGCCTGGTGGCCGGGCTGGACGCGCCCACGGCCGGCGCCGTGGCGCAGGACGGCACGGCCATCACCGAGCCCGATCCCTCGCGCATCGTCGTCTTCCAGGACCCCACGCTGTTTCCCTGGCGCACGGTGCGCGGCAACGTGGCCCTGGGCCTGCAGGCACGCGGCCTGCTGGACAGCCAGGCGCACCGCATCGACGAGGCCCTGCGCCTGGTGGGGCTGGAGGATTTCGCGGACAGCCATCCCCACCAGCTGTCGGGCGGCATGGCCCAGCGCGCGGCCCTGGCGCGCGCCCTGGTCAACGACCCGCGCCTGCTGATCCTGGACGAGCCGCTGGGCAAGCTCGACTCGCTGACGCGGCTGGCCATGCAAAGCGAGATCCTCAAGATCTGGCAGCGCGCAGGCTTTTCCGTGCTGCTGGTCACCCACGATGTGGAAGAGGCCCTCTTCCTGGCCCACCGCGTGCTGGTCTTCAGCCAGCGGCCCGCCCGCATCGTGGCCGAGCTCGATGTGGACCTGCCCTACCCGCGCCAGCGCGGCCACGCCCGCCTGTCCGAGCTGCGCCACGAGGCCCTGCGCCACCTGGGCCTGGACCAGACCTGGTAGCGCCCGCATCCGATGCAACGCAGCGACTCCCCCGACTGGCTCAACCCCTTGATCGGCGCCATGCAGCAGGCCCAGGTCGGCCTGCTGCAGCTGCTGCATGGCCTGGGCCTGGCCGGCACGGTGGATGGGCAGCCCGCCTGGCCGTGGGCCGTGCGCCTGTCCGGCGAAAACCTGCTGATCGACCTGGGCCAGGCCCGGGGCCTGATGTGGTCGCTGGCGGCCGTGGCCACCGCCATCGTTTTGCTGGTGCTGGCCCTGGCGCTGGTCCTGGTTCTGCGCCGCATCCGCCTGCCGGCCCTGGTGCTGACCGCGCTGGCCGCGCTCGCCCTGCTGCTGGCCCCCTGGCCGCGTGCCGACCTGATCCTGGTGCCCGCGCATGCCACCAGCTTCCATGCCTCGCCCACGGGCTTCAGCGTGGAGAGCATTGCGCGCGGCGGCGCCGCCTATGCCCAGCACTGCACGGCCTGCCACGGTGCCGATGGCCGGGGCCACGGCCCGCTGGCCGCCAGCCAGGCGGTCTGGCCCCCCAACTTCACCAGCCCGCTGCTGTGGCGCCGCGCCGATGGGGAATTGCTCTGGGCCATTCTTCATGACCGCCGCCCCGTGGAGTCTGGCGACGGCGCACGGGCACACGGCCAGGCCGACCGGCTGTCCAGCGACGACGCCTGGGCCTTGATCGACTTCATGAAGGCCCGCGCCGCAGGCCAGATGCTGCAGATCGCCGGCAACTGGCCCTATCCCGTGGGCCTTCCCGACATGGCCGTTCAGTGCGCAGGCCAGCCCGCACGCCGCCTGAGCACCTGGCAAAGCCGCCAGCAGCGGCTGAGGGTGGTGGCAGGCAGCGGCCCGGTGCAGGAAGACCCGCGCCTGGTCAGCCTGCAGCTGTCGCCCGATGGTGGCAACCGCGCCGCCAGCGCCCTGGACTGCACCGTCAACGACCCGCGCGCCTGGCAGGCCATGGCCCTGCTCAGCGGCTCGGAGCAGCTGCAGGGCATGCAATGGCTGGGCGACCGCAGCGGCTGGCTGCGCGCGCTATCGCGTCCGGGCGCCCAGGGCTGGTCGGAGGACGACCTGGTCTGCCGCACGGACACGCCCGCGAGGACGGCGATCGAGGCGACGACGGCCGTCGCGGCAACCGCCGGCCCGTCCGATGGCCCGTCCGATGGCTCACCCGACGGCTCCTCCGACGGCCTCGGGGCCCTGATCGCTCGCATGGATGCCGAACCCGTGCGGTTCATCAAGGGTGGGTTTGTGCACTGAGGAATCAGGCATCCGCCGCCATGAAGCTGGCATAGGCGCCCTGGCGCGCGAGCAACTCCCGGTGGGTGCCCTGCTCCACGATGCGGCCGCCCTCCAGCAGGACCACGCGGTCGGCGCGGGCCAGCATGGCGGGCCGGTGGGCGATGAGCAGCACGGTACGGTGCTCGCGCAAGGCGTCCAGCGCACGCAGCAGGGCTTGCTCGCTTTCGCTGTCGAGATGGGAGGAAGCCTCGTCCAGCACCAGCACGGGGGCACCGGTCAGCAGCGCGCGCGCCAGGGCGATGCGCTGGCGCTGGCCACCCGACAGGCGCATGCCTTGTTCGCCACAGCGCGTGGCATGGCCTTGCGGCAGCCCGCTGATGAAGCCATGGGCCTGCGCCAGCATGGCGGCCTGCTGTACCTCGTCGTCGCTGGCGTCAGGCCGGCCCAGGCGGATGTTGTCGGCGATGGAGATGTCGAACAAATGCGCCTCCTGGCGGACAACGGCAAGTTGCTGCCGCAGCACGGCCAGCGGCAATTCACGAATGTCCATGCCGCCCATGCGCAGGCTGCCGGCGTCGGGCTCGCCCAGGCGTTGCAACAGCTGCACGCAGCTGCTTTTGCCGGCGCCGGACGCGCCGGCCAGGGCCACCATTTCGCCAGGCCGCAGGGACAGGTCCAGTCCGCGCAGCACGGGTACGCCGCCACGCTGCCAATGCACACCGCAGAAGTCCAGCGACGCCGTGGCCGGCGCCTCACGGGTTCCACTGTCCGCAATGCGCCGAGGCTGGCGCAGCAGTTGCACGATGCGGTCGGCACCAGCCTTCACATCGCCCAGCCTGCGCGCGGCCTGCGCCACTTCGGCCAGCGGCGCCAGCGCCATGCCGGCCAGCACCACCACGGCCGGCAGCCAAGCGGCATCTATGTGCCCCTGGTCCAGCAGCCAGGCGGCCACGGCAGCCATGGCCAGGGCCGACACGGCCGGCAACGGGTCCGCGGCGGCCAATTGGCCCGCAGCAAGCGACGCATGCCTGCGCACCTGCGGGGACAGCGCCGCAGCCTTGGCACGCATGCGTGCCAGCCAGCGCGGGCCGGCCTCCAGCAGCGCCAGTTCACGCAGCCCGCGCAGGCCTTCCACCACATCGGCATTGAGTTCGCCCTGGGCCGCTGCCAGCGCCCTGGCCTGCCGCTGCGCCTTGCCGGCCAGCCACCAGGACAGCAGCACCGGCAAGGCAACAAAGGGCAGCCAGGCCAGGGCGAGCAGCGGATGCAGCCAGGCCAGCAGGCCCAGTGCCGCCAGCGGCACGCACAGGGCGCCGGACAGCTCGCCCAGCATGTGGGCGTAGAAGTGCTCCATCAGCTCGGCATCGGCCGTGGCCGTGGCGGCGATGTCGCCGCTGCGCTGCGGGCCGGCCGCATTGCCTGCGCCCCGCTCCAGCCCGTCGTAGATGCCCAGCTGCAGTGTTTCTATCAACGCAAACGCCAGCGCATGGGAGGCATGGGTCTGCCACCATTGGCTGAGCGCGGCCACCAGCGCCGTCAAGGCCAATGCGCCCAGTGCCGGTTGCAGCGCAGTCCACGGCGCGCCCATGGCGGCCTGTCCGGCCATCCAGGCAGCCAGCACCCAGGCGCCGACCACGGTAGCCTGCGCCAGCGCGGCGGCCAGCAACGCCGCTGCCAGCAGGCGCTTGTGCGACGCCACCGGCGCCAGCAGGCCGGCCCAGCTGCGGGGTTCATCGCGGATCATGCGGCCTCCTCCGTCGTCCTTTTGGCCTGCGAAGCCGCCCAGAGCCGTGCATAGCGGCCGCCGCGGCGCAGCAGATCATCGTGCGTGCCCTGTTCGGCCACCCGGCCGTTTTCCAATACCACGATGCGGTCCGCCTCGCTCGCCGTCTCCAGGCGGTGCGCGGCCATGACGAGAGTGCGGCGGCCCCGCAATGGCCGCAACACCTGCAGCAAGGCCTGCTCCGTGCGTGGATCTGCGCTGGATGTGGGCTCGTCCAGCAACAGCACGGGCGCACGCCTCAGCAACGCACGCGCCAGGGCCAGCCGCTGGCGCTGCCCGCCCGACAGGTGCGCGCCGAATTCGCCCACCTCGGTCTGCAGGCCTTGGGGCAGGCTGTCCACCAGGTCGGCCAGTTGCACGTCACGCAGGACAGCCTCGATGTCGCGGAGGCAGGCCTGGGGGCTGGCCATGCGCAGGTTGTCCTCCAGGCTGCCGCTGAACAGCAGCGTGTCCTGGGCGACCAGGGCGACCCTGGAGCGCAACTGCGCCAGGCTCAGCTCCCGCAGGTCCCGGCCGCCCAGGCAGACCATGCCGCGCCGGGGATCGGCGGCGCGCCACAGCAGCGACAGCAGCGTGGACTTGCCGACGCCCGAAGGCCCCACCAGCGCCACCCATTCACCATCGGCGATATCCAGGTCCAGCCCGCGCAGCACCTCGGGCCGCCCCGGCTCCTGCCCCTGGTCATGGGCAAAGCACACCCCACTCAGCGAGATGCGGCCGTCTGCAGGAGCAGGCCCGGGCCGCTGCGGCTCAGGCACGGGCAGCGGCGCGTGCAGCAGCGCGTCGATGGCATGCAGGCCGTCGCGCGCGGCCCAGGCCGCATGAAAGGCTTTCTCCAGCCGCTCCAGCGGCCTGAAGGCCTCACGCGACAGCAGCAGCACGGCCAGCAGCGATGCCGCATCCAGCCGGCCCTGGCCCAGTTGCCAGCTGCCCCACCCCAGGACACTGGCCATGCCGGCCAGGCCAACGAAACGCGTCAGGCCGGTGCGCAGCAAGGTGGCGCGCAGCGTGTGCATGGACTCGGCACGCAGGCGGGCGGCCTGTTCGGCCAGACGCATGCGCCAACGCGCCGAGGCGCCAAAGGCCCAAAGGGTCTCCATGCCGCGCAGGCTGTCCAGCAGCTGCGCCCCAAAGGCAGCCAGGGCCGCCATGACGCCGCTGGCCCCGGGCATGTGCCGGCGCAGCCACAGCCGGTCCAGCAGCGGCTGGCCCAGCACGAACACGGCCAGCAGCAGCGCGCAGCCTGCATCCACCCAGGCCAGGGCGCCCAGCGCCAGCGCGCAGCCGAGCACGGCTCCCAGCAGGCTGGGAACATGGCGGCTGGCATGGACCTGCACGGCATCGACAGCCGCAACCAGCGTGGCCTGCAGCTCGCCCGTGGGGCGGGCCGCGGCCCAGGCCGGCCCCAGGCGCATCAACCGGGCCAGCAGGCGTTCGCGCAGTACGGCGCGCGTGCGCATGCCCACCTGCTGCGCCCACCACTCTTCCAGCCACACCAGGACGCCGCGCAGCACCAGGGCCGCCAGACCGATCGCCAGCCAGGGATGCAGCGACGCCCCCTCCATGGCCTGGGCCAGCAGTCGAGCAAGGCACAGCGCGTGCACCACCAGCATGGCCTGGGCCAGCAGCCCGCAGGCCACCGTGGCCGCCAGCTGCGCGCGCGAGCGCGACACCATCCAACGTTCCAGCGAGGTGCTCATGACGGCTCCTGCCCACGGCCGCCCAGCGCGTGCCTCACGGCGACCAGACGCCGGCCGTTGACCGTTTCCACGACAGCCTGCACGCGGTAGACCTCGTGCAGCAGGGCGCTGTCCACCACCTCGACGGGGCTGCCGGCACGCACCACGCGGCCCTGGTCCAGCACCATGATCCGGTCTGCCCAGCCCATGGCCAGGTTGATGTCGTGCAGCACGGCCAGCACCACCAGTTGCCGCTCGTGTGCGATCTCGGTCACCACGTCCAGCACGCGGTGCTGGTGGTAGAGGTCCAGGGCGCTGGTCGGCTCGTCGAGCAGCAGCAGGCGCGGACGGCGCACCAGGGCCTGGGCCAGACCCACCATCTGGCGCTGGCCACCCGACAGCGCAGCCAGCGGCCGGTCGGCCAGGGCCGTCAGCTCCAGGCGCTGCAGCACCTGCTCCACGGCGGTCTCGGCCTCATGCGTGCCGACCAACGGCCAACCACGGGCCGCCTGTGCGGGCTCGCCGGCCATGGCCGCGCTGAGCACGGACTCGAACACCGCCAGTCGCGAGCGTTCGGGCAGGCTTTGGGGCACATAGACCACCTGGCGCGCGCGCTGCAACGGCGGCTGGGAAGACAGCAGCGCCGTGCCCAGGCGCACCTCGCCGCGCATGCGCTGCAAGCCTGCAATGCCGCGCAGCAGCGTGGATTTGCCTGCGCCATTGGGCCCCACCAGCGCGTTGACCGAACCCGCAGCCAAGGGCCCCAGAGTGGCACCGCGCAGCACGGGAGCTGCGCCATAGCCCATGTGCACATCGCTGACATGCAGCGCGTTGCGGAATGGCATGCTCAGCGCTCCTGCCGGCCCGTGCGGGCAACGATGGCCATGAAAAAGGGAATGCCCACCAGCGAGGTCACGATGCCCACGGGCACCAGCACGCCCTCGATCAGCGTCTTGCTGGCCACCGAGGCCATGGACAGGATCAGTGCCCCCGCCAGCGCCGAGGCCGGCAGCAGCACGCGGTGGTCGTCGCCCACCAGCATGCGCGCGATGTGCGGTGCGATCAGCCCCACGAATCCTATGGTGCCCACGAAGGAGACGGCCACGCCCGACAGCAGGCTGATGCGCAGCAGCGCCCAGCCTCTCAGCGCAGTGACCGGCACGCCCAGGCTGCGCGCGCGGTCCTCGCCCAGCGTGAGCGCGGTCAGCGACCAGCTCTGGCTCCAGGACCAGGGCAGGCACAGCGCCAGCACGGCGGCCATGACGGCAATCCGGTCCCAGGAGGCGCGTGCCAGGCTGCCCAGGGTCCAGAAGACCAGCTGCTGCAAGGTGTTCTGGTCGGCCACGAACTGCAGCAGTGCCACCAGGGCGTTGAAGCTGAACACCAGGGCGATGCCGAACAGCACCAGGCTTTGCACGCCAAATCCGCGCCACATGGCCAGCCCGTACAGCAGGCCCACCGACAGCAGCGCGAAGAGGAAGGCGTTGAGAGACACCACGTACTGCGCCGGTACGCCCGGCACGCCCAGTCCCAGCACGATGGCCAGGGCCGCGCCAAAGGCGGCGGCCGCCGACACGCCCAGCGTGAACGGGCTGGCCAGCGCATTGGCCAGCACGGTCTGCATCTCCGCGCCAGCCAGCGCCAGCGCCGCACCCACCAGCACGGCCATCAACGCATAGGGCAGGCGCACGTTCCAGACGATAACGGCCTCCACGCGCGACACGCTGCCCGGATCGCCCAGCACCTGCCACAGCCGTGCCAGCCCCATGCCCGACGGGCCGGTGGCCACGTCCAGTGCCAGGCTGGCCAGCAGCGCCAAGGCCAGCAACGCCAGCACCAGCCCGTGGCGGGCATGGCGGCGGCGGTAGCGCTGCGCGGCACCGGCCGCCGCAGCGCCCGTCTCTGCCGCCACGGCACTGGCCTCCATGGCCGCGCTCATCGGCCGGCCCCGGAAGGCAGGTCGGTCAGCAGCACGCCGGTCATCGGAATCGGCATGAAGCGCTCGTACAGCTCACGCCGCGTGCGCAGCGGGTCGATGTCGGCAAAGAGTTCGGGATGCAGCCACTTGGCCAGCGCCTCGACGGCAATCACATGCTCCGGCGAGTCGTAGAAGATGTGCCACAGGCCGTGCACGCGCCCCTTTCGGACGGCGGACAGCTCGCGCGTTTGGGCACGCTGCGCCACCGTCGCCAGGCTGGCCTGCGCCTGGGCCGGCGTGGCCTGGTAGCCCAGCGTCACGCCGCCCTGGCCACTGGCGAAGACGCCCGTGGCCACATAGACGGCAGGATCGCGCGACAGCACATATTCGAGGTTCAGCGTACCGATGGGACCGGGAATGCGGCCGGCGCCGATGTTGTCGCCACCGGCCAGCTCCACCATTTCCCCGAAATTGCCCTTGCCCGGCGAGCCGCAGCAGTCGCGCAGACCGGCCAGCATGTCGATGAAGATGGCGGGCCGCTGGAATCCGTCCTTCCTGCGCGCCGCCGCGACACGCTGGCGCACGCGCTCGATGCGCTGCTCGTAGAAGGCGATGAAGTCCTCGGCGCGCTGCTGGCGGCCCAGCACCTGGCCCATCAGGCGCAGGCTGGGCACGGTATGGGTCAGCGGATGCTGGCTGAAATCCACAAAGACCACAGGCACGCCCGCCGCCTGCAGCTGGCGCACGGCCTCGCTGTCGGGCGCGGGCCCGTGACCGCCCGAGACGGCCATGAAGGCCACGTCGGGACGCACGGCCAGGGCCTGTTCCACGTTGAAACTTTCGGGCGTGGCGCCGCCTACCAGCGGCAGTTTCTCCATGGCAGGAAAGGCCTTGGAGAAAGCCGCATAGCCCTGGGTATCGAGCAGGCGGAAATCCCCCTGCCAACCCGCCACGCGCTCCACCGCCTGCCGGCCTTCCAGCAGGGCCATGGTGTAGACCATGCGCCCCTCGCCCAACAGCACGCGCTGCACACGGTCCGGCACCTGCACGCTGCGCCCCGCCATGTCCGTCACGGTCAAGGCCTGGGCCAGCCCACTCCAAAGCGCCAGCGCCGCCACCGCAGCGCGCAACCCGCGCCGCATTCCTGTCTGTATTTGCATCTGTTTTCTTCTCTCAGTCGTTGCCGGCATACCCAATGCAACCGGCGCGCCCCAAAGCCTGGGACAGCAAGCAAGGGCCTGAGCCGGCCGCAACGCCCCGCAGCGAGGCTGCCGTCCCCCTCAGGGGGACGCCGCAAAGCGGCTCAGGGGGTCAAAACCGGCCGCGCAAGCTCACCTGCACATTGCGCGGCTCGCCATAGACATTGCCGAAGTTGGCCGGCCCGAATCCGCCGCTGCCCAGGCGCGTGTAGTAGCTGCGGTCGAACAGATTGCTGACGTTCAGCGCCGCACTCCACTGCGGGCTGATGCGGTAGCCCACGCGCAGGCTGGCCGTGGCGTAGCCGCCCTGGGTGGCTCGAACAAGGGGCTTGCCTCCCTCGCTGTAGGTGCCGCTTTGGACGTTGATGCCGCCGCCCACATCCCAGGCGTTGAGCGCGCCCGGCAGCCGGTATGTGGTCCACAGCCGCAGCAGATGCCGGGGGCTGAAGGTCCTGAAGGACTGGCCCTGATAGCTGGGATCGCGCTTGTATTCGCTGGTGTTGTAGGTGTAGCCGGCCATGGCCTGCCAGCCCGGGGCGATCTGTCCCGCCAGCTCAGCGTCGAAGCCCTGGCTCTGCACCTTTCCCTGCGCGGCGTAGCAGCAGCTGTCCACGATGACGGGCGACACGGCCACGGCGCGGTTGCTCTCCACGATGCGGAAGGCCGCCAGCGCCACCTGCAGCCGGCCATCGTTGAGCGAGCCCTTGATGCCGGCCTCGTAGTTGGCGCCAACCACGGGCGGCAGTCCGCCGCCATCCTCGCCCCGATAGTTGCTCTGCACGCGGAAGATGTCGGCATAGCTGGTGTAGAGCGACCAGCGGGAGTCCAGATCGAAGACCAGGCCCGCGTAGGGCGTGAAGCGGCCGTCCTGCCGGTAGTCCGCCGTCTGCGCGCCCGTGCGCTGGTTGACGGAGTCGGTGCGCCACCAGCTCCAGCGCCCCCCCAGCAGCAGGGTCAGCGGATCGGCCAGCTTCAACCGCGCGGCGCCATAGATGCCGTACTGGCGCGTGCGCGATCGCGAGTCCGATGTCCACTGCACGGCGCCCGGATCGGCGTAGGCGGCCGGGTCGAAGCCGAACACATTGACGGGAATGCCGCCAAAGCCCGGGAGGCTGCCACCTTGCGAGCGCGCGTCGCGGTCGTACCAGTTGGCGCCCAGCACCACCTCGTGGCGCCGGCCCCAGGCCTGCCAGGCCCCGCTGAGCATGGCGTCCAGCGACAGCTGTTCGTTGTCGTAGTCATTGGCGCCGCCCATCAGGCGGGGACCCAGGCCCGTGGCGCGGTCCACCGCGCCCGAGACATAGGCGTACTTGAGCGCGCTGGACTCGCGGTCGGAGACCGCCGCCAGCTTGAACTGCCAGTCGGCATTGATGGAATGGCTGAGGTCGGCGAAGACCTGGGTGGCCTCGAAGTCCCAGTGCGTCCAGGGCGTGCTCAGGAAGGTGCTGCGTGCCAGCCTCAGGTCGCCGCCGTCGGCGTAGCGCGGCACGCCCATCATGGGCGGCACCCAGTCGCGCGTCTGGTGGCCGGCGCCCAAGGAGACGGTGGTGGCCGATCCCAGGTCGGCCTCGACGATGCCGTACAGCGAATCGCGCCGGCTGCTGGCATAGCGCACATGGGAGTCGCGCTGGTCGTGCGCGGCCGCCAGGCGGGCACGCACCGACCCATCGGCGTTCAGCGGGGTGCTGTAGTCGATCTCGGCACGGGCCGCATTCCAGGAGCCCAGGCCCAGCGAGCCCGTGAAGCGCCGGTCGCCCGTGGGGCGCTTGCGCACCAGATTGATCACGCCGCCGGGCTGGCCCGCGCCATTGAACAGGCCCGCAGCGCCGCGCAGCGTCTCCACATGGTCGAACATCACCATGTCAGGCTGGCTCCAGGAAGCGCCGCCTGTCTGCACGGGAAGGCCGTCGTACTGGAAGTACTCGATGGGATAGCCGCGCGCATAGAAGGCCGGAATGACGCCCGTGCCCGACAGGTCCACAGTCACGCCGGGGGTCTGCGCCATGATCTCGTCCAGCGTGTGCAGGTTCTGGTCCTCGATCTGCTGGCGCGTGATGACGGAGACCGAATGCGGCGTCTCTCTGAGCGTGGCAGGCAGCTTGGTTCCCACCGAGACGCCCGGGGCCGCGTAGCCACCCGTCAGCTCGGTGGGCCGGTCCTTGACCGCTTGGCCCGTGACCTGCACCTCGGGCAGCCTTTCCTCGGCCGCCCGGGCCAGGGCGCACTGGCCCAGGACGCAGACGGCCAGCGCGATCGATGTGATGGAAAAACGGGGCGGGCCGGCATCCCGGTCCGCAGAATCTGGCAGCGACATTCAACCCTCTCGAAGCAAATGAAAATCAATTGCATTCGACTGTAGGCAAGAGGAAGGCTCGCCGCTTTCGCTGGCCGGAGTTTGGCTTTCGCTAGCCGGAGACGGCTCAGCGCAGCAACTCGCTGGGCGCGATGCCGAAGCGCTTGCGAAAGGCCGTCGAGAAATGCGCAATGCTGTAGCCCACCTCCAGCGCCACCTGCGTGACCGAGCAGCCGCCGGAAGTCAGCAGGCCGTAGGCCTGCTCCAGCCTGTGCTGCTGCAGGTGCTCGAACACGCTCATGCCGAACAGCTGGCGAAAGCCGGCCGTGAGCTTGCGCTCGTTGATGCCGGCCTCGCGGGCCAGCTCGGCCAGCGACAGGGGACTGCGAGCGTGCGCCGTGGCCACCTCGCGCGCATGCCAAAGCCGCTCCACATCGGCGCGTGACAGCTCGGCGCCAGCCCCCTGCGCGCCCGCCGCCGGCAGGCACTGCTGGAGCACGGCAGCCGACAGTTCCAGGCTCTTGGCATTGAGGAACAGATCACGCATGGGCCCCTGATAGGGGCAGACCAGAATCTGTGTGGCCAGCGCACGCGCCGTGGCCGACAGCCCCTGGCGCAATACCAGCAGATCGTTGTCGTTGAAGCAGTGGTGGCCGCTGCGCGCGATGAGATCGAGCCCGAAGCCCTGGCGCTCCGCCGCCTCGGCGTCAAAGCCTATGCGCACATAGCGCTGAAGGCTGTGGGATTCATAGCGGTCCAGTCCCTCATGCAGGCCCGTGGCCAGCACCAGGTAGACCCCGGCATCGGACACCTCCATCAGACGGCCGTTGACCCCGGCCTGCACCTTGCTGTTGAGGGCCACGATGATCTGCAGGCCCTGGAACACCGGCGCGCGGACCTCCACAGGCTCCTGCGTCATGCGGCAGCCGGCCGCCAGGCACAGCTGGTTGTCGAATCTGGAATTCCACTGGAACACGTTGCAAATCTATGAATGAGAATTATTCTCAAATCATACGTTCAACAGCCAAGACCTTGCACCGCCTCGTCAATCCTCCAGCGGCGGCCACT
The DNA here is from genome assembly GCF_059567865.1 of Delftia sp. BGA-UO-ETr-SB1. Taxonomy (NCBI): domain Bacteria; kingdom Pseudomonadati; phylum Pseudomonadota; class Betaproteobacteria; order Burkholderiales; family Comamonadaceae; genus Delftia; species Delftia sp. BGA-UO-ETr-SB1. The sequence goes on along the minus strand of NZ_JCAQOW010000006.1, from coordinate 1,122,410 downwards.
GGCGCGCGGTGTGCACCAGAGCCAGCACCCAGACCGTCGTGCCATCGATCTCATAGACAAGGCGATAGCTTTCATGGGGGATCAACTCGCACGTGCCGGCAATCCTGCCCGCTTTGCCCATCTTGGGATACGCGGCCAACCGGGCGGCTGCGTCGCTGAAAAGCAGGTCCATGCGCAAGGCTGCGCGAGGATTGTCAGCTGCGATGTAGTCCCATATATCGGCGCGATCCTGCTGCGCCTGCGGCGTCCAGATGACTTTCACGCACGGTCTGCCGCAACCTGACGGCGCCGGGCAGCGAACTCGGCCTCGACTTCCTCATTCGAGCGGCCAAGTCCAGAGCGCATGGAGGCACGTCCCTCCTCGACCTTGCGCTGCAGATAGCCGTCATATTCACGGGCCTTGCGGCGCTGCTCAATGTAGCCGCGCATCAACTCCCGCATGACCTGGGATGCGGGCCGGTCCTCGCCTGCGGCTTCGGCCATGAAGTCTTCGCGCAGCTCGGCTTCCAGTTTCATGGTGAAAACGGCTTCCTTGGGCATGATTGACTCCTGTGAAGATACCAACAAAGTATATACATCGTCAGTACCAAACACTCCAGAGACTCAACCGCTCCGCCCTATTCGCAACTTGCACTTGCCAATGCATCAAGCAAATCAGGACTAGTTGCAAGCAAGGCCTCTTTCTATATTCGCGCCTCGACGGCGCCCGGCTTCCATGGGCCGCAGCTGCGCACGACACTACTGCGGGGACCCCACCCCTGCCTGACTGACCCACAACAAGGAGAGACTGCGATGACCGATCTCACCATCAACGGCAAGACCGTTTCCATGGACCTGGACCCCGAGACGCCCATTCTGTGGGCTCTGCGCGACACGCTGGAGATGACCGGCACCAAGTTCGGCTGCGGCGCGGCGCTGTGCGGCGCCTGCACGGTGCACATGAATGGCCAGGCCATACGTTCCTGCGTGACGCCGATCTCGGCGGCCGCGGGCCAGAAGATCACCACCATCGAGGCCATGACCTCGGGCTCCGACCGCGTGGGCACCGCCGTGCGCGATGCCTGGGTGCGCCATGATGTGGCCCAGTGCGGCTACTGCCAGAGCGGGCAGATCATGAGCGCCACGGCCTTCCTCAAGTCGCTGCCCAAGGGAAAGAAGCCCAGCGGCGAGGAGATAGACGCGGCCATGGCCGGCAACATCTGCCGCTGTGGAACCTATGCGCGCATCCGCACGGCCGTGGCCGATGCCGCGCGCACCCTGGGCTGAACGGAGAACGCCGCATGCTGACCACCTTCAACCCCGCCGAACTGCCGCGCGCCCTGCGGCACATCCTGGACCGTGACGAGGCCGCTGCGGCCATCGCCGACGCGCCCACCCTTGCACAGATCCCCCGCCGCAGCTTCCTCAAGATCGCCGGTGCCGGTTCGCTGGCCCTGGGCGTGTTTCCCGCCATGGCGCAGGCGCCGGCCAAGGGCGAGGCCGCCGGCCTCAAGCCCACCGAGCAGCCCGCCTCCTTCGTGGAGATCTCGCCCAGCGGCGAAGTCACCGTGGCCATCAACCGCCTGGAGTTCGGCCAGGGCGTGCACACCGCCCTGCCCCTGGTGCTGGCCGAGGAGCTGGACGCCGACTGGAGCAAGGTCCGCGCCCGCCTGGGCGGCAACGACGCAGCCTATGCCGATCCGCGCTACGGCATCCAGATGACGGGCGGCTCCACCGCCCTCAAGCACAGCTACACCCAGTACCGCGAGCTGGGCGCCCGTGCGCGCGCCATGCTGGTGGCCGCCGCCGCCGCGCAGTGGAAGGTGGACGCCGCCACGCTGCGCACGCGCGAGGGCTTCGTGCTCGGCCCCAATAGCAAGAAGCTGTCGTATGGCGAGTTGGCCCAGGCCGCCATGGCCCAGCCCGTGCCGGCCACCGTCGTGCTGAAGAATCCCAAGGACTTCCGCCTGATCGGCAAGCCCACGGGCCGCATCGACGCCCGGGCCAAGAGCAGCGGCCAGCAGAGCTTCGGCATCGACATGCACCTGCCGGGCCAGCTGACGGCGGTGATTGCACACCCGCCCGTGTTCAAGGCGCAGCTGGCCTCGCTGGACGACGCTGCGGCGCGTGCCGTGCCAGGCGTCAAGGCCGTGCTGCGCGTGCCCGTGGACGGTGGCGGCGAAGGCGTGGCCGTGATCGCCACCGGCTACTGGCCAGCGCGCAAGGGCCGCGAGGCGCTGAAGGCGCAATGGAACACCGACGCCGTGGAGAAGGTGGACAGCGAACGCCAGCTGGCCCAGTACCGCGAACTGGCCGCGCAGCCCGGCGCGCGCCACTTCGACGCCGACATCTCGGCGCTGGACAAGGCGCCGCGCCATATCGAGGCCGAGTTCAGCTTCCCCTACCTGGCCCATGCGCCCATGGAGCCGCTCAACTGCACGGTGCAGATGGGCGAGACCGGCGAGGCGGGAGCCGACCTCTACCTGGGCACGCAGTTCGCGGGCGTGGACGGCATGGCCGCCGCGCGTGTGCTGGGCCTCAAGCCCGAGCAGGTGCGCGTGCACGTGCAGATGGCCGGCGGCGGCTTTGGCCGCCGGGGCGTGGGCACCAGCGACTATGTGGTCGAGGCCTGCCAGGTGGCGCTGGCCGCGCGCCGCGCCGGCCTGAGCGCCCCCGTGCGCATGGTCTGGAGCCGCGAGGACGACATCAAGGGCGGCTACTACCGCCCCATGCACCTGCACCGCGCGAAGATCGGCTTCGACGAACGCGGCAAGGTGCTGGCCTGGGACCACGCCATCGTGGGCCAGTCCATCACGGCGGGCACCATGTTCGAGGGCGGCATGATCAAGAACGGCATCGACGCCACGGCCGTGGAGGGCATGCGCGAGCCCTATCCGCTGCCCATGCGCCTGACCGTGCACCACCCCAAGGTCAACGTGCCCGTGCTGTGGTGGCGCAGCGTGGGATCGACCCACACGGCCTTCGTCATGGAAACGCTGATCGACGAGATCGCGCGCAGCAGCCGCCAGGACCCCGTGGCCTACCGCATGCAGATGTTCGGCGACAAGCACCCGCGCCATCGCCTGGCCCTGCAGCTGGCCGTGGACAAGAGCGGCTACGGCAAGCGCCAGCTGCGCGCGGGCCGCGCCTGGGGCGTGGCCGTGCACGAGTCCTTCGACACGGTGGTGGCCTATGTGGTGGAGGCCTCGGTCAAGGACGGCCGCCCGGTGCTGCACAAGGCCACGGCCGGCGTGCACTGCAACCTGGCCGTGAACCCGCGCACCATCGAGGCGCAGGTGCAGGGCGCGGCGCTGATGGGCCTGTCCATGTGCCTGCCCGGCGCGGCGATCACGCTCAAGGACGGTGTGGTGGAGCAGAGCAACTTCGGCGACTTCGCCGTGCCGCGCATCACCGACATGCCCGAGATCGCCGTCCACGTCGTGCCCAGCGCCGAGCCGCCCACGGGCATGGGCGAGCCCGGCCTGCCGCCGCTGGCACCGGCCTTCGCCAATGCCGTGGCGCAGCTCACGGGCAAGCCCGTGCGCAAGCTGCCGTTCGATCTGGCGTGATCGAGCTGGAGTGATCGAGCTGGCCTGAACGACCGGACCTGATCCCGGTCAGCCCCCGGAAAGGGCGGCGGCACCTGCGGCCGCCGCCCTTTCCAGTTCTTCCATGGTCAGCAGATAGTCCGGGCAGTCCTGCAGCCGCTGCACGGCCAGGTCGATGAAGGCACGCACGCGCCGGGGCAGCGCGTCGCGGCTGCCGTAGTAGACATGCAGGCCGATGTGCTCGCTGACATGCGCCAGCAGCACGGGCACCAGGCGCCCCGCGCGGATGTGCGCGGCCGCGCAGATGTTGGACAGCTGGCCCAGCACCTGGCCGGCCAGCACGGCATGCAGCTCCAGCTCGGCATCGTTGGTGGACAGGGCCGGCTGCAGGTAGCGGTGCGTGAGCTCGCCATTGACCGGCAGGTACCAGGGCATCACCGTGTCCGTGGCCGCATGGCGGAACATGCTGCAGCGATGCGCGGCCAGCTCGTCCAGCGACCGGGGCACGCCATGGCGCTGCAGGTACTGCGGCGCTGCGCAGACGATGAGCTGCACGGGAAACAGCCGCCGCCCGATCACGCTTTCATCGGGCGAGGCGCCGATGCGAAACCCCGCATCGACCCGGTCCAGCACCCAGTTGCCTATGCCGTCGTCCAGCCGCACATCTGGGACGATGCCCAGGTGCAGGCGGCAGAACTCATCGAGCAGCGGCATCAGCACGGGCGCAAAGCAGGACTTGGGGCCCACGATGCGCAACGGCCCCGCAATGCCCTCGCGGCTGTCGCGTGCCAGGTTCAGTGCGCGGTCCAGCGCGGCCAGCGCCGGCTGGGTGTCCTGCAGGAAACGCTGGCCCTCCTCGGTCAGCGCCAGGCTGCGCGTGGTCCGGTGCAGCAGGCGCACGCCCAGGTGCTGCTCCAGATGGGCCACCGCCTGGCTGGCGGCCTGGGGGCTCACGCCCTGGGACAGCGCCGCCTGGCGCAGGCTGCCCAGCTCGACCGCCTTGGCAAAGGTGGCGATGGCGCGCAGTTCATTGATGGGCATGGTGCGGAAATCCGGTATTCGTGGGCTGACAGTGCCGCAGTATCCCGCCTTTGCGCATGCCCTGCCCGCGGCTTGCGGGGCAAGCTAGCGCCCCTGGCGCGCCAGCCATACGCCGGCTGCCGTCAAGGCCATGCCCGCCAGCGCCAGGCCGCCCAGCGTCTCGCCGAACATGGCCCAGGCGATCAGGGCCGTGGCCGGTGGCGTCAGGTAGAACAGGCTGGCCACGTGCACGGCGCCACCGCGGCGTATCAGCAGGTTGAGCAGGCTGACCGCGCCCACGGACAGCACCAGCACCAGCCAGCTCAGCGCAAACAGGAATTCGCCGCTCCAGCGCACCTGCATGGTTTCGGTGGCCAGGGCCAGCGCCCCCGTCGCCACCAGGCAGGGCAGGTACTGGATGACCGAGCCCGTGCGCAGATCAAACGAGGGGCAGAACCGCTTCTGGTACAGCGTGCCGGCCGTGATGCCGGCCAGCGCCACCACGGCCGGCACCAGCATGGCCAGCAGGGCATGGACCGGCACCGAGGCGATCTTGCCCGCCACCACCAGGGCCACGCCCGTGAAGCCCAGCGCCAGCCCGGCCCACTGCCGGGGCCGCACGGACTCGCCCAGCAAGGTGCCGGCCACCAGCGCCGTGATCAGCGGCTGCAGCCCCACCACCAGGGCCGTCACGCCCGAAGGCAGGCCGTGGGCGATGGCCGTGAACACCCCGGCCAGGTACACGCCATGCACGAACAGCCCTGACACGCCAATGTGCAGCCACTGCCGTGCCGACCGCGGCCAGGGCGCGCGCAGCACCAGGGCCACCGCCGCCATCAGCACCAAGACGATGGCATAGCGCAGCGTCAGAAAGGTCAGCGGCTCCACATAGGGCAGGCCGAACTTGGCGCCGATGAAGCCCGTGCTCCACAGCAGCACGAACAGCCAGGGAAGCAAGGCGGCGGCCAAGGCGGGCGGCGAGGGTTTTTGGGTCATGGAGCGGATGCGGAAAAGGGCGGGGGCAGGGGTGGGGGCGGCGCCAGTGTGTCATGCCCCGTGCGCCAGGGGCTGCGCGTGGCAAACCACCGCACCAGGCAGTCGCGCAGCGCCGTCATGGCCGCGCTGCTGAACGCCGCCGAGGGCCGAACGAAGTAGATGCCCGAGGCGCCATCCAGGCGCCATTGCGGCAGCACCCGCACCAGCCGGCCTGCGGCCATGTGCTCGCTCATCAGCCAGTCGCCGCCGGCCAGAATGCCCACGCCCATGACGGCGGCCGTGAGCAGGGCCTCGCTGTCATTGCTGACCATGGGGCCGCGCACCAGCACGGTGTGCCGGGCCTGGCCCTGCGGTACATCGCCCGATGCGCCACCGTGCACCAGCTCCCATTGCGGAAACGACTGCAGTCCCGTGAAGCCCAGGCAGCGGTGCGCCGCCAGGTCCTCGGGGTGCACCGGCGTGCCGTGGGCCTGCAGATAGGCGGGCGCGGCGCCCAGGATGCGCTGGTGCCCGCCCAGCCGCAGCGCCACCAGCCGGCTGTCCGCCAGCCGGCCTATGCGCACCGCCGCGTCGAAGCGCTCGCCCACGATGTCCACGAAGCGGTCCGCATACTCCACCTCCAGCACGATCTGCGGATGGGCCAGCGCAAACTCGGCCAGCAGCGGGCTGAGCCAGCGCCGTCCCATGGCGGCCGGCAGCGACAGCCGCAGCCGGCCCCGCGCCTGCGAGGCGCCCTGGGCGGCCTCCTTCTGGGCATCGGCAATCAGGCCGGCCGCCTGGCGCACCTTGTCCACCAGGCGCAGGCCCTCGTCGGTCAGGTGCAGATGGCGTGTGCTGCGCTCCACCAGCCGCACGCCCAGCCGGGTCTCCAGCGCGTTCAGGCGTTTGGACAGCACGGACGGATGGCGCAGCAAGGCCCGCCCCGCCGCAGCGAAGGAGCCTTGTTCATGCAGCGCCACCAGGGCCGCCAGTTCATCGGCGTGCTGGCTGTCCAGAAGGTTCATGGGGTCAGGATGATCGCACCTTGGGAGCGTCCCTGCTCCAGATCGCCATGCGCCTGCGCCACCTCCGCCAGCGCATACCGGCGCCAGACGCCGGGCACGATGATGCCGGCCGCCACGGCGGCCAGTACATCCCGTGCGCGCTCCTGGTACTCGGCCGCCGTGGCCGTGTGCGCGGCCAGCGAGGGGCGCGTGAGGAACAGCGAACCCTTGGCATTGAGCGTGGCCACCGAGATGGGATCGGGCAGGCCGGAGGTCGCGCCGAAGGACACCAGCAGGCCGCGCGGGCGCAGGCAGTCCAGCGAGGCGCCCAGCGTCGTGCGGCCGATGGGGTCGTAGACCACGTCGGCCTTCAGGCCCCCGGTGGCCTGCAGCACCTGGGCCGGCAGCGTGGCCGCGTCGAACACGAAGACCTCGTCGCAGCCGGCCGCCCGCGCGCGCTCCACGCTGGCTGCCTTGGACACCACGCCGATCACCAGGGCGCCCAGGTGCCTGGCCCAGGCGCACATCAACTGGCCCAGCGCACCGGCGGCTCCGTAGATCACGATGCGGCTGCCGGGGCCCACGGCATGGGTGGTCTTGAGCAGGTACTGCGCCGTGATGCCCTTGAACAGCACGGCCGCCGCCGCGTCGTAAGGCAGCGCATCGGGCAGCTTCACCAGGCGCTCGGCCGGATACAGGCGGGCGCTGGCATAGGCGCCCAACGGCCCCGTGGCGTAGCCCACGCGCTCGCCCACGGCCACATTCGTCACGCCCTCGCCCACGGCGGCCACCCGCCCCGCGCCCTCCAGCCCCAGGCCCGAGGGAAAGGCGATGGCGACAGCGCCCTTGCGCTGGCTCACGTCCAGCGGGTTCACGCCGATGGCCGTCTGCTCCAGCCAGACCTGGCCGGGGCCGGGCGCCTGCACCTCGACCGGCTCCAGGCGCATGGCGTCGGGGGTGCCTGCGGCGTCCATGCAGACCTTGATCAATGGATTCATCTCGCTGCTCCGTGAAATGGGTGCAGCGTAGAAGAAGCGATTGAAGGCAGCAATAGGCCGGCGTGCAGTTCACTGCTGCATGGGGTGCAGCAATGACCACGAACCAGCGCGCACGCTGCCTACGTTGCCCGTCAGAAGTCGTGCCGGAGGCCCAGCTCGAAGGCCGTGGAGGCGCGCCCGCCAAAGTAATTGGCCGCGGCCGGATTGCCGCTGACAGCCGCACCCCCGGCAATGGCGAAGGCCGCCCCATTGCGGTTGGACATGCGGGCCGCATGCGCGTACAGCGCCGTGCGCCGCGACAGCGAGTGCACATAGCCCAGCGCCCACAGGTCGGCATCGCTGGCGCTTTGCGCCGCCGTTGCGCCCGTCTGGTCGGCCTTGACGTAGCTGAGCTTGACCACGCCGCTGCCCACGGGAACGCTCATGCCCACCAGGGTGTTGACCGTGCGGTCCACGCCATGGACCCAGCGGCGCTGGGCCAGGCTGGCCTTGAGCCAGCCGAAGTCGTAGGAGACACCGTAGCTCTGGTCCTTGAAATGGATGCCGCTCAGGGTGTTGCGCGTGGTGAACTGCGCGCCCGCCACGTTCCAGCCCGCGCCCGCCCAGCCCAGCCGAAAGCCGTTGCCGCGCGTCTGGCCTGCCGCCGTGGCGCCCTTCTCGCCCAAGGTGGCGATCAGGCTGCCGGACACGCCCTGCAGCCCGCCCAGGCCGGCCGGCAGGAAATACTCCACCGCATTGCTCACGCGCAGCGTGGGATTGGCAGCCTGCGACTCCGGCGCCGTGCCGAAGGCCTGGCCCAGCGCGCGGGAAGCCGTGAACGAGCGAAAGCCATTGGCGCTGCCGATGCCCAGCGTGGCAAACGGATCGAAGCCGCTCCACACCAGGTGCGTGGGCACCCAGTCCCGCCCCAGCCGCAGCTCGCCCCATTGCCGCGAGGCCAGGCTGACCGTGGAGCGCCGGTCCCAGAACGGGCCGCTGGCGCCCATGGCGCCGGTGTCGGCCAGCAGGCTACCGTCCAGGTAGAAGCCCGCGCTCAGGCCGTCGCCCAGGTCCTCCTGCCCCCGCAACACCAGCTTGCTGGTGGAGTTGGCGCCGCTGGCCTGCGAGGTGACCGTTCCCAGGCCCTGGTTGCGCACCTGCCTGACGCTCACATCGACGGTGCCCGAGATCGATACCGAGGACTGCGCGCCCGCATGCGCGGCGGCCAGCCCCAGCGAGGCGGCCAGGGCATGGCGTATGAAAACCTGCATGTTGTCTCCTTGTGATTTTTTGCTTTGCTTTGCTTTGCTCTTTGTTTTTCTCGGGCGTGTGCCGGGGTCTGCCCGGCTACTCGGGCTTGAAGCCCGCGCCCTTGAGCAGCGCGGCGCTCTGCGCCACATCGGCGGCGATGAAGCGCTTGAACTGCTCGGTGCTCTCCGAAACCGTGTCGATGCCCAGGCTCGCGAAGGCGCCGGACCTGGCCAGCTCGGCCACCGCCGCGTTGGAGGCCTGGTTCAGCCGCTGCACCCGGTCGGCAGGCGTGTCCTTGGGCGCCCACAGTCCGTACCAGGACGTGTAGGCAAAGCGCGGCAAGCCGCTTTCCTGCATGGTGGGCACCTCGGGCGCCAGCGGACTGCGCTTGCCGGAGGTGATGGCAATCGGCCGCACCTTGCCGGCCTTGGCCAGCGGCAGCACGGAAACCATGGAGTCGAGCAGCAAGTCCACATGGCCGCCGCCCACATCCACCAGCGCGGGCTGCGTGCCCTTGTAGGGCACGTACTCGAGGCGCATGCGGCCCTGCTGGGCCAGCAGCAGCGTGGCCAGGTGGCTGGGTGCACCCACGGCGGGAATGGCCGCCGTCCATGTGCTCTTGGCGCCTGCGGCCAGCACCTCGCCCAGCTTGCTGTGGGGCAGCTGCGGCGAGATCACCAGCATCAGCGGCGCCTCGCCCACACGCGCCACGGGGACAAAGTCTGTCTGCGGGTCATAGGGCGGATGGGGCAGCACCTGCTTGGCCAGCACATGCGTGGCGGCCGAGAACAGCAGGGTGTAGCCATCGGGGGCAGCCGCCAGCACCGCGCGGCCGCCCACGACACCGCTGCCGCCCACGCGGTTCTCGACGATGACCGTCGTGCCCAGCTGCTTGCGCAACTGCTCGGCGAACAGGCGCGCGGCGCTGTCCACGCCGCCGCCCGCCACGAAGGGGACGATGACCTTGACCATCTTGCCCGGCTCGGGAAAGGCGGCGGACGCACTGGACGAGGCCATGCTGGCGATGGGCAAGGCAGCCAGCGCACCCAGTAAGGCGCCCAGCACCGGCCCCTTCAGCCGTGTCAGAGTTTTCATGCTTTGTCTCCTGTTTCTTTTGAAAATGGGCCGGCCGTTGCGTGGCTCAGCCCGGGTCCTGATTCGGCGCGCGCCGCCTGTGCCTGCGCACCAGCACGCTCAGCGTGTCGTCCAGGGCCTGGGCATCCAGCCCCCGCGTGATGAAGACGATGCGCGTGCGCCGGTCGGCACCCGGCCAGCGGGGCAGCGTCTGCGGCGGGGCGAACAGGTGCTGCACGCCATGGATGACCAGGGGCTGGTCCGGGTGCTCCTGCAGGTGCGCGATGCCTTTGACGCGCAGCAGGTCATCGCCGCGCATGGCCGTGACCCAGTCCATCCATTCGCCGAACGCCTGCGCGGGCAGGGGCTCGTCGCGCTGCAGCACAAAGGACGAGATGCCGTCGCGGTGCGCGCCTGCCGGAGCTGTCACCGGAGCCATGGCCCGGTAGCCGGGCGTCTGGAGCATGCCCGCAGCGGCGTCCTCCTGCCCCGTCGCGCCTTCCGACATCAGCCGCTGCAGCAGCGCCACATGGTGGCCGGGGTCCATGCCTTGCGGCGCCTCGCCGTTGATGGCCTGCACCTGGGTCAGCAGTTGCGCAGCGGGCTGTGCGCCGCCCAGCAAATCTGTCTTGGTCAGCAGCACCAGGTCAGCCACAGCCAGCTGCCGCACGGCTTCGGGATAGCCTGCCAGCGTGGCGCTGCCCAGCACGGCATCGACCGTGCAGGCCACGCCGGCCAGCGCATAGCGCGCCCGCACGGCGGGCTCGCCCAGGAAGGAGCGCAGTATCGGGCCCGGGTCCGCCAGGCCGCTGGTTTCGATCAGCACGCGGCGCGGCACGCCCTGTTCGCGCAGGGCCAGGCGCTCCAGCGCCTCCACCAGATCGCCGCGCACGCTGCAGCACAGGCAGCCATTGGCCAGCAGCACCGTGTCCTCGCAGGCCAGGCTGGTCAGGTCCTGGTCGATGCCGACCGCACCGAACTCGTTGACGATGACGGCCGTCCCGTGCAGGTCCGGCAGCGCCAGCAGCCGGTTGAGCAGCGTGGTCTTGCCGCTGCCCAGAAATCCCGTGAGCACGGTGACCGGAATGCGCTGGTCCGCCGCTTCGGGCAGGGCCAGCAGGCTGGAGAAATGCCCGCTCATGACGCCACCCCACCATGCACCTCGGCGAACGAGCGCAGCGTGCGCTCCAGCCGCGCCAGCGCCCACTGCGCCACGGCCTGCGGCACCTCGTCCGAGCCCAGCGCATCGAGCAGGCCGCGCAGCGGCTGCGCGCCCTGCTCGGGTGCGGGCCGGGCACGGAACCAGGCCGCCACCTCGGGCTGCTCGCAGCGCTCGCCCCCGTCCTGCAGGTAGTCCACGATGTCCAGCTCGAAGTCCTCCAGCCGCAGGCTGATGCCGCCCGCCCCGCAGGCGCAGGCACCGCCCAGCGCGACATGGCGCAGCGCCAGGGCGCACCACAGGTCCCAGAGCCGCTCGGCCTGCAGGGCGTGGTCTGAGGCCATGGCCGTGCTCACTGCCCGTCCCAGGCTACGGCTGAGGTTGCCGTTGCGGCGGACGGAGACCTGCCGCTGCGCAGCGCCTGCGTGCCCTCGTGGTCCACCTGTCCCTGGCCATCCAGCGCCACGCGGTAGACCTCGCGGGCCACCTGGGCGCTCACATAGCCTTCGCGCACGTCCTCGGCCACCTTGTCCAGTTCGCGCGCCAGCGGGTCGCCAAAGCCCCCGCCGCCGCCCGACAGCATGCGGTAGGCATCGCCGCGTTCCAGGCGCACGTTGAAGATCTTGGCGTTGGCATGGTCGGTCTTCCACTCGCCCTTGTGGCGCACGGCCAGGCCGTTGCCCATGGCGTCGCCGCCGCCCTCCAGGCCCCAGGGCTTGCAGTGCACGCGGTCGATGCGCGTGGTGACGGTGAAGGGCGACAGCGCCTGCACCACCATCTCCGCGCCCAGGCCGCCCCGATACTGGCCCGCGCCGGCCGAGTCCTGTCGGATCTCGTACTTCTCCACCAGCACCGGGTACTTGGCCTCGAGCTGCTCGGTGGGGCTGTTGTGGGTGTCGCCGTCATTGATGCAGACGGTGACGGACACGCCGTCCTCACGGCTCTTGGCGCCCCAGCCGCCGCCCAGCGGGCCGATGCCGACGATGAACAGCCGCCCGTCCTCGGGCGAGATGCCATGGATGTTGGGAAACACCAGGTCCGCATGGTGGCCCGCGATGGAGCGGTCGGGAATCGCGGGCGCCAGGGCCTTGAAGATGGTGTCGATCACCGTCATGGGGAAGGTCATCCACACGCGCATGGGATACGGCCTCTCGGCGCTGATCACCGTGCCCATGGGCATGATCACCTTGAGCGGCCGAAAGCTGCCGTCGTTGACCGGGTAGTCGGTCGGCGTGGTGAGGCATTTGTAGGCCACCTGCGCGCAGGCGATGCCCGTGGTGAAGCCGGAGTTGTAGAAGCCGCGCACCTGCTTGGAGACGTCCGACAGGTCCACCGTCATCTCGTCGCCCTGCACCGTGACCTTGACGCGGATGGGAATGCGCTTGCCGATGTCCAGCCCGTCGTCGTCCATGAAGGACTCGGCCTCGTACACGCCATCGGGAATCGACAGCGTGTTCTTGCGCGCCACGGCCTCGCTGGAATCCATGATCTGCGCGATGGCGCCGTTGACCGCATCCACGCCATAGCGCTGCAGCAGTTCCACATAGCGGCGCTCGCCCGTGGTGATGGCCGTGATCTGCGCGCGCAGATCGCCCAGGGCCCGCTCGGCCAGGCGCACGTTCATCGCGATGATGTCGATCAGGTCCTGGTTGACCTCGCCCTGGCGCTGGTACTTCATGATGGGGATCTGTATCCCCTCGCTGAAGATGTCCGTGGTGACGTTGCCCAGCGTGCCGCCCACGTCCAGCCAGTGGGCCATGCAGCAGGTGAAGCCTTCGAGCCGGCCCTCATGGAACACCGGCATGGTGAACGTGAAGTGGTTCAGGTGGCTGCCGGTGGTGTAGGCATCGTTGGTGACCAGGATGTCGCCGGGCAGGATGTTCTCGTAGCCGAAGTGGCGGATCTTGGCCTTGACCGTCTCCGACATGCCGCGGATGAACATGGGCAGGCCCAGGCCGATGGACACCGTGTCGCCCTCGCGCGTGAACAGGCCGACCGTGAAGTCCAGCGCCTCGTAGATGATGAGGTTGTAGGCCGTGCGCGTCAGGTTGGTCTTCATCTCCTCCGTGACGGCGTACAGGCCGTTGCGGATGATCTCGACGGTGACCGGATCGACGGGCCTGGAGTCAGTGGGGTGGTTCATGTGCGGTCGCTCCCGATGTCGATTTGCAGATTGCCAAGTTCGTCCACGCGCAGCCGGTCGCCGGGCTGCACGACGGTGGTGGATGCGTGTTCCTCGATCAGCGCGGGCCCCGCGATCTCGTTGCCCGCCAACAGGCGCTCGCGCAGATGCACCGGCGTGTCCACCCAGCCGCTGGAGCGGAAATAGACGGGCTTGACCGTGCGCACGGAGGCACGGCTGGGCTCGGCGCTGCCGCGCTCCACGCTGTGCCTGGGCGGTTTCTTCATCGTGCCCAGCACGGTGACGCGCAGGCTCACGAGGTCGGCCGGCTCCTGCGGGGCCGAGGTGCCGTAGCGCACCTTGTGCAGCTCGTCGAACTGGCGCTTGATGGCCGAGCGGTCCCGGCCCTCGAAGAAGGCCATGGGCAGGTCCACGGTCACCGCATGCTCCTGGCCCACGTAGCGCATGTCGGCGGCGCGCTCGATCACGATGCCGTCCGGCGCGATGCCGGACTGCGCCAGCGCGGCGCGGCCCTCGTCCTCCATGCTCTGGTAGGCGGCCTCGATCTCCTCGAAGGACACCTCGCCCAGCTTGCGGAACACCGAGCGCACGTAGTCGTAGCGCAGGTCGGAGAACAGCATTCCGTAGGCCGAGAAATAGCCGGGCGCATAGGGGATCAGCACCTTGCGGATGCCGATCTCGCGCGCAATGGCCGAGGCGTGCAGCGGCCCCGCGCCGCCGTAGACGACCATGGTGAAGCTGCCCGCGTCCAGGCCGCGCTCGGTGGTCACGGCCTTGACGGCATGCGACATCTGCGTCACGGCGATGCGCAGGATGCCGTCGGCCGCCTCGGTGGGCTCCAGGCCCAGCGGGGTCGCCACGCGCTCGGCCATCTGGCGCTGGCAGGCGTCCATGTCCAGCTGCAGCTCGCCGCCCAGGAAATGCTCCGCGTCCAGCCGGCCCAGCACCAGGTTGGCGTCGGTCACCGTGGGCTCCAGCCCGCCACGGCCATAGGCCACGGGGCCGGGGATGGAGCCGGCGCTCTGCGGGCCCACGCGCAGCGCGTTGCCCGTCTCCACGCGGGCGATGGAGCCGCCGCCCGTGCCCACTTCGTGGATGTCCATCATCGGGATCTGTATCGGCAGGGCCTGCTCATAGCCGCCGATCAGCGCCGAGCCCGTGGTCAGCGGCCGGCCCTCGCTGATCACGCCGGCCTTGGCCGTGGTGCCGCCCATGTCGAAGGCGATGGCATCGCCCATGCCCAATTGCGCACAGATAGCCTGGGCGCCGATCACGCCGGCCGCCGGCCCCGATTCGAGCATGCGCACGCAGCCCACCTTGGCATGCTCGACCGGGAACAATCCGCCCGTGGACTGCACGATGTAGAAGTCGCCCTCGAAGCCCTTGCCGCCCAGGTGGTTCTCCAGCTGGCCCAGGTACTGCGACACGCGCGGCCCCACATAGGCATTGGCCACGGCGGTGGACACGCGCTCGAACTCGCGGTACTCCTGCGACAGCTCATGCGAGGCGCAGACAAAGGCGCCCGGCATCTCTTCCTGCAGGATCTGCTTGACGCGCTGCTCGTGCGCCGGATTGCGGTAGGAGTGCAGCAGCAGCACGGCCACGGCCTCCACGCCCTGCCCTGCCAGCTCGCGGGCCAGCTCGCGCACGGCCGCCTCGTCCAGCGGCTTGTGCAGGCTGCCGTCGGCGCGCAGGCGCTCGGATACCTCATGGCGCAGCGAGCGCCGCACCAGCGGCTGGTGCTTGTTGAAGAACAGGTTGTAGGCATCGGGCCGGTTCACGCGGCCGATCTCGTAGATGTCGCGAAAGCCCTCGGTGATCAGCAGCGCGGTGTGGGCGCCATTGCGCTCCAGCAGCGTGTTGATGGCAATGGTGGAGCCGTGCAGGAACAGATGGCCGTCGCGCCAGTCGATGCCCGCGCTGTCTATCGTGGCCTGGATGCCGTTGACCAGCTCGCCATGCGTGGACAGGGCCTTGCCGAACAGCAGCCGGCCGCTGGCCTCGTCGAACGCCGCCATGTCGGTGAAGGTGCCGCCGATATCGACGGCAATGCGCAGCCGGGGCCGCTGCGAAATCGCTTGTTGGTTATCCATGAATTTCTCCGGAGTCAGACGGCAGCGCTATCAGTGCCGATACGGTTGCGCAGCACACCCAGGCCCGTGATCTCGACCTCGACCACATCGCCATGCTTCATGTACAGGGGCGGCTCGCGGCGGTCGCCCACGCCGCCCGGCGTGCCCGTGGCGATCACGTCGCCGGGCGACAGCGGCGTGAAGCGCGACACATAGGCCACGATGGTGGGGATGTCGAAGATCAGGTCGCCCAGGCTGGCCTGCTGCACCACGCTGCCGTTCAGGCGCGTCTGCAGCGCCAGGCTGCGCACGTCGGCCACCTCGTCGCGCGTGACCAGCCAGGGGCCGAAGGGCGCCGTGCCGGGAAAGTTCTTGCCGGGCGTGAACTGGTGCGTATGGCGCTGCCAGTCGCGCACGCTCACATCGTTGAAGCAGGCATAGCCGGCGATGTGGTCGAAGGCATCTTCCTTTGCAATGTGGCGCCCGCCCCGGCCGATGACGAAGGCCAGCTCGCCCTCCCAGTCGAAACGCTCCGAGAAGGCCGGGCGCAGCAGCTCGTCGCCATCGGCGGCCAGGCTGTCGTTGAAGCGCAGGAACAGCGACGGGTGCTCGCTGTCGGCGCGCCGCGTCTCGGCCACATGTGTCTTGTAGTTCAGGCCCACGCAGATGAGCTTGCCGGGGTTGGGGATGACGGGCAGCGCCTGGGTCTGCGCCGCATCGACGGACACGGCGCCGGCCTGCAGGGCCTGCTCCAGCTCGCCCAGCGCCTGTGCGCGCAGCACGGACAGCAGGTCGGGATGGCGGGCGAGAAAGTCGGCGGGCGGCTGCAGGAAGCGCTCGGCCAGAACCTGCCCGTAGCGGGGCTGTCCGGCATGGATGAAGCTGGCGAGTTTCAACGGATTTTCCTTAGGTTCGGTGTCTGGAAAACCTGCCAAGGCAAGGCCGCTGGCAAGGCATGACTGCACTGTAGAAATCCCGTTGATATCTGAATAGATAGAATTTCAGGCTTTCAGAATTGCCTCATCAGGCATACCTCAACCGGGTAACCACCATGCACCTGCCCAGCGTCAAGCTCTTCCTCGAGGTCTCCGAAGCCGGCAGCATCAGCAAGGTCGCGGCACGGCGGCACACCGTGCAGTCGCACATCAGCCGGCAGATCAGCGAGTTCGAAGCGTCGCTGGGAGGCCCCTTGCTGCGGCGCACGGGCCGGGGCGTCACGCTGACGCCGCTGGGCGCGCGGGCCGCGCTGCGGCTGCGCAGCTGGCTGCAGGAAACCGAGCAATTGCAGGAAACGCTGCGTGCGGACGCAGGCCAGCTATGGGGCGAGGTGCGGCTGGGCATCGTGCCCTCGGCCGCGCACCCGCTGATGACGCATGTGTTCGACTGGCTGCAGCGCGAGCACCCGGGCATACGCCTGAACATCACCGAGGCCCAGGGCACGGAGCTCGACGCGCTGCTGGACAGCGGCGCCGTGGACCTGGCCATCCTCTTTCGCTTCGCGCGCCCGGCCGGCGGCGACGAGCGGCTGCTGAGCACCGCGCACAGCTATCTGGTGTCGCGCCCTGGCGACCCCTTGACCCTGGCGCCCACCACGGAGTTCGCCGCGCTCGACGGCCTGCAGCTGGTGCTGCCGCGACGCCCCAGCCATTGGCGCGATGCGCTCGATGAGGCCGCGCACAGCCACGGCTTTCGGCTCGCGGCGGCCGCCGAGGCCGACTCGCTGACCGTGCAAAAGGAGCTCGTGGCCCACGCGCCCGGCCTCTACTCGGTGATCGGCCCGTATTCCATTGATGCCGAGCTGCGCCAGGGCCGGCTGCAGGCCAGCCGCCTGGTCAACCCCGGCCTGGTGCGCCATGTGACGCTGGCCCTGCCCCGGCACGGCAAGCTCACCCAGGCCTGCCGCGTGGTGGGCGATGCCATCGAGGCATTGACGCAGGCCTGGGGGCAGCAGCTGTCGCCGGGGCCGCTGAGCACCTCGGGACTGCTCGGCGGTTGAAGGGATCAGATATCGGCCCCATCGGCTCCAGTCGTCGGCCATGCACGCCGTGGCCAGGCCATCGGAACAGAACGGCCGCAACCATGTCAGCGGGCCTGCCCATCACGCACGGCTGCAATGGCCTCGATCTCGATCATGGCCGCCGGGTCGTACAGCGCCTGGATCTGGGCAATCGTGTCGGCCGGATAGGGGGCGCCGAAGAACTCGCGGCGCAGGGCAACCACCTCGTCGAAGTGGCCCATGTCGGTGACGAAGATGGTGACCTTGATCACGTCCTTCAGGCTGGAGCAGCCCGCCTCCAGCGCGCGGCGCAGATTGGCAAACGCCTGCCGGCCCTGTGCCAGGAAGCCGCCCGGCACGATGCGGCCATCGTCTCCGGCGCCGGCCTGGCCGGAGATGAACAGCAGCTCGCCAAAGCGAATGCCTTGCGACAGCAAAAACGGCTCGTAGGGGTCGGGTTGGGTGGTGACACGGTGCAGCATGGTTTCATTTCCTTCATCCATCCCCGGCAGGATCGCGCTTGGGGCATGGGTGGACGATAGGCAAGCCGGATGATTGCGACAAAGGTTCATTTGTCAGGCATAAGATGAGTTTTCCTCACCCCATTCCTCACCCGACCCTTGCGTCCTCCAGCCCTCATGCAACGCAACCAGCTGCCGCTTTCCGCACTGCGCGCCTTCGAGGCCGCCGCACGCCTGGGCAGCTTCAAGCAGGCCGCCGACGACCTGGCCGTGACACCCACGGCCATCAGCCACCAGATCCGCGCGCTGGAGGAACAGCTGGGCCTGGCGCTGTTCGATCGCCAGGTACGCAAGGTGGTGCTGACCGAGGCCGGCGCCCAGCTCTATCCGGTGCTGCGCGACGGTTTCGACGCCTTTGCCGCCACGCTGGAGCGCCTGCTGCAAAAGCGCCTGCGCGCCCAGGTCAGCATCTCGGCCACCAATGCGTTCACCGTGAAATGGCTGGTGCCGCGCATGGCCAGCTTCCGCGCGATGCACCCCGAGGTGGACCTGCAACTGCAGGCCTCGGACGATGTGGTGGACCTGCGCTCCCATGCTGTCGATATCGCCGTGCGCTACGGGCGCGGCCCTTATCCGGGCCTGGTGGCCGAGCCCCTGTTCAGCGACCGCTTTGCGCCCGTGGCCAATCCCCGGCTGGACGTGCTGGGTCCGGCCGACCTGGCCCGCCTGCCGCTGATCCGCTTTGACTGGAAGACGGCGCACGCCAGCAATCCCACCTGGGAGCGCTGGTTTGACGAGGCAGGCCTGGCCTGGAATTCACCGGCGGGGCAACTGCGCTTTTCCGACGAGGGCCATGCCATCCAGGCGGCCATCGCCGGCCATGGCATTGCCCTGTTGAGCCTGGCCCTGGTGGCCGAGGACATTGCGGCCGGCCACCTGCTGCAGCCCTTCGGCCCCTCGATCACGGGCCATACCTACCATCTGGCCGTGGGCGAGCAACGGAAGCCGGGTCCCCATGTGCGCGCCGTCATGGACTGGCTCAGAAGCCAGTCCATGGCCGTGCCATAGCCGTACCGCAGCCGCCCTCAATAGCCCCGCGCCGCGTCCACCGCCTGCGGCAGCTCGCCGCTGGCGCGCCAGCGCCGGATGTTGCCCGCCACGATGGCCGATGCCGTCGCGCGGTCCGTGGGTGCCGAGATGTGGGGCAGCACGGTCACGGCGGGGTGCGCCCACTGCCAGGACGATTCTGGCAGGGGCTCCTGCTCGAACACGTCCAGCACGGCATGGGCCAGGCGGCCGCTGTCCAGGGCGGCGCGCAGCGCGGCATCGTCCACGATGGGGCCGCGCGCAAAGTTGATCAGCGAGGCATGGGCAGGCAGCGCGGCCAGCGCCTGCGCGCCGACGATGCCGCGCGTCTGCGGCGTGAGCGGCAGCAGGCATACGAGGATGTCGGTCTGCGCCAGCATGGCGGGCAGCTCGGCATCACCCGCATGGCATTGCACGCCTTCCATGTGCCTGGGCGTGCGGCTCCAGCCGCGCACCTGGAAGCCTGCCGCCAGCAGCCGCCGCGCGCTGGCTTCGCCCAGTGCGCCCAGGCCCAGCAGCGACACCGTCCTGTCCTGCGCGCGCACGCCGTCATGCGCCAGCCATTGGCGCTCGGCCTGCTGGCGGGCATAGCGCGGCATGTCGCGGTGCAGGTACAGGGTCCAGGCCAGCACGGCCTCGGCCATGGTGTCGGCCAGTTGCGGGTCCACCAGGCGGACGATGCGCAGGTCGGTATCGCCCAGGTCGGCCACCAGGCGCTCCACGCCGGCCCAGACGCTGTGCACCCATTGCAGGCGCGGCAGCGTGCGCAGGTCGGCAGGCTGGGGGTTGGCGACGATGGCGACCTCGCAGGCCGCGCGCTGGTCGGCATCCAGCGTATCGAGCGCCACCACGCGCTCCTCGGGCAAGGCGGCCTGCAGGGCCTGCAGCCAGGCCTGGGCTGCCGGGTAGCCGGGTGCGCAGACGAAAGGAAGCGGGGGGAGCGGGGGGAGCGAGGCGCGAGGAGACAGCGAACCGCTCATTTGGCAAAAACCTTGTCCAGGTCGGCGAAGCCCTTGACCTCGATGGGATTGCCGCTGGGGTCGCGGAAGAACATGGTGGCCTGCTCGCCGGGCTCGCCCTCGAAGCGGATGCCGGGTTGCAGCACGAAATCCACCACGCCGCCGGACAGCCGCGCGGCCAGGGCCTTCCAGTCGTCCATGGCCATCACCAGGCCCAGGTGGGGCATGGGCACCATGTGGTCGCCCACGCGGCCGGTGTTCGTGACCGGGAAGGGCTCGCCCAGGTGCAGCGAGATCTGGTGGCCGAAGAAGTCGAAGTCCACCCAGGTCTCGGTGCTGCGGCCTTCCTGGCAGCCGAGCAGCGTGCCGTAGAAGGCGCGCGCTTCGTCCAGATCGCGGACATGGTAGGCAAGGTGGAAGCTGGTGCGCATGGTTGATCCTTTGGTTGTGCTTGTGGTGCAGGCAGGTTCTGCAGGCCGTGGCCTGCCGTGGGTGGCGCGAGCCTAGCAGAGGCTTTTCAAAAGTGATAGCGTTGATTTCTTTGCAATCCACAAGGAAATCTTTTGGAGACCCGCTATCTCAAGAGCCTGATCGCCGTGGTGGACAGCGGCTCCATCGCCGATGCGGCGCGCGCCGAGCACCTGACCGCCGCCGCCGTGGGCCAGCGCGTGCAGGCGTTGGAGCGCGAGCTGGGCTTTGCCCTGCTTTCGCGCAGCGGCCATGCGGCCCGCCCCACCCAGGCCTGCCTGGCCCTGCTGCCGCGCGCGCGGCGCCTGGTGCGCGAGGCCGCGCTGCTGGGCAGCGATGCCAGCGCCGATGGCCTGGCCGGCACGCTGCGCATCGGCGCCATCTCGACCGCGCTCACGGGCATGCTGCCGGCCGCGCTGCGCAAGCTCACGCAGGCGGCGCCACAGTGCCGGCCCGTCATCGTGCCGGGTACCTCGCGCGCGCTGTTCCAGATGCTGCAGGCCGGCGAGCTCGATGCCGCCGTCATCGTGGCGCCCCCTTTTGAACTGCCCAAGGCGCTGCGCAGCGTGCAGCTGCGCCGCGAGCCGCTGGTGCTGCTGGCCCCGCCCCAGGCACGCGGCCGGCCTGCCGCGCTGCTGCGCAGCCTGCCCTACATACGCTACGACCCCGATGCCTGGGGTGGCCGCCATGCGGCCGACTGGCTGGCCGACCAGGGCCTGGAGCCCGCGGTGCTGTGCGACCTGGACGCCCTGGAGGCCATTGCCATGCTGGCCGCCGACGGCATGGGCGTGGGCCTGGTGCCGCACTGGACAGGCCTGGAACGCTTCATGGGCGACTGCCGCATGCTGCCCATTGCGGGCGCCGCCTATGAGCGCGCCATCTTGCTGGTGACCAGCGCCGAGCCCGACCTGCCGCGCATGGCCGAGCTGCTGGAGGGCGCACTCGCTTAGGGAATGTCTCGCATGGACTTCTCAAGAAAAGCAAGATTCGGCAGAGCAAGGAGCTGAAGGGTTTGCAGTCTCACATTCGGCCTGTCGATGCAAGGTGTTCGTACTGCTGGCCCTGATGGCATTCGCGGGTGACCGACGAATGAAACATTTATAGATTCGGCAAAGGAGTGCGGCCATTCAAGGCAGGAATCCTCGAAAACAACTCATCCATAAAGTCCATGAACACGACAGCCCGCGTGGGTAGCAGCCTGTTGGCCACATAGACGATCTGCACCGGTACGGGCGGAGCCGCATGATCCGTCAGAATGAACTGCAATCGGCCGCTGTTCAGCCCGCCCTCAAACAGCCACGCAGGTCCTTGTGCTACGCCCAGGCCTGCCGTGACCGCGGCACTCACTGCGTCGGGCGAGTTCACCCTGAGCCTGCCGGAAACCGGGATGTCCGCGTCGCGGAATCGCCAGATCGCCCCGGACGACAACAGGGTGTAGACGATGCAATCGTGATCGCGCAGGTCATCTGGAGTCTGCGGAACTCCACGTTTGGCCAGGTAGTCCTTGCTGGCCACGAAGACGCGGTCGTACCATCCAAGACGCCGGGCCCGCAAGCTACTGTCCTCCAAGTGTCCGATGCGAATGGCGATTTCGGTCCCTTCGTTGACCAAGTCCACGTATCGATCGTTGAATTGAAGATCCAAGGTCAATTGGGGATAGCGCTCCAAAAAGGTCGGCACGTGTGGCAACACAAATGCGTGTGCGAGAGCCGTTGGGCAGGCTACGCGCAAGAGCCCTGATGGCTCGACGTTGTTCCTGAAGGACGATTCGGATTCATCTACCGCATCCAGGATTCGCCGGATGTCCGCGTAGTAGCGTTCGCCCTCCGGCGTCAAAGATAGCTTTCGCGTGGACCGGTGGAGCAGGCGCGCCTGCAAATGATCTTCCAGCGCCGCCACATAGCGACTGACATTGGGTTGCCCCAGGCCCAGATCACGCCCCGCAGCAGAAAAGCTTCCAGTTTCTACGGCGCGCGCGAAGCAGCTCATCAAGAGAAATCGGTCCATTACTCACCTCAATTCATGCAGTTTCAGCATGAATCTTATACATAAGTCATATCTTATGTATTTTTTTGCATGGATGCATCATTCCTGCGGTCGACCTGGTCGGTCGTCGTTCTCAGGAGAAATCAATGTCGCGCTTGCAAGGTAAACGTACTCTCATCACTGGCGGCACGAGTGGCATCGGGCTGGAAACCGCAAAGCAGTTTCTGGAGGAAGGCGCCCGCGTCATCGTCACGGGCGTAAATCCCGATTCGATCGCAAAGGCACAAGCCGAACTGGGCCCCGAAGTTCAGGTGCTGCGCGCCGACTCGGCCAGCGTTGCTGCCCAAAAGGAATTGGCACAGATCATCAAGGAGCACTACGGCCAACTGGACATTGCCTTCCTCAATGCCGGCGTATCTGTCTGGCTGCCCATCGAGGAATGGTCGGAAGAGATGTTTGACCGCTCTTTCGACATCAACGTCAAGGGCCCCTACTTCCTGATGCAGGCACTGCTCCCGATCTTCGCGAATCCCGCCTCCGTCGTGCTCAACACCTCCGTCAGCGCGCATGCAGGCGCAGCCCGCTCGTCCGTGTATGCCGCCACGAAGGCCGCATTCTTGAACATGTCGAAGACGCTTTCGACTGAATTGCTGGGACGTGGCATCCGTGTCAATGCGGTCAGCCCCGGACCGATCGAAACGCCGCTGTACGACAAGCTCGGGATTCCGGACGCGTACCGCGAGCAGGTCAACAAAGATATTGCGGCGAGCATTCCGCTTGGGCGCTTCGGCACGGCCGACGAGGTGACTAAAGCCGTGCTGTATCTGGCTTCCGACGAGTCGCGTTGGACGGTGGGCTCTGAAATCGTCGTTGACGGCGGCCGCCTGCTCAATGGTTAAGCGCGCAGCCCAGGAGGTCGGCGAAAGCGTGTTGGCTCGGGCAGAGTCAACGAGGCGCTGACGGCCTGCTTCAGCGCTGCGTGACAGCTCCTCCACTCCAGGCAAAGGAAACAGCGGTACGTGGCCCCATGCCGCTGTTTCCCCTGCACAAACCCTCCAGAGCCTCACATCACTATGACTGCACTTACCCTGATAAGCCACCCGCTGTGCCCCTTCGTCCAGCGCGCCGTGATCGTGCTTCTTGAGAAAGGTGTGGAATTCGATCGGATAGACGTCGATCTGTCAGCCAAGCCAGACTGGTTCTTGGCACTTTCACCGACCGGCAAGGTGCCGGTGCTCAAGGTGCGCCAAGCGAATGCCGAGGACGCGATCCTGTTCGAAAGCGTGGTCATCTGCGAGTACCTCAATGAAACGCAAGGCGGTGCGCCGATGTACCCCGTTGATGCATTGCCTCGCGCACAGCACCGCGCGTGGATCGAGTTTGCCGCCCAGACCTTCGCCGAAGGCTGGCAGTTCCTCCACGCTCGCGACTCTGCAACCGCCGATGCCAAGCGCGCTGCATTTCGCGAACGGCTGGGCAAGCTGGAGTCAGAAATGGATACAGGGCCATTTTTCGCAGGCGAGGCCTTTGGCATGGTCGATGCGGTTTACGCCCCGCTGTTCCGATACTTCGACATCACCCCCGCGACGGTCGCGTATCAGGTATTCGACGGCCTTCCGCGCATTTCAGCGTGGCGATCGGCGCTTGCGGAGCGCCCCAGCGTGAGGCATGCCGTCGTCGAAGACTATGCCGATCGTTTCCAGAGGCATCTGCGCGAGCAAGGCTCATTCATCGCTGTTTCCTCACGGTAACGATCAACCAGCCCAAATCTTCCAATCAGGAGTCAAAAACATGCTCCTCCATCAAAGCGCCGCACTGACCGCAGACCATCTACGGCTCCGATGCGCGCAACTCATCGTGCAACCAGTCGACCAGCTTCACCACATCAGGTCTGCGGCTAAGGTGTGGAGCAGTCCAGATCGCTAGTCGGTTGGGGCCACACACAAAGCCCATGGGAGCAACCAAGGTGCCGCTCATCAGATCATCTCGGACCAGCATATGGGGCACATTCGCCATACCCAGACCACAACGGGCGCCTTGGATAAGCAGGTAGAAGTGGGCGAATGACTCATCTACGCGCAACTCCGGGCTCATTTGCCCACTGCAACTGGCCCAGTCGGCCCAGGCTGTTGGTCGGGTGAGCGAGATCATCAGCCGTGCTCGAGCGAGATCTTCGAAGGACTCGATGCGGTGGTTCTGCAGATACCCAGGTGAGCATACCGGCCCAATCCATTCATGAGCCACATCCGCTCGGACAGCCTCCTTTGGGGGGTCAATCGATGACAGACGAATGGCCACACTGACCTTGTCATGAGCGAAGTCGATCGGACCATGGCTCATGTTGAAGCGAAGCTCCACCTCGGGGTTGATCTCCTTGAAGCGATTCAGCCTGGGAATGAGCCAGTACATCATGATCGACTCCGAACATGCCAATGTGAGCGGGCCAGGCTTGAGTTGCTCGACACTTGACTGAATCAGACCAAAGGCCGTAGAGAGGCCTTCCGCCAAGCGCAACCCTTCGTTTGTTGGCGTCGCACCCTGCGCTGTGCGTTGCAGAAGCGCCAGGCCCAGCGAGTCTTCAAGCGTGCGGATATGGCGACTCACCGCGCCATGCGTCACCGAGAGTTCTTCAGCTGCCGCGCTGAAGCTGCGCAAACGCGCTGTCGCCTCAAAGGCGCGCAATCCGTTGAGCGAAAGTCGATGGGGCGTGGCCATGGCGAGTTTTTGATCTAGGGTCAACCCGTACGTTTTGTGAGTTTATATCACAGCCATTCGAAATTGAATCGTTTGCCTCATTGGTTTGTGACGCCTACCCTTCGGTCTATCAAAGACAGAAGCTCACAGCCTCATGAACAACATCGCCCCGCGTAAAGAGTTCACCGCCCGCTATTTCGTCGAAAGCTCGGTCGCCTCCGAAAAGATCGCGCAGGTGATCTCCGGCGAACAGTCCAGCGGCACCTTCCTTTCACTGCCCGGTGAGACCGATGAACTGAAAGAGCGCTCCCGCGCGCGAATCGCCAGCATCAAGCCACTCGCACCCGGGCTTCAGCCGACGCTTCCAAGCGCCTATGTCGACCGGCATCCGCACGGCGGCGTCTTCCACCGCGCGGAGATTGAGATCGCGTTCCCTGTCGCCAACGTCGGAGCCAATCTGTCGAGCATGCTGGCCACCATCGCGGGCAACCTGTACGAGCTCGGTGAAGTCACCGGCCTGCGCCTGCTCGACCTTGATCTCGCCCCCGAATACGCCGCGCAGTTCGCCGGCCCCGCCTTCGGCATCCCAGGCACCCGGCGTCTCGCCGGCGTCCATGGCCGGCCGTTGATCGGCACCATCATCAAGCCCAGCATCGGTCTCACGCCCGCACAGACCGCCGAATTGGTCGACAGCCTCTGTGCAGCCGGCATCGACTTCATCAAGGACGATGAACTGATCGCCGACCCGCCGTACGCGCCGTTCGACGAGCGCCTGCGCGCCGTCATGCCGGTGTTGCAGCGCCATGCCGATCGCCTCGGTCGCATGCCGATGTACGCGATCAACATCTCGGGTTCGGTCGACGAGATGCTGCGCCGCCACGACGCCGTGCTCGCCGCAGGCGGCAGCTGCGTGATGGTGAGCATCAACTGGGTCGGATTCAGCGCCGTCGAACACCTGCGCCGCCACTCGCAGTTGCCGATCCATGGTCATCGCAATGGCTGGGGCGCGTTCACGCGCCATGGAGGGCTCGGCTTCTCGTTCCAGGCCTACCAGAAGCTGTGGCGCCTGGCCGGCGTGGATCACCTGCACTGCAACGGCATCCGCAGCAAGTTCTGGGAGCCGGACGACTCGGTGATCGCCTCAGCGAAAGCTTGCCTGGCGCCCTGGGCGGGACTGCAGCCGCTGATGCCGGTGTTCTCGTCGGGTCAATGGGCCGGCCTGGCGCCCGACCTGTACGGCGCGCTCGGCGCGGTGGACCTTATGCACCTCGCGGGCGGCGGGATCATCGGCCACCCCGACGGCATTGCCACCGGCGTGGCAAGCATGCGCGAAGGCTGGGAGGCGGCGGTGGCCGGCGTGAGCCTGGAGCACTATGCCGATGCGCACCCAGCGCTACAGCGCGCGCTGGTTCATTTCGCCAACCTGTAGGAGCCGGTATGAAGCTTGCCTTCTACGGTGACGATTTCACCGGGTCCACCGATGCACTCGAAGTGCTGGCGTTCGCCGGCCTGAACTGCGCACTGTTCCTCGACGTGCCCGACGAGCAGACGCTGGCCGAGTTCGGACCTTTCGACGCGATCGGCGTGGCGGGCGCGAGCCGCGCGATGTCGCCGGCCGAGATGGACGCGCAACTCGCACCCGTGCTTGCAGCGATGTCCCGCCTGCCTGTGCCGCTGGTGCACTACAAGGTCTGCTCGACCTTCGACAGCTCACCAACCATCGGCAGCATCGGGCGGGTCATGGACCTGTCTCGCACGGCCTTCGGTGACACCGCGATTCCCATCGTTGCCGCCACCCCCGCGCTCGGCCGCTACTGCGCCTTCGGCAATCTGTTCGCGCGCTCCGGCACCGACGACCGTGTGCATCGCATCGATCGCCACCCAATCATGAGCGTGCACCCTGTAACGCCGATGCACGAGGCGGATCTGGCGCGCCACCTCGCAGGGCAGACCGCGATGCCTGTCACCGGCTTCACGCTGCCGCAACTCACACTCGACCGCACCGAGATGGCGGGCGAGTTGCAGCGCGTGGTTGACGCCACGTCGGGCGGCGCGGTGCTGCTGGACGGCACCACGACTGAGCACTTGACCGAGACCGGCCGGCTGCTCGATTGGCTCGCTGGTGCGGCTCAGGGCCGCCAGACACCCTTGTTCTGCATCGGCGGTTCGGGTCTCGAGTATGCGCTGACGCAGTGGTGGCACGAGACCGGCGCCCTGCCATCCATCCCGACTACGCACGACCGCTTCGACGGCGTGCCGCAGGTGCTGGCCGTCTCAGGCAGCGCTTCGCCGCTGAGCGCGCTGCAGATCGACGCAGCCGCTGATGCGGGCTTCGTCGAGTTGCCGGTGGACGCTGCCGCGTTGGTCGCAGCGAGCGATCCCGCAGCGGAACTCGCCCGCCTCGTCGATCAGGCCCTGCTAGCGCTGCGCGCCGGCCACAGCGTGATGCTGCACAGCGCGCGCGGCCCGAAGGACCCGCGTATCGAAGCGATGCTGTCCGCGCTCGCCAAGCAAGGCATCAGCCGGGAGCAGGCCCGCCACGAAGGCGGCCGCCTGCTGGGACACCGCTTCGGCGACCTCGTCGATGCGCTGCTGCGTGCGCATCCTCTCAAGCGCCTGCTGCTGTCGGGCGGCGACACCTCCAGCCACGTCACGCAGCGACTAGCCCCGCAGGCTCTGCGCGTCGTCGCCCGGTTGGCGCCAGGCGCTCCGCTGTGCCGCGCCATCTCGCGCGAGCCGCACCTGGCACAGCTCGAAATTGCGCTCAAGGGCGGCCAGATGGGCCAGCCCGACTATTTCGTCAAGGCGTTGCTCGGCACGGCCGACGCCCACCTCTCACTTGCATAAACAACAGGAGACATAACCATGAATTCGATCGACCGCCGACGTGCCATCGTGACTGGCGCCGCACTGATCAGCGCACCGGCATTGGTGCTGCCGCGCTTCGCGCGCGCCGCCGAATTTACCTACAAGTTCGGGACCAACCTGCCGGCGACACATCCACTCAACGTGCGAGCGATGCAGGCCGCTGAGCGCGTCCTGAAAGACACGGGTGGCCAGGTTCAGATCAACGTCTTCCCGAACAACCAACTCGGCAACGACGCTGACATGCTCTCGCAGCTGCGCGCAGGCGGGCTCGAGTTCTTCACCGTCTCGGGCGTGAACGTGCTGTCGCAGCTCGTGCCCGTCTCATCGATGTGGGGGCTTGGATTCGCCTGGGCGAACGACGAGGCCGTCAACAAGGCGCTGGACGGTGATCTCGGCAAATTTCTGCGCGCGCAGTTCCCCAAGGTCGGCCTGATGGCGATGGACACCGTGTGGAGTTCCGGCTTCCGGCAGATCACCAACAGCGTCCGTCCGATCAACACGCCCGACGACCTCAAGGGCTTGAAGATTCGCGTGCCGGTTAGCCCTCTGTGGACCTCGCTGTTCAAGCATCTCGGCGCCGCACCCACTTCTATCAACTTCGCGGAGACATATTCGTCTCTGCAGACGAAGGTGGTCGATGGTCAGGAGAACCCTTTGGCGATCATCTCGATCGCCAAACTCTACGAGGTGCAAAAGTACTGTTCCATGACCAACCACATGTGGGATGGCTATTGGTGCATGACGAACCAAAAGGTCTGGAGCCGCATGCCCGAGAAGGTAAGGCCCATCATTGCCAAGCACCTGAACCAGGCTGCGCTCGACATGCGCGCCGATGGCGCGAAGCTCGACGCCTCGTTGCGGCCCGAGCTGACTTCCAGGGGGCTGGCCTTCAACGACCCGGAAATCGGGCCGTTCCGTGCGCGGCTTCTTGCGTCAGGCTTCTACGCCGAGTGGAAGAAGAAGTATGGCGATGAGGCCTGGGCCTTGCTCGAGAAGCACACCGGCAAGCTGGGCTGACCGAGATGCACGCCACACCCATCTCCGAAGACGGCCCGCAGCGCGGCGCCGTCGCTGCCTGGGCGCAGCGCGCCCATCAAGCGCTGGGACACCTGCTCGGCTTACCCGTCGCGCTGCTGGTGGCCACCGAAATCGCCGTGCTGCTGGCCGGCGTGGTCGCGCGCTACATGTTCCACTATCCGTTGATCTGGTCGGATGAGGTCGCCTCGATCCTCTTCCTGTGGCTGGCGATGCTGGGCTCTGCGGTCGCCTTCCAGCGCGGCGAGCACATGCGCATGACGGCAGTGGTGGGCAAGCTCGCACCCGAAGCGCGCGCCTTCCTTGATGTGCTTGCCACCGCCGCGGCGCTGGCATTCCTGCTGCTGGTGCTGCCGCATGCATATGAATACGCGGTGGAGGAGGCGATGATGCGCACGCCAGCGCTGGATCTGCAGAATTCATGGCGCGCGGCCGCGATGACCGCAGGATTCGGGGCGATGGCGCTGCTGGCCGTACTGCGGCTCGTCGCGGTGGGGCGGCCGCGCCAAGTGATGGCCGCCGTCGGCTTGGTCGTCGCCCTGATGGTCGTGATGACGCTGCTGCAACCGGTGTGGCGACAGCTCGGCAACGCCAATCTGGTGGTCTTCTTCGTGGTCGTCGTCGCTGGGGCAGTGTTCGCCGGCGTGCCGATTGCCTTCGCCTTCGGCCTTGCAACGCTGGGCTATGTGATGCTGGCGACGAACACGCCCGTTCTGATCGTCGTCGGTCGCATGGACGAGGGCGTCAGCCACCTGATCCTGCTGTCGGTGCCATTGTTTGTCTTCCTGGGCCAACTGATCGAGATGACGGGCATGGCGCGTGCGATGGTGGCGTTCCTCGCCAGCCTGCTGGGGCACGTGCGCGGGGGCCTGCATTACGTGCTGCTTGGCGCGATGTATCTCGTCTCCGGCATCTCAGGTTCGAAGGCCGCAGACATGGCAGCCGTGGCACCGGTGCTGTTCCCCGAGATGAGGAAGCGCGGCGCCAAGGAAGGCGACCTGGTCGCGCTGCTGTCGGCCACCGGGGCACAGACCGAGACCATTCCGCCATCCATTGTGCTGATCACGATAGGCTCGGTCACCGGCGTGTCGATCGCCGCGTTGTTCACCGGCGGCCTGCTGCCAGGCCTCGTGCTGGCCGTGACGCTGATGGCGGTAGTGTGGGCCCGCTATCGGCATGAAGACCTGAGCGGCGTGCAGCGTGCCAGCCGGCGTGAGATCGGTCGGGCATTTCTGATTGCGCTCCCGGCCATCGCGCTGCCGTTCATCATCCGCGCCGCTGTGGTGGAAGGTGTCGCGACTGCCACAGAGGTCTCCACCATCGGCATCGCCTACGGCGTGCTCGCCGGCCTGTTGATCTACCGGCAGTTCGACTGGAAGCGGATCTATCCGATGCTGGTGGATACCGCAAGCCTGTCAGGCTCGATCCTGCTGATCATCGGTGCGGCCACCGCGATGGCCTGGGGCCTGACGCAATCGGGCTTCTCGAACACGCTGAGCCAGGCCATGCGTGAGCTGCCTGGCGGGGCTGCAGGCTTCATGGCGGTATCGGTCGTCGCCTTCATCGTGCTGGGAAGCATGCTCGAGGGCATCCCCGCGATTGTGCTGTTTGGCCCATTGCTGTTCCCGATTGCCCGCACCGTGGGCATCCATGAGGTGCACTACTCGATGGTGGTCATCCTCGCGATGGGCCTCGGCCTGTTCGCGCCGCCTTTCGGTGTGGGTTACTACGCCGCTTGCGCGATCGGCCGCGTCAACCCCGACGAAGGCATCCGACCGATTGGCGCCTACATGCTGGCCTTGTTCGTCGGCCTCGTGATCGTCGCGGCGGTGCCGTGGATCTCGATCGGCTTCCTTTGAACCCTTCTACCTTCTTATTGGTACCCGACATGACCACCATTTCCGAATCACGTGTCGCGCTCGTCACCGGCGGCGCCAAGGGCATCGGCGCAGAAGTGTGCGCCCGTCTGGCGGTCCTCGGCCACCATGTCCTCGTGGCCGACCTCGATGTCGATGCGGCGACAGCGACGGCACTCGAGCTCAGTGCTGCCGGCGGCCGGGCCACCGCGCTGCGGCTGGACGTCGGCAAGCCCGAGGCTATTGCCACGGCGTTCGAGCAGGTCGAGCGCGAGCACGGGCGCTGCGACATCCTTGTCAACTCTGCCGGCATTGCGAAGGTCTTCCCCTTCATCGACTTCCCGCTCGACAACTTCGTCGCGACGATGAACGTCAACGTCACCGGCACGCTGCTGTGCGCGCAAGCGGCGGCTCGGCTGATGGTGAAGCAGGGCTGGGGCCGCATCGTCAACATCGCGTCTGTTGCCGGCATGCGCGCAGTGGGGAGCGGCCGCACCGCCTACGGCACGTCCAAAGGGGCGGTGATTGCGCTGACGCGGCAGATGGCCGTGGAACTGGCCGAGCACGGGATTACCGCCAACGCGGTGGCTCCAGGCCCCGTCGATACGCCGATGACGCAGGCGCTGCACACCGCGCAGTTCCGCGCCGAATATTCGAAGGCCATTCCGATGAACCGCTACGGCACCTGTGGGGAGATCGCCTCGGCCGTGACCTACTTGGTGTCCGAAGACGCTCGGTACGTAACCGGCATCGCGATGCCCGTCGATGGCGGCTTTCTCGCGTCAGGCGCACGCGGCATATAAGGCCCCAAAACCTCCAAGGGCACCATGCGCGGTCTTCTCCACGCCACGCTCGGCCCTTGGGCTGCGACCTTTCCATCATCCGCGCCCTGTTGCACGCTGGCGCTGGCGCCTTTCGCCCGAACTTCAGCCACGCAACCCACACCCAGCACCAGGAAAGGCTGGACCTGATCTGCCGCGTCGAGCGCGAGACTGGCCGGCCGACCGGCCGATCGATCGGCGTGCTGCTCAAGCTGCAAGAACCGAAGCCGCAGACGATTCGGAAATCTGCCGCTATACTGCGCCCCTTCTTTCTTGAACGAGCTGCTGCAGGAAAGACGTTTTCCGGGCCTTTGCCGCCCGGGTGTCTTTCATCGTCCGTACACCCATCGGACGCGGCGAGCGCCAACCAGGCCTCGCGGATCTGCAGCCATGAGCACTCCTCAACGACTCCAGCGTGCCTTTGCACGCACGGGCATCTCCCTCGACTATCGCGACGGCATCTACCACGTGCGCGATGGCCAGGCCGAGGCCCACATTCTTCTTCCCGACAGCCTTCCCCTGGAGGACAAGGCCGTGCGCCAGCTGCTGGCCTTTGCGGCCGTGCGCCGGCATGACGGCCAGGGCAGCCACGGCGCCGTCTGCCGCGCCTGCGCCACGCCCGACTTCCATCCGGGCACGGTGGCGCCCGTGGGCAGCGTGGTGGCCACGCCATCGGACTTCGTCATTCCGGCCGCCATCGGCACGGACATCAACTGCAGCGTGCGCCTGCTGACCACGGGCGCCCGGCTGGACCAGCTGGCGCCGCACAAGGGCCGGCTGGTGGAACTGCTGACCGCCAGCCTGCTGGGCAGCGGGCGCGACGTGCCCGTGACCACGGCCGCCTTCCGCGCGCTGTTCGACCACGGGCCGGCCGCCTTTGTGGACCGGCTGAGCGGCCAGGGCCTGTGGGGCCATGTCGACAGGGACCGCCTGCACCGCGAGCTGGCCGCCTGCATCGGCCTGGACAGCTTCGCTGGCAGCGCCCGCCACGCGCCCCATGCCTATCTGCAGGAGCGCCATGCCGTGTTCCGCGACCCGTGCCTGGGCACGGTGGGATCGGGCAACCATTTCGTGGAACTGCAGGTGGTCGACGAGGTGCTGGACCGCCACGCGGCCTACCGCGCGGGCCTGCGCGCGGGCGACGTGGTGGTGATGATCCACAGCGGCTCGCGCGACCTGGGCTTTTACGTGGGCCAGGCCTGGATGGACCGCGCCCGGGCCGAGTGGCCGCAAGGCGTGAAGCACCCTGCCAGCGGCCTGTACGGCCTGTCGGGTCCGCTGGCCGGCGAGTACCTGCAGGCCATGGGCGTGGCGGCGCGCTATGCCTGGGCCAACCGCGTGGTGCTGGCCGAGCTGGTGCGCAAGGACCTGGAGCAGATCGTGGGCGCAGCGGATTCGCACCTGGTGGTCGATGTGCCGCACAACGTGGTCCTGCAGCAAGGCGGCATGAACATCCACCGCAAGGGCGCCACGCCGGCCAACGAGGGCGACTTCGCGCTGATCCCGGGGTCCATGGGCGATGCCTCGTACCTGGTCACGGGCCTGGGCGCGGCCGACTGGCTCTGGTCCTGCAGCCATGGCGCGGGGCGGCGCATGCGCCGCCAGGCCGTGCGCGCGCTGCGCCCCGAGGCACATGCAGGCCGTGCGGGCGAACAGGGCTGGCAATGCGTGACGCTGCGCGAGGAGCGCCGCATCGAGGAGGCGCCCGAAGCCTACAAGCCCATCGGCCCGGTCATCGAGTCGCAGGAGGCGGCCGGCCTGATCCACGCCGCCGTGAAGCTCAGGCCCTGGATCACCTTCAAGGCCTGAGCACCGGCAAGCGCCTCACTGCAGCCGCAAGCCGTCCGCCGCACGGTCCTGGGCCAGCTTGCGGTACAGCGTCTGGCGGCTGATGCCCAGCATGCGTGCGGCCTGGGTGACATTGCCCCGGCAGTTCTCCAGCGCCTGCCGCACGGCCGAGCGCGAGAGTTCATCCAGGCTCTGCGGCGCAGCGTCGAGCCGGGGGCCGCTGCGGGCGGTCTGCGCCAGCTCGGCCTGGAAGTCATCGGGCAGGTGCTGCCATTGCAGGCAGTCCTCATGGGGATCGAGCATGGCGCAGGCCGTTCTCAGCACGCTGGCGCACTGGCGAAGATTGCCGGGCCAGCCATGGCCGGCCAGTTGCGCCAGCAGGGCCGGCGCCATGCGCAGCGGGCGCGCGGGTTCGATGTCGGCCAGCATGCGCGCGGCCAGCGCCTCGAAGTCGCCGCGCTCGCGCAGCGGAGGCAGCTCCACGGCCAGGCCGTTGATGCGGTAGTACAGGTCGGCACGAAAACGTCCCTGGTCGGCATCCTCGCGCAGCCTGCGGTTGGAGGCGCTGACCAGCGCGAAATCGACCGCAACGGGCGTGCCGCCGCCCAGCGGCACCACCTGCCGCTCCTGCAGCACGCGCAGCAGCCGGGTCTGCAGCGACAGCGGCATGTCGCCGATCTCGTCCAGGAACAGGGTGCCGCCGTGCGCCTGGCGCAGCAGGCCCGCCTGTCCTTCGCGCCGCCCGCCCGTGAAGGCGCCCTGGCGGTAGCCGAACAGCTCGGCCTCGATCAGCGACTCGGGCATGGCCGCGCAGTTGATGGCCACGAAGGGGCCGTCGCGGCGTGGCCCGCTGTCGTGGGCCGCGCGCGCAAACCATTCCTTGCCCACGCCGGACTCGCCCTGGATGAGCAGCGCAATCGGCTTGCCCAGCACGCGCCGGGCCTTGTCGGCCGCCGTGCGCCAGCGCGCATCGCCCGTGTCCAGCCGCGCCAGCGCATCGCGCGCCGGCTGCTGCGGCGCCTGTTGCTGGTGCTGTTGCTGTTGTTCTGCAACCCGTTCCACGACCGAGGACCGGACCGTGCGCCGGTCCGGCACCAGCTGGCCGAACAGCGCCGTGCCGTCATGGCGCCGCAGCGGCTGGGCCGCATCGGGCTGGCGGTGCTGGCGTGACAGCAGCTCCTCCAGCCCGGCGTCCAGCACCTGCTCCAGCGACACGCTGCCCAGTTGCGCCCGCGACAGGCGCAGCAGGGCCAGCGCGGCGCGGTTGGCGCCCACCAGCCATCCGTCCGCGGAGATCAGCGCAATGCCTTCGGCCACCGTGCCAATGCCTTCGGGCCGCGCGTGCAGGTGCAGGCGGATGTGGCGCTGGCCGTCGCAGGCCATGAGGCGGTTTTCGATCATGCGGGCCGCCGTGCCGACCAGGCCCAGCGTGTGCGGGCTGCCCCGGCCATGTTCGCTGGAGATGTCCAGGATGCCCAGCAGCTGGCCCGTACCCGACAGGATGGGCGCGGCCGCGCAGGTGAGAAAGCCGTTGCGCTCCAGGAAATGCTCGCCGCCCTGGATTTCGATGGAGTCCATCTCGGCCAGTGCCGTGCCGATGGCATTGGTGCCGCGCTGCGCCTCATGCCAGGACGCGCCGCTGGCCAGGGCCACGCGCTCGGCCTTGCCCAGAAAGAAGGGGTCACCGCAGGTATCCACCAGGGTGCCGCAGGGGCCGGCCAACACCACCACGCTCTGGCTGCCGCGCACCTGCTCGGACAGGTATTCCATGACGGGCCGTGAATGCGCCAGCAGCGCATGGTGGCGGCTGCGCAGCACGCCCAGCGCGTGCTGCTCCAGGTTGTCGGCGGCACCCAGCCGTCCTGTGGGACGCAGTCCCTGCTCGATGCAGCGCTGCCACGAGCGCGCCAGGCGCTCGTCCACCAGGCCGCTGGGGCACAGGCCTGACTCCATCAGGCTGTGACGGGCCTGGCGCAAGGCCACAAGGGAGGCTCTCGATTGCATGCTGTCTCCTGCTCGGGCGTCATTGCGCCGCGTTGCAGACCAGTATGCGGGGCCGGCGGGCACCGGGCAAGCCAAGTGGCAGGCCAGGCGCCCGACTGTTCCATTTCTGGACAGTTGTCCTGTTGCGGAACGTCACGGCACAGGGCGAACGCGCACGGGAATACCCGAAGCAGCCACGTCTCGCGTGCCTTTGCGGGCAACTGCCCTGCGGCCTGCAGGCTGGCACGGCTTTTGAATCATGTCTGCCGTCCGGCCATGGCCGGATATCCCGATCCACACCCGATCACAACAGACCCATAAGCATCCTCAGGAGACAAGCAGCATGACCGTCTACGCAGCACCCGGCGCCGCTGGCGCCAAGATCGCCTACAAGGCCCGCTACGACAACTTCATCGGCGGCAGGTTCGTACCTCCGGTCAAGGAGCAGTACTTCGACGTGGTCACCCCCATCAGCGGCAAGGTCTACACCCGCGCCGCGCGCTCCACGGCCGAAGACATCGAACTGGCGCTGGACGCCGCCCATGCCGCCAGCGACGCCTGGGGCCGCACCAGCGCGGCCGAGCGTGCGAACGTCCTGCTGAAGATCGCCGACCGCATCGAGGCCAACCTGGAGCTGCTCGCCTATGCCGAGACCGTGGACAACGGCAAGGCCATCCGCGAGACGCTGAATGCCGACATCCCGCTGACCGTGGACCATTTCCGCTATTTCGCGGGCTGCGTGCGCGCCCAGGAAGGCGCGCTCAGCCATATCGACGAGACCACGGTGGCCTATCACATCCAGGAGCCGCTGGGCGTGGTGGGCCAGATCATTCCCTGGAACTTCCCCATCCTCATGGCGGCCTGGAAGCTGGCGCCCGCGCTGGGCGCAGGCAACTGCGTGGTGCTCAAGCCGGCCGAGTCCACGCCCATCAGCATCCTGATCCTGGCCGAGCTCATTGCCGACCTGCTGCCGCCCGGCGTGCTCAACATCGTCAACGGCTTCGGCCGCGAGGCCGGCATGCCGCTGGCCACCAGCAAGCGCATCGCCAAGATCGCCTTCACGGGCTCCACCTCCACGGGCCGCGTGATTGCCCAGGCCGCGGCCAACAACCTGATCCCGGCCACGCTGGAGCTGGGCGGCAAGTCGCCCAACATCTTCTTCGCCGATGTGATGGACAAGGACGATGCCTTCCTCGACAAGGCCGTCGAAGGGCTGGTGCTGTTCGCCTTCAACCAGGGCGAGGTCTGCACCTGCCCCAGCCGCGCGCTGATCCACGAAAGCATCTACGACCGCTTCATGGAGCGCGTGCTCCAGCGCGTGGCCGCCATCCGGCATGCCAACCCGCTGGACACCGATAGCATGATGGGCGCGCAGGCGTCCAAGGAGCAGCTCACCAAGATCCTGTCGTACCTGGACCTGGGCAAGCAGGAGGGCGCCGAGGTGCTGGCCGGCGGCGGCCAGGCCCATCTGGGCGGTGACCTGGAAGGCGGCTACTACGTGCAGCCCACGCTGTTCAAGGGCCACAACAAGATGCGCATCTTCCAGGAGGAAATCTTCGGCCCCGTGCTGGCCGTGACCACCTTCAAGGACGAGGCCGAGGCCCTGGCCATTGCCAACGACACGCTCTACGGCCTGGGCGCGGGCGTGTGGAGCCGCAACGGCAACGTGGCCTACCGCATGGGCCGCGCCATCAAGGCCGGGCGCGTGTGGACCAACTGCTACCACGCCTATCCGGCGCACGCGGCCTTTGGCGGCTACAAGGAATCGGGCATCGGCCGCGAAACCCACAAGATGATGCTGGACCACTACCAGCAGACCAAGAACCTGCTGGTCAGCTACAGCGAGAACAAGCTGGGCTTCTTCTGAAGTTCTTCCCAGGTGAATGCGGCCGGCGGCGCGCAGCGCGGCCGGCCGCCCAGGAAAGGACCAACCCATGGTTGACAAAGTGACTGCCACCGACGCCGCGCTGGCGCTGATCGCCGACCTGCAGGCCCAGCACGGGCCGGTGTTCTTCCACCAGTCCGGCGGCTGCTGCGACAACAGCGCCGCCAACTGCTACCTGCCCGGCGAGCTGACGATAGGCGCCCAGGACGTGCTGCTGGGCCAGGTGGGCGGCGCGCCCTTCTACATCGGGAAGTCGCAGTATGAATACTGGAAGCACACCCAGCTCATCCTCGACGTGATCGAGGGCCAGGGCGGCACCTTCTCGCTGGAGGGCAGCACGGGCAAGGCCTTCCACACGCGCTCCAGGCTGTTCACGGGCGAGGAATACGCCGAGATCCTGGCCAGCGAGGGCAACGGCCCCTGACAGGGGCCGCGCGGCGGGCTACTTTCCGGTCAGCCGCTTGACCGCGGCCTCGGTCTGGCGCACATGCTCGTCCGGGTCCGAGCCGATGTGCACGAAGCGGACCTTGCCGTCCTGGCCGATCACGTAGGAGATGCGGTCGGCGCGCTGGGGGTCGGCGGCGGCCGAGGCGTCGTAGGCGCGGATGGTCTGCGCCTGCGGGTCCGATGCCACGGCGAACTGGTCGCGGCAGGCCTCGGTGGAAAAGCGCTTGAGCGTATCGATGTCGTCATGCGACATGCCCACCACCGTGGCGCCCATGGCCGCGAAACGCGGCGTGGCCTCGGCAAAGGCGTGGGCTTCCATGGTGCAGCCCTGGGTGAAGGCCTTGGGGAAGAAATACAGCACCACCGGCCCCTTCCTGAGCGTGGCGGCCATGTCGAAATCGAAGGCCTTGCCCGCCACCGCAGCCGGCGTGGTGAAGCGCGGCGCGCTGTCGCCCACCTTGAGCGCGGCCTGGGCCAGCGGCGACAGCAGCAGCGCCGCCAGCAGGGGAGCGGCGGCACGCGCGAAGCGGCGGCCCAGGGATGCGCGTGGGTGGATGGAATCGCCGCAGCGGATATCGGACATGCATGGCCTCCTGAGCCTGGAACGGGATGCCCCATTGTGGCCAATCGGCCAAAGCCCTGGGCGCGTGTGCCGTGCATCAGCGCCGTGCTTCGCCGGGCCTGATCCTGAACCAGATCGAGTACATGGCGGGCAGGAAGACCAGCGTCAGCACCGTGCCGGCCAGCGTGCCGCCGATCAGCGTATAGGCCAGCGTTCCCCAGAACACCGATTGGGTCAGCGGGATGAAGGCCAGGATCGCCGCCAGCGCGGTCAGGATCACGGGCCGGGCGCGCTGGACGGTGGCCTCCACCACCGCCTGGAACGGCGCAAGCCCTTCCTGCTCGTTGTGCTGGATCTGCCCGATCAGGATCAGCGTGTTGCGCATCAGAATGCCCGAAAGTGCGATCAGCCCCACCAGTGCGTTGATGCCGAAGGGCTGCTGAAAGACGATGAGCGTCGGCACCACGCCGATCAATCCCAGAGGGCTGGTCAGGAACACCATGACCATGGCCGATATCGACCGCACCTGCAAGATGATGATGATCAGCGTGATGGCGATCATGATCGGGA
Source organism: Delftia sp. BGA-UO-ETr-SB1 (assembly GCF_059567865.1). NCBI lineage: Bacteria > Pseudomonadati > Pseudomonadota > Betaproteobacteria > Burkholderiales > Comamonadaceae > Delftia > Delftia sp. BGA-UO-ETr-SB1. The sequence continues at coordinate 1,083,743 of NZ_JCAQOW010000006.1, read as the reverse complement.
ACAGGGGCAGCATGGCCGTCATGGCCTTGCCGGATTCCTCGATGGAGCCGGCCTCGTCGATGCGGTAGCCCGCGGGCAACGCCTTCCTGATGGGCTCCAGCTGCCGGGTGATGGCCGCCGAGACATCGGGCGGCTGCAGGCTGTCATCGATGTCTCCGCGAACCGTGATGGTGGGCATGCGGTCGCGGCGGCGCATGACGGGCTCCTCCATCTGCACGGTGACCTCGCCCAGCTGCGACAGCGGTATGCGCTGGCCAGTGGCGTTGGTGAGCGTGAAGTCGCCGACCCTGGCCACATCGTGGCGGGTGCCGCCCGCAGAACGCGCCATCACCTGCACGGTGCGGATGTCCTCGCGCACGGTGGTCACGGGCACGCCGCTGAGCAGGAACTGCAACTGCTGCGCGACCGCCGCAGAGGTCAGGCCCATGGCCTGCAGCCGGTCCTGGTCCAGGGTGAAGCGCATGACAGGGGTGCGCACCCCCCAGTCGGAGTTCACGGTCCGCATCATCGGGCTGTCGTGCAGCACCTGGTGCACCTGGCCGGCAATGTCGCGCAGCCGCTGCGGGTCGGGGCCGGAGACGCGATACGCCACGGGGAACGGGGAGTACGGCCCGAACACGATCTGCGATGCGCGCACCTGCGCCTGCGGAGCCAGTCCCTGGGAGACGGCCTCGCGCAGCCTGAGCTTGAGCGCGTCGCGCTGCGCCTGGTTGGCGGTGCGCACGACGATCTTGGCGAACGACGGGTCGGGCAGCTCAGGCGAGATGGCCAGAAAAAAGCGCGGTGCGCCCTGGCCGATATAGGCGGTCACGATCTCCGATTCGGGCTGCTGCAGCAGCCAGGCTTCCACCGTGCGGGTGGTCTCGCTCGTCTGGCCGATGGAGGTGCCGTAGGGCATCTGCACCTCGACCATCACCTCGGGCCGGTCGGAGATGGGGAAGAACTGCTTCTTCACGATGGACATGCCCAGCACGGAAGCCACCATGAGCCCGCCCACGACTGCAGCCACCATGCCCTTGCGGGCGATCACCTTGCCCAGCACGCGCCGCAGGCGCTCGTAGCGGGGCGTGCCATACATCGCCGCATGTCCGCCTTCGACCTTCTTGAGAGGGGGCAGCATCTTCACGCCCAGATAGGGCGTGAACACCACGGCCACCACCCAGGACGCGATGAGCGCGATGCCGATGATCCAGAACATGTTGCTGGTGTACTCGCCTGCAGCGGAGCGGGCGAACCCGTTGGGCATGAAGCCCACCGCCGTCACCAGCGTTCCGGACAGCATGGGCGCCGCGGTATGGCTCCAGGCGTAGGCGGACGCGGCGACGCGGTCGTAGCCCTCCTCCATCTTCACCACCATCATCTCGATGGCGATGATGGCGTCGTCCACCAGCAGGCCCAGCGCAAGGATCAGCGAGCCAAGCGTGATGCGGTCGAAATTCTTTCCCGTGGCGGCCATGATGATGAACACGGCCGCCAGCGTCAGCGGCACGGCCGCAGCCACCACCACGCCAACGCGCCAGCCCATGCTGGCGAAGCACACCACCAGCACGACCAGCAGCGCGGCCAGGAACTTGAGCATGAACTCATCGACGGAGGCGCTGATGTTCACGGCCTGGTCCGTCACCTTGGTCAGGCCCATGCCCAGCGGCATGTCTGCGTTGATGGCGCCCACCTCCCTGTCCAGCGCCTTGCCCAGGTCCAGCCCGTTCCAGCCGTCGCGCATGACGACGCCCAGCAGCAAGGCCGGCTCCGCACCGTTGCGGATGATGAAGGTCGAGGGGTCTTCGTAGCCGCGCTGGACGGTGGCGATGTCGGACAGCTTGACCGTGCGGCCCTGGGCCACGATGGGCGTGTCGCGGATCTTCTGCAGCGCGTCGAACGCCCCGTCGATGCGGATGAACACCTGCGGTCCCTGGGTCTCCACCGACCCGGCAGGCGTGAGTGCGTTCTGGTTGTTCAATGCCGCGAAGACGTCCTGCGGACTAATGCCCAGCGTGGCCAGGCGCTCGTGCGAGAACTCCACGTAGATCCGCTCGGATTGCTCGCCGACGATGTTGACCTTCTTGACGCCCGGCACATGCAAAAGACGCTGGCGCAAGGCTTCGGCATCGCGCACCAGCGCCCGGGGCTCCTCGCCGCGCGCCTTGAGGGCGTAGATCGCAAAGGTCACGTCGGCGTACTCGTCGTTCACCATCGGGCCGATCACGCCCGCCGGCAGGTTGCGGGCCTCGTCACCGAGCTTCTTGCGGGCCTGGTAGAACTCCTCCTGCACCTCGCCGGGGGGCGTGGAGTCGAGCAGGGTCAGCGTGGTGAAGGCCAGCCCCGGCCTGACGAAGGTTTCGGTGCGGTCATACCAGCGCAGCTCCTGCAGGCGCTTTTCCAGCTTCTCTGCCACCTGGTCCTGCATTTCCTGCGGGGTGGCGCCAGGCCAGGCCGTGATGATGGTCATGACCTTGACGGTGAAGGCCGGATCTTCCGCCCGGCCCAGCTTCAGGAAGGCAAAGACACCCGTCAGCGAAATCAGCAGGATCAGGAACAGCGTGATGGAGCGCTCACGGACGGCAAGCGCCGATAGGTTGAAACGGCCTTCACTCACGGGACGCTCCCGTGGACACGGAGGACGCCGTGGACGTTGTTGCCGTTGAAGGCACCTGCGCCTCGCTGTCCAGCCGCACCTGCGCGCCCTCGCTCAGCAAATGCGCGCCGAGCGCGACGATCCGCTCCCCAAGGCCCAGCGCACCCACCACCTGGGCATTGCCGTCCTGCACCTGAACCACGGTGACGGGCTGGCGCCTGACCTGATCGCCCTGCACCACCCAGACAGCGGCGCCCTTGCCCTCATCGAGGATGGCACTGATGGGGACCTGCAGGGTTGCCTTGCCCGCTGTCGATGTAGATGTAGATGTCGCTGTTGCTGTCGATGTCCCGCCAATCCTGAGCGTGACCGTGCTGCCCAGCGGGGCGCTGGCCGCCGCGCCGGCGTCCAGCACATAGCGGGCCTCAAAGGTGCGGGTGGCCCGGTCGGCCACATCGGACAGCTGGCGCAGTCTGGCGGGGATGACCACATCCTCCCTGCCGAACAGGCGGGCCTGGGCCGCCGAGCCCAGCGCGGGCCGCAGTGTTTCGGGCAACTGGACGACTGCTTCGCGCCTGCCGGCATGGGCGAGGCGCACGACCACCTGGCCGGCACTGACGACTTGGCCAGGCTCGGCAAGTGTTTCCATCACGATGCCATCGGCATCGGCCAGCAGTTCGGCGTAGCGGCTGGCGTTCAGCGCTGCAGCGGCCTGCGCTTCGGCCGCCCTGAGCTGGGCGCGGGCGGAATCCGCGGCCGCCTTGATTTGTTCATGGGCCAAGGCCGAAACGGCACCCGTTCCCTGCAGGTCACGGTAGCGCTGCTCCTCGTCGCTGGCCTGCTGCGCACGTGCCCTGGCGGCTGCAACGGCCTCTTGCTGGGCATGGGCGGCCAGCTTCAGGTCCACCGGGTCGAGGCGCAGCAATGCCTGGCCCCGCCTGACCGTCTGGCCTGTATCCACCAGGCGCTCGAGCACCTTGCCGGCCACGCGAAATCCAAGATCGCCCTGCACCCTGGCCGCGATGGTGCCGGTGAAGACGCGCTCGGAAGAATGGCCTGGCGCTACCAGGGTGGTGCGAACGAGGGGTGGCTGGGTGCGCGGATCCGGCGGCGGGCTTTTGCCGCAGGCAGCGAGTGCAAGTGACAGTGCGCCGACAGCGGCGATGGACAGATGGCGGTGCCGAAGCATGAGGGGTCCCGATCAATGAGCAGGACCCGATTTTGTGATTGGTGACCATTTATGTCAATGGTCACAACTTCGGATTTTAGGGCGACAGGCTTCTCAGCACCAATCCGGCCAGTTGTGCAGGCGCCTCGTCCGCATGGTCGAGGCTGTGCTGCAGCATCACCGGGTTCAGGTAGGGGAGCATGACCAGGAAGATGGCGCGCCCGGTTTCATCCAGCGGCGTCTTGCGCTCGAAGTCGCCCCGCTGGCGCCCGGCATCGAGTATCTGCAGCAGCAGCTGATGCATGCGTTCTTCATAGGCCTGCGCTGCCTGCCAGCGCTCGGCCGACGCGGAAATGGCGATCTCGTACAGCTTGCGGTCTTCGGAGAAAAGCCGCAGCGTGACAGCGACGATCGCCTTGAACAGGCGCCGCAGCTGCTCGGGAGGCGCATCCGTGCTGGCGACGGCCTGGCGGATCTCCGCCTCCATCTCCATCAGGCAGTTGGAACAGATCATCTCGCCGATGACCTGCTTGGACTCGAAGAACTTGTAGATGTAGGCCTTGGAAAAGCCGATGGCCTTGGCAAGGTCGGACACCGTGGTTTTCTCGTAGCCGTAGCGGCTGAAATGCTCTTTCGCCGCAGTCACGATCTGTTGCCGGACATCGTGTTCGACCGGGCCGCGCGCAGAGGTCGGATAGACGTTGGTGGTGCTCATGCGGCCTAGCTTACTCCATCAAAAAAATACTATGCAAGTGACCATTTTGGAATATAGTCACAGCGTCACCACGCTTCTGACTGTTGAACATGCCGCGTCTTGCCGCCCCCGTCTTTCTGATGCTCGCCAGCCTCTGTGCAGGGTGTGCGGTAGGCCCTGACTACCAGCCGCCCGCCACGGCCCTGCCCCAGGCCTACATGGGCAGCCGCGTTCTGGGTGAGGCCAAGCCGCCCTCGCCGGCCTCCTCCACGGACCTTGCAGCCTGGTGGGCAGCCTTTGGCGATGCGCAAATGGCGCGCCTCGTCACGGCGGCACTGCAGCAAAACCTGGATGTTGCCCAGGCCGCTGGCCGCGTGCTTCAGGCACGCGCCGGGCTGGATGCGGCGGCAGCCGCCCTGCTGCCGTCGGCCCAGATCTCGGCGCAAACGGCCAGGAGCTATCAGTCGGTCGAGACTCCGCTGGGCCGGGTGCTCGACTCCATGCCGGGGTTCGACCGCTACGGCAGCGCCCAGGAGGCCAACCTAGGGGCCAGTTGGGAGCTTGATCTCTTCGGCGGCCTGCGCAGGGCCAGGCAGGCCTCCCTGGCCGAGTACCAGGCATCGGAAGCCGGCGCCACTGCCGTGCGGCTCGCGGTGGCCGCCCAGACTGCGGACACCTATATCCAGATTCGCGGCCTGCAGGCGCGGCTGGCAGTGGCACGCTCGCAAGTGCAAACCCAGCAGCAACTGCGTTCCATCGTCGAACTGCGGTGGAACAAGGGCCTGGCACCCGAGCTTCAGCTGCGCCAGGTCGAGGGAGCGCTCGCACGGGCACAAGCCACCGTCCCGCCGCTGGAAAATGCGCTCGAGGCCGCCCTCAACGCCATGGACGTGATGCTGGCCACGGCACCCGGCACGCACCGGGCCGAACTGGCCGATCCCCGCCCGGTCCCCGTATTGCCAACCCTTTCCCTGGCGGAGGCACCCGGCGATCTGCTGCGGCGACGCCCGGACCTCATCGCGGCGGAGCGGCGCCTGGCAGCGTCGAACGCACGCATCGGCGTGGCGATCGCCGAGTACTACCCGAAGCTGTCGATCAGCGGCCTGATCGGCAGCGCCACCTCCATCTCCGCAGGCAATCTCTTCAGCGCCGGCGCATCGCAGGCAAGCGTTGTGGGCGGCCTGCGCTGGCGGCTGTTCGACTTCGGTCGCATCAACGCACAGATCCACCAGGCGCAGGCACAGGAGGCGGAAAGCCTTGCCGCCTACCGGCAGTCGGTACTGCGCGCCACGGAAGAGGTGGAGAACGCCCTGGTCTCGCTGGACAAGCGGCAGGAGCTGATGGCCGTGCTCGCCAGGGGCGCGGATGCGCTCACGCGGGCCCGGCAGGCCGCAGGCGCCGCCTACGACAAGGGCGTGGTCAGCCTGATCGAGGTACTGCAGGCGGATGAAAGCCTGCTGGGCGTGCTGGATGCACAGGCGCAGGCCCGGACGGAGTCGGCGCGATCGACGGTCGCGATCTTCAAGGCGCTGGGCGGCGGTTGGACGCCGGAGCCTTCCAGGGCATTGGCAGCCGCCAGCCACGGTCTGCCCGCCAGCGTTGCCCCCTGAACCTGCCACTTCCCGAAAGGAGCCCCCTTTCCACAGAGCAAAGAAACCGAACACCCCTGCGGGACATGCGGCCCAGGCAACCTGCCCAAGCAGGCAGCCGAAGCCATGGCCCGGCTCCACCCACCCCCATCTGTCAAACCATGCCAAACACAACCCCCTCCCCCACCGTTGCTGCAGCCGCACGCATCCTGAAGCCGGCGCTTGCGGCCATCGCCTTCTCGAGCTGCTTCGCAGCCCATTCGCAGCCGCAAGACGCCTCGGCAGCCACATCGGACGCAGCGCTTTCCCGCGCCGAAGTCATCGCCGATCTCGCACTCTGGCGCCGCGCCGGATTGGACCGCCGTGCGGAGATATCAATCTCCTACGGAGTCGAAACGCAGGAATATCGGGCCGCATACCAGGAGTACCTGCGCCTTCGCAACAGCGAGGCGTTTCAGGCGGAGGTCCGCAAGGCGTTGAGTCGGTAAGGCGGAGCTCCTTCCCGCCCAGGCCATCGCGGCAGCGGCTGGCTGCCTGGGGACGTGGCCCGGGGCTTTGCCTACAGGCCCAGGTCGGACAGACCGGGGTGGTCATCGGGGCGACGGCCCAGCGGCCAGTGGAACTTGCGCTCCGACTCCTGGATGGGCATGTCGTTGATGCATGCGAAGCGCCGGCGCATGAGACCGTCGGCCTCGAATTCCCAGTTCTCGTTGCCGTACGACCGGAACCAGTTCCCGGCATCGTCGTGCCACTCATAGGCGTAGCGGACCGCGATCCGGTTTTCCGCGTACAGCCAAAGCTCCTTGATCAGCCGGTAGTCCAGCTCCTTCTTCCACTTCCTCTCAAGGAGGGCCTGGGCCTCGGCGCGGCTGTTGGCGAACTCCGCCCGGTTGCGCCATTTCGTGTCGGGGGTATAGGCCATCGCGACCTTGGCCGCATCGCGTGTGTTCCATCCATCCTCGGCCAAACGGACCTTTTGGACGGCGCTTGCGAGCGAGAACGGGGGAAGGGGTGGGCGGGTTTCCATGATGTGACCTTTTGAAGAGATGTAGAACGATCTGTCTACATGCGCCACTCTAACGGAGGTGGAACGATCTGTCTACAATATCTTCATGAAAACTTCCCAGCCATCTCTCGAGTCATTGCCGCCCCGCGAGCGCATCCTGGTGGCAGCCCATGGCCTCTTCTACGCAGAGGGCATCCGGGCCACGGGCGTGGACCGGATCATCGAGCGGTCGTCGGTCAGCAAAGTCACCTTCTACCGCCAGTACGCCAGCAAGGACGACCTGATCCGGGCGTACCTCGACTACCGCCATGAACGGTGGATTTCCTGGTTCCAGGCCAGCCTGGCGCAGGCGACTGACGCGGGCTCGCCAGCGTTGGAGGCCCTCGCAACCACCCTCAGGAGTTGGTTCGGCCAGCCCGACTTTCGGGGCTGCGCCTTTCTCAATGCCGCTGCCGAACTGGGCTCGTCCGACCCTGAGATCCTGGCGACGGTCCGGCGGCACAAGCAGGAAATGTCGTCCGTGCTGGATCGCCTGTTCGATGGCCATCCCGTGTCCGTGGGCGCTGCGCTCACCCTGGTGGCGGACGGCGCCATCGTCCATGCGCAGATGGGTCAGCCGATCGATGAAGTCATGGAGAACTTCAAGGCAGCGGCAGCGGGGGTTGTGAATCGGCCCCTGCCCTTGCGCTAGTGCCGCACCGGGTGTGCCGTCTTGCGGCACATCGACCCTACCTCTTGAATCCTGGCCGAATTGCCTTATTATTAGCACTCGTTGGGCATGAGTGCTAACAGTCCTCTGTCCCACATTGCTTCGAATGCCGGCCCGCCGGGCCGGCAAGTCTTTGTTTCAACTTTGTTGATGATTTAGGAGTTGGTATGAACCTGCGTCCCCTGCACGATCGCGTGATCGTGAAGCGCCTCGAGAACGAAACCAAGACGGCTTCGGGCATCGTGATCCCCGAGAATGCCGCCGAGAAGCCCGACCAGGGCGAAGTGCTGGCAGTGGGCCCCGGCAAGAAGAACGACAAGGGCGAAGTGATCGCTCTGAACGTGAAGGTCGGTGACCGCGTTCTGTTCGGCAAGTACAGCGGCCAGACCGTCAAGGTCCATGGCGACGAACTGCTGGTGATGAAGGAAGACGACCTGTTCGCAGTCGTCGAAAAGTAATCCGCGCTTCGAAACCGCACTTTCCAACTGAATCCGGAGAATTGAAATGGCAGCAAAAGACGTAGTTTTCGGCGGCGAAGCACGCGCCCGCATGGTTGAAGGCGTGAACATCCTGGCCAACGCGGTCAAGGTCACCCTGGGCCCCAAGGGCCGCAACGTGGTGCTGGAGCGCTCCTTCGGCGCCCCCACCGTGACCAAGGACGGTGTCTCGGTCGCCAAGGAAATCGAACTCAAGGACAAGCTGCAGAACATGGGCGCCCAGCTCGTGAAGGAAGTGGCCTCCAAGACCAACGACATCGCCGGTGATGGCACGACCACCGCCACCGTGCTGGCACAGGCCATCGTCCGCGAAGGCACCAAGTACGTGGCCGCCGGCCTGAACCCCATGGACCTCAAGCGCGGCATCGACAAGGCTGTCGCCGCCCTGGTGGAAGAGCTGAAGAAGCAATCCAAGGCCACCACCACCTCCAAGGAAATCGCCCAGGTCGGCTCGATCTCCGCCAACTCCGACGAATCCGTGGGCAGCATCATTGCCGAAGCCATGGACAAGGTCGGCAAGGAAGGCGTGATCACCGTTGAAGAAGGCAAGTCGCTGGCCAACGAACTCGACGTCGTCGAGGGCATGCAGTTCGACCGCGGCTACCTGTCGCCCTACTTCATCAACAACCCTGAAAAGCAGGTTGCCCTGCTGGACAACCCCTTCGTGCTGCTGTTCGACAAGAAGATCAGCAACATCCGTGACCTGCTGCCCACGCTGGAAGCCGTGGCCAAGGCCGGCCGTCCCCTGCTGATCATTGCAGAAGACGTCGAAGGCGAAGCCCTGGCAACGCTGGTGGTCAACACCATCCGCGGCATCCTGAAGGTTGTGGCTGTCAAGGCTCCTGGCTTCGGCGACCGCCGCAAGGCCATGCTGGAAGACATCGCCATCCTGACGGGCGGCAAGGTCATCGCTGAAGAAGTGGGCCTGGCGCTGGACAAGGTGACCCTGGAAGACCTGGGCCAGGCAGTGCGCATCGAAATCGGCAAGGAAAACACCACCATCATCGACGGTGCTGGCCAAGCTGCTGAAATCGAAGCCCGCGTCAAGCAGATCCGCATCCAGATCGAAGAAGCCACCAGCGACTACGACCGCGAAAAGCTGCAAGAGCGCGTGGCCAAGCTGGCTGGCGGCGTTGCCGTGATCAAGGTTGGCGCTGCCACCGAAGTCGAGATGAAGGAAAAGAAGGCCCGCGTTGAAGACGCCCTGCACGCTACCCGCGCTGCTGTGGAAGAAGGCATCGTGGCCGGCGGCGGCGTGGCTCTGCTGCGTGCCAAGCAAGCCGTGGGCGACCTGAAGACCGGCGATGCCGAGCAAGACGCCGGCATCAAGCTGATCATGAAGGCCATCGAAGCGCCCCTGCGCGAAATCGTGGCCAACGCCGGTGGCGAGCCCTCGGTGGTGGTCAACGCCGTGCTGAACGGCTCGGGCAACTACGGCTTCAACGCTGCCAACGACACCTACGGCGACATGCTGGAAATGGGTATCCTGGACCCGACCAAGGTGACGCGTACAGCCCTGCAGAACGCCGCTTCCGTGGCATCGCTGCTGCTGACGACCGAAGCCATGATCGCCGAGTCTCCCAAGGCTGAAGGCGGCCCTGCCATGCCCGACATGGGCGGCATGGGTGGCATGGGCGGCATGGGCATGTAATTGCCCGCCGCAACCGGGCAGGCCATGCGCCATGCCCGGTTTGCCCAGCAAGACAAAGGCCGCCCTCGGGCGGCCTTTGTCATTGCATGAACGCTTTTGCCTATGTCTTTCAGGACACGGCCTGGCCCCAGGCCCGGCCCAGGCGTGCCACGGCCTCGGTGATCTGGGGCACGGTGGGCGCCGCATACGACAGGCGCATGCACAGGCCGGCCTTGTCTGCCGCATCAGCCGGGAAGAAGGCCTTGCCCGGCACATAGAGCACGCCCTGCTCCACCGCTGCCGTGAACAGCGCACGGGCCAGGGCCTGGGAATCGCCCGCAAGCCGCTGCGGCGGCAGCAGCCGGGCCCAGACGAACATGCCCCCCGCAGGCCGCACGAAGCGGATCTGATCGCCCAGCGCCGACTGCATGCCGGAGCACAGCGCATCCATGCGCGCCGCGTACTCGGCGCAGGCCTGGGCCAGCTGGGGCGCATAGCGGCCCGAGCGCAGATAGTGCGCGGCGATCATCTGCGCCAGCGGCGAGGTGCACAGATCGGCCGTCTGCTTGGCGATGGTGCAGCGGCGCAGCAATTGGGCGTCGGCCAGCATCCAGCCGATGCGCAGCGCAGGCGCCACGGTCTTGGACAGGCTGGACAGGTAGACCACGGGATTGGCCTGGGCGCCGCACAGCGCCAGGCCCGTTTCGTAGATCGACGGTTCGCGCTTGCCGGCAAAGCGCAGCTCGCCATAGGGATCGTCCTCGACGATGACAAAGCCATGCTGGCGCGCCAGCTCCACCAGGGCCGTGCGCCGCGCCGCGGGCAGCAGGGTGCCGCCCGGGTTGGAGAAGTTGGGCACGGTATAGAGCAGCTTGGGGGCACGCGCATGGGGCCACTGCGCCAGCAGGCGGGCCAGGGCCTCGGTGTCCAGGCCCTGCTCGTCCGTGGGCACGGCAACGACCTGTGCCTGGGCCAGCTTCAGGGTCTGCAGCGTGGCCGGGTAGGCGGGCACTTCGACCAGCACCGGATCGCCGGGCTCGACCAGCACCTTGACCAGCAGGTCGAAGGCCTGCTGCGAGCCCGTGGTCACGATCATGTCGGCCGGTGTGCAGGCAATGCCGCGCGTGGCGCACAGCGCGGCCAGGGCTTCGCGCAGCGCAAGCTGGCCTTCGCTGGCGCCGTACTGCAGGCTGGTGGCGGCATCCTGCTGCAGCGCGGCCATGGCGGCCTGCTGCAAGCCTTCGGCATCGAACAGGCTGGGCGAGGGATAGCCTCCGGCCAGCGAGAGCATGCCGGGACGGCTCAGGTAGGGAAACAGCTCGCGGATCGGCGAGCCTTCGGGCTGTGCGAACAGCGGGTTGAACAGATGGGCGGTGGGCGACGACGCGCCCTGGTCTGCGGTGCTCATGAAGGCCTCCGGCAAATGGCAAAAACAAAGGGGCGCACGCGCAGGCCTGGCGCCTGTGCATGCGCCCCGGGGAAGGGGTTCAACGGTGGCGGGCTCAGCCCGGGTCGGCGCTTATGCAGCGACCTTGGTGGCCTGGCCGCGCAGCGCGCTGCGCAGCTGGTCGATGGAGCGCTGCTGGGCCTGCTCGTACAGCGCGATCTCGTCATGCACGCGGGCACCCAGGTCGGCCTCGAAGGCCTGCTGGGCCGCATGGGCCGCGTACTGCTTTTGCTCTTCGCCGCCCAGGTTGGACTGGAAGATGCCGGCCGCGCTCACGGGCAGGAAGTCTTCGTAGACGATGGGCTCGGCCTGGGCCAGGCCGCGGGCGATCAGGGCGTCCAGGTCCGACGCGGCGGCCGCTGCGGCCTCGCCTGCGGCCAGGGCGGCTCCCTCGTCGCTCAGCGTGAAGCGGTAGAAGGCCAGGTCTTGCCGGCGCAGCTGCTCATGGGTGTCGGGGAAAGCCTCGAAGACCTGGGCCAGGCGGCTGCCGTAGTCGGGCGCGGCACTGCCTGCGCTGCCCATGTCGCGCACCTGGGCCAGCAGCTGGTCGTAGAGCGCGCGGCCCTTGCGCGTGAGCGCCACGCCGCGCTGCTCGATCTCGCCGAAGCGCGCCGTGTGCGAGCCCGCGCCCGTGGCATCGCCCGCAAAACGCACGGTCTCCTTGAGCGCCTTGAAGCTGGTCTGGCGCAGCAGGATGGGGCAGGCGCGGCGCGGCGGGCCTTCGACCACGTCCTTGGCGTCCATGCCGCGCTCGGGCATGGCGGCCTGGGCGGCATCGATGTCCAGGGTGCGCGGCGTCAGGTGGTTGATGTGCGGGCCCTTGAAGCAGACCACGTCGGCGATCAGGCGGTGGGCCTTGTGCAGCGCGTCGTAGGTGGTGCCGTCCACGGTGGACTCGCTGTGCCAGCGGAAGGTCTCCAGCGCCTCGCGCACGAATGCGTCGGCATCGGCGTCGGCCAGGCCGCCATGGGCTTCGGCCTGGGCGATCAGCGCCAGCGCGCGTTCGGTGAAGATGCTGCGTTGCGCCAGGATGGCGCCCGCCTGGGCCCGCAGCGCCTCGTCGGCAATCAGGTCCAGGCGCAGCAGCGAGGTGAAGACGCGGAAAGGGTTGGCCAGCAGCGCCGCATCGCCCACGGGGCGGAAGGCCGTGGAGTGCACGGGCACGCCGGCCACCGACAGGTCGTAGTAGCCCACGGGCTCCATGCCCATGATGGCGAACAGGCGGCGCAGCATGGACAGCTCGGCCGCCGTGCCCACGCGGATGGCGCCGTGGCGCTCCACGCCCAGGCGGGCCAGCTCGCCACTGCGCTGCATCCGGGCCAGCAGCTCAGGCTCGGCCTGCAGCGTGCGCTGGTTGATGTCGGCCACGAGTTCGATCAGCGTGCCGTACTGGGGCACTTCATCGCGGTACATCTCGGACATGGCGCTGGAAAACCGTGCGCGGATCTCGTCGGAGGGCACGAAGGTGTGGGCAGGCGTAGAGGACATGGTGCTCGTGGGGACTGAAGTTGGAGCCACAGGGCAGCCCTGCGGCAGAGTGGATTCCTGGCACGCATGCTAGGTCTGCGCCTTGAGCCTGGTCAAACGATAATCAGGCCCATAGGTCATTCCCAAACAGAATGCCCCTCCCACGATTGCCCCACCGCCCTCTGCCATGCTGCTGTCCCGCCGTTTCCTGCCCCCCATGTCCCTGCTGTGCGCCTTCGAGGCAGCGGCCCGGCACCAGAGCTTCACGGCAGCTGCGGCCGAGCTGCACCTGACGCAAAGCGCCGTCAGCCGCCAGATCCGCGCGCTGGAGGAGCGGCTGGAGGCGGAGCTCTTTGTGCGCGAGCGCCAGACCGTGCGGCTCAGTCCGGCCGGCCAGGCCTATGCCCAGGAGATACGCGGCGCGCTGATGCGCATCTCCACCGCCACGCTGGGCTTTCGGGCCAACCCGCGCGGCGGCAGCCTGAACCTGGCCATCCTGCCCACCTTCGGCACGCGCTGGCTGGCGCCGCGCCTGCCGCAGTTCTTCAGTGCCCACCCGGGCATCACCATCAACCTGACGACGCGGCTGTCCCAGTTCGACTTCCAGCTCGAAGCCGTGGACGCCGCCATCCATTTCGGCCTGCCGCACTGGCCGGGCGCCGAGCTGGCCTTTCTGATGAGCGAGACCGTGGTGCCTGCCTGCAGCCCCGCCCTGCTGGCCCAGCATGGCTTTGCCCAGCCCCAGGACCTGCTGCAGGCGCCGCTGCTGCACCTGGCATCGCGCCCCGATGCCTGGCAGCGCTGGCTGTCCGTGCACCATGCGCCCATGGCCGAGGGCCAGGGCATGCTGTTCGACCAGTTCGCCACCGCCGCCCAGGCCGCCATCGCCGGCGTGGGCGTGGCCTTGCTGCCACGCTTTCTGATCGAGCGGGAACTGGCCCAGGGCGATCTGGTGCGCGCCCTGCCCCATCTGCCCGAGATGGAAAGCGCCGAGCGCTACTACCTGGCCTGGCCCACGAGCCGCGGCAACTACCCGCCGCTGCAAAGCCTGCGCGAGTGGCTGCAGCAGGCGGCCCAGGATTTCATGCGGGACGGCCCGCAGCCCTGACGCCCGCAGCGCCTGCCACCAGCGCCTGCAGCGCGGCCACCGGCAGTTGCCCGGCCAGGCCGATGGCCACGATGGCGGGCACCTGCTGCTGCGCGGGCGCGGGCGCTGATGCGGCACGCAGCCGGCCGCTGCGCCCGGCAAACTGAAGCTCGCTCCACTGGCCCGCCCCGGTCTGCACCACGCCCTTGAGCCGCAGCACGCCAGCCGGCATGGCCTGCAGCCACGCCTGCAGGGCCGTCTCGGACAGCATCCCGGGCGGCTGGCAGGACCAGGTCTCGAACTGCCGGCCATGCATGGGGCGCGCAGTGCTGGCACCCCATGAGACCTCCCGCACGCCACGCAGCAGGGCTGCGCCACTGAGCAGCTCCACGGGCACCCGGGCTTCGCGCACATCGCAGCGTTGCGCGGCTGGCGCGTGGCTGGCTATCCAGCCGTGCACGCGCTCCAGGGTCCGGGTATCGGCCAGATCGGTCTTGTTGACGATGACCAGATCGGCCCGGGCCACCTGGCGCTGCAGCGTGTCGGCCAGCAGCGGATCGGCCGCCTGCCCGGGCAGGGCAGCGGCATCGACGACCACGATGACGCCGTCCAGCGCCAGTGCGGGATCGGCCAGGCCCAGTTGGGCAATGCGCCAGGGATCGGAGACGCCGCTGGCCTCGACCACCACGGCGTCGAAGCGCTCGCGCTGCTGCAGCAGGCCGATCAGGGCCATGGACAGGTCATCACCGATCTGGCAGCACACGCAGCCATTGGTCAGCGCGATGGTGTCGCCGCTGTGGTCCTTGATCAGGCCTGCATCGATGTTGAGCGCACCGAAGTCGTTGACCAGCACCGCCAGCCGCTGGCCATCCGCATGGCGCAGCCAGTGGTTGAGCAGCGTGGTCTTGCCGGCGCCCAGGAAACCGCCGATGACCGTGAACGGCAACCGCTGCCCCATGTCATGCCGCCTTGAAGACGCGCCCCGACAGCACCGTGCCCCAGACCCGGAGGTCCTTGAGCACCATGGGGTCCAGGGACAGCGGATCGTCCTCCAGCACGCAGAAGTCGGCGCGCTTGCCGCATTCGATGCTGCCGATCTCGTGGTCCAGCTTCAGCGTCCAGGCCGCGCCCAGCGTGACCGCATGCAGGGCCTGGGCCACGGTCAGGCGCTCGGCCACGCCCAGCACGCGGCCCTTGGGCGTGATCCGGTGGACCGCGCACCAGGCGGTGAACAGCGGCCCCAGCGGCGTGACGGGCGCATCCGAATGGATGGCCAGCGGCACGCCGGCGGCCAGCGCGCTGGCGCAGGCATCGAGCCGCATGGCCCGGTCCGGCCCCATGGTCATCTCGTAGTGCTGGTCGCCCCAGTACCAGAGGTGGTTGGCGAACAGGTTGGCGCACAAGCCCAGCGCCGCCATGCGGCGAAACAGCGGCGCATCGATCATCTGGCCATGCTGCAGCGTGTGGCGGTGGTCGGGCCGGGGCGCGCGGGCCAGCACGCGGCCTATGGCGTCGATGGCGGCTTCGCTGGCCTCGTCGCCATTGGTGTGCGTATGGATGAGCAGGCCTGCGCGGTGGTAGGTCTCGAAATCGGCCTCGTACTGCGCGGGCGCCGTGACCCAGATGCCGTTGGGCGCCCCGTTGTAGTGACCGGGCCAGCGCAGGCGGGCCGAAAAGCCCTGGATGGAGCCGTCCAGCATCATCTTGACCAGGCCGTAGCGCAGGCGGTCGGTGTTGCGCGCCATGAGCGCGCACACATGCTCGGCACCGGCCTCGGCGCCATGCGTGCCGTGAAACGCCTGTAAGGCGGGCAGGATGCGGATGGGCACCTGGTCGTCGGCCAGCGCGGCCTCCAGCACGCGGCAGTCCTGCTCACCCAGCCTGTTGACCAGGTCGGTGGCCGTGGTCACGCCCTGGCGGCAGGCCAGGCGGGCAAAGGAGCGCACGCCCGCCTCGGTCATGGGCGCCAGCAGGCCGGCGTTGCCGATCTTGCGCAGCACCAGGAACATGGCGGCCGGCTCCTGCAGCTCGCCCGTGGGCTCGCCGGCCAGGGCGTGGCCGGGCGCAAAGCGCACCACGCCCTCGACCTCGTTGTCGCGCGTGATCTCGGCCAGGCGCAGCATGGCGCTGTTGACGTTCATCAAATGGCCGTTGGCGTGCGAGATCACGATGGGACGGCCTGCGGCGGCGCGGTCCAGGTGCTCCACCGTCATGCGCTCGCCGCCAAAGTAGATGGGATCGAACCCCCAGGCGATCAGCGGCTGTCCGGGCGGCAGGCCCTGCGCATCCATGCGCGCCGCCACCTCGGCCAGGCGGTCCACCACGGCATCCATGGAGCGCAGGCCGGGCCAGGTCTTTCCGTCGGGGTCGCGCCGGTCGAACCAACCCGTGTATGTCCAGTCCCACATGCTGCCTTCCTTGAGGTGGCAGTGGCCCTCCACCAGCCCGGGCAGCAGCACCTGGTCGGCAAAGCGCTCGTCGACGCGGCATTCGCCCCAGGCCGTGCAGCGCGCCAGGTCCCCGACCGCGAGGATGCGCCCGTCGCGCACGGCCACGTGCGTGGCCTCGGGCTGCATGGGGTTCATGGTGATGATCTTGCGGGCGGCGTAGACGGTGATGCTCATGGTGGCGGGTGCTCCGGGTTCAAAGGGCCAACGGCGCGCGCGGCACGCCATCGATGTGGTCCACGCGGATGCAGCGCACCCAATGGCCGGGGGCGGCTTCGCGCAGCGGTGGCGCCTCGGCCGAGCACGCAGGCACGGCCACGGGGCAGCGCCCGGCGAAGCGGCAGCCCGCGGGCGGGTCGATGGGGCTGGGCGGGTCGCCGGCCAGCCGGATGCGCCGCGCCGCGCGCTCGCGCCCGCCGCGCACCGTGGGCACGGCCGACATCAGGGCCACGCTGTAGGGGTGCAGCGGCCGCGCGAAGAAAGCCTGGCGCGGTGCGCGCTCCACGATCTGGCCCAGGTACATGACGGCGATGTCGTCGCAGATGTGCTCGACCACGGCCATGTCGTGCGAGATGAACAGGTAGCTCAGGCCCAGCTCGCGCTGCAGCCGCGCCAGCAGATTGAGGATCTGGGCGCGGATGGCGATGTCCAGCGCCGACACGGGTTCGTCGCAGACCACGAGTTCGGGCCGCGTGGCCAGGGCGCGCGCGATGTTGATGCGCTGGCGCTGGCCGCCCGAGAACTGGTGCGGGAACAGCTGGCGCTGTTCGGGCCGCAGGCCGACCTGGGTGAACAGCTCGGCCACGCGCGCCTCGCGCTCGGCCGGCGTGCCCACGTCCATCAGGTCCAGCGGAGCGCGCACCGCATCGCCCGCGCGCTGTCGCGGATTCAGCGAGGAGAACGGGTCCTGGAACACGATCTGCATGCGCCGCCTCGCCTGGCGCAGGGCCTCGCCCGACAGGCCGCCCAGGTCGGTATCGCCCAGCTGCATGCGGCCCGCCGTCACGGGCGCCAGGCGCATCACGGCCAGCGCCGTGGTCGTCTTGCCCGATCCCGACTCGCCCACCACGGCCAGCGTGCTGCCGCGCCGCAGGCTGAAGGACACGCCGTCCACGGCCTTGACCACTTCGGGCCTGCCGAACAGGCCCTTGCCCGGGCGCGGAAAGTGGACCTGGAGATCGTCCACCTGCAAGAGGGTATCGTCCATGCGTGCGTTCATGCCAGGGCCTCCGTATGGGCGCGGATGCGGGAAGCGGGAGCGTGCAGCCAGCAGGCCACGCCGTGGGATGGATCATCCAGCGCGGTCAGCGGCGGCGCCTCGCTGGCGCAGCGCGGCTGGGCCTCGCGGCAGCGCGCACGAAAGGCGCAGCCGCTGCCCAACTCCCAGATCGAGGGCACGACGCCGGGGATCTCGGGCAGCTCGGTGCGCCCGCCTGCCTGGCTGCTGCCCAGCTCGGGCAGGCAGGCGATCAGGCCGCGCGTGTACGGATGGGCGGGCGCCGACAGCACCTGCTCGCAGCGGCCCTGCTCGATCACGCGGCCCGCATACATGACCATGACGCGGTCCGCCATCTCGGCCACGGCCCCCATGTCATGCGTGATCAGCACGATGGCCGTGCCCTTGTCGCGCTGCAGCTCGCGCAGCAGGTCGAAGATCTGCGCCTGCACGGTCACGTCCAGCGCCGTGGTGGGCTCGTCGGCGATCAGGATGTCGGGCCGGCAGGCCAGGGCCATGGCGATCATCACGCGCTGGCGCATGCCGCCTGACAGCTGGTGCGGGTACTCGTGCACGCGCCGCTCGGGCGCGGGGATGCCGACCTGCCGGAGCATTTCCACGGCGCGCTGGCGCGCGGCGGCCGCATCCAGGCCGGCGTGCAGGCGCAGCGGCTCGGCGATCTGCTCGCCCACGGTGAGCACCGGGTTCAGCGAGGTCATCGGCTCCTGGAAGATCATGGAGATGCGGTTGCCGCGCACCTGGCGCATATGGGCCTCCCCGGCGGCCACCAGGTCCTGGCCCTGGAAGCGCACCTGCCCGCCCGTGATGCGGCCCGGAGGCGAGGGAATGAGGCGCAGCAGCGCCAGCGCCGTCATGCTCTTGCCGCAGCCGGATTCGCCGACCACGCACAGGGTCTCGCCCGCGCGCAGATCGAAATCCACGCCGTTGAGCACCGTGGCCTGGCCGCGCCGGCCCTGGAAGGCCACGCGCAGGCCGCTCACTTGCAACAGGGGGGTGTCGGTGTCCATCAGCGCTCCCTCAGCTTGGGGTTGAGTGCATCGTTGAGGCCGTCGCCGATCAGGCTGACGGCCAGCACGGTGACGAAGATGGCCGCGCCGGGAAAGGCCACGGCCCACCAGCACGACAGCAGGTACTGGCGGGCCGACCCGATCATCAGGCCCCAGCTCATCTGGTTGGGGTCCCCCAGGCCCAGGAAGGACAGGCCGGCCTCGAAAAGAATGGCGGCGCCCACGGCCAGCGTGGCCGACACCACCAGCGGCGGCAGCGCATTGGGCAGGATCACCTTCCAGATGATGCGGCCGTGGCGCGCGCCGATGGCGCTCTCCGCGCGCACGAATTCAAGCTGGCGGATGCGCATGAACTCGGCCCGCGTCAACCGCGCAGTGGCCGGCCAGCTGACGCTGCCGATGGCCAGCGTGACCGTCACCAGCGAGGGCGAGAACAGCGTCACCACGACCATGGCGAACAGCAGTGCGGGCAGCACCTGGAAGAACTCCGTCACGCGCATCAGCAGGGCATCGACGCGGCCGCCGTAGTAGCCGGCCATTGCCCCCAGCGTCACGCCGATGCACACCGACAGCAAAGCCGCGAAGGCGCCCACCATCAGCGTGGCGCGGCCACCGTGGATGATGCCCGTGAGCACGTCGCGCCCCAGCTGGTCGCTGCCCAGCCAGGCCTCCTCGCTGAACGGCGGGCTCAGCGGCATGGTGCGGATCTCGAACGGGTCCGCAGGCCAGATCCAGGGGCCGGCGATGGCCACCAGCAGCACGATGAGCAGCATGGCCATGCCGGCAATGGCCGAGGGGTTGCGCAGGAACATGCGCAGCGCTTCGCGCGCCGGGTGCTCGGCATGGGCTGCGGCCTGGGGCGCGGCGACGCTCGGCACGGACACGGAAGGTGGTGTGATGGCATTCATGGTCTCAGGCCGCCTTGATGCGGGGATCGATCAGCCGGTAGCACAGGTCGGTGACGAGGTTCATCACGACCACGACGATGGAGGAGAACAGCAGCACGCCCAGGATGGTCGGGTAGTCGCGCCGCAGCACCGAGTCGAAGGCCAGCCGGCCCAGGCCCGGCCAGTTGAAGACCGTCTCCACGATGATGGCGCCGGCCATGACGTTGCCGAACTGCAGGCCCAGCATGGTCACCACGGGCAGCAGCGCGTTGCGCAGCGCATGGCGGTAGAGCACCACATGCTCGGCCAGGCCCTTGGCGCGCGCCGTGCGGATGTAGTCGGCGCCCAGCACGTCCAGCATGGACGAGCGCGACAGCCGGCTGTACTGCGCCAGGTAGACCAGGGCCAGTGTCAGCGCAGGCAGCACCAGGTGCCGGGCCACGTCCAGCAGGTCGGCAAGGCCTGCGCCGCCTGCGGCATCGGCCGAGCGCATGCCCGACACCGGCAGCACGGGCCACCAGGAGGCAAAGGCCAGCACCAGCAGCATGCCGGTCCAGAACACGGGCGCCGCAAAGCCCACCAGGGACAGCACGGTGATGCACTGCGACAGCAGGCCATTGGGCCGGCGCGAGGACAGCACGCCCAGCAGCGTGCCCACCACGAAGGCAGTGAGCACGGCGGCCAGCACCAGCAGCAAGGTGGCGGGCACGCGCTCGGCAATCATTTGCGCCACCGGCAGGTTGAAGAAGTAGGAGTAGCCCAGATCCCCGCTGGCCACGCGCGCCAGGTAGATGCCCAGCTGCACGGGCAGCGGCCGGTCCAGCCCGTAGCGTGTGCGCAGCTCGGCCATGAGCTCGGGCTCCATGCCGCCGCTGGCGCCGGCAATGGTCTCCACGGGATCGCCGGGCGCCGCATGCACCAGCATGAAGTTCAGCACCACCACGGCCAGCACCAGCGCCAGGCCCTGCAGCAGCCGCTTGAGGAGTGTGCGAAGAAAAGCCATGGACTGCACCTCCCGACTACTTCAAGAAAATCTCGTCATAGGGCGAGGCCGGCCCCCAGACCGTGGTCGGCAGGTTGCCCACGTTCTTGCGCGCGGCCGTGTGGTAGGGCGAGTTGTTGATGAAGATCACCGGCAGCTCGTCGGTCACGGTCTTCTGGAAGGCCGCATAGAGCTTCTTGCGCTCGGCCGTGTCCAGCGTGCTGCTGGCCGTGTTCAGCAGCTCGTCCACCTTGGGATTGCGGTAGGACTGGGTGTTGGTCCAGACCACGGGCTTGATGTTGGTGGACAGGTAGCTGCGGTGCACGCCGATGACCGGATCACCCCAGTTGAAGACGATGTCCATGGACAGGTCGAAGTCATGCGTGGCCAGGCGCCGGGCCCAGGCCGGGAAGTCGGCCGAGGCGCGCACCTCGACCGCGATGCCCACCTTCTTGAGCTGGGCGCGCACGTACTCGGCCACGTTCTTTTGCTGCTCGTCCGAGCCGGGCAGGTAGTCGATGCTGATCTTGAAGCGCTCTCCGTTGGAGGCGGGCTTGAGGCCGGCCTCGTCCAGCAGGGCCGCCGACTTCTTGAGGTCCAGCGGATAGCGCACCAGATCGGCCGAGGCAAAGGGGCTGGCCGCCACGATGGGGCCGTCGGCCACGGTGGCGAAGCCGCCCATCAGCGCCTTGGTGATGAAGTTCTTGTCGATGGCATGCGCAATGGCCTTGCGCACGCGCACATCGTCCAGCGGCTTCCTGTCGGTGTTGATGGCCAGCCAGTTGATCGAGCCTATGCCCTCGAAGCCCTTGCCGGTCAGCGTGATCTGGGGATTGGTGGACAGGCGCTTCAGGTCGATGGAGGCCTGCAGGTAGGGCACCATCTGCACGTCGCCGCGCTCCAGGCTCAGCAGCAGGCTGGAGGAGTCGGGCACGATGTTGAAGACCAGCTTGTCCAGGTAGGGGCGGCCGGGCAGGAAGAACTTGTCGAAGCGCTCCATCACGATGCGCTGGCCCGCGCGGAACTCGGTCAGCTTGAACGGCCCCGAGCCCACCACGTCGGCGCTGTTGCGCGCGTGGGTCTTGAGATCGGCACCATCGCCATAGATGTGCCTGGGCAGTATGGGCGCCAGCGCCGGGCTCATGGCCAGCAGGATGGCCGGATGCGGCGCGTTCATGCGGATGATGGCCGTGTAGGGGTCGGGCGTGTCCACCTTCTCCACGGGCCCCAGCATGGTCTGGAACGGGTGGTTGGCCTTGATGGCCATGATGGAGAAGGCCACGTCGGCCGAGGTGATGGGCTTGCCGTCGTGGAACACGGCATTCCTGCGCAGGTTCAGGGTCAGCGACTTGCCGTCCTCGGCCAGCTTCCAGGACTCGGCCAGGTAGGGCTGGGGCTTCCACTGGTCATCGAAGCGCAGCGGGCTGGCGAACAGCTGGGTGGAAGGCATGGCCGTGGCAATGCCCGATTGCACGGCGCCGTTCAGGTGCCGTGGCACCTGGGTGCTGCCCACGATCAGGGTGCCGCCGCGCTGCGGCTCCTGGGCCTGGGCCTGCAGCGGCGTGGCCGCCAGGCCCGCCAGCGCGCCGGCCAGGGCCAGGGCCGCCAGGGCGCGGCGTCGGAAAGTGATGGTGTGCATGGACTGTCTCCCTCGTTGGATCGCCAGGCCGCGCGGCTCGCTGCCTTCAATCCAGAATACGCAACAAGGGCGCGGGCCGCGGGGGCCACAGCCGTCCAAACGTAGGAGCCAGAGGCCCGGTGTTTACCCGCGTCGGCCGGCCCAAACCTTTACTTGCCCGCACCCGCACCGCAACATGGCGCCGACCGCGCGCCCTATGCCCGGCCGCGCCAAGAACGCCCCCCGATTGCCTCCGTTGCGCCATGAGCACCCCTTCCGCCACAGACCCACGCCACCAGTGGGCCCGCCTGTTCGCGCTGCCCGAGCAGCCCGGCCTTCCCCTGAAGGACCGCCTGCGCCTGGCCCTGGTCCAGCCCATCCTCGAAGGCCGCCTGCCGCCCGGTGCGGCCATGCCGCCCTCACGCGAGCTGTCGCGCCTGCTGGAGGTGTCGCGCAATACCGTGACCACGGTCTACGAGCAGCTCGTGGATGAAGGCTTTCTGGAAGCCCGCCCGCGCAGCGGCGTGTTCGTGGCCCGGGATTCGCGCCTGGCTGGTGTGGACGGCGCCGTGGCCCTGCCTGCGACAAGTCCCGGGGAGCCCGCGCCGGACTGGTCTGCACGCGTGCTGCGCTCGCTGACGGACAGGCACACGCTGTCCAAGCCGCTGCAGTGGCGCGAGTACCCCTACCCCTTCGTCTACGGCATGCACGATCCCGCGCTGTTTCCCACCGAAGGCTTCCGGGAATGCTGCACGCGCAGCCTGGCGCGCGCCCAGCTGCCGCACTGGACGCCGGACTTCGAGACCGACGATGTGCCCGACCTGATCGAGCAGATCCGCCTGCGCCTGCTGCCCCGGCGCGGGGTGTTCGCGCTCAAGGAAGAGATCCTGGTCACCGTGGGCGCGCAGCAGGCCTTCTACCTGCTGGCCGACGCGCTGCTGGCCCCCTCGCAGCGCCTGGGCTTCGAGGAGCCGGGCCACCCGCATGCGCGCAACACCTTTTCGCTGCGCCGCCCGCACTGGGTGCCCGTGGCCGTGGACGAGGAAGGCGTGGTGGTCGATGGCCTGCCGCCGCTGGACTATCTGTTCGTCACGCCCTCGCACCAGAGCCCCACCACCGTGACGCTGAGCCTGCAGCGGCGCGAGCAGCTGCTGCGCCGCGCCGAGCAGGGCGATTTCGTGATCATCGAGGACGACTACGAGGCCGAGAACCTCTACCAGGGCACGCCCATGCCCGCGCTCAAGAGCCTGGACAAGGGCGGGCGTGTGATCTATGTGGGTTCGCTGTCCAAGAGCCTGTCGCCCGCGCTGCGGCTGGGCTACATCGTTGCGCCGCGCGCGCTGATCGATGAATTGCGCGTGCTGCGCCATGCCATGGTGCGCCACCCCAGCGCTTTCCTGCAGCACGCCTATGCGCTGTTCCTGTCGCTGGGCCACCATGAGGCCCATGCGCGCCGCGTGAACCAGGCCATGCTGGAACGCGTGGCGCAGGTGGACCGCTCGCTGCGCGCGCACCTGCCGGATTTCATCTTCCGCCAGCCCCAGGGCGGCGCATCGCTGTGGGTGCAGGCACCGCCGTGGCTGGACGCCGATGCGCTGGCCGCCGTGGCGCGCCGCCACGGCGTGCTGATCGAGGCAGGCAGCGCGTTCTTTGCGACGCCGCGCCAGCCCTGCCCCTTTTTCCGGCTGCGCCTGTCCTCCATTGCCACCGATCAGATCGATGCCGGCATCCAGGCGTTGGCGCGGGCGGTGATGGAGCTGGACTCAGCCCGCAATCACTGCTGCGCGTAGGATTCCAGCGGCTTGTCGTTGGGCTTTTGCAGCAGCTGCTTGAGCAGGTCGCTCATGGGCAGGTTCAGCGGGGCATTCTTGGGCGGAATGGGCTGCACGAACCACTTGTCGTAGATCTTCGCCACTTCGCCCGAGGCCATCATGCCCACCAGCACGTCGTCCACGGCCTTCTTGAAGGCGGGATCATCGCGGCGGAACAGGATGGCGATGGGCTCGGAGCCCAGCACCTCGCCCACGATCTTGAAGCCTGCAGGGTTCTTGGAGTTGGCGATGACGCCGGCCAGCAGGTTGTCGTCCAGCACGAAGGCATCGGCACGGCCCGATTCGAGCATCAGAAAGCTCTCGAAATGGTCCTTGCCCAGTGAGGTGGGCAGGTTCACGCCATTGTCGCGCCCGTACTTGCGCAGCAGCTGCACGGCGGTCGTGCCGGCCGAGGCCGCCACGGGCTTGCCGTCGAGCTGCTTGAAGGAGGTGATGCCCGAGTCGGCACGCACGGCCATGCGCACCTGGCTCACATAGGTGGTCACGGCAAAGGCCACCTGCTTTTGGCGAGCGAGGTTGTTCGTGGTCGGGCCGCAGCCGATGTCCACGGTGCCGTTCTGCACCAGGGGCATGGTGTTCTGCGAGGTCAGGGCCATGTACTCGATCTTGGCCTTGGGCACGATCTGGGCCAGCACCTTCTCGCACAGCTCCACGTGGTAGCCCACGTACTTCTGCGTGGTGCCGAAGGCATAGGCCATGGGCGCCGAGCTTTCGCGCACACCCATCACCACCTTGCCTGTGCTCTGGATCTTGTCCAGCGTGCCGGCCGCCTCCTGTGCATGGGCAGCGCCAGTTGCCGCCACCACACATGCCATCGCCACATGGGCCAGTACGAATCGCATCGAGGGTCTCCTTGGATAGTTGTTGCAGGTCCGAAGGCGCGCTGCGCCTCCACCCTGCCGTGCCGCCGTCGCCGGCTGCCTCCAGGCAGGGCCGCCGTCAAGGCGATTGCATCAACTATCGAGCAATCAGGCGCCTGTGCATAACGATGAAATGGAAGAAGGTCATGCTCCACCCACATGACCCGGCACCCTGCTGGTGCGCCGCGGTGGCCCCAGGCCCGCCGCGCCCGTTCAGCCGGCCGACCCTGCCGCAAGCCGGTGCATGAGGCCCTGCGTCGAAGCATCGACGCCCTGCCAGTCGCCACTGTCCTGGCGCGCATGCAGCTGGCGCGCCAGGTGCTTGCCCAGCTCCACGCCCCATTGGTCGAAGCTGTTGATGCCCCAGACCGCACCGGCGGAGAAGACACGGTGCTCGTACAGCGCGATCAGTGCGCCCAGCGATGCCGGGTCCAGTTGCTGCAGCAGCAGGAAGCTGCTGGGCCGGTTGCCCGCGCAATGGCGCTCTGCCCCTTCTTCGCCGTGGCGCCCCTCCATCAGGGCCTGGGCCTGGGCAATGGCGTTGACGACCAGGCTCTGGTGGTGGGCGCCCAGGTATTTGCCGCCGTCGCGCAGCGCGATGAACTCCACGGGAATCACGTCCTGGCCCTGGTGCAGCATCTGGAAGAAGGCATGCTGGCCATTGGTGCCGGGCTCGCCCCAGATCACGGGTGCCGTGCGCACGGGCAGGGTCTGCCCGTCGCGCGTCACGCCCTTGCCGTTGCTCTCCATCTCCAGCTGCTGCAGGTAGGCGGTCAGCCGCCGCAGGCCATGGCTGTACGGCGCAATGCAGCGGCTGGAGAAACCGCAGAAATCGCGGTACCAGACGTCCAGCAGGCCCAGGCGCAGCGGCAGATTGCCCTCCACGCCGGAGGAAAAGAAATGCGCATCCATGGCATGGGCGCCACCCAGCAGCGCACGGAACTGCGCCGCGCCAATGGCGATGGCCACGGGCAGGCCGATGGCCGACCACAGCGAAAAACGCCCGCCCACCCAGTCCCAGAATCCCAGCGTGCGGCGGATGCCGAAGTCGGCTGCGGCCTGCACATTGGTGGTGAGCGCCACGAAGTGCCGGTCGATGGAGCACGCGGCCTGCGCATCCTCGCTGCCGCCCTGCTCCAGGAACCACCGGCGCGCCGAGTGCGCGTTGAGCATGGTCTCGGCCGTGGTGAAGGATTTGGAGGCGATCAGGAACAGCGTGCTGTGCGGGCGCACGCGGCGCAGCACATGGCCGAGCTCATGGCCATCGACGTTGGAGACGAAATGGAAATTCTTGCCCGCATCGACCCAGTCCTCCAGCGCATTGACCACCACTTCGGGGCCCAGGTGCGAGCCGCCGATGCCGATGTTCACGATGTCGGTGATGCCCTCGTCGCCACGCACCTGCTCGGCCAGGGCCAGCATGGCGTCCAGCGTCTCGTGCACCTGGCCCAGCGCCTCGTGCATGGCCGGCTGCCACTGCTGCACGGTGGCGCAGTGGCGCAGCTGGCCGCCGTCGCGCGGCATGCGCAGCAGCCAGTGCATGACGGCACGGCCCTCGGTGCAGTTGACGGGCTCGCCGGCCAGCATGGCGTCGCGCTGGGCCAGCACGCCGGCCTGCTGCGCCAGCTCGCGCAGCAGCTCTTCGGTGCGCTCGGTCCAGAGGTTCTTGGACAGGTCGGCAAAGACATGGGGCGCCTGCTGGCTCAGCGCGTCCAGCCGGCCCGCGTCCGCGGCAAAGGCCTGGCGCAGATCCAGGGTCTGGATGTCTTCGTGGAAATGGCTTTCAAGTGCCGGCCATGCCGGCAAGGTATTGCACAGAACGGGCAAGGTCTTCATCCAATCAGTCTGCGGCCTGCTGCATCAATGCTTCGAGCTTGCGCGTGTCGGCAGCAAAGGCGCGGATGCCTTCGGCCAGCTTTTCGGTGCCCATGGCGTCCTCGTTGAGGGCCAGGCGAAACCCGGCCTCGTCGTAGTGCACGGGATCGAGCTCCAGGGTCCGCGCCGCCTCGGGGTCCAGGGCGCGCGCCAGGGGCGCATCGCTGGCGCCCAGCTGGGCCAGCAGTTCGGGGGCGATGGTCAACAGGTCACAGCCGGCCAGTGCCACGATCTGGCCCGTGTTGCGAAAGCTCGCGCCCATGACCTCGGTGGCGATGCCGAAGTGCTTGTAGTGCTCGTAGATGGCACGCACGGAACGCACGCCGGGGTCGTTAGCGCCGGCCATGGCGGCCTCGTCCCACTGGGCGCCGGCCTGCTTCTTGTACCAGTCGTAGATGCGGCCCACGAAGGGCGAGATCAGCTGCACCTTGGCCTGTCCGCAGGCCACGGCCTGGCAGAACGAGAACAGCAGCGTGAGGTTGGTGTGAATGCCGCGCAGCTCCAGCTGGCGCGCCGCCTCGATGCCTTCCCACGTGGAGGCGATCTTGATGAGCACGCGGTCGATGTGCACGCCTTCGGCCTGGTACAGCTCGATCAGGCGCTCGGCACGTGCCACGGTGGCCGAGGTATTGAAGGACAGGCGCGCATCGACTTCAGTGGAGACACGGCCCGGAATGGTGTTCAGGATCTCGCAGCCGAAGCGCACCAGCATGCGGTCCATGACCTCGTCGAGGCTGCGGCCCTTGTACTGGGCCACGGTGGCACGCATCAGCGGTGCGTACTCGGGCTTTTGCACCGCCTTGAGGATGAGCGAGGGATTGGTGGTCGCATCCCGCGGCTGGAACTGGGCCAGTTGGTGGAAGTCGCCGGTATCGGCCACCACGGTCGTGTACTGTCGAAGCGCATCAAGCTGGTTCATGGAACATCCTTTGGGCGGGAGTCTGGCGAGGGGCGGCATCGCACCAGGGCGGTGCGGTTGTACCGGCAAATCCTCCAAGTGTATGCGCGCGCATGGTTTGCATCGGCGTCAGGAAAGTAAGCGAAGGCTGCCGCTCATGCAAAATGCGCGCTGGACCTGCCTTGCGGCAACCGCTTCCCTTCACCCATAGAACAACGCCCACCGCCTAATGCTGGACCGCATCACCGCCTCGCTGCCCTCGCTTGCTCCCGCCGAACAACGCGTGGCCCGCCTGGTGCTGGCCGATCCACGGGCCTTCGCACGGCAGCCGGTGCGCGAACTGGCCGAGCGCGCCCATGTCAGCAAGCCGACGGTGGTGCGCTTTTGCCGCAGCATGGGCTACGACGGCCTGGCCGACTTCAAGCTCAAGCTGGCCGGCAGCGTCAGCGAGGGCGTGCCCTTCATCCACCGCAGCGTGGACACCGACGACAAGACCAGCGACGTGATGGTCAAGGTGGTGGACAACGCCGTGGCCGCCTTCCTGCAATACCGCAATGCCGCCAGCACCACGGCCATAGAGCAGGCGGCGCAGGCCATCGCCTCGACCTGGCAGACGGGGCGGCGCATCGAGTTCTACGGCGCAGGCAATTCGGGCATCGTGGCGCAGGACGCGCAGCACAAGTTCTTTCGCCTGGGCGTGACCAGCCTGGCCACCAGCGACGGCCACATGCAGGTGATGAGCGCCACCCTGCTGGGACCCGGCGACTGCGCGGTGATCATCTCCAACTCGGGCCGCACGCGCGACCTGATGGACGCCGCCGACATCGCGCGCAAGAACGGCGCCACCACGATTGCCATCACCGCCAGCGGCTCGCCCCTGGCCTCGGCCTGCCACATCCATCTGGCCGCCGACCATCCCGAGGGCTACGACCGCTACAGCCCCATGGTGTCGCGCCTGCTGCACCTGCTGGTCATCGACGTGCTGGCCACCTGCGTGGCGCTGCGCATCGGCCCGGCCCTGCAGCCTGCGCTGGAGCAGATGAAGAACAACCTGCGGGCCAAGCGCTACACGTAGCACCGGCCCCCAGGCCCACCCGCCTCGTTCAGCCCTGCCAGCGCCTGAGCACCAGCGAGGCGTTGACGCCACCAAAGCCGAAACCGTTGACCAGGGCATGCTCCATGGCCCAGGGCCTTGCCGCGCCGGCGATCAGGTCCAGCCCCTGGGCCAGGGGATCGGGCTCCACGAGATTGCGCGTGGCCGGCGCCATCTGGTCGCGCAGCGCCAGCACCGTGAAGATGGCCGCCACCGCGCCCGCCGCGCCCAGCAAATGGCCCGTGGCCGACTTGGTGGAGCTGATCGCCACGCCGCTGCCCTCGCCAAACAGGGAGCGCATGGCCGCCAGCTCGCCCCGGTCCCCCACGGGCGTGGAGGTGGCGTGGGCATTGAGGTACTGCAGCTGATCCGGCGACAGCCCGGCCATGGCCAGCGCCTGCGCCATGCTGCGGCGCGCGCCGTCGCCATCCTCCGGGCCAGAGGTGATGTGATAGGCATCGGCGCTGGTGCCGTAGCCCACGACTTCGGCCAGCGGCACGGCGCCGCGCGCCAGGGCGTGGTCCAGTCCCTCCAGCACCAGGGCGCCCGCGCCCTCGCCCATGACAAAGCCGTCGCGGCCTGTGTCGAAGGGGCGCGAGGCCTCTTCGGGGCGGTCGTTGTATCCCGTGGAAAGGGCCTTGGCCGCCGCGAACGCGCCCAGGCTCACGCGGTCGATGGCTGCCTCGGCGCCGCCGCACAGCGCCACATCGGCCTCGCCCGAACGGATCATGCGCAGGCCGTCGCCCAGGGCCTGCACGCTGGCTGCGCAGGCGGTGACCGGCGCACCCAGCGGTCCCTTGAGTCCATGCCGTATCGACACATGGCCGGCCGCGAGATTCACCAGGAAAGACGGCACGGTGAAGGGCGACAGGCGCGACACCCCCCGGCTGTCCGTGGTGCGCACGGCCTGGGCAATGGCGCCAAAGCCGCCGATGCCCGAGGCAATGATGCAGGCCGTGCGCGTGCGCTCCTGCTCGCTGGCCGGCTGCCAGCCGGCCTGGGCCAGGGCCTGGTCCGATGCGTCCAGCGCCAGCGGAATGAAGCGGTCCATCTTGCGCTGGTCCTTGGGCGAGACCACGGCATCGATGTCCCAGCCGCCTTCCGGGTCGCGGGCCAGGTCGGGCACCTGGCCTGCCACCTGGCCCGGCACATCGGGCGCCAGATCCTCGGGCAGCCGGCTCAGGCCCGATGCGCCGGACAGCAGCCGGCGCCAGGCCAATTCAGTGCCCCGCCCCAGCGGCGAGACCATGCCCATGCCCGTGATGACCACGCGGCGAGGCAGGTGGGCAGCCGTATGGGACGTCTGGGACGTATGGGCCGTATGGGCCGTATTCATGAGCCGCTCCCGGCACACCGTGCGGAGGTCGGAGCGGGCCCAGGCAGCAGGCTGCGCAGAAGTGAACAGGCATTCATCGGTTCTTCCCTGTAGAGTGCACAGCCCCTGCAGAACATGGTGCACAGGCCATGGCGGGGGCTGATTTATGATGATGGCCGTCATCATAAACGTGTTTTGATAACGACCACAATCATTGGACAGCGCACATGAAAGTCACGAAAGCCCAGGCCGCGCAGAACCGGCAGGACATCCTCGAAGCCGCCGCACGGCTGTACCGCGAGCACGGGCTGGACGGCGTCGGCGTGGCCGAGGTGACGCGCGGCGCGGGGCTCACGCACGGCGGGCTCTATCGCCACTTCGAATCCAAGGATGCGCTGGTGCGCGAGGCCTGCGCACGCGCCTTCGACTGGTCCATCGCGCCGCTGGACGGCCTGCAGGGTGAACAGGCCGGCAGCCTTGCCGCGCGCGTGCAGTCCTATCTGTCGCCACAGCACCGCGACAGCCCCGGCGAGGGCTGCCCCGCTGCGGCGCTGGCCGTGGACGTGGCCCGAGCAGGCGGCGATCTTTCAGCGGTGTTCGCCGAAGGGGTGGAACGCAACATCGGCAGATTTGCGCGCGTGATCGGCACACTTGGCGACGATCAGGCACCCGATGCCACACAGCGCGCCCAGGCCATGGCCATGCTCAGCAGCATGGTGGGCGCCCTGGTCCTGGCACGCGCCACGGTCGCAGCCAATCCAGCCTTGTCCGACGAGATTCTGAAAACGGTGCAGGCCCACCTTCTTGCGCCCGAGAGCCAGGCCCGTTGACCCGCTCCGCCTGCGCTATACGTCCTGCGAATGCAGCGGCATCGCCTGCTCGATCAGGCTGGCGTGCAGGGCAGCGCCCAGCGGCAGCACTTCGTCGTTGAAGTCATACCGGCTGCTGTGCAGCGGCACCCCGGGCTGGGCGCCCGTGGATTGCCCCAGGCGCAGGTAGGCACCGGGCTTGTGCTGCAGCATGAACGAAAAGTCCTCGGCACCCATGCTGGGCTCCAGCTGCCGGTCCAGGTTCTCCACCCCCACCAGCGACTGGGCCACATCGGCAGCAAAGGCGGCTTCCGTGGGGGAGTTGATGGTGGCGGGATAGATGCGCTCGTAGTTGACCTTGGCCGTGGCACCCAGCCCCAGCGCCACCGCGCTGCACAACTCCTGCAGGCGCTGCTCGACACGGTCCTGCACGGCGGGGTCGAAGGTCCGCACAGTTCCCACCAGCGTTGCCGTGCCCGGCATCACGCTGAAGGCGCCCAGATCCCCGGCCTGCACTGCGCACAGGCTGATGACGGCACTGTCGATGGCGCGCACATTGCGCGAGACGATGCTCTGCACGGCCGTGGTGATGTGCGCGGCCGCCAGCACCACGTCCACCGTCTGGTAGGGATGCGCACCATGGCCGCCGCGCCCCGTGATCTCGATGGTGATGCGGTCGGCCGCCGCCATCATCGCGCCCATGTTGATGCCCACCGTGCCCGCACGCATGGCGGGCCAGTTGTGCATGGCGTACACGGCCTGCATCGGAAAGCGGTCGAAAAGACCATCGGCAATCATGGCCCGCGCGCCACCGCGCCCTTCCTCGGCGGGCTGAAAGACCAGCACGGCCGAGCCGTCGAAGCGCCGCGTCGCTGCCAGGTAGCGGGCGGCGCCCACCAGCATGGTCGTATGGCCGTCATGCCCGCAGCCGTGCATCAGCCCCTGCTTGCCGGACTTCCAGGGAAATTCGTTGTGCTCGACCATGGGCAGTGCGTCCATGTCGGCACGCAGGCCCACCATGGCGCCCGAACTGTGGCCCTGCCCGCGGATCACGGCTACCAGGCCCGTGGTGCCCAGGCCTTCATGGATCTCGTCCACACCGCACTGGCGCAAGGCCTCCTTGACGCGCGCCGCCGTGAAGCGCTCCTCGAATCCCAGCTCCGGATGCGCATGCAGCTCGCGGCGCAGCGCCGTCAGCTCCGGGTGGTACTGGGCGATCTGGGCAAAGGCCCGACCGCCTGCCTTGTATCGAGTGGCTTCCATAGCCTTGGTTCTTTCGCTTCGTTGGCCTGCGCATTACCTTAACGCAGGAAATCGCGCCCGCCCACCGTCAGCCCATCGACAGGAAACAAAAAGGCCTCCCGAAGGAGGCCTTTCGTTGCGCAGACGCCGCGTGTTCAGAAGCGATGGCGCAGGCCGACGGTGAAGCCCGTGCGCTTGGTGGCGCCATTGGCGTCCAGCATCACGCCCGAGCCACCGCTGGTCTTGGTGTGGTCCAGGGCCACATAGGCATCGGTACGCTTGGAGAAGGCGTAGTCGACCACCGCCACCAGGAAGTCTGCCTTGCCATTGAAATTACCCGTGCCCGAGCCCGACTGCTTGGCATGGTAGTAATGCGCGCCCACATTGATCTGGGGCGTGATCTGGTAGCCGAAGCCCATCTTGTACATCTGGCGCTTGTTGGCGTCGCCGGCCACGAAGCCGCCGTTGGACGAGCCCGTCCAGAAGGAGTTGAGGATGGCCTGGTCGAATCCACCGCCTGCGGTTGCGGCCGGGAATGCGTCCTTGCGCTTGTTCAGGCCGTAGCCCAGGTTGACGTACCAGGGACCCACACGGTACGAGCCGCCCAGGGTATAGGCATCGACCTTGGTGCCGGCCGGCAGCGTGGTGCCCAGGTAGCCGGCGCCTGCGGAGATGCCGCTTTGCGAATAACGCAGATAGCCGCCGGCCGTCTTGATGGCGCCACCAGGGGCCACGCCGGTGCCGACCTTGTCGAAGGTGTTGTTCTCGTCGAACGAATACTGCAGGGCGCCGCGCACGGGGCCGAACTCGGCCAGGTACTTGACCATGTTGCTGGCGCGCGCGCCCATGGACATGCCGATTTCAGGCTTGTAGGCCTCCATGTACGGCGAGTACGGGAAGGAGGCATAGGTGGAGGTCACCAGGTCGAACAGCATGTTGTACTGGCGGCCCAGGGTGACCTGGCCAAAGCTCTTGCTGCGCAGGCCCACCCAGGATTGCTGGAAGTAGCTGGCTGCAGCCTGCTCGCCGGTGTCGGTGAGGAAACGGGCTTCCAGGTTGGCAATGGCTGCCAGACCGCCGCCCAGGTCCTCGGTGATGTTGATGCCCCAGCGGCTTTGCGACATGCCGCCGCCGATCATCTGGGTCTTGCCGCTCTTGGTCGGGCCTTCATTGGTGGTGTGGCGCACGCCGGCATCGACGATGCCGTACAGCTGCACGCTGCTTTGCTGGGCGAATGCTGCCAAGGGTGCCGTTGCTGCCAACACCGCCAGTGCCACGCTCTTTTTCACGAATGAAGAATTCATTGTGTTGTCTCTCTCTTGTTAACGATTGGTTGGTGGAAATTTCATTCTAGAAACGCTTTTCCCGCCTCGTCACCGTTGGCACAAGCACAACACAGGTCTTTCCCTAGCACAAAACAAAAGAGCCAGTCCGAAGACTGGCTCTTTTTTGCTTCAAATGGCAACTGGCTTACGCCAGCCGTTCATTAGAAAGCGTGGCGAATGCCGACTTGCACGCCAGTCTGGCTTTCGCCAGCTTGCACGCCACCAGCGTACACGCCCTTGGCTTGCAGGCCCAGGGTCGACAGATCCTTGTTCTTCAGGAACGCCAGGTTGCCGTACAGAGCGGTGCGCTTGGACAGGTTGTGGACGTAGCCCAGAGTGATCTGGTGAGCCTTGGAGTCGATGGCCTTTTGGTCGTACAGAGCGTATTGCAGCTTGACTTCGCCCACGCCGCCGACAGGAGCCGAAGCACCCAGCATGTAGGAGTTGGTCTTGATGTCGCCGCCGATGTCACGCTTGAACTTGGTCTGTTGCAGCAGGCCGCTCAGCTTGGCAACGCCGAAGTTGTACGAAGCACCCAGGGTGATTTCGTCACGGTCGGTAGCCAGGCCGCCAACGGCAGTCTTTTGCTGGGCCAGGCCCAGGCTGGCGCTCAGGGGGCCGTTGTCGTATGCAACGTAACCGCCGATGTAACGGCCGACGCTGTCAGCAGTACCGATGGTTTGCTTTTCGTCGAAAGCGTAGCCAAAGCCGGCGTTGAAACCGCCGAAGTTGGGGGTGTAGTACGAGATCAGGTTGTTAGCGCGGATGCCGTTGTCGTCGGCGCCTTGGCCAGCTGCCCAGTTACGGAAGCCCATGAATTGGCCGATACCGGTGGCGCTGAACAGGTCGTAGGAGGTCAGCTTTTGGAAGGTCGGGACTTGGTCACGGCCCAGGCGCACTTCACCGAAGTTGCCCGACAGGCTCACGGTGGAACGACGCTTGAAGTTGAAGCCGCTGGCGTTGCCATCGTCACCGAAGATTTCGCCTTCCAGCCAGAAGCCAGCCTTCAGACCACCACCCAGGTCTTCCGTGCCGCGCAGGCCCAGACGGCTCGTGGAAGCGCCGCTGGTGCCCAGGCCGTAACGGCTGTCGCCAGCTGCGTCCTTGTTCACGTAGGCAACGCCAGTGTCGACGATACCGAACAGGGTCACGGAGGATTGAGCCATTGCGGCGCCGGAAGCAGCCAGCACTGCCAGGGCAATCAGAGATTTTTTCATTACGAGTTACTCCAAGGTTTAGAAGGGCGCCGGTCGTGAGGAAGAGAGGCTTGGCCTGATGCTCCACCGGTTTCCCGCGCCAACCTCCTGGTGGGGAAGTTAGGGCCTATTGCACCAGACCACCGCTGCCCATGCAAAGAAATTCACCCACAAACGGGCATTACCCCCCGTTTTTCGTTGCACTGCCGCAACAAACCTGCAAGCCAACACAATCAGGCCCAACCCGAACATCGCGCCGGCCTTGTTGCGCTTGCACAAAGAGAGGGCATGGCGTCCTGGTGTACCGTTCAGACCCTGAATTTGCCAAGATTTTCCGCTCTAGGGACCGCCCATGGACAAGATACTGACTGCCGCCGATGCGGCGCTTCGCACCCTGTTTGCACAGCCTTCCGCCGCCGAACGCTCCCCGGCCGCCGGCATCGCGGAGGGAGAGCTGACCGAGGCACAGCGTCGGCTGTCGGGCGCCTTGATGCGCGTCAATCACGTCGGAGAGGTCTGCGCCCAGGCGCTGTACAACGCCCAGGCCATGGTGACGCGCGACATGGTGCTGCGCGAGCACCTGCTGGAGGCGGCGCGCGAGGAGACCGACCACCTGGCATGGACCCGCGACCGGCTCAACGCCCTGGGCGACCGGCCCAGCCTGCTGAACCCGCTGTGGTTTGCCGGCGCCTTCGCCATTGGCGTGGTGGCCGCCAAGATCAGCGACGCGGCCAGCCTGGGGTTTGTGGTGGAGACGGAGGAGCAGGTGTCCGCCCATCTGGAAAGCCACCTGGACCTGCTGCCCGAGGAAGACCGCGCCTCGCTGGCCGTGGTGGCCCGCATGAAGGATGACGAGGAACGCCATGCCGCCGCTGCGCGCGAAGCCGGTGCCCTGGAATTGCCGCCCCCCGCCCGCGCCTTGATGCGCCTGGCAGCCAAGGTGATGACGACAACCGCCCACCGCATCTGAACCTTCAGAAACATCTGAAACAGCATTCCATCCAAAAAAAGCGGGCCTTGCCCGCTTTCTTCATTTCAGGAGGGCCGCGCCGAGGTGCCAGCCCGGCCATCGGCTGACATCAGGCCTCGACGATGTCGAATCCCGTGGTGATCTCGGCCGTCTTGCCCAGCATGATGGTGGCCGAGCAGTATTTGTCATGGCTCATGGCGATGGCGCGCTCCACCGCACCCGTGGGCAGACCCGTGCCGCTGACGGTGAACTGCATGTGGATCTTGGTGAACACCTTGGGGTCCGCATCGGCGCGCTCCGAGGTGAGCTTGACGCTGCAGCCTTTGACGGCATGCCTGCCGCGCTTGAGGATCAGCACCACGTCATAGGCCGTACAGCCACCGGCGCCGGCCAGCAGCATCTCCATGGGGCGGGGTGCCTGGTTCTGCCCTCCATTGGCGGGGTTGGCCGCATCCGGCGCCCCATCCATATTGACCACGTGGCCGCTGCCCGTTTCCGCCACGAAGCCCATGCCCGAGCGCATGCCGGTCGTGCCGCCTGTCCAACTCACTGTGCATTCCATTGTTGCGTCCTCAAAAAACTGTTGCTATTTTGCATCAACTACACAAAAACCCTGATTTTGTTGCAACGCAGCACCTGTCGTGCATACAATGCACCCAAGCGTTATCTGAAGGGTTAACCCGGACACCCCTCCAGATGGACTGCAGATTGTGAACCAACTTCGCTCTGCATCGCACCAGTTGTCTCCTCCACCTCCTCTATTGGTGGATTCAGCCCCCGGCTTTACAGCCTGGGGCTTTTTTTTGGTTTCGTCGCTCCCGGCCTGTGCAGGACGCTGCACTGCAGCATGATTCACAAGCGCCTATGATGGCCGCCTGATACCGACGGGCCGCCTCCCGGCCTGCTGCTCTCCAGCCTTTCGCCGACGATGAACCACCCCCTGACCCCTGCCGACTACCTGACCAAGATCCTTACCGCGCGCGTCTATGACGTGGCCGTGGAGTCGGACCTGGAGCCCGCCAAGGCGCTGAGCCGCCGCCTGCACAACAAGGTGCTGCTCAAGCGCGAGGACCAGCAGCCGGTGTTCAGCTTCAAACTGCGCGGCGCCTATAACAAGATGGCGCACCTGTCGGCCGAGCAGCTGGAAAAGGGCGTGATCTGCGCCTCCGCCGGCAACCATGCGCAAGGCGTGGCCCTGGGCGCACGCAAGCTCGGCTGCCGTGCCGTGATCGTGATGCCGACCACCACGCCCCAGGTCAAGATCGATGCGGTGCAGGCGCTGGGCGGCGAGGTGGAACTGGCCGGTGAAAGCTATTCCGACGCCTACAAGCACGCCGTCAAGCTGCAAAAGGAAAAGGGCCTGACCTTTGTGCACCCCTTCGACGATCCCTACGTGATCGCCGGCCAGGGCACGATTGCCATGGAAATGCTGAGCCAGCTGCAAAAGCTGGGCAGCCCGCGCCTGGACGCGGTCTTTGTCGCCATCGGCGGCGGCGGCCTGATCTCGGGCGTGGCCAATTACATCAAGGCCGTGCGCCCCGACGTGAAGGTGATCGGCGTACACACCAAGGATTCGGACGCCATGCTGCAGTCCGTGCGCGCCGGCCACCGCGTGGAGCTGGCCGACGTGGGCCTGTTCGCCGACGGCACGGCCGTCAAGCTGGTGGGAGAGGAAACCTTCCGCATCGCCCAGGGCCTGGTGGACGACTACGTGGTGGTCGATACCGATGCCGTCTGCGCCGCGATCAAGGACATCTTCGTGGACACGCGCTCCATCGTCGAGCCGTCCGGCGCCCTGGCCGTGGCGGCCATCAAGCAGTACGTTGCCAAGCACAAGACCAAGGGCGAGACCTATGCCGCCATCCTGTGCGGCGCCAACATGAACTTCGACCGGCTGCGCTTCGTGGCCGAGCGGGCCGAGGTGGGCGAGGAGCGCGAGGCCCTGTTCGCCGTGACCATCCCCGAGGAGCGCGGCAGCTTCAAGCGCTTTTGCGAAGCGGTGGGCAAGCTGCCCGGCGGCCCGCGCAACGTGACCGAATTCAACTACCGCATCAGCCACGAGAACAAGGCCCATGTCTTCGTGGGCCTGACCACGGCGGCACGCGGCGAGTCCGAGAAGATCGCCAGGAACTTCGAGAAGCAGGGCTTCGAGGCGCTGGACCTGACCTTCGACGACATGGCCAAGGAGCATCTGCGCCACATGGTCGGCGGCCATTCGCCGCTGGCGCAGGAAGAGCGCCTGCTGCGCTTCGTCTTCCCCGAACGCCCCGGCGCACTGTTCAAGTTCCTCAGCCTGATGGCGCCGACCTGGAACATCTCGCTGTTCCACTACCGCAACCAAGGCGCCGACTACGGCCGCATCCTGGTCGGCATGCAGGTGCCCGCCAAGGATGGCAAGAAATTCGACGCCTTCCTGAGCAATCTTGGCTACCCCTGGGTCGAGGAAACCGCCAACCCGGCCTACCAGCTTTTCCTCAAGTGACGGACCTGGCTGGCCGGCACTGACACGCCCATGCAGCCGCTTCGCCACTTTGTCCTGGCCGTCCAGTTCTTCAGCCGCATCCCGGTCACGGGGCGGCTGGCCGCCTGGGCTGGCTGGAGCCCCCAGCTGCAGCACGCCAGCGTTGCCCATCTGCCCGGCGTCGGCTGGCTGGTGGGCGCATGGGGCGCAGCGTGCCTGACGGCAACGGGCTGGCTGCTGGGGCCCAGCCCCTGGATGCCGCTGGTTGCCGCCGTTCTTTCCACCGTGGCCACGCTGTGGCTCACCGGGGGACTGCACGAAGACGGATTGGCCGATGTGGCCGACGGCCTGGGCGGCTTTGTCCCGCCCGAGCGCGCGCTGGAAATCATGAAGGATTCGCGCCTGGGAGCCTACGGCGCCATGGCCCTGGTGATGGCGCTGCTGGCCAAGCTATCCCTGGTCGCGCTGCTGGTCGACATCAACATGCAATGGGCGGCCTTGCTGCTGTGCAGCATCCATGTGCTGTCGCGCATGGCGCCGCTGGCCCTCATGCAATGCCTTCCCTATGTGGGCCAGGCCACCCACTCCAAGGCCTTGCACGCCGCGGGTCGGCCAATGGCTGCCAGGGGCCTGGTCGCGGCAACCCTCTGGTGCCTGCCCGCCCTGGCGCTGACAGGCTGGCTGGCGGGCCTGCCGATCGTCATCGGCCTGGTCCTGCCCGGCGCCCTGGCCACGGCCGCCATGGTGCGCTGGCTGCGCCGCCGGCTGGGCGGCATGACGGGAGATTGCCTGGGCGCTGCCCAGCAGGTCTGTGAACTGGCCATGCTGCTGGGGGCTGCCGCCGTGCTGGTGCGCGTGCCATGAACTCCGCCTGCGCCAAACCGGCACCACGCCTTTGGCTGGTACGCCATGCTCGCCCCCTGGTGGCGCCCGGCATCTGCTATGGCCGGCTTGACATGCAAGCCGACGCCCAGGCCACTGCCGATGCGGCGCAGGCCCTGCACCTCGCCCTGCCTGCGGATTGCCTGCTGGTGCATTCGCCACTGCGCCGATGCCGTCAATTGGCCCGGGCCCTGCAGGCACTGCGGCCCGGCCTGGCATCGGCAGCGGACAGCCGCCTGCTGGAGATGGACTTCGGCGAGTGGGAAGGCCAGCCCTGGGATGCGCTGGACCGCAGCGCCATCGATGCCTGGGCGGCAGACCTTGCCGGGCACGCGCCGGGCCGGGGAGAGTCCCTGGCGACCATGCTGCGCAGAGTGGATGAGGCCTTGCAGCAGGCGAGCAGGGGTTCGGTGGGCGATGGCGCCGCACGCGACACCGTCTGGATCACCCATGCCGGCGTGGCGCGCTGCGTGCAATGGCTGATGCGCGAAGGCAGCGCCCTGCCCCAGGCGGCCCAATGGACGCTGCCCGCGCCTGACTTTGGCGGCTGGCTGGCGCTGGACCTGCCGTTGCCGCGTTGACCGGGATCAGCGCTTGTCGGGCAGGGGAATCTGCAGCGTGATGGAAGCCGGGCCATCGACCCTGGGGCCCAGGCGCGCCTCGCGGCCCGACACCGACTGCAGCACCACGCCGTCTTCCACGGCGCGCCCCACGCGGAAGGGCTTGGCCGGCTGGTTGCCCACGGCGATGACCGCCGCTCCGCCGCCGCTGTCGCGCCCGGCCAGCACACCGACCAGCGCATAGCGCGAGACCACAGGCGCTGCAGCGGGGACGACGGCGCCCTGCGCGGCTGCCACGCCTCCCAGGGCCTGCGCCAGCGCGGGCGCATCGACCTGCAAGGGCTCAGCGGGCGCGGGTGGCACGGGCGCTCCCGCGCCGCCGTTGCCCAGGCGCATGGCCCAGAAAGCCACGACGCCGGCAGCCAGCAGCCAGAGCACGAATGTGGCCGCCTTGACATGCCAGGTCCGGGCCTGGCCGCGGTTCAATGAAAGTGTCACCATCGCGCGATTATGATGGAGCGATATGTCCAATTTGCTGCACCGTTCCATGACCAGCCTTCCCCGCCGTCCGTTGCCTGCCCTGCGCACTGCCGTCCAGCGCGGCTTCACGCTGATCGAGCTGATGGTGGTCCTGGTCATCATCGGCGTGCTGGCGGCCCTGATCGTGCCCAATGTGCTGGACCGCGCCGACGATGCCCGCGTCACGGCTGCACGCACCGACATCACCAACATCTCCCAGGCGCTCAAGCTCTATCGCCTGGACAACCAGCGCTACCCCACGGCCGAGCAAGGCCTGCAGGCCCTGATCGTCCGCCCCACGAGCGGACCGCTGCCCAACAACTGGAAGCCCTACCTGGAAAAGCTGCCCAACGATCCCTGGGGCCGCCCCTACCAGTACCTGAATCCTGGCATCAAGGGCCCCATCGACATCATGTCCTTTGGCGCCGACGGCCAGGCCGGCGGAGAGGGCAAGGATGCCGACATCGGCAGCTGGCAATAAGTCGATGGCCCGGGCGACGGCCCGCAGGGGCCGCGCCGCACCGCACCACAGGCCCGCACTCCCGGCGGGCCTGCCTGCTCTCATGCCCCGCCAGACCGCTCCCTCCTCCCTGTCCACCCCTTCGCGCGGCTTCACCCTGCTGGAGCTGATGGTCGTCATCAGCATCATGGCGATTGCCGCCGCAGGCGTGAGCCTGTCGCTGCGCGACAGCGGACAGGCACAGCTGGAGCGCGAGGCCGAACGCCTGGCCGCGCTGCTGGAGTCGGCCCGAGCCCAGGCCCGTGCCAACGGCGTGCCCGTGCGCTGGCGGCCCATGCCGCAGGGCTTTCGCTTCGAGGGACTGCCGGCCAGCGCACAACTGCCTTCCCAGTGGCTGCAGCCCGGTGTGCAGGCGCAGCCGGCCACGCCGCTGGTGCTGGGCCCCGAGCCGCTGATTCCACCCCAGTCCGTCACGCTGACGCTGCGCGACTCCACCAGCCCGCCGCTGCGCGTGACCACGGATGGACTGCGCCCCTTTGCCGTGCAGTCCCTGCCATGACAGCCCTCCACGGACCGCGCCGAAAGCACGGTGTCCCCAGGCGCCCGGCACGCGGCTTCACGCTGATCGAGGTGCTGGTGGCCCTGGGCATCGTGGGCATTGCGCTCATGGCCGGTCTGCAGGCCACATCGGCCCTGACGCTCAATGCCGAGCGCCAGTCCGAGGTGCTGCTGGCCCAGTTGTGTGCGCAAAACGAGCTGGTGCGCATGCGCCTGTCGCGCCAGATGCCGCCCGTGGGCGACAACAGCCTCACCTGCGAGCAGGGCGGCCGGCAACTGCAGGTCCGGCTCAGCGTGCGGCCCACGCCCAATCCCAGCTTCCGCCGTGTCGATGCCCTGGTGGTCACGGCAGAGCATCCCGTGCTGCGCGTATCCACCATCGTGGGACGCTTCTGAATGCGCTTGCGCCACCCTTCCCGCACGCACGGCTTCACCCTGGTGGAGCTGATGGTGGCCATCGCCGTCATGGCCCTGCTGGCCCTGGTGAGCTGGCGCGGACTGGA
Source organism: Delftia sp. BGA-UO-ETr-SB1 (assembly GCF_059567865.1). Lineage (NCBI taxonomy): Bacteria > Pseudomonadati > Pseudomonadota > Betaproteobacteria > Burkholderiales > Comamonadaceae > Delftia > Delftia sp. BGA-UO-ETr-SB1. The sequence goes on along the minus strand of NZ_JCAQOW010000006.1, from coordinate 1,042,338 downwards.
CAGCATGGTGCGCTCGCAGGAGACCATTCGTGCCCGCAACGAGCAGCAGATGGTGCTGCAGACCGTCATCGCCCAATGGAATGCCGACCTCGAAGCGCTGATGCCGCTTGAAAACACACAGGTCATCGACTGGGACGGCCAGGTGCTGCGCATGACCCGCAAGAGCAGCGCCGCCGTGGACGACGGCGCCGTGGTCGTCGCCTGGGCGCGCCGCCAGACGGCCGGACGCGACCAGTGGCTGCGCTGGCAGTCGCCGCCGCTGCGCACGCGCGCACAGTGGCGCGATGCCTGGAACCAGGGATCGCAATGGGGGCGCAACCCCTCGGACGACCAGCGCCGGCGCGAAACCGTGCTGATGCCCCTGGACCAATGGCGCCTGTACTACTACCGCGACAACGCCTGGAGCAATCCGCAGTCCAGCGGCTCGGACAACGGCACGGGCACGGTCAACCCGCCGTCCGGCGGCACCAACAGCAGCGCGCAGCTGCCCACGATTCCCGACGGCATCCGCGTCGAACTGACCCTGCCGCCCGACAGCGCCATTCCTGGCCGCGTCACCATGGACTGGGTCAACCCCTTGCGCTCCAACAGCCGATCATGATGCGCGCACCCCGCCCCCTGCCCGGCCGCCGCCGCCACCGTGGCGTGGCCCTGCTGGCCGCCATGCTCACGGTGACCCTGGTGGCCACGTTCGCCGCCACCGCGCTGTGGCAGCAGTGGCGCAGCGTGGAGGTCGAGACCGCCGAGCGCAACCGCATGCAGGCCGCCTGGATCCTGCTGGGTGCGCTGGACTGGTCGCGCGTGGTGCTGGCCGAGGATGCGCGCACCAGCCTGCAGGTGGACCATCTGGCCGAACCCTGGGCCGTGCCGCTGCAGGAGGCGCGCCTGTCCACCTTTCTGGCGGCGCAGAACAACGTCAGCCAGGTCGATGACGGCATGGCCGACATGCAGGACGCCTTTCTCTCGGGCCAGATCATCGACCTGCAGTCGCGCCTGAACCTGCGCAACCTGCTGAGCGCCCCCGACAAGCCCGAAACCCTGCGCCCGCTGTCCCGCCTGCTGGAGCGCCTGAACCTGCCCCCTGCCTATGCCACGCAGATCGTCCAGGCCCTGCGCGCAGCCGCCACCCCTGGCGAGGGCGCGCAATTGCTGATGCCGCGCACGCTGCGCCAGTTCGGCTGGTTGGGCCTGCCGCCCGAGGTCGTCGCGCGCCTGGAGCCCTACATCACCCTGCTGCCCGAGAACACGCCCGTCAACCTCAACACCGCCAGCGCCGAAGTCATCTGGGCCAGCGTGGAGGACCTGACCTGGTCCCAGGCCAGCCAGCTGGTGCAGTTGCGCGCATCGCGCCCGCTGCGCAGCCTGGCCGATGCCTCCAACGCGCTGGGCCTGCCGCAGAAATTCGAAGGACAGAACCTGTCGGTGGCCACCAGCTTCTTCGAGGCGCGTGGCCGCATGCGCCTGGGCGAGATCGTGGCCAGCGAACGCTCCATGTTGCGTCGCAACAACATGACAGTCACTACCATCTGGCGTGAGAGGGGGGACTGGGGATTGCCCGAAGCTCCCGCGCCATGACAGATGGCTGTCACACTCGCCCCCTACAATGCCCGCTTCCGCCCATGAGCACCTTGATTCTTCATCTGCCTGCGGGCCCCGCTGGCGAATACGCCTACGCACTCAGCAGTGACGGCCTGCGCGCCGACCGGCATGGCCACGCCGCCGCAGGCCTGCTGCCCGATCCTGGCCGCACCGGCCAGACGGTTGCCGTGGTGCCGCACCAGGCCTTGTCCTGGCATCTGGTCAGCCTCCCCCATGGCGTGCCTACGGGAAGCCGGCGCGGACATGTGCGCCTGCGCGCCGTGCTCGACGGGCTGCTGGAAGAGCGCCTGCTCGACGAGCCCTCCCAATTGCACCTGGCCCTGCAGCCGCAGGCACGCGCAGGCGAGCCCTGCTGGGTTGCCGCCTGCAACAAGGCCTGGCTCCATGCCCACCTTCAGGCCCTGGAATCCGCAGGGCGGCCCGTGGGCCGCATCGTGCCGGAATGTCCGCCCCAGGCCACGCCCCAGCTCTGGGCCGTGGGCTCACCCGAATCGGCCTGGCTGCTGGCCACCGGCCTGAGCACCGCCCCGCAGGGCATGGACTCGCTGGCCTGCCTGCCGCTGCGCACCGACAGTGCCGACCCGGCCATGCTGGCCGCCCTGCTTCAGGCCCTGCCCCCCGACACCCCGATCCAGGCCGACCCGGCGCTGGCCCGCGCCGCCGAGGCCCTGCAGCGCCCCGTCAGCCTGCTGACGGACGCCCAGCGCGGCCTGGCGGCCCGCGCACAAAGCTGGGATCTGGCCCAGTTCGACCTGGATCTGGGCGGCGGCAGCCGCACACGGCGGCGCATGCTCGACGGCTGGCAAAGCTTTCTGCGCGCGCCGCAATGGAAGGCCGCGCGCTGGGGCGCCGTGCTCGCCCTGCTGGCCCAGGTAGTGGGCCTCAATGCCTGGGCCTGGACCGAGAACCGCGCCATCGCGGCCAAGCAGGTCCAGGTGCGCTCCACGCTGGCTACCAGCTTTCCCCGCGTGCCCGTCATCGTCGACGCGCCCGTTCAAATGCAGCGCGAAGTCGCCACGCTGCGCCAGACCGCCGGCGCGCTGACGCAGGGCGACCTGGAGCCCCTGCTGGCCGCCGCATCCCGGGCCCTGCCCGCTGGACAGTTGCCCCAGGCCATGGACTATCAGGACCGGCAGCTGCGCCTCAAGGGCGTCTCGCTGGAGGCCGAGGCACTGGAGCAGGCACAACAACATCTGGCCGGCAGCGGCCTGCGACTGCAGCGTGACGGCGCCGATCTGCTGCTTGCCCAGGAGGCCCGGCCATGAACATGCGCGCATCCCGCCAAAGCCTGGCACCCCTGCGCGCGCGCTGGAATGCCCTGGCGCCGCGTGAACAGAACATGACCCTGCTGGCCGGTGGCGTGGTGGCACTGGCCCTGCTGTGGTGGGTAGCCCTGGCCCCCGCCCTGCACAGCCTGCGCACCGCGCCCGAACGCCATGCCCAGGCCGACCGCCAGTTGCGCCAGATGCAGCTGCTGCAGGCCGAGGCCGAGCAGCTGCGCGGCAACGCACGCCCCGTGGTCGGCGATGCCAAGGCGCTGCTGCAAAGCTCGCTGTCCGCCGAACTGGGCGCCTCCGCCCAATTGAACTGGATGGGCGACCGCGCACAGATCACGCTCAAGGCCGCACCCGCCGCCGCGCTGGCGCGCTGGCTGGCCCAGGTCCGCAGCAACACCCATGCCGTTCCGGCCGAGATGAAGCTGGCCCGCAGTGCCTCTGCAAGCACTGCCGCCGCCTCCGGCGCAGCAGGCGCTGCCGATGCCGTGCGCTGGGATGGCAGCCTGGTGCTGGACCTGCCCGTCGATCCGTCGCGGGCGCCTTGAGCATGCAACGCAAGCCCCGCTCCCAGCCGGCCCTGCGCGCACCGCGCGGCTGGGCGCTGGCCGGTGCCCTGTGCGGCCTGGTGGCCACCACCGTCGTCTGGGCGCCCGCCGCCTGGCTGGCGCGCGGCGTGGATTCGGCCACGCAGGGCCAGGTGCTGCTGCAGCAGCCGCGCGGCACGCTGTGGAATGGCTCGGCCTCCCTGGTCTTCACCGGAGGCGCTGGCAGCCGCGACCGCACAGCCCTGCCCACACGACTGGAATGGACGCTGCGCCCGCGACTGGACGGCGCCCGCATTCAGCTGCGCAGCGAATGCTGCACACCCACGCCCGTGGTGCTGGACCTGCTGCCCCGCTGGCAGGGCCTGAGCGCCGTGGTGCATGACAGCGACACGCGCTGGCCCGCCTCCCTGCTGTCCGGTCTGGGCACGCCCTGGAACACGGTGGACCTGCAAGGCCAGCTGCGGCTGGCCACGCAGGCCCTGCAACTGCAGCTGCTGTGGCAATCGGGCCGCTGGCGCAGCGAAGGCAGCACGCGCCTGGAGGCGCTGGCCGTATCCTCACGCCTGTCACCGCTGCGCCCGCTGGGCAGCTACCGGCTGGACATCCTCGGGGGCGACAGCCCGCAGCTGCAGCTCAGTACCCTGACCGGCGACCTGCGCCTGAGCGGCCAGGGCCAATGGGTGGGCCAGCGGCTGCATTTCCAGGGCGAGGCCTCGGCCAGCCCGGAGCGCGAAACCGCGCTGTCCAACCTGCTCAACATTCTGGGACGGCGCCAGGGGCCCCGGTCCATCATTTCCTTTGGTTGATCCATGACTCAGCAGCACACGACCCCGTTCTGGCGCAACACCCTGCACACGCTGGCCGTCAGCGCCATGCTGGCCTGCACCGCTGGCACGACCCAGGCTCAGACCAACGCACCGGCCGGCGCCACGCCCAGCCTGCGCCCCGGCGAGCCTGTGACACTGAATTTCTCAGGCGCCGACATCGAGGCCGTCTCGCGCGCCATCGGCGCCATCACCAACCGCAACGTGGTGGTCGACCCCCGCGTCAAGGGCCAGATCACGCTGCTGACCGACAGGCCCGTGCCGCCTGCCACCGCCTACCAGCAGTTCCTGGCCGCGCTGCGCCTGCAGGGCTTCACCATTGTCGAATCGGCCGGCCTGTACAAGGTCATCCCCGAAGCCGACGCCAAGCTGCAGGCCAGCGAAGTGGCCGTGGGCGCGAGCCGCAGCAGCGCGGGCAGCCAGATCGTCACCCAGATCTTCAAGCTCAACTACGAGAACGCGGCCAACCTGGTGCCCGTGCTGCGCCCGTTGATCAGCCCCAACAACACCATCAACGTCAACCCGGGCAACAACTCGCTGGTCATCACCGACTACGCAGACAACCTGCAGCGCATCTCGCGCATCGTGGCGACCATGGATGTGTCCAACGCCACCGATGTCGAAATCATCCCGCTGCGCCATGCCGTGGCCACCGACATGGTGGCCCTGGTCTCGCGCCTGATCGAAGGCGGCACGGCCAGCCCCGGCGGCCTCACCGTGACCGCCGGCGGCGCCAATATTCCGGGCCAGAGCGACAACGCCTTCAAGACCTCGCTGATGGCCGAGCCGCGCAGCAACTCCATCGTGCTGCGCGCGGCCAACCCCGCACGCCTGGCCCAGGTGCGCTCGCTGATCGCGCGGCTGGACCAGCCCGCCATGAACGGCGGCGGCGACCAGGGCAACATCCATGTGGTCTATCTGAAGAACGCCGACGCCGTGGCGCTGGCCGCCACCTTGCGCGCGGCCATAGGCGCCCAGGCCACAGCCGCGGGCACGGCCAGCGGCCAGCCCGGTGCGGGCGGCACCACGCCGCAGGGCGGCGGCATGTCCTCCATTCCCACCTCGCAGCCCGTGGTCTCGCGCGACTCCAGCGGCACGGCATCCATGGGCATGGGCTCGTCCTCGGGCCTGGGCAGCAGCGGTGGCGGCGGCGCGCTGGGCGTGGCCCAGCAGCCGTCCACGGGCGGCATGATCCAGGCCGATCCTTCGACCAACTCGCTGATCATCACGGCCCCGCCGCCCGTCTATCGCCAACTGCGCGCCGTGATCGACAAGCTCGACGGCCGCCGCGCCCAGGTTCTGATCGAAAGCCTGATCGTCGAAATCAAGGACAACCGGCTGGCCCAGTTCGGCATCCAGTGGCAGGCCATGCTCAGCAACAACGGCCGCGTGATCGGCACCCTGGGCACGAACTCCAATGTGGCGGGCGCCAACATCCTGAACCTGCTCGGCCTGGTCAAGGATGGAGGCCTCGATGGCAGCGCCATCACGGGCGACACGCTGACCAGCCTGAGGGGCACCAACCTCGGCTTCACGCAGCGCGTCAACGGCAAGGACACTCTGGGCTTTCTGGCCAACTTCCTGCAAAACAGCGGTGACGCCAACATCCTGTCCACGCCCAACCTGATGACGCTGGACAACGAGGAGGCGCGCATCATCGTGGGCCAGAACGTGCCCATGGTCACGGGCTCCTACGCCAGCAACTCCACGGGCGGCACGGTCAACCCGTTCACCACGGTGGAGCGCAAGGACGTGGGCCTGATGCTGCGCGTGCGCCCGCAGATCAACGAGAACGGCACGGTGAAGCTGGCCGTGTTCCAGGAGGTCTCCTCGGTGGACGAGTCCACGCGCAAGGACACCAACGGCCTGACCACCAACAAGCGCTCCATCGAGTCCAACGTGCTGGTCGAGGACGGCAACATCGTCGTGCTCGGCGGCCTGATCGACGACAACTACTCCCAGGCCGAGGACCGGGTGCCTCTGCTGGGCGACATCCCCGTGGTCGGCAACCTGTTCCGCAACACCAACCGCAAGCGCAACAAGACCAACCTGATGGTCTTCCTGCGCCCCGTGGTGATGCGCGATGCGACTGCGACCAACCAGGTCTCTTCCGAGCGCTACGAAGCCATTCGCGCTCAGCAACAGAGCCTGCAGCCCGAGCCCAGCGCCCTGCTGCGCTCGGTCAATGCCGCGCCCGTGCTGCCCACGCTGACGCCCCAGCCGGACCCCGGCTCGTTCACCAACCCGGCCGCCATCGTCAACGTGCCGGGCGCAAAGCCCGAGCTGATCGACTTCACCCAGCCGCAGCCCGCCGCTCCCGCCGTGCCGGCAGCCCCCGGCGCGCTCTGAGGCAGGAAGGCCCCATGCGCTATCCCCTGCCCTATTCGTTTGCGCGCACCAGCCAGCTGCTGATCGAGGACGACGGCCACGAGCCCCTGCTCTGGCACGGCCCTTCGCCCGACTGGCAGGCCCTGTCCGAAGTCCAGCGCAAGCATGCGGTGCAGCGCTGGCAGATGCTGGATGCGGGCACGCTGGCGCACCGCATCAGCGCCGCCTATTCGCAGGGCGAGTCCAGCGCGGCCCTGGTGGTCAGCGAGGTCGAGTCCGACGCCGACCTCTCGCGCATGATGCAGGAGCTGCCCGCCGTCGAGGACTTGCTGGAGACTGCGGACGACGCACCCATCATCCGCATGCTCAACGCCCTGCTCACGCAGGCCGCGCGCGACGGCGCCAGCGATATTCACATCGAGCCCTATGAGCGCCACTCCAGCGTGCGCTTTCGCGTGGACGGCGACCTGCGCGAGGTCGTGCAGCCCAACCGGGCCCTGCACGCGGCGCTGATCTCGCGCCTGAAGATCATGGCCGACCTGGACATCGCCGAAAAGCGGCTGCCCCAGGACGGCCGCATCAGCCTGCGCCTGGGCACGCGCGCCATCGACGTGCGCGTCTCCACCCTGCCCAGCGCCCATGGCGAGCGCGCCGTGCTGCGCCTGCTGGACAAGAGCGAGAGCAAGCTCAGTCTGGAGGCCGTTGGCATGCAGGGCGAGACGCTGAGGCGATTCACCCACATGACGGCCCAGCCCCACGGCATCGTGCTGGTCACCGGCCCCACGGGCTCGGGCAAGACCACCACGCTGTACGCGGCGCTGTCGCGCATGGACGCCAGCCACAGCAACATCATGACGGTGGAAGACCCCATCGAGTACGAGCTGGCTGGCGTGGGGCAGACCCAGGTCAACGCCAAGATCGAGCTGACCTTCGCCAAGGCCCTGCGCGCCATCCTGCGCCAGGACCCGGACGTGATCATGATCGGCGAAATCCGCGACTTCGAGACCGCGCAGATCGCCATCCAGGCCTCGCTGACGGGCCACCTGGTGCTGGCCACGCTGCACACCAACGATGCATCCAGCGCCGTCACCCGCCTGATCGACATGGGCGTGGAGCCGTTCCTGCTGTCGTCCTCCCTGCTGGGCGTGCTGGCCCAGCGCCTGGTGCGCAAGATCGACACCACCGAGCCCAGTGGCTACCGAGGGCGCACCGGCATCTTCGAGATGCTGGTGGTGGACGACACCATCCGCGCGCAGATCCACCGCCAGGCCAGCGAGGCCGAGATCCGCGACACCGCGCTGGCCTCGGGCATGCGCCTGATGCGCGACGACGGCGAGCGGCTGGTGCGCGAGGGCATCACCACGCCCGAGGAAGTGCTGCGCGTCACGCGCGACTAGGCGCAGGCGGCCACGCCAGACCCTGCGCAGCACGGGGCATCCCCGTTTGCCACAATGGTCGGCATGTTGGAATCCCTACGCGCCTGGAGCGCTCCCTATGGCGGCGACCTGTTCCTGTGGGTCGCCACGCTGAGCCTGATCAGCTACATCGCCCTGTGGTGGTTCAAGTCCCGGCTGTCCACCAGCCAGCTGCGCCGCGTCATCCGCCTGTCGGCGCTGGTGGCGCTGCCGCTGTCCTGGCTGGCCATCCAGCAGGGCGAGAACCATCTGGCGGCAGCCATCCTCCCCCTGGTCTGGTGCGTGGTGCTGGGCATCACCTGCGCGCGGGAAATGTCCAGAAGAAACTGAGTGCGCGAACGCGCACCAGGAATGCCCTGGCGCGGCAAGGCCCGCGCCGCCCCCACCCACCGTGAACTGGAAGTTGGAACCTGCCATGACATCATTCAATGAAGTCCGTCTGTCCATGCTCGACCTCGTGGCCGTGCGCGAAGGCGGCACCGTCGCCGAGGCCCTGGACATTGCGCTGGCCACGGCCCGCAAGGCCGAGGCACTGGGATTCGAGCGCTACTGGCTGGCCGAGCACCACAACATGCCCGGCATCGCCAGCTCGGCCACGGCCGTGCTGATCGGCCACATCGCAGGCGGCACCTCGAAGATCCGCGTGGGCTCGGGCGGCATCATGCTGCCCAACCATGCCCCGCTGGTGGTGGCCGAAGCCTTCGGCACGCTGGCCGAGCTGTACCCGGGCCGCATCGACCTGGGCCTGGGCCGTGCGCCAGGCACCGATGGCGCCACCATGCGCGCCCTGCGCCGCGACCGCGTCGAGACCGAGGAGGACTTCCCGCGCGACGTGATGGAGCTGCAGCGCCTGCTGGGCCCGGCCACGCCCGAGCAAAAGCTGGTGGCCACGCCCGGCGCGGGCACCAACGTGCCGATCTGGCTGCTGGGCTCCAGCCTGTTCTCGGCCCAGCTGGCCGCCCACCTGGGCCTGCCCTATGCCTTTGCCTCGCACTTCGCGCCGCGCATGCTCTACCAGGCCGTGCAGCTGTACCGCAGCCTGTTCAAGCCGTCGGCCCAACTGGCCAAACCCTACGTGATCGTCGGCGCCCCCGTGATCGCGGCGCCCACCGATGACGAGGCCGAGTACCTGGCCAGCAGCACCTACCAGCGCGTGCTGGGCATCATCACGGGCCGGCGCGGACTGCTGCCGCGCCCCATCGAGAACTATGCGGCCCAGCTCGGCGAGCAGGAGCGCCGCGCCATCGGCGACTTCCTGGCCGTGGCCTCCATCGGCGGCCCGGACAAGGTGCGTACGCGCCTGCAGAAGCTGCAGGCCGACACCGAGGCCGACGAGCTGATCCTGGTCAGCGACGTGTATGACCGCGACCTGCGCCTGCGCTCGCTGGAGATCACGGCCGGCGTCATGGGCCGCTGAAGGCATGAGCCGCTCCGCCCGGCTGCTGCAGCTGATCGACCTGCTGCGCCGCGCGCGCCTGCCACAGGCCGGGCCGGTGCTGGCCCGGCAGCTGGACGTGAGCCTGCGCACCCTGTACCGCGACATTGCCACCCTGCGCGAACAGGGTGCAGCGATTGCGGGCGACCCGGGCGTGGGCTACGAGATGCGGCCCGGCTTTCTGCTGCCGCCGCTGATGTTCACGCCCGATGAGCTGGAGGCCCTGCTGCTGGGCGCGCGCTGGGCCAGCCGCCAGGCCGACCCCGAGCTCGCCCAGGCCGCCACCGCCGCGCTGGACCGCATACGCAGCGCGCTGCCGCTGGAGCTGCGCATCGAGGTGGACACCAGCGGCCTGCTGGTGCCGCCCATCTGCCACGAGTCCGTGACCGAGCCCTGGCAGACCGCGCTGCGCCTGGCGATACGGCGCCAGCACCGGGTGCTGCTGCACTACACGGATGAGAAGGGCCAGCCGACCGAGCGCCAGATCTGGCCTTTTGCCATGGCCTTCTTCGACCAGCGGCGCATTCTTGCGGCCTGGTGCGAACTGCGCCAGGACTTCCGCCATTTCCGTGCCGACCGCGTGCGCTCAGTCACCGATCTGCAGGAACGCTATCCCGACCACCGCAGCGGCCTGATCGAACGCTGGTCGCGGCAACTGGGCTACACGGTCCGCTGACACCACTGCTGACAAAAACTGTCAGCATGGCCTCCTACAGTCGCTCCCATGGCCTTCTCGCCATGCATTCAAACCACTGGGAGCCTTCATGAACGACTCGATCAAGCCGCTGCGCTTTTACTTCCACCCCCGCTCGCGCGCCGTCATCGCGCGCTGGATGCTGGAGGAATGCGGCGCCCGCTATGAGCCCGTGCGGCTGGAATACGGCAGCACCATGAAGGCTGCCGACTACCTGGCTGTCAACCCCATGGGCAAGGTCCCCGCCCTGGTGCACGGCGAGACCGTGATCACCGAACAGGCCGCCATCCTTGCCTATCTGGCCGACATCTTCCCCGAACGAAGGCTCGCACCGGCCGTGGACAGCCCGCTGCGCGGCGTCTACCACCGCTGGATGTTCTTCCTGGCCGGCCCCGTCGACGCCTTGATAACTGCCAAGAGCCAGGGCCACCTGGAGCAGCAGACGGCCGACCAGGCCATGTCCGCCGGCTATGGCCGCTATGACGACGTGGTGCAGACGCTGCGCCAGGCCGTGGCCGGCAGGCGCTACCTGTGCGGCGACCAGTTCACCGCGGCCGACGTGCTCATGGCCAGCTACCTGCGCTGGGGCACGATGATGAAGCTGCTGCCCGCGCTGCCCGAGTTCAGCGACTACGGCCAGCCGCTGATGGAACGCCCGGCCTCGCTGCGCTCCATCCAGCTCAACGAAGCGGCCCTGGCGGCCCAGCCGGCATAAGGATCAGGCAGGGGCTGCCGCCGACCGCGGCGGCGGCCTCGCCATCCAGCCGTCACCGGCAGCGGCTACCATCGGGGGTTGGATCGCCGCCTGGCGTTTCCTGAACGCCATCCCTTCCCCAGCCCTTCCCGACTCCCGCCGCGCATGCCTGCCTTTTCCTTCGAAGCCCTGGATGCACAAGGTCAGACCCGCAAGGGCACGATCGAAGCCGACAACGCGCGCGCCGCGCGCAGCCAGCTGCGGGCCCAGGCCCTGGTGCCCATGGCCGTGGAGATCGTGGCCTCGGGTTCCGCGTCCGGCCCCCAGGGCGGCGCCTCGCGCTGGCTGACCCGTCCCGTCCTTGGCTCCACGGGGCTCACCGTGTGGACGCGCCAGATGGCGGGGCTGGTCGGGTCAGGCCTGCCCATAGAGCGCGCCCTGGCCGCGCTGTCCGAAGAAGCCGACGACCCGCGCCAGCACCACCTCGTGGCCGCGCTGCGCGCCGAGGTCAACGCGGGCTCCACCTTTGCCCGCGCCCTGGCCCAGCACCCGCGCGAGTTCTCCGACATCTACTGCGCCGTGATCGGCGCCGGCGAGGCCAGCGGCAGCCTGGGCCCGGTGCTGGAGCGGCTGGCCGACGACCTGGAATCGCGCCAGGCCCTGCAGTCCAAGCTCATTGGCGCAGCCCTGTACCCGGCCATCGTGACCCTGGTGGCCATTGTCATCGTGCTGTTCCTGGTCAGCTACGTGGTGCCCCAGGTGGCCAGCGTGTTCGCCGGCACCAAGCGCGCCCTGCCCTGGCTCACCGTGGCCATGCTGGCGCTCAGCGACTTCGTGCGCAGCTATGGCTGGGCCGCGCTGGTCGCCCTGGTGCTGGGCGCCGTGGGATTCCGGCTGTCCATGAAGAACCCCGTGCTGCGCGAGCGCTTCGACGCCTGGTGGCTGCGCCTGCCGCTGATCGGCCGGCTGGCGCGCAACTACAACGCGGCACGCTTTGCCGGCACGCTGGCCATGCTGGCGGGCGCAGGCGTGCCCATTCTCAAGGCCTTGCAGGCCGCAGCCGAAACGCTGGGCAACCGCGCGCTGCGCGCCGATGCCATGGACGCGCTGGCCCTGGTGCGCGAGGGCGCGCCGCTGGCCTCGGCCCTGGCGCAGAAAAAGCGCTTCCCGGGACTGATCTCCATGTTTGCCCGCCTGGGCGAGCAGACCGGCCAGCTGCCCGTGATGCTGCAGCGCGCGGCCAACCAGCTGTCCACCGAGGTGCAGCGCCGTGCCATGCACCTGGCCACCATCCTGGAGCCGCTGCTGATCGTGGCCATGGGCATGGTCGTGGCCCTGATCGTGCTGGCCGTGCTCATGCCCATCATCCAGCTCAACCAGTTCGTCAAATAGCGAAAAGCGCCAAGCCATGTCCGTGACCCTGCAAGACAAGCTGGTCGTCGCCATCTCCTCGCGGGCGCTGTTCGACTTCGAGGAGGAGAACCGGCTGTTCGACGCCGGTGACGAGCAGGCCTACATGCGCCGCCAGCTGGACCTGGTGCACCAGCCCGCACGCCCGGGCATCGCCTTCCCGCTGGTGCGCAAGCTGCTGGCCTTCAATACGCCCGAGGTGCAGCGCGTGGAGGTGATGATGCTGTCGCGCAACGACCCGGCCAGCGGCATGCGGGTCTTTGCCTCGGCCAAGGCAGCCGACATGCACATAGAGCGCGGCGTGTTCACGCGCGGGCGCGATCCGTTTTCCTACCTGCGGCCGCTGGGCGCCCACCTGTTTCTCTCGGCCAACGAGGTCGATGTGCGCAGGGCGCTGTCCATCGGCTTTCCTGCCGCGCGCGTGATGGTCGATTCCACGCCGGCAGGCGACCGCTACCCGCAGGAGGTGCGCATCGCCTTCGACGGCGATGCCGTGCTGTTCTCCGACGAGGCCGAACGCGTCTACCAGCAAGGCGGGCTGCCGGCCTTTCTGCGCCACGAGGTCTCCCATGCCGCCACGCCGCTGGCGGAAGGGCCGTTCAAGCCGCTGCTGGTGGCGCTGCACCGGCTGCAGCAGCAGGCGGACTCGTCCCAGACCATGCGCATTCGCACGGCCCTGGTGACGGCGCGCAGCGCACCGGCGCACGAGCGTGCCATCCGCACGCTGCTGGAATGGGGCATTGCGGTGGACGAGGCCATGTTCCTCGGCGGCCTGGAAAAGGGCCCGTTCCTGCGCGAGTTCGAGCCGGACTTCTTCTTCGACGACCAGACCGGCCACGTCAACTCGGCCGCGCGCCATGTGCCGGCAGGCCATGTGAGCAGCGGCATCTCCAATCCGGACGCCGATCCGCCGAAGTAAACAATTGCAAAGGGCGGGCCGACCGTGCTTGCAAATGCCGGTTCCGTGCCCAAATAAAGCCCATGCATTTTCCCGTCATGAACCGCTCTGCCCTGCTGCGCCGGCCACCGCTGCTGCAGGCCGCCGTCGTCGTGCTGCTGACCAGCGCCTTCATGCTGCCCGCCGCGCGCGCGCAGGCGGCAGAAAACGCAGCCACCGAGCAGGCAACGGCCAGCCCGGCGCCGCTGACCAAGGGGGAGATCAAGGCCCAGCGTGAATTCAAGATGCTGGACTTCAACAAGGACGGCAAGCTCAGCCGTGCCGAAGTGGCGCTGTTCCCGCGCCTGTCGGCGGCCTTCGACGAGGCCGACACCGACAAGGACGGCTACGTCTCCTATGCGGAAGTGCAGGCCTTTGCCGTCAAGTACCGCGCCGAACGCGACAAGGCAAAGGCCAAGGCGCAGGCCGAAGAGGCAAAGGCCGCCGAGCGTGCGGCAGCCGAGCATGCTGCAGCCGCACCCGCTGCCAGGGACAAGAAGGAAGGCGAAGGCTCAAAGGACTGAGCCTTCTTGCCCGGCCCCTGACACTCAAAGACCGCCGGTACGCTTGACCTTGGGTTCCGAATAGGTCAACGGTTCGTCGCGCACCTGCATCTTGTTGCGAGCCACATCGTCGGCCTTGCTGACCTCCTGGGCCTGCTCCACCGCCATGGCGCTGGCACGCCACATGGACTGGATGAACTCGATGAGCTGCTTGGAGATCGGCTCCTTGGGCGGCTCCTCAACCTCTTCCTTTTGCTTGATCTCCTCGGCCAGCGTCCAGTCGCGGTTTTCCTGGTCCACCACGGACGGCTTTTCAGGATCGCGCACCACCCGGCCCTCGCCGATGCGGTCCGTGGATTCGACGGCGTTGGTGGCGTTCACAGGACGCACGGGCACCGCGCCCGACGCACCGGTGGAGTACAGATCGGCGCTTTGCGGGCGCCACGGTATGGGTGATCGGTCAACAGGTGGAATTGGCATGGCTCGACCCTCTTGCTGGATGTGTGCTGTGGGCGGGAATTTCCCGCCGTCGCCTCATCATCGACAGAAGCTGAAAGAACTGAAGCGCTTTTTTTGAAAGACGCTTCGGCCTGCCTCAAACCAAGGGTAAACCCCTTATTAACCCCGACCAGGCGCTAGAGGAAACGCTCCAGCAGCTTGCGCGAGGTGCGGTCCAGCGCCGTGCTGTCGGGCACGCTGAACTGCACGCCGTCCTGGCTGGTGATCATCAGATGCGTGCGGCCCGACAGCCGCCGGATGTCCTCCTCGGCCTTGAGCACGAGCTGCACGGGGCCCCGGTCGGTCTCCAGGTCCCAGGTGCTGGGCGTGGAATAGCTGGACACCTTGTGGATGCGCTGGATGACGGGCACGAACTCGCGCACGGCCAGGTCTTCCTCGATCAGCGTGCGGGCCTGCGCCGGCAGGTGGTCCATGTGGTCCACCCACAGCGCCTCCTTGCCATCGACGGAGACCAGGGACAGGCCTTCCAGCGGTGCGGCAATGGGAAAGGCGCGCACGGGCACCACGGATTCGTGGCGCGTGCCGTCGGCCAGGATCAGCACCAGGCGGCCATGGGCGTTGCGCTCCATGCGCACGCCGCTCAGATCGGCGCCGGCAGCGGAATGTTGGGCGTTGGACATGGCTTATTCCTCGATGGTGGTTGCGGCCAGGGTCAGGCCTGCGGCCTGGGCATCCTCTTCGGCGCGCCGCGCCTGGGCCTGGTACAGGCGCCAGTAGGCGCCCTGCTTTTCCATCAGCTCGTCGTGCGGACCCACTTCCACGATCTCGCCCCGGTCCATGACCACGAGGCGGTCGGCCTTGCGCAGCGTGGACAGGCGGTGGGCAATGGCAATCGTCGTGCGGCCCTGCACCAGATTGTCCAGCGCCTTCTGGATTTCCTTCTCGGTCTCGGTGTCCACGGCCGAGGTGGCCTCGTCCAGGATCAGGATGCGCGGGTCGATCAGCAGTGCGCGCGCAATGGAGATGCGCTGGCGCTCGCCGCCCGACAGGCCCTGGCCGCGCTCGCCCACCAGGGAGTCGTAGCCATGCGGCAGGCGCAGGATGAATTCATGGGCGTGGGCAGCGCGGGCCGCCGCCACGATTTCCTCGCGCGTGGCATCGGGCTTGCCGTAGGCGATGTTCTCGGCAATGGTGCCGAAGAACAGGAAGGGCTCCTGCAGCACCAGGCCGATGTTGCTGCGGAAGTCCGAGACCTTGAGCCTGCGGATGTCCACGCCGTCGAGCTGGATGGAGCCCTCGCTCACGTCATAGAAACGGCTGATCAGGTTGACCAGGGTGCTCTTGCCCGAGCCGCTGTGGCCGACCAGACCGATCATTTCACCCGGACGAATCTGCAGGTCCAGGTTCTTGATCACGGCGCGGCTGCCGTAGCGGAAGCTCAGGTTGTCCAGCGTGATGGCGCCCTGCACGCGCGGCAGCTTGACCGGGTTGACCGGGTCGGGCACGTTGCTCACGTGGTCGAGGATGTCGAAGATGCGCTTGGCGCCGGCCGCCGCCTTCTGCGTGACCGAGACGATGCGGCTCATCGAATCCAGGCGGCTGTAGAAGCGGCCGATGTAGGCGATGAAGGCCGTCAGGATACCGACCGTGATCTGGCCGCCAGCCACCAGCCAGATGCCGAAGCCCCAGACCACCAGCAGGCCGATCTCGGTCAGCAGCGTCACCGTGGGCGTGAACAGCGACCAGGTCTTATTGACCTTGTCGTTGGCCTGCAGGTTGACCAGATTGGCCTGGGCGAAACGGTCAGCCTCGCGCTTTTCCTGGGCGAAGGCCTTGACCACGCGGATGCCGGGGATGGTGTCGGCCAGCACATTGGTCACTTCGGACCAGACGCGGTCGATCTTCTCGAAACCCGTGCGCAGGCGGTCGCGCACCAGGTGGATCATCCAGGCGATGAAGGGCAGCGGCACCAGGGTGACCAGGGCCAGCCACGGATTGATGGAGAACAGGATGACCGAGGTCATCACGATCATCAGCACGTCGGTGGCGAAATCCAGCGCATTCAAGGATAGAAACAAATTGATGCGATCTGTTTCCGCCCCGATGCGCGCCATCAGGTCGCCCGTGCGCTTGCTGCCGTAGTAGTCCAGCGACAGCGTCAACAGGTGGTTGTAGGTGGTGGTGCGCAGATCCGAGCCAATGCGCTCGGAGACCTTGGCCAGCACGAAGGTGCGCGCCCAGCCCAGGCCCCAGGCCACCAGCGCCGCCGCCAGCAGCCCACTCAGGTAGAAGACAACGAGACTGCTGTCGATCTGCTGCCCGTTCTGGAACGGGATCAGGATCTTGTCCACGATGGGAATCGTCAGGTAGGGCGCCACCAGGGTGGCGCCCGTGGAGGCCAGGGTCAGCAAAAAGCCCAGCAACAGCTGGTGCCGGTAGGGATGGGCAAAGCGCCACAGGCGCAGCAGCACCCAGGTGGAGGTCTGCGGGCCCTGCTGGCGCGCGCAGGCCGGGCATTCGTCGGCTTCGGGCGGCAGTTCGGCCTGGCAGGCCGGGCAGCGGGGTACGTCGTCCTCGGGCTCGGCAAAGTCCTCGCCGCGTGCCAGGCGCTCGCGCTCGTGGTCGAACTGCTGCAGCAGGCGCAGCACGGCCGCCTGGTGGCGCAGCGTGAAGCGCCACAGCGCCAGCCGCGCCGCAGGGCCGTGCAGTTCGAGGTTGCCCACGCCGCCGTGGTCCAGCGTGCGCAGATTCTGATCAATTGATAGTGCCCACTCACTCCACTGCTGATCTGCAGGATCACAGGCGAGGAGCCGCTGGTTGGTCAGCACAACCCAGCCTTCGCCGAAGCGCATATCGAGGGTCAGGTCAACCGGGACGAGGGCCAGCACGTTTTCATTGGAAGCGAGCCTGGCTCGCAGCCCAGCCCCGCGGGGGCTGGCAAGGAAGGCCGAAACGTCCACAGAATGGTGTTCTTGCATGTTGAGTTGTTTTTCCCGCCCCTGGCGGCTCCTGGTGTCATGCGGGCAACCGCAGCTCCCCGGTGGATATCCCGCGCTTTGCACGGCATACCCTGCTCAACGCGCCAACCCTGGTTTAGGCTGACAGCACTGCGCATGGGCTTTCTGAGCGCACAATCCTCTCCCATTCTCCGGCGATCCGCACCCGGGTCGTCGCTCACGCTTACCCGTTGATCGACATGGCGAAATTCAAAGACATCCAACTCTTGCGCACCACCTACCTGCGTGGACCCAGCGTCTGGACCTACCGTCCCGTGCTGGAGGTCTGGCTGGATCTTGGTGAGCTGGAGGACTATCCCTCGAACAAGCTTGACGGTTTCAACGAGCGCCTGACGGCCTGGCTGCCCGACCTGATCGAGCACCACTGCGGCGTGGGCGAGCGCGGCGGCTTCATCCAGCGCCTGGAAGGCGGCACCTGGTGCGGCCATGTGCTGGAGCACATCATCATCGAGCTGCTGAACCTGGCGGGCATGCCGGCCGAGTTCGGCCAGACGCGCGAGATTTCCCAGCGCGGCATCTACCGCATGGTCTTCCGCTGCCCCGAGGAAACCGTGGCGCGCACGGCCCTGGCCTACGGCCACCGGCTGATCATGGCCGCCATCAACGACGAGCCCTTCGACCTGAAGGCCGCCGTCAAGGCCATCAAGACCGAGATCAACGACCGCTACCTGGGCCCGAGCACGGGCTGCATCGTCGATGCTGCAGGCGAGCGCCGCATTCCCCACATCCGCCTCAATGACGGCAACCTCGTGCAGCTCGGCTATGGCGCCGCGCAGCGCCGCATCTGGACCGCCGAGAGCGACCAGACCAGCGCCATTGCCGAAGGCATTGCCCAGGACAAGGACTTCACCAAGCGCCTGCTGGCCGCCTGCGGCGTGCCCGTGCCCGAAGGCCAGATCGTCAACAGCCCCGAAGAAGCCTGGGAAGTGGCGCAGGACATCGGCTTTCCCGTCACCGTCAAGCCCTCGGACGGCAACCACGCGCGTGGCGTGACGCTGGACCTGCGCGACGAGGCCGACATCAAGACCGCCTTTGCGCTGGCCCAGCCCGAAGGCTCCGACGTGATCGTCGAGCGCTTCATCGACGGCACCGAGCACCGCATCCTGGTGGTGGGCGGCAAGGTCGTGGCGGCCTGCCGTGGCGAGACCGTGAGCGTGGCCGGCAACGGCAAGTCCACGCTGCGCGAGCTGGTCGCCGTGGTCAACCAGGACCCACGCCGCGGCCCTGAGCAGGAATACCCGCTGGACTGGATCAATCTCGAAGCCCCGGCCGTGAAGCTGGAACTCAAGCGCCAGGACGTCACGCCCGACACCATTCCCGCCCAGGGCACCAGCGTGCTGCTGCAGCGCAACGGCAACATGGCCATCGACTGCACGGATGAGGTCCACCCCGAAGTGGCCTACATGGCCACGCTGGCCGCCAAGATCGTGGGCCTGGACATCGCGGGCATGGACATGATCCTGCAGGACGTCTCGCGCCCCATGAAGGAGCAGGGCGGCGCCATCCTCGAAGTCAACGCCGGCCCCGGCCTGCTGATGCACCTGAAGCCCACCAGCGGCGCGCCGCGCCCCGTGGGCATGGCCATCGCCGACCACCTGTTCCCGCGCACCGAAGAGGGAACGGGCGCAGGCCGCATCCCCCTGGTGGGCATTGCCGGCACGCGCAACAACGGCTTCACGGCCCGCCTGGTGGGCTGGCTGCTGCAGCTGTCGGGCAAGCTCACGGGCGTGGCCAGCAGCGAGGGCATGTTCCTGTCCAACCGCCAGACCCAGAAGACCAACACCGCCAATTGGGCCGGTGCCCACCGCCTGCTGACCAACCGCCTGGCCCAGGCCGCCGTCATCCAGACCACGGCCCGCTCCATCCTGGAGGAAGGCCTGGCCTACGACCGCTGCCTGGTCGGCGTGGTCACCGACATGGACGGCTTCGAGCAGTTGCCTGACCATGACGTGCACGAGCAGTCGCAGATGACGCGCGTGATGCGCACCCAGATCGACGTGGTGCTGGACGAAGGCGCGGGCGTCCTCAATGCCGACATCGAACAGGTGGCCGACCTGGCCCGCCTGTGCGACGGCGAGGTGCTGTTCTATTCGATGCAGGCAGACAGCCCCGTGGTCGCGGCCCACCGTTCCGAGAGCGAAGGCCGTGCCGTCTTCGTGCGCGGCAACCAGGTGATCCTGGCCACGGGCGCTGCCGAGCGCGTGCTGGGCACGCTGGACGCACTGAGCCTGCCCGGCGGCCTGCGCCCGGACACGCCGGCCCTGCTGGCCGCCATTGCCGCCGCGTGGTCCATGGACATTGCCCCCGACCTCATCGTCGCCGGCATCAAGACCTTCGACTACACGCCGGCCGCCGCAGCCACCGCCGCCTGAGCCCGACCACACGATGACATGCAGGCAGGCCCGGCGACGCGGGCCTGCCCTCCGAAAGAAGACACTATGCAGATCACCCGCATCCGAGCCCTGCGCGGCCCCAATCTCTGGACCCGCAGCACCGCCATCGAAGCCATCGTGCAATGCGAGCCCGGCGAGTGCGACTACTCGGCCCTGCCCGGCTTCGAGGACCGGCTGCGCGCGCGCTTTCCCAAGATCGGCACGCTGCAGCCGCACGGCGCCGACCAGCGCCTGTCGCTGGCCCAGGTGCTGGAAGTCGCGGCCCTGTCGCTGCAGGCCCAGGCCGGCTGCCCGGTGACCTTCAGCCGCACGCATGAAACCGTGGAGACCGGCACCTACCAGGTGGTGGTGGAGTACACCGAAGAGGCCGTCGGCCGCCTGGCCATGGAACAGGCCGGCGAGCTGCTGCAGTCGGCCCTGGCCGACACGCCCTTCGACGCCGACAAGGTGGTCGCCCAGCTGCGCGAACTCGACGAGGACGAGCGCATCGGTCCCTCCACCGGCTCCATCGTCGATGCGGCCGTGGCGCGTGGCATTCCCATCCGCCGCCTGACCTCGGGCTCGCTGGTACAGCTGGGCTGGGGCTCCAAGGCGCGCCGCATCCAGGCCGCCGAGCTGGACCAGACCAGCGCCGTGGCCGAATCCATCGCCCAGGACAAGGACCTGACCAAGCGCCTGCTGCACGCCGCCGGCGTGCCCGTGCCGCTGGGCCGCCCCGTCAAGGATGTGGAAGAAGCCTGGCTCGTGGCCCAGGAAGTGGGCCTGCCCGTGGTGGTCAAGCCCCAGGACGGCAACCAGGGCAAGGGCGTGGTGGTCAACATCACCACGCACGAGCAGCTCAAGGCAGCCTTCGCCACCGCCTCGGAATTCGGCGACGACATCATGGTCGAGCGCTTCCTGCCCGGCCATGACTTCCGCCTGCTGGTGGTCGGCGGCCAGCTGGTGGCCGCTGCGCGCCGCGAGCCGCCCCAGGTGCTGGGCGACGGCCAGCACACCATCCGCGAGCTGGTGGACATCGTCAACCAGGACCCGCGCCGCGGCTCGGGCCACGGCACGGCGCTGACCAAGATCCGCCTGGACGACATCGCCATCGCGCGCATCGCCACCGAAGGGCTCACGCCCGAATCCGTGCCGGCCCAGGGCCAGCGCGTGGTGCTGCGCAACAACGCCAACCTGTCCACCGGCGGCAGCGCCACCGATGTGACGGACGACGTGCACCCCGACATCGCCGCGCGCGCCGTGGAGGCCGCCCAGACCATCGGCCTGCACATCTGCGGCGTGGACGTGGTCTGCGAGACCATGCTGCGCCCGCTGGAAGAGCAAAACGGCGGCATCGTCGAAGTCAACGCCGCACCGGGCCTGCGCATGCACCTGGCGCCGTCCTTCGGCAAGCCCCGCAACGTGGGCGTGCCCATGGTCGATGAGCTGTTCGCGCCGGGCCAGGACGGCCGCATCCCGCTGGTGGCCGTCACCGGCACCAACGGCAAGACCACGACCACGCGCCTGATCGCCCACCTGTTCACCTCGCATGGCTGGCGCACGGCCATGACGAACACGGACGGCGTCTACGTCAACGGCCGCCAGATCGACAGCGGCGACTGCTCGGGCCCGCGCAGCGCGCGCAACGCCCTGGCCCACCCCGAGACCGATGCGGCCGTGCTCGAATGCGCACGCGGCGGCATCCTGCGCGAAGGCCTGGGCTTTGACCGCTGCCAGGTGGCCGTGGTCACCAACGTGGGCGCGGGCGACCACCTGGGCCTGAACTACATCACCACGGTGGAAGACGTGGCCGTGCTCAAGCGCGTCATCGTGCAGAACGTGGCCACCGACGGCTATGCCGTGCTCAACGCGGCCGATCCGCTGGTCGCCGCCATGGCCTCCACCTCGCCGGGCAAGGTCATCTATTTCGCGGCCGACCGCCACCACCCCGTGATGGCCACGCACCGTGCCCAGGGCAACCGCGTGGTCTACGTGGACGGCGACAGCATCGTCGCGGCCGAAAGCTCGTGGCGCGAGACCATTGCGCTGCGCGAGATCCCCATCACGCGCAACGGCACCATCAGCTTCCAGGTGGAGAACGTCATGGCCTCCATCGCCGCCGCCTGGGGCGTGGGCATGCCCTGGCAGACCATCCGCCGCGGGCTGGCCGGCTTCGTCAACGACAGCGACAACGCGCCGGGCCGCTTCAACGTCATGGACTACCGTGGCGCCACGCTGATCGCCGACTACGGCCACAACCCCGACGCCATTCGCGCCCTGGTCCAGGCCGTGGATGCCATGCCGGCCCAGCGCCGCAGCGTAGTGATCAGCGGCGCGGGCGACCGCCGCGACCAGGACATCACCGAGCAGACCCAGATCCTGGGCAAGGCCTTCGACGACGTCATCCTCTACCAGGATGCCTGCCAGCGCGGCCGCGCCGACGGTGAAGTCCTGGCCCTGCTGCAGCAAGGCCTGCAAGGCGCACCGCGCACCGACTACGTGACCCAGATCCAGGGTGAGTTCAACGCCATCGACCATGCGCTGGCGCGACTGACACCCGGCGACCTGTGCCTGGTGCTGGTGGACCAGGTGGAAGAAGCCCTGGAGCATCTTCGCCGCCATGTGGCGGGTGAAAACACCCCCTGAGGCGCTTTGCGCCTTCCCCCTCTCTCGCTTCGCGGGAGGGGGACGACACCCTCGGGGCGGGGCGGCCCTTCCTCGGTGTCCCTGAGTTGGGCCGCGCCACTCTCATACGCAATGCCATGATCGAACCCAGTGCGAAGTATTTCCCGCGAGGCCGGGCCTTGCTCACGGCCGCCCTGGCCACGCTGCTGCTGGGCGCCTGCGGTGCGCGCGCCGAGCAGGTGGGCGCGGTGGACACGGTGTTCAAATTCATAGGCCCGGACCACAAGATCGTGGTCGATGCCTATGACGATCCCAAGGTGGCGGGCGTGACCTGCTATGTCTCGCGCGCCAAGACCGGCGGCATCAAGGGCGGCCTGGGCCTGGCCGAGGACCGCGCCGAAGCCTCGATCAGCTGCGTGCAGACCGGCCCCATCCAGATCCCCGCGCCGCTCAAGCAGCAGGACGAGGTGTTCACCGAACGCATCTCGCTGCTGTTCAAGCGCCTGCGCGTGGTGCGCATGGTCGATGCGCAGCGCAACACCCTGGTCTACATGACCTACTCGGACCGCGTGATCGAAGGCTCGCCGCAAAACAGCGTCACCGCCGTGCCCGTGCCGCGCAGCACGCCGATTCCGCTGGGCAAATAACCCGCCTCAGTCCTGGGCGTGTTGGCGGCAGGCCTGCACAAAGGCCGCCAGCGCCGGCGAGCGGCGCTTGCCCGCCCGCTGCACCAGCGAGAAATCCCGCCACATGCGCGGCAGCGTGGTCGGCAGCACGGCCAGCTCTCCCGAGGCGACCAGGGCCTGCACCAGCACGCGCGACAGGCAGCTGATACCCAGGCCCTGGGCCACGCAGCGCGCAATCGCCTCCGAACTGCCCAGCGTGGCGGCGGCCGGCAGCTGGTGCAGATGCGGCAGCAAGGCATGCTCCACCATCTCGCGCGTGCCCGAGCCCGGCTCGCGCAGCAGCCAGCGCGCACCGCGCAAGGCGGCCACGCCCAGCGGGCGCTGGCCCGCAGCCTGCACCAGCGGGTCCTGTGCTGCAGCCACGATGACGAGTTCGTCGCGCATCCAGGGCTCGACCTCCAGCCCGGGCCAGTGGCTGGTGCCCTCGATCAGGCCCAGGTCCACGTCCAGCGATTCCACGGCCTGGCCCACCTCGCGCGTGTTGGCGATCTGCAGGTCCACGCTCAGGTGCGGATGGCTGCGCGCCAGGTGCGCGAGCACGGCCGGCAGCGCATAGGTGCCTATGGTGGTGCTGGCTGCCACGCGCAGACGCACGGGCAGGCTGGCGGCCCGCACCGAAAACGCCTGCTCTATGCCCCTGGCCTGCTCCAGCAGCGCCAGCGCCTCGGGCAACAGGGCGCGGCCCGCGTCGTTGAGCGCCAGTCGCCGGCCCACGCGCTCGAACAGCTGGGCGCCCATGGCCTGCTCCAGCTGCTGCAGCGCGGCGCTGGTGGCCGACTGCGACAGGGCCACGGCGTCGGCCGCGGCCACGGTGGAGCCCGCCTGGGCGACGGCGCAGAAGATTTCAAGTTGGCGCAGGGTGAGGTGCAGCATGGCGTGCAGTCTGAACGAGGCATCAACCTGTTTCCCCGGTTGGTGCTACAAAAACTATTCGTTATACGAATATAGCCAAGAAATCTAAAGTGCCTCCCATGCACCGCGCTCCTGACGCGGCGCGCAGGCACCATGAACACCACATCCCTCCCACGCTCCTCCCATCCGTCCGGCTGGCTGCGCCAGTTGACCGAGCTTGCGCCCGGCCTGCTGCTGGCCGGCGCCATTGCCGCAGCCGCCACCTGGGGCGCACGCCAGCCGCTGCTGGCCGGCTCGGGCCTGAGCGCACTGACGCTGGCCATCTGCATCGGCCTGGTCATCGGCAACACCGTCTATCCGCGCCTGGCGCCCAGCTGCCATGCCGGCGTAGGCCTGGCCAAGCAGCGCCTGCTGCGCGCGGGCATCGTGCTCTACGGCCTGCGACTGACCTTCCAGGACATAGGCCATGTGGGCATGGCCGGCGTGGTGGTCGATGCCCTGGTGCTGGGCAGCACCTTCTTGCTGGCGCAATGGCTGGGCCGCCGCGTCTTCGGGCTGGATGCGCGCACCACGGTGCTGATCGGCGCGGGCAGCTCCATCTGCGGCGCCGCTGCCGTGCTGGCCACCGAACCCGTGATCAAGGGCCGCGCCGAAGACGTGGCCGTGGCCGTGGCCACCGTGGTGGTCTTCGGCACCGTGGGCACCTTCCTCTACCCCGCGCTGTTCCACTGGAACGCCGCCCACGGCTGGCTGGACATGTCGCCTGCGCAGTACGGCCTGTACGTGGGCTCCACCGTGCACGAGGTGGCCCAGGTCGTGGCCGCCGGCGAAGCCATTGCGCCCGAAGCCGCCGACGTGGCCGTGATCTCCAAGATGGTGCGCGTGATGATGCTGGCCCCCTTCCTGCTGCTGCTGTCCATGGCGGTGGCGCGCGGCAACCGCAGCAGCCAGGTGAGCGACGGCCAGCCGCGCCGCATCACCATTCCCTGGTTCGCGCTGGGCTTCGTCGCCATGGCCGGCGTGAACTCCCTGGGCGTGCTGCCTGCCGCCGTGGTGCAGGTGGGCGTGCAGCTGGACAATGCCCTGCTGGCCGTGGCCATGGCGGCCCTGGGCCTGACCACCCATGTCCGCGCCGTGCGCGCCGCAGGCACGAAGCCCCTGCTGCTGGCCGCCTTGCTGTTCGCATGGCTTCTGGTGGCGGGCCTGCTCTTCAACCGCTGGGTGCCCGGCCTGCTCTGAAGCCGTCCGCATCCATCGACCGGCCCTGCAAAGCATCGTCTTGCAGGGCCTTTTTCATCGACCGCCCACCTGAACAAGGGAATACCCTTAAATCAAATGCAGACACAATTAATTTGCAATGCAAATTAATTGCATTGCAAAGATAATCGAGGCATGTCCTTTGCCTCTGCCCCTCCCCGCGCCCGTCTCGGCTTTCTCATGGTCACCCTGGTACGCCAGTGGCGCCGCCAGGTCGAGGAGCAACTGCTGGCCGACGGCCTGACCGATGCCACCTGGGCGCCGCTGATCCATCTGCGCGCCTGGGGCGACGGCGTCACGCAAAAGGAACTGGCCGAGCGCGTGGGGCTGGACGGCTCCAGCCTGGTGCGCCTGCTCGATATTCTGGAAGGCCACGGCTGGGTGGAACGCCGCGCCGACCCCGGCGACCGGCGCAGCAAGCGCATCTTCCTGACCGATGAAGGCAACCGCGCCGTGGACCGCGTGCGCGCCACCATGCTGCAGGCCGAGCTGGCCATGCTGCAGGACCTGGACGATGCCGAGGTCGAGGCCATGCTGGCCGGCATGGCCAAGATCCAGGAGCGCATGGCCGCGCTGCGCACTGAAGGCGCGCCATGAGCGCCCTCCACGATGCCTATGGCCGCCTGCTGCAGGCCTCGGTCCGCTGGGGCTTCGACCCCGTGCGCCTGCGCCAGCATCTGCGCACGGCCTTTGCCGCCTGCCTGGCGCTGCTGGCTGCCTGGCAGCTGGGGCTGGAGCATCCGCAGTGGGCTGCCATGGCCACCTGGGCCGCATCCCAGCCGCTGCGCGGGCAACTGCTCGAAAAAAGCTTTTTCCGGGTCGCAGGCACCGTGGCCGGCACGGCCGTGGGCGTGGGCCTGGTGCTGCTGGCCCAGGGAAACCTGCTGTGGCTGGTGCTGGGCCTGGCCGTGTGGCTGGGCCTGTGCGCGGGCGTGGGCAATCTGCAGCGCAGCTTCGTGGCCTACGGCACCATGCTGTCCGGCTATTCGGCGGCCATGGTCGCGCTGCTGGACTTTGCCCACCCCGACCAGGTCTTCGCCCTGGGCTGGGACCGGCTGTTCACGGCTCTGACCGGCGTATTCGCAGCCCTGCTCGTGGGCTGGCTGTTCACGCCCAAGGGCAGCGGCATTCCCGGCAATGCCGAGGTGCGCCAGCTGTTCGCGCAACTGCTGCGCGATCTGGCCGACAGCCTGCAGGCGCGCGGCCGTTCGTCCCTGGGCTCGCAGGAGATCGCCGCCCGCCTGCTGGCCATGGCGGTGATCGAGGAGGGGCTGGACCCGCACGCCGCCGGTTCGCAGCGCTCGCGCGAGGCCGTGCACGCGCTGCGCCGGCTCATGAATGCCCAGATCTCGGCCCTGCTGTGGCTGCGCGATGCACCATCACAGGAGCCGCCTGCGGCCTTTGGCGAGGCGCAGGCCCTGGCCGCCGCGCAGGCACTGCGTGAAGCCGCCCTGGCGCTGGAGACGCGCGTGCAGTTGCACGAGGCCGCGGCGGCCGTGGTACGCGCACGCGAGGCCGCCGTGTACTGGCCCGGCGCAGCCGACATGCTGGCCCCGATGGGCTTTGCGCTGCAGGCCCACCTGGCCGCCACCCATGACGTGGCCCTGCCGCCCGGCCACCGCGCCCGCCAATGGCCCGTGGTGCTGCACAGCGACTGGCTGGGCGCGCGCCGCGCCATGCTGCGTGCCAGCGCGGCCATCGCCATCGTGGGCCTGCTGTGGGTGGTGACGGGCTGGAGCGGCGGTGCCTACATGCTGCTGGGCATGTCCATCATGCTGACCGTGTTCTCGGGCTTCGAGAACCCGTCGGCCACCATGCGCCATGTGACCCTGGGGCAGGCCATGGGCGTGCTGGTGGCCCTGGCCTGCCAGTGGCTGGTCTGGCCGTTCGCCGGCAGCCAGGCGGGCCTGGTGTGGCTGATGCTGCCCTTTGTCTACGTGGGCGCGCTGCTGTTCTCGCACCAGCGCACCGCGCTCTCGGGCTATGACTGCAACATGGTGCTGCTGCTCCTGCTGCAGCCCCACTACCCGCAGACGGCCAGCTTCGGCCATGCGCTGGCCCTGGGGCTGGCCGTGGTGTCCGGGCCGCTGGCCGGCTGGGCGGCCTACCGCTTCATCCTGCCGGTCACGCTGCAGGGCCGGCTGCAAAGCCTGCGCTCCATGATGGTCCACGAGCTGCAGGACATGGCCGCCACGCCGGGCCATGCGCGCGATGGCCGCATTTGGCGCGCCCGCCTGTACCACCGGCTGCTGCGCCTGGTGCGCATGTCGGAGCAGGCCGGAGGGCAGCTGGGTGCGCAGGCAGCGGAGTGCGGCCTGGCCGCCCTGCATGTGGGCCGCGCCATCCAGGCGCTGCATCAGCTGTCCGAGGAAGCCGCGCTTGGCGACGGCACGGCCCGCGCCGTGCGCGCCGCGCTGCTGCGCCTGCAGCGGCTGCAGCAGGCGCCCGGCCAGTGCCCGCCGCTTTTGCGCGCGCTGGCGCAGCGCGTGGCCGAACGCCATCCCGACCAGGCCCGCCAGCTGCGCCATGCCGCGCATGAGATCGCGCAACACGAGGCCTTCTTCCGCAACGCCGGCTGAAGCACGGACCCATGCCAGAATGAACGGCTAAGGCCAGCCCAGGCCGGCAGCGCCCCACGCTCCCTGTCCCCCTGTTGCAAGGAAAGCATCCATGTCGTGGAGCGACACCACCATCACCTCACAGCGCCTGGCGCTGCGCCCCTTCACTGCCGCCGATGCCGATGAGGCCTTTGCCTGCATCACGCCCACGCTGACGCGCTACCTGTCCTTCGAGCCGGCGTCGACGCCTGCCGAGTTCGAGGCGGTCTGGCGCGGATGGCTGCAGGAGATCGCGGCCGGCACGGACTTCAACTTCACGCTGCGCGAGCGCACGTCAGGCCGATTCACCGGCCTGCTGGGCCTGCACGGCGCGCGCGACGCCGAGCCCGAACTCGGGATCTGGATACGCGAGGACGTGCATGGCCAGGGCTACGGCCGCGAAGCCGTGGCCGCGCTGGCAGCATGGACCCGAGCGACCTTTGCGCCACAGTCCTTGCGCTACCCGGTGGCCGAGCCCAATACCGCCAGCCGGCGCATTGCCCAGGGGCTGGGTGGCGTGGAGGTTGAGCGCCAGAGCCTTTCAAAGTACGTGCTCGTCGTCTACCGCATACCAGGGGTCGCCACGTCGGGCGTTGCCGCCCCATGAAAACAAAGGCCGTCCCACGCGAGTGGGACGGCCTTGTCCATGGGGCAGATGCCTGTCTTACACCGCCGCGATCGACACGGCCTTGGCGACCAGGTAGGCCTCCAGCGCCTCGGGGCCGCCCTCGGAGCCATAGCCCGAATCCTTGACGCCGCCGAACGGCATCTCGGCCGAAGCCACGGCCGGCTGGTTGATCCACAGCATGCCGGTCTCGACCTGCTGGGCCAGCTGGTGGGCCGTCTTGATGGAGCGCGTGAACGCATAGGCCGCCAGGCCGTAGGACAGGCGGTTGGCCTCGGCAATGGCCTCGCCCAGATCGTCAAAGCCGCGGATGGCGGCCACGGGGCCGAAGGGCTCCTGGTTGAAGATCTCGGCGCTCAGCGGCACGTCGCCCAGCACCGTGGGAGCGAAGAAGTTGCCCGCGCCGCCCAGCGAGGCACCGCCCGTAAGCAGCTTGGCGCCCTGCTTTTGCGCATCCTCGATCAGATGGGACAAGGCCGTGACGCGGCGCGGATTGGCCAGCGGGCCCATCTGCGTGCCCTGGGCCAGGCCATCGCCGACCTTGAGGCCTTCGGCATGGGCGACCATGGCGCGCGTGAATTCCTCGCGCACGCTGTTGTGCACCAGAAAGCGCGTGGGCGAGATGCAGACCTGGCCCGCGTTGCGGAACTTGGACGCGCCTGCGGCCTTCACGGCCAGGGCCACGTCGGCATCCTCGGCCACGATGACCGGCGCGTGGCCGCCCAGCTCCATGGTCGAGCGCTTCATATGCTGGCCGGCCAGCGCCGCCAGCTGCTTGCCCACTGCGGTGGAGCCGGTGAACGTGACCTTGCGGATCACGGGATGGGCGATCAGGTAGGAGGAAATCTGGGCCGGATCACCGAACACCAGGCCCACCACGCCGGCCGGCACGCCGGCATCGACAAAGCACTTGAACAGGGCTGCGGGCGCAGCCGGCGTTTCCTCGGGCGCCTTGCACAGGAAGGAGCAGCCCGTGGCCAGCGCCGCGCCGATCTTGCGCACGATCTGGTTGACGGGGAAGTTCCAGGGCGTGAAGGCGGCCACGGGGCCCACGGGCTCCTTGATCACCAGCTGCTGCACCTCGGGGCGGCGCGAGGGCACGATGCGGCCGTACACGCGCAGCGCCTCGTCGGCAAACCATTCGATGATGCCCACGCCGGCCAGGATTTCGCCCTTGGCCTCGGCCACGGGCTTGCCCTGCTCCTGCGTCAGGAGCGCGGCGATCTCGTCGGCGCGCTCCTTGAGCAGGGCCGCGGCACGGCGCATGGCGGCGCCGCGCTCATGGGCGGAGACGTTGCGCCAGACCTCGAAACCGCGCTGCGCTGCGGCCAGCGCACGGTCCAGGTCGGCCACGTCGGCATGGGCCACATGGCCGATGACTTCGCCGCTGGCCGGGTTGCGCACGGGAATCTTCCTGCCGCTGGCGGCGTCCTGCCATTGGCCGTCGATCAGGAGTTGGGTGTCGGAGTAGGAATGGCTCATGCTGGATCAGATCCTTGGTAGATGACAGGGGGCAGATGTGTGGGGCAGGCACGGTCCTCGCAGTGTCCGCACCCGGCTGCCGCTGCAGCGCAGCGACCATTCTAGGAAGCGCCGGACGGCGGTGCCGTCACCGGGCTGTCACGCACACAACACCTAAAATGCCCGGGTTTCGCAATATCCACCAATCCGTTGAGAGGGAGCTCATGACCGATCTTTTCGACACCACTGCGCGCAGGGGTTTGCGCAGCGTCGCGCTGGCGCTCGCCCTGGCAGGCAGCCTGGGGCTGGCATGGGGGCAGGAGGGCGCCGCCGATGTGCTTCAGTTCATCCCTCGCATGAGCGTGGACTCGCGCGTCCAGCCGCAGGATACGCCTCGGGAGTTCCTGGCTTCACGCAGCCAGGCTGCAGCCACCGAGGTCACGCCGCTGCGCGTGGAGCTGGGCGCATGGAAGGAATACCGCGCCGCATCGGCACCGGCAGGCGGCGCAATGCAGGTGGGCGCCCAGCGGTTGAGTGCACAAACGGCCACGGTGGACGCACTGGCATCGCAACTGCAATGGAGCACCACCGCCTCCGGCGCACGCGTGGCGGCCGTCAGCGTGCGCTCGGAAGGCGCCTATGGCATACGCCTGGGCGTGGAAATGAACCAGTTGCCCGGCAACGCGCTGCTGCGCGTCTATGCGCAGCAAAACCGCGCAGGCGCCTACGAGATCGCCGGCCAGCGCATTCTGCAGGTTCTGCAGGCCAACCTGGACGCGGGCGACACAGGCACCGACGGCCGCACCTGGTGGACTCCCGACACGGGCGGCGACGAGGTGACGCTGGAGATCGAACTGCCCCCGGGCGTCCCGGCCGACACGCTGCGCATCGCCATCCCGCGTGTGATGCATGTGCATGAGAACCTCTCGCTGCCGCTGGAAGGCGAGATGCAGTTCTCGGCACAGCTCAACGAATCCCTGCCCTGCCAACTGGATTCCACCTGCTACGACGCATACAGCTCGCAACGCAACGCCGTGGCCCGCATGCTCTACATCAAGGATGGGATGGGCTATGTCTGCTCGGGCACCCTGCTCAACGACACGGCGAGCTCCGGCACCCCCTACTTCGTCACGGCCAACCATTGCATCAGCAGCCAGACCGTGGCTTCTACGCTGGAGACCTCGTGGTTCTATCGCACGCCCTCGTGCAACAGCCGCACGCTGTCATCCGGGAACAAGGTTCTGCGCAACGGCGCAACCTTGCTCTACGCAACGGCAACCTATGACGGTGCCCTGATGCGCCTCAACGACACGCCTCCCGCTGGCGCAGTCTTCTCCGGCTGGACCACGCAGACGCTGACGAGCGGTGCCAGCGTCGTGGGCATACACCATCCCCGTGGCGACCTGCAAAAGATCAGCTTCGGCACGGTCTATGGCTCGGTCGCATGCGAGCCGTCGAGTGAAGGCACGATGCTTTGTTCCAACGACAGCAAGGGCAACGGCGGCTTCAACCTTGTGACCTGGAACCAGGGGCTGACGCAGCCGGGCAGCAGTGGCTCGGGCCTGTTCCTGCAGGGTCGGCTGGCAGGCACGCTCTATGGGGGTGACGACCAAACCTGCTCTGCATCTGGCGGCACCTCGATCTACGGGCGCTTCGACCTGCTGTACCCCGCCCTCCAGAAATGGCTGGCAGCCAGTGCGACCACGGCGCGCAGCCCTGTATACCGCTTCTACAACGCGCATACGGGCGCCCACTTCTACACAGGCAGCGTTGCCGAGCGCGATTACGTGATTGCCAAGCTCCCGGAGTTTCAATACGAGAACGTGGCTTTCTATGCCTCTGCCCAGCCCCAGCAAGACCTGAGCCCCGTCTTTCGCTTCTACAACCAGGATTCGGGAGCGCACTACTACACCATCAGTGAAAGCGTTCGCGACTACGTCCACCAGACCTTTGCCCGTTTCATCTACGAAGGCCCGACCTGGTACGCACAAAAGAATGCCGTCGCAGGCAGCGTGCCCGTCTACCAGTTCTACAACCTGGACTCCGGAGCCCACTTCTATACAGCCAACGCCAGCGAACGCGACTATGTGATCGCCACCTTTGCCCGCTTCCGCAACGAAGGCATCGCCTATTACGTCTGGCCTTCGCAATAAGCCCAGCACTGCCCATCCCGGCGCACTGCACCGCAGTGCGTCCCCAAGAAAAAGGCCCCGCACTGCGGGGCCTTTTTCTTGGGGCAACAGCCCTCACCCCACCAGCACCAGCCCCGGCGGCAGGCTATCCCCAAAGCTGCGCTTCGCATCCTGGGCGTCCATCTGCTGGACCTGTTCCACCAGGTCGATCCAGCGCTGCGGTGCACCGGCGCCGCGCAACCGCTCCAGCACCAGGGAGCGCTGGGCATCGGACAGGTCCAGCGCACGGTCGCCCGTCATGCGGGCCATCTGAACGGCGGCGAACATGGCGGTTTCATTGCGGCGCCAGTCCTGGGCCAGGGTGGCGTCCAGGAACTCCTGCGCAGCCTCGGGCGGCATGACGCGGTGGGCGTTGGCGGCCAGCGGCATGCGCGCGGCCAGGCGGCCTATGGCCCACCAGGTCTGCACGGATTCACCAGGGTGCTTCAGCCGTTGCAGCATCCACTGGCCCATTTCCTGGCGGTACTGCCAGGGCACGGCCTCCATGGCGGCGAACAGGCGCAGCATGTCGTCGTAGCTGCCATGGGCGGACTTGCCCTGGCTGCGCTGCGTGGACTGCTGCACGGCCTTTTGCATGTGGCCGGCAACCTCTTCCAGCAGCTCCATCTGCCGGGCCTCATCCAGGCCCGCGGCCACGCGGCGCCAGAAGACCCACCATTCGGTGCGGTTGGCCGCCTCGCCGCCATGGCCCAGGCCCTGGCCATGCAGTTGCCAGACCTGCTGCATGCGCCAGCCGTCCAGCTCGGCGCCCACGCCGGGCCGCAGGCACCAGCCTGCCAGGTTCAGCCAGACGCGCTCGTGCTCGGCCGTGCGGCGGCGGCGCCTGGCCCGGGCCAGCAGGGCGTCGAACAGTGCGCGCAGCATCGGCAGGTCCCAGTCCTCGCGCGGGCCCAGCCGTCGCTCCAGCGACTGGCGCAGCTGGCGGACCTCCTTGGCAGTCACCTCCTGCGCCTGGCTGCCGAAGATGCGCTCGATCAGGGCCACGGCGTCGGCCAGCCGGCCCTGCCGGGCAGAACGATCGCCGGTGTCCTGCCCATCTGCGGCCAGCGCACCGCGCACGCTGAACGGCAGCAGCCACTGGCGCTGCGCATCGTCGGCGGCCACGCAGCGCACCTCCAGCGTGCCGACCTCGGTCATGCAGGCCTGCAGTTGCACCTCGACCTGGGCCTTGTCCCGGCCCTCGGGCGCTGGCAGCACGGTGGACAGGGCGGGCAGCTCGACCCAGCCCTCGCCGTCGAGCGCCGCAATGCGTCCGGCCTGCGCAGGCGCGGCCGCCAGGCTGTTGGCCACCAGGGAAAAGCGCACGGCCTGGCCCAGGCGCAGCGCAAAGCGCCGGCCGGAGAGCACGATGCGCACGCCCTCTTCCGTGCCGCGCGGCAGCAGGCAGATGCCCTGTGGTGCGGCACCCGCCTTCTCGGGCAGGACCAGCCAGTAGCTGCGCGGCGAGCCACCGCCGATGCGCGGTACCGGGGCGGGCACAGTCCGGGCATCTTCCGATTCCGGCAGATCCTCAGACGGACGGCTCTGGACATGCATGGCCAGGCCATGCGCCGCCGCGCCGCGTGCAACGGCCCAGTCGGGATGCGGGTTGTGCAGCAGGCGCAGCGGCTGGCCGCGCCAGGCCTGCAGTTGCGCCACCAGCCGCTGGGCCAGCGCATGGGCGTGGAAGACGCCGCCATTGAGCAGGACCGCATCGGGCAACTCCCCAGCCGCGTGCTGCGCGAGGAACTGCGCCAGGTGCCGCGTGATCGCCGCATCGGCAGGATAGGGCAGGCCCAGGCCGCGCAAAGCGCCCTGGCGCCGGGTGGGCAGGTCCTGCAGGCCGGCCAGCGGCATGAAGCCTTCGACCACGGCTTCGCGCACCTCGTCGCGGCGCAGCGTGGCCGTGCGCGTCTGCGCCATCAGCTTCGATCCGCCGCCCAGCAGGGTCACGGCCACGGACTCGGGCGCATCGTCGGCCAGCAACTGTTCCTTGGCCATGCGGCAGCGCTGCACCAGTTGGGCGAAGCGTGCGGCGGGCAGGCGCTCGCCGGGCGGGGCGAACTGCGGCTCCAGCCGATGGGCCAGCGCCAGGTCCATGTTGTCGCCGCCCAGCATCAGGTGTTCGCCCACGGCCGTGCGTGTCAGCACGGGCAGGCCTCCAGCTTCCCCGGGCTGCACGCGGATCAGGGTCAGGTCGGTGGTGCCGCCGCCCACATCCACCACCAGCACCAGGCGGCAGTGCGCCAGCTCGGCCGCCAGGCGTTCGCCCTGCAGCACCAGCCAGTCGTGGAAGGCAGCCTTGGGTTCCTCCAGCAAGTGCACTGCAGGCAAGCCGGCCAGCTGCGCGGCCTCCAGCGTGAGTGCGCGCGCGCCTTCGTCGAATGAGGCCGGCACGGTCAGCACGACCAGTTGGTCCCGCAGCGGCGCGCCGGGGTGCATGCGGTCCCAGGCCTGCCGCACATGGTCCAGGTAGCTGGCCGAGGCCTGCAGCGGAGACAGCCGGGCCACCTCTTCGGGCGCGCCCCAGGGCAGGATGGCCGCCGTGCGGTCCACGCCCGCGTGCGAGAGCCAGCTCTTGGCGCTGGCCACCAGGCGCGACGGCACGGCCGCGCCCAGGTCACGCGCCCAGCGGCCATTGACGGCGGGCGCTTGCGCATCGGCGCCCAGAGCAGTCCAAGGCTGCTGCCAGGCATCGCCGAGCTCGCCGGGCGCCGCCTGGTAGCGCGCCGAGGGCAGCAGCACCTGGGCCGCGACCTCGCTGGCCGAGACACGCTGCGCCACGGGCAGCAAGGCGATGTCGGCCGCCGTGCCGCCCACGGGCACATGCGCCACCACGGTGTGGCTGGTGCCCAGGTCGATGCCCACGATGTGGGCGGCGTCGGGAGCGAAGGGGGCGGCGGAGGCGGGGGCGGCAGTATCAGGCATATCGGCAGTCATACAGGGCACGGTGCGCGGCCCGGACCGGGCCTGCCGCCGGGGCGGGCTACGCTACGTCGGCCCGCACGTCGAACTCCACCTTCCAGCGTTCGTCGCCACCCACGGGCACGGCGTTGAGCTCCAGCGTGCCGATGTCGGTCACGCGCGCATGCAGGGTGACGGGCACGATCTCGCCGGGCGCACGGCCTTCGGCGGGCAGGTGGGCCTCGATTTCCTGCAGCTCGACCAGTTCCTCAGGACCCCAGAAGTCCAGCACGGTGCCGACCTGGTCGGCGCGGCGCACGGAGGAGCCGAAGAAGCGCAGGCGCACGGGCTCGCCCACGACCAGGCCGAATTCCTGCGTGTCCAGCGCCACCTCGGTGCCCTCTTCCATGCCGAAGGGCGCCAGGCACAGGGCCGAGATGGGCGGCTCCATGCCGGGGATGGCGGGCATGTTGCTTTCCACGCCCACGTAATAGCTCTGCGCCGTGCCGCCACGGATGCGCACGCCACGGCCCGCAGCCGCCACATGGCCGAAGTAGGCGGCGCCGCGCGCCACGGCCAGGTCCAGGTTGGCGCCGTCCAGCAGGCGCGCGGGTTGCGCGCCCTCGCCGGCCAGCCAGCCGTTGACGACTTCCAGGATGCGCTGCTCGATCTGCGGCGCCTTGAGCACGCCGCCGTTGAACAGGATGGCCGAGGGATGCAGGAAGGACGCGCCCTCGGGCTGCGTGCCCTTGAGGCCTTCGATCTGCTCGGTGGCGCCGGCCTGGCGCGAGAGGAAGGCCGCCAGGTGGCGCGTGACGGCCGCGTCCTGCGCATAGGGCAGGCCCAGCTGCGTCAGCGCGGCACGGGCGCGGGTCTGGGGCTTGTCGGAGACGGCGGCGCGCGGGAAGAAGCCTTCCACCAGCATCTGCAGCACCTCGTCACGCGTGACCTCGGTGCGGATGCTGCCGCCGATGAGCTTGCTGCCCCGGCTGGGCACGACCACGGGCACGGACTGCAGCGAGGCGTCGGCCAGCAACTGCTCCTTGGCCTGGCGGCAGCCATGGGCCAGGGCGCGGGTCTGCCAGGCGTCGAGCTGCTTGCCCTCCTGGGCCAGCTTGCGCGCCACGCCGTAGGCCAGGGCCAGGTCCATGTTGTCGCCGCCCAGCAGGATGTGCTCGCCCACGGCCACGCGCTGCAGTTCCAGGCCGCCGTCCTTTTCCAGCACGGCGATCAGCGACAGGTCGGTGGTGCCGCCGCCCACGTCCACGACGAGGATGATCTCGCCGCTTTGCACCTGCTTGCGCCACTGGCCGCCGCTGGCCTGGATCCAGCTGTACAGCGCAGCCTGGGGTTCCTCCAGCAGCGTGAGCTTCTGGAAGCCCGCGGCGCGGCAGGCCTCGGCCGTCAGCTCGCGCGCGGCCGGGTCGAACGAGGCGGGAATGGTCACCGTCACGTCCTGGGCGTCGAACGGCGCCTCGGGATGGGCCTGCTCCCAGGCCCAGCGCAGGTGCGACAGGTAGCGGATGGAGGCGGTCAGGGGCGAGACGCGGTGCACCTCCTCGGGCGCATCGGCCGGCAGCAGGGGCGAGCGGCGGTCCACGCCCGGATGACACAGCCAGCTCTTGGCGCTGGAGACCAGCCGGATCGGCGTGGCCGCGCCGCGCGATCGCGCGAACTCGCCCACCACGAAGTCCTGGCTGGCGCCCCAGGGCAAGGCCATGTCGGCCGCAGTCAGCTCGCTTTCATGCGGCAGGTAAAGGAAGGACGGCAGCAGCGGGCGCGCCTCCACGCTGGAGGGGCCGGTGAGCTGGGGAATGTCCAGCACGCCCTGCTCCACCTTCTCGCCATCGCTGGCCTGGCGGTCCACATAGGAGAGCGCGCAATGCGTGGTGCCCAGGTCGATGCCGATGCTGTAGCGCGCCTGGGAGGATTGACGGGACTGGTCCATGCTCACAGCTCCACCTCGGCCTGGGCCACGATGGCGGCAGCCTTGTGATCGGTGAGCTGGGGCAGGCGCACATCGTCCACGCGCCAGCCGCGGTGGCCCAGCGTGCCCGTGAAGGGTGCCTGGCCGACCACGTTGCCCGTCAGGCGCACGGCGGCGGCATCAAAGCCTGCGGCCAGCGTGACGCGGCTGCCTTCGGCCTCGGCACGCACGGGGGCGATGCTGAAATGCTCGCGCAGCACCTTGCGGCAGCCTTCGTGCACCACGCGCGCTGCGGCGCCGATCTCGGCGTCGGCGTAGCCAGCCACGTCTTCCTGCACGAAGTCCACGAAGCGCGCCTCGCGCTGCAGCAGGCCCAGCAGCTGCAGGGCGGCGGTGCCAGCGGGTGCGGCCGGCTCCACGATGGTCTTCTCGACGATCTTCTCGACCGGCACCTCGACACGCTTTTCAACCACTTTCTCGACCACCTTTTCGACAGGCACCTCGACACGGACCTCGACGATCCGGTCCACGGGCACCTCCACGCGCACCTCCTTGGGTGCGGGCGGCGGCACGTCGGCGGCCAGCGGCTCGCCGTCGCGCAGGCGGGACACATCGGCGGCCAGGCGGCCGTTGCCGAGGATGGCGAAGAAACTGCCGATCGCGATGGCGATGCGGCTCAGGAACGAGGGGGGAGTCTTGGAATTCATGGGCTTCTCTTGGCGAGAGGACCCTGCCGGGCCGATCGCCGCGCAGCAGGGCAACCGGGCGCCGGTGGTCCTCCACCGGGCGCCCGCAGGGTCCGTGATGTTACCCAAAGCAACGAAGCCCCGTCCTGTACACGGCCCCATGCCCCCGTGCGCAAATGGCCTCGCGGCATAATCGCGGCTGCTCCTGCCCCTGTCCATGGCCCATACACGCCTTTTCCGCCACGCCCCGACCCGCTGCACCGCCTTGCGCGCGCAGCGGCCGCAGCGCGTGCACGGCGTGCCCACGGCCTTCATCAGCCTGTGCGGCTTCACGGCCCTGCTTTCCGCCGCCGTGCGGAAAGCCTGAGGTCCACCCCCAGCTTCCCGCACGGCCCCCGCAGCGAATCCCGCATGCGAAGCGCATGCCAGGAGCTGCCGGCCCACGCCCCGCACCTCCCTGGCCTGCACGCCTTTTCGGCCGCGCCGCCGCATGGCGCAGCCGCCTTGACCCCGGAGCCGATGATGGACATGGAACTCTCCCAAAACTTTCTGCGTGCCAAAAGCCCCTGCGCGGCGGGCTTTCGCTGGTTCGTGCGCAACCGCCATGACGGCAACGACTACCAGCGCGTGCTCGATGCCCTGGTGGGCGATGGCCGCGTCGAGGACGCGCGCTGGCTCATGAACCAGTTCGGCCCCACCGACGCCGTGCTGGAGGTCGATCACCTGGAGGCCGATGCCCTGGTGTTCTCGGGCAGCGTCGTCGTGCATGGCGAGCTGCGCGTACCCGGCCTGCTGGCCGTGGGCCGCACGCTGCAGGCCGGCGCCGGCATCCACGCCGGCCGCATCGAGGCCGGCCAGGACCTGCACAGCGGCGGCGCCATCTTCTGCAGCGGCCCGTTGCAGGCCGGCGGCCTGGTCAAGGCCGCATGGAGCGTGGACGTGCACGAGGAACTGCGCGCCGAGGACGTGCGCGCCGGCTGGGAGCTGCGCTGCGGCGCCGACCTGCGCCTGGCCGGCGGCGCCCAGGCCGGCCAGGACATCGAGGTGCAGGGCGCCATCCGCTGCGGCAAGGGCCTGCGCGCGGGCGGCAGCATCCGCGCCAGCGGCCTGATCGAGCTGGGCCATGGCCTGTACGCTGGCGCCGACGTGGAAGGCGGCAGCCACATCGAGGTGGACTGGGGCATGCGTGCGCTGGGCGACATCCGTGCGGCCTGCAGCATCCGCGCGGGCGAGACCCTGCATGCCGAAGGCGAGATCGCGGCCGGCCCCGGCTACGGCATCTATGCGGGCATGAACGTGCAGCAGGATGCCTGGCCGTCCTGTGCCTGGGTGCATGCGGCGCAGCGGCCCCCAGCCCTGCTCAGCGGCTGGTGGGAGGAGGCAGCGGCACCGGCCTGATGCCCGCAGGGACACGCCGGCCTGCGCCCCCGCAGCGCAGCGCCGCGATGCAAAATACCCGCTTCGCCGCCGACCGGGCGGCTCCAAGGAATCCCACATCGTGTTCACCGGCATCATCCAGGCCGTGGCAAGCATTGCCGCGCTGCGCGACCAGAACGGCCTGCGCACCTTCACCCTCGACTTTCCCGAAGGCTTCTGCCAGGACCTGGCCATCGGCGCCAGCGTCTCCACCGACGGCGTGTGCCTGACGGTGACCGAGATCCTCTCGCCCACGCGCGCCACGTTCGATGTGATGCTGCAAAGCCTGAACATCACCACGCTGGGCGGCTATGCCGTGGGCGGGCGCGTCAATGTGGAGCGCGCGGCAAAGGATGGCGCCGAGATCGGCGGCCACCCGCTGTCGGGCCATGTGGATTTCACCTCGCCCGTGCTGGAAGTGGCCTCCAGCGACACCAACCACCGCATCCGCTTCGGCATTCCCGAGGGCTTTCGCCACTACGTGTTCGCCAAGGGCTACATCGCCATCAACGGCGCCAGCCTCACGGTGTCCGAGGTGGACCGCCAGGCGGGCTGGTTCGAGGTCTGGCTGATCCCCGAGACGCGCCGCATGACCGTGTTCGAGTCCAAGGGCGTGGGCGACCTGCTCAATGTGGAGATCGACCGCAGCACCCAGGTCGTGGTGGACACGGTGCGCGAGACCGTGCAGCAAAGCCTGGGCCGCCTGCAGCCCGTGCTAGAAGCCCTGCTGAAAGAAAAGGGCCTGAGCCTGGACGACTTCATCGAAGTCCCAAAACTAGGCACCCCCTGAGTCGCTACGCGCCTTCCCCCTCTCTCGCTTCGCGGGAGGGGGACGACACCCTCGGTGCGGGGCGGCCCTTCCTCGGTGTCCCTGAGTTGGGTCGTGCCAGTCTCACAAGCTACGGATCTTGCGCAGTGCAAAAAGGGACAAATACCGTCCAGTTGCTCAACGCCCTGCCGCCAGCGGCGGATTGAAACGCCGCAGGCGCAGCGCGTTGCTGAGCACGAAGACGCTGGACAGCGCCATGGCCCCGGCCGCGAACACGGGCGACAGCAGCGTGCCGTTGACGGGGTACAGCAGGCCTGCGGCCACGGGGATCAGGGCCACGTTGTAGGCAAAGGCCCAGAACAGGTTCTGCCGGATATTGGCCATGGTGGCCTTGGACAGCGCAATCGCATTGGGCACGCCGCCCAGGTCGCCTGACATCAGCACCACGTCGGCCGCCTCGATGGCGATGTCCGTGCCCGTGCCGATGGCCAGGCCCACATCGGCCTCGGCCAGGGCCGGCGCGTCGTTGATGCCGTCGCCCACATAGGCCAGCGTGCCGTGCTCGGCCTTCAGGCGCTTGACGGCATCGACCTTGCCGCCGGGCAGCACCTCGGCCACCACCTCGTCGATGCCCAGCTGGCGCGCAATGGCCTCGGCCGTGCGGCGGTTGTCGCCGGTGATCATGGCCACCTTCAGGCCCAAGGCGTGCAGCGCGGCAATGGCGGCCGGCGTGCTGTCCTTGATGGGATCGGCCACGGCGATCATGGCGGCCAGGCGTCCGTCCACCGCGGCATACAGCGGCGTCTTGCCTTCGTCGCCCAGGCGCGCGGCCTCGTCTGTCAGCGTGTCCACCTGCAGGCCCAGCTCGCGCATGAAGCGGTCGGCACCGATC
Source organism: Delftia sp. BGA-UO-ETr-SB1 (assembly GCF_059567865.1). NCBI lineage: Bacteria > Pseudomonadati > Pseudomonadota > Betaproteobacteria > Burkholderiales > Comamonadaceae > Delftia > Delftia sp. BGA-UO-ETr-SB1. Next base: position 1,001,961 of record NZ_JCAQOW010000006.1, on the reverse strand, counting down.
TCCACGCGCACGCCGTCCACCTGGGCGCGCACGCCAAAGCCTGTCACCGATTCAAAGCGATCCACGGCACCCAGCGGCAGATCCTCGGCCTTGGCAGCATCCACGATGGCGCGCGCAATCGGGTGCTCGGAGCGGTCCTCCACGGCCGCCACCAGCGCCAGCACGCGGCTGCGCTCGCCCTCGAAGCCCGGGGCCAGCACCAGGTCGGTCAGCTCGGGGCGGCCTCGCGTCAGCGTGCCCGTCTTGTCCACGGCAACCACGCGGGCATCTTTCAAGGTCTGCAGGGCCTCGCCCTTGCGCAGCAGCACGCCCATCTGCGCGGCCCGGCCCGTGCCCACCATGATGGAGGTGGGCGTGGCCAGGCCCATGGCACAGGGGCAGGCGATGATGAGCACGGCCACGGCATTGACCAGCGCAAAGCTCAGTGCGGGCGACGGCCCCCAGGCCAGCCAGGCGCCGAAGGTCAGCAGGGCCACGGCCATCACGGCCGGCACGAACCACATGGTGACCTGGTCCACCAGCGCCTGTATGGGCAGCTTGGAGCCCTGGGCCTGCTCGACCATGCGGATGATCTGCGCCAGCAGCGTGTCCGCGCCCACCTTGGTGGCGCGAAAGGCCAGCGCGCCGTTCTGGTTCACCGTGCCGCCGACCAGTTCGGCACCCGGGGTTTTCTCGACCGGCACGGGCTCGCCGCTGATCATGGATTCATCGACGAAGCTGCTGCCCTCGATGACCTCGCCATCGACGGGAATGCGCTCGCCGGGCCGCACCTCGATGGTGTCGCCCGCACGCACGGCGGCGATGTCCACTTCCTGCACGGCGCCGTCCCGGCGCACGCGCGCCGTCTTGGCCTGCAGGCGCACCAGGCGGCGGATGGCCTCCGAGGTATTGCCCTTGGCGCGCGCCTCCATGAAGCGGCCCAGCAGGATCAGCGCCACGATCACGGCCGCCGCCTCGTAATACACATTCACCGTGCCGGCCGGCAGCCACTGCGGCACGAAGGTGGCCACCAGCGAATAGGCAAACGCCGCCGAGGTGCCCACGGCCACCAGCGAATTCATGTCGGGCGCGCCGCGCAGCAGCGCGGGAATGCCCTTCTGGAAGAAGCGCAGGCCCGGCCCGAACAGCACGATGGCCGACAGCAGGCACTGCAGGTACCAGCTGTTCTGCGTGCCGATGGCCTGCCCCACCCAGTGGTGGAAGGCCGGCACCATGTGGCCGCCCATCTCCAGCACGAACACCGGCAGCGCGAACACCGTGGCCACGATCAGCGAGCGCTTGAGCGAGGCCCTCTCGCGCGCCTGGCGCTGCTCCGTGCCGTCTTCGGCCGGCGACTGCGCAGCGCCGCCTTCACTGGCCGGGTTCGCGCTGGCACCCAGCGGACGCGCTTCGTACCCGGCCTTGTGCACAGCTGCCACAAGGGCCGCCACATCTGCACTGCCAGCCAGCGTCACCACTGCACGTTCGGTGGCCAGGTTCACGCTGGCCGATTGCACGCCCTCCACCTTTTTCAGCGCACGCTCCACGCGGCCCACGCAGGAGGCGCAGGTCATGCCCTCCACCTCCAACTCCACGCTGGACTGGGGCACTTCGTAGCCGGCCTTCTCGATGGCTGCAATGGCGGCCGGCAGATCGGCCGCGCCCTCGAAGCGGATGCTGGCCTTTTCGGTGGCCAGGTTGACCACGGCCTCCTGCACGCCCGGCAGCTTCTTGAGCGCGCGCTCCACACGCCCCACGCAGGAGGCGCAGGTCATGCCCTGAACGGGCAGGTCTATGGCCATGCCGGCCTTGGTCGATGCATTCATTGCCTGACTCCTTTGTTCTCGCATGCAGGCACTTTAGAGATTGCCACCATGTCAAGGTCAAGCCCCCTGCAAAGCGATTTCATCGCCGTGTCATCAGCCTTGCCCAGCATCGGCGGCCGTGACAAACCGATACAGAGAGAACCCGTTCATGTCCTTGACCTCCCATCGCCCCGCCCTGCGCCCGCTGGCCGTGGCCCTGGCTGCCTCCGCCCTGATCGCCGGTTGCGGCGGCTCCGGCAACGACACGCCCGCAGGCCAGCCGCTGGAGCTGCGCATTCTGCACATCAACGATCACCACTCCACGCTGGAGTCCAAGAGCAAGACCCTGCAGCTGGACGCCGGCACGGGCAAGGCCGAAGCCGTGGCCGTGGACGCCGCGGGCTTTGCGCGCGTGACCCAGGCCATCGAGGAGCTGGCCGCGCAGTCGCCCAACGTGCTCAAGCTGCACGCCGGCGACGCGCTCACCGGCACGCTGTACTTCAACCGCGCAGGCGCCGACGGCGAGGCCGATGCCGCCCTCATGAACACCGTCTGCTTTGACGCCTTCACGCTGGGCAACCACGAGTTCGACAAGGGCGACAGCGGCCTCAAGTCCTTCCTGGACCGCCTGCGCGCAGGCACATGCAAGACGCCCGTGCTCAGCGCCAACGTGCGCTTTGGCGCCAACTCGGCCCTGAACGCGGCCAAGGCGCCCGGCTATGTGAACCCCTCCACCGTGGTGGAGCGCGGTGGCCAGAAGATCGGCATCGTCGGCCTGACCATTGCGGGCAAGACCAAGGCATCGTCCAGCCCCGATGCCGACACCACCTTCGAGGACGAAGCCACCGCAGCCCAACGCGAAATCGACGCGCTGCGCGCCAAGGGCATCAACAAGATCATCGTCATGAGCCATGTGGGCTATGAGTACGACCGCCAGATCGTGCCCAAGCTCAGCGGCGTGGACGTGGTCGTGGGCGGCGACTCGCACACCCTGCTCGGCCCCGACGTGCTCAACACCACGGGCGTGGGCACGCCTGGCGGCGCCTACCCCACGCGCCTGGCCGACAAGGACGGCAGCCCCGTCTGCGTGGTCCAGGCCTGGGAGTACGCCCAGGTCGTCGGTGACCTCAAGGTCCAGTTCGACGCCGACGGCCGCGTCACCCAGTGCACGGGCACGCCTCATGTGCTGATCGGCGACAGCTTCACCATCGCCGGCAAGGCCGCCACCGATGCGCAAAAGACCGCTCTCAAGGCCAGCGCCGCCGCCACCGGCGTGCTGCGCGTGACCACGCCCTCGGCCAAGGCCACCGCCGCGCTGCAGCCCTTCAAGGACAAGGTCGCCCAGTTCAACCTCAAGCAGGTCGCCACCGTGCCCCAGGAACTGTGCTCGCGCCGCGTGCCCGGCGGCGTCGGCACCATGAACTACAGCCAGTCCAGCGCCGCCTGCAATGCCGAAGGCAGCGTGAGCGTGCGCGGCGGCGACATCCAGCAGCTCGTGGCCCAGGCCTACCTGGAAGAAGCCAACCGCCACTACGGCGGTGCCGACATCACCCTGCAAAGCGGCGGCGGCGTGCGCATCCCGCTGCTGGGCCAGACCACGGCCGCCCAGGTCATCCAGGTCCTGCCCTTCGGCAACAAGCTGTTCCGCCTGGACATCACCGGCACGGAAGTCAAGGGCATGCTCGAGGACGGCCTGCAGGCCGTCTACGGCCCCAGCGGCACGACCGGCCCCTACCCCTACACGGGCGGCCTGCGCTTTGACGTGAATGCGGCAGCGGCGGCCGGCCAGCGCGTGTCGGGCATCGAGGTGTATGACAACGCGAGCAAGACGTGGAAGCCGCTGGATACGGCGCGCACGTACAAGCTGTTCGTGCTGAGCTTCAATGCCACGGGTGGCGACGGCTACAAGACGCTGGCGGCCGTGCCTGATGCGCGCCGTCTGGACATTGGCGTGCTCGATTCCGATGTGTTCTTCAACTACATCGAGAGGCAGCCGGTGGATGCGGTGTCTGGTCTGCCGCTGCTGTCGCGGCTGCCGATGGATCTGTACAGCACGCGTAGTTTTCAGGGTGGGCGCTGAGTCTTCCTGATGGGTTCAGGGATCTGTTTTGATCCCTGCCGGGGGGTTGTTTTTCGAGGCCGGGTCTCGGCCCGGCGGCCGACCTACCTTCTTTTGCTTCGCCAAAAGAAGGTAGGCCAAGAAAAGGCGACCCGGATGTCCGCGACCCCTTCGCTTCGCTGCGGGGCAACCTGCGTCGTGGCGGTTGCGGGGTTCGCCGTGAAACTCTCTTCGCGCTGCGCGCTACGTTCAAACATCACGGCGAGTCAGATCACGAAGCAGTCCTGTCCTTCGGCAGGACTGCAACCCCGCAACCACCACGCCGCAGGCGCTGACATACGGGGAGGTGGTGCGGGCCTTCGCTTCGCTCGGCCCCGGTTTGAAGCCGAGCGGAGCGATGGCGCCGGCTGTTGGCTGTTGGCTGTTGGCTGTTGGCTGCCCCAGCCTCCCCCCTTCTGCCCACGCCTGCGTTGGGCGGGATGCGGGGTGGCAAGCCTGCCGAAGGACAGGCTTGCTTCGTCATCTGACTTGCCGCAGTTGTTTGAACGGATTGCGCCGCAGGCGCAAGGAGTGAGTTCTGCGGCACACCCCGCATCCCGCCCAACGCAGGTCGCCCGCAGCGAAGCGAAGGGTCGTGGGCAGTGCGGGGCGCGCTTCTTTGCCCACTTTCTTATCGCGCGATAAGAAAGTGGGTCGCCTGCCGGGGCGAGACCCGGCCTCTGCCGCAAAAGGCACAACAAAATCAAAAACAGGTCAAACAGAAATCAGCCAATCCGAGCAATCACAGCCCCCAACACCTGCGCCTTCCCCGCCTCCGCCACCAAAGCCACCACCCCACTGCGATGCGCAGTCACCTGCATCTCCATCTTCATGGCCTCCATGACGGCAATCACATCGCCCTCCTGAACGGTGTCGCCATCGGCCACCTTCCACGCATGCAGATTGCCTGCAATGGGTGAGGTGACGACAGCGGGGTCCATGGCAGATTCGGCAGCGGGCGCGGCAGCCACACCGCCGCCAGCCGATGCCAGCCCCTGCAGCAGCACCGCAGGCAGGCCCAGCGACACCCGGCGCCCGTCGATCTCGACCGCGCAGCGCACCAGGCTGGCGTCGGGCAGCGGCTCGGCGCGCACGGCGGCGGCCAGGGGTTCGGCGAAGTCGGATTCGATCCAGCGCGTGTGGACCTTGAAGCCGTCGTTGCCCACGAAGTCGGCATGGCCGATGACGGCGCGGTGGAAGGGCAGCACGGAGGACAGGCCTTCGATGCGGAACTCGGCCAGCGCGCGGCGTGCGCGGGCCAGGGCCTGTTCACGCGTGGCGCCGCTGACGATGAGCTTGGCCATCAGCGAGTCGAAGCTGCCGGGCACGACCGAGCCGGTCTGCACGCCCGTGTCCAGGCGCACGCCGGGGCCCGAGGGCGGGTCGAACCGCACCACGGGGCCGGGCGTGGGCAGGAAGCCGCGGCCCACGTCTTCGGCGTTGATGCGGAATTCGATGGAGTGGCCCAGCGGCGCCGGGGTTTCGGTGATGGACAGCGGCAGGCCGTCGGCCACGCGCAGTTGCTCGATCACCAGGTCCACGCCCGTGGTCTGCTCGGTCACGGGGTGCTCGACCTGCAGGCGCGTGTTGACTTCGAGGAAGGAGATGGCGCCGCTCTGGCTCAACAGGAATTCCACCGTGCCCGCGCTGACGTAGCCGGCCGCCGCGCAGATGTCGCGCGCCGAGCTGTGGATGCGGGCGCGCTGCTCGTCGCTGAGGAAGGGCGCCGGGGCCTCTTCCACCAGCTTCTGGTTGCGCCGCTGCAGCGAGCAGTCGCGCGTGCCCAGCACGACCACGTTGCCGTGGGTGTCGGCCAGCACCTGGGCCTCGATGTGGCGGGGGCGGTCCAGGAATTGCTCGACAAAGCATTCGCCGCGGCCGAAGGCGGTGACGGCCTCGCGCACGGCCGAGTGAAAGAGTTCCTCCACCTCGTCCATGCGCCACGCGATCTTCATGCCGCGCCCGCCGCCGCCGAAGGCGGCCTTGATGATGATGGGCAGGCCGTGCTGCTGGGCAAAGGCCAGCACTTCGCCGGCATCCTTGACGGGGTCCGGCGTGCCGGCCACCAGGGGAGCGCCCACCTGCAGGGCGATCTTGCGCGCCTCGACCTTGTCGCCCAGCTTGGCGATGGTCTCGGGCGTGGGGCCGATCCAGCGCAGGCCCGCATCCAGCACGGCGCGCGCAAAGGCTTCGCTTTCGGACAGGAAGCCGTAGCCGGGGTGCACGGCGTCGGCGCCGCTCTTGTGCGCGATGGCGATGAGCTTGGCAATGTTCAGGTAGGTGTCGGCCGGGCGCTCGCCGTCCAGGCCATAGGCCTCGTCGGCCATGCGCACGTGCAGGGCGTCGATGTCGGCATCGGCGTAGACGGCCACGGATTTCACGCCGTAGTCGGCGCAGGCGCGGGCGATGCGGACGGCGATCTCGCCACGGTTGGCAATCAGGACTTTTTTCATGATCAGCTTCTTTCAGTTGCGGGCAGGCGCCACCGGGCGCTCCCCGCGTTCAGTTCTTGGAGCCTTGCGCGCCGGGGCTGTATTCCTCGAAGGCGCGGATGGGGTTGAAGCGGATCCAGGCGCCCACGGGAATCTGGCCGGCCAGATCGAGGTGGTGCGGCGCCACGCAGCCGATGACGGGGTAGCCGCCCGTCAGCGGATGGTCGGCCAGGAACAGCACGGGCTGGCCGCTGGGGGGCACCTGGATGGCGCCCAGCGGCGTGCCTTCGCTGGGCAGCTCGCCGGCCACGGCGCGCGCCAGGGGCTGCTCGCCCGCCACGCGCAGGCCCACGCGGTTGGACTGCGGCGTGACCTGCCAGCGCTGCGCGGCCAGCAGGGCCACGGCCTCGGGCGTGAACCAGTCGGTGCGCGGGCCCAGCTCCACGTCCAGCACCACGTCCTGCCCGGTGGTGGGCAGGGATTCGGGCGGCAGCTCGGGTGCGGCCACGGCCTTGCGGTCTGCAGGCCGCACGGGCAGGACCTGGCCCACGGCCAGGGCGGCTGGGCCGACATTCGCCAGGGTGTCGGTGCAGGCGCTGCCCAGCACGGGCGTGACGGCAAAGCCGCCGCGCACGGCCACATAGCAGCGCGCGCCGGCCACGGGCTGGCCCACGGTCAGCTGGTCGCCATCGGCCAGGGCCACGGCCTGGTAGCGCGGCACGCTCCAGCGCTGGCCGGACCCGGTGGTCACGGTCAGGGGCGCATCAGCGCCCGTGATGGCGACCACGGTCTCGCCCTGGCTTTGCAGCGACAGGCCACCGCCCACGGTCTCCAGCACGGCCAGGTCGCTGGCATTGCCGACCAGGCGGTTGGCGGCCTTGAAGGCTGCCTGGTCCATGGCGCCCGAGGCCGAGACGCCCTGCCCGGCCTGGCCCAGCCGGCCCCGGTCCTGGAACAGCGTCATCAGGCCCGTGGCCTTGACGCGCAGCGCGTTGCCTTCATGCGGCGCGGCCTGCGCCACGGCGGGCGCGGGCGCCTCATCCACCTGGGCCATGCCGGCCGCATCGACAAAGCGCACGCGGTAGCCGGGCTGCAGCAGCGCGGGCAGCTCGCGCGCCAGGTCCCACATGCGGGCCGAGGTGCGGCCTATCAGTTGCCAGCCGCCCGGGCTGGCCTGGGGATAGACGGCGCTGAACGTGCCGCCCAGCGCCACCGAGCCGGCCGGCACGCGCGTGCGCGGCGTGGTGCGGCGCGGCACGTTGAAGATCGGATCGCCCCCGCTGAGGTAGGCAAAGCCGGGCGCGAAGCCCGTGAAGGCCACGGCGTACTCGCTGCCCGTGTGGCGGCGCACGACTTCCTCGGGCGTGATGCCCAGCAGCTGCGCCACGTCAGCCAGGTCCTCGCCGTCGTAGTGCACGGGAATCTCGACCAGCACATTGCTGCGCTCGGCACGCTGGCCCAGGTCGCGCGCGGCAATGCGGCGCACCAGCTCGGCCACGCCCACCTGGGCGGGCGTGAACTGCACGAGCACGGTGCGCGCGGCCGGCACCAGCTCCTGCACGCCATCGATGGGCTCGCGCTGCAGCGAGCCCAGCAGGGCCAGGGTTTCATCGAGATCGGCCAGCTCCACCATCAGGGCCTGCCGGTTGACGGGTAGAAAACGCATGGTGTGCCCTCAGCCCACGAAGGAGGAAATGCGCACGCCCTCCTGCTCGAAACGTTCGCGCAGGTGGCGTGCAATGGCCACGGCACCGGGGCTGTCGCCGTGCACGCAGATGGAGTCGGCGGCAATGCGCACCAGGCTGCCATCGACGGCTTCGACCACGCCGTCGCGCACCAGGGACAGCATGCGCGCGGCGATCTGGTCCACATCGTGCAGCACGGCGCCCGGATCGCGGCGCGAGACCAGGGTGCCCTCGGGCGTGTAGCCGCGGTCGGCAAAGGCCTCGGCCACCACGGTCAGGCCCGCATCGCGCGCCCAGTCGATCAGCGGCGAGCCGGCCAGCGCCACCAGCACCAGGCTGGGGTCGATGGCGCGCATGGCCGTGATCACGTCCGCGGCCTGGCGCCTGTCGTGGGCAATGGTGTTGTAGAGCGCGCCGTGCGGCTTGACGTAGCGCACCTCGGTGCCGGCCACGCGGGCCAGGCCCTGCAGCGCACCGATCTGGTAGATGACGCCGGCCACCAGGTCGGCGCTGGCCACATCCATGTTGCGCCGGCCGAAGCCGACGAGGTCGGGATAGGACACATGGGCGCCCACCATGGCGCCGCGCTCGCGGGCGGCCTTGAGCGTCTCCAGGATGCCTGCCGGGTCGCCGGCATGGAATCCGCAGGCCACGTTGGCGCTGCTGACGATGTCGAGCATGGCGGCGTCGTCGCCCATGCGCCATCCGCCCAGGCTCTCGCCAAGATCACTGTTCAGGTCAATTTTCATCGTTCTCTCCTCGCCGGACTCGGTGCACAGGCTCTCAGTGCAGCTGGCCGGCGTTTTCCTTCAGATCCTGGGTCACGGTCAGGGCCGTGCGAATGGTCTCGCGCACGGCAGCCACCTGGTCGGCCAGGCACATGCTGGGCATGCCCGGCTTGCGCGCTGCCTGCTCGGGCAGGGCCGGCACGTGGATGAAGCCGCCACGCGCGCCAGGCGCCGCCTTGCCCTGGGCCAGCCAGTGCATGAGCGCGAAAAACACGTGGTTGCAGACAAAGGTGCCCGCCGTGTTGGACACGGAAGACGGAATGCCGCGCGCGCGCAGGTTGTGCACCACGGCCTTGATGGGCAGCGTGGAAAAGTACGCGGCGGGCGCGCCCGGGATCACCACCTGGTCCACGGGCTGGCGCGCCGCATGGTCGGGAATGCGGGCGTCGTCGATATTGATGGCCACGCGCTCGGGCGTGAACTCGCTGCGGCCGCCGGCCAGGCCCAGGCTGATGACCAGCACCGGCTGCAGCTGTGCCAGTGCCTCCTGCAGCTGGCGCAGCGACTCGCCGAACACGCAGCGCAGCTGCAGGCCGTGGACGGTGGCGCCGGCCACGGTCTCGCCATGCAGGGCACGCGCCACTTCCCACGAGGGATTGACAGGGTCCTGCTCGAACGGCTCGAAGCCGGTCACCAGGATGCGCGGGGAAGTGGAATCGGTCATGGCAACAGTCCGTCCTTTAACGGAACATCAGGAAGTACAGCAGGAAGACATTGGCGGTCAGCAGGGCCAGGGCCGTGGGCACCTGGGCGCGGATCACGGCATTCTTGTCGATCTCCAGCAGCGCGGCGGGCACCAGGTTGAAGTTGGCCGCCATGGGCGTCAGCAGGGTGCCGCAGTAGCCCGAGAGCATGCCGATGGCCGCCATCACGGCCGGGTCGCCATGGTAGACGCCGACCAGGATGGGCACGCCCACGCCGCCCGTCATCACGGGGAAGGCGGCAAAGCCGTTGCCCATCACCACCGTGAACAGCGCCATGCCCAGCACGTAGACGGCCACGGCCACGAAGCGGATGTCCATGTTGATATAGGTGGTGGTCACATAGGCCACGGCCTTGCCCACGCCGGCGTCCGAGAACACCAGGCCCAGCATGCCCAGCATCTGGGGCAGCACCAGGGCCCAGCCCAGCGCATCGGTCAGGCGGCGCGATTCGCGCATGCCCTGGGCCGGCGTCTCGCGGGTCAGCCAGCAGGCCAGGCCCAGCGCCAGCACGCAGCCCACGCCCAGGCTCACCAGCGTGGTGGCCTTGGGGTCCAGCAGGGGCGTGCCGCCGAAGACCAGGTGCGAGGCGCTGAGCGTGCCCACCATGGTGATCAGCGGAATCGCCAGGGCCGGTGCGAACAGCTTGTTGCCCAGGCGCTTGGCGCTGGCCAGGTATTCGGCATCGCTGCGCGGCGCATGGCGGCCGCTGCCCACGCCGCCGAAGCCGGCGATCAGGGCCATGGCCACGGCGATCACGCCCACGACCACGGGCGGCAGTTCATTGCCCACCAGGAAGACGGCTGCATACAGCGCCCAGAACAGGCCGCTGGACCAGCGCTTGGGGTTGCTGGCATCGCGCAGCGTCATCACGGCCGTGACGGCCAGGACGAAGCCGACCAGGTAGTACAGGTGTTGGATGGTCAGCGTCATTTCAGGCTCCCTTGGCTTGGGTGGCGTTGGCGTTGGCGTTGGCTGCGTCGGCTTCGACACCGGCCTTGTACTGGGCCAGTTCGCGCTCCAGCATGCGGTCCAGGCGGCGCAGGCGCCAGGCATGGATCACGAAGGCGCAGATGGCCGTGGGAATGCCCCACAGCGCGACGTGGATGGGCTCGACCTCGATGCCGGCTTCCTTCAGGAAGGTGGTCATCAGCACGATGGCGCCGAAGGCCACGAAGATGTCCTCGCCGAAGAACAGGCCCACGTTGTCCGTGGCGGCCGAGTAGGCGCGCAGCTTGTCGCGCACCTTGGCGGGCAGGATGCCGAAGCGCGACTGGGTCGCACCTTCGGCCATGGGCGCCAGCAGCGGGCGCACCATCTGCGGATGCCCGCCCAGGCTGGTCAGGCCCACGGCGGCCGTCAGCTGGCGTGCGGCCAAGTAGACGATGAGCAGGCGGCCTGCGGTGGCCGACTTGATGGAGCTGATCCAGTTCTGCGCGTGCTGGCGCAGGCCATGGCGCTCCAGCAGGCCGATCACGGCCAGCGGCAGCAGGATGATCAGCGGCAGGTTGCGCGTCTTGATGAAGCCCGTGCCAATGGTGGCCAGCACCTTGTCGACGGGGAAGCCCGCCGCCAGTGCCGTGCCGATGGCCGTGACGATCACGACCAGCATGGGATTGAAGCGCAGCACGAAGCCCGCAACGATGATGGCCACTCCGATAAGCGGCCAGAGATTGACGTCAGTCAGCATGTTGATTCCCCCTTCACACCCCGCGGTGCGGGGCGGCCGTCAAGCCGCCCCGCAGGCCCAACCCGGTGGCGTGGAGTGCGCTGCCAACCTGGTTTTGTTCAACAAAACAAAGAATTTGTCTTACAGAAACGAATTGTGAATAAGACAATCAGCGCATGCTGATAGTACAAACCCGCATATCGTTGCCCAAGGATTGAGCACGCACAGGGTTTTCAAATGACAAAAACTATCGGATATTGAACATCCATAGAAGGCATGAACACAACAATGCCCCTGCCCCGGTATCGCCTGTGACGAGGCCGCCTCCTACAATGGGCCGCCCTCCCGGCCTGCGGCGCACGCGTGGCAGTCGGCGTGAATGGCACCTTCCTGCTCCCATCCCTTTTGTCCGAGCTCTGAATCCATGCAACGCCGTCAACTTGTTTCCCTGCTTCCCCGTGCTGCAGCCATCGCAGCGGTTCCCGCGCTGGCGCCGGCCTTCGTGCGCAATGCCTTCGCCGATGAGGCAGGCCTGTCCGCCAAGACCCTCACCATCGGCTGCTCGGCCGCCATGAGCGGCCCGCTGGCCGGGTTCGGCTCCGACATCAAGCTGGGCACGGAAGCGGCCATGGCGCAGATCAACGCACGTGGCGGCATCCAGGGCCGCACGCTGCAGCTGCAGATGGTTGACGACGGCTACGTGCCCCAGCGCTCGGCCGACAACGTGCGGCAGATGCTCTCCAAGGGCACGGCCTTTGCCCTGCTGTCCTGCGTGGGCACGCCCAACAACGCCGCCGTCATCCCGCTGATCGAGGAAGCCGGCGTTCCCTATGTGGCGCCCTTCACGGGCGCCTCGTCGCTGCGCAAGGGATCGCGCAACGTCTTCCATGTGCGCGCCAGCTACACCACCGAGGTCCGCCGCCTGGTCCAGCGCCTTGCGGGCATGGGGCTCAAGGGCATTGGCATCGTCTACCTGGACAACGCCTACGGCCGCGAAATGCTGGAGGACGCCACGCGCGCCCTGGAGGCCGAGAAGATGGCCCCCGCCGTGCAGGCGGCCATCGCCACCGATGGCAAGAATCTGGCCGATGTGTTGAACAAAGTGGACGCGGCCCACCCCTCGGCCGTGCTGCTGGCCACGGCTGGCACGGTGTCGGTCGATCTGGTGCGCGGCCTGCGCAAGAGCGCGCCCGGCGTGCTGCTCACCGGCCTGAGCGTGACCCTGCCCAACGACAGCCTCAAGCCGCTGGGCGAGGACGCCCGGGGCATTGCCCTGACCATGGTCGTTCCCGCGCCCCACCAGGCCAAGCTGCAGGTGGTGCGCGACTACCAGGCCGCCATGCGCGCCCACGGGCAGCAGGAGTTCTCGCTGGGCACGCTGGAAGCCTATGTGAACACACGCGTGCTGGCCGAGGGCCTGGAACGCGCAGGCCGCGACCCCAGCCAGGCCAAGCTGCGCTCGGCGCTGGCCGGCATCCGCAACTGGGACATGGGCGGCTTCGTCATCGACTACAGCGGCCAGACGCCCCATGTCGGCTCCAGCTTCATCGACCTGGGCGTGCTGGGCAATGCGGGGCGCTTCATCGGTTGATGAAGGCGGGTGGCTTGCGGGCCAGGCCGCTGGCGGATCGGCCCATCGTTTCTTCCTGTCGCTGCACCAAGGAGCCTTCGCCATGCCTGCCGAACGTCACCCACTTCCGCGCCCTGCCTTGCACCCCTCTTTTCATCCTGCTGCACATCCCGCTTCGCACCGGGGCCTGCAGCGCCGCCTGCTCATCCTGGCAGCGGCTGCCCTGCCCGGTCTTGCCCTGGCGCAGAAATGGCCTGCACAGCCCGTGCGCATCGTCGTGCCCTACACGGCCGGAGGCGGCTCGGACAACATCGCCCGTGCGCTGGGCACGGAGCTGTCGCGCGAACTGGGCCAGCCCGTGGTCGTGGACAACAAGCCCGGCGCCTCGGCCATGCTGGGCGCCGAGCTGGTGGCCCGCGCCGCGCCCGACGGCTACACGCTGCTCCTGGCCGACATGCCGCACACCATCACGCCCAGTCTCTACAAGACACCGTACGACGCGCTCAAGGACTTCACGCCCGTGGCCCTGATCGGCTCCTCGCCGCTGGTGCTGGCCGTCAACCCCAAGCTCAAGGCACAAAGCGTGAAGGAATACATCGCGATGGCCCGGGCACGGCCCGGCCAGATCAACTTCGCCTCGGGCGGCACGGGCACGGCCACGCATCTGGCAGGCGAGCTGTTCAAGCAGCAGACGGACACCTTCATCACCCACATTCCCTACAAGGGCTCGGGCCAGGCCGTCGCCGACGTGGTGGCCGACCATACCGAGAGCATGTTCTCCTCGGCCCCCACCGTGATCCCCCATATCAAAAGCGGCGCGCTGCGCGCCCTGGCCACCACCGGTGCCCAGCGCTCGCCGGCCCTGCCCCAGGTGCCCACGATGGCCGAAAGCGGCGTGCGCGGACTCACCGTGCTGCACTGGTTCGGCCTGCTGGCGCCTGCCCGGTTGCCCCCCGGCATACAGACCGCGCTGCACGATGCCGTGGCCCGCGCCATGGCCACGCCCGCGCTGCAGGCCAAGCTGCAGTCCCTGGGGCTGGAACTGACGCCCCGCACTGCGGCGGAGTTCGGCGCCCAGATGGAGACCGACGCCGCACGCTGGGCCCGCGTCATCAAGGAACGCAACATCAAGGCGGACTGAATGCCCTCCCTGCACCATCACCACGACGCCGTTGACCTGCGCAGCGACACCGTCACGCGCCCCACGCCGCAGATGCTCGAAGCCATGGCCTGCGCCCCGCTGGGCGACGACGGCCTGGACGGCGACCCGACGGTGCGTGCGCTGGAAGAGACGGCCGCCCAGCGCTTTGGCAAGGCCGCAGGCCTGTTCGTGGCCAGCGGCACCATGGGCAACCTCGTGGCCGTGCTCGCCCATGGCCGCATGCCCGGCGAGGTGCTGGCCGAGGCCGGCAGCCATCTGCTGAACGCCGAGCGCGCAGCCGCAGGCCTGACCGGCATGCACTACCGCAGCCTGCCCGGCGACGGCGGCCTGATCGCCCTGCCCGCGCTGGAGGCGGCGCTGGACACCTCGGCATCCGCGCGCTGCCCCAGCGCCCTCGTGGCCGTGGAGAACACCCACAACGCACGGGGCGGCAGCGTGGCGGCGCCCGAGTCGCTGGCGGCCCTGCATGCCCTGGCCGCCCGCCATGGCGTGCCCGTGCATACCGATGGCGCGCGCCTGTTCAATGCCGCCGTGGCACTGGGCCTGTCCTGCCGCGAGATCGCCGCGCACACGGACTCGGTCACCGTCTGCCTGTCCAAGGGCCTGTCGGCTCCGGTGGGCTCGGTGCTCATGGGCCCGGCCGACTTCATCACGCGGGCGCGCGGCATACGGCGCATGCTGGGCGGCACCATGCGCCAGGCCGGCGTGATCGCGGCGGCGGGCCTGGTGGCGCTGGAGCACATGGTCGATCGCCTGGCCGAGGACCACGCACGCGCCCGCCGCCTGCACCAGGGCCTGCGCGCCATCCACCCGGCATGGTGCGCGGCCGAACTGCCGCAGACCAACATCGTGCAGGTGCGCGTAGGCACCAGCGCGGCCGATGCGCGCCTTTGGGAGGCACGCCTGGCCGAAGCCGGCGTGCTGGTGCGCACGGGCAGCGCAGGCCTGCTGCGCCTGGTCACGCACCGCCACATTGACGACAAGGCCGTGGACAGCACCCTGCAGACCTTCACGCGGCTGCACCACGACAACTGAGCACCACGCGAGGCCGGCAGGAGTGCCGGCCCTGGCTACACTGCCCATCGACCCTTGCATCCCCCATCACCATGACCCGCAGCACCGATATCCTCAACCTGACCGACCGCGTGACCGAGCAGCTGCGCAGCAAACTCATCGATGGTGCCTGGGAGCCCGGGCAAAAGCTGTCGGAGGCCTCACTCAGCGAAAGCCTGCAGATCTCGCGCAACACGCTGCGCGAGGCCTTCCGGCTGCTGACCAAGGAGGGGCTGCTGGTGCACGAGCCCAACAAGGGCGTGTCGGTGGCGGCGCCCAGCATTGCCTCCATCATCGACATCTACCGCGTGCGCCGCATGGTGGAGTGCCAGGCGCTGGCCCAGGCCTATCCCATGCACCCGGCTCGCAGCCTGATGCGCGAAGCCGTGGAAGCGGCCCAGCGCCACCGCGAGGCCCAGGACTGGTCCGGCGTGGGCACGGCCAACATGAGTTTCCACAAGGCCGTGGTGCAACTGGCCGACAGCGAGCGCCTGGACACCATGTTCGAGCACCTGCTGGCCGAGCTGCGGCTGGCCTTCGGCCTGCTGCGCGACCCGCACTTCCTGCATGCCCCCTATGTGGACATGAATGCGCGCATCCTGCAGCAGTTCGAGGACGGCAAGCCGGCCGAGGCCGCTGCCGCGCTCAATGACTACCTGGTGCATTCGGAGCGGCTGATCCTGGCCGCCTACGCCCGCCGCCTTGCTGAAAAAGGCATCAAGGTGTGAGACAAAGACACCCCCTGAGCGGCTGACGCCGCTTCCCCCTCTCTACTCGCTTCGCGAGGGAGGGGGACGACACCCTCGGGGCGGGGCGGCGCGGCCGGCGTAGGCCCTTCCTCGGTGTCCCTCGCTTTGGGCAGCGCCGGTTTCATGGGCTGTGTGTTGCACACAGCGCCAGGAATCACTGGCTCGTGCTCAACGCGAGGCCTTGCGCCGCGCGTCCAGGCTCCAGCGCGCCACGGGCGCCAGCATCAGTTGCACGAATCCCCCGGCGATCGCCAGGTTCTTCAGGAACTGCACCAGCTGGCCCTTGTCGCCGAACTGGTTGTGGAACATCAGCGCCGACATGACGCTGAACACGGCCATCACGGCCGCGGCCTCGCGGGTGCGCCAGCCCAGCAGCAGGGCCGTGGCCACGCCCAGCTCCACCACCAGCGCCATGGCATACGACAGCATGGGCAGCGGCAGACCCGCCTTGGCGATATAGGCCATGGTGCCCTCCGGCCCCATCAGCTTGCCGATGCCGCTGTAGATGAACAGCAGGCTCAGCAGCACCCGGGCCAGCAGCGGTGCGAAGTCGGCCCAGGGCGATGCTGCGGCGTGGGCAGCGCGATGCGTGGCGGCGCGCGTCATCGCATCAGCCCGGGACACGGCCGGAACCCTGGCCTTCGGCCGCCTTCACCGAGCCACCCAGGCGCCGCACTTCGGCCAGGTACTCGGGGCCGCTGCGCATGCGCTGGTACTGGGCCAGGCGCTGCTGGTAGTCGGCATCCCAGTGGTTCACGTCGGACTCGCGGTAGACGTTGAGGCCGGCGCGGTTCCACAGGGCCAGGTCGGCCTGCACTTCGGCGCGCGACAGCGCGGGGCCGGAGGCGACGGGCTCGGCGCCAAACCAGGTTTCTGCAGATACCGTGGCGGCCGGTGCGGCCGAGGCCATGCCCGACCACAAGGCGGAGGAAAGGGAAACGATGGCGAAGAGGGTCTTTGCGTGCTTCATGGCGAATCCTTTGTCAAATCCTGCAGCGCGTGATTGCGTTCTGCATGGCTGCAGTCTCGTCTTCGCCCGCCTGCGCGTCAGTGCCTAAACGCACAGCTTTGTGCAAACTCTCCGGTTCCCGCGCTCAATGTCCACGCTCACTGTCCACGCCCACCATCCACGCTCACGGCCACTGCAGGCCGGGCCGCGCCACATGCAGGGCCTGCAGGGGCTCGGAGCGCCCGCGCACCTGCACCTGCCGGACTTCTCCCAGGCCATCGGCCACGCCCGCGCGGCGCGCCACCTCCAGCGACAGCACCAGCCGCGCCTGGGCGCTCTTGGTGTATTCCTGCAGGCGGCTGGCCGTGTTGACCACCTCGCCCACGGCCGTGAAGGTGGTGGTGTGCTCGAAACCCACGCGCCCCACGGCGGCGCGCCCCGCATGCAGGCCCATGCCGAAATCCACCGGCTGGCCGAACTGCGCCTCGAAGGTGTGGCTCCATTCCTGCATGCGCCGGTCGATGAGGGCGCTGGCCTGCACGGCCTGGCGGCAGGCCGTGTCCAGGTCGGTATCCAGGCCGAAGATGGCCATCACGCTGTCGCCGATGAACTGGTTGGCCATGCCGCCGCTGTCGTGCACGGCCTGGCCCACGCGCTCGAAATACTGGTCCAGCACCCAGGACAAGTCCACGGGCCATTGCCGCTCGGCCAGGCCCGACCAGCGGCGCAGGTCCACGAACAGGATGGCCACCGCGCGCACTTCGCGGACCTCGCGCTGCTCATCGCCCCGCCCGGCCTGGGCGGCTGCCGGCGAGCGGAACAGCGGCGCCACCTGCACATCGCCCGTGGGCCGCAGCTGGCAGGCCAGCCGCACGTCCTGCGGCGCGCCCACGCGCTCCAGCGTGAGGCGCTCGTCCCGCCCCGGCGCAGGCAGGTGGGCCGCCGGGCCGGACACGCGCACCCGGCAGGTGGAGCAACGCGCCCTGCCACCGCACAGCGACAAATGGGCAATGCCATGCTCGCGGCTGGCTTCGAGCACGCTCATGCCCTGGGCCACCTGCACGGTGCGGCCCGGATAGTGCAGCAGCACCTGGCGGGCGCCGCGCAGGCGCATGCGCCGCCACAGCCAGGGGCCGGCCAGCAGCGCGGCCAGGCCGGCCAGCCAGCCCTGGCGCAGCCCGGTCGTCAGCGCGCGCAGCCACTGCGATGCCTCGGGCGAGGGGCCGGCCGGCGCTGGCAGGCCGGCCGCCGCGATCTCGCGCGCCATGGAGACGATGCCCAGCGCCGCCAGCACGGGCAGCAGCACGGCGGCCGTGAGCAGCAGCGGCTGCCAGCGCCGCCACCAGCCGCGCGCACGCAGGGCCATGTGCAGGCCCATGCAGCCATGGGTCCAGGCGGCCGTCATCAGCAGCAGCTGGATGGCCATGCTGGACGGATTCCAGGAAGAACGCACGATGCGCGCATACGAGGGGTCCACGCCCCAGGCCTCCTGCGCCAGCCGCGTGGCCGGCACGTGCAGGGCCAGCAGCAGCGGCAGGCCCAGTCCCAGCAGCAGCCGCACGGCCTCCAGCGCCGGCATGCGCAGGCTGCGCCGCCGCGCCAGCGCCTGCAGCGCCAGCCCCATGTGCACGGCCAGCGCGCCGTAGAGCAGCAGGCTGCCGGGCAGGGATCGCCACACGCCGTGGACCAGCTCGCGCACGGCCTCGGCCGTGCCCAGCGAGACCAGGCCCAGGGCGTGATTGAACAGGTGCAGCGCCGCATAGGTCCACAGCACCAGGCCGGTGGACCAGTGGAGGCTGCGCAGGGACGGCAGAGCCGGCAAAGCCGGATGAGGGACACGGGCCATGGAAAGCGATGATGCGCCCGACGGCGGAAGAAGACAGGAGAAGACCGGAAGAACGGCAGCTTGAAGGAACTTAGGCCGGGCCTGGCCGATCCAGAATCTTTGTACCTTACGCCCGCTATTGGTTCCATGGCCCACCCCACCCAGCCCTCCAGTTTCGCCCTGCGCGGCATCGCCCTGTTCGAGGGCCTGGGCAGCGCCAGCCTGGACCGCATCGCCGCCGACTGCGAATGGCGCCCGCTGCAGGCCCGCCAGCCCGTGTTCAGCCGCTGCTCCACGGGCAGCGACGTGTTCTTCCTGGTCAGCGGGCGCGTGCGCATCACCACCTACTCGCCGGGCGGGCGCGAGGTCAGCTTCCGCGACTACGGGCCCGGCGAGCACTTCGGCGACCTGGCGGCCATTGACGGCCAGGCCCGCTCCACCGATGTGGTCACCCTGGAGTCTTCGCTGCTGGCCAGCCTCTCGCGCCAGGACTTCCTGGCCCTGCTGGCGCGCGAGCCCGCCATCGCCCTGCGCATGATGGAGGGCCTGGCCGGCCTGGTGCGCCGGCTGACCGACCGCGTCATGGAACTGAGCACCCTCGGCGTGCCCACGCGCCTGCACATGGAGCTGCTGCGCCTGGCGCGGGAGGCGGGCGTCTCGCCCGAGCACACGGCCCTCATCTGCCCCGTGCCTTCGCACTCGGTGCTGGCCAGCAAGATCAGCACCAACCGCGAGCAGGTCACGCGCGAGCTGGGCGCCCTCACCCGGCGCGGCCTGCTGCGCAAGGAGGGGCGCCAGGCGCTGCTGGTGACCGATGTGCGCGCACTGCAGGCGCTGATAGCGCAGGAAAGCTAGGCGGACTCCATTCGCCAGCCCTGCGGCGACCACACCAGGCGGTCGGTCAGCCCGATGGCCTGCAGAAAATCCTCGTCATGCGAGACCACGACCAGCGTGCCGGCGTAGCCGCGCAGCATGCCCTCCAGCGCCTGCAGGGAAGGAAGGTCCAGGTGGTTGCAGGGCTCGTCCAGCAGGAGCAGGGGCGCGGGCGGCTCGGCATGCAGCGCGCAGGCCAGGGCAGCCTTGAGCTGCTCGCCGCCGCTGAGCCGGCCCGCAGGCTGCTCCACCTGCCGGGCCGCCAGCCCGAGCCAGGCCAGGCGCGTGCGCAACACATCCACGGGGGTGCCGGGGCAGGCGTCCTGCAACTGCTCCATCACCGTGCGCCCGGGCTGCAACAGGGACAGGCGCTGGTCCAGGTAGGCACAGGCCTGCATGCGGCGCACCTCGCCCGCCTGGGGCGCAAGGCGGCCCGACAGCACATCGAGCAGGCGCGTCTTGCCGCAGCCGTTGGGACCGGTCACGGCCAGGCGCTGGCCGCCGTACAGAGACAGGTTCAGGCGCGGCCCCGTGGAAAACGAAAACGGCAGCAGCACATC
This sequence comes from Delftia sp. BGA-UO-ETr-SB1, assembly GCF_059567865.1. Classification (NCBI taxonomy): domain Bacteria; kingdom Pseudomonadati; phylum Pseudomonadota; class Betaproteobacteria; order Burkholderiales; family Comamonadaceae; genus Delftia; species Delftia sp. BGA-UO-ETr-SB1. Next base: position 982,063 of record NZ_JCAQOW010000006.1, on the reverse strand, counting down.
GTCCAGCAGCGCCACCACGTCGCAGGGAGCACCGGCCGGTGGCGGCGCCTGCATGCGGATGCCGGCCTGCAGGTCGATCTGGCGCGCCGCCTCGCGCACGCGCTGGTCCAGCGCCTCGCGCGTGTCTGCATGCAGGCGGCGCAGCCGGCCGGCCGACGCCTCGCTGCGCTCCTTTTGCCGGTCCAGCAGAATGCGCGCCTGGTTGGCCTCCTGGCCCTGGCGGCGGCCGCGCGCCTCGCGGCGCTGCTGGCGCTCCTGCTGCTCGCGCAGCTGCTGCGTTTCGCGGCGGCGCTCCAGCTTGCGCTGCTCCAGCAGTTGCACCGCCGAGGCCATCTCGCGCGCCTTGGCTTCGGCATAGAAGGCGTAGCCGCCGCCGTAGCTGCGCAGCCCCTGCGGCGACAGCTCCACGATGCGTTCCATGCCCTGCAGCAGACTGCGGTCATGGCTGACCACGACCAGGCCACCGGGCCAGCGCTGCAGTTGCGCGGCCAGGGCCTCGCGGCTTTCGCGGTCCAGGTGGTTGCTGGGCTCGTCCAGCACCAGATGGTCGGCGCCCGACAGCAGCGCGCCCGCCAGGGCCACGCGCATGGCCTCGCCGCCGCTGAGGGCGTGGCCCGGCGTATCGGCACGCAGATGACCCAGGCCCGCCAGCTCCAGCTGGGCCTGCAGGCGCTGGCGCAGATCCCAGCGGTCGGCCAGCCGCTCGAAGTCCCGGGCATCGCAGCTGCCGCCCTCGATGCGCGCCAGCGCCTCCAGCGCGGGCTGCAGCCCGGCCAGCGCCGCCACCGAAGGCTGGTCATGCCAGTCCGTGCGCTGGGCCAGGTACAGCACCTGCCCCGAGCGCAGGCAGCGGCCCTGCGAGGGCGCATCCAGCCCGGCCAGGATGCGCGCCAGCCGCGACTTGCCCACGCCGTTGCGCCCCACCAGGCCGGTGCGGCGGTGGTCAAGAGTCTCGGAAAGATCGGAGAAAAGGGGGCTGCCATCGGGCAGCACGCAGGAAACGCCGTCGAGCGTGATCGTGGTATTCGTCATATCGCAGTTCATGGATGCCAACGCAGTTCCTTGCCGCTTTGCATGCATTGCGCGTGCGGTGGGCAGGGTCGGGAAAAGCGGGCCGCTGGGACAGCGGCAGCATCAATGGCGCATGGGACGAATACCTCCTGCAATGGCGAACGAAACCGCCATTATAAAAATCATGGGCCGTTCGTGCCGGCCACCGTGGCACCGGCGCCGCGTGCGAAGGCGCCGGCCTGCTCCGCTGGCGGCCCGGAACCGGTGGAGCCGGCCTGCCAGGCCGGGTTCGCAGGCGCCGGTGGCGCGCAGGGATTCAAAGACTGTGCCGGCGGGCGGCCCTGAAAGCACAGGGCGTTGAGCGCGATCCAGAGAGGCATGGTTCAGGTTCCGGGGTCGGCAGCAGGCGGCGGCCGGTGCGCGCTGCCGCGCGGCCCGGCGATGCGCCGCTGCCATTCAAGGACGAAGACGAAGAAGACGGGCACGAAGAACACGGCCAGCACCGTGCCGCTGACCATGCCGCCGAACACGCCCGTGCCGATGGCGTGCTGGGTCTCGGCGCTGGCGCCCGATGCCAGCATCAGCGGCACCACGCCCAGCGCAAAGGCCAGCGAGGTCATGAGGATGGGCCGCAGCCGCAGGCGCGCGGCCTTGATGGCGGCCTCGCGCAGGTCCTGGCCCTCCTCGCGCAGCTGCTTGGCGAATTCCACGATCAGGATGGCGTTCTTGGCCGACAGGCCGATGATGGTGATCAGGCCCACCTTGAAGAACACATCGTTGGGCATGCCGCGCAGCAGCACGGCCGCCACCGCGCCCAGCAGGCCCAGGGGCACGACCAGCATCACCGACAGCGGGATGGACCAGCTCTCGTACAGCGCGGCCAGCACCAGGAAGACCACCAGCATGGACAGGGCCATGAGCAGCGGCGCCTGCGCGGCCGACTGGCGCTCCTGCAGCGACTGGCCGGTCCAGGCCACGGCAAAGCCGGGCGGCAGCTGGGCCGCCAGCCGCTCCATCTCGGCCATGGCCGCGCCGCTGGACGTGCCGGGCGCAGGCGTGCCCGAGATGCGCGACGCCAGAAAGCCCTGGTAGCGCACCAGCTGCAGCGGCGTCTCCGACCACACGGGCGTGGCGAACTCGGCCAGCGGCACCATGCCGCCCGAGGCATTGCGCACGTTCAGCCGGAGCACGTCATCGACCTGCATGCGCGCGGGCGCGTCGGCCTGCACGATGACCTGCTGCATGCGCCCGGCGTTGGGGAAGTCGTTGACATACAGCGAGCCCATGGCCGTGGACAGCGTCTCGCTGATGGCGGCAAAGCCCACGCCCAGGGCCTGGGCCTTCTGGCGGTCGATCTCCAGCCGCACGCTGGTGCCCGAGGGCAGGCTGTCCTGGTAGGCCGAGCCCAGCACGCTGCTGCTGCCGGCCAGCGCCAGCAACTGGTCGGTGGCCGACTTGAGCGCGGCATGGCCCTGGCCCGTGCGGTCCTGCAGGTACATGGTGAAGCCCGAGGAGGTGCCCAGCTCGTCGATGGCCGGGGGCTGCAGCACCATGATGGCGCCCTCGGGCGCGTGTTCCATGGCCTTTTGCGCGAGCGAGACTTCCTCGCCTGCCGTGGCGCCGTTGCGCTGGTCCCAGTCCTTGAGCGTGGTGAAGGCCATGGCCGCGTTCGGGCCCGAGCCCGCGAAGCTGAAGCCCAGCACCGAGATGCTGGAGGCGATGCCGGGGCGCTGCGCCACATGCTCCTCATAGCGCTTGACCACGTCCAGCGTGCGCTCGGCCGTGGCATCGGCCGGCAGCTGGATGGACGCCATGAAGTAGCCCTGGTCTTCCTCGGGCAGAAAGGCCGATGGCAGCTGGCGCAGCGCAAACACCAGGATGGCCACGATGGCCGCGAACAGCAGCATCATGCGGCCCGTACGCCGGACCAGGCCCGTGACATGGGCCTCGTAGCGGTTCGTCAGCCGCTCGAAGCCGCGGTTGAACCAGCCGAAGAAGCCTTTCTTCTGATGGTGGCCCGCCGCCACCGGCTTGAGCAAGGTGGCGCACAGCGCCGGTGTCAGGCTCAGGGCCAGGAAGGCCGAGAACAGGATGGACACGGCCATGGACAGCGTGAACTGCTGGTAGATCACGCCCACCGAGCCGCTGGCGAACGCCATGGGGATGAACACCGCCGTCAGCACCAGGGTGATGCCGATGATGGCGCCCGTGATCTCCTTCATGGCCTTGAGCGTGGCATCGCGCGGCGACAGGCCTTCCTCGGCCATGAGGCGCTCCACGTTCTCGACCACGACGATGGCGTCGTCCACGATGATGCCGATGGCCAGCACCATGCCGAACATGGTCAGCACGTTGATGGAAAAGCCCGCCACCAGCATCACGGCGAAGGTGCCCAGCAGCGCCACGGGCGCCACGATGGCCGGGATCAGCGTGTAGCGCAGGTTCTGCAGGAACAGGTACATCACCAGGAAGACCAGCACCATGGCCTCGACCAGGGTCTGCACCACCTTCTCGATGGAGATCTTGACGAAGGGCGCGGTATTGAACGAGATGGTGTGCTCCATGCCCCGCGGCAGGATGGAGGCCAGCTCGGCCATGCGCTTTTGCACCGCGGCGGCCGTGCGCACGGCGTTGGCGCCCGGCGACAGCTGCACGGCGGCGCTGGTGGCGGGCTTGCCATCCTCGCGGTTGGAGAAGGCATAGGACTGCGCGCCCAGCTCCACGCGCGCCACGTCGCCCAGCACCAGGCGGGAGCCGTCGGCATTGGCGCGCAGCACGATGGCCGCGAACTGCTCGGGCGAGGTCAGCTGGCCCTGCACGGTGAGCGGCGTGGTCACGCGCTGGCCCGGGGCGATGGGCGCATCGCCCACGCGGCCCGGGGCGATCTGCATGTTCTGCTGCTGGATGGCCTGGGTGAGGTCGCCCATGGACAGCCCGTAGGAGATCAGCTTGGCCGGATCGACCCAGACGCGCATGGCGCGCTCGGTGCCGAACAGCTGCACGCGGCCCACGCCCTCGATGCGCCGCAACTCCTCCACGATGCTGCGCGCCATGTAGTCATTGAGTGCCAGCTCGTCGAACTCGCCGCCCGGCGAGATCAGGCCCACCAGCAGCAGAAAGCTCGACGTGGCCGACTCCACCTGCAGCCCGTTCTGGCGCACGGCCTGCGGCAGGCGCGGCTCCACGGCCTTGATGCGGTTTTGCACATCCACCTGGGCCAGCTCGGGGTTGGTGCCGGGCTTGAAGGTGGCCTTGATCTCGGCCGAGCCCGAGGTGTCCACCGAGGACTCGAAGTACAGCAGGTGGCGGACGCTGGACAGCTCGCGCTCGATCAGCGAGACCACGGAGTCATTGAGCGTCTTGGGCGTGGCGCCCGGATAGGTGGCATACAGGCTCACCGTGGGCGGCGCCACCGTGGGATAGCGCGAGATCGGCAATTGCGGAATGGCAAGCACGCCCAGCAGCACGATGAACAACGCGATGACCCAGGCAAAGACGGGCCGATGAATGAAGAACTGTGGCATGGACGCGAGGTCTGGTTTTCAATGCACGCCAGGGCGCGCTGCGGAAAAAATACGGCGCCTGGCGCCGACACATCTGAGGGGCCATCCGGATGCAAATCCAGATTGCCAGGAGGCATGGGGATGGAGGAAACTCCTGCCGGTGCGGCTTCGGCCTGCGGCGTGTTGCCGCCAGGGCCATTCATCCATGGAGCCGCTGCAAAGCTAACAGCTCTCCCACCCGCTCATACGGCATTGCCGCTGTGACTTCATATTCAGGGATTTGTTTCGCATGCCGGCCAATTGCGGCGGCACAGGGAAACAGCTTGCGTTCTTTCGATGGCATTTCGGCCCGGGAAATGTGGAAGAACGATGGAGATGAACACAGCCCCCGCCGCGACCCCAAAATGGCTTCTATCATTGCCCAGCCCTTGCCTTTCCAGCCATCGACATCGCTCATCCTCGTTGCCGAGGACGAGCCCGAGATCGCAGACATCCTGTGCGCCTACCTGGCCCGCAGCGACCTGCGCACCGTGCATGCCGCCGATGGCCAGCAGGCCCTTGAACTGCACCACCACTTGAAACCCGATCTCGTACTTCTCGACGTGCAGATGCCACGCCTCGACGGCTGGCAGGTGCTGTCCGAAATCCGCCGGCGCGGCGACACGCCCGTCATCATGCTCACCGCCCTCAACCAGGACGTGGACAAGCTCATCGGCCTGCGCATTGGCGCGGACGACTACGTGGGCAAGCCCTTCAACGCGGCCGAGGTCGTGGCGCGCGTGCAGGCCGTGCTGCGCCGCTGCGGCCAGGGCCGGCTCCGCGATACCAAGCTGCTGCAGGCCGGCCCCTTTCGCGTGGACCTGGACAGCCGCGAGGTCAGCGTGCAGGTGCAGGGCGCCACGCATGTGCCCGAACTCACCGTGACCGAATTCAACCTGCTGGCCAGCCTGGTGCGTTCGCCCCGGCGCGTGTTCAGCCGCGCCGAACTGCTGCTGAGCTGCCTGCCCGAAGGCCACACGCTGGAGCGCACCGTGGACAGCCACATCAGCAAGCTGCGCAAGAAGCTCGAAGGCCTGGGCCTGCAGGGCATGCCCGACAGCGTGCGCAGCGTGGGCTACCGGCTGGGGATGGACCCATGAGCGCAGCGGCCGGGCTGCGCCGGCAGGTGGTGCTGACCATGTCGGCCGTCACGCTGGCCGTGGTGGTGCTGTGCGTGCTGGGCTCGTACGCCTTCTATGCGCTGCTGCTGACCTTTCACCCGGCCAGCGTCTCCGACGGCTGGATGCCCTCCAGCGTGGAGCTGGCCTGGGTGCTGCTGACCCTGGTGGTGGCCATGCTGATTGCCATCTTCGTGGCCACGCGGCTGTCGCGGCGCATCCTGCCCTCGCTGGACTCGGTGGCCATCAGCCTGCGCCAGCTGGCCGAGGGCGACCTGTCGGCGCGCGCCAGCACGGACGACAGCGCGCTGCACGAGGCCGCGCAGCTGGTGCACGACTTCAACAGCCTGGCCCGGCGCCTGGAAGGCATGGCGCAGGAGCGCGCCTTCTGGAGCGCGGCCATCGCCCATGAGCTGCGCACGCCCGTGACCATCCTCAGCGGGCGGCTGCAGGGGCTGTCCGACGGCGTCTTCCTGCCCAGCAAGGACATGCTGGCCAGCCTGATGACCCAGGTCGAGGGGCTGACCCGCCTGATCGACGACCTGCGCCTGCTGGGCCTGCAGGAAAACGGCCATCTGCAACTGCAGCTGCGCCAGACCTGCCTGGCCGGCGAGGTGCGCTCGGTGGCCCTGGCCGTGGGACCGGCGCTGGAGCAGGCGGGCCTGCAGCTGGCGATGGAGCTCGATGACCAGCCCGTGGTCTGCGACCCCGTGCGCATACGCCAGGCCCTGCTGGCCCTGCTGGAAAACGCCATGCAGTACGCGCAGCCTGGCCCGCTGCTGGTGGCCGCGCGCGTGCGCCACGGCCTGTGCACCGTGCGCGTGGAAGACAGCGGCCCCGGCGTGGCGGCCGACCTTGCGCCGCGCATCTTCGACGCCTTCCAGCGCGGTGAAGGCGCCCGCAGCCGAAGGAATGCCAGCGTGGGTGCAGGCAACGGCAGCGGACTGGGCCTGGCCGTGGTGCAGGCCATTGCGCAGGCCCACGGCGGGCGGGCGCAGTGCCTGCCGGGCGAGCGTGGCGGCGCGCTGTTCGAGCTGAGCTGGCCGGCCTGACCTCGTCAGAGCCGCAGATCAGCCTGCGAAATCATCGGCCCGCACATGGCGTGCGTCCCAGGCAGCGGCCAGCGCAGCGGCCCGGCCCAGGCGCACGCGGCCTGATTCAAAGTCCACGATGCCTGCCTCCTGGGCCGCCGCAGGCCGCGCAGGCCGCTCGCGCGTGCGGCCGTCGGTAAGCAGCCACAGCCAGCCCTGGCAGGAGGCGTCTGCGCCGCAATGGCGCTGCAGCAACTGGCCCGCCTGCTCCACGGCCGCCTGCAGCGGCGTGCCGCCGCCCCCGCCAATGGGAGCGATCCAGTCGTCATTCCAGGCCGCTGCCTTGCGCGGCGGCAGGCGCAATTCCACGCGCGTGCCCGCAAAGCAGATCAGCGCCACCTGCTCGCGGCGGCGGTAGGCCTCTTCCATCAGCGACAGCAGCACGCCCTTGGCCCGCGCCAGTGCGCCGCTGCCGGCCATGGAGGCCGAGCAATCGAGCACAAAGCAATGCAGCCGCGTGGCCTGGGGCGGCTCGCGGCGGCGCTGCAGATGTTCAGGCGCCAGCGCCTGGGCGCCGCGCGCGGCCAGCGTGCGCGGCCAGTCCCAGCTGCCGGTGGGCGGCCCGCCTTGCGCCTGGGCCAGCCGGGGCTGGCCGGTCGCCTGCTGGCCCGCCCCCGCAGCCCTTGCCTGTGGCGCGGGGCCGCGGGGGCTCAGGCTTTTTTTGTGGCGTGCGCTCCCGCCTTTGCGGCCTCGCGGGCCAGCAATGAGGGCACGGCGACACGCAGCAGGCCCACGGGCTCGGGCGGCATGGCGCCCCAGTCAGCCTCGGAGGGCGGGCTGTCGCCTGCGCCGTTGGCCGTGGATTCTGCAGGCGGCCGGCTTTGTGCCGGCGACTGCGAAGGCGGATTCGATGGCGCTTGCTGTGGGGATGGCTGCTGCGGCTGCGGCTGCGGCTGTGGCTGCGGCGCCCCCGGCTTGCGGCGGTGCACCAGCACCAGCTCGGCCACGGCCTGCACATGGTCGGGCGTGACCTCGGCATCGCCCAGCCAGGCGGCCCAGGCGCGGGCGGCGCGCAGCAGCACCAGGTCGGCGCGCAGGCCGTCCACCTGGGCGGCAATGCACAGCGTGCCCGCGGCCTGCAGCACCGCGTCGGACCAGGGCAGCGCGCCGGCCGGCTGCAGGCGCTCGCGTGCCGTGCGCAGCTGCGCGGCCAGCGCGGCCTGGGCGTCTGCATGGCGGGCGCGGAAGGCGGCCGGGTCGGCATCGAACAGCAGCCGCGCGCGCACGATGGCCTGGCGCTGGGCCGCATCCTCCACATTGGCCAGGCGCACGCACAGGCCCAGGCGGTCCAGCAGCTGCGGGCGCAGCTGGCCTTCCTCGGGGTTCATGGTGCCCACCAGCACGAAGCGCGCCGCGTGGCGGTGCGAGATGCCGTCGCGCTCGACCACGTTGACGCCGCTGGCGGCCGCATCCAGCAGCACATCGACCAGGGCATCGGGCAGCAGGTTGATCTCGTCCACATAGAGCACGCCGCCATGGGCGCGCGCCAGCAGGCCGGGCGCGAATTTGAGTGCATGGCCGGCCATGGCCTGGCCCAGGTCCAGCGAGCCGGCCAGATGCTCCAGCGAGGCGCCCAGCGGCAGCGTGACGAAGGGCGCGGCATCGATGAGCTCGGCCAGCGCGCGCGCGGCCGTGGACTTGGCCGTACCGCGCGGCCCCTCGATCAGCACGCCGCCCAGTTGCGGGTCGATGGCGGCCAGCAGCAGCGCCTGGCACAGCAGGGGCTGGCCGGCAATGGCGGCAAAGGGAAACAGCGGCGGCAGCGCGGGCTGGGCGCCGCTGCCCAGGTCAGGAGATGCGGTCATCCGCGCAATCCTTCGAGATGGTTTTCATGTTCCAGCAGCAGGTCTTCCAGCTGCTGGCGATAGTCGCCGGGCTGCTCCCACAGGCCGCGCTGCATGGCTTCGAGCAGGCGCTCCAGCATGTCGCGCAGGGCCTGCGGATTGTGCTGCACGAGAAAGTCGCGCGTGGCCGCGTCCAGCACATAGGCGTCGGCCACCAGGGCGTACTGGTGGTCGCCCACCTGCTGCGTGGTGGCGTCGAAGCCGAAGAGATAGTCCACCGTGGCCGCCATCTCGAAGGCGCCCTTGTAGCCGTGGCGCTTGGCGCCGTCCATCCACTTGGGATTGGTGACGCGCGAGCGCACCACGCGCGCAATCTCCTCCTTGAGCGAGCGCACGCGCGGCTGGGCCGGGTTGGCATGGTCGCCGTGGTAGAGCGCGGGCTGGCGGCCCGAGAGGTGGCGCACGGCCGAGGCCATGCCGCCCTGGAACTGGAAGTAGTCGCCCGAGTCGAGGATGTCGTGCTCGCGGCTGTCCTGGTTGTGGGCCACCACGTCGAGCTCGCCCAGGCGGCGGCGCAGCGCATCGCCTGCGGGCACGCCCTCGGCGTCCTGGCCGTAGGCGTGCTGGCTCCAGCCCAGGTAGGCCTGGGCCAGGTCGGCATCGCCCTGCCAATCACCGCTCTGGAACAGTCCGCCCAGTCCCGATCCATAGTGGCCGGGCGGCGCGCCGAACACGCGCCAGCCGGCCTGCAGGCGGGCCTGCACGGCGTCCATGCCCTGCGCCTGCAGCTGTTCGGCCTCGGCCAGGATGCGCGCGCGTATGGGGTTGTCCTCGGCGTCCTCATCCAGCGCGGCCACGGCCTGCACGGCCGCGTCGAACATCTGCACGGCGCCCGGGAAGGCATCGCGGAAAAAGCCCGAGATGCGCAGCGTGACATCCACGCGCGGCCGGCCCATGCCCACGCGCGGCACCACCTCGAAGTCCACCACGCGCTGGCTGCCGGGAGCCCATTTGGGGCGCACCCCGATCAGCGCAAAGGCCTGGGCGATGTCGTCGCCGCCCGTGCGCATGGTGGCCGTGCCCCAGACCGACAGGCCCAGGGTGCGCGGGTACTCGCCATGCTCCTGCAGATAGCGCTCCAGCAGCCTGAGCGTGGCCTGCTGGCCCAGCTCCCAGGCGGCCTGGGTGGGAATGGCGCGCGTGTCCAGCGTGTAGAAATTGCGCCCCGTGGGCAGCACGTCGGGCCGCCCGCGCGAGGGTGAGCCGCTGGGCCCGGGCGGCACGAAGCGGCCCTGCAGGCCGCGCAGCAGCTGGCGCAGTTCCTCGCCGCCGCAGGCATCCAGCGCGGGCGCCAGCACGGCATGCACCTGTTCCAGTGCGGCGCGCGTCTGCGGCCAGTCACCGGCCGGGGCCTCACCTTCCAGCAGTTGCTGCGCCAGCAGTTCCAGGCGCTCGCGCGTGTCGCCTTCATGGCGCCAGGGCTCGTCGCTCACGGCCTGCAGTGCGGCGGGGCGCGCGCCGGTCCAGGGGCGTGCGGGCTCCATGCGCAGCGGGTCGAACCCGGGGCTGTCCAGCAGGTCGGCGGCCAGCGCCTGTATCAGGCCCTGGCCTTCGTCCGACGGGAAGCGCGCCAGCGCCAGCAGCGTGTCGCGGCGCTGGCGCCCTTGAGGCGATGCGCCGAAGACATGCAGGCCGTCGCGGATCTGGGTTTCCTTGAGCTCGCACAGGTAGGCGTCTATGCGTTCGAGCACGGCATCGTCGTCCTGCGCGGCACCGGGCGCCAGGTCCAGCTCCTGGTCCAGGTGCTGGCGGCGCACGATGTCCAGGATCTGGCGGCGCAGCAGCGCGCCGCGCCGCGCATCGACCAGCAGGGCGTCGTAGTACTCGTCCACCAGGCGCTCCAGGTCCTGCAGCGGGCCGTGGTTTTCGGCGCGCGTCAGCGGCGGCATCAGGTGGTCGATGATCACGGCCTGGCTGCGGCGCTTGGCCTGGGCGCCTTCGCCGGGATCGTTGACGATGAAGGGGTAGAGATGGGGCAGCGGGCCCAGGATGGCATCGGGCCAGCACGCGCCCGACAGCGCCAGGCTCTTGCCCGGCAGCCATTCGAGGTTGCCATGCTTGCCCACGTGGACCATGGCGTCCACGGCAAAGCGGTCGCGCAGCCAGAAGTAGAAGGCCAGGTAGCCGTGGGGCGGCACCAGCTCGGCATCGTGGTAGCTCGCATAGTCCTGCGCGCCCATGCCTTTACCGACCAATGCACGCGCCGGCTGTATGCCGACAAAGACATGGCCCAGGCGCAGGCCCGCGATCATGAAGCGGCCCTGGCGCAGCAGCGGGTCGGCCTCGGGCGCGCCCCAGCGCGCCGTGATGGCGTCGGCCATGCCGTCCGGCAGCGCGGCCAGGCGCGCCAGGTACTCGTCCAGCGCATAGCTTTGCCAGGCCGGGCGCAGCGGCCACTGGGCCGGGTCGTTGGCAATGCCCTGCTGCAGGGTGTACATCAGCGCCTGGCCATCGGCGGGCAGCTGCGCGGGGTCGCCCAGCTCATGGCCTTCGGCCGCCAGGTGCTGCAGGATGGCGATCACCGAGGCCGGCGTATCCAGCCCCACCCCGCTGCCGATGCGGCCTTCGCTGCCCGGATAGTTGGCCAGCACCAGGGCCAGGCGCTTGTCGCGCGCGGGCAGGCTGCGCAGGCGGCACCAGCGCCAGGCCAGGTCGGCCACGAAGTCCACTCGGTCGGGCTCGGGCTGGTAGGCCACCACGTCGGCCTGGGTGAAGGCGCAGCGGTGGGACAGGCCCTTGAAGCTGATGGCGCGCGTGATGATGCGGCCATCCATCTCGGGCAGCACCACCTGCATGGCGATGTCGCGCGGGCGCAGGCCCTGGCTGTCGGCCCACCAGTCCTCGCGGTTGCCGCCGCTGGCAATGACTTGCAGCACGGGCGCATCACCGGCCAGGGCCGTGCCCGATTCCAGCGCCGAGAACGCCGTGGTGTTGAGCACCAGCTGCACGGCATGGTCTTCGCAGAGCTGGCGCAGCGTGGCCAGGCACAGCGGGTCCTTGAGCGAGTCCAGCGCCACGGGCAGTGGGTTCATGCCGCGCTGCTGCAGCGACAGGGCCATGGCGTCGAAGGCTGCCGTGTTGCCGGCCAGCAGGTGGGAGCGGTAAAACACCAGGGCCACCGTGGGCGCGCCCGGCGTCCAGGCGTGCTGCAGGTCGTCGATGCCGGCCACGTCATGGGCATGGACCTGGGCCTGGGCATGGCTCCTGGCAGCGAACAGCGCCGGGGGAACGTGGACAGCCGCCTGCGGCAGGGTGCGCGGCGGCAGCGGCGCATCGCCCCGGTCCAGCCCGTGGTAGACGGTGGCCTTGAGGAATTCGCGCGCATTGGCCGCGCCGCCCGAGCGCAGGTACTGCCACAGCTGGCGGCAGGCGGCGGCCGGCAGCGTGCTGCGCGCCAGCAGGTGCGGGTCTTCCTGCAGGTCACCCGAGAACATGGCCAGGCGCTGCCCCTTGCGGCGCGCCAGCGAGCCGATCTGCTCGATGCCGTAGGGCCAGGCCGACTCCGAGCCCAGGTGGTCCACGATGACCACGCGCGCATGGCGCAGCACCTCGTCCACATACAGGTCCAGCGAGGCCGGCTGGCGCAGGTACAGCAGATTGGCCAGCCGCACCGAGGGGAAGTCCGCCGACGCCCCGGCCAGCGCGGCCACGGCCGAGGACAGCAGGGCCAGCGTGGTGTCGGCCGAGCTCAGGATGACGATGTCGGCCGGCGTCTGGTCGAGGCGGGTGACGATGCTCTCGTCCTCGACGAAGCCGCCGGGGCGCGTGGACAGCAGGTGCATGGAACAGGTTTCAGTGCGGAATCGGAAGGTCAGGCGGCCACATTCTCCAGGCCCTTGCGCAGCGCTGCTTCATCAAGGTCTTGCCCGATGAACACCAGGCGCGTGCCGCGCTGCTCGCCCTCGCGCCAGGCGCGGTCGAAATGGTGGTCGAAGCGGCGGCCCACGCCCTGCAGCAGCCAGCGCATGGGCTTGCCCGGAATGTCGGCAAAGCCCTTGACGCGCAGGATGCTGTGCTGCTCCACCAGCATCTCCAGCGCGGCCAGCAGGCGGTCGCGGTCCACGGCGGGCAGGTCGATCACGTAGGAGTCGAAGTCGTCGTGGTCATGGTCCTCGTCGTGGTCATGGTGGCTCACGCGCTGGTCGATGGTGGTCTCGGCCGCCTTGGCCAGGCCCAGCACCACGTCCAGCGGCAGGCGGCCCTGGGACGATTGCACGATCTTGACCTCGGGCGGCAGCTCCTCGCGCACCAGGGCGGTCACGCGCGCCAGGGCCTCGGCATCGGCCAGGTCGGTCTTGTTGAGCACTACCAGGTCGGCCGCGCCCAGCTGGTCCTCGAAGAGTTCGTGCAGCGGCGATTCATGGTCCAGGTTGGGGTCGGCGCGGCGCAGCTCGTCCACGGCCTGGGGATTGGCGGCGAACTGGCCGCTGGCGGCCGCTGGCGTGTCCACCACGGTGACCACCGCGTCCACGGTGAACACGTTGGCGATCTCGGGCCACTGGAAGGCCTGGACCAGGGGCTTGGGCAGGGCCAGGCCCGAGGTCTCGATGATCACGGCGTCGATCTGGTCGCGGCGCTCGGCCAGCGCGCGCATCACGGGGAAGAACTCTTCCTGCACCGTGCAGCACATGCAGCCGTTGGCCAGCTCGTACAGCGCGCCTTCGCGCTCGTTGCCCTCATCGTCGCAGCCGATGCCGCAGCCCTTGAGGATCTCGCCATCGATGCCCAGCTCGCCGAACTCGTTGACGATCACAGCGATTCGCCGGCCATCGGCGTTGTCCAGGATGTGGCGCAGCAGCGTGGTCTTGCCGCTGCCCAGGAAGCCGGTGACGATGGTGGCGGGAATCTTGGCGGTTTGCATGGAAGGTTCTCCAGAAAAAAGAGGAAGTCAGACGGTGGCGAAAGGCACGGCGCTGCGCAATGAAGGGAGAACCTCCTGCGCAAACAGTTCCATGCCGGCGAGGGCCTGGGCATCGCTCCACAGGCCGTTGGCGTTGAAGACGCAGCGCAGCTGGCCAATGCCCGTGCGCTCGCGCAAGGCGGCGATCTGCACATGGCACTGCTCGGGCGTGCCATGGATGAATTGCTCGGCCAGCACGCGCGGCACATCGATGGGCAGCACCTGGTCGGCCGGCACGCCGCGCTTGCCCGCAAAGTACACGCGCCGCTGGTACAGCTGCGGCCACAGCGTGGCCAGCCGGGCCTGCACGGCGGCCTCATCGGCACCGATGCAGACATAGCGCGCCAGCGATGAACGCGCGCGCAGCGCGGCGGCATCGCGCCCGCGCTCTCGGGCAGCGGCCTCCAGGCGCTCCAGCTGCATGCCTTCGGGCGGCTCCAGGCTCAGCAGCAGGGGCAGATTCTGATCGACGGCAAAGCCCAGGGTCTCTGCCGTGGAGCCGGCCACATACAAGGGAGGATGCGGACGCTGCACGGTCGAAGGCAGGGCGGGCCGGTCCTCGAAGCGCCAGGGCCCCTGCCCCGCCACGATGGGCCTGCCCGACAGCGCCTCCACCAGGATGCGGCAGGACTGCTCGAAGCGCTCGCGCGTGCTGTCCGCATCGATCTGCAGGGCGCGCAGCGCGGCCGGCTCCGTGCCCCGGCCCACGCCCACGTCGATGCGGCCGGCGCTTTGCAGGTCCAGCTGGGCAATCTCCTCGGCCAGCATCAGCGGATGGTGCAGCGGCAGCACCAGCACCGAGGTGCCCACGCGCAGCCGCTCGGTGCGCGCCAGCACGGCGGCGGCCAGCAGCAGGGGCGAGGGATAGGGCCAAGCGGTATCGGGCACGCGGAATTCGTTGAACCACACGCCCTCGAAACCCAGGCGCTCGGCGCGCTCGAACAGCGCCAGGAATTCACGGTGGTCGCCGCGCGTGGCGTCGCGCGTCCAGCCGGCCAGATCGATGCGCATGGGTTCAGTTCTCCTGTTTCAGCCGCGCGCGCAGCAAGGTTTGCGGGGGTGCGACGATGCGCTCGAAATCCACGCCGAACACGGCATCCAGCCCCGGCGCATGCAGAAGCTCGGCAGGGGCTCCATCGAGCGCTATGCGCCCCTTGTCCAGCACGATGACGCGCCCGAAGTGCGCCAGCGCCAGGTCCAGGTCATGCATGACCACCAGCACCAGCCGCTCGCGCCCGCGCTGCGCCAGCGCCTGCACCAGGGCCAGGCGGTGGCGTACGTCCAGCGCGGCGCCGGGCTCGTCGGCCAGCAGCACGGGCGGGTCGGTGGCCAGCACGGTGGCCAGCAGGGCACGCGCCTGCTCGCCGCCCGACAGCGTGGACCAGCGCCTGCGCGTGAAATCCTGCAGCCCGGCGCCTGCAATGGCCGCCTCGACATCACCCCGGCCCGCCAGCCGCATGTGCATGAGCTCGGCCAGCGTCAGGTCCCAGTGCGGCGCAAAGCGCTGGGGCATGTAGCCCACGCGGCGTGCGCGCTCGGCCACGGACAGGGTTGCAATGTCTTGCCCGTCCAGCAGCACGCTGCCGGATGCAGGCGCCTGCAGCCCCGCCAGCAGGGACAGCAGGCTGGACTTGCCCGCGCCATTGGGTCCCACCAGGGCCACGGCGCCGCAGGCGGGCAGCTGCAGCGAGACGGCGTCCAGCACGCTGCGGCCACGGTGGCGCAGCGTGAGGGACCGGGCCTGCAGGCGCGGTGGGGCGCAAGGGATGGCACCGTTCATGCGGACCTCAGCCTGCGCGCCAGCAGCACGATGAAGAAGGGCCCGCCCGCCACGGCCGTGACCAGGCCCAGCGGGATCTCGGCCGGCGGCAGCACGCTGCGCGCAATGGCATCGGCCAGCGTGACGATGATGGCGCCCGTGAGCGCCGACGCCGGCAGGGCCGCGCGGTGCAGCGGTCCCGCCATCCAGCGCGCGATGTGCGGCGCAGCCAGGCCCACGAAGGCCACCAGCCCGCCATAGGCCACGGCCACGGCCACCACCAGCGAGCCGGCCAGCACGGCCAGCGGCGTGAAGCGCGCCACATCCAGGCCGAAGCCCTGGGCCGCATCGGCACCCAGGCCCAGCAGGTCCAGCCCGCGCGCCAGCGCCATGGCCCCGGCCAGGCAGGCCAGGGAGGCGCCGGCCAGCAGGCCCAGGCCGCTCCAGGACGGCGTCTGTATGCCGCCCAGCACCCAGCTGAGCACCACCTGCAGGCTCACCGTCTCATCGGACAGCGCCAGCATCAGGAACGAGCGCAGCGCGCCCAGCACGGCCGCCAGCGCCACGCCGGCCAGCAGCATGCCGGCCGCATCGGTGGCACCGGCCACGCGCGAGACGGCCAGCACCAGCATGGTCGAACCCCAGGCGCCCGCAAAGGCCAGCACGGGCAGCGTCCAGGCCTGGGACAGGCCGAACAATAGATGCATGGGAACCAGCAGGGCGACAGTCGCCCCCAGCGCCGCGCCGCCCGAGGCGCCCAGCAGATAGGGCTCGGCCAGCGGATTGCGGAACACGCCCTGGAAGATGGCGCCCGACA
This sequence comes from Delftia sp. BGA-UO-ETr-SB1, assembly GCF_059567865.1. NCBI lineage: Bacteria > Pseudomonadati > Pseudomonadota > Betaproteobacteria > Burkholderiales > Comamonadaceae > Delftia > Delftia sp. BGA-UO-ETr-SB1. The sequence continues at coordinate 965,981 of NZ_JCAQOW010000006.1, read as the reverse complement.
GGCCCAGCAGCGCGCCCACCAGGGCGGCTGCCAGCACGCGCGGCACGCGCCACTGCAGCAGCAGCCGGCTGCGCAGGCTGTCTTCGCCGCCCAGCGCGGCCAGCAGGTCGGCCGGGCTGGCCCACTGGTGGCCCGCGCAGGCGGCGATCAGCAGGCTGGCCAGCAGCAGCAGGACCGCACCGGCCCAGGGGCGCCACGCAGGTGGATGTGAAAGGGAATTCATGCGGCCTCCCCGGCCCAGGCCGCAGGGTGCAGCCAGCGCGAGAGTTTTTCCACGCCGCCAAAGGTGCGCGGCCCGGGAATCAGGAACTCGGCGCGCGCCACCGTGGTGGCCCGGCCGCCGCGCACGGCACGCAGGTCGCGCCAGCCGCGCTGGCCGATCAGGTCCTGCATGGCCTCCTGCGTGCCAGCGAACAGCAGCACGTCGGGGTCGGCGGCCAGCACGGCCTCGGGCGAGACCTGGGGCACGGTGCCCAGGCCGTCCAGCGCGAACGCGGCGCCCGCGCGCACCATGGCCTCGCCGGTATAGGTGCCCGGCCGGGCCGCCAGCAGCATGCCGTTGCCCAGCCGGCCCGTGACCATGAGCGCGCGCGGCCGGGGCTGGCCGGCCACCTGCCGGTCCACGCGCAGCAGCCGCGCCTCCTGCGCCAGGGCCAGCGCCTGGCCGCGCGCCTGCACGCCCGTGGCGCGGGCCACCAGGCGCAGGTTGTCCATCACCTCGGCCAGCGAGCGGCTGAGCAGCACCATCACCGGCACGCCGATGCGCTCCATGGGATCGACCAGCTGGTGCGCCGCCTGGCGCGCGGGCGTGACGATGACCAGGTCCGGCTGGCGCGCCACCACGGCGTCCACCGAGAACCCCAGCCGCCCGCCCACCTTGGGAATGCGCTCCACGCCCGGTGGAAAGCGCGTGAAATCCTCCACGCCCACCACGCGGTCCAGCAGGCCCAGCGCGGCCACCAGCTCGGTGTTGGAGGCAAAGATGGAGACGATGCGCTGCGGCGGCGCGGCAATCTCCACGCGCCGGCCCAGCGCATCCTGCAGCACCACCGGCCCGCCTGCAGCGACGGTGTCGGCCCAGGCCGCGGGCAGGCCGCAGCCCAGGGCCGCCGCCGCGCCCTGGCGCAGCAACTGGCGGCGCGTGGTGCTGGATTGCCTCATGCCGTGGTCCTCAAAACTCTGCTTGCAGGCCGACCATGAGTTCGCGGCCGGCCATCGACGTTCCGCAGCCGCCGTTCTGGTACGCCGGGTTGGCGATGCAGGGCGCGCGGTCCAGCGCGATGAAGATGGGATGGCGGTTCAGGTCGAACAGGTTGTTGACGGCTGCGAACAGCTTGACGCCGCGCGACACGCGGTAGTCGGCACGCAGGTTCCAGATGGTGAAGGCGCCCTTGCGGTGGATGAAGGTGCTGCTGGGCTCGCCCTGCGGGATGAGCAGCGCCTCTTCCGTGTCGTACCACATGGGACCGCGCAGCAGCGTGGACAGCTGCAGGCTCCAGTCGCCCTGCAGGCGCCCGCTGCCGCGCCCGTAGCGCACGCCGGCCGAGGCCTCGTAGCGGTACATGCGCTGCACCTTGTCGGTATTGGCCGAGGCGGCCGAGCCCTTGTCGCGCATGCTGAAGTGGTAGTAGCCGCCAGCCCAGGCCTTGAGCTGGTGGCCCGTCAGGTTCAGCGCCCGCGCCAGGTCCATGTCGGCCTGCATTTCCAGGCCGCGCGCCACGATGTCGGCCGCGTTGTTGGCGTAGTCCGAGGTATTGGTCGTGGCCCCGCGCGAGACGGTGATGATGCGGTCGCTGATGGTGTTCTGGAACAGGGCCGCATCCACGCGCCAGCCGGGCTGCTGCAGCGCGGCGCCGACCTCGATCTGGCGGCTGGTCTCGGGCTTGAGGTTGGGGTTGCCGAAGGTGCGGCCACCGCCGACGGCCGTGAAGTCCGAGGCCAGCTCCGTGGCCGTGGGCGCGCGGAAACCCGTGGAGGCCGCAGCGCGCAGCGTGAGCCGGTCCGTGGCCTTCCAGGTGGCGCCGGCCGACCAGGTGTGGTTGTCGTAGTCGCGCGTGCTGGCCTGGGCCAGGGCCAGGTTGGGCGTATCGTCGAAGCGCGTCGTGCCCCAGGTCTTGCGCAGGCCGGCACGCAGCGTGAGGCGATCGTCGAACAGGGTCTGCGCGTCCTCGAAGTACAGCGCGTGCACCTGCTCGGTCTGGTTGTTGTCGTAGGGCGCGACCTGGCCCGCCGGGCCGCCGGGCATGGCGACGCGCAGGCGGTCGGAGCGCAGCTTGCTGCGCTCCCAGTCAAAGCCCATCAGCAGGTCATTGGTCTGGCTGACACGCAGGCGCGGCTGAAAGCGCAGGCCCGTGGCGTCCAGCTGGCGGTGGTTGTAGTCGCGCGCCGTGCCGGGCACGGCGCTGTTGCCCGAGCGGATCACGGGCGATGCCCAGTTGAACTCGTCGGTATCGACCAGGCTGTAGAGGTGGGTCGTCCAGCTCAGGCGCTGGCCGGGCAGTGCGCCCTCGTAGGTCAGGTCCAGCGAGCGGTTGCTGCGGTTGTCTCGGCTGTAGATGTTGGCGCCGGATCCGCGAAAGCCCGCGTTGTAGATGCCGTCCGTGCGCAGTTGCAGCTCCACGCGGTGCAGCTCGTGCAGCTGCCAGCCCAGGGCGCCGCTGGCGCCGCGCCGCTTCCAGCCCGTGTTCTCCATGCGCGTGCCGCCGTCGCCCGACTCGTAGTCGCCGCGCCCGCCTGCGCTCACGCCGAAGTACCAGTCGAAGCGGTCATTGGCGCCGGCCGTCTGCGCATCGGTGCGCCACAGGTCCCATGAACCGGCCTGGACCTGGGCACGCGTGCCGGGTGCGGTAGCTCCCGTCTTCATGATGATGTTGACCACCCCGCCCATGGCCTGGCTGCCGTAGATCACCGAGGACGGGCCGCGCACGATCTCGATGCGCTCCACATCCGAGGGGCTGAGCTTGGACAGGTTGGCCGTGCCCGCGCGCCGGCCGTTGACCAGCACCAGCACCTGGCTGCGGAAGTCGCGCCCCTGGCCGTCGGTGGAGGCGCCGCGCAGGTTCATCGAGGTCTGGGCCGCCGTCCATTCGCTGAGAAAGCCCACGGCGTTCTCGGCCAGCAGGTCGGTGACCGAGCGCGCGCTGGAGCGCTCTATGGCCTCGCGGTCGATGGTCTGCGTGGTGCCCGCGATGCGGCTGCGCGCCTCGGGCCGCGCGGTGGCGGTCACGAAGACGGCGTCCAGCGCATCGTCGGCGGAGTCCGTGGATCGGCCCGAGGCCGGCTCCTGCGCGGCGCCGGCCGCTGCAGCGCAGCTGGCCAGCAGGACGGCGGCCGCTACGGGCCGCAGGCTGGAGACAAGAGGGAGAACAGAGAGAAGGCCGGAGGAATCGGCGGCCGAAGAAGCGAAGCGCATGCGTTGAACCCAACTGCCCCACTCACCCGCGGGGCCTATCGTCTGAACCACGCCGCACAGCGCGCACGCCGGAGCCGGCCACGGCAGCGCAGGCTGGGGCCGGACCGGACAGGCGCACTCCCGCGGCGTCCGAAAGCAATGCAGAAGGCCGGTATCCGGGCTTGCGGAACGCTGCGGCGCGCAGGGTGGGCGCGCTGCGGCAGGCATCCCCGCCTTCCCATGCCCGAGAAGGACACAGTGGCTTGCGGCGCGTGGTTTGTGGGGCGTCCGCGTGGGGAGTTGTATTCCGCTGACCGTTGCGGGGGCAGCGCAGGCATTGCGAGCGGCCACCTCGATGGCATCGCGCACCTGCTTCCCGTTGAACCCCTGGCCGGTGAACGGCATGGGGCACCTTCAGCAACAGCGCACCGCCACGGCCCAGGGGCTGCGGCGGTGCGCCAGCGGCGGATTATCGCCCAGCCCAGAAGCCCGGCACCCGGGCCAGCGCCCGCAGCGCGCGACGGCTGCTGCGCGCGCTGGTGGCCAGGCGGGCCTGCAGGTAGCCGGCGGCGAACCAGGCGCGCGGATCCGTGCCGGCCTCGTCACGAAAATGCTCCGCCGCCACGGCCATGTCGTTGTGCAGGCCCAGCGCGTCCTGGGCGGGCACCAGCGCCTCGGCAAAGCGCCGGCCCTTTTTGCCGGGCCACATTCCGGGCGCGAATTCCCGCGCAAAGTCCGCCAGGTAGCGCAGGCGCTTGAGCCGCTTGCGCACGCGGTGCTGCTGCGCCAGCGACAGGCGGTCGAAGTGCCGGCCGTCGCGCAGCACCTGGCGGTGCAGGCGCGCCAGCCGCCGTGCCAGGTACTTGCGCGTGCCTGTGGCGGACAGATGGGCAAAACGGGCCGATGGCTCTGCCTGCGGCGCCTGCGCCAGCGCCTGGATCTCGGCCAGCGCCTGGAGGAATGGCGGCTCGCGCACGGCAGCGGCTGCATCCGCCTGCACGGCCTGCGGCGCCTGCCAGTCGCACAGGGGCGCATGGGCTGCCTGCAGCAGCGGGCGCACCACATCGGCCAACGTATCAGCATCGCGCAGCGTGCCCAGCTGCGCAAAGGCCTGGGCCAGGGGTTCATCCCATTCGGCGCGCATGTCCGGCGCCAGCCCCGCGCACTCACGCAGCACGGTGCGCAGGCGCCGCATGGCCACGCGCAGCTGGTGGATGGTCTCGGCATCGTTGCCACCGCCCTCCAAGACCGCCAGATGCGACTGCACCTGGGCCAGGGCAGCAGCCAGCGCCGCACGCACAAAGCCGGCCGCATCGGGCCGGTCAGGGTGCTGCTTCGCAGGGGTGGACATGGTCAGGAGAGGGTGTGCGGGCGTTGCTGCGATTGTGGGCACCGCCCGGCCCCCGGGTCAATCGGCGCCATCCCCGCTCAGGCTGTGCAGCGCGGGCCGGGCAATGCGCACATAGTCGGCCGAGTCCAGCACGATGGAGCGGTCCAGCCGGCCTGCGTTGAAGGCGATCTCGCCAAAGCGCTCGACCAGGGCCGGGTCCACCACCAGGCGCACCTGCGGGTTGAAGGAGAACGGCGGCACCGATCCCATCACGCAGCCCGTGGCGGCCTGGGCCTCCTCGGGCGAGGCCAGCGTGGCCTTGCGCACGCCCACGGCCTGGGCCAGGCGCTTGAAGTCCAGCTTGCGGTCGCCGGGCAGCACGGCCAGGAACAGCTGAGGATCGCCCGCACCGGCCGCGTCGCGGCTCTTGCAGAGCATGGCCTTGGCGCCCTGGCCGGGGGCGGTGCCCCGGATTTCGGCGACCAGGTCAGAGCGGCCTTCGGCCGGATGTTCCAGCACGCGAAAACGCGCGCCCTGGGATTGCAGCAGGTCTACAAGGGTGTCGAACATGGTGGAAAGCGCAGAGAAGTCGTCTGGATTTTGACATTTTGTCCAATTCAAAACAAAATGTCCAACATGACCCAACGAACCCCTGAACAGCGCCAGCTTCTGGACCAGTTGGCCCAGATCGCCGAAGGCCTGGGCCAGACCTTTGCCCCGTTCTGCGAGGTGGTGGTGCATGACCTGCTCGACCCGTCCCATGCGGTGCTGGCCATCCACAACAACCTGTCGGGCCGCGAAGTGGGCCAGGGCGCGACGGAGCTGGGCCTGGCCCGCATCCTCGACCCCGGCTACGAGCAGGTCATCGCCAACTACCCCAACCAGTTCGCCGATGGCCGCCAGGCCAAGAGCACGTCCATCGGCATCCGCGACTCCGAGGGCCGCTACATCGCCGCCCTGTGCATGAATGTGGACCTGACGATGTTCCAGGGCTTCCAGGGCATGCTCAACCGCTTTGCCGCCGTCAGCGGCGACACCCCCGAGCGCGAAATGCTGGACCCCACGGGCGCCGGCGCAGGCGCCGACACGGTGCGTGCCCGCATCGACCAGTTCGCTGCCCGCCTGGCGACCACGCCGCGCGCCCTCAAGCCCGAGGAGCGCCGCGCCCTGGTCCGCGAGCTCAAGGGCGCCGGCCTGCTCGATGTGCGCCGCTCCATGGAGACCATTGCCGCCCACCTGGGCGTGTCGCGCGCCACGGTCTACAGCTACGCCAAGTAGGTCCGGGCCCCCCTTCCCGATCCACCCCTGTTTTTCCTGTACCGATGACAAGCCTTCTTCCCACCTACGACGACGTGGCCGCAGCGGCCCAACGCATCCAGGGCCATGCCCACCGCACGCCCGTGCTCACCTCGCGCACGCTGGACGATGCGCTGGGCGCCCGTGTCTTTCTCAAGTGCGAGAACCTGCAGCGCATGGGCGCCTTCAAGTTCCGCGGCGCCTTCAACGCCCTGTCGCGCTTCAGCCCGGCGCAGCGCAAGGCCGGCGTGGTGGCGTTTTCCTCGGGCAACCACGCCCAGGCCATCGCCCTGGCAGCGCGGCTGCTGGAGATTCCCGCCACCATCGTCATGCCGCATGACGCGCCCGCCGCCAAGGTGGCGGCCACCAAGGGCTATGGCGGCCAGGTGGTGGTCTACGACCGCTATACCGAAGACCGCGAGCAGATCGGCCGCGACCTGGCCGAGCGCCACGGCCTGACCCTGATCCCGCCCTACGACCATGCCGACGTGCTGGCCGGCCAGGGCACGGCCGCCAAGGAACTGTTCGAGGAAACCGGCCCGCTGGACGCTCTCTTCGTGCCGCTGGGCGGCGGCGGCCTGCTGTCGGGCACCGCCCTGTCCACGCGTGCGCTCAGCCCCGACTGCGCGCTCTACGGCGTGGAACCCGAGGCCGGCAACGACGGCCAGCAGTCGCTGCGCGCGGGCCGCATCGTCCACATAGACACCCCAAAGACCATTGCCGACGGCGCCCAGACCCAGCACCTGGGCGGCATCACCTTCCCCATCATCCAGCGCGACGTGACCGACATCCTCACCGCCAGCGATGCCGAGCTGGTCGATGCCATGGGCTTCCTGGCCACGCGCATGAAGCTCGTGGTCGAGCCCACCGGCTGCCTGGGCCTGGCCGCCGCGCGCCAGAAAGGCGAGGAGCTGCACGGACGGCGCGTGGGCATCATCCTGAGCGGCGGCAATGTGGACATGCAGCGCTTTTGCAGCCTGCTGGGCGCCTGATCCTGATCCTGGCCCTGATCGAAGGTCGCCCTCACCCCCGCGGGCTGAAGGTGCGCGGAAACACCACGGGCGCGCTGCGGTCGGCCAGGCGGTAGCCCATGGCGGGGCGGCGTGACGTGCCCTCCACCTGGCCGGCCTCGACCAGAAAGCCGGCCGCCATCATGCGCGTGCGAAAACCGCTCTTGTCCACGGGGCGGCCCAGCACCACTTCGTAGGCCTGCTGCAGCTGCGGCAGCGTGAAAGGCTCGGGCAGCAGAAAGGCCGGCAGCGAGGTGTATTCCACCTTGCCCCGCAGCCGCTCCACCGCTGCGCGCAGGATCTCGCCATGGTCGAAGGCCAGCGCAGGCGCGCGCAGCAGTTCATCGACGGCAAACCACGACACATCGGCCGCATTCGCGCCCTTGGCCAGGATCAGGTCGTGCCCCGGGATCAGCGCGAAATACACATGCGTGGCCGACCAGCCACGCGGGTCGCGCGCCGCGCCGCCCCAGCTTCCCAGCTGCTCCAGGTAGGGGCTGTCCACGCCCGTCTTGTCCAGCAGCTTGCGCCGAGCGCAGGCCAGCAGGTCCGCGTCCTGGCGCACATCCACAAAGCCGCCGGGCAGCGCCCACAGCCCCGGAAACGGCTCGCTGCCCGCCGTGGGGCGCTGCACCAGCAGCACCTGCAGGGCATCGTCTGCCACCGTGAAGATGACCACGTCCACCGTGGTGAACGGGCGCGGGAAGTCCAGCGCGCCCTGCGGGGATGGGGAATTTTTTTCAGCCATGGGATGGATTGTGCTTGACGTGCCGGATTTTAAGTTGCACTATGCAACCCATACAAGTTGTACAGAGCAACTTAAAGGAGAAGCACCATGTTCGGCATCCGTTTCATCAAGTCCCAACCCACGGTCCACCTCATGCAGTTCCGCGCCGGCAAGGTGGTGCGCGAGGGTGCGGGCCAGTCCTTCTTCTACTACGCGCCCACCACCACCCTGGTCGCCGTGCCCGTGGGCAGCCAGGACTGCCACTTCATGCTGGAGCTGGTGACGGCCGACTTCCAGAGCGTCACCGTGCAGGGCCAGGTCACCTACCGCATCAGCACACCGCGCCAGACCGCCACGCTGATGGACTTCTCCCTGGCGCGCGACGGCCAGAAATACATGTCCGAAGACCCGCAGCGCCTGGGCGACCGCGTGACCATGCAGGCCGAGGTCATCATCCAGCAGGCCGTGCAGGCGCTGGACCTCAAGCAGGCGCTGCGCTCCTCGGCGCTCATTGCGCGCACGGCCCAGCAGGAGCTGGCCGCCCAGCCCGAGATCGAGGCGCTGGGGCTGGAGATCCTGGGCGTCTCGGTCATGGCCGTCAAACCCACGCCCGACATCGCCCGCGCCCTGGAAGCCGAGGCGCGCGAGTCCAACCTCAAGGCCGCGGACGACGCCGTCTATGCCCGCCGCATGGCTGCCGTGGAAAACGAGCGCGCCATCCGCCAGAACGAGCTCGATACCGACGTGGCCGTGGAAAAGAAAAAGCGCCAGATCCGCGAGGCCCAGCTGGAAGCCAAGGCCGCCCAGATGCGCAAGGAAAACGAGCTGCGCGCCGAACAGATGTCTGCCGACGTGGCGCTGGAGACCAGCCGCCGCGACTTCGTCGAAGGCCAGGCCGCCAACAGCCGCACCCTGGCCGAGGCCGAGGCCTACCGCGTGGGCGCCGTCATGCAGGCCCTGGAAAAGGCCGATCCGCGCATCGTGCAATCGCTGGCCGCCGTGGGCATGCAGCCGGGCCAGCTCATCGCCCAGGCCTTTGGCGGCATTGCCGAGAAGGCCGAGCGCATCGGCCAGCTCAACGTCTCGCCCGAGCTGCTGCAGTCGCTCATGGGCGCCGGTGCAGGCCATGCAGCCGCCGTGGCCGATTCCGAACCCGCAAGGAGCCGCCGTGAACGCCAATGAACGCAAGACCGTGCTGGTGGTGCGGCGCACGCGGCTCGATGAGCTGGTGGCCAGGTACCACACGCTGTCCCAGGCGCGCTTCTACATCGAGCACCTGGGTGCCGACTTCGGCGACTACCTGCGCGAAAGCGCCGCCTACGCCGCCGCCCTGCAGGCCGTGGTGCAGGCGCTGGAGGCGCGCGGCCGCTACCAGATCGTGGACCGCGCCCTGGTGCCCAACTTCGTCTTCGGCGCCGACGACATCGTGGTGGCACTGGGCCAGGACGGCATGGTGGCCAACACCATGAAATACCTGGACGGCCAGCCGCTCATCGGCGTCAACCCCGAGCCCGCGCGCTGGGACGGCCTGCTGCTGCCCTTCGCCCCCGCCGACCTGGCCGCCCTGCTGGGCGACGTGGCCGCCAACCGCCGCCCCACGCGCGCCGTCACCCTGGCCGAAGCGCGCCTGAGCGACGGCCAGGTGCTGCGCGCCGCCAACGACCTGTTCATCGGCCCGCGCAGTCATACCTCGGCCCTGTACGACATCACGCTGGGTGAGCGGCAGGAGTCCCAGTCGTCCTCCGGCCTCATCGTCGCCACGGGGCTGGGCTCGTCGGCCTGGATCAAGAGCATCGTCACGGGATCGATGGGCATTGCCCGCGCCGTGCGCGGCGCATCCACCGACTTCGACTACCAGCCCTTCGCTTGGGATGCGCCACGCCTGGACTTCGCCGTGCGCGAGCCCTTTCCCAGCCGCTCTTCCACGGCCGAGCTGGTCTACGGCCAGGTCACCGCCGGCCAGCCGCTGACCCTGCGCTCGCGCATGCCCGACCATGGCGTCATCTTCTCGGACGGCATGGAGGCCGACTACCTGCAGTTCACGGCGGGCATGCAGGCCACCATCGGCCTGTCGGAGCGGCAGGGCTGCCTGGTGGTGTGAAGGACCGGCCCTGCAGCATGGCGCAGCACCCTCAGAACACCTACAACAACAACAACAACAACAACGACAACGACAACGACAACGAACAGACCATGAATCTCGCAACAGCACCCTACCTGCAGCAATCTGCCACCTGGCCTTCCGAGGGAGAGCACATCCTCGCCCACTACGACGACTCCACCGTGGTGGTCTACCAGGCCTATCGCCCGGCCATCGGCCTTCACGCACTGGAGCATGGCCGGTTCGGCGGCCCGGACTTCAGCTTCACGCGCATGAGCTGGATCAAGCCCAATTTCCTCTGGATGATGTATCGCTGCGGCTGGGCGACCAAGGCCGGCCAGGAAGTCATCCTCGGCCTGCGCATACGCCGGACTTTCTTCGAGAGCCTGCTGGATGCCGCCGTACCTTCCACCTTCAACCCCCGGCTCCACGCTGGCCTGCCCGAGTGGCAGCAGGCGGTGGCCACCTCCGAGGTGCGCCAGCAATGGGATCCGGACCATGCCCCCAGCGGCGCCAAGCTGCCGTTGCGTGCCATCCAGCTGGGCTTGCGTGGCAAGCTGCTACGCCGTTTCGCCACGGAGGAACTGCTGGAGGTCATCGACATGACATCCTTCGTCACCGAGCAGCGGGCCCATGCCCAGGATGGAAATCCGATGCTCATGACTCCCGTGGAGCGCGTCTACGTGCGGCTCGACAGGAAGAATTGCGCACCTGAGAACTCCGTATGACCACCACAGACCACATCGCCTCCCTGCAAGACCTCCAGCACGCCATGGCCCAGGGTCTCACCCCGCGCTTTCTGCCGTTCTGGGGCCACCAGCCTGCGGCCGATGGCTCCATCGGCAAGACCTGCATGAGCCAGTGGTTCGAGGCGGGCTTCGAGGTCGATGGCCAGCACTACCCCACGGCCGAGCATTTCATGATGGCGGGCAAGGCACGGCTGTTTGGCGACGAGGCGGCGCACGCGGCCATCGTGCGCTGCCGAACGCCGGGCGAGGCCAAGAAGCTGGGGCGTGGCATCCAGGGCTTTGATGAAACGGCCTGGGTGGCCGCGCGCATGGGCATCGTGGTGCGCGCCAACCAGGCCAAGTTCTCCCAGAACCCGGCCCTGGCCGGCTATCTGCTGAACACGGGCGACCGGGTTCTGGTGGAAGCCAGCCCCGTGGACGCCATCTGGGGCATCGGCCTGGCCGCCGACGATGTGCGCGCCACCGACCCCGCGCGCTGGCAGGGCCTGAACCTGCTGGGCTTTGCCCTCATGCAGGTGCGCGCGCGGCTGCGCAGCACTGCTCCTGAACAACCATGAGCGGGAGCACAGGCATGGCCATGGACACGCTGGACCGATACCGTGGCGCCCTGCTGGGCCTGGCCTGCGGCGACGCCGTGGGAACGACGCTGGAATTCCAGCCGCGCGGCAGCTTTGCGCCGCTGACCGACATGGCGGGCGGCGGCCCCTTCTCGCTGCCCGCAGGCAAGTGGACCGACGACACCTCCATGGCCCTGTGCCTGGCCGAAAGCCTGCTCCAGCGCGGCGGCTGCGACCCGCAGGACCAGATGACGCGCTACGCCAACTGGTACGAATGGGGGTACTGGAGTTCCACCGGCAACTGCTTTGACATCGGCATGGCCACCAGGGCGGCCATCCAGCGCTTCCTGGCCACCGGCGATCCGCTAGCCGGCTCGCCCGACCCGGACCAGGCCGGCAACGGCTCCCTGATGCGGCTGGCGCCCGTGCCCATGTTCTTCGGCCCCGACGAGGACCTGGTGCAGCGCATGGCTGAACTCAGCTCACGCACGACCCACGCGGCACCTGAATGCCTGCAGGCCTGCCGCCTGTTCGCCGTGGCGCTGTGCCGGGCACTGCGCGGCCTGCCCCGGAAGCAGGTTCTGGACATGGGCGGTGTTCTGCAAGACGGCGCCAGCCCGCGCCTGCGGGAGATTGCCCGTGGCGACTATCGCGACAAGCCGGCCGCACAGATTCGCGGCAGCGGCTACGTGGTGGACAGCCTGGAGGCGGCCCTATGGTGCTTTGCGAGGCATGACAGCTTTGAAGGCGCGGTACTGCAGGCCGCCAATCTGGGCGATGACGCCGACACCACGGCAGCCATCACGGGCCAGTTGGCCGGAGCCCTCCACGGCGCCAGCGGCATTGCGGACCGCTGGCTGGAACGCCTGCACCTGGCCCCTGAGATCACAGCCCTGGCCGATGCGCTCTGGCAAGCCGCCAGAGGTGCCAGGGACGCTTCTTCGACCGCACCTCTCAGCAACTGAGCGGCCTGGCGCACTCACGACAGCCGCCGGGGCCGCGAGCGGACTGGACCTGGCTTGTCTGCGCGACCTCCCACGCATCCAAGCTCCGTGACACGCAGGCCTTGCTCTTTACAAATGGCGTGCATGGGCGGCTTTTGACTGAGCCACGCTCCATTATCAGAGCAGTCTGATTGCATCACCTCATATCTTCGGCGTAGAGTGCGAAATACTAAAGAGGCCACCCATCGAATGATTCGATGCTTTCATTTCCAGCCTCTCATTATTCACTCAAAAGTTCAATAAAACTATTGCGTGATATTTTCGAGAATCATACTTCAGCAATGGAGCGAATCAGTATCATGCATTCTTCTTTCATTCCCTCATTTTTCTCGCAAGTACGCCGCCTTGCATTGATCGCCATTCCATTTATCATCGCCTTTTCAGCGGCAACGATGAACACCAATGCCTTTGCCGGTGGCGTATTCTCCCCCACCAGCTCCAGCATTTCACTGCCCGAGGAAATAACAGTACCCGGAAATTACTCCAACGGATCGACGCTATGGAAGTCTACGGCAACCGTATTTAATCTTCGAGCAGTGCTGAACACGGCATTCGAGTACGATGTTGCCAAAGCCGTTGTAGCCGCCAATGTTCAATCCGGAAACAAGACGCCCGGATACAATAATGTCTACAGCACCAATATTCCCGGCATTGGAATCCGCTGGTGGGCCACATGGCGAGGCCCCAACGCTCCCAGTGGCAGAACCATGCCCATTACCACCGAATCAGAAAATAATTCGGGCGCACTGGGTTATTTCTGGAATGTCAGTTCACATCCCCAGGATGTCTGGATCGAGCTGGTGAAAACCGGCAACGTTTCCGCTGGCACGCTAACGGGCTCCGGGATGAACGTCGAGATGCGATTTCAGTGCCCCAGCTGCACCGCAGGATACGTCAACCTGTCCGGCCGCACCAGGGTGGTGGTCGGTCCCTCCTGCTCGGTGGCCGCCTCGACCATCTCCGTACCCATGGGCGCTGTGCCCATCCTGCGATTCACGGGCCTCCAATCCACCTCCATCCCCCAGCACTTCGACATCACGCTGGAATGCAAGGGCGGCGCGCCCGAAAGCGTTCTGCGCCCCCACATCACGCTCACCGATGCCAATGACACCAGCAATCAGAGCACCGTCCTGACCTTGAGCCAGACCGCGCCAGACGGCAAGCCGGTTGCCACGGGAATAGGCATACAGATACTGAAGGATGGCACCGCTCTCGGCTACGGCCCGGACTCCAACGTGCCTGGCAACACCAACCAATGGAGTGCGGGAACCATCGTCCAGGGCGTTGCCCAGTTCAAGATCCCGCTGACTGCCAAATACGTGCAGACCGCTGCGGCAGTCACGACGGGGCAGGCCAACGGCAGGGCCACCTTCACGCTGAACTACCAGTGAGCAGCGTCCCCGCCCTCAGGGCTTCTTGTCCAGCTGCATTTCCCAGGACTTGAGCTGCTTGGTGCGGGCGCGGGCGAAGTCGCTCCAGCAGTTGGCGCGCGCATCGTCCTTGGCAAAGCTGGCGGAATTGAATTCAGAGAGGAACTCGCAGGCACTGCGTGCGTACTGCACCCAGTTTCTCTGCGCCACTTCCAGCTCTTCCGACGCCTGGGGCATGCGGGCCTTGAGCTTGAGCGACAGCGAGGCGTAGGCGGCCTTGACCATGGCCACGTTCTGCTCGTGCAGGCAGGCGCGCACCTCGGACATGTTGGTGGAGCTTTCCTCGCAATTGCCCGAGCTGGTGGGATTGGCGGCCCAGGCCACGGGGCTGGCGCACAGCAGGGCGGCGCAGGCGAGAGGGGCGAGTAGGGACGCTAGGGCTTGGTGCATGGAAGAGGGCTCGCTGGGAGGTGCCGGTGAGCGCAGCACCCCGGCCGTCGCGATTACACCATCGACCCGCCCTGCCGCGGGCCCACATTCCCCTGGTGATCACCCTGATGCAGCGACGCAAAGCGCATAAACATGCTCCCAAAGCTTTGTTGCCGTGGGTCAAGGGCGGCCAGAAGATGCAGGCGTACGCATCTTTCGTTCGTCCCGACCGCCCCGCTCCCGCCATGCACACAAGCCCCACCCTGCGCCGCCAGCCCCGCGCCGCCCTTTCCGCATCCCTGACCTTCATCGCCGCCGCGCTGGCCCTGGCCTGCACCCAGGCCCGGGCCGATGCCACGCTGGACAAGATCAAGCAGCGCGGCAAGGTCACCATTGGCGTGCTGGTCAATGGCGGGCCCTTCGGCTCCATCGACCCGTCCACCCAGCAGCTCGTGGGCTGGAACCCCGAGCTGGCACGCGCCCTGGCCAAGGGCCTGGGCGTGGAGGCCGAGCTGGTCCAGGTGCAGACCGCCACGCGCGTGCAGTTTCTGCAGGCCGGCAAGGTGGATCTGCTGATCGCCTCCATGGAGCTGAACCCCGACCGTGCCGAGACCCTGGGCTACGCGCCCACGCCCTTCTACCGCGTGGGCGGCATTGCCGCCGTGCGCAAGGGCAGCGGCATCGCCAAGTGGGAAGACCTGCGCGGCAAGCCCGTGTGCGTGTCCCAGGGCAGCAGCTTTGCCAAGCCGCTGGCCAGCGAATACGGCGCCCAGGTGCATGGCTACAAGAGCTCGTCGGACTCGCTGCTGGCGCTCAAGGGCGGCAACTGCGTGGCTGCCGTGCATGACAGCACGCTGATCTACCCGCTGCTGCGCAGCAACCCCGAATGGGCGCAGTACTCGGCCCCCATCGCCGGCGAGGTGCTGCCCGCGCCTTCCGTGGTCTGGACCCGCAAGGGCGAGGCCGACACCATCGCCGCCGTGGACAAGGTGGTGCAGGACTGGCACCGCACGGGCTGGCTGATCGCCGCCGAAAAGCGCGTGGGCATCGAGCCGGCCAACCCGCTGCTGCCCGAGCTGCAGGCCAAGTTCAAGTCCGCCAGCTGACCGCAGACCGCCACGGCGGTCCACCCCTGCTTTTTTTCCGACCACCCAGGCCCAGGCCCCGCAAGACGGGGCCGGGCCTTCCGTTCCCTGATGGATTCACGCATGCCCCGCCTTCTTTCCCCCCTTGCCGCCGCCCTGGCCCTGCTGCTGGGCGCCGGCGCCGCCCACGCCGATGCCACGCTGGACAAGATCAAGCAACGCGGCAAGCTGTCCGTGGGCATCGACGGCGCCAGCCCGCCGTTCGGCGTGCTGGACCCCGCCACTGGCAAGACCGGCGGCTACCAGACCGAGCTGGCCGCCGACATCGCGCGCCGCCTGGGCGTGCCGCTGGAGACGGTTCCCGTGACCGCCTCCACGCGCGTGCAGTTCCTGCAAAGCGGCAAGGTGGACCTGTTGATCGCCAACATCCAGTGGACGCAGGAGCGCAGCGAGATCCTCTCGTTCGCGCCCACGCCCTATGACCTGATCGGCGGCGGCGCCCTGGTGGCCAAGGCCAGCGGCATCAAGCGCTGGGAAGACCTGCGCGGCAAGGTGGCCTGCGTGTCGCAGGGCAGCAACTTCGCCAAGCCCCTGGCCGAGAGCTATGGCGCCGTGGTCAAGGGCCTGCGCGGCATTCCCGAGTCGCTGCTGGCGCTCAAGGGCGGCACCTGCGCGGCTTCGGTCCATATCCAGCCCGCGCTCTATGAAAAGCTCACCGGCCCGAATGCAGCCGAGTGGAAGGACTTCGAACTGGGCACGCAGGACCAGTTGATTCCCTCGCCCACCGTGGTGTGGACGCGCCGCGGCGAGGCCGACACCCAGGCCTTCGTGGACAAGGCCATCCAGGACTGGCACCGCACGGGCTTCCTGCTCAAGGTGGCCCGCGCCAGCGGCGTGCCCGACACCTGGATCGCCGAGCGCCACGAACGCGCGCTGAAGGGCCAGTTCGACCGCGCGCCCTACGACTTCGCGGTGTATGCGGCAGCGCAGGCCGATGCGCAGGCAACCCAGGCCGCCGCCAAGGGAGCCAAGCCATGAAGCCGACCCGCACCGCACTGGCGGCCCTGCTCGCCCTCACGGCCCTGGCAGCCCATGCCGACGCCACGCTGGACCGCATCAAGCAGCGCGGCAAGATCGTGGTGGGGGTGATGCTTTCGGGGCCGCCGTTCGGCACCATCGACCCCGTCACGCAAAGGCACGTGGGCTACAACGTGCAGCTGTCCGAAGGCGTGGCCAAGGGCCTGGGCGTGGGGGTGGAGACCGTGCAGGTCCAGCCGTCCAACCGCGTGCAGTTCCTGCAGCAGGGCAAGGTGGACATCCTGATCGCCAACATGCAGTGGACGCAGGAGCGCAGCGAGATCCTGTCCTTCGTGCCCACGCCGTTCGAGGAAGTCGGCGGCGCCGCCATCGCCAAGAAGGACAGCGGCGTGCGCCAGTGGGACGACCTGCGCGGCAAGCCCGTGTGCGTGTCGCAGGGCAGCAATTTCACCAAGCCGCTGGCCGATCAATACGGCGCCCAGATCAAGGCCTTCCGGGGCCAGCCCGAGTCGCTGCTGGCCCTCAAGGGCGGCAACTGCGCGGCCGCCGTGCATGTCAGCCCCACGCTGCGCGAACTCGTGGCCAGCAATGCGGACTGGAAGGACTACGAGATCGTCTCGCCCGCCGACATCATTCCCTCGCCCTCGGTGATCTGGCTGCGCAAGGGCGAGTCCGACACGCAGGCGGCCATCGACCGCATCGTGCAGGACTGGCACCGCACGGGCTGGCTGATCGAGGTGGAGCAGCGCAACGGCATGACGCCCACGCCGCTGCTGCACCAGCTGCACGACAAGTTCAGGAAGGCGCCCGCATGAGCACCCACACCAGCACCAACACCAGCACCAGCACCAGCGGCCACATCACCGGCCCCGCCGACCTGGTCACCGCGCTGCGCCACGCCCTGGGCGATGCCCATGTGCTCACGGGTGCCGATGCGGCCGGCTACCTGACCGACCAGCATGGCCGCCTCACGGGCCAGGCCCTGGCCGTGGCACGGCCTGCCGACACGGCACAGGTGGCGCAGCTGGTACGCCTGTGCCGCGCCCACCGCACGCCCATCGTGGCCCAGGGCGGCAACACCGGGCTGATGGGCGGCGCCACGCCCGACGCCTCGGGCCACGCCGTGCTGCTGTCGCTGGCGCGCCTGAACCGCGTGCGCGCCATCGACACCGACAACGACACCCTGACCGTGGAAGCCGGCGCCGTGCTGGCCCATGTGCAGCAGGCAGCGCGCGATGCGGACCGGCTGTTTCCCCTCAGCCTGGGCTCCGAGGGCAGCTGCACCATTGGCGGCAACCTGTCCACCAACGCGGGCGGCACCCAGGTGCTGCGCTACGGCAACGCGCGCGAGCTGGTGCTGGGCCTGGAAGTGGTGACGGCCGAGGGCGACATCTGGGACGGCCTGCGCGGGCTGCGCAAGGACAACACCGGCTATGCGCTGCGCGACCTGTACGTGGGCAGCGAAGGCACGCTGGGCATCATCACGGCGGCCACGCTGCGCCTGCATCCGCTGCCCCGCGCCCAGCACACGGCCCTGCTGGCCTTTGGCTGCATACGCGATGCGGTGGCCTTCCTCAGCCAGGCGCGGGCGGGCTTCGGTGCCAGCCTGACGGCGTTCGAGCTGATGTCGGACACGGCACTGGGCCTGATAGCCCGCCATGTGCCCGAGCAGCCGATACCGCTGGCGCTCAACGCGCCCTGGTTTGCGCTGATCGAGCTGTCCGACAGCGAGGGCGAGGACCATGCGCGCCAGCGCTTCGAGTGCGTGGTGGGCCAGGCCTTCGAGGACGGCCTGGTCACCGATGCCGCCATTGCCGAGAGCCTGCAGCAAAGCCAGGCCCTGTGGCGGCTGCGCGACCAGGCCCTGGGCGAGGCCCAGCGGCGCGATGGCCGCAACATCAAGCACGACGTGTCGGTGCCCATCTCGCGCATCCCCGACTTTCTTGCGGCCACGGCCGCACTGCTGCAGGCGCGCTTTGGCGCGGTGCGGCCCGTGGCCTTCGGGCACCTGGGCGACGGCAACCTGCACTACAACGTGTCGCACGCGCCGGACGGTACGCCCGCTCAGCTGTTTGCCCAGGAAGACGCCATCCACGAGGTGGTGCACGACAGCGTGCACGCCCATGGCGGCTCCATCAGCGCCGAGCACGGCGTGGGCCAGACCAAGCGCGACCTGCTGCCCCGCTACAAGAGCGCCGTGGAGCTGCAGCTCATGCGGCGTCTCAAGCAGGCCTTCGACCCGCTGGGCCTGCTCAATCCCGGCAAGGTGCTGCAAGCCCTGCCGGACGATTTGCCGCACGACTTGCCGCAGGTTTCTCCAACGCCAGCCGCCGCATTCCAGGAAGGCCCCACGCCATGACCACGCCCTTTCCCCTTTCGCAGCGCGTGCAGCGCGTCAGGCTCTCGCCCAATGCCGCGGCCAGCGCGCGGGCCACGGCCCTGGCCCGCCAGGGCCGCGACATCATTGCGCTGACCACGGGCGAGCCCGATTTCGACACGCCCGAGCCCATCAAGCAGGCCGCCATCGCGGCCCTGGCCCGTGGCGAAACCAAGTACACGCCCACGCCCGGCACGGCCGCGCTGCGCCAGGCCATCAGCGCCAAGTACCGGCGCGAGAACGGGCTGGACTTCGACGCCGGGCAGATCATCGTCAGCAACGGCGGCAAGCAGGTGATCTACAACGCGCTGGCGGCCACGCTGGACGCGGGCGACGAGGTCATCGTGCCCGCGCCGTACTGGCCTTCGTTTCCCGACATCGTGCGCGTGAACGACGGCACGCCGGTCATCGTGGACTGCGGCATTGAGCAGGGCTTCAAGCTCACGCCGGCCGCGCTGCAGGCCGCCATCACGCCGCGCACGCGCTGGCTGGTGCTGAACACGCCGGGCAACCCCTCGGGCGCCGTCTACAGCCGCGAGGAACTGGCCGCCCTGGCCCAGGTGCTGCGCCTTCATCCGCAGGTGCTGGTGCTGCTGGACGAGCTGTACGAGCACATCTGGTTCACGCCCCAGGCCCCCGCGCACTGGCTGGCGGTGGCCCCAGACCTGCGCGAGCGCACGCTGCTGGTCAACGGCGTCTCCAAGACCTATGCCATGACCGGCTGGCGCATCGGCTGGGGCGCAGGCCCGGCCGCGCTGGTGCAGGCCATGGTGGTGATCCAGTCGCAGGCCTCGTCAGGCCCCAATTCCGTGGCCCAGGCCGCAGCCACGGCGGCGCTGCAGTCGCCCGACCAGAGCTTTGTGCAGCAGGCCCGCAACGCCTATGCGCGGCGCGCGCAACGGGTCACCCAGGCGCTGGACCAGGTGCCGGGCCTGGCCCTGCTGCCGCCGGGCGGATCGTTCTTTGCCTTTGTGCACTGCGGCGCGCTGATAGGCCACCTGCGCCCGGACGGCCAGCCCATCGCCAGCGACACTGACCTGACCGAATGGCTGCTGGAGTCCGAAGGCGTGGCTGCCGTGGATGGCGGGGCCTACGGCCTGTCGCCGTATTTCCGCATCTCCACGGCCGCCAGCGACGAGGTGCTGGCCGAGGCCACGGCCCGCATCGCACGCGCCGTGGCCGCGCTGAAAGACCCCGCTGCGCAAGCGCATGCGCATGCACAGCCGGCTGCCCTGGAGGCCGTGCCATGAACGACAGCCTGCTTGCCCAGGGCGTGCAAGCGCTCAAGGGCCTGGGCCTGAACTACGCCTTCGTGCTGGACGTGTCCGAGCGCCAGGCCTTTGTGCGCGGCATGTTCGTGACCGTGCAGCTGGCCCTGCTGACCATTGCCGGCAGCCTGGCGGCCGGCGTGGCGCTGGCGGCGGCCCTGACCTCGGGCCGCGCCTGGCTGGCGCGGCCTGCGCGCGCCTTTGTGGAGGTCACGCGCAACACGCCCACGCTGGTGCAGCTGTACTGCGCCTTCCTGGTGCTCAACATGCTGATCACCCAGCAGCTGCGCGACTGGGGCGCGGGCAACAACCCGCTCACGCCCTTTGTCTGGGTGGTGATCGTGGTCTCGCTGCACAAGGGCGTGTTCCATGCCGAGGCGCTGCGCGCCGGCATCGAGGCCGTGCCCGCCACCACGTTGGAGGCGGCGCGCTCGCTGGGCTTTTCGCAGCGCCAGCTGCTGGTGCGCGTGCAGCTGCCGCTGGCCGTGCGCTTTGCCCTGCCCTCGCTGACCAACAACCTGGTGGACCTGGTGAAGATGACGGCCGTGGCCTCGGCCATTGCCGTGGGCGACGTGACCTACGAGTCCATCATGATCTGGTCGCAGCGCGACAACGTGCTGGAGCTGCTGCTGCTCATCCTGCTGTGGTTCGGCCTGCTGACCTGGCTGGTCAGCCTGGCGGGCCGCTGGCTGGAACAACACCTGAGGATGCCCGGCTATGGCCAATGAAGCCACCCTGAACACCGGCGCCGCGCCCCGCCCGCTGCCCGCCGCCCTGCTGCGCGCGGCGCGCAGCCCCTGGCTGATCGCGGGCGCCGCACTGCTGGCCCTGTGCGCCTGCTGGGCCGCCACGGACAGCGCCCCGCCCGCCTTCGTGCACCTGTGGAAATGGCTGCCCGCGCTGCTGCGCGGCCTCCTGGTCAACATCGAGATCAGCGTGCTGGCCGTGGCCATCGGCACCGTGGCCGGCCTGGTGCTGGGCGCCCTGTCGCTGTCGCCCACGCCGGCCGTGCGCACGGGCGTGCGCTGGTATGTGCAGCTGTTTCGCAATGCGCCCATCCTGGTGCTCATCTACTTCACCACCTATGTGTTCCCGTTCGAGCTGAAGCTGGTGGGCTGGACCTTTCCGTTCCCCGACTGGGTCAAGGTGGTGCTGGGCCTGGCCCTGCCCACCAGCGCCAACGTGGCCGAGATCTTCCGGGGCGCCATCCAGTCCATTCCCAGCGCGCAGTGGGAGGCGGCCCAGTCGCTGGCCTTTCGCCGCAGCGAGATCTTCCGCCTCATCGTGCTGCCGCAGTGCGTGCGCCGCATGCTGCCGCCGTGGATGAACCTCTACGCCAGCATCACCATGAGCACCTCGCTGGCCTCGCTGGTGGGCGTGCACGATGTGGTGGACACCGCCCAGATCGCCAGCAACACCGTGGCACGCACGGACTTCACCATCCTTGTGTACTTCACGCTGCTCGCGCTTTTCTTTGCCTATTGCTATCCCATCGCCCGGGCAACCCGGGCATTGGAGCGACGCCATGAACGCCACTGACTCCTTTCTCTCCCAACTCGCCACGGCCGATGCCCCCGCAGGCACGGCGCCCGCACTGGTCCACCTGCAGGATGTGCACCTGTCCTTTGGCGACAACCAGGTGCTCAAGGGCATCGACGTGCAGGTGCGGCGCGGCGAGGCGGTGACCATCATCGGGCCCTCGGGCTCGGGCAAGTCCACCATCCTGCGCTGCATCACCGGCCTGCTGCGGCCCCAGCGCGGCGCCATCTCGGTGGCGGGCACGCGCGTGGACCAGCTGCGCACCGAGGCCGAGCTGATCGCCCTGCGCAAGCGCGTGGGCTTCGTCTTCCAGCAGTACAACCTGTTCCCCCATCTGTCGGTGCTGGAGAACCTGGTCATCGCCCCCACGCGCGTGGTCGGCCGCGACCGCGCCACGGCCGAGCGCGAGGCCCGCGCCCTGCTGCAGAAGGTGCGCCTGGACCACAAGGAATCCGCCTACCCCGGCGAGCTGTCCGGCGGCCAGCAGCAGCGCGTGGCCATTGCGCGCGCCCTGGCCATGCGGCCCGAGCTGATCCTGTTCGACGAAGTGACCTCCGCCCTGGACCCCGAGACCGTGGGCGAGGTGCTGACCGTGATCCGCGACCTGGTCAGGGACGGCATGACCTGCGTGCTGGTCACGCACGAAATGCGCTTTGCCGAAGAGGTCAGCGACCAGGTCTATTTCACCGAGGCCGGCCGCATCGTCGAGCACGGCCCGGCCGCCCAGATCTTCGGCAGCCCGCGCAGCGAGCGCACGCGCGAATTCCTGCAGCGCGCCCTGGGCGATGGTGCACGGTCCAGGCCTGCGCCAGCCGCCCCGGCCACACCGGCCACAGCGCCGCTGCCCTTCAACAGCCTGCGCTTTGCCCTTTGATCCCCCACCTCCAGGAGCACATCCCATGACCGCAGAAACAACGACTGAAACCCCGGCCGGCACAGGCGCAGATACAGGCACCCATACAGACGCCGCCGCCCGGCGCCGCCAGGCCGTGGACGCCGCCCTGGCCGACGTGCGCCAGCTGCTGCAGGCCGGCGCGCCCGACCGCAGCACCCTGTCGGCCATCACCGCACGCCTGGAGCAGCTGGCCGCGCACAAGGCCTTGTTCAGCCGCGCGGACTTCCCCCCGCCCGCGCAGACCGAAGGCGTGGGCGCCTCCACGCGCTACCGCCTCAACCCGGCCGATGGCGATGCGGGCCTGGCCCTGTACCTGAACTCCATCAACCCCGGCAAGACCACGGCCCCGCACAACCACACGACCTGGGCCGTGATCGTTGCCGTCGAAGGCCAGGAGCTCAACCGCCTCTACGAGCGCACGGACGACCGCAGCGACCCCGCACGCGCCAGCATCCACCTGGCGCGCGAATTCACCGTGCAGCCGGGCGCCTCCATCGCCTTCCTGCCCGATGACATCCACAGCATTGCCGTCGTGGGCGAGCAGCCCACGCTGCACTTCCATCTCTACGGCCAGCCGCTGGAAACCCTGAGCGGCCGCGTGGCCATCGACCCCGACACCGGCGAAGTCAAGAACTACAACGCCGCCTACTTCCGTCCCAGCGAGGCCGTGGCATGAGCATCCCCCAAGACAAGCACCGGCCCCTGGGCCCGTCGACCCGCCTGCTGCACGCAGGCACGCCGCCGCTGCAGGGCGGCTCCGGCCCCGTCAACGTGCCCGTGGTGCGCACCAGCACCGTGCGCTTTGCCGACAGCGCCGCCTACGCCGACCTGCACCACCGCCGCGAGGCCGGCGAGCGCGTGGCCTCCTACGGCCGCCACGGCCTGGACACGCACCGCGCGCTGGAAGACGCCGTGGTCGCGCTGGAGGGCGGGCACCGCGCCTTTCTCACGCCCTCGGGCCTGTCCGCCATCACCCTGGTGCTCATCGCCCTGCTCTCGCCCGGCGACCATGCCTTGGTGGCCGACAGCGTCTACTCGCCCGTGCGCCGCGTGGACGCCACCTTGCTGCAGCGCCTGGGCATCACGCTGGAGTACTTCTCGCCCTCGCGCGACGATCTGGCCGGCAAAATCCGCCCCAACACCCGCCTGGTCTACCTGGAATCGCCCAGCTCCCTGCTCTACGAGGTGCTGGACCTGCCCGCCCTGGCCGCCGTGGCACGCCAGCACGGCATTGCCGTGGCTACCGACAACACCTGGAGCGGCGGCTGGTTCTACCAGCCCCTGGAGCACGGCGCCAACCTCTCCATCCAGGCCGCGACCAAGTACATCGCCGGCCACTCCGACGTGATGCAGGGCATCGTCATCACCGACGGCCCCGCGCTGTCCAAAAAGATATCCACCGCCTACGAGGCCCTGGGCCTGACCATAGGCGCCGACGACGCCTACCTGGCACTGCGCGGCCTGCGCACCCTGCCCGTGCGCCTGGCCCAGCACCAGCGCCACGCCACCGAAATCGCGCAATGGCTGGAGCATCAGCCCCAGGTCGGCCGCGTCTTCTACCCGGCCCTGCCCTCCGATCCCGGCCATGCGCTGTGGAAGCGGGACTTCAGCGGGGCCAGCGGGCTGGTGTCATTCGCGTTTGCCGAAGGGGTGGACGCCGGTGCCGGCGCCGTGTTCGTTGACTCGTTGCGGCAGTTTGCGCAGGGGGCTTCGTGGGGCGGGTACGAGAGCCTGGCCCTGGTGGCGCAGCCTGAGCGGTTGCGGGAGCACAGTGTGTGGACGGGGACTGCGCCTGTGGTGCGGCTGCATGTGGGGCTGGAGGATCCTTTGGATTTGATTGCGGATCTGGAGAGGGGGTTTGGGGGAGTGGTTGAGCGGTTCAGGCTGGCTGCCTGAGCTTCCTTTTTGACTCTGTCGCGCCTCTGGCGACAGAGGCCGGGTCTCGGCCCGGCAGCCGACTGCCCTTTCTTGATTCGCCAAGAAAGGTCAGATCAAAGAAGGCGACCCGGATGTCCGCGACCCCTTCGCTTCGCTGCGGGGCAACCTGCGTCGTGGCGGTTGCGGGGTTCGCCGTGAAACTCTCTTCGCGCTGCGCGCTACGTTCAAACATCACGGCGAGTCAGATGACGAAGCAGTCCTGTTCTTCGGCAGGACTGCAACCCCGCAACCACCACGCCGCAGGCGCTGACATACGGGGAGTGGGTGCGGGCCGTCGCTTCGCTCGGCCTTTTTTTGAGCGCGCTTGTCGTCCAAAGCCTCTATCATTTCGACCGGCCCCCTGTTCAGGGGCTGGTGCGTAAGAACACCGATCGCAGCTGGTGCTGGCCTCCCCATCAGAGAGGCCTTGTCTCGTCTGAATACGGAGCACGCAACCATGCATACAGTGTCCATAGGCCTCGAAACCCTCACCATCACATGGAGGGCCAGGCCATGAAGCAGGAAACACGATCCACCAGCGCCAGAACCACGCAGCTGAACTTCTCCATCACCGAGGTGAACCGAATGGTCCAGATGAGCTGCAACGAGGTCTCTTCCATCTCCCAGCTCGCCCAGGCATGGCTGCTATCACCCGAAGGCCTGCGCGACACGGACGTGGTGACCAACGCCTTGCGCACCATTCAGCACAGTGCAGAGCGGCTGGCCACCTACGTGGAAGACGAGATCTATCTTCTGCGCAACACCGCCAAACCCGAGGTCTGAAGCAGTAGCCTCAGCCCACGAAAACAGCCGAGCGCCACAATGGCGCGTCGGCTGTTTTGCATTTCCGGCTGTTGGCTGTTGGCTGTTCCCCAATCTCCCCCCTTCTGCCCACGCCTGCGTTGGGCGGGATGCGGGGTGGCAAGCCTGCCGAAGGACAGGCTTGCTTCGTTGTCTAGCTCGCCGTGATGTTTGAGTGAAGCGCGCAGCGCGTAACGAGTTTCACGGCGCACCCCGCATCCCGCCCAACGCAGGTCGCCCGCAGCGAAGCGAAGGGTCGTGGGCAGTGCGGGGCGCGCTTCTTTGCCTACTTTCTTATCGCGCGATAAGAAAGTAGGTCGGCTGCCGGGCCGAGACCCGGCCTCGAAAAACAACCACCCGGCAGGGACAAAAAAAGCAACTCAGGCAGGCACCAGCCGAATCTCAGCAGCCCACCCATCCCTCTCCAACTGCTCAACCAGCCCCAACTCCCAATCCAGATAAGCCCGAAACCCCGCATCCCTCAACCCCAGATCCCGATGCGCATAAGGGCTGTACCACTGGTCATCATCCCCCGTCAGCACATCCGCATCCCCCTGCCCCAGCGGCAGCCCGGCAGCAGCCCAGGCAGAAGTGCCACCAACGACGGAACGCACATCGCGCCCGGTGCGCGCCGCGAGTTCGGCCGCCACGCTGCGCGCCAGCACGCCGTCCGGCGAGGTCAGCACCACCACCTGCGCTGGCGGCAGGGCCTGCACGAAGGAGGGCAGACGATCAGGCACGGCAAAGCGCGCACCGGCGATGTGCTGCTTCTCGAAGGCGGGCCGGCTGTCCACGTCGAAGACGATGGCCCGGCCTTCGCCCAGCAGTTCCTGCGCCTGCTGCACGGACAGCTGCGGCGCAGGCGCGTGGGAGGCGAGCACGCGCACGGGTTCGGCGCCGACCTCCAGGGTGGCCAGCGCGGGTGGAACGTAGGTGAAGACTTCCCAGCCCAGCTGGGCCAGCCAGGCGCCGGTGGTGAGGGCGCGCACGCCATCCCAGTCGGCCAGCACGATGCGTGCGCCGCGCGTGGCCGCGTATTCGTCGGTGGCCTGCACGAGTTGGCCGCCCGGCGCCCAGCGCCAGCCGGGCAGGTGGCCGGCCTGGTATTCCTCGCGGGTGCGCACGTCGAAGCGGTAGAGCGTGCGTTCGGTGGCTTCGGACTCGAAGCGGGCCAGCTCGGCCGCATCAATGGATTGCACGCCCGCGCGCTGTGCCACGCTGGCTGCGCGCTCGCGGGCGGTGGCCAGGGCGACGGCGCCGGGCTCGGGCAGCGGGGTGCGGCGGCCATGGGCCAGCCTGCGGCCGGTGAGCAGCCAGTCCATGGTGCCGTTGCGCAGCGAGACGACCTGGTTGGGAATGCCGGCGTCGATCAGGGTCTGAGCGCCCACGATGGAGCGCGTGCGGCCAGCGCAGTTGACGACGACCAGGGTTTGCGGGTCCGGGGCGATTTCGCCGATGCGGTAGACCAGTTCGGCCCCCGGCACGCTGAGCGCAAAGGGCAGGCTGAAGGCCGCGAATTCCTCGGGCGTGCGGCTGTCGACGACGACGATGTTGTCGCCGCGCTGCACGCGCGCGCCCAGCTCGTCCGAGGTGATCCAGGGCGTGTGCTTTTCATGCTCGATGACTTCGCCAAAGGCCTTGCTGGGCACGTTGGTGCCGCTGAAGATTTCCAGCCCCTCGGCCGCCCAGCCTTCGGTGCCGCCTTCCAGCACGGAGACATTGGGCCAGCCCAGGCGCACGAGCTTGGCGGCGGCTTCATGGGCCAGCGTGCCGTCGCCATCCACCAGCACGATGCGCGTGCCCCGGCGCGGCACCAGGCGGTCGATGAGCTGCTCCAGCCGCCAGGCCGGGGCGGGCGCCGCGAACAGGATGTGGCGATGTGCGAAGACACCGGCCTCGCGCACGTCGAGCACGGCGATTTCCTCGCCGTCGGCCAGGGCCTGCCGGAGCGCGGCGGGCGTGACCAGCGCATGGCGAATGGACTTGGGCGGGCCGAAGGTGCGGAACGTGCCGCCCTCCAGGCTCTCGAAGACCACGCGCTCGGGCATGCGTTCCAGGCCGCGCCCGTAGAAGTGCAGGTGCAGGCCGGGTTCCTCGCCGATCAGCTCGATGGTGTGCACGTCGGTGGGCGTGAGCACTACCGAGGTTCCGCTGCCCACATCGACGCTGCGGCCCACCGCCAGGGTGTCGCGCAGCGGGTCGTCGGTCTTGCCGCGCGTGAAGAACACGTTGCGCTCCACGCCTTCGACGCCCGCGATGATGGCCCAGGTGGTGTGGTCATGCGGCGGCTGGGACTTGCCCGGCAGGCCGGTGGACATGTACAGCGCATAGCGCCCGCCCAGGTCTTCGCTGAGGCGGTAGACCTGGGCCGGGTTGCTGGCCGAGACGGGAAAGTGCGCGTGCGGGAACAGTTCGCGCTGCAGGCCCAGCGCCTCCAGCTCGCGGGCCACGGCCTGCAGTTGCTCGGGCGTGGCCCGCTCGGGATCGGGGAGCAGGCGCCGGGCCGTGGCGATGAAGCCGGTGATGGCGGCTGCGCGGCGGCTGGCCACGTCGCTGCCGCTGAAGTCGATGGAGAGATGGGTCTGTGTCATGGGAGTGCCTGGGAGGACGTTCGCGGGAGGACACGAAGTTAGGCCTCTCCCGCCCCGGCGCCAACGACGCATTGCAGATATGGATATGAGCTTTGGGCACTGCGCGCGCATGCGTGGGGCAAGCGTGACGCACGTTGTGCGGCAGCCGCATATGCATAGCCGCAATGCTTAGTTCACGCCGCGCCAGGAGCCTCCCAGACTGCGGGCATCGACTCTCTGCACTCCGGCACTCCCATGATCCGCACCCCGTCTGCGCTGCGCGCGCTGCTGCTTCCCCTGTTCTCCGCCCTGGCCCTGCACGCGCCTGCGGCCTTGGCCTCGGCCGACAGCTTTCCGAACAAGCCGGTGCGCATCATCGTGCCCGTGGCGCCCGGGGGCAGCGCCGACAAGCTCACGCGCACGCTGGCCGACAAGCTGGCCGCGCTGTGGGGCCAGTCGGTGGTGGTGGAGAACGTGGCCGGGGCCAGCGGCACCATCGGTGCGGCCAAGGTGGCCAAGGCCGCGCCCGACGGCTACACGCTGCTGCAGCAGGGCGAGGGCCTCACGCTCAACGGCCTGCTGTTCGCCCAGTTGCCCTACGACACGCAAAAGGCCTTCACGCCCATCATCAAGGCCGTGGTCAATCCGCAGGTGCTGGTGGTCAACCCCGGCACGGGCCTGAACACGCTGGGCGACTACCTGGCCCGCGCCAAGGCCAAGCCGCAAAGCATCAGCCTGGGCCTGCCCGGCAATGGCGGCATTGCCCATGTGGCGCATGAAATCCTCACGCAGGAGACGGGCGCCAAGGTCAACTACATCCCCTACCCGGGCGGTGGCCCCGCCTCGCTGGACGTGCTGGGCGGCCATACCGACGCCACGCTGATCACGCTGGCCGCCGTGACCGAGTACGTGCGCGCCGGCAAGCTGCGCGCCCTGGCCGTGACCACGCCCTACCGCTCCGACGCCCTGCCCCAGGTGCCCACCATGGCCGAGGCCGGCGTGCCCGGCTTCTCGGTGGAAAGCTGGCAGGGCTACTTCGCGCCGGCCGGCACGCCCGCGCCCATCGTCGCCAAGATCAACCGCGACCTGCAGACCGTGCTGCAGGCCCCCGATGTGCGCGCCCAGCTGGAGCACATGGGCTTCAAGGTGGCGGGCGGCTCCCCGGCCGACCTGGGCCAGAGCCTGCAAAGCGAGCGCCCGCGCTACGCCCGGGCGATCCAGTCGGCAGGGCTGTCGCTGCGCTGAGATGCAGGCAGGTCCTCAGAGGGGAGAGGGCCGATTGTCCAGGCGCCACTTCTCCCCCTCGGGCGTGCCCGGCACGGGCGGGCGCAGGCCCTGGATGCTCCACAGGCTGAAGGGCGTCTCGTCCACATGCATCTCCCAGCGCAGGCCACGGTCGGCAATGAAGGGGGACAGCTGCCGCCGCACGCCTTCGAGGAACCGTGTCTTGGTCTCCTCGTCGCGTATCTGCCGCGCGATGTGGTCCACGGAGATGCGCACGAAATCATCCGCAGGTTCGCCGCCGATGAAGAACGAAGTGCGGGCCACGGCCTCGAACACCACGCCCACGTAAAAGCGCGGCAGGTCGCCGTAGACGGCCGTGATGCGCTGGGCGATGGCCTGTTTGTCTTCATCGCTGAAGGCGTTTTCGGGGTGGTAGATCTTCCACAGGGGCATGGTTTTCTCCGGGTGCAAAAAAGAAGGGGTTTCGGGAAATCCGGGGTGGCGACGCGGCGGGCCGTCAGGCGTCAGGCGGGCTGGCCTGCATCCGCGCCCTGGTAGCGCGCTGCCGGCACGCCGCTGAGCGTCAGCGCCTTGACGAGATTGGCGCGCGATTGGTCAAAGTCCAGCCAGGCGGTCGTGCTGCCCAGCGTGGGAAAGCAGATGGCCTCGCCCTGGTCGAGTGCGACCAGGGCCGTATCCACCAAGGACTCGGGCGACATGAACAGGTGCTCGGGAAACGGCGCGGGCTTGCCGCCGAAGAATTCGGAGTGCACCAGGCTGGGCATCACTGCCTGCACCATGACGCCGCTGGAAGCGAGCTCGGCCTGCAGCGAGCGCGTGAAGTTCAGCACATAGGCCTTGGAGGCGCCGTAGCTGGAGGCGCCCGGCACCGGCATCACGGCCAGGATGGAGCCGATGTTGATCAGCGTGCCCCGGCCGCGCGTGGCGAACAGCCGCGCCGCCGCCAGCGACAGCCGCGTCAGCGCATGGATGTTGACCATGACCATGCGATCGACCTCGCCTGCATCCACCTGGGCGGCCGGGCCCAGGGCACCCAGGCCGGCGCAGTTCACCAGCATGCGGATGTCACGCTCACCCGACAGCAGCGCAGCCACGCGCTGCAGGCCGGCGGCGTCGGCCAGGTCGGCGGCCACCACCTCCACCTCGCTGCCATGCGCGCTGCGCAGGCGCTGCGCCAGCGCCTGCAGCCGGTCCTCGCGGCGGGCCACCAGGATCAGGGAATGGCCCCTGGCGGCCAGGCGGTCTGCGTAGACGGCGCCAATGCCGGATGAGGCGCCAGTGACGATGGCGGTGCCTTGATGCGTGCTCATGAAGG
Organism: Delftia sp. BGA-UO-ETr-SB1; assembly: GCF_059567865.1. Lineage (NCBI taxonomy): Bacteria > Pseudomonadati > Pseudomonadota > Betaproteobacteria > Burkholderiales > Comamonadaceae > Delftia > Delftia sp. BGA-UO-ETr-SB1. The sequence goes on along the minus strand of NZ_JCAQOW010000006.1, from coordinate 935,967 downwards.
AGGTCCTTGCTTGAAAAGCCGTGGTTGATAGTGGCTCCAAATATAAACTCCAATCATTGGAGTTACAAGCGCGCAATCCACCTTTGCGGGCCGGGCTTGCGTTTTGCTGAGACACTCCAGGCCTGCGACAACCGCGAACACACAAGGGAAACCCCATGCGATCCAAGAGCTTCGAGGGCATGGCCTGCTCGATCGCCACCGCGCTGGAGGCCGTAGGCGACCGCTGGGCCATGCTGGTGCTGCGCGACCTGATGCTGGGCCTGAGCCGCTATGACGACCTGAGAAAGTCCACGGACATCACCAATGCCACGCTGACCGACCGCCTGCGCCAGCTGGAGCAGACCGGCCTGGTCGAGCGCCGCCTCTACCAAAGCGGCCCGGACCGCTACGAGTACCTGCTCACGCCCAAGGGCCGCGACCTGTCCCTGGTGATCCAGGCGCTGGCCCAGGTCGGCGACCGGTGGCGCCTGCAGCAGCAGGCCCAGCCGCCCATGCGCTTTGTGCGTGCGCAATCGGGCACGCCCCTGCGGCTGGCGCTGGTGGAGGAGGAGTCGGGCCGCAGCGTGCCCTTTTCCGAGCTGCGCGTGGAGGCCGGCCCCGGCGCGGACGACCTGACGCGCTGGCGGCTGTCCAAGCTGGCCGCGCAGGCCAGGACGCCGGCAGCGGCTCCCGGCGCGGATTGAGACCGGCCATGGCCGCGCCCATACCCGGCAAGCGCCCGCAACGCGCCCTGACCTACCGCCGCCACTGCGCGCTGGGCGGTGTGGAAATCCTCAGCGGCCATGCGGTGCAGCACCGCTATCCGCGCCACTTCCACGACACCATGGGCATTGCCGTCATCCACGGCGGGCGCGAGCTGTGCTGGAGCCGGGGCGCCGAGCGCGAGTTCACGGGTGGCGATATCGCGCTGTTCAACGCCGGCGAGATCCACGACGGGCGCCCGGGCGGCGATCAGGGCTGGACCTACGACATGCTGCATGTCGAGCCCGCCCGCATGCACGCGCTGCTGGGCGTGCGCGATGGCTGGTTCGACGCCGTCAGCCTGCGCGACCCGCAGACCCGGGCCTGCGCCCGGCAGTTGCTGCAAGGCCCGCAGGACGGCCTGGCCGCCGACGAGGCCCTGCTGGCGCTGCTGCGCCGCGTGGTGCACAGCCCCGGCCGGCCGCATGCGCCCGATGGCGCCAGCGCGGCGCTGCTGCGCGAGTTCATCGACGCCCATGCGGACCAGGAGCTGGGCGCCGCGCGGCTGGCCGCCGTCTGCGGGCTCAGTCCCGAGCACGCCATCCGCAGCTTCAGCCGCCGCTACGGCATCACGCCCCATGCCTACCACCAGGCCCGCCGCGCCGAAAGCGCCCGCGGCCTGCTGCGCGGCACGCTGGCGCTGAGCGAGGTGGCACTGTCGCTGGGCTTCTACGACCAGAGCCATTTCTCCAACTGGTTCCGCCGCGCGCATGGCGTGGCGCCTTCGCAGTACCGCCAAGCCATGCGGCCCTGAGCGGCCCGGCCTGATCAATTCCGTCCAAGACCGCGCGCTGCGGCCTGCCTAAGCTGCCACTCCTCGACAGACAGGAGTGGTGGATGAAGACCCGGACCGTTGGATTTTTCGTCTTTGATGGCGTGGTGCTGCTGGAGTTTGCAGGGCCTTTGCAGGTATTCGACGTGGCCGCGCGCGTGGCCGTGCGGCGCGGGCTGGCGGCCTCGCCCCCGTTTCAGCCCGTGGTGATCAGCCGCAGCGGCGCCGCCGTGCGCACGCGCGAAGGCGTGGGCATACAGGCACAGGCCAGCCTGCAGGACCATCCCCCGCTGGACCTGGTGATCGTGGCCGGCGGCGCCCTGCAGGCCGAGCTGGCTGCGCCCGAGGTCGCCGCCTGGCTGCGGCAGGTGGCCGGCAGCAGCGAGGTCACGGGCTCCGTCTGCGTGGGCTCCTTCCTGCTGGGGCGGGCGGGGCTCCTGGACCAGCGCGAGGCCACCACGCACTTCGAGGACACGGAAGACCTGCGCGCCATTGCGCCGGCCGCCCGCGTGAGCGCCGACAGGCTGTGGATCGATGAGGGCGCCATCGTCACCTCGGGCGGTTTTGCGGCGGGCATCGACATGGCCCTGCACCTGGTGGAGCGCCTGCTGGGCGCGGAGATCGCGGCCGAGACGGCACGCCAGCTCGAATACCGGCGGCGCAATGCCGCCGACCGGCAAGCGTGACGGGGCCAGGCGCATGAACGGAAAGACAAGCTACCTGGCGCTGCTGGCCGTGGGCGGGCTGATCCTGAGCCTGTCCGGCGTGGCCGTGGCTTTCAGCAGCATGGGCACCAGCGCCATGGGCTTTTACCGCATGCTGCTGGGCGGCCTGGGGCTGGCCGGCTTTGCCCTGTGGCGGGGCCTGCGCTGGCGCATGACGCGCCAGGCCCTGCTGTACGCCTGCCTGGCCGGCGCCGCGCTGGCGCTGGACCTGTACTGGTGGCACAAGAGCATACGGATGGTGGGGCCGGGCCTGGGCGCCATCCTGACCAACTGCCAGTCGTTCTTTCTGGCGGGGCTGGCCTGGGCGGTGTTCCGCGAGCGGATCACGGTCGTCTACTTCGTGGCGCTGGTGCTGGCGGCCACCGGCATCCTCATGGTGTCGGGTGCGGGCCTGCCCTTGGCCGCAGGCCCGGATTCGGCGTCCGGGCACTGGCTGGGCGTGGCCCTGGGCCTGGCATCGGCGGCGGCCTATGCGCTGTGCGTGGTCTTCATCAAGAAGGGGCAGACGCCGCCGCACGCCACGCATCCGGCCGTCAACATGGCCGTGCTGTGCGCCGCCGCCGCGCCCTGCCTGCTGGCGGCCGCGTGGCTGGAGGGCGAGTCGCTGGCCATTGCCGGCGCGGCCGATTTCGGCACGCTGCTGCTGTACGGCCTGCTGGTGCAGGGCGTGGCCTGGCTCATGGTGAGCACGGCCGTTCCGCATGTGAAGGCCTCGCTGGCCGGCCTCATCCTGCTGGCCGAGCCCATAGGCACCTATGCCATCGACGTGCTGTTCTTCACCGCCCGGCCCACGCCGATGGCGCTGGCCGGCATGGCGCTGACGCTGGCGGCCATCTATGCGGGATCGACCTATGGCGGAGCGCCCTCCGGCGGAGCGCCCTCTGGCGGCGCGCCCTCTGGCGGAGCGCCCGCAAGGCGCATGGCGAAGGCGCAAGGCTCCGGTCACTGACCACGGCGGTCAGCGGCCGGCCCGCTCGCTGCCTGTGCCGCTCACTTGGGCAGCAGCACCTTGTCGATCACGTGGATCACGCCGTTGGACTGGTAGACGTCGGGGATGGTCACCGTGGCCGTGCCGCCCTTTTCATCGGTCAGCATGATCTTGGAGCCGCTGGACTTGGCCACCAGCGTGCCGCCGCTGACGGTCTTGATGCTGGCCATGCCCTTGCCGTCCTTGATCATCTTGGACAGCGCCGCCGCATCCCACTTGCCGGCCACCACGTGGTAGGTCAGCACGGTGGTCAGCGTGCCCTTGTTCTCGGGCTTGAGCAGGGTGTCCACCGTGCCTGCGGGCAGGGCCTCGAAGGCGGCATTGGTGGGCGCGAACACGGTGAACGGACCCGGGCCCTTGAGCGTATCGACCAGGCCCGCCGCCTTGACGGCTGCGACCAGGGTGGTGTGGTCCTTGGAGTTGACGGCGTTGTCGATGATGTCCTTGGACGGCAGCATGGGTGCGCCGCCCACCATCACATCGGCCATGGCGGCCACGGAGGCAGCCGACATCACGATGGCCAGGCCGAACGAGGCCAGCTTGCGGGTGTTTTGAATCGAGACCATGGAATGCTCCTAGCGGGTTGATGACAAGCCGAACGATTCCGGCTGATCTGGATACGCAGCGCAGCGGGGTCTGGATTCAAAAAAGAAAAAGAAACGGCTGCATCCGCAAACCGTTACCTGCGCTTTCAATTGCGGCACATCCAGACCTGCGCGGCCTGCGTACTGCCGGATAGCGGGGACGCATCCCATTCCCCTGGAGCAGGTGGCCACCTCTTCAGTGGAACGCGCTTTCGCCACACCCGTGTGCTTTCGGCCGGAGGCGCATTCTTCACGTTGACCGTTCGCGCCTGCCGCGAACCGAGAGGAACCATCATGTCCGACGAATCAGTGTTGATCGGGGTTTTGCAAAAACGTGCCAAGAAGCTGGAGGACAGGCGCCAGTTCTTCCGCAAGACCAGCGGCGTGGCCGTGGGCATGGCGGGCGGGGTGATCCTGTCCGCCTGCGGCGGCGGCGGGGGCGATGCGAATGCGCAGGCCAACGGGCCCACGGATGCGGAGATCCTGAACTTCGCCCTCAACCTGGAGTATCTGGAGTCGCAGTTCTATCACTACGCGGTGTTCGGCACCGGCCTGCCCGCCAACCTGCAGTCGGGCGTGGGCACGCAAGGCGCCATCACGGGCGGCCATGCCGTGGCCTTCAAGGACCCCGTGGTGGCGCAGTACGCCAAGGAGATCGCCCAGGACGAGATCGCCCACGTGGCCTTTCTGCGCGCGGCGCTGGGCTCGGCCGCGGTGGCGCAGCCGCAGATCGACATCGGCGGAACCGACCCGAACGGCGCCTTCTCGGTGGCCGCGCGAGCGGCCGGCCTGGTGGGCGCGGGCACGGCCTTCGATCCCTATGCGAGTGACGAGAACTTCCTGCTGGGGGCCTTCATCTTCGAGGACGTGGGCGTCACCGCCTACAAGGGCGCATCGCCGCTGATCACCAACAAGACCTATCTGGAGGCAGCCGCCGGCATCCTGGCCGCCGAGGCCTACCACGCAGGTCTGGTGCGCACGGTGCTGTACGCCAAGGGACTGGCCACGCCCGCGCTGCGCACGGCGGCCGGCGCCATCTCGGATGCGCGCGACAGCCTGGACGGCTCCACCGACGTGGACCAGGGCATCACGGGGGACGCCACCACGTCCAACATCGTGCCGCTGGATGCCAACGGCATCGCTTTCAGCCGCTCGCCGGGCGACGTGCTGAACATCGTGTACCTGACCAAGGACACGGCGACCAAGGGCGGCTTCTTCCCGGCCGGCGTGAACGGCTCGCTGGTGATGAGCAGCGCCTACGCCTGACGCGGACCGCCCGCCTGCCCCGCACCGGCCGGGGCAGGCGGGCTTCCCCGGGGCTGGCCCGAGACAAGCGTTCCCCTGCCAAGGAGTTGCCATGATGTCCCTTCTGCCTTCCTCATCCGCCCCCCGCACGCCGGCCAGCACGCCGGGCCGCACGCCGCGGCGCCTGAAACCTACCACCGTGGCGCGCCGCTGCGTGGGCAGCCTGATTCTGCTGGCCGGCGCGGTCATCGTGACCGGAGATCTCGTGGCGCTGTGGCGCGGCGCAGGCACTGATGCCGCACCCGCCGCCGCAGCCATTGCGCCCGCCAGCGGCCTGGTGCCGACCACCCGATAGGCCTCCCCCCTGCAACCGCGTGCCCCCGCCGGCGGAAAGGCCCCCATGAACGACACCGTGCTTGCGGCCGAACAGGGCCGCTTCGGCGCCATCGAGCCGGACCACGGCCACGCGGGCACGCCCAGCCTGCCGCAGGTGCATCGCAGCATCGCCGTGCCGCGCGGCGACAGCCGCTCGGACAACGCGCGCCGCGTGCTGGCGTTTGCCGGGCCCGGCTACATGGTGGCCGTGGGCTACATGGACCCGGGCAACTGGGCCACCTCCATCGCGGGCGGCTCGCAGTTCGGCTACTCGCTGCTGGCGGTGATCTTTGCCTCCAACCTGATGGCCATGCTGTTCCAGGCGGCGGCCGTGCGCCTGGGCCTGGCCAGCGGGCGGGACCTGGCCCAGGCCTGCCGCGCGCAGTTTTCCCCGCGCATCAATCTGGTGCTGTGGTTCTTCTGCGAGATCGCCATCGTGGCCTGCAACCTGGCCGAGGTGCTGGGCATGGCCATCGGCCTGAACCTGCTGTTCGGCCTGCCGCTGGTGGCCGGGGTGTGCATCACGGTGGTGGATGTGATGCTGATCCTGGCGCTGCAAAGCCGGGGCTTTCGCTGCCTGGAGTCGGTGGTGATCGCCCTGGTGGCAGTGATCGGCCTGTGCTTTGCCGCCCAGCTGGTGTGGCTGCAGCCGCCCGTGGCGGCCGTGCTGCGCGGCCTGCTGCCGGGCATGGAGATCGTGGCCAATCCGCAGATGCTGTACCTGGCCGTGGGCATCGTGGGGGCCACGGTGATGCCGCACAACCTGTACCTGCATTCGTCCATCGTGCAGACACGCCGGCATGACACCACGCCCCAGGGCACGCGCCAGGCCATCCGCCTGGCCACTCTGGACTCCACGGTGGCGCTGGGTCTGGCGCTGTTCGTGAACGCCGCCATTTTGGTGGTGGCGGCCGGCGCGTTCAACCGGCCCGGCCAGGCGCCGGTGACCGAGCTGTCGGACGCCTACCACCTGCTGTCGCCGCTGCTGGGCGTGGGCATCGCCAGCGCGGTGTTCGGCGTGGCGCTGCTGGCCTCGGGGCTGAGTTCTTCGGTCACGGGCACGCTGGCCGGGCAGATCGTGATGGAAGGCTTCTTGCAGATCCGCCTGTCGCCCGCGCTGCGCGCCCTGCTGACGCGCTGCATCGCCATCGTGCCCGCCGTGGTGGCCACCGCCTGGTACGGCAGCACCGGCGCCAGCGCCCTGCTGGTGTTCAGCCAGGTGGTGCTGAGCCTGCAATTGCCGTTTGCCATCGTGCCGCTGCTGCTGTTCACCACGCGGCGCAAGGCGCTGGGCGAGCTGGCCTTTGGCCCCAGGATGGCGGCGGTGCTGTGGGGCTGCGCGGCCCTGGTGGTGTCGCTGAACCTGTGGATGCTGCAGCGGCTGCTGACGGCCTGATCGCCCGAACCGGGCATGGCGCCACGCGGCGCCTTCATAGACGTTTTGCTTCTATCAAACGCCGCTCTTGTTCGTTGGTGGCTTGCCGCGAAGTTCTTAGATTGGTGCCTATAGCCACCAACCCGCGAATTCTCCGCAAGGACGACGACATGACAGCCCTCACTTTGGAAACCGCCTTGCCCCAGGCTCTGGAAGAGGCGCAGGAACACGCCCGCGCACAGGGGCTGGGCCACGCAGGCGGCGTGCACCCGCTTGTGGCCTGGGCGCTGGTGCAGGCCGGCCAGGCCGTGCTGGTCGATGTGCGCACGGCCGAGGAGCGCAAGTTCGTCGGCCAGGTGCAGGGCACCCTGCACGTGCCCTGGGCCACGGGCACGGCGCTGACGCGCAACCCGCGCTTTGCCCGCGAGCTGGAAGCGCGCCTGGCACCGCACGGCGGCAAGGAGGCCGTGGCCCTGCTGCTGTGCCGCAGCGGCAAGCGCTCGGTGCTGGCGGCCCAGGCGGCGGCCCAGGCCGGATTCGCCCATGTGTTCAACGTGCTCGAAGGCTTCGAGGGCGAGATCGATGCGCGTCAGCAGCGCGGCAAAAACGACGGCTGGCGCTTCCACGGCCTGCCCTGGATTCAAGACTGAAGGAGCACGCAGATGGCCAGTTTCGACATTGCCGGACTCACCCAGAACCTGCATGCGGCGCGTCGCGAATGGCGCGAGGCCCACGGCCGCACCCAGGAGCCCGGGGCGCGCGAGTTTCCCTCGCGCGACGCGCTTTCCACCCTCATCGACCAGCTCAAGGCAGCCCTGTTTCCCATGCGCCTGGGCCCGCACGACCTGCGCCAGGAAAGCGAGGACATCTTCGTGGCCCACCAGCTGGACTCGGCCCTGCATGCGCTGCTGGGCCAGATACGGCTGGAGCTGCGGCTGTCCGCGCCCCACACGGCAGCGGGCGCCGACGCCATGGCGCTGGACATCGCACGCGCCTTTGCCGAGTCCCTGCCCCAGATCCGCCGCCTGCTCGACAGCGACGTGCTGGCCGCCTTCCAGGGCGATCCCGCCGCGCGCAGCGTGGACGAGGTGCTGCTGTGCTATCCGGGCGTGCTGGCCATGATCCACCACCGCCTGGCCCACCAGCTGTACCTGCTGGAGCAGCCGCTGCTGGCGCGCATCGTGGCCGAGCTGTCGCATGCGCAGACGGGCATCGACATCCACCCGGGCGCGAAGATCGGGCGGGGCTTTTTCATGGACCACGGCACGGGCGTGGTGATCGGCGAGACCGCCGTGATCGGCGAGCGCGTGCGGCTGTACCAGGCCGTCACCCTGGGCGCCAAGCGCTTTCCCACCGATGAGCACGGCCACCTGCGCAAGGGCCTGGCGCGCCATCCGGTGGTGGAGGACGACGTGGTCATCTACGCGGGCGCCACCATCCTGGGCCGCGTCACGCTGGGGCGCGGCGCCGTCATCGGCGGCAATGTCTGGGTGACCGAGGACGTGCCACCCGGCGCCCACGTCACCCAGGCCCATGCGCGCGAGCACGCGCAGCAGCCCCGGGAGGTGGCCCTATGAGCACCCGGCTTGTCACCAGCTTCGGCATTGCCGTGCGCCAGGCGCGCGAGGCCCATGGCTGGTCGCAGGAGCGGCTGGCCGAGCACTCGGACCTGAACCGCTCCTACGTGGGCGAGATAGAGCGCGGCCGCGTCATCGCCTCGCTGCTGACCGTGGAGAAGCTGGCCGTCTCGCTGGGCGTGCAGCCCTCGGCCCTGGTCATGCGCGGCGAGACCGTGGCCCACGACCAGCTGGTGCGCGGCCTGCGCTTGGCGGCTATAGCATGTTGAAGACATGTGCGCGGGCCGGGACACTGGCCCTGTTTCCCCTCCTTCCCCTTCCCTTTTTCCTGAACTGATCACGGAGTCTGCACATGTCGGCAACAGTGGGCGGCACGACCGCGCTAGGCGACAACGCCGCGCGGCAACTGGCCAACGCAACCAAAACCGTTCCCCAGCTTTCGACCATCAGCCCGCGCTGGCTGACGCACCTGCTGCAATGGTCGCCGGTGGAGGCCGGCATCTACCGCCTCAACCGCGTCAAGAACCCGGAGGCCATCAAGGTCACCTGCACGGCCAAGCAGGAAGACAACCAGCTGCCGCGCACCTATGTGGACTACGAGGAGCAGCCGCGCGAGTACTTCCTCAACGCCGTCTCCACCATCCTGGATGTGCACACGCGCATCTCCGACCTCTACAGCAGCCCGCATGACCAGATCAAGGAACAGCTGCGCCTGACCATCGAGACCATCAAGGAGAACCAGGAAAGCGAGCTGATCAACAACCCCGACTACGGCCTGCTGGCCCAGGTCACGGACGAGCAGCGCATCTTCCCGCTGACCGGCGCGCCCACGCCCGACGACCTGGACGAGCTGCTGACCAAGGTCTGGAAGGAGCCCGCCTTCTTCCTGACCCATCCGCTGGCCATTGCCGCCTTCGGCCGCGAGGCCACGCGCCGCGGCACGCCGCCACCCACGGTCAGCCTGTTCGGCTCGCAGTTCATCACCTGGCGCGGCATTCCGCTGATCCCCTCGGACAAGGTGCCCGTGGCCGATGGCAAGAGCAAGATCCTGCTGCTGCGCGTGGGCGACAAGCGCCAGGGCGTGGTCGGCCTGTACCAGCCCGGCCTGCCGGGCGAGCAGAGCCCGGGCCTGTCGGTGCGCTTCATGGGCATCAACAACCATGCCATCGCGTCCTACCTGATCTCGCTGTACTGCTCGCTGGCCGTGCTCACGCCCGACGCGCTGGCCGTGCTCGACGATGTCGAGATCGGCAAGTACCACGACTATCCCGACACCTACAAGTAAAGAGGCCGGGCGTTGACCGTGTCTGCAATCACCTCCGTGGCGCCCCAGGCGCCCTTCGACCCCGAGGCGCTGGCGCGCATGGCCAACGCCCTGTTCTCCGCCGCACCGGGATCGGCTCCTGCCCTGCCTGGTCTTCCGGGTCTTCCCGGCCTGCCTGCTGGCGTGCAGGCACCCGTGAACGTGGCGCCCCCGGGCTCACCGCTGGCCAGCCCCGCAGGCCTGGGCCCCGGCGTGCCGGGCACGCCCATCCCGCAGGGCCTGGCGCCGGGCAGCAACCTGCTGCCGGCCTCGCCCGCGCCGCTGGCCTCGCTGGCCCACCGCGCGCCCGCGCTGCTGCCCCATGCCCAGGCCGGCAACGGCGTGCCCGACCATGTCGTGAGCGCCCTGCCCGCCTACGAGCCGCGCCTGGGATCGCAGGTGCTGGGCGTGCCCCAGCGCCAGGGCGATCCGCTGGATGCGCTGGCCGCGCTCCCGTTCACGGCACCTGCTGCACCTGCGGCACCCGCCGTGCCGCGCATCGGCGTGCCCACCGAAGGGCCCGGCATTGCGTCCACCGTGCCTTCGGCCGAGCCGCGCTTTTACTTTGTCGATCCCGTGGTGCTGCCCGCCGGCTACACCACGCCGGCCCATCCGCTGCAGCGCCAGCAGGCTTCGCACGGGGCAAGGCATGGAGCGGCCGGCGTGCAGGCGCCCTTCGACGTGCATGCCGTGCGCCGGGACTTCCCCATCCTGTCCGAGCGCGTCAACGGCCGGCCCCTGGCCTGGCTGGACAACGCGGCCACCACGCACAAGCCGCGCGCGGTGATCGAGCGCATCCGCCACTTCTACGAACACGAGAACTCCAACATCCACCGCGCGGCCCATGAACTGGCTGCCCGCGCCACCGACGCCTACGAGGGCGCGCGCGAGCGCGTGCGCCGCTTCATCAACGCGCCCGACGTGAACGAGGTCATCTTCGTGCGCGGCACCACCGAGGCCATCAACCTCGTGGCCAAGAGCTGGGGCTGGCAGCATGTGGGCGAGGGCGACGAGATCATCGTCTCCCACCTGGAGCACCACGCCAACATCGTGCCCTGGCAGCAGCTGGCGGCCGCCAAGGGCGCGAAGATCCGCGTGATCCCGGTGGACGACTCGGGCCAGGTGCTCATCGATGAATACCGCAGGCTGCTGAACCCGCGCACCAAGATCGTCTCCGTCACCCAGGTCTCCAACGCGCTGGGCACGGTCGTGCCCGTGCAGCAGATCGTGGAGCTGGCCCACCAGGCGGGCGCCCGGGCCCTGGTCGATGGCGCGCAGTCGGTCTCGCACATGGCCGTGGACGTGCAGGCCATCGGCGCGGACTTCTTCGTGTTCTCGGGCCACAAGGTCTTCGGCCCCACGGGCATCGGCGTGGTCTGGGGACGGCGCGAGGTGCTGGAGGACATGCCGCCCTGGCAGGGCGGCGGCAACATGATTGCCGACGTGACCTTCGAGAAAACCGTCTACCAGCCCCTGCCCAACACCTTCGAGGCCGGCACCGGCAACATTGCCGACGCCGTGGGCCTGGGCGCCGCCATCGACTACGTGCAGGCCCTGGGCATGGAGCGCATCGCACGCTACGAGCACGATCTGCTGCAGTACGGCACACAGGCGCTGGCGCCCATCCCCGGCCTGCGCCTGATCGGCACGGCGGCCGACAAGGCCAGCGTGCTGTCCTTCGTGCTCAAAGGCTGGACCACGGCCGAGGTGGGCGAGGCGCTCAACGCCGAAGGCATCGCCGTGCGCACCGGCCACCACTGCGCCCAGCCCATCCTCAGGCGCTTCGGCGTGGAGACCACGGTGCGGCCCTCGCTGGCCTTCTACAACACCACCGAGGAAATCGACCGGCTGGCGGCCGTGGTGCAGGGGCTGGCGGCGCGCAGGCGGGGTTGAGCCACCGGCTCAGCCCAGGCGTCTTGCAAAGGCGTCGCCCGTGGCGGCCGTGCCCAGGCGACCGCCCACGTCGCGCGTGCACTCGCCCGCCTGGATGGCGGCCACAACGGCCTCCTCGATGGCGTGCGCCGCCGCCTCGAAGGCCTGCAGTCCCCGGCGCTGGCCATGCCAGCCCAGCAGCTGGCCGGCCGACAGGATCAGCGAGAACGGGTTGGCAATGTCCTGCCCCGCAATGTCAGGCGCCGAGCCATGTGCGGCCTGGCCCATGGCGTGGTCCCGGCCCGCATTCACCGAGCCGCCCAGGCCCAGGCTGCCCGACAGCTCGGCCGTCAGGTCCGACAGGATGTCGCCGAACATGTTGGTCGTGACGATCACGTCGAAGCGCTGCGGCGCCCGGACCACGTGGGCCATCATGGCGTCCACGATGAAGTCATCGACCTGCACCTCGGGGAAGTCGCGCGCCACTTCGTGGCAGACGTCGATGAACATGCCGTCGCCCAGCTTGAGCACATTGGCCTTGTGCACGATGCTCACATGGCGGCGGCGCGCCATGGCCAGCTCGAAGGCGCTGCGCGCGATGCGCTCGCAGCACAGGCGCGTGATGCGGCGCAGCGAGACCACGACATCGGGCGTGATCAGCATCTCGCTGCCGCCCGACTCCACGTTGCGGTCCGCGTAAAAGCCCTCGGTGTTCTCGCGCACCACCACCAGATCGAACGCGCCCACCTTCTGCTCCATGCCCGGATAGGTGCGCGCGGGGCGGATGTTGGCGTACAGGTCCAGCTCCTTGCGGAAGAACTTGGAGGGGTTGATCTCGCCCCTGGCCTCGTCCTTGAAGTCGTAGGTGGCCATGGGGCCGAGCATCAGGCCGTCGGCGGCCCGCACCTTGTCGAGCAGGGCGGGCGTAACCGTAGCGCCGTGGCGGCGCAGGCTTTCGTGGCCGGCCACATCGTGCTCCAGCACCAGGCCCAGGCCGAAGCGCCGGGATGCGGCCTGCAGCACCTGCACGGTGGCCGCCATGGTTTCCGGGCCGATGCCGTCGCCGGGCAGAACAATGATTTTCATGAAGCGTTTTCCAGACTGTGTTGAGAGGTGTTGGGGGAGGGGTGTGATGAAGGGACACCGGCCGGCGCCCCCGCCGTCATTTGTGCTGCAGCCCCGATTTGGCGGCAATGCCGCGCCACAGCGCCAGTTCCTTGCGCAGCTCCTCGCCGAAGGCGGCCGGCGTCAGGCGCACGGCGCTGGCGCCTTCGTGCTCCAGTCGGCCGGGCATGGGTTCGGCGGCGGCGGCTTCGTTGACGGCGCGGTTGAGCGCATCGACGATGGCTTTGGGCGTCTTGCCCGGCGCCAGCACGCCCCACCAGGTGCCGACCTCGAAGCCGGGCAGGCCTGCCTCGGCCACCGTGGGCGTGTCGGGAAACAGCGGCGAGCGCCGCGCGCTGGTGACGGCCAGCAGCGGCAGCTTGCCCTCGCGCACCTGGGCCAGGATGGTGGGCACGGTGGCAAAGAACAGGTCCACGCGGCCGGCCAGCAGCTCCACCGTGGCCGGGCCGCTGCCCTTGAAGGGCACATGCGTGAGCTCCAGTCCTGTGCGCTGGCGGAACATCTCGCCGGCCAGGTGGTTGATGCTGCCGTTGCCGGCCGAGCAATAGTTCAGCCCCTGCGGCTGCGCCCTGGCCGCCGCCACCAGCTGGGCCACGCTGGTGGCACCCACCTGGCGCGAGGCCACCAGCAGCAGCGGCCCCCGGCCGATCATGGCCACGGGCGCGAAGTCCTTGAGCGGGTCGTAGGGCAGCTTGGCCTCCACGGCGGCATTGGTGATGAAGGTGGAGGTGGCGAACAGCAGCGTGTAGCCATCGGCCGGCGCCTTGGCCACGGCAGCTGCGCCAATGGCGCCGCCGGCACCGCCCCGGTTGTCCACCACCACGGGCTGGCCCAGGCGCTCGCCCAGGTTCTTGGCGATGTCGCGCGCAATGCTGTCGGTGCCGCCACCGGGCGCAAAGGGAACGACCAGGGTGATGGCGCGCGCCGGGTAGGACGGCTGGGCCGGGGTGGCCAGCGGCAGGGTCAACAAGGCCGCCAGCGTGGCGCGCAGCAGAAGAAAGGGGGGCATCGGCGTCTCCGGTTCTTGGTCTTCGGGAGCGGCGCACCGGACCCGGTCACCGCATGCCTTGAATGTTTACCGCACGCACTCATGCTGTAAATTGCAAAAATCCTTTTGATTGAACCGATCTGCGCATGAATTTCGACCTGGCCGACCTGCGTGCCTTTGTCTCCGTTGCCGACCTGGGCAGCTTTCGCGCGGCGGCCGAGGCGCTGCATCTTTCCCAGCCCGCGCTGTCGCGCCGCGTGGACAAGCTGGAGCAGGCGCTGGCCTTTCGCCTGTTCGAGCGCACCACGCGCAAGGTGGAACTCAATGCCATGGGGCGCAGCTTCCTGCCGCGCGCACGCCATGTGCTGGCCGAACTGGAGAGCGCGCTGCTGGGCATGGGCGAGCTGTCCGAGCGCATCCACGGCCTGGTCTCCATCGCCTGCATTCCATCGGCCGTGGAGCATTTCCTGGCCGGCACCGTGCGTGCCTTCCACCAGCAGTTCCCGCGTATCCGCGTGCGGCTGCTGGACCAGAGCGCGCCCGACATCCTGCTGGCCGTGGCCCGGGGCGAGGCCGACTTCGGCATCAGCTACCTGGGCACGCAGGAGCCGGACCTGGATTTCGAGCCCCTGCTGTCGGAGCCCTTCGTGCTGGCCTGCCGCAGCGACCACCCGCTGGCGCGCCGGCGCAGGCTGCCATGGGCTGAACTGGACGGGCATGACTGCGTGATGCTGGCGCCGGGCAGCGGCAACCGCATGCTGATCGACCAGGCGCTGGGCACCACCGCGGCGCGCGTGCGCTGGAGCTGCGAGGTGCGCCATGTGCCAGCCCTGTTGAGCCTGGTGCAGGCCGGTGTGGGCGTGGGCGTGGTGCCGCGCCTGGCCATGCGCCCGGGCCTGGTGGGCATTCCCCTGGTGGAGCCGGCCGTGGCCCGCAGCGTGGGCGTGGTGCGCCCGCGCGGCCGGCCGCTGGCGCCCGCCGCGCAGGCGTTCAGGGACCTGCTGGGCGCAGGGGCAGCCGGGAACGCCTGATGCTCAGAACAGATGGGACACGCCGATGGCCGTGAACGAGGGATCGGCGCCTGCGCCGGCGAGGGCCAGGCCGTTGAGGGTGATGGCGGAAGCCCCTTCGTTGTTCACGCGCGCATAGCGGGCATAGAGCGTGGTGCGTTTGGACAGCGCGTAGTTGTAGCCAAGTTGCAGACCGGTGGCCCGGCTTTCCGTACCGCTGACGCGCCGCTGCGCCAGTTGTGCGATCAGCGCGTGCGGCCCCTGCACGTTCCAGCGTGCCGACAGCATGCCGTTGCTGCTGGCCGGCACCCCCGGCAACTGCGACAGATTGCGGTTGAAGGTGGCATACAGCGTGACATCGCCCAGCCGGTAGGTGGCGCCCAGAAAGTGCGATTCACTGAAACGGGGCTGGGCCACAGGCGCCGCCGCCGTACCGTTGTAGTTGCGCTGGTAGCCGTAGCCCAGATAGACCGGGCCCTGCGCATACTGCAGGTTGAAGCCCAGGCCGCGCCCGGAGCTGTTGCCGGCCTCGCCCGCCGTGACCATGGCCTCGCTCCAGACACCGCCCACGCGCGGGCTGGTGTAGCGCAAGGAGTTGTCCTGAAAGCCCGGCGTGAAGGCCGTCGATGTTGCGCCCGTCTGCTGCAGGAACATGTTCCAGCCCAGCGAGGTGCGATTGCGTGCCAGCGGATCGGAGGTCAGCCCGACAACGAAGGTCGGCGACCACATGCGCCCCATGTCGATGGCGCCCCAGGGCCCGGACAGGCCCACATGCACCCAGCGCCCGAAGAACTTGGAGGCATTGTTCTGTGTGCCTTCATCGGCATTGATGGCCGATTCCAGGCGGAAGCTGGCCCTGAGCCCGCCGCCCAGGTCCTCGCTGCCGCGAAAGCCGAAGCGCGACACCGTCTGCAGCCCCGAGCTGAGCCGACCCACATGCGACTGCCCATTGCTGGCGCGCTCCATGCCCAGGTCCACCGCACCGTAGAGGGTGACCTGCGAGCGTCCGCCGCCTGCGGCCTCCTGGGTGTCTGCATCCGCCTGGGCAAACGCCGGCACTGCCGAGGCCAGCGTGCCTGCGGTGGCCACGCCGATGAAAAATGTCTTGCCGTACATGGACCGGGAATCCTTTGACTGAAAGTGCTCTGGAAAGCGTTGAAAGATCGGGCCGGGGCAGGGGTTGCGGTGGGCCGTGGCGGGTTGCAGCGGATCGCGGCACCCGCCGCCTGCGCAACGTCCTGCCCCTTGAAATCCAGTCTAGGCAGCGCCTGTGGTTTCGACTATTCGAAGCTGGGGATCACGCGATGCGTGTTTGGGATCACGGCGCCTTGGGCTCCACCCAGGCACGGGAGAAGCTGCCGGCAGATTCCTCCACGCCCTCCAGCAGCCCGTGCACACGGCGGCTCCACACGTTGCCGCGCGGCACGCTGACCAGGGGCAGCAGCGGCAGCTCGTCCATGGCGATCTTCTGCAGGCGATGCCACAGCGCGGTGCGACGCGTCTCGTCGGTCTCCAGCGCGGCCTGCGCCAGCAAGTCGTCGGCCTGCGCATTGCGAAAGCCCGAGGCGTTGACAAAGGGAATGCCCTTGCCCGCATCGGCCGAGGCATACAGGCGCTGCACGCCCGCCGTGGGGTCGAACAGGGCGCCCAGACCGTTGACCTCGAAGTCGAAATCGCGCTGCTTGTACACGCGCTGCACAAAGCCACCCAGGTCCTGGCTGCGCACGGTGACATGGATGCCCACCCGCGACAGCGCCGCCTTCACGTAATCGGCCACCAGCTTGAGCGTGGCGGTGGGAAAGTAGTCCAGCGTGACCGAGAAGCGCCGCCCGCCCTGTCCCCGGGCAAAGCCTGCCTGGTCCAGCAGCGCGTTGGCGCGGTCCACATCGTGGGCATAGGGCCGCAGCGTGGCGTCATGCCAGGGCGCCAGCGCGGGTGGCACGGGCGTGGCCAGCGGCTGGGCCAGGCCCTGGTAAGCGGCCTTGTTGAGAAAGTCCAGGTTGAGCGCGTGGGCCACGGCACGGCGCACCTGGGCATGGGAGAAATGCGGATTGCCGAGATTGAACTCCACGGCCGCGATGTTGTTCAGGTAGGCACTGGGCAGAGCCTGTGCATGCAGGCGCGGATGTTTTGACAGCCGGGCGATATCGTTGAGCGATACGGAGGTGCTGAAGTCTGCGGCCCCCGTCTCCAGCGCAGCGGCAATGGCCGCAGGATCTGCCGAAAAGCGGTAGATGAGGCGGTCCAGATAGGGCAGTCCCACGTCCCAGTA
This sequence comes from Delftia sp. BGA-UO-ETr-SB1, assembly GCF_059567865.1. NCBI lineage: Bacteria > Pseudomonadati > Pseudomonadota > Betaproteobacteria > Burkholderiales > Comamonadaceae > Delftia > Delftia sp. BGA-UO-ETr-SB1. Next base: position 919,015 of record NZ_JCAQOW010000006.1, on the reverse strand, counting down.
ATCGGGGTTGCGCTCCAGCTCGGCATGCGAGCCGCGCACCCATTGCCTGAAACGGAACGGCCCCGTGCCCACGGGCGCGGCCGCGTTGCGCGCTGCCGCCTCCGGGCCCTGGGCATGGAGATGGCGCGGCACGATGGGCGACTCGGCCGATGACAGCGAGCGCAGCAGATAGGGCGCAGGCGCCTTCAGGTGCAGCACGGCCGTGTACGCATCCGGCGTCTCCACCCGCTCCAGCTGGGCCAGCGTGCCACGCCCGCGCGGATTCGCACGCTGCAGCTCCTGCAGGGAAAAGGCCACGTCGGCCGAGGTAAAGGGCTGGCCGTCATGCCAGCGCACATTCCGGCGCAGCGTGAAGCGGTAGCGCCGGCCGTCGGCCGAGACCGACCATGCCGTGGCCAGCAGCGGCTGCGGCGCAAAGCGGTCGTCAAAGCGCAGCAGCCCTTCTGTGATCTTGGCCGAGATGTCACGCGTGCCCACGGTGATGTTCGCCAGCGATAGCAGGGCCGGCGGCTCGGCGCCGATGACGGTGAGCGTGCCGCCCCGCACCGGTGGGGGTAAGGGCAGGGAGGAAGAGTCCTGGGCGCGGGCGCACCAGGGAAACAGCAGGCCAGGGCCGGCCAGGGCCAGAAAGCCCCGGCGCGGCATGCCGTGGACAACAGACATAGACACTCCAGTCAGACAGGTAAGGAAACAGGGATGCGCACGGGGTTCACACAGGGGCCACACAGGGCGGGCGCTGCTGCGCCCAGGGAGCCAGGCATTCCAGCGCGGCGGCCAGCTGCAGCAGCCGCAGCTCGCCATGCCAGGGGCCGACCAGTTGCAGGCCCACGGGCAGGCCGGCGCGCGTCCAGCCCACCGGCACGGTCAGGGCAGGATGGCCGCTGAGGTTGAAGGGATGACAGTGGTGTATCCAGGCCGTGCGCAGCGGGCCCCAGGCCTGTCCGTCGATGATCAGATCGGCCGATGGTTCGGCCTCGGCCAGCACGGCCGGGGCCGACAGCGTGGGCGTGGCCACCACATCGGCCTGCTCGAACAGCGCCTGCACCTGCCGGAACATGGCCGTGCGCCCGTGCAGTCCCTGCAGCAATGGCTCCCTGCCCAGCCGTGCACCGGCCTGCAGGCGTTGGCGGAATGTGGGAGGCAGTGCGGCAGCGTGCTCGCGCAGCAGGTCGCCGAAGCGGTGCTGGTTCACGGCCGCAGCCACAGCCCCGAGGATGGCGCTGGAAGCGCCGAGGTCCACGTGCCCCTCTTCCACACCCGCTCCTGCACCGGCCAGCCTGGTCAGTGCCTGCTCGCACAGCGCGCGCACTTCCGCGTCCAGCCCTTCGGCGCCTTCACCGGCAGCCATGAACGGCAACCAGCGCAGGCGCAAGCCAGGAATGGCGCGCAGGCTGCGGCCGGCCTCGGCCGCTTCACGCAGGCCCGTGGCAGGCGGCGCGGCCTGCGACCAGGGATCACCGGCATGGGGGCCTGCAATGGTCTGCAGCACGGTGGCCAGGTCATGCACGGTACGCGCCATCGGCCCGGTCTGCCCCAGGGAGCCGAAGCCGTCGGGCGGATCGTCACTGGGGATCAGGCCATGCGTGGCCTTCAGGCCCAGCACGCCGCAGCAGGCGGCCGGCACGCGCACCGACCCGCCCGCGTCCGTGCCCAGTGCCAGCGTGCTGGCGCCCACGGCCACGCTGGCCGCACTGCCGCCGCTGGAGCCGCCCGGTGTGCGGCGCGCGTCCCAGGGGTTGAGCGCGGTGCCATAGTGGGCGTTCTGGTTGGTCGGCCGGTGGCCGAACTCGGGCATGTTGTTCATGCCGACGAAGACAGCGCCAGCAGCGCGCAGCCGCGCCACCGCCGGATCGTCGTGTGCGCACAGCTGTCCGCCGAACAGTGCCGATCCATGGGTGCGCGGTGCCGCCCGCACGGCCAGGCAGTCCTTGACGGAAAAGGGCACGCCGCACAGCGGATGGTTGTCGCGCCGCTCGCGCCAGGCACGCTCGGCGCGGTGCGCGGCCTGCAGTGCGGCATCGCGCCCGGTCCAGGTGAACAGGCGCAACGGCGTGTCCAGCGCCTGCATCGCCTCGATGCGTTCGAAGGTGGCGACCGCCACCTCCACGGGGGAGAGTTCACGCGCGGCGAACCGCCGGGCCAGGTCCTGGGCGGACAGCAGGGTGATATCCATTGGGGGGCCGCCGTCAGCGCCCGCGCAGGCGCGGGTTGAGGTGGTCGTTGAGCGCATCGCCCACCAGGTTCAGGGCCAGCACCACCACCGAGATGGCAGCGCCGGGCAATGTGCTCAGGTACCAGTCGGTGCGCAGCGCATCGCGGCCCGCGCCTATCATGCCGCCCCAACTGAGCACCTCGGGGTCGCCTATGCCCAGGAAGGACAGCGCGGATTCGAGCAGGATGGCGCTGGCCACCATCGCCGAGGCGGTGACGATGACGGGCGCCAGCGCATTGGGCAGGATTTCGCGGCAGATGATGTGCAGATCGCCAAAGCCCTGGCTGCGCGCGGCCAGCACAAAGTCGGCCTCCCGCAACTGGCGAAACTGGGCCCGTACCAGGCGGGCGCAGCCCGGCCACGACGCCAGGCCGATGGCGAAGGCCACCGTGCGCGATGACGGGCCTGCAATGGCGACGATGACCACGGCCATGAGCAAGGTCGGCGTGGTCTGGAAGAGTTCGGTCAGGCGCGTGAGCGCCTTGTCCGCCCAGCCGCCGTAGTAGCCGCCCACGGCACCGGCCACCGTGCCTATGGACAGTCCCACCAGGGCCGCGCAGGCCCCCACCTGCAGCGAGGCCCGGGCACCATGGGCGAGCTGGGCTGCCAGATCACGTCCCAGCGCATCCGTTCCCAGCGCAAAGGCGGGGTCCTGCAGGGGCCACAGCAATGCAGGACCGGCCATATCCAGCGGATCACCCGGGTAGAGCCAGCCCGCCAGCGCGGCGGTGACGACAAACAGCGCAAGAATGGCCAGGCCCAGCAGAGCAGACAGGGAAATGCGCGATGGCATGGCCCTACCCTCCCGCCGCCGTGGCGGCCCTGGATGCCACGGACATGCGCGGGTCAATGGCCGCATGCAGCAGATCGACCAGCACATTGGCCACGATGACCACCAGCGAGGCCAGCAGCAGGACGCCCAGCAGCAATCGGAAGTCGCGCGCCATCACGGCCTCCAGCGCCAGGCTGCCCATGCCGGGCCAGCCGAACACGGTTTCGATCACCACCGAGCCGCCCAGCAGGTTGCCGATGTGCAGGCCAGCCACCGTGGTGACGGGAATGAGGGCATTGCGCAGCACATGGCGCAACTGCACGGTTACCGGCCCCACGCCCTTGGCGCGCGCCGTGCGCACGAAGTCCTGCCCGGCCATCTCCAGCATGGCGGCGCGCGTCAGCCGCGCATAGATGGCCACGAAGAAGGTAGACAGTGCCAGCGCGGGCAGCGCCAGATGCCAGGCCCGGTCCGTCCAGGCAGACCAGCCCTGCAGGTCTGCCCCGGCAGAAAAGCTGCCGCCGCTGGGAAACCAGCCCAGGTGCACGGCAAAGCCCACCACCGCCATCAGGCCGACCCAGAAGCCCGGCATGGAATACAGCACCAGCACCCCGGCCGACAGCAGCCGGTCGGGCCAGCGTCCCGCACAGCTGGCCATGACCACACCGGCAGCCATGCCCGCAGCCAGTGCAATGGCCCAGGCCGAGAGCATCAGCTGCAAGGTGCCCGGCAGACGCGAGGCGATCAGCCCGGCCACGGGGGTCTGATAGCGCAGCGACTCGCCCAGGTCCAGCCGCGCCAGCCCCAGCAGATAGTGGGCCAGCTGCGTGAACAGGCCCTGGTCCAGCCCGAAGCGGGCCCGCCACTGCGCCATCAGCTCGGCCGTGGCGCTGCCCGACTCGGCGGCCAGCACATCCGCCGCGTCGCCGGGAACCAGCTGCAGCAGCAGGAAGTTGAGGATGACGATGCCCAGCATCGTCGGCAGGGCCTGGGCCGCCAGGCGGCACAGGCGGGACAGCAGGGGGAAGGAGGCAGGCATGGGCGAGGGATCGCAGGGCGAGGGAAGACGGTCAGCGGCCACGGGCATCGAGGCTACAAGCCGGTGCAACGGGTGCAGGCAGTGCGGACGAAAGCGCTGAACGGCCGTAAGAAAGGACGGAAGAGGCAGCGCGGCAATTCACCACGCCAGGAGCATGCGCAAAGTCTAGGAGCGCATGCCCCTTTTGCCGTGATCGAACGCGGGGATCACCCCATGCAGCTTTGCGATCACCCGCTTGCAGCATGGCATGGGGCAGGCACTGCACATATGCGAGGTCCGAGCAAACTCATGCGCATCGCTTCGTTCACGCGAAGGGGCTGTGCGGCCAACATGGCCCCTCCCGCAGCAGGTGGGGAACATGTCTCCGGTGCAAGCCGGAGTCGCCAGCCAGCCTGCCAGCAGCCCCGCTTGCATGGATTCCAAGGCGCACCATGACCCTTCCCGCCCCGCCCACGATCGCCACTCTTCCGTTTCGCCTCAAGTTCCGCCAGCTCGTGCTGCTCGATGCCCTGGGCGCATCGCAGTCGCTGCGCAAGGCGGCCGCGCAGACACACCTGACCCAGCCGGCGGCCTCTCGCGCCATGGCCGAACTGGAGTCGGCCTTTGGCGTGCAGCTGTTCGAGCGCTCGCATTCGGGCATGGCTCCCACGGTGTACGGCAATGCCCTCATCCAGCATGCACGCCGCGTGCTGTTCGACGTGCAGCAGGCCCATGCCGAAATCCAGGCCCTGCGCTCGGGTTCGCAGGGAGTGGTGCGCCTGGGCTCGCTGCTGCCGCCTGCCACTGGCCTGCTTCCCAAGGCCGTCGGAGAAATCAAGAAGCGCCTGCCCCATCTGCGCATTTCGCTGGAGCAATTGCCCCAGAAGCCGCTGGTGGACCGCGTGCGCGAGGGCAGCCTGGACATCGCGCTGTGCCGCCACATCACCGACCGGGACGATGCCGCTGGACTGGAGCAGTCCGTGCTTTTCGACGAGGACTATGTGCTGGTCGCAGGACGCAGCCACCGGTTCGCGCGCTCGCGCAGCGTGAAGCTGGCCGAGCTCATTGACGACCCCTGGATCCTGCCCCACGGCAGCGGCCCTTTCCACGCCCATGTGCAGGCCCTGTTCCTGGGCCGCGTGGGCTGCATGCCCGCCAACGTGGTGGAGTCGTCCACGCCGCTGGCCGCCAACCTGCAACTGGTGGAGCAGTACGGCTTTCTCAACTTCATGCAAAAGACGGTGGCCCAGCGCTACGCGCAGCGCAGGCAGCTGTCCATACTGCCGATCACGCTGAGCAATCCGCTGGGTCCCCACGTCATCGCCGTGCGCGCCAACATGGGCGCATCGCCGGCCGTGCGCACCGTGCTGGAAGCGCTGCGCGATGCCGCCGCCGCAGAGCTGCCCGAGAACCAGCAGGCATTGCAGGCCCTGCGCGCCTGACCTGCGGGCCGCCCGCGCACCACAAGCCGGGTGAACCGATTTGCGCAACACCCGAGGCCGTCTTTCGAATAGGCGGCGCGGCCTTGTGCTCCTATTCTGAAAGTCCGCCGCGCCATGGGGCGCGGACCCTCAGGACGAGATGAGCACACCACCCGCCTCCGCGTTTCGCACCACCAATCCCCCCGCCCTGGGCGAGCCTCTGGGCAGCTACTCGCAGATCCTCGAAGCGCCCGCAGGCAGCGCACTGGTCTTTCTTTCAGGCCAGACGCCCCGGCGCGATGACGGCAGCATCCCCTCCGACTTCGCGCAGCAGGCCGAGCTGGTCTGGCAGCGCATCGCAACGGCGCTGCAGGCCGTGGATCTGACACCCGCCCACATCTGCCGCGTGGTCACCTACCTGACCGACGCCAGTGACGCGCCCACCCACGCCCGCATCCGCAGCCACTACCTGGGCAGTGCACGGCCGTCATCCACGGGCGTGGTGGTGCCGGCGCTGTTCCACCCCGACTACCGCATCGAGGTCGAGGTCACGGCCGCCCGTCCTCCTGGCAGCCCATGAAAACAGGACATCCCATGCATACATCTGCGCCATCGCCCTTTCCTTCCTCGACCTTTTCTTCCTCGGTCATTACCCGGCGCCGCGCCCTGGCCGGCGCCCTGGCCGCCCTGGCCGCTGCAAACGCCACGGCCCGGGACAGCGCTCCCGCCTATCCGTCCGGCGTCATCCGCATCGTGGTTCCCACATCGGCTGGCGGCTCGGTGGACTCCACGGGTCGCCTGCTGGCAGAGGCACTTGCCAAGCCGCTGGCGGCCAAGATTGTGGTGGAGAACAAGGCCGGCGCGGGCGGCCTGATCGGCATCGACAGCGTCATCAAGAGCCCGGCCGACGGCCACACGCTGGCCCTGGGCATTGCAGCCACGCTGTCGGTGCAGCCCGCCGTGCGCAGCCAGCTGCCCTATAGCGCCACGCGCGACCTGGCGCCCATCGCGGTCTTCGCGCAGGGCGGCCTGGTCATTGCCGTGCCGGCCTCCAGCCCCGTCCATACGGTGCAGGACCTGAAGGCGCTGGCCAAAACACGGGGCGAGCTGAGCTTCGGCACCGGCGGACAGGCCACCTTCGGCCATCTCACGGGCGAGGTGATAGCCCATGCGCTGGGCATAGGCATGCGCCACATCCCCTATCGGGGCGCCGCACCGGCGGTCACCGACCTGGCCGGCGGCCTGCTGGACCTGGCCATTCCCGATGCCTTCTCAGCCGCACCTCAGGTGCAGGCCGGCAAGCTGCGCGTGATCGCCATCGCAGGCCCCGACCGCCATCCCACGTTTGCGCAGGTGCCCACGCTGGCCGAATCGGGCATTCCCTTCGACCGGGGAACCTGGCTGGGCCTGTTCGCCCCGGCCGCCACGCCTGCGCCCGTGCTGGAGCAACTGACCGCAGCGCTGCGCCAGCTTTCGGCGTCCCGCGAATTCCAGGACAGCGTTGCCCGGCTGGGCTTCACGCCCGTCTTCATCGCACCCGACGCCGTGCGCCAGATGCTGGCGCGCGAGATCGCCGCCTGGCAGGCCGTGGCACGCCAGGCGCACATACAGCTCGATTGATTTCCCATGCATTCCCACTTCAGAAAAAACACCATGACTTCAAGCATCCTGGACCACCACGGAGACGGCTTCATCCACGCCAACGGCCTGCGCCTGCACTACGAGCAATGGGGCGATGGCCCCCATGTGGTGATCGCACTGCACGGCACGTCCCTGCACGGGCGGGTCTGGGCGTGGCTGGCCGCCTCGCTGGGCCCCGAGTACCGGCTGATCGGTCTGGACCAGCGCTCGCATGGTGACTCGCAGCGCGCCGGCAGCGGCCAGTACCAGGTGGAGCACTACGGCGCCGATCTGGAAGCCTTCATCGACCGCCTTGGCCTGGAGCGCGTCAGCCTGGTCGGCTCGTCGCTGGGCTCACGCGTGGCGCTGTGGTATGCGGCCCGCCATCCCCGCAAAGTGGCGGCGCTGGCCCTGCTGGACCTGAGCTTCGAGATGCCCACCGAGGCCTCGGAGCACATGGTCTCGGCCCATTTGTCACGCCCGCGCCGGTTTGCGGATATGGATGCCGCCCTGGCCTTCTCGCGCACCCTGCCCCAGCGTCGCCGCTTCAGTGACGAAGTGCATCTGCGCACGCTGCAGGGCGATCTGCGCAGGCTGGACGATGGCCAGCTCGAATGGCGCTATGACCGCGATGCCGCCATCGAGACCCTGCGCTGCGCGGCGCGCGACATGTGGGACAGCGTGCGCGCCATCGAAGCGCCCACCACCATCCTGCGCGGTGCCGACAGCGACGTGCTCATCGCGCCCACCGTCCAGCGGCTGCAGCGCGAACTGCGGGGTCTGCACATGCTGGACGTGCCCGATGCAGGCCACTCGATCTGGGGCGACAACCCGCAGTTCACGGCCCGCGCCATCGAAGAGGCTCTGCGACGCGCGCGACCCGCTCCCGCCGCCGAGTCCGAGGATGCCTGCGCGCCCGCGCCGCTGTCCTGGACACAGGGGCGCCCGCTGTCCATTGCCACCGGCAGCCTGCGCTTTCATGCGCTCGAATGGGGCCAGCCCAACGCGCCGGCCCTGGTCTGCCTGCACGGCACGTCCATGCAGGCATCGGCCTGGAGCGCGCTGGGCTCGGCCCTTTCGGCCCACTGGCGCGTGATCGCCATCGATATGCGCGGCCACGGCCAGTCCGACAAGCCGGCCAGCGGCTATGCGCTCACCGACTATGCCGACGATCTGCGTGCCATCTTCGATGCGCTGGGCCTGGCGCAGGCCAGCCTCATCGGCAGCTCGCTGGGCACCCAGGTGGCCATGGCCTTTTCGGCTCGCCATCCGCAGCGCGTGCAGCGCCTCGTCCTGTCCGATCCCAGCTGCCTCATCGCGCAACAGGCCATAGACCAGTACGTGGCCCTGCACCGCTCGCGCCCGCGCAGCTTCACCGGCTGGGACGAGGCCCTGGCCTTCTCGCACAGCCTGCCCCAGCGCAGGCGGTTCTCGCCCGAGGTGCACCGCTTCACGCTGCAAGGCGACCTGGGCGTCGGCGACGACGGCCGGCTGCACTGGCGCTACGCACTGGACCCCATCCTGCAGACCTTCGAGGCGCTCACGGTGGACCAATCGGACGACATTGCCGCCACGCGCGCGCCCGTACTCATCCTGCGCGGCAGCGAGTCGCATGTGCTGTCCCGCCCCGATGCGCTGCGCCTGCTGGACGCCTTTCCCCGGGCCGAACTGGTGGAGATTGGCGAGTGCGGCCACACCATCTGGGGCGACCAGCCGCAGGTGATGGCGCAGCATGTGCGGGCTTTCCTGGCCTGAAGGCACAGCCCGCGCCATGGTCACAGCCCTCCCTCGGACAGCAGCCCCGCCGCTGCTGGACATACGCCAGTTGCGCATTGCTTTCCCGGGCCGCGCCGGTCCTGTCGAGGCCGTGCGAGGCCTTGACCTCGAACTGCGACGCGGCCAGACCCTGGCCCTGGTCGGCGAGTCAGGCTGCGGAAAATCCACCACGGCCCTGGCCGTGCTGCGCCTGCTGGCGCCCGGAGCCCAGGTGAGCGGCCGCATCCTGCTGCAGGGCCGCGACATCCTGGCCCTGCCGCCGGCCGAACTGCGGGCAATACGCGGTCGTGACATCGCCATGGTCTTCCAGGAGCCCATGACGTCCCTGAACCCGGTGCATACCATCGGCGAGCAGATCACCGAGACGCTGCGCCTGCACGCAGGACCCGATGAACGGCTGAATGCCGCAGCCGCACGCCGCCGCGCCATCGAACTGCTGGAACGCGTGCGCCTCCCGGAGCCCCAGCGCCGTATCGACGACCATCCCCATCACCTGTCGGGCGGCCAGCGCCAGCGGGTGATGATTGCCATGGCCATCGCCTGCCGCCCCCGCCTGCTGGTAGCCGACGAACCCACGACGGCGCTGGACGTGACCGTGCAGGCGCAGATCCTGGAACTGCTGGACAGCCTGCGCCGCGAAATGGACATGGGCATGCTGCTCATCACCCATGACCTGGGCCTGGTCAGCCAATGGGCAGACCGTGTCGCCGTGATGCATGGTGGACGCAAGCTCGAAGAGGCAGACACACCCACCCTGTTCAGGACGCCCACCCACAGCTATACGCGCGGCCTGCTGGGTGCCTCGCTGCACGGCGAGGCAACGGGGGCTACACAGGTGCGCCACCACGGCCAGGGCCCGCTGCCCGAGATCCGCATCCACTCGGAGCCGGGAACGAAGGAAGCGCGCTTCACGCTGTTCACTCCCCAGGTCGCGTCACCGCCTGCCCATGCACTGCAACCGGCCCTGCAGGCCAACGTGCCCTTGCTGCAGGTACAGGCGCTGCGGGTGGAGCACATCCGGCGCGACGCCAGCGTGCTGCGCGCCGTAGACGGTGTGGACTTTCATATCGGCGCGGGCGAGACACTGGGGCTGGTGGGCGAATCCGGCTGCGGCAAGTCCACCCTGTCGCGTGCGCTGCTGCGGCTGCAGACACCCGCGTCCGGGCGCATTGCACTGGACGGGACCGACCTTGTCCCGCTCCATGGCCGCGCGCTCAGGCCGTGGCGGCGCCGCATGCAGATGGTGTTCCAAGACCCTTATGGATCGCTGAATCCGCGCCACCGCGTGCAGGACATCCTGGACGCAGTGCTGGCCGTGCATGGCGAGGCCTCGCGCGCGCGGCGGCAGCAGCGCATCGCTGCCATGCTCGACCGCGTAGGCTTGCCGCGCGGCGCGGCCGAGCGCTATCCGCACGAATTCTCGGGCGGACAGCGCCAGCGCATAGGCATTGCGCGCGCCCTGGTGGTGCGGCCCTCCCTGGTGGTGCTGGACGAGCCCGTTTCCGCGCTCGACGTGTCGGTGCAGGCACAGATACTGAACCTGCTGGTGGAACTGAAAAGGGACTTCGGCCTCTCCTACCTCTTCATCTCTCACGACCTGTCCGTGGTGCGCTACATCGCCGACCGTGTCGTGGTGATGCACCAGGGCCGCATCGTGGAAAGCGGCGACCAAGGGCAGATCTGGCATGCCCCCCGCCATGCCTACACCCGCAGCCTGATCGACGCCATTCCCGGAGCCCGCAAAGGCCGACCCGGGTGAGGCAAGACCAGGACAGATGCAAAGGCCGCCTACTCCGCCCTGGCCGTAGTTGAGCCGGCCCGGCCTGGCGCGCGCCGCCTCCAGCAGATCGTTGACCGAGCGCATCGGCGAGGCCAACAGCAGCAGCGACCACCCGCTGGCGCGCCGGCGCCGGCCGGATGGCCTGCAAGGCCATGTGCGGAAAAGCGGACGGAACACGGCATTGGAGTCATGAAAAAGCATTGCCAATATCAGAATGATCCTATGGATTTTCATAAATCATAGGAATAGACTTTGGAGCACGCCCAACAAACTCTTCTGCATCGTTTCCGGTTTCATTCATATGAAAAAAATCAGATATTTTCTCATTCCGGCAACGCTTTGCTTTTCTGTAAGCTCCATTCATGGAGGCATGTTTACCCCGGCAGTATCCATCGTCCAATTACCGGAAATCATCAACGTTCCCGCAGGAAATATCATGAATGGATCAGTGCTATGGGAGTCGCCCATGGTCAAATCCACCCTCGACACAATTTCCTACAGTGTGCTTTCGGGGCCATCTTCAGAAATATGGCCCCAAATCATGAACCCCACTACGCTGGACGGCGATATCTACTCCACATCTTTGCGCGGAATAGGAATCCGTTGGCGTGCCACATGGAAAGCCAGGAATTTCCCCAATGGCAAAACCATGTCCATCACCACTACGTCCAACAATTCAGGAGCCACGGGATGGCAAAAGGATGATGTACATGAGCAAACCATATGGATGCAACTCATCAAGACAGGCGCCGTTCAATCGGGCACTTTCAGCGTCAGCAGCTATGCAACCGCCCGGTTTGACTGCAATAGCCTTTGCAATATCTGGTCCGTGATGGCGGCCGGCAGCACCGTGGTGCGCACAGGCGCCAGTTGCCGGGTGAAGACGAGCAACATCGCCGTGAACCTGCAGCGAATCAACAGGTCGCAGTTCAACGGGATAGGCGCTACCTCCGCGCCCCAGCCATTCGATCTGGAACTGATCTGCACCGGGGGCGATGCCAATTCCACCCTGCGCCCATTCGTCACGCTCACGGATGCCAACGATGCCGCCAACCGCTCCGATGTGCTGACGGTGACCGGAGGGGCTGCCGGCATCGGCATCCAGATCCGCAGCAGCGACAAGGTCATCAGCTACGGCGAGGACTCCGCCAACTTCGGCAATCCCAACCAGTGGCAGGCGGGCACCATCACCCCAAACACCAGCAACCACGTGATTCCATTGACGGCGCGCTATGTCCAGACCCAGCCCTCCGTCACAACAGGCCTGGCCAACGGACGGGCCACCTTCACGCTCAACTACCAGTGACCTGCCAGTGACCTGCCAGTGACACGCTGGCTGCATTGCGGCTGTGCAGTCGCCCCCGTGCCGATCCTGCACTGCCGCCCCCGGCTGCGCTCACTCGGCTCTGGCCCCCGACACCCGCACCTGCTCGGCCGCCACGGGCATCTGCTCGCGCACGAAGCGCCAGAACGCGTCCACGCCCATGGGCTTGACGGGCAGCGAGCCTTGGTCGATGAACTGCTTTTGCACCTCGGGATTGCGCAGCGCCGTGGCCAGTGCGCCGTTCAGGCGCTCCAGCGCCGCACGCGGCGTGCCGGCCGGGGCAACCAGGCCGTACCAGGAGTCGGTGTAGAAGCCATTGACGCCTGCTTCCTCGAAGGTGGGCACATCGGGCAGGGCCGGCAGGCGCTGGCGTGAGGCCACGGCCAGGGCGCGCAGCTTGCCTGAGCGGATGAAGGGGATGGCACCCGTGGTGAGCACGAAGTCCACGCGGCCCGCCATCAGGTCGGTCATGGCCGGGGCCGTGCCCTTGTAGGGGATGTGGGTGACATCTGCGCCCGTGAGCTGCTTGAAGCTGGCGCCGGCCAGGTGCTGGCTGGAGCCCACGCCGCCCGAGCCGTAGTTGAGCTGGCCCGGCCTGGCGCGCGCCGCCTCCAGCAGATCGTTGACCGAGCGCAGCGGCGAGGCCACGGGCACCAGCAGCACGCTGGGCGAGGTGGTGATCATGCCGATGGGCGCGAAGTCCTTGAGCGGGTCGTGGTTGAGCTTGGCATAGAGCGCGGAGTTCAGGCCGTGCGAGGCCACGGTGGCCAGCATGATGGTGTTGCCATCGGGCCTTGCGCGGGCCGCCGCGTCGCTGCCCAGGTTGCCGCCTGCACCGGCCCGGTTGTCGATGGTGATGGGCTGGCCCAGGGCCTCGCTCATGCGCGTGGCCGCCAGCCGCGCCACGTTGTCGGAAGGGCCGCCCGCAGGCCAGCCCACGATGAGGGTGATGGGGCCTTGCGCCAGGGCCGGCAGGGCCAGGGCGCACAGGGCCAGCGCAGCCAGGCTGCGGCGCGGCAGACAGTGCATGGCGGTCGTCCTTGTGAATTCAAAGGTTGGCATGGGCATGGCCTTCAGGGCTTGCCGTCCTGCCAGGGCATCTCGGTCCAGAGCTTGCGAAAGCCGGCCTCGGTGCGCTCCAGCTCGGCCGCGTAGGCGGGCGGTGCCAGGTAGCGCAGCGGCGCGTACATGGCCTCGGCCTGCTGCCTGAACTGCGGGTCGGCCGCGATGGCGGCCACGGCATCGACCAGCTTTTTGCGCACGCCTTCGGGCAAGCCCTTGGGCGCGGCCAGGCCGCGCAGGGAGGCCAGCTCGATATCGATGCCCTGCTCCTTGAACGTAGGCACCTGCGGCGCCAGCGAGCTGCGCGCGGCTGACATCTGGCCCAGCAGGCGGATGGGAGTGCCGCCCTTCTGGTAGGCCAGCACCTCGCCCACGTTGATGGCGCCGATGGTGATCTGCTGGCCCGTGGCGGCGGCGCGCACCTCGCCCGCGCCCTTGTAGGGCACATGGGTGAGCTGCGTGCCCGTGGCCTTGGCGAACAGCAGCATGGCCAGGTGGTCGTCCGAGCCCGTGCCCGTGGTGCCCACGGTCACGGCGCCGGGGTTGGCCCGGGCGTAGGCGGCCAGGCCGGCCAGCGTGGTGATGGCGTTGCTGTTGTGGATGGCAAAGCCGCCCGGGTCGTCCACCAGGTTGCCCAGCAGGTCGTACTGGCTCCAGTGGAAGCTGCTCTTGCGCTCGATGGGGATGGTCAGCACGTTGGGCGTGTTGATGAAGCCGATGGTGTAGCCATCCGGCTTGGCGCGCGCCAGTTCGCCAAAGCCGATGCCGCCGCCCGCGCCGGGGCGGTTGAGCACGACCACGCTGCCGCCCAGCTTCTTTTCCAGATGGCGGGCCAGCAGCCGCGCCACCAGGTCGGTGCCGCCGCCGGGCCCGTAGGCCACGATCATCTCGATGTTGCGCGAGGGATAGGGGGCCTCGCCCTGAGTCTGGGCATGGGCCAGGGCCGGCAGCGCCATGCAGGCGGCGGCCAGGCCTGCGCACAATGCGCGCCTTGCTTGCTGTGTCATCTTTGTCTCCTGGGTCGCCTCTTGCAGTGGTCTGAGAGGCTTTTTAGTCATGGTGAAGGAAGCGGCTCAACGGGACGGGGAAAAGGGCGGGTAACGGGACGGGTCCAAGGCCCTGGCGATGCGCTCGCGCGCATGCGGCCAGACCTCGGGATTGACCAGGCGCGCGGGCCGCTGGCCATTGGCCAGCAACTGCACGATCTGGGTGGCGGCCAGCTCGGCGTTGTTGCGCCGGGCCTCGTGCGTGACACCGGCGGTGTGGAAGGTAGCCACCACCTGGGGCAGGGCCAGCAGCGGATGGGAGGCGGGCGGCGGCTCCTGGTCCCAGACATCGAGCCCCGCGCCCGCCAGGTGGCCGCTGGCCAGGGCGGCGTGCAGGGCGGCCTCGTCATGGATACCGCCGCGCGCCGTGCTCACGAAGATGGCGCCCGGCTTCATGGCCGCAAAGGCAGCGGCGTCCATGAGCCACAGCGTGGAGGCATCGCGCGGGCAGTGCAGGGAGACGATGTCCGCGCGCTGCAGCAGTTCGTCGAAGCCGACGGCCTCTGCCCCGCGCGCCGCCAGGCCTGCCGCGTCGTAGGCCGGGTCGCAGCCGATCACCTGCATGCCGAAGGCCCGGCCCAGGGCCGCGACGCGGCTGCCGGCCTCGCCCACGCCGACCAGGCCCAGGGTGCGGCCGCGCAGCTCGTGGCCCATGACGTCCTCCCGGCTGAAGCCCCGGGCCGGGGCGCGCAGCAGGCGGTCGGATTCGTTGATGCGGCGCAGCACGGACAGCATCAGCCCGATGGCCATCTCGGCCACCGAGTCCGCATTGCCGCCCGACTGGTTCATCACGGCCACGCCGGCCCGCGTGCAGGCCTCGATGTCGATGGTGTCGCAGCCCGAGCCGCTGGAAGATACTGCCAGCAGATCGGGGCAGCGCGCCAGCAGGTCCGCCGTGGCGAACCAGTGGCGCGGCAGCTCGTCCTTGGCGGCCGTGATCTGGTAGACCTGTGCGCCGGCCAGGGCCTGCCAGGCGGCGGTATCGTCGCCCTCGCGCCGGCAGGTGACCAGCTGCACGCCAGGCGCTGCCGAGACGATGCGGTCGAAGGCTGCATCCAGCCAGTAGTCGAAGCGGACAACGCGGCGGTCCATCACAGCACCCCCTTGGCGGCCAGCGTGCGCGCCACCCAGGAGCGGTCGGCGCGGCCTGCGGCAATGGCGGCGAGCACGTCGGCCTCATCGCGCTGTATGGCCTCCACGCGGTCGGCAATGGCGGCGGCATCGGCGGCGGGCACGGCCAGCAGGCCGTCGCCATCGCCCAGCACCAGGTCACCCGGGTGGACGACCATGCCGTCGATGCTGACGGGCACATGCAGCTCGCCGGGGCCGTCCTTGTAGGGGCCACGGTGCGAGACGCCGCGCGCATACACGGGCAGGCCGTGCTGGCCGATGGTGTCGCTGTCGCGGATCAGCCCGTCGATGACGATGCCGGCCGCGCCGCGCGCCATCATCAGCGCCAGCATGATCTCGCCAATGATGGCGTTGGGCCCGGCGCCGCCCGCGTCCACCACGATCACGTCGCCGGGGCCGCAGATGTCGATGGCCTGGTGCACCATCAGGTTGTCGCCGGGCCGCGTGCGCACGGTCAGCGCACGGCCCACCAGCGGCCCCTGGCGGCGGTGAAAGGGCCGCAGCGCCGAGGTGCCCGTGGTGCGGCTCATGGCGTCACTGACATTGGCGACCGGAAAGCCGCGGTAGCGCTGCAGCAGCGCATCGCCAAGGGCGGCCTCGGGCCGGGCGTGGATATGGAATCCGGGAATCTTGCTCACTGCTGTGTCTCCGTCTGTGTCTGTGTCTGTTGTCTGTGCCGATACCGTTGTCTTGCCGCTCAGAACGCATCCCAGGCCTGCGCGTGGCGCACGCAGGCCGGCGTGACCTGGTCCAGGCGCGTGGCGCCCAGCATGGCCATGTCGCGCAGCACCTCCTCGCGCAGCAGGGCCATGGCGTGGGCCACGCCCGCCGGCCCGGCCACCGAGGCCGCGTAGTTGAAGGGCCGGCCCACGAACACGCAGCGCGCGCCCAGGGCCAGGGCCTTGAGCACGTCGGTGCCCCGGCGCACGCCGCTGTCCAGCATCACCGGCAGGCCGGGCACGGCGCGCACGATGCCGGGCAGCACGCGCAGCGGTGCCACGGCGCCATCGAGCTGGCGCCCGCCGTGGTTGGAGACGATGAGGCCGTCGGCCCCGTGATCGCGCGCCAGCACGGCGTCTGCGGCCGAAAGAATGCCCTTGACCACGAGCTGCCCCTGCCAGCGCTGGCGGATGGCGGCCAGATGCGGCCAGGCCAGGTGGGAACGGTCCGAGAAATCGCGCATCACGCTGGCCGACAGGATGGGCGCGCCCCGGTGCGCATAGTTGTTCTCGAAATGCGGCATGCCGTGGCGCCACAGGGTCTTGAGAAAGCTGCCGAACAGCCAGCGCGGGTGGCTGATGCCCTGCCAGGCCAAGCCCGGCCCGGGCCGCAGCGGCGTGGAGAAACCGGCGCGCACATTGTTCTCGCGGTTGGCGGCCACGGGCGTGTCCACCGTGATCACCAGGGTCTGCACGCCGGCGGCGGCCACGCGGTCCAGCAGCGCATCGATCTGGCCCTGGTCGCCCGGCAGGTAGGCCTGGAACCAGGTGTGGGGCGCGGCCGCCATCACATCCTCCAGCCGGATCAGCGAGGAGCCGCTCATGATGGCCGGCACGCCCGCCTGCTGTGCGGCCTGGGCCAGCACCAGATCGCCCCGGTAGGCCGACAGCGCGGCAATGCCCATGGGCGCCACGCCGAAGGGCGCGCCGTAGCGGCGCCCGAACAGCTCGAAGGAGGGATCGCGCTGTGCCACCCCCACCAGCGCGCGCGGCACGAAGGCCAGCTCGGCAAAGGCGCGGCGGTTGTCCGCCAGCGAGGCGTTGTCCTCCACCGCGCCGCTGATGTAGGCATGGATGGGGCGCGGCAGGTGCCGCCGCGCCAGCCGCTCGAAATCATCGAGCGACAGCACCTGGCGCAGGCGACGCGGCGGCCGGGCAGGTGCAGCAGCTGCGGAAGCGGTGGCGGTTGTGGAGGGGACGGTGTTGGCAGGCATTGCCGGCCAATGTAGAAGGGCCAACCTGCAAAGAAAAGCGAAATAAATAGGAATCGATATTTCGATTTTGGAAGAATGTCGCCATGACCCTCAAACAGCTCGAAGCCTTCTACTGGGCCGCCACCTGCCTGAACTTCAGCGTGGCCGCCGACCGCGTGCACCTGTCCGTCTCATCGCTGTCCAAGCGCATTGCGGAGCTGGAGGCTTCGCTGGGCGTGCAGCTGTTCGACCGCAGCGGCCGCGCCGCCGAACTCACGCCCCAGGGCGAGCAGCTGCTGCCGCGCATCCGCGAGCTGCTGCACGGCGCCGCCCAGCTGCGCGAGGCGGCGGGCCGCAGCGTGGGCCTGCAGGGCCGCTGCCGCATCGGCTTTGGCGAGCTCAGCGGCCTGACCTGGCTGCCCCGGCTGGTGCAGCGGGTGGCCGAGCTGCACCCCGACCTGCAGCTGGAGCCCCACACCGACATCGGCCAGGTGCTGGAGCAGCGCATCGTCGATGGCGAGCTGGACTGCGTGGTCATCGCCGGGCCATCGTCGCGCAGCAGCCTGGCCTTCGAGCAGGTCGCCCAGGTGCGCTTCGTCTGGGCCGCCAGCGACGACTTCATTGCCCGCGCCGGCACCGGCCTGCCCCGGCGCCTGGTGCGCGAGCAACTGCTGATCGCCCTGCCCACCGGCTCGGGCGCCACGCGCACGCTGGACGACTGGCTGGGCCGCCACGGCCTGGCCGTGGAGCGGCGCCTTTCCTGCAACAGCTGGGGCGCCGTGGTGGGCATGGTGGTGGACGGCCTGGGCTTCACCTACATGCCCGAGCAATGGGCACTGGCCCTGCAGGAACGCGGCCGCCTGCGCGTGCTGGACGGCAGCGCCGAGGCCGCAAAGCACAGCGCGCTGGCCCCGCTGACCTACACCGTGCAATGGCGCCGCGACGATGCCCGGCCGCTGATCACGGAAATGCGCGAGATCATCCGCAGCGTGATCGATTTCCCGGCGCCGCGCTGTTTGAGTTGAATATCACTGATTTCAGGGATATTAAAAATGGCAATCCTGTAGTATTTGAATGAACAATCAATATCAACAATAAACAACATCAATGCATTGATAGGGCATTGTCAATTTCAAATATCAATCGATTCAGATCCTTCCCTATGGGAACACTCATCTTTCGCATGAAATTCTTGGCATACTGAAAATCCTTTCTCAAAGAAATTTGACAATCCTTTGCAAAAACTGCCTATGATTTAACAACTCTTTTCAATTATTCACGACTGGAACTCCTGCGGCTCCAGTCGATTTCCATTCATGAGCACTGCGCCTGCCCATACCAGTCTCCGCAGCCCTCACCCCGAATCCTGCGGTGCGCTGGCGCTTCAACCCATTGGTTCCGGCGACGAAGCCGCTCTCCTGGCCATCTTCGCCTCCACACGCGAGCAGGAGCGCGAACAATTCGGCTGGCCCGAGGAGCAATGGAATGCCTTCATTCGCCAGCAGTTCATGGCGCAGCACACCCAGTATTCGACGGCCTACGCCAACCCCAGTTTCGATCTGGTGCTGCGCGATGGCGAGATAGCGGGCCGGCTGTATGTGGACCGCAGCCCGCAGGAAATCCGCGTGGTGGATATCGCCCTGCTTCCCAGGCACCGTCGCCAGGGCGTGGGGCAGCAGTTGCTGCAGGCTTTGACGGATGAGTCAGATGCCCTGGGCATTGACCTGGGCCTGCATGTGGAGAAGAACAACCCCATCCTCGGCCACTACCAGCGCCTGGGCTTTGCCACCGAGGCCGATCGCGGCGTGTACTGGTATATGCGCCGCGCGCCGCAGCCTGCGCGCATGCCCGGCCTTGAGGATTTCACCGGCCTGGTCGGCACCGATTTCGCGTTGCAGCTCCCCGGTGCCGCGCCCGTGGCGCTGCGCCTGGAAAAGGCCACGGTCACGCAGGGATTGCTGGCCTCGCGCTGCTCGCTGCGCTTCAAGGGGCCTGACATCGGCCGCCCGGCCCACGACACCTACCTGCTTTCCCACGAACGCCTGGGACGCTTTGCTCTGTTCCTGGGGCCCGTCGTGGATGCGGAGCCGGGGCAAACCAGCTACCAGGCACTCATCACACGCATGAACACGTCGATCAAGGAGGAGGAGACGCCATGAGCGAGGCATATATTGGAGAAATCCGTCTTTTTGCGGGCAACTTTGCCCCCCAGAACTGGGCATTGTGCGACGGCAGGCTGGTTGCCATCAGCGAGAACGAAGCACTCTTCGTGCTGCTGGGTACCACCTATGGCGGCGATGGCGTCACCAACTTCGCACTTCCCAACCTGCAGGGCCGACTTCCTATTGGCCAAGGCCAGTTGCAGGGCGGGAGCAACCGCCTTCTGGGCCAGCAGATGGGTGCGGAAGACGTAACGCTGAACATCAGCCAGTTGCCCGGGCACACCCACCCGTTCTCGGCGGCCGGCGCCGCCAGCACCAGCAAGCCACAACAGCAGGTACCGGCAGCCGTCACGGGGTTCAACCTCTACGCCCCCTCACCCGCCACGACTGCCGCCACCCTGGGACCCAGCTCGGTGCAGATCGTCGGCGGCGGGCAGCCGCACAACAACGTCATGCCCAGCCTGGTGCTGATCTACATCATCTGCCTCTTGGGCAACTTCCCCAGCTTCACATAGCACGGACAGGAGCATTTCATGGACCCCTTTCTCGGAGAGATCCGCGCATTCGCCTTTGGCCAGGTCCCAAGGGGCTGGCTGCTGTGCAACGGAGCGATTCTGCCGATCAGTACGAACCAGGCCTTGTTTGCGCTGCTGGGCACCCGATACGGCGGCAATGGCTCGACGAACTTCGGCCTGCCCGATCTGCGTGGTCGCGCGCCCATTGGATACGGCGGCGGCGTTGTGCTCGGCTTGATCGACGGTACGGAAAACGTCACGCTGACCCCCAGCCAGATGCCCCAGCACACCCACCAGCTGCTGTCCAGCGCTGCGGTGGCCACCACCAATGTCCCCGGCGGCAATGTGATGGCCGAGGCCGCCAATGGCCTGTCTGCCTATGGCGCGCCCACCAATTCCTTCATGGCTGCCACCGCCGTGGACATCAGCGGCGGCAGCCAGCCTCACCAGAACATGCAGCCCTCGCTGGTCATCAACTGGTGCATCGCCAGCTCCGGGATCTTCCCGCCCCGCAACTGAACAAGCCTCCCCACAAGGAAACATCCATATGGCAGATCCCTTCTACGGCGAGGTCCGCGCATTCGGCTTCTCCTTCGCTCCTGTCAACTGGGCCTTTTGCGCAGGCCAGACCATACAGGTACAGCAGAATGCAGCGCTTTTTGCGGTCATCGGAAGCCGGTTCGGCGGTAACGGAACCACCAATTTCATGCTGCCCAATCTGCAGGGCAAGGCCGCCATGGGCGCCGGCACGGGACCTGGACTGAGCTTCCGCGACATCGGTGAAACCATGGGCACAGCCACCGAAACGCTGACCCTTGCGCAGATACCGGCGCACAGCCACGGCATCAGCGCCCAGGGCGCCGGCGCCACGGCGGCCACCCCCAGCGGCAACTTGCTGGCGCAGGGCATGCAAGGCGTACCGCCCCGGGGCAGCGCCAGGCCCACCTATGCAGCGGGAGCTGCCACTTCGGCCATGGCGCCGACAGCGCTGCTGCCCGTCGGCGGCAACCAGGCCCACAGCAATATGCAACCCGTTCTGGCGCTGAATTTCTGCATCTGCCTGGACGGCGAATTCCCCGTCAGGCCCTGACGTTCTTCCACCTCCAGCCATTGCCCGCCATGCCCACCAACCACCCCCCCAGGCCCAAGTCCGCTTCACGCATGCTGTCCATGTGGTTTGCGTGGTTCATAGGGTTGGTGATGGCACTGGCGGCTCCGGCCCATGCCGCAGTGACTTCGGGGATCATCGGTTTCGGGACCGGCGCCGCCTCTGGCTACCCTGCGGTCACCTCGAACTACAACGGGCTGGACTTCATCAGCGACTGGTCCTATTTCGCTGAAGTGGACCTGATAACAGGCACTCCGGGGATCGTCACCTCTGGCGATGCGATCACAGCCACCGCCCTGGACGGCACAGCCCGCATCATGGCAGTCAATGGCACGGACCGCTTCAGCCTCGCCCAGGTGCGCATCTTTGCGTACGGTGACATGACTTCATTCACGTTCACCGGCTATCGGAGCGGCAGCCCTGCACCTGGCGCAGTCGTGAACATCCCCAGGACGCCCGAAATGACCACGCAATTCGTCACGGTCAGCCTCGGCGCATTGGTGGACGTGGATGAAGTGCGCGTGTCCAACAACGGCGCCACGGAACCACTCAACTTCGCCTTCGACGATCTGGCCGTGGACCCCTTCCCCCCCGCCACGCCCACGGCCACTGGGCTTGCGCCCACCTCCGGCCTGGCCGCCGGCGGTGCCTCCGTGGTCATCACGGGTGCCAACTTCACCAACGTGATCGACAGCCCCATCGTGACCGCAGTGAGCTTCGGCGGCACGCCGGCGACCAGCTTCACGGTCGACAGCGCCACCCAGATCACGGCCACGGCACCGGCAGGATCGGGCACGGTGAACGTGACCGTCACGACGGCAGGCGGCACCAGCGTCACTGCCGCAGCCAATCAGTTCACCTATCTGCCCGCGCCCACGGTGGCATCCGTCTCGCCCAACTTTGGCCCGCAGGCAGGCGGCACCAGCGTGGTCATCACCGGCACCAACCTGTCCGGCGCCACCGCCGTGCTATTCGGCGCGACAACCGCCAGCTATGTCGTCAACAGCGCCACCCAGATCACCGCCACCTCGCCTGCGGGTACAGGCACGGTCGATGTGCGCGTCACAACGACGGGCGGCACCAGCGCCATCAGCGGGGCCGATCAATTCAGCTACCTGGCAACGCCCACGATCACCAGCATCGCGCCCACGGCAGGCCCTCAGGCGGGCGGCACGGCGGTCACCATCACGGGCACGAACTTCATCGGCACCACGGGCGTGAACTTCGGCGCCTCGGCAGCGACCGGCTTCACGGTCAACAGCGCCACCAGCATCACGGCCACGGCGCCGCCCGGAACGGGCACGGTGGACATCCGCGTCAGCAACTCCGTCGGCACCAGTCCCACCGTTGCCGCTGACCAGTTCACTTATGTGGCGGCACCGTCGGTCACCTCCATCTCGCCCACGGCAGGTCCCACCGGCGGCGGCACCACGGTGACCATCACCGGTACCGGCTTCGCCGCAGCACCTGGCACCGGCGCCGTGCGCTTCGGCGCCGCGACCGCCACCTACACCATCAACAGCAACACCCAGATCACCGCCACCGCGCCCGCGGGCAGCGCTGGCACGGTCGATGTGACGGTGACAACGGTGGGTGGCACCAGTGCCACCAGCGCAGCCGACCAGTTCACCTATGTGTCAGCGCCCACGGTGACTTCCATCTCGCCCACCAGCGGCTCGACCAGTGGGGGCACCACGGTGACCATCACCGGCACCAACTTCTCCGGCACCACTGCCGTGACCTTCGGCGCCACGGCCGCCACAGGCTTCACGGTCAACAGCGCCACCCAGATCACAGCCACCGCGCCTGCCCACGCAGCGGGCACGATCGACGTGCGGGTCACCACGGTGGGCGGCACCAGCGCCACCAGTGCGGCCGACCAGTTCACCTATGTGGCCGCGCCCACGGTGACTTCCGTCTCGCCCACGGCAGGGCCAGCCGCAGGAGGAACCTCGGTGGTCATCACCGGCACCAACCTCTCCGGCGCCACGGCCGTGACCTTCGGCGCCACGGCCGCCACGGGCTTCACGGTCAACAGCGCCACGCAGATCACAGCCACCGCGCCTGCAGGGTCGCCGGGCACGGTCGATGTGCGCGTCACCACGACTGGCGGCACCAGCGCCACCGGCGCGGCAGACCAGTTCACCTACGTGGCCACGCCCACGGTGACCTCCATCTCGCCCACCAGCGGCCCGCAGGCAGGCGGCACCACGGTGATTCTTACCGGCACCAACCTGGGCGGCGCCACGGCCGTGACCTTCGGCGCCACGGCCGCCACGGGCTTCACGGTCAACAGCGCCACGCAGATCACGGCCACATCGCCTGCCGGCACGGGCACGGTAGATGTGCGCATCACCACCGCGGGCGGTACAAGCGCCACCAGCGCGGCCGACCAGTTCACCTATGTGCCTGCGCCCACGGTGACGTCCATCTCGCCCACCAGCGGCCCACAAGCGGGCGGCACCACGGTGACCCTGACCGGCACCAACCTGTCCGGCGCCACGGCCGTGACCTTCGGCGCCACGGCCGCCACGGGCTTCACGGTCAACAGCGCCACGCAGATCACGGCCACCGCGCCTGCCGGCACGGGCACGGTAGACGTGCGCATCACCACCGCAGGCGGTACCAGCGCCACCAGCGCGGCCGACCAGTTCACCTATGTGCCCGCACCCACGGTGACTTCCGTCTCGCCCGCAAGCGGTTCTTCGATTGGTGGCACCACGGTCACCCTGACCGGCACGAACTTCACCGGCGCCACGGCCGTGACCTTCGGCGGCACGGCCGCCACGGGCTTCACGGTCAACAGCGCCACGCAGATCACGGCCACCGCGCCTGCAGGATCGGCGGGCACGGTCGATGTGCGCGTCACAACGACTGGTGGCACCAGCGCCACCGGCGCGGCAGGCCAGTTCACCTATGTGGCCATCACGGTGACGCCCGCGACGCTGGCCGGCACGCCCAAGGTAGGCGTCTCGTTCAGCGAGACCCTGACCGCCAGCGGCGGCGCAACGCCCTACACCTTTGCAATGGCCGGCGGCAGCACGCTGCCCACAGGCCTGTCGCTGTCGTCCGCCGGGGTGATCAGCGGCACGCCCACGGCGGCCGGGGCCTTCAGCTTCACGGTGCAGGCGACCGACAGCAGCAGCATCAGCGGCCAGCGCACCTACAGTGGCAACGTGGCGGCAGCCACGGTGGTGCTGACGCCCGCAGCTTCCACGCTGCCGGCTGCCAGGCTGAACACGGCCTATGCAGGGCAGACCTTCACTGCCAGCGGAGGCACGGCGCCCTACACCTACGCCAGCAGCGGCACGCTGCCGACCGGAATGACGTTCAATGCCAGCACCGGTGTTCTGGGCGGCACGCCCACCGCGGCGGGAAGCTTCACCTTCACCATCACGGCCACGGACTCCTCCACGGGCACGGGTGCTCCGTTCACCTCGGGCAGCACCAGCTACACCCTGGTGGTGAACTCCACCAACGCCGACCTCAGCGCCCTGGCACTGAGCAGCGGCACGCTCGCACCGGGCTTTGGTGCAGGCACCCTGGCCTACACGGCCACCGTGCCCAACACCAGCAGCACTGTCACGGTGACGGCCACCGCAGCCGATGCGGGCGCCACGATCCTGGTCAACGGCGCAGCGGCCTCCACCCCGGTGGCGCTGAATGTGGGCAGCAATACCGTGTCCATCGAAGTCACGGCGCAGGACGGCACGACCAAGAAAACCTATGTGGTGACGGTGACGCGCGAGGCCAGGCAAAGCGCCTCGGGCTCGGGTGTGGATCTGGGCATTGCCAACAGCAGCCCCACCTGCACGCTGACTGCGGCCAGCTTCACCTCGCCTTCTGCCGTGGCCGGCTCGCTGGGCCCGCTGCCGGCGGCCTTCACCTACCCGCAGGCCGCCGTGGACTTCACGGCCAAGCAGTGCGCCCCCAGCAGCACGCTGACCGTGACCCTCACCTTCGCGTCCCCCGTGCCCGCCAACGCGCAGCTGATGAAGTACGACGCCACCGCAACGCCCAAGTGGCAGCCCTTCACGCCCACCATCAGTGGCAACCAGGTCAGCTACACCATCGTGGACGGCGGCCTGCGCGATGACGACAAGACGGTCAACGGCGAGTTCGTCGATCCCGTCATCCTGGCCCTGCCTGCAGTCCCCGCAGGAGCGCAGAGCATCCCCACGCTGGACCGCTGGGGCCTGCTGCTGCTGTCGCTGATGGCGGGAGCCGCCGGCTTCATGGGCATGGCGCGCAGGCAGCGTACCGGACGGTAAGACGCGTCAACAAGCAAACCCGCGCTGCTGCATGTCGGCAGCGCGGGTTTGCTTTTGGTGCTCTACAGAAAGCCCCGTGGCGCGAGACAATCGCCCCCATGACCACCGCGCCGATTCCCGTTCCCGCAGATTCCGCCGCCTCCGCCGACCCCATGCCCCAACCGCCCGAGCAGCCCGACCTGGACGCCTGCTGCGGCAATGGCTGCGACCCCTGCATCTTCGACAGCTATGACCTGGCCATGGACGAGTACCGCCAGGCGCTGCGGGCCTGGAAGGCGCGCAACGAAACGCCAGCGGGCCAGGGATAGGAATAGGGGTAGGGGTAGCGCGATCAGTCCACGCGGGCGATCAGGTCCAGCTCCACGGCCGCGCCCTTGGGCAGCTGCAGCACGCCCACCGAAGTGCGCGTGTGGGCACCCACGGGGCCCAGCACCCGGGCGATGAGGTCGGAGGCGCCATCGGCCACCTCGCTTTGCTGGGTGAAATCGGGCGCCGAGCGCACATAGACGGTGATGCGCGCAACGGCGCGCACGGCATCGAGCGAGCCGGCCGCGCGCTGCACGAAGGCCAGGGCCCGCATGGCACAGATGGCGGCGGCCGTTCTGGCCGATGCCAGGTCGATCCCGGCGCCGACCGTCCCCACATAGAGCACTTCATCGCCCACGCGGGGAATCTGCCCGCTGACGAACAGCTGCTGGCCGTCGCGCACGACGGGGCTGTAGTTGCCGCCTATCTTGATCTCGCCATCGAAGCGGTGGCCGAGCTCAAGGGCGGCCTGGGCGAAGCGTTCATCTGCTGTCATGGTCTGGTGTCCGGAGTAAGGCAAGCGCGCAGTCTAGAGCGTGTGGTGCACCGGCGCCTGCAGCGGCTTCAACTGCCCGTGGACGCGTAATGCCTCACCCCCATGCGCCAGGCGCCCGAGGCCAGCCAGAGGAAGGCAAAGCCGGCCAGCGGCGAGACCCAGCCCAGCCAGGCCGGCGCGCCCAGCGGGTCGGGCTTGCCCAGCACGGCCAGCGCCGGGTAGTAGGCCACGCAGGCCAGCGGCACGGCGAAGGTCAGCAGGCGGCGGAACCACTGCGCGTACAGGGCCAGCGGGTACTGGGCGGCCTCGACGCTGCCGTAGCTCAGCACATTGGCGGCTTCCAGGCTTTCCACGGTCCAGAACGAGAGCGCGCCCAGCAGCACCAGGATGCCCAGGAACAGCGCCACGCCGCCCGCCACGGCGAACAGCGCCACGGCGACGGCCTGGGGCGTCCACGCCACGGCGCCCTGAGCCGTGGCAAAGCCCAGCACCAGCAGGCCCTGCAGCAGGCGGCCCAGGCGGCTGATGCGCACGTCATGGCCCATGAGCTGCAGCCACACGGGACGCGGACGCAGCAGCAGGCGGTCGAAGGCGCCCGTGCGCAGGAACTGCGTGCCCAGCACGTCGAAGCCCCGGCCCAGCGCATCGGCCAGGGCGAACATGCAGTTCACCAGGCCATAGAACACGGCCACTTCGCCGATGCGCCAGCCCTGCACTTCGCCAAACCGGTGGAACAGCGCCCAGACGGCGATGACCTCGATGCCCGTGACCAGGAACTGGCCCAGGGTCAGCATCAGCGCCGAGGCCGGGTAGCGCGCCTGCCCGCCCAGCGAGGCCAGCGCCAGGCGCAGGAACATGGACAGCGATCCTTTTTGCTTGGCCATGGCGATCACCCGCCCTGCACTTCGAGGCCGCGCATGGTGCGCGCCATGGCCACGCGGCCCAGGGCCACGATCACGGCAATCCACAGGGCTTGCAGCGCCAGGCAGGCCAGCATCTGCGCACCCGCCATCTGGCCGAAATAGATGCGCGCAGGGATGTCCATCACACCGGCCAGCGGCTGCAGCAACAGCGCGGTCTGCCAGGCGTCGGGCATCAGCGCCAGCGGCAGCAGATTGCCCGACAGCACGATGACCACGGGGGCGGCCAGCGTGTTGATGCCTTTTTCATTGAGCGCGGCGGCAGCGGCAACATTCAGCAGCATGACCAGTGCCGTGGACAGCAGCAGCGCCAGCAGCATGGACGCGGCAAAGCCCAGGCCTGCGGCCCAGCCGGCCGGCGGCTGCCAGCCCCAGGCGCCCAGCCCCATCAGCGGCAGGGCCAGCCCTGCAAACGCCACCATCAGCGCCACGCGCGGCAGCACGCGCGCGGCGATCCAGCCAGCCGAGCGCACGAACCACAGCGCATAGGCATCCACGGGCCGCAGCCGGTCATAGGCGATGGCGCCCGTGCGCACGGCCAGTGCCACGTCGGGGTCGCCGCTCCAGGGCAGCAGCGCGAACAGGCCCTGGGCCAGCCAGGTGTAGGTGATGGCGTGCTCCAGCGAAATCGGCGCGCCGGCCGATGCCGAGGCGCTGCCATAGAACGCCGCCAGCACCATGGTCTTGATGGCGCCCCACCAGCACTGCGTGGCAAAGCCCGCGTAGGCGGCCGTGCGGTACTGCAGCATCAGCAGAAAGCGCGAGGCGAAGGCGGCCTTGTAGGGGCGCAGCAGGTGTCGCAGGCGTTGGCGCGGTCCCATGGCGCTCAGACCTCCGAGGCACCATGCATGGCGTAGAAGCGGGCGATCACGGCCTCGATGGCCATGTCCTGCCCCTCGCCTTCACCTTCGCCCGTGCCATCGCGCTGCGCCGCCACGACCTGGGCGCGCAGCGCATCGACCGCGCAGTCGGCCAGCACGCGGCCATGGCCGATGACGATGACGCGCCGCGCCAGCGCCTCGATGTCGTGCATGTCATGCGTGGTCAGCAGCACCGTGGTGCCGCGTTCGCGGTTGGCGCGCAGCACGAACTCGCGCACGGCCAGCTTGGAGGGTGCGTCCAGGCCGATGGTGGGCTCGTCCAGGAACAGGATCTCGGGCTCGTGCAGCAGGGCCGCGGCGATCTCGGCGCGCATGCGCTGGCCCAGGGACAGCTGGCGCACGGGCTGGTCCAGCAGCCGCTCCAGGCTCAGCATGGCCACCAGCTCGTCGCGGGTGCGCGCAAAGCGCAGCGGATCGACACTGTACAGGTCGCGCAGCAGGTTGAAGCCGTCGCCCACGGGCAGGTCCCACCACAGCTGCGAGCGCTGCCCGAAGACCACGCCGATGCGGCCCACATGGCGCTGGCGGTCGGCGAAGGGGTCGCGCCCGTCCACCTCCACGCGCCCGCCATCGGGCCGCAGGATGCCCGACAGAATCTTGATGGTGGTGGACTTGCCCGCGCCGTTGGGGCCGATGAAGCCCAGCAGCTCGCCACGCTCCAGCGCAAACGACACGCCATCCAACGCCTGCACCGTGCGGTGGCGCGGGCGCACCAGCGCGCGCAGCGCGCCCATCACGCCGGGGTCGCGCTCATGGATGCGGTAGGTCTTGCGGAGGTCGTGGACGAGGATCTGGGGCATGGCGCTGGGCGGTGAGGGGGCGCGATTCTACCCGGCGGTGCTCGCCGGGGCCCCCGCCGTTCAGCGGATGCGGTGGATGGACCAGTTGGTGTCTTGCACGTTGAGGGCCAGGGTCATGCCGCTGGCGTTGTAGTGCAGGCCCACCACATCGCCTGCATTGAGCTGCACCTCGGCATCCAGGGGCACGGCCGCGCTTCCCAGAACGGTGCGCAAGGTCAAGAGAAGGGGAATATTGACATTGAGGATCGGCAGCTTGGCTTGCGCCAGCATGTCGCTGCCATTGCGGCGCACCTCGAAGGCAGGATTGATGCCAGCCCCAAGTGACACATTCACCGCAGCTGCCGTCGAGTAATTGACCACGCTGCTGATCTTGTACGTGCCTGTCGCAGGCACCACGAAAGTGCCGTTGGCCGCATCGAACGCAGTGTCCGCATAAAAAGGCACGTTGGCCGTCCAGCCGGTCAGTTGCGTCGTGGCAGAAAAGCTCATCGCAGGCAGCTTGGCGGAAAAGCCCTGCTCTGCCAGGCTGGTTCCCGCTGCGCCCGTCGCACCCGAAGGGCCGGCGGGGCCTGCCGGACCGGGAGCGCCATCAGCCCCCGTGGCTCCGGTGGGCCCTGTCGCTCCTGCCGGCCCTGCGGGGCCTACTTGCCCAGCAGGGCCTGCAGCGCCGGTTGCTCCCGCTACCCCCGTTGCACCCGTTGCACCGGTCGCCCCCGCCAAGGACGCGGGATCGCAGCGTCCCAACGTGCCCGCCGCGTCATGGCAGATGGGGCTGGTCAGGCTCGGGGCCGTGGCCGGGAGGCCAGGCACGGCCACCGCGCCCGTGGGACCCACGCGCAGTGCCGCACCTCCGGCTCCAGAGTTGATCACCACGCCACTGCCCGGAGCCGGGGTGATCACGATATCTGCCGCCAGGGCGGGCCCCAGGGGAAGACACATCAGCAAAAGGCTGTTCAATGCGTGTTGTTTCATGGTTCCTGTGATTCAGCAAAAGGTCGATGACAGCCCCAGGGCCGAGGCTGGGGTGCGGATTCGCCTGGCAAAGAGGGATGGCAAAAAGGGATTCGTGCCCGCCTTGCTCCTGGCAAGCTCGGGGGCCGGCCAAGCCGCAAAAAGAGCTGCGGCGGCGCGGACCCATGGCGGGAAATTGTGAAACTTTGTAGATAGTAGTTTCCAAAAGAATCTGCGTAAATACCCTTTTGCCCCAGCATCCGAGCAGGGCCGATCCCTTCAAGACGCGGGCTGCAACGTCCCTTTGCTATCCTGCGCGCCCATCGCACACCGCCCATCCAAGGAAACACAACATGGCAGCTGAAGGCAATGCAAGCCAGCTCGTAGGAATCGTCACGCTGCTGGGGGCCGCCGTGGTGGCCGTGCCGCTGTTCAAGCGGCTGGGCCTGGGCGCCGTGCTCGGCTACCTGGCCGCCGGGCTGGCCATAGGCCCCTACGGGCTGGGCCTGGTGA
Organism: Delftia sp. BGA-UO-ETr-SB1; assembly: GCF_059567865.1. NCBI lineage: Bacteria > Pseudomonadati > Pseudomonadota > Betaproteobacteria > Burkholderiales > Comamonadaceae > Delftia > Delftia sp. BGA-UO-ETr-SB1. The sequence goes on along the minus strand of NZ_JCAQOW010000006.1, from coordinate 889,018 downwards.
CGGACGCGCAGACCATCCTGCACGTGGCCGAGCTGGGCGTGGTGATGTTCCTGTTCGTCATCGGGCTGGAGATGAAGCCTTCGCACCTTTGGGATCTGCGCGGCCAGATCTTCGGGCTGGGCAGCCTGCAGGTGGTGGTGTGCGCGCTGCTGCTCACGGGCGTGGGCATGGCCTTCGGCTTTCCGTGGCAGGTGGCCTTCGTGAGCGGCGCGGGCTTCGTGCTCACCTCCACGGCCATCGTCATGCAGGTGCTGGCCGAGCGTGGCGACATCCTGGCGCCGCGCGGCCAGCGCATCGTCTCCATCCTGCTGTTCGAGGACCTGCTCATCGTGCCGCTGCTGGCCGTGGTGGCCTTTCTTGCTCCGGCCGATGCGGCGCCCGTGGCCACCTCACCCCTGTGGCAACGCGCGGGCGTGGCCCTGCTGTCACTGGGCGCGCTGGTGGGTGCGGGCCTGTGGCTGCTGAACCCGCTGTTCCGCATCCTGGCCAAGGCCAAGGCGCGCGAGGTGATGACGGCCGCCGCGCTGCTGGTGGTGCTGGGCGCCGCCCTGCTGATGGAGATGGGCGGCCTGTCCATGGCCATGGGCGCCTTCGTGGCGGGCGTGCTGCTGTCCGAATCCTCGTTCCGCCACCAGCTGGAGGCCGATGTGGAGCCCTTCCGCGGCCTGCTGCTGGGCCTTTTCTTCCTGGGCGTGGGCATGGCGCTGAACCTGGAGGTGGTGGCGCTGAACTGGCGCATCGTGGGCATGGGCGTGGTGGCGCTGATGCTGGGCAAGGCGCTGTGCATCTATGCCGTGGCCCGCGTGGCGCGCAGCAGCCATGCCGATGCGCTGGACCGCGCCATCCTCATGGCCCAGGGCGGGGAGTTCGCCTTCGTGCTGTTTGCCGAGGCGCTCAAGCTCGGCGTGCTCGACCCCGAGGTGCATGCCAACATGACGGCCATCGTCGTGCTGTCCATGGCCATCACGCCGCTGGTGGTGGTGCTGCACAAGCGCCTGGCAGGCGCCGAGGCCGTGTCGCTGGACGGCGTGGAGGCGCCGCAGGACCTGCGCGGCAACGTGCTGGTCATCGGCTTCGGCCGCGTGGGCCAGATCGCCAGCCAGGGGCCGCTGGCCCGTGGCGCCAAGCTGTCCATCATCGACAACGACCCCGACGTGATCCGCAACGCCGAGCCCTACGGCTTCAAGGTCTACTTCGGCGACGGCGCGCGCGCCGACATCCTGCATGCGGCCGGCGCCAGCCATGCCAGCGCCATCCTGGTCTGCGTGGACAGCAAGGCCGCCGCCACGCGCATCGTGGAGAACGTGCGCCACGAATGCCCGCACGCCCGCCTCATCGTGCGCGCCTATGACCGCGAGCACGCGCTGGAGCTCATCCAGAAGGACGCCGACCATGTCGTGCGCGAAAGCTTCGAGTCCGCCCTGCTCATGGGCCGCCATGCCGTGCTGGCCCTGGGCGCCACCGAGGACGAGGCCCAGACGCTGGAGGCCGAAGTGCGCGGCCGCGACACCGAGCGCTTTGCGCTGGAGACCGCCGGCGGCAACTTTGCGGGGCGCGCACTGCTGCTGGGCAACATCGAGCGCATCGATCCGCCCCGGCACGACAAGCCCACCGCCAGGGACTGAGCGCGCAAGGGCCGCAGGGGCCGCAGGCCCCGCTCAATGCCGCTGGTTGATCTGTATGAGATTGCCGCAGGTGTCGTCGAACACCGCAATCGTGACCGGCCCCAGATGCGTCGGCGGCCTGGTGAAGCACACGCCGGCCGCGCTCAGGCGCTCGTACTCGGCCTGCACGTCGTCCACGCCGAAGAAGGTGGCCGGCACGCCGTCGGCATGCAGGGCGGTCTTGAACGGCCTGGCGGCCGGGTGCATGTCGGGTTCGAGCAGCAGCTCCACGCCATCGGCATCGCCGGGCGATGTCAGGGTGAGCCAGCGCGCATCGCCGCCCATGGGAATGTCGTGCTTGAGAACGAAGCCGAGCACGTCGCGGTAGAAGGCCAGGGCCTTGTCCTGGTCGTCGACGAGCACGCTGGTGATGACGATCTTCATGGGGCAGTCCTTATGTCGCACGCGGGGCGACCGACGGGGACTATGGTAGTGGACCGGCCTTTCATCATGCGGAGTGCTCCAACAGCACTGACCCGTCCCCACGCAAGCAGAGAGGGTCACCGGGGCTTGGGCATCAGTCAATCGTTGCTCCCGACAGCTTGACCCGCTTCTGGTCCTCGACCAGCCTGGACTGAAAGCAGGTCGGCGCCAACCGCTAATCAACGACGCGATGCCCAGCGCCGGCCTGGACGCCTGGGGCAGTCTGGAGGGAGGCCACTCGGCAATATCGAGGCACAATCGCGGCTTTGCGCCATGACCGTGTTTTCATTCCCGAAAGTAGCGACCTAGGGACGACTTGGCGTGAGCGACGAAGGCAAATGAAATGAAAAATGCAATAGGTATCTTGATTGCCCTGATTCTGACGGCTTGTGGTGGTGGAGGCGGAGGCAGCACCGAGAATCCACCTCCCGTGGTCAATCCACCCACCGAGCCGGGCAATGGCGGCAATGGCGGCAATGGCGGCAATGGCGGCAATGGCGGCAATGGCATTCTGACATTCGACCCTCCCCGGCTGGAGGCTACTGTCATGCAGGCAGAGTCGCTGACGCTGCAAGTCGTCGGCACCGCCTCCTCCAGCATCCAGGAACAATTGAATCTGCGGCTGGAAGTCACGGCTGACTTCTCTCCCGAAGTGGCGTTGGAGCAGTTGGGTGCCCGCCAGTATCGGGCCCGACTCAAGATCTCCGAGAGCGCAGCCAGCGGCAAGCGCTCAGGCTTCATCAACGTATCTCTCTGCCGCGATGACCCCACTGTCTGCGCCTCCCCCTATCCAGGATCGCCCTGGAAGCTGCCCTACCAACTCAACATCATCTCGACTTCAGATAATCTGAAGCCGCTGAGCAAGCTCGATGGCGCCTCGACTTGGTCCAATTTCCAAGGCAATGCGGGGCACACAGGCTATGTCGCAACGAGCAAGTGGCTTGATCCTGCGAACTTCAGCCTGCGCTGGATGCGGGCCAAGTCCACGGGAGCGGATGGCTCCAGCAGTGAAATGCTGACCACCGGTTCGCACGTGGTCTTCAACGGCGACTCAGGCGCTGACGAGGCCGTCGTAGCGCTGAACGAGGCCGACGGCAACGTCGCCTGGACACGGCCTCTCCCCTTTTTCGGTAATCCGGTGCTTTCCGCCGGCCATGTCGTGTCCCAGGTGCGGTCGTTCCAATCGTCACTGAAGACTCTGGATGCCGCTACCGGAGCCATCGTGGCAGAGGAAAAGCCGGTGACAACCGGCCGTGAATCCAGCCTCTGGCTTACCGGAGATGCCGATTCCGTCTATGTTGGCGAGCAGCAGCGCCGTGTGGATGCCGCGACCGCCACGGTGCGCTGGATGGAGCCTGAGCTTCCCATCTTCTATCAAGGCGAGCGCGTGGACGCCGTCGATGCCCAGCATGTCTATTCGATGCAGAAAAATGTCTCGGCTCAAGCGGAAGCCAGCTTGGTGATCAAGCGGCGCGAGGACGGCGGTCGGGCCATCGTGCTGGACGATCCCCAGAACATCCCGTACGCCTTCACGGAGAAAGCCCCCAGCACCACGGTGCTGGATGGCGCTGACCGGGTACTCGCCGCGCGCTACGGCTACAGCGAAATCACGATCAGCAGCTTTTCAATCTCACAGAAAAAGCGCCTGTGGACCATGAAGAAGAACTTCCTCAGCGTCCCGATCGTGGCCAACGGAGTGGCTTATCTGGTCTTCGATCCGTTCAGATCAGGCGAGCCAAGGCAATTGCACGCCTATGCGGGCGATAGCGGAGCTCTGCTGTGGTCCATGCCGCTGACGGGCGACAACAATCCCATCAACATCAACGGCCTCACCTACCAAGTCGTTGCCGTCAACAACCTGATTTTCATATCCAATCTGTCAGCCGAAAAGGGCAACTACACCCACGCAGTGGACCCAGCGACCCGCAAGATAGTCTGGCAGTTGCCGGCCAGCGGACGCTTGGCCGTATCCGACAACGGCCTGCTCTACATCGCCAGACCCAATAAGAGCCTGCTGGCCATCAATCTGCAGTGAGGTAAAGGTGAACCTACAGCGCCGAACAGGCGGACGCTGCAGGGAGCAATGCAGTGGGCCATGCAGTGAATGCCCGGGAAGCGACAACCCTTGTTGAGGCTTGCACCCTCTACAACATCGGCCCCCGCATGGCTCAGACCCGGCACACACTTGGCAGGCCCGCTATTTCAGCAGGAAGGTGACGGGCACGCGCGTCCACATGCTGTCCGGCACGCCGTCGCGCGTGCCGGGGATAAAGCGCCACGTCCGCACGGCGTCCAGCGCCTCCTGGTCGAGCAGAGGATAGCCGCTGCTGTCTGCCACATCCACGGCCAGTGCCTTTCCGCTGGCGCCCACCAGAACCCGCAGCACCACCTTGCCTTCCTGCTCCAGCCGCCTGGCTTCCTTGGGATAGGCCGGCATCTTGTTCTCGCTGGCCTGCCTGTCAGGCACAGGCTGCACCACGCCTGCCGCAGCCGGGCCACCGGCCAGCAGGCCCAGGGTCAATGCAAGGATGGCGCAGCGCATGCGGGGCATTCGGAAGGCTCCTGGATGGGGACGGGATGGGGGACTGGATGGGTATGGGATGGCAGTCGTGGACTGGTGCGGCCCCGGATCATCGCATGCCCTCCACCCGCCACCAGCGCGGCAGCAGCGCCTGCACCTCGCCGCGCCGATAGCGGTCGTCGATGAGAAAGACCACGCCGCGGTCGCGCTCGCTGCGGATGACGCGGCCTGCGGCCTGGACCACCTTGCGCAGCCCCGGGTAGAGGTAGCTGTAGTCATAGCCCTTGTCCGCGCCGAACTGGCGATCCATGGCGCGCTTCATCTCTTCGTTCACGGGATTGACCTGGGGCAGGCCCAGCGTGGCCACGAAGGCGCCGATGAGGCGCTCGCCGGGCAGGTCCACGCCCTCGGAGAACGCCCCGCCCAGCACGGCGAAGCCCACGCCCTGACCGGCTTCGGTGAAGCGGGCCAGGAAGGCCGCGCGACCCTCCTCGTCCATGGACGGGGTCTGCAGCCAGACCGGCAGATCGGGATGCGCGCGCTGCAGGCATTCGGCCACGCGCTGCAGGTAGTCGAAGCTGCTGAAAAAGCACAGGTAGTTGCCGGGCCGGCGCGCGTACTGCGCGGCCACGAGGTCGGCGATGGGCCGCAGCGAACGGTCGCGGTCGCGGTAACGCGTGGAGATGTGGCCGGCCACCTGCACATCGAGCTGGTCGGCCTGGAAGGGCGAGTCGGCCTCCAGCCAGTGCGTGCCTTCGGGCAGGCCCAGGATGTCGCGGTAGAAGTGCGGCGGGCTCAGCGTGCCCGAGAACAGCACCGAGGCATGGGCCGCCGCATGGCGTGCCGCCAGGTGGGGCGCGGGCACCACGCAGCGTATGCACAGCGTGGAGGCCGGCGCGCGACGGAGACCTGGGCGCCCGGGCAGCAGGTGGACATCGAACAGCGCATGGCCGCCGAACTGCTCGGCCAGCGCCATGAACTGCAGCGCCTCCCAGTAGAAATCCAGCACCGGGTCGCCGGGCAGCATGGGGCTGTCGGCATTGGCGTCGGCGATGGCGGCCACGGCGCGCTGCACGGTGCCCAGCAGGCCTGCGGGCACTTCCTCATGGGCCTGGTAGCTGGCGGTCTGCTCCCTGTTCAGCGCGCTCCAGCTGCGGCTGAGCCGGTCCAGCGCCTTGCGCACGGCACCGGTGGCCGACTTGCGGGCGGCCGCCAGGGCGAACTGCGACAGCTCGGCCGTGTACATGCGGCGCGCGCGCTCGAGCAGGTTGTGGGCCTCGTCCACCAGCACACCCACCTTCCATTGCTGGGCCTGGGTGAGCGCGTACAGCATGGCGGCGCTGTCGTAGAAGTAGTGGTAGTCGGCCACGACCACGTCGCTCCAGCGCACCAGTTCCTGGGCCAGGTAGTAGGGGCAGATGTCGTGCGCCAGCGCCACGGCACGCACGGCAGGCGGGTCCCAGGGCGCCTGCTGCAGCGCGGCGGCTCGCGCGGCGGGCAGCCGGTCGAAGAAGCCGCGCGCCAGCGGGCAGGAGTCGCCGTGGCAGGCCTTGTCGGGATGCTCGCAGGCCTTGTCGCGCGCCAGGATGGCGAGCACGCGCAGCCTTGCGGGTGGCGCGGGTGGCGAGGGCGGAGGTTGTGGCGCAGCCGGTTCCTGCGGCGGTGGCTGGTGCTGCTCGGCGATCTGCCGGTTCACGCTGGCCAGCGCCTGCAGCGCCAGGCCATGGCCCGTGCCCTTGGCCGTGAGGAAGAACAGCCGGTCCAGGCCCTGGTCGGGCATGGCCTTGAGCATGGGGAAGATGGTGCCCAGCGTCTTGCCGATGCCCGTGGGCGCCTGCGCCATCAGGCATTGGCCGCCCTGCTGCGCGCGCGCCACGCGGTAGACGGACACGGCCAGCTCGCGCTGGCCCGCGCGAAAGCCCTGCATGGGAAAGCGCAGCGCGGCCAGCGCCGCCTCGCGCGCCGCGCGGTGGGCGGCCTCGCTGCGCGCCCAGTCCAGGAACAGCGCGCATTGCTGCTCGAAGAAGGCGCGCAGCGTGGCCGCGTCTTCCTCCTGCACCAGCACGGTTTCCTCCGAGTTGCCCACGTTGAAATACACCAGCGCCACGCGCAGCCGCTGCAGGCTGCGCGCCTGGCACAGCAGATGGGCGTAGATGCGCGCCTGGGCCCAGTGCAGGGCGCGGTGGTGGGCGCGCACGCCCTCGATCTGGCCCCGGTAGGTCTTGATTTCCTCGAGCTGGCCAGCCTGGGCGTCGAAGCCGTCGGCACGGCCGCGCACGCGCAGGTCGCCGTACTCACCGGCCAGGCTGATCTCGGTCTCGTAGTCCTTGCCCCTGCGCGACTGCACCAGGCTGTGGCCGGCCATGCCCTCCAGCGCGCTGGGCGCGGGCGTGAAGCGCAGGTCCAGGTCGCCCGCGCGTGCCGTGAACTCGCACAGCGCGCGCACGGCCACGGTGTAGCTCACGCGGCCTCTCCCAGCGGCTGGCCGCGCCACTGCACATGGCACACGCGCACGGGAATGCCGTGCTCGGCACAGTACTGCAGCCAGCGGATCTGGTTGTCCTGCAGCTTGTCGCCGGGGGCCTTGGCCTCGACCAGTTCGTAACGGCGCTCGGCCGGCCAGAAACGCACCAGATCGGGAAAGCCCGTGCGGTTGGCCTGCACGTCGCGCAGCAGCCGCGCAAAGAACAGCTTGAGGTGGGCGGCCGGAATGCAGTCCAGCGCCAGCGCCAGCAGCGGCGCGCTCAGCGTGCCCCAGAACACGAAGGGCGACTGCAGGCCCTGCTTGTCGGCATGGCGCTGCACGATGACCTCGCGCCAGCTGCCATCGTCCAGATGCGCCAGGCATTCCTCAAACAAGGCTGCGCGGCGCTGCACGAAGTCGGGTGCGGACAGGTCGGCCGGGCCGCTCTGGAACGGGTGGAAGAAAGCGCCCGGCAGCGGCGCGAAGATGGCCGGCCAGCACAGCAGGCCGAACAGCGAGTTGATGAGCGCGTTCTCCACATAGAACACCGGCGCGGCGTCGCTGTGCCAGTGGTCGCGCAGTACGTATTCGACCGATGCGGGCCGCGCCGGCAGCTCCAGCTCCACGTCCATGCGCATCTGCGCCACCACGGGCGCCAGCGCCGCCGCACGCCCGCGCGCGCCCTGCCCCAGGCTGCGGCGCAGGCGCGGCAGCATGCGCGCCACGCGCTGCAGCTCCTCGTCGCTCTCGGGCTGGGCCTGGGCGGCCTGGGCCAGCGCCATGGCATCGGCAAAGCGCTCCATGCGCTCGTACACGCGCATGCGCCGGTGGCGGGCGCCGGGGTAGCGGCTTTGCGCATAGGCCTGCTCGGCACGCTCCCAGTCCTGCATGCGCTCGCAGGCCTGGCCTATGCGCAGCAGCACCTTGGCGCGGCGCTGCTCCAGCCAGGCATTGCCGCTGGCGCAGCCGGCGACCTGCTGCAGCAGCGCATCGATCTCCACGCCCTCATCCAGCGCCGCGCGGCAGGCCTGCAGGGCCAGGTAGCCATCGACATCGTCGCGCGACTGGAAGGCACGCGAGGCCGCATCGAAGGCCACGGCCTCGTAGCGGAACACGCCCAGGTCGGCCAGCACGAATTCCGACCAGTCCTGGTAGAGATTGCCGAAGAACATCAGCCGAAAGCGCTCGCACAGCGCACCCACCATCACGCGCCAGGCGGCTTCGCCGGCTCCGACGCCCTGGGGCTGCCACTGCGCATAGGGCCTGGGCGCCTCATGCAGGGGCTGCAGGGCCTGCAAAAGCTCGGCCTTGCGCAGGCCTGAATGAACGGGTGCGCCTGCGAACAGCTGCAGCAGCTCGGGCTTGGTGTGCAGCGCAAACAGCTCCTCCAGCGCGATGGGGTGGTCCGCGTCCAGCCAGCCCAGCTCCAGCAGGGGCGCGGCTGCCTCGGCAATGCCGGGAATCTCTTCGTACACCAGCTTGCCGGCCCGAAACCACGGCCCGCGCCGCATCAGCAAACGCACCATCAGCGCCTGCGAGGGCTGGGGCAGCTGCGTGAAACGGGTGAGGAATGCCTGCTCGGGCGCGTCCAGCAGATCGCCGTAACGCTGGCCAATCCAGTCCAGCGCGCGCTGGAAGTTGTGCAGGTAGTAGAAGCGGTGGGGAGGGAGCATGGGCCTGGCAGATCGGGCAGCCAGGCCGCTCGAAAACTGTATCTTTATACAGTCATCATATCAAACCCGGTAGTGCTCACTTCGCGCAACGGACTTGCCCCGGGCAGGCTCATCCGGCCAGGAAGCCGCCATCGGTCGCCAGGCAGTGCCCGACCACAAAGGCCGCCTCGTCCGACATCAGCCAGACGACGGCCGTGGCCACCTCCTGCGGATGGCCCATGCGCCGCAGCGGCAGGCCCGCCGCCACGGCATGCATGTCGGCAATGCCCGAGCCCAGCATCATGTCCGTGACCACGCGGCCAGGGGCAACGGCATTGATGCGGATGCCGCGCGGCGCGTACTCCATGGCGGCGGCGCGGGTCAGCGACAGGGCCGCAGCCTTGGAGGCCCCGTACAGCGACAGGCCCGGATTGGGATTGCGTATGCCGCTGACGCTGGTGTTGTTCACGATGGTGCCGCCGCCCGTGGCCAGCATGGCCGCCAGTTCATGGCGCATGGCGTGGAAGACCGCACGCACATTCGTGTCGAAGACCTGGGAGAAGACCGCGTCATCCTGCTCGGCCAGCGCGGCACGGCGCTCCTGGAAGCCCGCATTGTTGAAGGCCGCGTCCAGCCGCCCGAAGCGCGCCACGGCCTGCTCCACCACCGCCGCCATGTCCTCCTGCCGCGTTGCATCGCAGGCCAGAAAAAGGCCGTCTGCCCCTCGCTGCCGGATTTCCTGCTCCAGCTCCAGGCCCAGCTCACGGCGGCGCCCCGTGACCACCACGGCGGCGGCGCCCTCCTCGGCCATGCGCAGGGCGGTGGCCCGGCCTATGCCGCTGGTGGCGCCCACCACCAGGCAGACACGCCCCCGGAGCCGCCCAGATGGTACAAGGGCCGGCAGGGGGCCGGCCAGTTCCAACTGACGCTGCTGCATGTCCATGGCGATGTTCCTTCGCAATTTGGTTGCATGGTACAACCAAATTGCGAAACATGCCAGGCAGCCAAACCCGCGTGTTCCCCGCCTAGACCGCCACCACCGGCAGCACGATGCGCGAGGCATGGCAGCCGCCCAGATGCAGGCTGTTGACCGCCACCTGCCTGGGCCCCGCACTGCCCTCGGGCGCGCCGGTGTTGGGGTTCACGTCGAAGCGCGGGAAGTTGCTGCTGGAGATGTCCAGGCGGATGCGGTGGCCCTTGCGGAACAGGTTGGAGGTGGGCATGGGCTCGATGGTGATGGCCACCACCTCGCCGGGCGTCATCAGCTCGGGCTGCTCCCATGAGTTGCGGTAGCGGCAGCGCAGGATGCCGTCGGTGATGTTCATCGCATAGCCCTGCGGATGGTCGGCGCTGGGCGGGTACTGGTCGATGAGCTTGGCGGTGAAGTCCGTGTCGGGCGCGGACGAGGACACCTGCAGCTCGATGGTGATGGTGCCCGTGACCTCCAGGTCTTGCTGCAGCGGCTCGGTCTGGAACACCAGCACGTCGCCGCGCTCGGACAGCGGGCCGTAGGGCGGGCGGGCGGCGAAGGTGCTCTCGTGCGTGACCTGGTCGTAGGCGCCTGCGAACATCAGCGGCTCACCCGAGGTGGTGGAGCCGCCCAGGGTGGGCACGGGGCAGGCCGGGTCAAAGCGGTAGCTGCGCACGCCCGGCTGCGGCGCGGGCTCGCGGGCCAGCCTGCCGTCGGCGTGCAGGTGCCAGGCCGTGGGCTGCGTGCCGGGCACGGGCCAGTGGTCGGCGCTGCGCCAGGCCCCGCCGTGGTCCAGCCGGCCCTGGGCCGTGCGCGCGCCCGATCCGCCGCCCATGCGGAAGTAGCGCACGGCGGCTTGCTGGCGCGCGGGCATGGGCCGGCCCTTGAGCCAGTGGTCGAACCAGGCCAGGCGCATGGCCACGTAGTCGTCGGCCAGCGCGCCGTCGAGCACGGCATCGGGCCCGAAATCCACATCGCCCGCATGCGGGACGCTGCGCTCGCCATGGGTCCAGGGGCCCAGCACCATGCGGACCCGGCCATTGCCGCGCGACAGGCCCAGGTAGTTGTCCGTGGTGGTCTGCGCATACGGGTCCCACCAGCCGCACATCAGCATCACGGCCAGGCCGTCGAAGGCGCCGTAGTGGCCGGCAGCGTACAGCTCGGGCTGGCGCCAGTAGTCGTCAAAGCTGCCGCGCTCCCACTGGCTGAACAGGTAGTCCTCGTACTCGGGCGCCCACTGCAGCGGCGAGTCGCCGCGCGACCAGGGCAGGCGCAGGCACCACTGGCCGATGTCGGCCTGCTCCAGCGCCTGGCGCGCTGCGGGCTCCAAGTGGTTGCTGCCGCTGCGCGCATTGCGAAGGGCCCAGACGGCCTGCTTCAGCTCGAAGGCACCGCCGTGGCGTATGCCGCCCCGGTAGGCATTCGCAAAGCCGCCGCATTCCAGGAACATGGCCTTGAGGCCCGGCGGCCTCTGCGTGGCCAGCGCAGTCTGCGTGTGCGCGGCGTAGGACAGGCCGTAGGTACCCACGCTGCCGTTGCACCAGGGCTGCACCATGATCCATTGCAGGGTGTCGGCGCCATCGTGGGCCTCGCCCAGGTATTTGGTGAACTGGCCTTCGGAGCCGAAGCGGCCCCGGCAGTCCTGCACGACCACGGCATAGCCTTCGCGCGCAAAGCGGGCCGCCACCTCGCCCCGGCGCATGGGAAGGGGGTTGGCCGCGCTGCGCTCGCGGCGCGTTTCCTCGTTCTTGCCGTAGGGCGTGCGCTCCAGCAGCACGGGCAGCGGGCCGGGATGGTAGGGGCCGAGGCTCTCGGGCAGATACAGGTCGGTGGCCAGGCGCACGCCGTCGCGCATGGGCACGACGAGGCTATGGCGGACCACGCCGCCCAGGCGGGTGATTGATGTGTTGCTCATTCTGCTGGCGCTCAGTCGAGCTTGAGGTTGCGTTCCTTGACCAGCTTGGCCCAGCGCGCCGTGTCTTCCTGCATGAAGCGCGCCAGCTCCTGGAGCGTGGTGGGCGCGGGCTCGGCGCCCTGTGCCTCCAGAGACTTGGCCACTTCACGGTCCTGCAGCGAGCGCACCAGCGCGGCATTGACCTTGGCCACCACCGCAGGCGGCGTGCCGGTGGGCGCGAACAGCGCATACCAGATGTCGTATTCGAAGTCCTTGACGCCCGCCTCGGCCATGGTGGGCACCTGCGGCAGCGCACGCGAGCGCGTGGCGCTGGCCACGGCCAGCGGCGTGAGCTTGCCGGCCTTGATCTGCAGCACCACGCTGGGCACGGCATTGATGCCCAGCTGCACATGGCCGCCCACCAGTTCGTTGACGGCGGGCGCGCCGCCCTTGTAGGGGATCTGCAGCATGCGCGTGCCCGTGGCGGCCTGGAACATTTCCATGGACAGATGGCCTGGCGTGCCGTTGCCGCTGGAGCTGTAGTTCAGCGCACCGGGGTTCTTGCGCGCCAGCGCCACCAGCTCCTGCACGGTGCTCACATTGAGGCTGGGGTGCGTGGTGAGGATGGGCACGTTGATCAGCACACGCCCCACGGGCACGAAGTCGCGCGAGGGGTTGTAGGACAGCTTGCTGGACAGCAGGGGCGCCGTCACCATGCCCGAGCCCGCGCCCAGCAGCAGGGTGTAGCCATCGGCCGGCGCGGAGGACACCAGCTGGAAACCATGCACGCCGGGGCGGTTGTCGATGACCACGGGCTGGCGCCACAGCTCGGACATCTTGCGGGCCACCACGCGCATGGCGGCATCGGCCGCGGCACCGGCGGGGAACGGCACGACGATGCGCACGGGCTTTTCCGGGAATTCGGCCGCATGGCCGGGCAAGGGCGCAAGGCCCAGTGCCAGGAAAGCCATGGACAGGAAGCGTTGGAAGTGGGTCATGGGAATCTCCATTCTTGATGCGGGTGTGCAGGACGGTCAGAAGTCATGGCGCACGCCCGCGCCGATGGCGCGCACGGCCACGTTGGGGCGGCTGGAGTCCACGCCGTCGTGGTCCACGAAGGCCTGCAGTTCGGTGCGCTTGGACAGCGCATAGGTATAGGCCAGCTGCTGGCGCCTGCGCTTGCCGGTCAGCGAGGTCTGCACGTCGCGCTGCATCAGGTTGAGCACCACGGCGTGCGCGCCATGGCGCAGCCGCGTGCCAAGCATCCAGTAGTCCACGTCGGCGCGCGAGACGCCGGGCTTGTGGTTGAAGCGGTCGCGGCCCAGCAGCACATAGGGCTCGATGGCACCAAAGCTGTAGCGCAGGCCCATCTGCCATTTGCTGTCGAACTCGTTGGCCAGCAGGCCCCCGGCGCGCGTGTCCTTGGCGTAGCCCAGGCCGGCCGTCCACGGGCCTGCGGCGTAGCTCAGGCCCAGGTCCAGCGATCTGGCGTCGTCCTCCAGCCCTGGGGCCTTGGCATCGCCGCGCAGGTAGTAGCGCGCACGGAACACCGTGCCGCCCCACGACGGGCTTTGGTAGCCCAGCGAATTGGAGGTGCGGTTGCGCGCATTGAGCATGGAGGTGCCGATGGCCGTGGCCCCGGCGTCATTGGCCGCGAACGAGGTGATGCCCGTGACCTGCGAGTACAGCGGCGAGCCCGTGGGATTGGCCGAGTCCAGCCGGCCCAGGGCCACCGTGCCCAGGCTGCCGCGCAGCGCCACGTAGCTGTTGCGAAAGGCCGGCGTGGTCAGCGAGCCCGTGTCCGCATCCAGCCCCATCTCCATGCCGAACAGCGCCTGCAGGCCGCCGCCCAGCTCCTCCTTGCCGCGAAAGCCCAGGCGCGAGGCGTTGTCGCGCTCTTCCATGGTGGAGCCGGCATTGCCGGTCTTGAGGTGGTTCACGGTCAGCCGGATCTGGCCGTAGACCTGCATGTCCTGCGCATGCGCAATCGGGTGGCCCAGGGCCGCGATGGACAGGCTGCAGACGGCGGCAATGCTTGGCAGGGCCTTCATGGAATCTTGCTCCTTGTGTTGTGCGTGTTCTGACGCCGCCGATTCTCAGGAGCCCCCGCATCCACCACAACGGTATGACGGACGCGTATTACCCTATGCGATTCGTGATGCGCCGTGCGCGCCCCCGGCCGCGCTGCCATCATGCAAGCACCGCCTGTACAACCCATGAATTTCAAGCAACTCGAAGCCTTCCAGGCCATCATGCTCAGCGGCTCCACCACGGGTGCGGCCGAGCGCCTGGGGCTGTCCCAGCCCGGCATCAGCCGCCTGCTGGCCCAGCTGGAGCAGGACCTGGGCCTGCGGCTTTTCATCCGCGAAAAAGGCCGCCTGGTGCCCACGCAGGAGGCCGAGGCCCTGCTGCACGACGCCCAGGTGCTCATGGATTCGGCCCAGTGCTTTCGCCGCCATGCCGAGCAGTTGCGGCTGGGCGGCTTCAAGCGCCGGCTGCTCAAGGTGGCCGTGCCCGGCACCCTGGCCACCTCGCTGATGCCGGCCATTGCCCACCAGTTCATGCAGGCGCATCCCGACGTGGTGCTGGAAGTGCTGTCGGGCTCCTATACCGAGACCGAGCGGGCCCTGCTGAGCCGCGATGCCGACATCGGCCTGGTGCGCCTGCCCATGACCATGCCCGGCCTGCGCACGCGGGCCTGCCTGGAGTCCGAGGCCGTCTGCATCATGCCCAGAGGCCATGCGCTGCAGGCGCTGGACGAGGTGACGCCGTCAGATCTGGTGGACGCCCCGCTGATCCTGCTGGGCCGCCAGCGCGAGATCCGCCAGGAGATCGACATGGCCTTTCGCCATGCGCGCGTGCAGCCGCGCGTGGCCGTGGAGGTGCATTCCGTGGGCGAGGCCTGCGCCCATGTGGCGCAGGGCCTGGGCGTGTCCATGGTCAACGGCCTGCTGGCCAGCTACTGCCAGCCCGGCGCCCTGTCCAGCCGCCCGTTCAGGCCGCGCATCCGCTACCAGCTGGCCATTGCCTCGCTGGAGGCGGCGGCGCCGTCGCCCCTGCAGGACACGCTGATCGCCCTGCTGGTCCAGGCCATCGTGGCCACCGGGCATGCCGCCCCGGTGGGCGACATGCCGAAGGCCTGATGCCCCGATGATGCCGGCCGCTCAGTGCATCCAGCGCTGGTGCAGCCAGCGCGCCGCATGGTCCAGCGCATAGCCCAGGGCGCCGATCAGCACCACGGCGGCCATCAGCTCCGAATACGCCAGGCGGTCGCGCGTGTCGAGGATGAAGTAGCCCAGGCCGGCCGATACGCCCAGCATTTCTGCGGGCACCAGCACGATCCAGATGATGCCGATGGCCAGGCGCACGCCCGTGAGGATCTGGGCCGTGATGCCGGGCAGCACCACGCGCAGCACGGTCTCGGTGCGCGTGGCCGACAGGCTGCGCGCCAGCAGCAGCCAGTTGCGGTCCAGCTGCGCCACGCCGGCCGCCGTGCTCAGCAAGATGGGCCAGACGGCGGCGAAGGCCAGCAGGAAGTACACGGGCGCGTCGCCCACGCCCAGCACCATCACGGCAATGGGCATCCACGACAGCGGCGAGATCATGCGCAGGAACTGGAACACGGGCGAGAACGCCTGCGAGAACCCACGCGACAGACCCACCAGCACGCCCAGCGGCACGCCGACCACGAAGGCCAGCAGCAGGCCCACGGCCACGCGCTGCAGGCTCAGCACGGTGTGCATCCAGATGTCGGCGCCCGTCAGCAGCTGGCCCAGCGCCTGCAGCGAAGGCCAGGGCGCAAAGGCCGCAGCCACGGGCGTGCTGCGCGCCAGCAGCGCGCCGCCCACCCACCACAGGGCCAGGACCAGGGCCGCGCCCAGCAGCGGCAATCCAATACGTCGCAACACCTGGCTCACACCACGATGGTTTCACGGCGCGAGAAATCGGCCGGAATGCCGAAGACCTGCGGGCCGCCCACGGCCTGGATGGCCTTGCGCACGAAGCGGTCGTCCACCAGGTCGGTGGCCGCAAACCTGGGCTCCAGCTTGTCGAGGAAGCGCGTGTCGCCCTCGACCTTGGTGGCCTTGATGGCGCGCACCAGCTGCTCGGTGTACGAGGGATAGGGATAGGGCTGGAAGTCGATGCGCCGCTGGTGCCAGCCCTTGTTGACGACCACGCCGCTGGCCTCGTAGCTGGCGTAGTCGGTGGCGGCCAGCACCTTGGACAGCGTCTGCTGCGGATGCGGCGTGTAGCGGCGCTCGCCGGTGCTCGACAGCAGGCGCGCAGCGGCCAGGCGGTTGTCGCGCGTCCACAGCTGGGCCTTGACCACGGCATTGGTCACGCGCTGCGCCCATTCGGGCTTGTCGGCGATATCGCGCTCGGCCAGGAAGGTGACGCAGCAGGCGTGGTCCTTCCAGACATCGCCCGAGAAGCGCAGCATCTTGCCCACGCCCGCGATCTCGGCGGCGGCGTTGAAGGGCTCGGCCACGATGAAGCCCGCAATCGACTTGCCGGCCAGGGCCGAGACCATTTCGGCCGGTGCCAGCACGACGAGGTTGACCTCGTTGGCCGCGATGGCGCCGCCGCGCGCGCGGGTCACGGCCGTGAGGCCGGCCTTGCGCAGCACGTCCTGCAGCAGGATGTTGTGGATGGAGTACCAGAACGGGATCGCCACGGTCTTGCCGCCCAGGTCCTGCACCTTCTGGATCTCGGGCAGCACGGTCAGGCCCGAGCCGTTGACGTGGTTCCAGGCCACGATCTTGGCGGGGAACTTGGCGCCGTAGCGCACCCACAGCGTGGAGGGCGTAAGCAGGTGGATGACGTTGACCTGGCCCGAGACGAAGGCCTCGACGATCTGGGCCCAGGAGCGGAACAGGCGCGGCGCCTCGGCCTTGAGGCCTTCGGCCTCGAACAGGCCGTTGCCGTGGGCCACCAGCAGCGGCGTGGCGTCGGTGATGGGCAGGTAGCCGATCTTCACGGGCTGGTCATCGCCCTTGAAGGCCTGGGCGCGCGCATCGCCTGCGGCCAGCAGCGGCGCGGCCACCGAGGCCGTGGCCAGCGCGCCCAGGCGCAGCATGTCGCGCCGCGTGAGGCCGCAGCCGCAGTCCGACGAGGCGCAGATGTGGGTGTAGGAAGGGTGGTCCTGGAAGCTCATGCGAAAGACCTTTCAGAAGAGCATGGTTGAAGTCGAAGAAATGGCGGATCTGCAGGCGGTTCGGCAGGCAGGCGGGCAGGCAGGCAGGCGAGCCGGATCAGGCCTGGGCCGCATGGCGCACGCCGTGCAGGGCCGAGAGGATGTCCAGCCGCAGCGCGGTCACGGCGGCGGCCTGGTCCTCGCGCGGGCGCGCTATGTCCACGCGCCATTCGCGCACGATGTGGCCGGGCCGCCCGCCCATCAGCAGGATGCGGTCGCCCACGAGGATGGCCTCGTCGATGTCATGCGTGACCAGCAGCGCGGCCGTGTGCCAGCGGTGGACCACGTCCACCATCAGCTCCTGCATCTCGGCGCGCGTGATGGCGTCCAGGGCCGAGAACGGCTCGTCGGCCAGCAGCAGCTGCGGCTCGCGGGCCAGGGCGCGCGCCAGGGCCACGCGCTGGGCCATGCCGCCCGACAGCTGCGAGGGGTAGAGCGCGCCGCTGCCGCCCAGGCCCACGGCCTGCAGCGCCTGCTCCACGCGCTGGCGGCGGGCCTCGGCCTCCAGCTTCGGCTGGCGCTCGAAGTCCAGGCCGAAGCCCACGTTGCGCCGCGCGTCCAGCCAGGGCAGCAGGCTGGGCTGCTGGAACACGAAGCCCGCGCGCGGGTGCGGCGCGGTCAGCGGCTGGCCGAGGAACTGGAGCTCGCCCCGGCTCCAGGCGCCGCCGTCCGGCGACTCCAGGCCGCCGAGCACGCGCAGCAGCGAGGACTTGCCGCAGCCGCTGCCGCCGAGCAGGCAGACGATCTCGCGCGGGGCAATGCTCAGGGAGATGTCCTCGAACACGGCCTTGCCGGGCGCATAGCCAAAGCCCGCGCCGCGTGCCTGCAGCACGGGCGCGGGAGCGTCAGGGGAGAAAGCTTCCGTCTGGGTCATGAACTGGTGGTTGCCAGGGCCGCGCCAGCCAGCGCACCCTGTAGCTGCGTGACGCTGGGCGTCACGATGGGGATGAAGGCCGCCTCGCGCCAACGGCGCGCAAATCCCAGCGGCTGGTCGCGATGATAAGCGCGCCCGCCGCTGGCGTGCAGCTCCAGCTGCAGGGACTGCTGCACGATGTCGTTCAATTCCAGGCGCAGGCGGAACAGGGCTTGAGGTCGGTCAAGAAAACGCCCGTCGGACAGGCCCGCATGCAGCGTGGCCGTGGCCAGTTCCAGCGCGTGGCGCTGCTGCTGCAGCGGCCCGCCCAGCACATCGCGCCCGGCGCCGGCACGGGCCGAGGCCGCCGCCAGCGAGGCGCGCGCCAGCCCGATGCACAGCCCCAGCTGCAGGCCCATGAAGGCGGGCCGCACGCGCGGCAGGAAATGGTTGGCGTCGGCATGGATCACATCGGCCGGGCCGATCTGCAGCACCTCGATGGACAGCGCCGCCGTATGGCTGCCGCGCAGCGCGATCAGGTCCAGGTCGGCGCTGCGCTGCAGGCCCGCCGCATCGCCGGGCAGCGCGGCCACGAAGGGCCTTGCACCGTCGCTGCGCGAGACGGCAACGGCCACCACGAAGCGACCCGGCGGCACCAGGTTGGTGGCCCAGGGCACGCGCCCGCGCAGTGCAAGGCCGTCGGCGCCGACAGCGCCGCCAGTGCCGACGGGCGTGGCCTCGACCTGCAGGGCCTCGATGCCGCCCAGGTACTTCATGGCGTTGGACAGGCCCGTGGCACCCGCCTGCGTGCCCTGCAGCAGGCCCGGCAGCCAGCGCTGGCGCAGCGCCGCGTTGGGCGACTGCAGCAGGTATTCGACAAAGGCGCGCTGCGCCCAGAACACGAAGCCCGCCGTCAGCGAATGCCCGGCCACGCCGGCAATGGCCTCCAGCGCATCGCCCAGGCTACCGCCCTGCCCGCCCTCGGCCACGGGCACGCCCAGGCCGAACAGGCCTTGCTGCGCCAGCCGGGGCAGCACTTCGTGCGCATGCGCGGGGCCTTCGTCCAGGGAGTCGGCATGGGCGTCCAGCCACTGCCGCAGCGAATCAGCCAGCATGTGCGTTCTCCTGCGGTTGTCGGAACTGTTCGGGCAGATAGGGCTGCAGCTGCGGGTTGACGGGGCTTTGCGCCAGGCTGTTGGCAAAGTTGCACAGCGTGGCCAGGCTGATGCCCAGCACCACCTCCAGCGCCTGTTGCTCGCTCAGGCCGGCCGCATGGAAGGCGGCCAGGGCCTCGTCGGCCACGGCGCCGCGCGTGGCGATCACGGCTTCGGCAAAGCGGCGCACGGCGTCCAGGCGCGGCTGGCCCGTGTCGCGGCCGTCCTGCAGCGCCACCACTTCGGCCTGGGTCAGGCCGGCCTGCTTGAAGGCCAGCTTGGTGTGGCCGGCCACGCAGAAGTCGCAGCCATGGATGCGCGCCGCCGTGATCTGCACCACCTCGCGCTCGGCCAGCGTGAGCTGGGCGCGCGCGTTGATCTGGCCCACGGTCACATAGGTCTCCAGCGCCTGGGGCGAGTTGGCCAGGATGGCGATCAGGTTGGGCAGGAATCCGTTGCCGGCCAGGGCGCGCTCCACGAAGGGGCGGCTGGCTTCAGGAGCGGTTTGCGGGGTGTGCAGGGTCAGGCGTGCCATGGTGCTTTGCAGGAATGAAGGAATGCCTTCATGATCGGCCGCGCCCCCCTTGCCATCAATGCCGCCGCGTCGCGGATTTATGCCCGAACGTGTCAACCCGCAGGCAGATGCGGCGGGCTCGGATGGCGGCTCAGCAGCAGCGTGCCTGCGCGCGCTGCCAGGCGCCGGGCTGCTCGCCCATCACGCGCTTGAAGGCGCGCGAGAAGGCCGCATAGGACTCGTAGCCCACGGCCTCGGCCACCTGGCCTATGGCCTCGCCCTGGGCCAGGCGGCGCGCGGCCAGCTGCATGCGCAGCAGCAGCAGGAATTGCTGGGGCGGCTGACCGCAGGCCTCGGCGAACTGCCGAAAGAACGTGGCGCGCGACAGGCACACGCGCGCGGCCATGTCGGCCACGCTCCAGTTGCGGGCCGGCTCGCGCAGCAGCTCGGCCACCAGCGGCGCAAAGCCCGGCCGGCGCAGCAGGCTCCAGATGCCGCGCGCCCGCGCATCGCCATGCGCGAGCTGGCGCAGGCCGTAGAAGAACAGCAGGCCCACCAGCCGGTCCATCACGGCCGAGGGCTCGGTGCCCGTGCGCAGCGCCTCGGCGCGCATCAGGTCGAACAGCATGGAGGCGCCGCTCATCGCATGGTCGTCGCCGCGCAGCACCAGGTGGTCGGGGAAGGCATCGACCAGCAGGCCGCGCATGGGCCCCTCGAAGGTGAAGAAGCCGCAGGCCAGCGCCGTCTCTCCGATGCCGGCATCGCCCGTGGCGGGACGCATGGCCTGCGGGGCGCAGGCCATGTCCGGGTCGGCATAGGGCGAGATGAAATGCGGCACATCGCGCGAGAGGAACACGCCGTCGCGCGGCTGCAGCTCCACCGAGGGCTGGCCCGGCAGGTGCAGCCAGCAGCGCCCGTCCAGGATCAGGTGAAAGCTGGCCCGCGCGCGCCCCGCCGTGGAGGCCCGCCAGCGCCCGCAGTACTGCCCCACGTGGAACACGCTGGCGCGCCATTGCAGGCCGTTGAGCAGGCCGTCGATGACGCGATCGACCTGCGCTTCGGCCGCGCTGTCGGGGACTGGGTCGGGTAGCACGGTGGTACAGGCCAGGCAGTGGATGGAATGCGGCCGGCCAGTATCGCCACGATGCAGGCGCGGGGGAACGAATCTTTGGGCATATGCTTGTGCCGCAATCGATATCTGGATCTGCATCCAAGTCCGCCCGGCCCGACCTTGGTCCGGTCGTGCCTCAGCGCTGGAAGCCCGAAGGCGGCACTCCGAAATGCCTTTTGAACATGGCCGTGAACGCGCTCTGGCTGGCGTAGCCGCAATCGAGGGCGATGTCGATGATGCGCTCGCCCGCCGCAATGCGGCCCAGCGCGAACATCAGCCGCGCCTGCTCGCGCCACTGGGCGAAGGGCATGCCGGTTTCCTTCACGAACAGGCGCTGCAGCGTCTTGGCGCTCACGCCCAGGCGCTGCGCCCAGTGTTCAGCGGTGGCGGTGTCGGCAGGCTCGCGCATCAGGGCCTCGCAGACCTGGCGCAGCCGCGCATCGGCGGACAGGGGCAGGTGCAGGGGCAGGACCTCGGCGGCGCGCAGTTCATCGACCAGCAGGTGCATCAGGCGCTCGTCGCGGCTGCCTTCGGCATAGTCCAGCGGCACGCCGACGGCAGCCACCACCAGCTCGCGCAGCAGGGGCGACACATTGACCACGCAGGTGCGCGCGGGCAGGTCCGCAAAGGCCGAGGCGTCGATGTAGGCCGTGCGCATCTTCACGTCGCCCGACATGCGCACATCGTGCTCGGCGTCGGCCTCTATCCACAGCCCCCGGTTGGGCGGCACCAGCCAGGAGCCGGAATGCAGCTGCACCGACATCACGCCTTCGATCGCATACAGCAGCTGGCCGCGCGGGTGGGAGTGCCAGCCCGTGCTGGTGCCATGCGCCCAGTTGGCCTCCATGGCGGCCATGGGGCGCCCGGTCTGGTGGTACTTGAGGTATATGCGCGGCAGTTCTGCGGCCATGGGGCTTCCCATCCTGTGCGGTTCTATGCGGCTCTATGCGGCTCTCTGTCCCGATCTCGACAATTGAAGTCAGTATAGAGAGAGACAGACGGGCACCAAACACCTATCTTCGGTCCCACGGCCCATTGACCTTCGTCAACGCCGGACCCTGACCGTGCCGCCCTGCGGGGCCCTTTCCTCCATGACAAGCAACACCACCACTCTTGGCGCCCCGGGCGAGCTGGGCGCGCCTGCAACGCATGCCCATACGGCGCCCGCCCATCCAGCACCCAGCCATGCCGCGCAGGGCTTTTTGCTGCGCATCGTCGGCGCCGCCGCCTTTGCCCACCTGCTCAACGACCTGATCCAGGCCGTGCTGCCGGCTGTCTATCCCATGCTCAAGACGGAGTTCTCGCTGAGCTTCGCGCAGATCGGCTGGATTTCCCTGGTCTACCAGGTCACGGCCTCGCTGCTGCAGCCCTGGATCGGCCTGTACACCGACAAGCATCCCAAGCCCTACCTGCTGCCGCTGGGCATGGTGGTGACGCTGGTGGGCGTGGGCCTGCTGGCCCTGTCCACCAGCTACCCCATGCTGCTGGCTGCCGCGTCGCTGATCGGCGTGGGCTCGTCCACCTTCCACCCCGAGGCCTCGCGCGTGGCGCGGCTGGCCTCGGGCGGTCGCTTCGGCACGGCGCAATCGACCTTCCAGGTGGGCGGCAACACGGGCTCGGCCATCGGCCCGCTGATGGTGGCGGCCATCGTCATTCCGTTTGGCCAGCATGCGATCGCCTGGTTCATGCTGGTGGCGCTGCTGGCCATCTGGGTGTTGCTGCGCATCACGCACTGGCGCCTGCACCATGCGCCGGCCAAGGTGGTGGCGGCCGGCCAGCATGCGCTGACGGCGCTGAACCGCTCGCAGGTCATCCGCGCGGTGACTGTGATCTGCGTGCTGATGTTCGCCAAGTTCGTCTACATCGCGGCCTTTGCCAACTACTTCACCTTCTATCTGATCGAGCGCTTTGCCCTGCCCGTGCAGCAGTCGCAGCTGTACCTGTTCGCCTTCCTGGCGGCCGTGGCGGCGGGCACCTTCGCGGGCGGCCCGGTGGGCGACCGCATAGGGCGCAAGGCCGTGATCTGGGTGTCCTTCCTGGGCGTGGCGCCGTTTGCGCTGCTGCTGCCGCATGCCGACCTGTTCTGGACGGCCGCGCTGTCCATCGTCATCGGCCTGGTCATGTCCTCGGCCTTTGCGGCGCTGGTGGTCTACGCCCAGGAGGCCGTGCCCGGCCGCGTGGGCCTGGTCTCGGGGCTGATGTTCGGCCTCATGTTCGGCATCGGCGGCCTGGGGGCCGCCGGCATGGGCAACCTGGCCGACACCCACGGCATCGTCTGGGTGTACAGCCTGGTGGCCTACCTGCCGCTGCTGGGGCTGGCAACGGCCTTTCTGCCGGAAACGCGGGCCCGGCGACGCTGAGGCGCAGCCTCAATCCGGCTGTATGCCCGCCTGCCGGATCACGGCGGACCAGCGCGCCACCTCCTCGGCGATCTGGGCACGCGCCTCGGCAGGCGTGGTGAAGGTGGGCATGGCGCCCTGGGCGACCAGGGCGTCCTTCACTTCCTGCTGCCCCATCACCTCCTTGAGCGCGCCGCTGAGCCGGGCGACGATGGGCGCGGGCGTGCCCGCAGGCGCCAGCAGGCCGAACATCGACGTCACCTCGAAGCCCGACAGCCCGGCCTCGGCCGTGGTGGGAATGTCGGCAATGGAGGGCACGCGCTGCGCCGTGGTCACGGCCAGGGCGCGCAGGCGGCCGCCCTTGATGAAGCCCTGAGTGGCGGGCAGGGTGTCGAACACCACATCCACCTGGCTGCCCATCAAATCGTTGAGCGCCGGCGTGCTGCCCTTGTAGGGCACGTGCGTCAGCGGCACGCCCGCCTGCCGCTTGAACAGCTCGGCCGCCAGATGCTGGGGCGAGCCATTGCCCGAGGAACCGTAGTTCAGCCCGCCCGGCCGGCTTTTGGCCAGGGCGATGAACTCGCCCAGGCTGGCCGCCTTCACCGACGGGCCCACGGTCACCACCAGCGGCACGCGCCCCACCACGCCAATGGGCGCAAAGCTCTTGTCCATGGTGAAGCCCGCCGTGGACGCCATGAGCACGCTGTTGATGGAATGGCTGGTCAGCGCGCCCAGCAGCAGCGTATAGCCATCTGGCCTTTCCTTGGCCACGGCGGCGGCGCCCAGGTTGCCGGCCGCGCCCGCCCGGTTCTCCACCACCACCGGCTGGCCCAGCGCCAGCGAGAGCTTTTGCCCCACCACGCGCCCGATCACGTCGGTGGCGCCGCCGGGCGTGTAGGGAACGACGAGCTTGATGGGCCTGGCCGGATACCCAGCGTCGGCTGCGGCACTGGCTGCGGTGGGCAACGCCAGGCCTGCGCCCAGGGTCAGCAGTGCGGCGCCCAGCAGGGCGCGCCGGTTGGGCGGATGAGAGCGGTGTGCGGCGGTCATGGATGTCTCCTTGTCTTGTGTCGGAAAAACATGTCCGGCACGCAGACCGGACACGGTCGCATGGTTGGTCAATTAGATTATTAATAATATAGGTGATAACGCCGATGATAATTTGAGGGAAGCGCCGCTATCCTGCCGTCAACGCAAGGCAGCGCCTGCCTTCGCTCCCCACTCCAGACCCACGGACCGCCGCCATGACCGACCCCAAGACGCCCTCCCCGGCCCACGACATCACCCCCGCCGACGCCGAAAGCGGCATATCGAAGGGCCTGACCAACTACGGCGACCGCGGCTTTTCGCTGTTCCTGCGCAAGGCCTTCATCAAGGGCGCGGGCTATACGGACTCGGCGCTGCAGCGCCCCGTCATCGGCATTGCCAACACGGGCAGCAGCTACAACCCCTGCCACGGCAACGCGCCCCAGCTGATCGAGGCCGTCAAGCGCGGCGTCATGCTGGCGGGCGGCCTGCCCATGGACTTCCCCACCATTTCGGTGCACGAAAGCTTCTCGGCGCCGACCAGCATGTACCTGCGCAACCTCATGTCCATGGACACCGAGGAGATGATCCGCGCCCAGCCCATGGATGCCGTCGTGCTCATCGGCGGCTGCGACAAGACGGTGCCGGCCCAGTTGATGGGCGCGGCCTCGGCCGGCATCCCGGCCATCCAGCTGATCACCGGGTCGATGCTCACCGGCTCGCACCGCAGCGAGCGCGTGGGCGCCTGCACGGACTGCCGCCGCTACTGGGGCAAGTTCCGCGCCGAGGAGATCGACGCCGAAGAGATCGCCGACGTGAACAACCAGCTGGTGGCCAGCGTGGGCACCTGCTCGGTCATGGGCACGGCCAGCACCATGGCCTGCATTGCCGAGGCGCTGGGCATGACCGTGCCCGGCGGCGCCTCGCCCCCCGCCGTCACGGCCGACCGCATCCGCATCGCCGAGCAGACCGGCACCGAGGCCGTGCGCATGGCGCGCGAGCGCCTGACCATCGACAAAATCCTCACGCCCGCCGCCTTCGAGAACGCCATGCGCGTGCTGCTGGCCATCGGCGGCTCCACCAACGGCATCGTCCACCTGGCCGCCATCGCGGGGCGCATGGGCTATGACATCGACCTCAAGGCCCTGGACCGCATGGGCCGCGACACGCCCGTGCTGCTGGACCTCAAGCCCTCGGGCGACCACTACATGGAGGACTTCCACCACGCGGGCGGCATGGCCACGCTGCTGCGCGAGCTCAAGCCCCTGCTGAACCTGGACGCCCTCACCGTCACCGGCCGCACGCTGGGCGAAGAGATCGACCGCGCCGGCCCCGGCTTTGCGCAGGACGTGGTGCGCCCGCGCTCCAACCCCATCTACCCGCAGGGCGGCATCGCCGTGCTGCAGGGCAACCTGGCGCCGGGCGGCGCCATCATCAAGCAGTCGGCCGCCCATCCCCGGCTCATGGAGCACGAAGGCCGCGCCGTGGTCTTCGAGAACGCGGCCGACCTGGCCCACCGCATCGACAGCGACGATCTGGACGTGACCGCCGACGACATCCTCGTGCTCAAGAACATCGGCCCCAAGGGTGCGCCCGGCATGCCCGAGGCGGGCTACATCCCCATCCCGCGCAAGCTGGCGCGGGCCGGCGTCAAGGACATCGTGCGCATCTCCGACGGGCGCATGAGCGGCACGGCCTTCGGCACCATCGTGCTGCACGTCACGCCGGAGTCGGCCGTGGGCGGCCCGCTCGCCCATGTGCACAACGGCGACCGCATCACGCTGTCGGTGGCGCGGCGCGAGCTCACGCTGCAGGTCAGCGACGAGGAACTGGCCCGCCGCGCCCGGCTCCACCCCGTGACCGAGCCCACGGCCGAGCGCGGCTACCGCAAGCTCTTTCTCACCACCGTGAACCAGGCCGACCAGGGCGTGGACTTCGACTTCCTGCGCTGCGCCACCGAACGCGGCACCATTCCCGGCCCGCGTGAATAGTCGGCGCAGGCGGTCAATTCGGACAAAATGGCGTCTTTGTCCCAACCGCCTGTCTTGATGGTCGCTGCCGCCTCACTGCCGATTTCCCTGGATGCCGAACCCGCCCCCGCAGCCGACGCCCTGGGCGCCATGGTGGCCGCGCTGGAAGAGGACGTGGTCTTCGGCCGGCTGCACCCGCGCGAGCGCCTGGTGGAAGACGACCTCATGGCCCGCTTCGACGTCAAGCGCCACATCGCCCGCGAGGCCCTGGCCGCGCTGGACCGCATGGGCCTCATCGAGCGCCGCAAGAACGTGGGCGCCCTGGTGCGCTCGTTCTCCACCCAGGAAGTGCAGGAACTGTACGAGCTGCGCGGCATGCTCGAAGTGGAGGCCGCCCGCAAGATCCCCCTGCCCGTTCCCCCCGAAAGCCTGGACCGCCTGACCTCCATCCAGCAGCAGCACGACGCCGCCGTGGCCGAAGGCAATGCGCGCCTGGTGTTCCGCATCAACCTGGCCTTTCACCAGGAACTGTTTGCGCTGGCGGGCAACGACACGCTGCACAAGGCCATCACCGAATACGCGCGCCAGACGCACCCCATCCGCTTCGCCTCCCTGGTCTCGGCCGACTACCGCGAGCGCGCACGCCAGGAACACTGGCAAATGATCGAAGCCCTGCGTGCCCAGGACCGCGACGCCCTGGTGCGCCTGTGCGCCGAGCACCTGCTGCCCTCGCGCGATGCGTATCTGAATGCGCAGTTGCAGCGGTTGTAGGCGAAGCCGTTAGCCACGAGGGCACCGCAGCCCCTCAGTCCCGCGCAGCCCCCAGCCGCCCCCGGTACGCCGCAGGCGTCTCCCCGAACGTGCGCCGGAACAGCCCGATGAAGGCGCTGGCCGTGGCGTAGCCCAGGTCCAGCGCGATGTTCGTCACCGGCGCGCCGGCGGCCAGCATCTCCAGCGAGCGCATCAGCCGCGCGCGCTGGCGCCAGGCGGTGAAGCTGAAGCCCGTCTCCGACACAAAGCGCCGGCTCAGCGTGCGCGAGCTGACCGCTGCCCAGCGTGCCCAGGCCTCCAGGTCGCGGGCATCGGCCGGGTCGGCGATCAGCGCGCGGGCGATGCGCTGCAGGCGCGGGTCTGCGGGCAGGGGCAGGCCCAGGGGCTCCACGGGCAGGGTGCGGATCTCGTCCAGGATCACCGCCATCACATGGGCGCGGGCCTGGTCCGCCGAAGGGCCTGGTTGCACGGGCTGCGTTGTGGGCACGCCTTGCTGCCATCCCCAGCCGGCGGCGCGCAGCACGGCCTCGCGCAGCAGGCCCGAGGTGCGGATGGCGCAGGGCCGCTGCGGCAGGTCGGCGCAGGCCGGCTCCGCCACATAGACGCTCCAGCCGTGGAAGGGACCATGGGAGCGGCCCGAATGCAGCTGGTGCGGCGGCAGCCACACGGCATGGATGGCGGGCACCACCCAGACCGCGTCTTCCACGCCCACCGACAACAGCCCGCGCAGCGAGCCGAACAGCTGGCCGCGCGCGTGGCGGTGCGGCTCGGAGGCCAGCTCCTCGTCCTGATTGCCCACGGCCGCGATCAGCACGGGGCCATCGGCACGGTTCACATGGCTGACCAGTTCAAGAATGGCATCGGGCATGGCGTCTTTGAGCTATTTGTTGGCTGATCCAGTCTACAGCCGCCAACACCTTTGTTCTTACGCTTGTGCCATGCACACAGACAACACCGCCCTTGCAGAGTCGCCAGGCCCGGCCATCGACCTGGACTCGCTCTACGCCGCCCCGGCAGAAAGAATCCAGAAGGCCGTGCGCGACCGCCTGTCCGACTTCCACGAGGCCTATCTGCGCCAGGCCAGCTTCTTTTGCCTGGCCACGGCCGGCGAACGCGGCCTGGACGCCTCGCCGCGCGGCGGGCCGCCCGGCTTTGTGCAGGTGCTGGACGAGCGCACCGTGGCCTTTGCCGACTGGCCCGGCAACAACCGCATCGAATCCCTGCGCAACCTGCAGGCCGATGACCGCCTGGCCATGCTCTTCCTGTTCCCGGGGCTGGACATCTTCCTGCGCATCAACGGGCGGGGCCGCATCTCCACCGACCCCCATCTGCTGCAGGAGCTGAGCGAAGGCCGGGGCACGCCCAAGACCGCCACCGTGGTCCTGGTCGACGAGGTGCTGCTGCACTGCGGCAAGGCCATCCACCGCTCCGGCCTGTGGAACCCGTCCAGCCAGCTGGACCGCGCCGCCCTGCCCACCGTGGGCCAGATGATGGCCGCCCTCACGCAATTGGCCGATGCCACGGCGCCCGCCATGGATGCCGCGCAACAGGAACAGGCCAACGCCCACTACGCCCATGCGGTCAGGCACGACCTGTACTGATGCCCTGCTTTTTCCCAGGAACCATGACATGCTGATCGATACCTCCCGCTTTCCCCTGGTCTACCTGCGCGAACTCGAAGCGCAGGCACCTGCAGACGCAGGCCACGGCAATGACGCATCGGCCGAAGCCCAGATCGAATCCCTGCTCGACCAGGGCCGGCACTTCGTGCTGCTCACCGACCACCTGCCCGGCGACCACCCCGAGGAAAGCCACGAAGAACGCAAGCAGCGCGCCCTGTTCTTCAAGCGCAACCGCGAACGCATGCGCCAGCTGTGCCGGGGCATGGTCGTCATCACGGGCGACCGCGCCGTGCCAATGGCCCTGCGCCTGGCCGTGCAAGGCATGGGCAAGGCGCTGGGCATGCGGGTTGCGTTCGTGCAGGGGGAGGATGAGGCGCAGGCGTGCTCGTGGGAGCTGCTGGCCAGCGCCTGAGCAGGCGCCGGTCCCCTCGGCGCGCACCTGGCCCGGTGCACGCTGCACGCTGCGGCGCTAAGCCGCCGAATCCCGCAAGGCCTGCGCCACGCGCGCCTCATCGGCTGCCTTCTCGGCCTCGCGCAGCCGCCGTTGGGCCAGATTGCGGTAGGTGCTGCCAGCCGTGATCGCCTTGCTTCTGGAGCAGTCGCCCGTGAACAGGGCGCTGTGGCGAATCATCTTCAAGGCCTCGGCCACCACGTCCAGCCGCTGGCAGCCCTCCGGCGTCTCCAGCCACTTCAAGGCCATCTGCGCCGTGGCCGAGATCTCGGCGCAGCCCTCATCCACCAGCTTGTGGATCTCGGAGATATCGCGCGTCAGCCGCTCGATCCTGGCGGCCGAGGTCTTGGCCTGTTCCTTGGTCTGCTTCATGGCTGCGCCCTCCGTGCGAAGTGGCGCAAAGAGTGCCCCAGTTGAAGGGGTGACAAGGTATGGAAAAGACCGGCCGAAGTGACTGCGGTCATGAAAAAGCCTGCGATACCAGTGAACTGGGCGCAGACCAAGGGGTGAGAAACGGTGATCATCGTTCCGTGCTCCGGTAAGGGACAGAACTCACTTTCGGGGAGGCTCAACCGCTGTGTATTGGTGTTCTTACGCACCAGCCCCGGAACAGGGGGCCGACCGGATGATAGGCAAGTTTCCACAGCCGACACAAGCGCAGCTTCGGCAGCGATGCGCTGGCAGGGATGTGGGCACAAACAGACACATCTCCCTACAAGCTCCATACGGGGGAGTCGCATCGATAAAATTATTGGGAATCATTCTCATCCCGCATTCTCATCCCGTTTTCTCCATGCACTCCCCCCTCCACACGCTGACCCCGATCGCCGGGGCCCTGGCCCTTCTTTTGTCTGCTGGCGCCGCATGGGCCCAGCCTGCCCCTTCCACGGCAACGGCCGCGCCCGAGCTGGGCACCGTCACCGTCGAGGCCAGCGCCGATGCGTCGGCTGAAGGCCTGTCCAGGCCCTACGCGGGTGGCCAGGTGGCGCGCGGCGGGCGGGCCGGGATTCTGGGCACGCGCGACAACATGGAGACGCCGTTCTCCATCACCAGCTACACCAACGAGCTGATCCAGGACCGCCAGGCCAAGAGCGTGGGCGATGTGCTGCAGAACGATCCTTCCGTGCGCGTGGCGCGCGGCTTCGGCAATTTCCAGGAGTCCTACTTCGTGCGCGGCTTCGTGCTGGGCTCGGACGACGTGGCCTACAACGGCCTGTATGCGTTGCTGCCGCGCCAGTACATCGCCACCGAGCTGTTCGAGCGCGTGGAGCTGCTGCGCGGCGCATCGGCCTTTCTGATGGGCGCCAGCCCCAATGGCGGCGGCCTGGGCGGCAACATCAACCTGCTGCCCAAGCGCGCGGGCAGCGACCCGCTGTCGCGCGTGACGGCGGGCATTGCCAGCGGCGGCCAGGCCTTCGTGGCGGCCGACGTGAGCCGGCGCTTCGGCCCCGACCAGGCCACGGGCATCCGCCTGAACGCCGCGCACCGGGGCGGCGATACGGCCATCGACCAGGAAAGCTCCAAGCTCGATCTGCTGTCCGTGGGCATGGACTGGCGCAGCCGCAATGTGCGCCTGTCGGGCGACATCGGCTGGCAGGACAACCGCCTCAAGCGCACGCGCACCAATGTCACGCCGGGCGCAGGGCTGGCGGCCATTCCTGCGGCGCCCGATGCTTCCTCCAACTGGGCCCAGCCCTGGACCTATTCCGACGAGCGCGACCTGTTCGGCACGCTGCGCGGCGAATGGGACATCAACAGCAATGTGACGGCCTGGGCCGCCTACGGCCTGCGCCGCAGCTCCGAGAACAACTCGCTGGCCAACATCACGCTGGCGGCGGCCGGCAATGGCGCGGCCACCACCAGCCGCTTCGACAACGCGCGCAAGGATCGCGTGAGCACGGGCGAGCTGGGCGTGCGCGCACGCCTGAATACGGGCAGCGTGGGCCATGAGATCGTGGCCAGCTACTCGGCCTTCGACCTCAAGGTCTACAACGCCTATGGCATGAGCACCGGCGGGGGCAGCAACACGCTGGCCACCAATCTCTACGACCCGC
The DNA here is from genome assembly GCF_059567865.1 of Delftia sp. BGA-UO-ETr-SB1. NCBI lineage: Bacteria > Pseudomonadati > Pseudomonadota > Betaproteobacteria > Burkholderiales > Comamonadaceae > Delftia > Delftia sp. BGA-UO-ETr-SB1. The sequence goes on along the minus strand of NZ_JCAQOW010000006.1, from coordinate 858,371 downwards.
GCTACTACGCGATCACGCCGCTCAACTACCTGGGCAACGACCTGTCCAACCCCGCCTACAACCGGGGCACGCGCCTGAACAGCTTTGCGCTGGGCGACACGCTGTCGCTGATGGACGGCCGCATGCTGGTGACGGCCGGCGTGCGCCGCCAGACGATAGAGACCGACTCGGTGAGCTACCGCATCGTCAGCAACGGCGCGGTCACCAGCCAGGGCGGCGTGCGCACGGCCTATGACCAGAGCCGCACCAGCCCGGTGCTGGGCGCGGTGTTCAAGCTCACGCCCCAGGTATCGCTGTACGGCAACTACATCGAGGGACTGGCCCAGGGCGACACGGCGCCGGCCAAGTCGGGCGACACCATCATCGCCAACGCGGGCCAGCAGATGTCGCCCTACGTGACCAAGCAAAAGGAAGTGGGCGTCAAGTACGACGGCGGCAAGCTGGGCGGCGGCCTGGCCTTCTTCTCCACCGACAAGCCGCGCTCGCTGATCGACGGCAACCTGTTCACCTCGGCCGGCAAGGACCGCCACCAGGGCGTGGAATTCAACGTCTTCGGCGAACCCATGCGCGGCCTGCGCCTGCTGGGCGGCGCCACCTGGCTGGACGCCAGGCAGCAGAGCACGGGCCGCGCCACCACCGACGGCAAGCGCGTCATCGGCGTGCCGCGCTTCCAGGCCACAGCGGGCGTGGAATGGGATGTGCCGGGCATCAACGGCCTGGCGCTGGACGGCCGCCTGGTGCACACCGGCGCCAGCTACGCCAACGACGTCAACACCCTGCGCGTGGCCGGATGGAACCGCCTGGACCTGGGCGTGCGCTACATGACCGAAGTGCAGGGCAAGCTGCTCACGCTGCGCCTGCGCGTGGACAACGCGACGGATCGCAACTACTGGGCCTCCGTAGGCGGCTACCCCGGTTCGGGCTACCTGACGGTGGGCGGTCCGCGCACGTTCTCGCTGAGTGCGAGTGTGGATTTCTAATGGCATGCGTGCATGGCCAGAGATGCCATGCACGCAGGTGACTGCCTATCGGTAGTTGGCGAGAGCCTCGCAAGCCTCACTGGCTGCGTTCGTGATGTTTGCCATGTTCACGTAGCACGAACATCAGGAAAAAGCGAACAAAGCCGGAATGCCAGGCTTCAGGCGGCCGCCCGCCCTCAAGTCTCGCGCGGCTTGGTATCCGGCTCCGCGTCCGCCTGCGGGGGCGGCGCACTGACCACGTGCGGCAGCATCACGAGGATGACGATGGCCAGCAGCGTGGCCAGCAGCGCGATGGCTTCGCGCCCCAGGCCGCAGGCCACGCCGATGGCGGCCGTCATCCAGATGCCGGCGGCCGTGGTCAGGCCCTGCACCTGTTCCTCTGAGTGGCGCTTGATGATGGCGCCCGCGCCCAGGAAGCCTACGCCGGCCACCACGCCCTGGATCACGCGGCTCATGTCGGCAATGCCCATGCCGCCGCGCTCGGGCACCAGCACGAACAGCGCCGCGCCCATGGCCACCAGCATGTGGGTGCGCAGGCCGGCGGCCTTGCCCTTGTGTTCTCGCTCGTAGCCGACGATGCCGCCCAGCAGGGCCGCCAGCAGCAGGCGCACCATGACGCGCGTGACCTCGGCCGCATCGGGCAGGCTGGAGAATTCCTCGGCCAGGGTGCTGGTTACTTCCTCCCACATGGCGCGTTCCTTTCCTCGGGTTGTGCGTCAGGACTCAGGAAGCGAGCATGGCGTGGCGTGCAGCGCGCCCAGGCCATCGCCCTTCGCCATTGCCTGTCAGCCAAGCGCGCCCGGCTCAGGCGCTTGCGGGCTTGTCCTGGTCCTTGGGGGGTGCAGCCGGCTCTGCGGGGCTGGCGGGCTCCGGTTCCGGCACGGCGGCCGGTGCAGGCTCAGTTGCAGGTGCAGGCTCAGTTGCAGGTGCAGGCTCGGGAGCAGGAGCAGGAGCAGGCACCAGACTCAGCATGTGCTGGGCCAGCGTCTCGTACAGCGGCCGGGCCAGCATGCGCGAGACCAGGCTGGCCAGCATGGCAGCGGCCATGAGGCTGAGCACCATGGAGTGGCCGTCCACCATCTCCATCACGATGATGAAGGCCGTCAGCGGCGCCTGCGTCACTGCGGCCAGGAAGGCGGCCATGCCCATGGCGATGAGGGCGGGCGCGATGTCTGCGCCCATGAGGCCGGCCACGTTGTGGCCCACGCCCGCGCCAATCGACAGCGAGGGCGCGAAGATGCCGCCCGGCACGCCCACCCAGGCCGACAGCCAGGTGGCGATGAACTTCAGGGTGACGTAGAACGAGGGCACGTCGGCCTGGCCCGCCAGCATGTGCTTGACTGCCTCCGAGCCCGCGCCGAAGGTGGCGCCGCCCGTGACCATGCCGATGACGGCGATCACCAGCGCGATCGCCGCCGCGAAGCGGATGGGAAAGCGCGCACGCAGCTGGTTGAGCCGCTCGGGCGTGCGGGTCAGCGAAGCGGCCAGCAGCTTGGCGAAGAGGCCGCCCAGCACGCCGCAGGCCAGGGTCACGCACAGGCCGGGCAGCAGCGCGTCCCAGGTCAGGTGGGGCACCTGGATGCGCCCGAAATAGCTGAGGTTGCCGAAGGCCGACACGCCCATCAGGCCGGCCAGCACGATGGCCGCGATGATCAGGCCGCTGGAGCGCGACTCCAGCTTGCGCGACAGCTCCTCGATGGCGAAGACCACGCCCGCCAGCGGCGCGTTGAAGGCCGCCGCAATGCCGGCCGCGCCGCCGGCCACCAGCAGCGCATGGTGGCTGATGCCCGAATGCGGCCCGAACCAGCGCCGCGCATGGTGCATGACACCGGCGGCCACCTGCACCGAAGGCCCCTCGCGCCCGATCGACAGCCCCGCCGCAAAGCCCGCGCTGGCCAGGACCATCTTGGCGAAGGACAGCCACAGCGACACGAAGCGCCCGCGCTGCGCGGGGTCCAGCGCCGGGTCCAGCGTGGCGATCACCTGTGGAATGCCCGATCCCGCCGCGCCCGGCGCCCAGCGCCGCGTGAGCCACACGGCGCCCGCCGTGACGGCAGGCATCCACAGCAGAACGGCCCAGCCGCCCTGCCAGTGGTAGATGCTCTCGAAGAGTTCAAAGCCCGCGTCGGCCATCAGCGTGAAGGCCACCACGCACAGCCCGGCGGCCGCCGCATAGGCCAGCACGATGGTGCGGTCCAGCCAGCGCCTGCCGTCCCGGAATTCCTGGTTCAGGTTGTGGAGGAAGTCGGGTTCTTGCTGCATCGCGTGAAGAGATCGCGTAAGGAAATCGCGTGAAGGAGTCGCGTCCAAGGACCGCGAAAGAGGCTGGGCGAAAGCCGTTCATTGTGCCCAAGCTGACCGGCCGCGTATGTCACGGGCGGCAATGCCTACTTCGCCGCTGCGTTGATGGCCAGGCGCCTCAGCCGCGCCAGCGCAGCGCATCGACCACCAGCGAGAACGCGGGCGAGGGCTGCCTGCGGCTGGGGTAGTACAGGTGGTGGCCGTCGAATCTTGGGCACCAGTCCTCCAACACGCGCTGCAGCTGGCCGCTCTGGATCCAGGGCATGACCTCGTCCTCGGGCAGCAGCGTGATGCCCAGCCCGGCCAGCGACGCATCGATCTGGGGCTGGGTGGTGTTGAAGATCAGCGGCCCGTCCACGCGCACATTCATCTTGCGGCCCCGGCGCTCGAACTCCCACACATACAGGCCGCCCGAGGTCACCATGCGCTGGTTGATGCAGCGGTGCGCCATCAGGTCCTGCGGATTCTTCGGAATGCCGTGCTCCGCGAAATACCAGGGCGAGGACACCACGGCCATGCGCAGCGGCGGGCCGATGGGCACGGCGATCATGTCCTTGTCGATAGTGCTGCCCAGGCGCACGCCGGCGTCGAAGCGCTCGGCCACGATGTCGCGGAATCCGTAGTACACGTCGAATTCCATGCAGATGTCCGGATAGGCGAGCAGCAGCGGCGCCAGCCGGGGCAGCAGGGTGCTTTGCAGCATGTAGTCGCCGCAGGTGATGCGCACCGTGCCGCCAGGCTTGTCGCGCAGCGCGGTCAGGGCGTCGAGTTCGGCCTCGATCTCGTCGAAGCGGTGGCCTATGGCCTGCATCAGCCGCTCGCCCGCCGCCGTGGGCGAGACGCTGCGCGTGGTGCGCGTGAGCAGGCGGATCTGCAGCCGCTCCTCCAGCGCGCGCAGGGTCTGGCTCAGCGCCGACTGGGTGACGCCCAGCGCAGCCGCCGCGCGCGTGAAGCTGCCCTCGCGCGCCACGGTGACGAAGGCCAGCAGGTCATTGAGGTTGCGTCTTGCCATGGCCGCAAGCCTAGCGCCATCCATTGATTAGCTGTGCTGATAAGCCCATTAAGCATTGATTAGCTAGTCAGCAGGGCAGGCGGCGGCAAGAATGCCCGCATCCCTTCCACACCCACCAGGCATCCCACGAGGAACATCCCATGACCGTCAAAGCCTATGGAGCCCATGCGGGCGACCTGCCCCTGCAATCCCTGGACATCACGCGCCGCGCACCGGGCGCGCACGATGTGCAGATCGAGATCGCCTTCTGCGGCGTCTGCCACTCCGACATCCACCAGGTGCGCTCGGAATGGGCGGGCACGCTCTACCCCTGCGTGCCGGGCCACGAGATCGTGGGCCGCGTCTCGGCCGTGGGCGCCCATGTGTCGGGCGTGAAGGCTGGCGATCTGGTCGGCGTGGGCTGCATCGTGGACAGCTGCCGCCATTGCGCGGACTGCGACGAGGGCCTGGAGAACTATTGCGACCACATGGTCGGCACCTACAACGGCCCCACGCCCGATGCGCCCGGCCACACGCTGGGCGGCTACGCGCAGAGCATCGTCGCGCATGAGCGCTATGTGCTGCACATCCGCCACCCCGAGGAACAGCTGGCCGCCGTGGCGCCGCTGCTGTGCGCGGGCATCACCACCTGGTCGCCGCTGCGCCACTGGGGCGTGGGGCCGGGCCACAAGGTGGGCGTGGTGGGCATTGGCGGCCTGGGCCACATGGGCATCAAGCTGGCCCACGCCATGGGCGCGCATGTGGTGGCCTTCACCACCTCCGAGTCCAAGCGCGAGGCGGCGCGCGCCCTGGGTGCCGACGAAGTGGTGGTCTCGCGCAACGCGGCCGAGATGGCGGCGCACGCCAAGAGCCTGGACTTCATCCTCAACACCGTGGCCGCGCCGCACGATCTGGACGCCTTCTTCACCCTGCTCAAGCGCGACGGCACCATGGCCCTGGTGGGCGCGCCGGCCACGCCCCATCCCTCGCCCCAGGTATTCAACCTGATCATGAAGCGCCGCAGCCTGGCCGGCTCCATGATCGGCGGCATTCCCGAAACGCAGGAGATGCTGGATTTCTGCGCCGAGCACGGCATCGTGGCCGATATCGAGATGATCCGCGCCGACGAGATCAACGCCGCCTACGAACGCATGCTGCAAGGCGATGTGAAGTACCGCTTCGTGATCGACAACGCCACGCTGGCGGCCTGAGGCTGCAGCCCGGAAGGCAGGCCGGCGCCCTGGTCTGTCTAGGGCGCTGCCGTCCAGGGATTGATGGTCTGCAGCCCACCGGCCTCGAACGGACTGGTGTCGCGCGTTGCCACCACCAGCCCATGCGCCATGGCAGTGGCCGCTATATAGCCATCGGCCTTGGCGATGGCCCTGCCCTGCGTCTTCGCGCTCGCCATCAGATCGGCATAGGCCTTTGCCGCGTCCAGGTCAAAGGCCAGGACACGGCCGGCGAAGGCCGGCAGAACCTCATGCTCCAGTCGCTCCTGGTAGATAGTGCGGCGCCTTCCCTCAGGCATCGCTGCAATGCCGTAGCGCAGTTCTGCCACGGTGACGGCAGACAGATGCAGCGTTTCAATGGCCTGGGCATCCATCCAGGCAAGCACTCTGGAGTCGGGCGCAAGCCTCCAGAGTTCCGAAATGACGTTGGTATCGACAACGATCATTCAAAGTCCATGGGCTCGGCTGGCGCCCTGTCGCGCAGGCGGTTGAAGCCCTCGGCTTCGGAGTCGGTCAGTCCTCCTGCCTCGCGGGCAATGGACGCCAGCATGGAGCCCAGCCTGACACGCTCTGCCGGCCGGACGGCGGCTTCCAGAATGTCGCGGATTTCCGCCTCCGTACTGCGGCCATGGTGGGCAGCGCGTACCCGCAAGGCCCGGTGCACGGCATCGGGCAGGTTTCTCACAGTCACATTGGCCATTGCGCAGCCTTTCGCAAAGTTCGCCAGCAATGATATCAATTCGATGATTTAGATATCAAGCCCACCATTCGCATGACCATGCCTGCGTTGTGCCGCGCTGCAGTCAACTGCCGCGCCGCAGCAGGTAGATGTCCATGATCCAGCCATGCCGCTCGCGCGCTGCGGCTCGGGCCTGCGCGATGCGCGGGGCGGCCTCGGCCAGCGGGCCGCTGTCCAGCATCTGGCGGTCCATGCCCAGGTAGGCGCCCCACCAGATGTGCAGGCCGGCGTCCATGTCGCTGCCGTCCGAGTCCAGCAGCTCGGTGAAGCTGCACTGCCCGTCCAGCATGACCACGGCCGTGTCCACGCCCGGTGGCCAGCCCTGCTCGCGCAGTTGGCGGCCCGTGGTCACCACGAAGGGCTGGCCTATGCCGTTGAGCGCAATCGCATGCGCGGCGCACAGCACCTGCATGGAGCTGATGCCCGCCACCACGCGCACGCTGTGCGGCGCCGGCTGCATGCGCGCGGCAATGCGCAGGGTGCTGTCGTACAGAGCCGGGTCCCCCCAGACCAGCAGTGCGACCTGCAAGGGCTGGCCGGGGGTGCGCGGCTGCAGCCCCTCGTCCAGGGACCGGGTGATGGCCGCCTGCCAGCAGCGCGTGATGGCCGCATGCCATTCATCGACCTGGGCCAGGTAGTCGTCGCCCACGCTGCGGCGCACGGGCATGTCGAAGCCTTCGATGCGCGGGCCGGGCGCAGTGAGCACGGCATCGCACAGGTCGCGGCGCAGGGCGGCGAGTTCGGCCTTGTCCTCGCCCTTGTGCGGCAGCAGGATCAGGTCGGCGGCCTGCATGGCGGCCTGGGCTTCGCGCGTGAGGTGGTCGGGGTTGCCCGTGCCGATGCCGATCAGGCTCAGCGCCACGGGCGGCAGGGCCGCGCTCATGGGGCGGGGTTCCCGAGGGGCACGTCGCTCACGGTGTCGCTCACGGTGTCCCTCAAGGTATCCCTCGCGGTATCCAGCGCGGCATTCGCATGCACATCGGTGGCGGGAAAGCGCGGCTCGGTGCCCAGCGGGCGGTAGCGGCGGTCGTAGTCGGCCGCGTAGAGGCGGCTTTCGCCGAAGTCCTCGGCCTGCAGGCTGCGGCCCACCAGGATCAGGGCCGTGCGCTCCATATGGGTGGCCACGGCCTCGGTCAGGCTGCCGACCGTGGTGCGCACCACGGTTTCGTCAGGCCAGCTGGCGCGCCAGACGATGGCCACGGGGCAGTCGGCGCCGTAGTGCGGCAGCAGCTCGGACTGCACCTTGGCGGCCACATGGATGGACAGATGGATGGCCAGCACGGCGCCCGTGGCCGCGAAGGCGGCCAGGTTCTCGCCCTCGGGCATGGCCGTGGCGCGGCCCGAGGTGCGCGTCAGCACCACGGACTGGCACAGGCCGGGCAGGGTCAGCTCCGCGCCCAGCGTGGCGGCGGCGGCCGCGAACGAGGGCACGCCGGGCGTGACGGTGTAGGCAATGCCGGCCTCGCGCAGGCGGCGCAGTTGCTCGCCCATGGCCGACCAGACGGACAGGTCGCCCGAGTGCAGGCGCGCCACGTCTTCGCCACGCGCCTCGGCGGCCTGGATCTCGGCCGCGATGTCGTCCAGGCTCATGGATGCGGTGTTGACGATGCGCGCGCCCGGCGGGCAGTGCGCCAGCAGCTCGCGCGGTATCAGCGAGCCTGCGTACAGGCAGACCGGGCAGGCCGCCATGAGGTCGCGCCCGCGCACGGTGATCAGGTCGGCGGCGCCGGGGCCGGCGCCGATGAAATGCACGGTCATGCCGTTTGCTCCTTGGGGTTGCATGCCTTGCCGGCAAGGGCCAGGCAACAGTTCAATGGCCCGGCCTGGCCGAAGGCCAGGGCCAGGGTGGCGCTGCCGTCGTCCGCCACCAGGCGGGTGACGCTCAGCGCGGAATGAGGTCCTGCTGCGGCCAGTGCCGCCGCCTCGGCCACGCTGCCGGTGCCGTAGCGCGCCAGCATGCGCGGCGATTGGGTGACCACCGGCTGGCCCGGCAATTGCGCGGACGGCACACGGACCAGGACGGCCGAGGGCACGACCGCCGACATCCAGGCCTCCAGCGCCGGATGGCCGGCCTTGGTGTCCAGCACGGCCACGGCGCAGACGGGCTGCGGCGCGCAGGCTTGCTGCAGCAGGTGCGCCTGGGCCCGCTGCCACAGCGCCTGCAGCGCATCGGGCAGTGCGTCGGTGTGCAGGCCCAGGCCCAGCACGCCGCAGCGGTGGGGGGTGGCTTCGCCCGGGTTCACCGCTGCCAGCTCCACTGCACCAGCGGCCGCGCAGCCTTCCAGCTGCGCATGCGGCCCAGCGGCTCGGCGCTGGAAATCTCCAGCCGCAGCAGCTGGCCGCCGTGCTCGGCCTGCAGTTGCACCAGCAGGGCCTCGGTCTCCAGCGTCACGGCATTGACCACCAGGCGGCAGCCTGCGGGCACGAGGGCCTGCAGGCGCTCGAACAATTCGGCGTCAAAGCCCCCGCCCACGAACACGGCCTGGGGCTGGGCCAGCGCCTGCAGCCCGGCCAGCGCCTCGGGCGCCACGCCCTGCACCACGCGCAGGCGCGCCTGCAGGCCGAAGCGCCGGGCGTTGTGGCGGATGTTGTCCGCACGCGCCGCATGCTGCTCCAGGCTGATGGCCGAGCCACCGGCCAGGCACCACTCCACGGCCACCGAGCCCGAGCCGCCGCCCACATCCCACAGGCATTCGCCGTGGCGCGGCGCAAGAGCCGCCAGGGTCAGCGCGCGGGCCGGGGCCTTGGTGATCTGGCCGTCGTTGGCGTACCAGTGATTGGGCCGGCCCGGCACCAGCGGCAGGGCCGCGCCGCCCTGGGCGAGCACGGCCACGGCCACGGGCGCGCAGGCAGGGTCGGCGGCCAGGGCCTGGGCGGCTTCGGCGGCGCGCCATGCGCGGCGGCGCTCGCGCGGGCCGCCCACGGATTCCATGACCTCCAGGCGGCTGTCGCCCCAGCCTTCCTGCACCAGCCAGTCCGCCAATGCGGCCACGGCGGCGCCATCGCGCAGCAGCACCAGCGACTGGCGGCCTGGCGACAGGTGCGGCAGCAGCTGCTCCACGTGGCCGGCGTGCAGGCCCAGGCAGACCGTGTCTTCCAGCTTCCAGCCCAGGCGGGACGCCAGCAGCGAAAATGTCGAAGGTTGGGCGTGGCAGCGCCACTCCTGCGGCGCCAGATGCGCCGCCAGGCTGCCGCCCGCCCCGAACCAGAACGGATCGCCCGACGCCAGCACCACCGTGGGCCGGCCACGGCAGGCCAGCACGGGCGCCACGTCAAAGGGCACGGGCCAGGGACGGCCCCGCTCGCCGGCACCGGCCAGCGCCAGGTGGCGCGGCCCGCCAAAAACGGTCTCGGCCGCGTCCAGCGCGCGCAGCGCGGCGGGCGAGAGGCCGTCCAGGCCGTCTTCGTTCAGGCCCACCAATGTCAACCAGGGATCAGTCATGCCCCATGTTCTCCTGCTGGGCGGCACCAGCGGCGCAAGCCAGCTGGCCCAGGCCCTGCACCGCGCCGGCATTGCCGCCGTGTTCTCGTATGCGGGCGTCACGCAGTCGCCCGTGGCCCAGCCCCTGCCCACGCGCGTGGGCGGATTTGGCGGTGCCCAGGGCCTGGCGCAATTCCTGCGCGGGCAGGCCATCAGCCATGTGGTCGATGCCACCCACCCGTTTGCCGCACAGATGAGCCGCAATGCCTGCCAGGCCTGCGCCGCCACCGGCACGCCGCTGCTGGCGCTGGAGCGCGAGCCCTGGCAGGCCAGTGCCGGCGACGCCTGGATCGACGTGCCCGACATGCAAGCCGCCGCTGCCGCCCTGCCCCAGGCAGCCGCCCGGGTGTTTCTGGCCGTGGGCCGCAAGCAGCTTGCGGCCTTTGCGGGCCAGCCGCAGCACCACTACCTGCTGCGCCTGGTCGATGCGCCCGAGCCCGGCAGCCTGCCCCTGCCCCACACCACGGTGGTGCTGGGGCGCGGTCCTTTCAGTGCGGACGACGATGAAGCCTTGCTGCGCACGCACGGCATCGAATGGCTGGTGGCCAAGAACGCGGGCGGCGAGGCCACGCGCGGCAAGCTCGATGCCGCACGCGCCCTGGGCCTGCCCGTGGTGATGGTGCAGCGCCCGGCGCTGCCGCAGCGCCAGCGCACCGGGTCGGTGGCTGCGGTGCTGCACTGGATTGCTCATGGCGTGCTGCCGACGGCGCCGACAGCACCGCCCGCGCCGCCATCCATGCCGTAGTGGCGTGGCGTGTAGACCCAGCGGCCCACGCGGCGCGTGGCGCTGTTGCCCACCAGGACCACGGTGCGCATGTCGGCCATCTCGGGCGTGGCCTCGGCCAGCGTGCATACGTGCAAGTGTTCCTCGGGCGTGGACACGGCGCGCGCGAACACCAGCAGGCGCTGCGGCTCGCAATGGGTGCGCAGCAGCTGCAGCAGGCGCACAAAGCCTTCGGGCCGGCTCTTGGAGCGCGGGTTGTAGAAGGCCATGGCGAAGTCGGCCTCGGCCGCCAGTTCCACGCGCCGCGCGATCACCGGCCAGGGCTTGAGGTTGTCCGAGAGATTGATGCAGCAAAAGTCATGGCCCAGCGGCGCGCCAGCGCGCGCGGCGGCGGCCAGCATGGCGGTGATGCCGGGCAGCACCTGGATATCGAGCGCCTGCCAGGCGGCAGCCTGCGCCGCATCGGCGGATTCCATGGCCTCGAACACGGCCGACGCCATGGCGAACACGCCCGGGTCGCCCGAGGACACCACGACCACCTGCCGGCCTTGTGCGGCCAGCGCCAGCGCCTGGCGCGCGCGCTCCAGCTCCACGCGGTTGTCGGAGGCATGCCAGGCCACGGCCTGGCCCTGACCCGCCTTCGCCAGCAGGGCCTGCGCGCGGGACACATAGGGCAGGTAGCCGACCACATCGTCGGCCCCGTGCAAGGCGGCTGCGGCTTCGGGCGTGATCTGGTCCAGTGCGCCCGGGCCCAGCCCCACCACCGTCAGGCGGCCGGCGCTCACCATGCGGCCTCCGGCCGGCGGCCCTGGCCGTGCACGAGCACGATGGCGAAATAGGGGCAGGCGTCGTCGGACACATCGCCCAGGCGCGCGACCTGCTCGCTGTCCGTGGTTCCGTTCTGCACCAGCCAGGCGGCGTCAAGCCGGCCCGTGCGCTGCAGGGCGCGGCGGATGCGCGGCAGGTTGCGGCCGACCTTCATGACGACCAGGGCCTCGGCCGTCTGCATGCGGCGCACCAGCTCGTCTTCCGACAGGGTGCCGGTCATTACGCTGAGCACGTCGTCGCCCCAGGTGATGGGCTCGCCCGTGGCGTGCCAGCAGCCCACCATGCCGGGGATGCCGGGCACCACGTCCAGCGGCACCTGGCCGCGTTCGCGCAGCCGGGTGTACAGATGCATGAAGGAGCCGTAGAGGAAGGGGTCGCCCTCGCACAGCACCACCACCTGCTCGGTCTGCGCCAGCGCTTCCAGGCGCAGGCACCAGTCGTCGTAAAAGCGCGCCAGCAGGTCCACATAGGCGGGGCTGTCCACGGGCAGCTCGGTGGTCACCGGGTACTCCATGGCGTGCTCGGCAGCGCCTTGGGCCAGCAGGCCGTCCACCAGCTGGCGGGCCTTGCCGGGCCGGCCCTTCTTGCGGAAGAACGCCACCTGGCGGGCGCCGCGCACCAGGCGGTCGGCCTTGACGCTCATGAGTTCGGGGTCGCCCGGGCCCAGGCCCACGCAGACAATGCCGGGCCCGCCCTGGCTGGGACGCGGCTGCCTACTCGACATGGCTGGCCAGTGCGTTGATGGCGGCCACGGTAATGGCCGAGCCGCCCAGGCGGCCATGCACGGCCATGCAGGGAACGGGCAGGTCCTGCATCAGCGCCTGCTTGGATTCCATGGCACCCACAAAGCCCACGGGGCAGCCGATGATGGCGGCCGGCCGGGGGCAGGCCGGGTCCTGCAGCATGTTGAGCAGGTGGAACAGGGCCGTAGGCGCATTGCCGATGGCCACTACGGCCCCGGCCAGGTGCGGGCGCCACAGCTCCAGCGCGGCGGCGCTGCGCGTGTTGCCCATGTCACGGGCCAGCGCGGGCACGCGCTCGTCCGGCAGCGTGCAGATGATGGGGTTGGCGGCGGGCAGGCGCGAGCGCGTGATGCCCTCGCTGACCATGCGCACGTCGCACAGCACGGGCGCGCCGTTTTGCAGGGCCTGCGCGGCGGCCTCGGCCATGCCGGGGGAGAAGGCCACGTGCGGGGCCAGCTCCACCAGGCCGGCGGCGTGGATCATGCGCACCACCACGCGTTCCTCGACAGGCGTGAAGCGTTCCAGCGCCGCCTCGCGGCGGATGGTGGCAAAGGACTGCCGGTAGATCTCGGCGCCATCGGTTTCGTAGCGGTGCAGCATTATTCTTTTGAAAACAGCAATCCCGGATTGTCTCGCACCGAGGCCAGGGTCCGCTGCTCCTGCGCCCTATCCCCGGCACGGCCGTGGCGCACTACGGAATAGACAGGGCCTTCGCCCTCGTCTTCACCTTCTGCCCGCAGCACCACGGTGGCCGGCGCCTGCCGCGCGCAGCCCTTGGCGCATCCGGTCACATGCAGGTGAGCGCCATGGGGCACCTGCGGCGCCAGCTCCAGCGCCAGGGCCTGCGTGGGACCCAGGGCCTGGGTGCAGCCCGGCGCGCCGGTACAGGCGGATACGCGCAGGCGCGGGTCATGGGCGTGGGTGATCCAGTCAGCGGCGTCGTCCAGCCCTGCAGCCGCCCACCAGCAAGGCAGGGCCGCGCCAGCTTCTGCGTCTTCGTCTTCCACCAGCAGCATGCGCCAGGGTGTCACACGCAAAAAAGCCTGCTCAGGCAAGGCACGCACCAGCCGCGCCAGCGCCACGGCCGGCAAGCGGCCCAGCGGCGCGCCCAGCAGCCAGCCCACGCCGGGCACGGCACCGGGCGCCGGTCCTTCGCCGTGCGCCGGGGTTTCTGTCTCCACCCAGTCCAGTCCGGGGGGCGGCTGCAGTTGCGCCGCCACCGCGGCCATGCGTCCGGGCCGCAAGCCCTGGGCGCGGCGAAGGGAGGCCTGACCGGCAAACCAGCGCGCCAGCGCCAGGCCTGCGGCCACGGCCTGGCTTGCGTCGGCCACGGCCAGCGCCTGCTGCCGTCCATCGGGCTGCACCAGCCAGCCGGTGGCTGTGCGCTGCAGGCGGATATCGGCGGACACGCCCGCCAGCCGGCCCGGCGCGCCTTCCACCGACCAGCCGAACTTGGCCGGCAGGCCGGCCAGGTCGTCGGCCGCATCCAGTGCCTGCTGCAGGGCCTGGCCCAGCGCATGGACGGCCTCCTGCGGCCGGCACAGCGGGTCGATCACCAGATTGCGGCGGCGCTCGCGGCCTGCATCGGCATCGAGCAGGCCCACGGCCGCCAGGGCGCGCAGCACGGCGGCGTGCCGCCCGGGCGCAATGCCGCGCAACTGCACATTGGCGCGGCTGGACAGCTCCAGCGCGCCGTTGCCATGCACCCAGGCCAGGCGCGCCAGCCGCCGCGCCTGGGCCACCGTCAGGCGGCCCAGCGGGCGCACGCGCAGCACCAGCCCATCGCCGGAGGCCATGGGCTGCCAGGCGCCGGGGCACCAGCCTTGGATGTGGGGAGGGGTATGCATGGGGTAGGGGCCCCGACTGTAGCGCCGGCGCACCCGGCATCCCAGGTGCAAGACCCGCATGCGTTCATGAAATGCGGGCTTTCTTGATCCAGCCCGCCTGGGAAGCGGGCTGGTGACGCCTGGCCCCCACCTAGCCTGAATTTGTCAATTCAAGTTGAAATTTAACAATTCACCCTTAGGGTTTTATCAAATTGATCATTTATTTTTGATAGAAACTGATACTTGCACCACCTACCTGGAAAGCGCCATGAATCTCCGCACCTGGACCGTCAAGACCAAGCTCTACGCCGCCTTTACCGCCCTGGCTTTACTGGTCGCACTGGTTTCCGTATCTGCCCTTCATGCGCTGGACGGTTCCGACCGCAACCTGACGCAGTTCGTCGACGGCGTGAACGCCCGCGCCCATCTGGCCGAACAGGTGCGCGCGGCCGTGGACAGCCGCGCCATCGCGGCGCGCAACCTGGTGCTGGTGAACACGCCAGCCGATCTGGACATGGAAAAAACGGCCGTGTACGCCGCCCATGCCGCGGTCAAGTCCCACCTGGACCAGCTCAAGGCCCTGGTGGCCTTGCCCGGGGTGGGCGAGGAGGCTCGCGCCCTGGTCGCCCGCATCGACCAGATAGAGCAGCGATACGGCCCGGTGGCGCTGGACATCGTTTCGCTGGCGCTGCGCCAGCAAAGGGACGAGGCCATTGCCAAGATGAACAGCGAGTGCCGGCCGCTGCTGGCCCAGCTGATCGCGGCCACCGACGAGTACAGCCAGCTCACGCGCCAGCACGCCCAGGTCATGGTGGAGCAGGCCACGCAGTCCTATGTGCAGCAACGCAACATGCAGATCGGCGTGAGCGCGGTCGCCTTCGTGCTGGCCCTGCTCATGGGCCGGCTGATCGCACGCGGCCTGACACGCGCGCTGGGGGCCGAGCCTGCCCAGCTCGGTGAAGTCGCCCGCCAGATCGCCGACGGCAACCTCGACCCCGGACTGGTGCGCAGCGAAGCGCCCGCCGGCAGCGTGCAGGCCTCGCTCAACGCCATGCACCAGAGCCTGGCCAGCGTGGTCAGCGATGTGCGCAACAACGCCGACAGCGTGGCCGTGGCCAGCGAGCAGATCGCCAAGGGCAATGCCGACCTGAGCCGCCGCACCGAGCAGCAGGCCAGCGCGCTGCAGGAAACCGCAGCCTCCATGGACGAGCTGTCTTCCACCGTGCAGCAGAACGCGGACAACGCACGCCAGGTCAACCAGCTCGCGCGCGGCGCCAGCCAGATCGCGGCCAAGGGCGGCACCGTGGTGCAGGAAGTCGTGGGCGCCATGCAGGACATCCATGCCAGCTCGCGCCAGATCGGCGACATCGTGGGCGTGATCGACTCCATCGCTTTCCAGACCAACATCCTGGCCCTGAACGCCGCCGTCGAGGCCGCGCGTGCCGGCGAGCAGGGCAAGGGCTTTGCCGTGGTGGCCGCCGAAGTGCGCACCCTGGCCCAGCGCAGCGCGCAGGCCGCCCGCGAGATCAAGCAGCTCATCACTGACAGCGCCACGCGCGTCAGCCAGGGCGCGGAGCTGGCCGACCAGGCCGGCGCCACCATGGCCGAGGTGCTGCAATCCATACAGCGCGTGACCGACCTCATGGGCGAGATCAGCAATGCCAGCGACGAGCAAAGCGCCGGTGTGGCCCAGGTCGGGCAGGCCATGAGCCAGATGGACCAGGTCACGCAGCAAAACGCCGCTCTGGTGGAGGAAAGCGCGGCGGCGGCCTCCAGCCTCAAGTCCCAGGCCCAGCGCCTGGTGCAGGCCGTGGCCATCTTCCGCCTGGGCGACCAGGACGGCGCGGCACAGCAGCCGCGTTTGCAGGCGCCCCTGCCGGCGTCCGTGCCCACCCGCGCGGCCACGGCATCTGCGCTGGCCCCGGCCAGGCCTGCGCCGGCACAACCCTCAGCCGGTGCGCGCCCTGCACGACCTGTACGCCTCGCTGCGGCCAAACCGTCTGCCGAATCGCAGGACTGGACCAGCTTCTGAGGCCGGGAATCCGCACGCATGCGCCGCTACCGCTCCTGCACCGCGCCCCTGGACAAGGCTGCGCAGGTGCGCGAACTGGAAGAGTTCTTCCGCGGGCAAAACCCCATCGACCTCGCTGCGGCCGACTGGCACACGCGCATGGAGCAAGGCCTGACCGCCGAGGAAGAAGCCGAATTCACTGAATGGCTGGCAGCCAGCACGGCGCACGAGGCTGCCTTGCGCCACCTGGGCCAGAGCCTGGCGGCGGCGCGGTCCACTCCCCCCGAACAGGTGGCGCGCCTGCGCGCGGAGCAGGCACGCCGGCGCTCGCAGTCGGCGCCTCACGCCCCTCCGGAACCGGCCGCGCAGCGCCAAGGCTGGAGCTGGTCCCGCCTGCTGCCGCGCCCTGCCCTGGCGGCCCTGTGCTGCACGGTGGCCCTGGCCGTGGGCGTGGGCTGGCACCAGTGGCAGCAGCAGCCCACCTTCACCAGCAGCCACCTGACCCCACGCGGCCAGGCCAGGACCATCACCTTGCCGGATGGCACCGCACTGTCCCTGGATGCCGATACCCAGGCGCAGGTAACTCTGTACCGTGACCGGCGCGAGGTGCGCATCACGCAAGGGCAGATCCTGTTCGCCGTGGCGCCCGACGCCGCCAGGCCCTTTCATGTGCTGGCCGGCCCGGCGCGCGTCACCGTGGGCGGCACGCGGTTTTCCGTGCGCTATCGCGCCACGGGCATGGAGGCGGGCAGCGCCCAGGTGGCCGTGCAGGAAGGCCATGTGCGCGTGGCCAGTGCGCAAGGCACTGCAGCCGCTGGCGCCGCGCCCGCCGCCTTGGTCGCTGGCCAGGCCCTGAGCGTGTCGCCTGCAGGCGTGCTCGGTCCGGTGTCGGCTGTGGCGCCCGGCAGCATTGCGCTGTGGCGCAAGGGCCTGATCCGCTTCGAGAACACGCCCCTGGCCGACGCCCTGGCCGAGCTGGAGCGCTACGGGCCGACCGGCCTGGTGGTGCACGACCCGGCCATGGCGGCGATGCGCATTGGCGGCAGCTACCAGGCCAGCCGCCCCGCCGAGTTCGCACGCATGCTGGCCCAGATCCTGCCCGTCACTCTGGTGGCCAGGCCCGATGGCCAGACCGAGATTGCCGCTGCGCCCTGAGCACGGAGGCGGGGCGCCGGGGCCGCGCGGCGGTCTATCGAAACAGCTCGGTCGTCAGCTTCCCCGCAGCCGGCGCCGGTGTTCGATCACCGTGCCCAGCAGAACCAGCCGGTTCCTGTCGCTGCGCAGCACGGCATGGTCTTCGTTGAGCGGTACCAGATCAAAGACCTCGATGCCGTCCTCTCCCACACCGCGCACGCGGTACTTTCTGAGCAGCACCTGCCGCTTGCCATTCCTGGCCAGCACATGGTCGCCGGGCCGGGGGCTGGCCTGGGGATCGATCAGCACGCGGTCGCCCTCGCGCAATTCGGGCGACATGGCATCGCCCTCCAGCGCAAGAAAAAACGCACCGGGCGATGCGTTGTCCTTGCCGAATTCGATGTCCAGGGTTTCAGCGGGATCGGGGAATGCGCCGTCATCTGCCAGGGCTGCAGCCTGGGCATGCGAGAGAACGGGATATTGGCGCAATCCTTTGGGAAACTCGGGCAGATTGGTGCCGGGCGTGTCCCCCTCTGGAAGCAGGGGCGGCAGATCGGAAACCATCTTCACCAGCCTGGGACTGATTTCGAAAAGCGAAACCTTCAAGCCCTTGGCATATGCAATGCCCGCCTCCAGGCTGATGGGCCGGTTGCCGCTTTGGTGCTGGGAGACCATGGAGGAGCCGCCAGGAATGCCTGCCTTCTCTGCGAACTCGGCCTTGCTTTTCACAGTAGAGAGCAGGCGCTTCAGGTTCGCCGCCTCTTGCTCGGTGGTCCAAACTTTCATGTAGCGATGCTAATAATCGAAACCATTAGCAATGCTTTTCATTTTTCGATAGCTATGCTAAATTTTTCCCATGAAAAATGCAGCCAGCAAAACCCTGTTCCACCGTTTCATCCCCGGCCTGCGCTTCCACTCGTTCTGGTACTACCAGGCGCGCGGCTCCACGGGCAGGGTGCGCTGGGCGCGGCTGCCCATGGTCTCCGACGCCTGTGCGCAGGCCGATCCCCATGGCGCATGGTGGTGTGCGCAGCGGTGCGCCGCCGTTTTGGCTCAGCGGCCATGGCGGCTCATGCAACTGCCGCCCGGCCTGCCTGCGCAGCCGGATGCCCGCCAGATGGCGCATGTCCTGCAGCAATGGCTGCCGGGCTGGAGCGCTGCGCCGGCCAGCGTGCAGGTCTGTACCCACGCGCTTGAGAACGGCGGCAGTGCGCTGCTGCAGCTGCATGTCTGGGCCAGGAGCGCGCCCAGCATTCTTTGGGCATGGGTGGTTGGGGTGGAGGTCCAGGCGCGCCAATCCCTTCAGGGGCTGGCTCCTGCGCCAGGCAACCTGCAAGCCGGGCACCTGTCCCCGCGAGCCCTGCTGATCGTTCCCTTCGGCCAGGACTTGCCCTGGGCCACCGGCCATACCGCCCGGGTACGCCTGCATGCACGGGGGCCTCAACTGCGCGGGCCGCATGAAGTGGTTGCGCAGGACGGCTGCTGGTTTGAAGACAGTGGCCTGGATGCCGTGTTGCTGAAGCCGGTCTCGCGCGTTCAGGATGAGCGCGTATCCCTGTGAAGGGCCAGATGGGGCCAGATGGCGCAAGCGATTTCCTATAACGATGGAACGCGGCGGATGCACTCCGACTCACACCGTCCGCCGCTGTTGCCACAGCACCAGGCGTTGCACGCTTGCCGCACAGCGCCGCACCCTCATTCATTCAACCGTTTCAAGGAGTTCCCATGCATCTTCAACGCACCGTCCTTTTTGCAGGCATGGCTGCCAGCCTCTTTCTGGCGGCGGGATGGGCCACGGCCGCAGAAGGTCCTGCCACGGCCCAGGCCCCCCAGGCCAAGGCACAGGCCGCCAAGCCGGCGGGCGACACCGTGCAGGCGCAGCTGGAGACCTCCACCTGGGTGCCCGACGGCAAGGCCGATGCGCCGCGCGTGATCTATACCTTCACCGACCCCAACTGCAAGTACTGCCACAAGTTCTGGGAGGCCGCGCGTCCCTGGGTGGACGCAGGCAAGGTGCAGCTGCGCCACATCCTGGTGGGCGTGATCCGGGACGACAGCCCGGCCAAGGCCGCCGCCATCCTGCAGGCCCCGGACCGCGCGGCCGCACTGATGGAGCACGAGAAGAAGTCCGCCCAGGGCGGCATAGCGCCCGCCTTCAGCGTCAGCCCCGACGTGCGCAAGACGCTGGAGGCCCACCGCAAGCTGATGATGTCCCTGGGCTTCCGTGGCACGCCGGGCATCGTGGTGATCGACAGCCAGGGCGGCACCAAGAGCTATGGCGGCATGCCGCGCGATGCGGCCTTGCCCGAGGTGTTCGGGGCGCTGTGAACGCGCTGCCGTGAACGGGACGCCAGGTGATGCCCACACCTCGGCAGCCGCGAGTAGCATGGCCGGTAGGATCACCACTGCGGAGAACGCCACCATGCTCAAGCTCTACGGTTTTTCCAGGGTCAATGCCGGCGCGCGCGGCCGCACGCGCGATCTGCGCGTGCTGTGGGCACTCGAAGAGATGCAGCTGCCCTTCGAGATCGCGGGCATGGACCATCCCGCGCACGACCTGAACACAGAGGCCTACCGCCGGCTCAGCCCCTTCGAGCAGATTCCGGCGCTGGACGATGACGGGCAGGTGATTTCGGAGTCGGCCGCCATCG
Organism: Delftia sp. BGA-UO-ETr-SB1; assembly: GCF_059567865.1. Taxonomy (NCBI): domain Bacteria; kingdom Pseudomonadati; phylum Pseudomonadota; class Betaproteobacteria; order Burkholderiales; family Comamonadaceae; genus Delftia; species Delftia sp. BGA-UO-ETr-SB1. The sequence continues at coordinate 838,733 of NZ_JCAQOW010000006.1, read as the reverse complement.
TGCTGCATCTGGCCAGGAAGTGCGGCCGGCTGATGCCCTCCGATGCAACCGGCGAGGCCCAGGTGCTGCGCTGGTGCTTTGCAGCCATGAACACGGTGGAGCCGCCGCTGCTCAGCCTGATGGTGCTGGACTGGACGGCCGATGGCAGCTGCGGCAAGCACCGCGAATTCCTGGTGGGCTGGGCGCATCGCATGCTGGGCAACCTGGAGCGCTGGCTGGACGGGCGCCGCTTCATTGCCACCGACGAATTCACGGTGGCCGACATCCTGATGGCGCATGTGCTCGCCTGCATCCCGGACAGCACGCTGACCGCGCCCTGCCCCGCCGTGGTGGCCTACCGCGACAGATGCCTGGCCCGGCCCGCCTGGCAGCGGACCCTGGCGGCCTACAACGCGCGGGTGGAGGCGGCGTAGCCGGGGCTCAGGGCTGTTCGGTGCTCAGGGCTGCTGGACGGCCGCCACAGGCTGGGACTGCGGTGGTGGCGGCGGCGCAGTCCAGCTGCCGCCCAGCACGCGGAACAGCTGGGCCAGCGCCAACTGCCGCTGGGTCACGGTATCGATGTAGGCGCTTTCATTGGCGAAGGCGCTGCGCTGTGCGTCCAGGTAGCGCAGATGGTCGTCCACCCCCGCCTGGTAACGGGCCTGCGCCAGCCGCAGGCTTTCGCGGCTGCTGTCGCGCAGCGCCAGGCGCGCGGCCTCCTCGCGGCGCAGCGTGTCGGTGGCGGCCAGGGCATCGGCCACTTCGCGGAAGGCGGTCTGGATGGCATGCTCGTAGGCTGCCACGGCCATGTCCTTGCGCAGCACGGCCAGGTCGAGGTTGGCGCGGTTGCGCCCCCCGTCGAAGAGGGGCAGCGTGACCTGGGGAGTGAACGACCAGGCGCGCTGGCCCGAGCGGAACAGGTCGGACAGATCGGCGCTGGACGATCCCAGGAAGCCGGTGAGCGAGATGCGCGGGAAGAAGGCCGCGCGCGCCGCACCAATGTCCGCGCTGCGCGCGCGCAGCCGGTGCTCGGCCGCCTGGATGTCGGGCCGGTGGATGAGCAGTTCGGAAGGCGTGCCGGCCGACAAATCCTGCAGCAGCATGGGCACGTCGGACGACTTTGCCGACTGTGCAGACCCTGCGGACAGGTACGGCCCCAGATCCTCCACGCCCGTCAGCAGCAGCAGGGCGTTGCCGGCCTGGCGCAGCTCGCGTTCGCTGCGCTCCACGTCGGCGCGGGCCTGGGCGGCCAGGCCCAGGGCGTCCTGGTGGTCCAGGGCGGTGGCCGTGCCCGCCTGGCGCCGCTGCGCGGTCAGGCGCAGCGAGGATTCACGGCTTTGCAGCGTGCGCTGCGCCAGTTGCAGCCGGCGCAGGGCCCCGTCGCGGGACAGGTAGGCCTGCACCACCTCGGCGCCCAGGCTGATGCGGGCGGCGCGCGCGGCCTCTTCGGTGGCCAGGTACTCGCCCAGGGCGGCTTCGGACAGGTTGCGCACGCGGCCGAACAGGTCCAGCTCGAAGGCGGCCACCCCCAAGCCGGCCTGCCAGCTGCCCTGCACCTGCGGCTGGCCCGTGGCATTCATGTCGCCCGGCAGGCGCTGGCGCGTGCCGCCGCCCTGCAGGCCCACGCCCGGCAGCCGGTCGGCGCGCTGCACCTGGTACAGGGCGCGTGCCGCCTCCACGTTGAGCAGGGTCTGGCGCAGATCGCGGTTGTGGGCCTGGGCCAGGTCCACCAGCTGGCGCAGCTGGCGGTCGGCGATGAAGCTGTTCCAGTCCAGCGTGGCCGCCGACGAGGACAGCACGGGCGCGGCATCCTGCTGCGGCCACTGCGTGGGAATGGGCGCCTGCGGACGCTGGTGGACCGGGGCGAGGGAGCAGCCCGCCAGCACCAGGCTGGCGGCCAGCGCACACAGGGCGCGTGGGAAGAAGTGCATGGACATGGCGCTTACTCCGTGGAGGTTGCCGGGGCCTGCAGGGCAGGCGGGGTGCCGGCCGGCGCCTTGCGCCGGAACAGGGACAGCACCCAGACGAAGAAGACGGGAACGAAGACCACCCCCAGCAGCGTGGCCGACAGCATGCCGCCGATCACGCCGAAGCCGATGGCGGCCTGGCTGGAGGCGCCCGCGCCCGAGGCCAGCGCCAGCGGCACCACGCCCAGGATGAAGGCCAGCGAGGTCATGACGATGGGCCGAAAGCGCAGCCGCGCCGCCTGCAGCGCGGCCTGCGCCAGGCTGTGCCCCTGCGCATGCAGGTCCCTGGCGAACTCCACGATCAGGATGGCGTTCTTGGCCGCCAGGCCGATGATGGTGATCAGGCCCACCTTGAAGTACACGTCGTTGGACAGGCCCACGGCCGAGGTGGCCAGCACCGATCCCAGCGCGCCGATGGGCACGATCAGCATCACGGCGGCGGGAATGCTCCAGCTCTCGTACAGGGCCACCAGCAGCAGGAACACCACCACGATGGCCAGCGCGAACAGCTTGGGCGCCTGGGCACCGGCGGCTTTCTCCTGGAAGGACAGGGCCGTCCACTCGTAGCCTATGCCGCGCGGCATCTCGGCCATGATGCGTTCCAGCTCGGCCATGGCCTCGCCCGTGGTGTGGCCGGGCCTGGCATCGCCCGAGATGCGGAAGGCCGGATAGCCGTTGTAGCGCGAGATCTGCACCGGCCCGCTTTCCCAGCGCACCGTGGCAAAGGCCGACAGCGGCACCTGCTGCCCGCCGGCGTTGGGCACGTGCAGGCGCAGGATGTCCTCGGGCCGCGCGCGGGCCTGCGCATCGGCCTGCACCACCACGCGCTGCAGGCGGCCGGCGTTGGGAAACTCGTTGATCACGGCCGAGCCGTAGGCCGTGGACAGGGCCGTGTTGATGGCGCTGAAATCCACGCCCTGGGCCTGCGCCTTGCGCCGGTCGATGTCCAGCCGCAGCTGGGGCGCATCCTCCAGGTTTTCCATCATGGCGTAGGCAATGATGGGCGAGGCATTGGCCTTGGCCAGCAGCTGGTCGCGCGCGGCGATCAGCGCCTCGCGGCCCAGGTTGGCGCGGTCCTGCAGGCGCAGTGCAAAGCCGCCGGAGTTGCCCAGGCCGTCGATGGGCGGCGGGTCCACGGCCATGACGGTGCCGTCGGACAGGCGGGCAAAGCGCTGGTTGAAGGCCTGCACCTCGTCCCAAGACGCCTGCCCGGCGCCGCGCACCGACCAGTCCTTGAGCGTGACGAAGGCCAGGGCCGCGTTCTGCCCCATGCCCGAGAAGCTGTAGCCCATCAGGAACTCGGCCTGGGCCGTGGCGGGGCGGCCCTGGATGTAGTCCTCCATGTCCTTGACCATGGCCTTGGTGCGCTCCGTGGTGGCGCCCGGCGGCAGCTGCACGCCGACGATGTAGTAGCCCATGTCCTCGTAGGGCACGAAGGATTCGGGCATGCGCGTGTACGCCACGCCCAGCCCGGCCACGATGGCGGCATACACCAGCATGCAGCGCCCGGCGCGGCGCACCAGCCGCTGGTTGAGCAGGTCGAAGCGCTCGGTCAGCGCCGCGAAGCGGCGGTTGAACCAGCCGAAGAAGCCCTTGCGCTCGGCGTGGTGGCCCTTGGCAACGGGCTTGAGCAGCGTGGCGCACAGCGCCGGCGTGAAGGTCAGAGCCAGCAGGCCCGAGAACAGGATGGACACGGCCAGCGACAGCGAGAACTGCCGGTAGATCACGCCCACCGAGCCGCTCATGAAGGCCAGCGGCAGGAACACGGCCACCAGCACCAGGGTGATGCCGACGATGGCGCCCGAGACCTGCTGCATGGCCTTGACCGTGGCCGCCAGCGGCGACAGCCCCTCCTCGGCCATGAGGCGCTCCACGTTCTCCACCACCACGATGGCGTCGTCCACCAGGATGCCGATGGCCAGCACCATGCCGAACATGGTCATCATGTTCACCGAAAAGCCCAGCGCATACATCACGCCCAGGGTGCCGGCCAGGCAGACGGGCACGACGATGGTAGGAATCAGCGTGTAGCGCAGGTTCTGCAGGAACAGCCACATCACCAGGAACACCAGCGCCACGGCCTCCACCAGGGTCTGGATGACCTTGCCGATGGCCACTTCCACGAAGCGCGAGGTGTCATAGGGCACGGCGTACTGGATGCCGGCAGGGAAGTTCTGCGACAGCTCGGCCAGGCGCGCCTTGACGGCCTTGGCCGTCTGCATGGCGTTGGCCCCGGGCGCCAGCTGCACGGCGGCGGCCACGCCCTGGCGGCCGTCCTCGCGCGAGGAAAAGCTGTAGTCCAGCTGGCCGACCTCCAGCCGCGCCACATCGGCCAGGCGCACGGCCGAGCCATCGGCCCTGGCACGCAGCACGATCTGGCCGAACTCCTCGGGCGAGGCCAGCGTGCCCTTGACGGCAATGGTGGCGCTCAGCTCCTGGCCGGGCCCTGCGGGCGAGGCGCCAAAGCTGCCGGCAGGCACCTGCGCGTTCTGGGCGGCGATGGCCGCGTTCACGTCCGCCACCGACAGGCCGTAGCCCAGCAGCTTGTTCGGATCGACCCAGACGCGCATGGCCACATCGGCCGCGAAGAACTGCACCTTGCCCACGCCGGGCACGCGGCGGATCTCGTTGTTGATGTTGCGCACGGCGTAGTCGGACAGGGCCACCTCGCTGTTGCTGCCGCTGCCGCTGCCGTCCTTGTAGGTCAGCGAGTAGATCATCAGGAAGTTGGCGCTGGCCTGCTCGACCTGCAGGCCCATCTGCATCACGGACGCGGGCAGGCGCGCCTCGGCCTTCTTGATGCGGTTTTGCACCTCCACCTGGGCCAGCGCGGGCTCGGTGCCCGGAGCGAAGGTGGCCGTGATCTCGGCCAGGCCCGTGGAGCCGCTGGAGGAGTCGAAGTACAGCAGCCCCTTGGTGCCGTTGAGCTCCTCCTCGATGACGCTGGTCACCGACTCCATCACCGTGGTGGCGGAGGCGCCCGGATAGTTGGCGGTGATCGAGATCTGCGGCGGCGCCACGTTGGGAAACTGGGAGACGGGCAGCGCCGGTATGGCCAGCAGCCCGGCGAGCATGATGAAGATGGCCACCACCCAGGCGAAGTTGGGGCGGTTGATGAAGAACTTGGACATGGTCTATTCCTTGGGCACGCGCCGGCTCAGTCGCTGGACGTGGCGGAGCTGCCGGAGGCGCTGAAGGTGCCGGACAGCCCCGCCGTAGGGGAGGCCGCGGCATCGGAAAGGGCCGTGACCTGAACCCGCGCCCCGGGCTGCAGGCCCGCCATGCGGCCCACCACCACGCGCTCGCCGCCCTTGAGGCCTGCGCTGATCTGCCACTGCGCGCCATGCATGGCCGCGGTCTGCACGGGGCGCATCTGCAGCGTGTCCTGGCCATCCACCACCAGCACGTGGGCCTGCCCGTCGGTGCTGCGCTGCACGGCCCGCTGCGGCACCAGGATGGCGGCAGGGTCCACGCCCTGGCCCACGGTCACGCGCACATACATGCCGGGCAGCAGCATGCCGTCGCGGTTGTCGAAGCGCCCGCGCAGCGCCATCTGGCCCGTGCCGCGGTCCACCGTCACATCCGAGAACATCAGCCGCCCCGTGCGCTGCAGGCCCGTGCCGTCCACCTTCAGGGAAACCGGCGTGCCGTCCTTGCCCGCCGTCTGTGCCAGGCGGCCCTCGGCCAGGGCCGCGCGCAGGCGCTGGGCTTCGGCCACGGGCTGCTGGAAGTCGGCATAGACCGGGTCGAGCTGCTGGACCAGCGCCATGGGCGTGGCCTCGCCCTGGCCCACCAGGGCGCCCTCGGTGACCAGCGCACGGCCGATGCGGCCCGCGATCGGCGCCCTGACCGTGGCGTATTCCAGGTTCAGGGCGGCCGCCTGCACCTCGGCCTGGGCGGACTGCCGCGCGGCCTGGGCCGCCTGCAGGCGGGCCTGCATGGCCTCGAAGTCCTGGCGGCTGACTGCCTCCTGCGCCACCAGCGGCGCGTTGCGGCCGACCACGGCACGCGCATCGAGCAGAGCCGCCTCGGCGCTGGCCAGCTGGCCCTGGGCGCGGGACAGGGCGGCGCGCAGGGGCGCCGGGTCGATCTGGAACAGCACCTGGCCGGCCCGGACATCGGCGCCTTCCTCGAAATGGCGGCGCAGCACGATGCCGGCCACCCGCGCACGCACCTCGGCCACGCGCACGGGCTCGATACGGCCCGGCAGCTCGCTGGACAGGGCCAGCGGCGCGGGCTGCACGGTGACGGCCTGCACCACGGGCAGCGCGTCACCTGCTGCGGCCGGAGCCTCGTTGCGGCCGCAGCCCGCTGCAAGGGCGGCCAGCACCAGGGCCGCCAGCGGCAGGCCACGTCGCTTGTTCAGACGCATGCTCATGTTCACAACCTGATTGAGTTCGATACGAAGGCCGCGATGGTACATATCAGAATCAAATGAGTCAACATCGATTCATTTGATGCTTTGGAACATCAACAGATAAAATCCATGCACTTTCCAAGGAGGCATGACAAGCGATGACGAGCACCAAGCAAGAGGACGAAGGCAAGCTGCTGGGCGCAATGGCACTGGCGCTGCTGGACGATCCCAAGGCCAATCTGCAGGAGCTGGCACGCGCCATCGGCATCAGCAAGGCCACGCTCTACCGCTTCTGCCCCACGCGCGACCAGCTCATCGACCGGCTCATAGGGCATGCGGCCGACACCCTGTCGCGCGCCATGCACGCGGCCGAGCTGGAGCGCCACGCGCCGCTGGAGGCGCTGCGCCGCCTCACCGCCCACTGCCAGGACCACCAGACGCTGCTGCTGTTCCTGATGTATTTCTGGCGCTCCGACATCTCGGTGGTCGGCCAGATAGAGAGCGAATGGGTGGCGGCCATGGATGCCTTTTTCCTGCGCGGCCAGCAGGCCGGCGTGTTCCGCATCGACATCACGGCAGCGGCGATGACCGAGCTGTGGCTTTCCATGGCCGTGGGCCTGCTGGATGCGGAGCGGCGCGGCCGTGTTGCGCGGGCCAGCGTGGCGGCCGTGATGGAGCAGTCCTTCCTGCACGGCGCCCTGCAGCCCGGCGCACCGGCCGCGTAGCACGCCCGGCGCCGACGGGGGAAACCGAGGTGATGAATGATGGTCATGCACTGCTTTCAATCGATGAAGGCAGCCATGGAATGGATTCACATCAATGAACTAGAATTTTTTTAGCTCACAAATCCATGAATTTTTCTCACCAAAATGCTCGAACGCACCCACCTCGCCATCGTCCGTGAAGTCGAAAAACAGGGCTCGCTGACGGCTGCGGCCGGCGTGCTGTGCGTGACGCAGTCGGCGCTGAGCCACAGCATGAAGAAGCTGGAGCAGCAGCTGGGCACGGACATCTGGCTGCGCGAAGGCCGCAGCCTGCGCCTGACGCAGGCCGGCCAGTACCTGCTGGCCGTGGCCCAGCGCGTGCTGCCCCAGCTGGACCTGGCCGAGGAGCGGCTGCGCCAGTTCGCCCAGGGCGAGCGCGGCGCGCTGCGCATCGGCATGGAGTGCCATCCCTGCTACCAGTGGCTGCTCAAGATCGTCGCGCCCTATCTGGCGAGCTGGCCCGATGTGGATGTGGATGTGAAGCAGAAATTCCAGTTCGGCGGCATCGGCGCCCTGTTCGGCTACGAGATTGACCTGCTGGTCACGCCCGATCCGCTGTTCAAGACGGGCCTGGAGTTCGTGCCCGTGTTCGACTACGAGCAGGTGCTGGTGGTCTCCAGCGCGCATGCGCTGGCAGGGGCCGATTTCGCGGAAGCCGCCCAGCTCGCGCCCGAGGTGCTGATCACCTATCCCGTGCCCATGGACCGGCTGGACATCTACAACCAGTTCCTCATGCCGGCCGGCATCACGCCGCGCCGCCAGAAGGCCATAGAGACCACGGACATCATGATGCAGATGGTGGCCAGCGGCCGGGGCGTGGCCGCCCTGCCGCGCTGGCTGGTGCAGGAGTACGCGGGCAAGCTGGACGTGGTGCCCGTGCGCCTGGGCGCCAAGGGCATTGCCAAGCAGATCTTCCTGGGCGCGCGCGTGGCGGACCTGCAGACCGACTATCTGCAGGCCTTCATCGAGCTGGCGCGCCAGCCGCTGGCCGCTGGCACCCTCCCTGCTCAGGCTGCCTGAGCCTGCGCCAGGAAGTCCTGCGCAAAGCGCTGCAGCACGCCGCCCGCTTCGTAGACCGATACCTCCTCGGCCGTGTCCAGCCGGCAGGTCACCGGCACGCGCAGCGTCTGGCCACTTCTTCGCTCAATCACCAGCGTCAGTTGTGCCTGTGGCGTGCGCTCGCCCTCAACGCCATAGATCTCCGTGCCGTCCAGGGCCAGGGTCTTGCGGTCGGTGCCCGGCAGGAACTGCAGCGGCAGCACGCCCATGCCGATGAGGTTGGTGCGGTGGATGCGCTCGAAGCCTTCGGCCACCACGGCTTCGACTCCGGCCAGCCGCACTCCCTTGGCCGCCCAGTCGCGCGAGCTGCCCTGGCCGTAGTCGGCGCCCGCGATGATGATCAGCGGCTGGCGTCGGTTCAGGTAGGTTTCCATGGCCTCCCACATGCGCACCACGCGGCCTTCGGGCTCGATGCGCGCCAGCGATCCCTTGTGCTGCACACCGTCGATGACGGCCATTTCATTGACCAGCTGCGGGTTGGCGAAGGTGGCGCGCATGGCCGTCAGGTGATCGCCGCGGTGGGTGGCGTAGGAGTTGAAGTCTTCCTCGGGCAGGCCCATGCGCGCCAGGTATTCGCCCGCCGCGCTGTCGGCCAGGATGGCGTTGGAGGGCGACAGGTGGTCGGTGGTGATGTTGTCGGGCAGCAGGGCCAGTGGCCGCATGTTGCGCAGCGTGCGCGGGAAGGCCGCCAGCGCGCCCACGCCTTCGGTATCCCAGTACGGCGGGCGGCGGATGTAGGTGGACTGCGGGCGCCAGTCGTACTGGGGCAGGGCCTTGTCTCCGTCGTCCTTGCGGATGGCGAACATGGGTTCGTACACAGCGCGGAATTGCGCAGGTTTGACCGCTTGTTCAACGATGGCGTCGATCTCCTCGTCGGCGGGCCACAGGTCCTTGAGGCGGATCTCGCGGCCGTCCACCACGCCCAGCACATCCTGCTCGATGTCGAAGCGGATGGTGCCCGCCAGCGCATAGGCCACGACCAGCGGGGGGGAGGCCAGGAAGGCCTGTTTGGCCTGGGGATGGATGCGCCCGTCGAAGTTGCGGTTGCCCGAGAGCACGGCCGTGGCGTAGAGGTCGCGCTCGACGATTTCCTGCTGGATCCTGGGGTCCAGCGCGCCGCTCATGCCGTTGCAGGTGGTGCAGGCAAAGGCGACGATGCCAAAGCCCAGCTGCTCCAGCTCGGTGAGCAGCCCGGCCTCCTTCAGGTACAGCTCCACGGCCTTGGAGCCCGGCGCCAGCGAGGATTTGACCCAGGGCTTGCGCGTGAGACCCAGGCGATTGGCATTGCGCGCCAGCAAGGCCGCGGCGATGACATTGCGCGGGTTGCTGGTGTTGGTGCAGCTGGTGATGGCGGCGATGATGACGGCCCCATCGGGCATCAGGCCTTGCGCCTCCTGGGCGCGGGCGGCCTGCAGCTTGGCCGCATCGGCAATGCCGCGCTCGGCCAGGGCCGAGGTGGGCAGGCGCCGGTGCGGATTCGAGGGGCCGGCCATGTTGCGCACCACGGTGGACAGGTCGAACTGGAGCAGGCGCTCGTACTGGGCATCGGCCAGGCTGTCGCTCCAGAAACCTGCGGTGCGCGCATAGGCCTCGACCAGGCGCACCTGGGCCTCGTCGCGGCCGGTCAGGCGCAGATAGGCCAGCGTCTGGTCATCAATGGAGAACATGGCCGCCGTGGCGCCGTATTCAGGGCACATGTTGGAGATGGTGGCGCGGTCGCCGATGCTCAGGCTGTCAGCGCCCTCGCCAAAGAATTCCACATAGGCGCCCACCACCTTTTGCTGGCGCAGGAATTCGGTCAGGGCCAGCACGATGTCGGTGGCGGTGATGCCCGCCTGGCGCCGGCCCGTGAGGCGCACGCCCACGATCTCGGGCAGGCGCATCCAGCAGGCGCGGCCCAGCATGACGTTCTCGGCCTCAAGGCCCCCCACGCCCACGGCGATCACGCCCAGCGCGTCCACATGGGGCGTGTGACTGTCCGTGCCCACGCAGGTATCGGGGAAGGCCAGGCCATCCTGCACGGTCACCACGGGGGACATCTTCTCCAGATTGATCTGGTGCATGATCCCGTTCCCTGCGGGAATCACATCCACGTTGGCGAAGGCCTTCTTCGTCCACTCGATGAAGTGGAAGCGGTCCTCGTTGCGGCGGTCCTCGATGGCGCGGTTCTTCGCAAAGGCGTCGGGATCGAAGCCGCCGCACTCCACGGCCAGCGAATGGTCCACGATGAGCTGCACGGGCACGACGGGGTTGACCTGGGCAGGGTCGCCACCTTCGGCCGCGATGGCGTCGCGCAGGCCGGCTAGGTCCACCAGGGCGGTCTGGCCCAGGATGTCGTGGCAGACCACGCGCACGGGGTACCAGGGAAAGTCGATGTCGCGGCGGCGCTCGATGAGCTGCAGCAGGTAGCTGTCCAGTTGCGCGGGATCGGCGCGGCGCACAAGGTTCTCGGCGTGGACGCGGGCGGTGTAGGGCAGGCGTGCCCAGGAGCCGGGCGAGAGGGCATCGACGGCGGTGCGGGCGTCGATGTAATGCAGCGTGGTGCCGGGCAGGGGTTTCTTGTGGGTGTGGTTCATGGGGGGATGCAATGCGGGCGGGCCTGCAGCCCGCCCGCCTAGGTTCAGGACAGCGGCGGCTCAGGCGCGCGCATCGAGGGGCACGAACTTCTGGTCCTCCGGCCCCGTGTAGTTGGCGCTGGGGCGGATGATCTTGTTGTCCTGGCGCTGCTCGATCACGTGCGCGGCCCAGCCGCTGGTGCGCGCGATCACGAACAGCGGCGTGAACATGGCCGTGGGCACGCCCATCATGTGGTAGCTGACGGCGCTGAACCAGTCCAGGTTGGGGAACATCTTCTTGACCTCCCACATCACCGCTTCCAGCCGGTCGGCAATGTCGTACATGCGGGTGGTTCCGGCCTCGTCGGACAGGCGCTTGGCCACGCCCTTGATGACCACGTTGCGCGGGTCGCTGACGGTGTAGACCGGGTGGCCGAAGCCGATCACCACTTCCTTGGCATCGACGCGGCGGCGGATGTCGGCCTCTGCCTCGTCGGGCGTGTCGTAGCGCTTCTGGATCTCGAAGGCCACCTCGTTGGCACCGCCATGCTTGGGGCCGCGCAGCGCACCGATGGCGCCCGCGATGGACGAATACATATCGCTGCCCGTGCCCGCGATCACGCGCGCCGTGAAGGTGGAGGCGTTGAACTCATGCTCTGCATAGAGGTTGAGCGAGGTGTGCATGGCGCGCACCCAGCCTTCGGACGGCCGGTGGCCGTGCAGCAGGTGCAGGAAGTGGCCGCCGATGGAGTCGTCGTCGGTCTCCACCTCGATGCGCCGGCCCGAATTGCTCCAGTGGTACCAGTACAGCAGCATGGAGCCCAGGCTGGCCATGAGCCGGTCGGCAATGTCGCGGGCACCCGCCAGGTTGTGGTCGTCCTTTTCGGGCAGCACGCAGCCCAGGGCCGAGACGCCGGTGCGCATCACGTCCATCGGGTGGGCGCCGGCAGGCAGTTGCTCCAGCGCCTGCCTGACGCTGGCCGGCAGGCCGCGCAGCGCCTGCAATTTGGTCTTGTAGGCCTGCAGTTCGGGGCGCGTGGGCAGCTTGCCGTGCACCAGCAGATGGGCGATTTCCTCGAACTCGCAGACCTCGGCAATGTCCAGGATGTCGTAGCCGCGATAGTGCAGGTCGTTGCCCGAGCGGCCCACGGTGCACAGCGCCGTGTTGCCGGCGGTCACGCCCGACAGGGCCACGGATTTCTTGGGCTTGAATGCGGACGCAGATGGTGCTGTTGACGCAGATGGCGCGTCGATGATCGTGGTACTCATGGAAGGGTCTCCTGGTTCAGATAGGAATGGGCAATGGCGGCAGGAAGGCCGTTGTGATCGACAGCCACCATCTCGAACAGGCCCTTGAGCACGTCCTCGCAGGCAATGCCCGGTGCCTGGGCCGACGCGGTGACGCAGACCGTCATGGAGCTGCGCCCCACGCGGCTGACCCAGCCGCGCAGGACGATCTCGTGGCCCACGGGCACGGGCGCCAGGAAGTCGATGCCGGTGACGGCGGCCATCACCACCTCGCGCTGCGCCAGGCTGCGCGCTGCCAGAAAGGCGGCCTTGGCCATGAGCTGCAGGCCCTGGCCTGCGAACAGCGTGCCGTGGTGGTTGGCCAGCGCGGGCAATACCAGTTCGCGCAGCTCGGCGGTTCCAGCAGGTGTTGTCATGCTTCGCAATCTACGCAAAATAGCGCCTCAGCCATAGGGCTGAAAAGGCGAATTCTTGCGAAACGAATCCCACGATATTGCGAATTCTGCGAATAACAGCCACCCGAGGAAACAGGCATGAAGAAGACATTCATGGGCGTCAAGCTGCGCAAACTGCGCGCGGAGCACGGCCTGTCCCAGATCGCCCTGGCCCACGCGCTGGGCCTGTCGCCCAGCTACCTGAACCAGCTGGAGCAGAACCAGCGGCCGCTGACGGTGTCGGTGCTGCTCAAGCTCAACCGTGCGCTGGGCGTCGATATCCAGCAGTTCTCGGAAGACGAGGAAGCGCGCCTGGTCGCCGGCCTGCGCGAGGCCCTTGCCGAGGCGCCCGAATCCATTGCCCTGCCCGAGCTGCAGGAAGTCGCCGCGCAGATGCCGGCGCTGGGGCGTGCGGTGATGGCGCTGCACCGCCGCCATCTGGAAGCCCTGGAGCGCATCGAGAGCATGTCGCTCAGGCTGGGCGATGACCGCTCGGACATGCCGGTGGCGCGCACCATGCCGTTCGAGGCCGTGCGCGATTTCTTCTTTGCGCACCAGAACTATTTCGATGAAGTGGACCGCGCGGCCCAGGCCCTGGCCGGCGAGGAGCGCGCGGACCCGGGCCATCTGGCGGACTGGCTGGTCCGGCGGCTGCAGCAGCGCCACGGTGTTCAGGTGCATCGCTCGGAAGACTCCCGGCAAAGCCAGCGCCGCTTCGACCCGGCCACGCGCTCGCTGTGGCTGTCCTCGGCGCTGGAGCCTGCGCAGCAGGCCTTCCAGCTGGGCACGCAGCTGGCCTTGCTGGAGATGGGCGAGACGCTGGACCGGCTGATCGCCACCGCCGCCTTCCAGGGCGATCCGGCGTCATGCAAGCTCGCCCGCGTGGGCCTGGCCAACTACTTTGCGGGTGCGCTGCTGCTGCCCTACGACCTGTTCCTGGAGGCGGCCGAGCAGTTGCGCTACGACATCGACCTGCTGGGCCAGCGCTTTGGGGTGGGCTTTGAAACCGTCTGCCACCGCCTGAGCACGCTGCAGCGGCCGGGCGCGCCGGGCGTGCCCTTCTTCTTCGTGCGCGTGGACCGCGCGGGCAATATCTCCAAGCGCCAGTCGGCCACGCATTTCCACTTCAGCCGCACGGGCGGCACCTGCCCGCTGTGGACGGTGTACGAGGCCTTCGGCCAGCCCGACCAGGTGCTGCGCCAGCTCGCCAGCATGCCCGACGGGCGGCGCTACCTGTGGATTGCACGCTCGGTCTCGCATGGGCAGCGCGGCTATGGTTCGCCGCGCAAGACCTTCTCCATCGGCCTGGGCTGCGACATACGCCATGCCGCGCGCCTGGTCTATGCCAAGGGGCTGGACCTGGGCGACCCGGAATCGGCCACGCCCATCGGCATGGGCTGCAAGGTCTGCGAACGCGACCAGTGCACGCAGCGCGCCTTTCCCTATGTGGGAAAGGCGCTGCATGTGGATGAGAACGCCAGCCGCTTTGCGCCCTATGGCGTGGGCGGCTGACGATTCCGTGGCCCGCGCGGTGCGCGGGATGCGCGGTCAGGCTGCGCTGCGGTAACGGTCGCGCAGGTCGCGCACTTCATCGTGGTTGCGCTGGGCACCCTGTGCCTGGCGCTCCACCACCACGCGCACGGCCGGTGGCAGCGGTTGCTTGAGCGCCTTGCGGTACTGGGCGAGGGCGGAGTCCTCGCCGCGCTCGCATTCCTCCAGCACCGCCTTGTCGTCCTGCGAGGTCAGGGCCGTCTTCACGGACACCCAGCCCCGGTGCAGCGCGCCGGCCACCGTGCCGCCCGATGCCGGCTCTCCGCCGAGCCTGCGGATTTCCGCTTCCAGCTCCCGCGCGGCAACACCGCACTCGGTGGAATGGCGCATGAACAGGGCCTTGAGGTCGGGCGAGTCGGCGTTCTCGGAGGAGGTGCGGAAGCCGTACTCGCCATCGCGGCAGGATTCAAGCAGGTCGTTGAGCACGTCCACCACATCGTCGTTGTCGATATCGCCCGTATAGGCGGGGGCGACGATGGTGCCCGTCTCGTCACGGACATCACGGCTGCCTGCGCGCGCCCAGGCGGCGCGGGCTGCGGGCCGGGCCTGGTCCCAGTCCAGATGGCTGGCGCCACGGCGGGTGGTCCATTCGCGCTCCCACTCGGCGTCGAAGGCATCGAAGTCGGCATCGCGGCGTGCGGCGGCAGCGTTCCAGCCCAGCTCGTAGGCGGGACGGTATTCCTCGTAGCTGCGGCCAGCCACGTAATAGGGCTCGCTCTGGTAGGCATCGCGCCAGTAGGCATCTTCAACCGTGGGGTTCACGGCCTCGGCTGCACCCTTGCCGGCCAGCCCGCCGACCACGGCACCGGCCACGCCGCCCACGGCAGCGCCGATGGGGCCGCCCATTGCGCCGAATGCAGCGCCGGTGACGGCGCCGCCTGCTGCGCCTATGCCGGTGCCCACCGGGTGCGCGCCGGGTGCGTCGGACAGCGGGTCACGGTTTGCGGGGTTCGATTGCGTCATGGAATGTGCTCCTTGGCAGTTGAAAGTGATTCCTATGCTGATGGCCGCGGCGGCCGTCCGGCGTGCGCGCTTGCGGCCATGTGCCGTAGGAACGCAGCGCCCTGCCCTTGCGGACATCGCGCCAGCGGCCTGTGGCCATTTTTCGCACCCCGGCACAGGGCAAGCACAGGGCAATCGGCGTGCCTGCCGGCCCTCCCGCATCGGACTGCATCCGAGCGCATCGGCACGCTCCTACCTCCAGGAAAGTGCTGTGCCCACCCCCGCCGCAAGCCCGCGCAGGCAGGCTTGGTCCATGACCCGGCCACGGTGGCTGGACCCCCTTGGAGATCACCATGCGCACCCCGAACAACACGGCTGCCACCGGCAGCGACACTCCCCAGATCGACCGCAGCGAAGACGCCAGCGCCGACCTGCCCGAAGGCAAGGACATCAACGAGCACCTGAGCGCGGAAAAGGATGTGGCCGATTCCATCGCCGAGGCCTCGGCGCACCGTTTCGACGACATGCCGCAGGACGGCCCGCTGAACTTCGACGATGGAACCGACATGGGCCACCCGCGCGGCAACACGCAGCGCGAAGGCGGCACCTGGCAGGCCGAGGGCGCGGACAGCGGCAGCCTCAGGCCGCCCGCCGAAATCCTGTCCGACCGCAATGGCCCCAGCGACCGCAAGAACGGGCGGTGATGCACCCTCGCACGCCATGAAAAAAGGGCACCCGAGGGTGCCCTTGTCGCTAGGAACCGGCAATTCATCCAGCGCCGCGGTCACCGCCTGGTCCGCCGCCCTTGTTCTGGCGCGTCTGGGCCTGGTTGCCGCTGCCGACATGGGCCTCGCGGTCATGGCGGCTTTCGGGCGTTCGCTGGCCTTCGTTCCTTTGCGTGGGCGGCTTCGCGCCCTGGCGGTTGTGATCGTTCTCCACCTTGCCCTTGCCGGGCTCCTGTCTGTCGCTGCTCATATCGCGCTCCTTGTCTAGGGTGCCGGGCCCCATCGCTGCAGGGCCGGACTTCCAGTCTAGGCAGCGCGCAAGGCGCAGGCAGCGGGTCATGGGCGCCCGCCGGCGTGGGGCGTCTCCCACAGGGCAAACGACGTGCCTGAGAACGGCGTTCAGGCGCGAGGCATCTTTTCGTTCCTGTGCTTTCGGCGTGGTCCCACGGCGGCTGCGCGCGGGCGAAGAGACCATGGCCCAAGCGCCGCCTGCGCAGGCCCGCGAACGAAAGGAAGACGCCATGAAAGACAAGACCCCATCCGCATCCAAGTCCTCTGCACCCACACAGGCGAAGCCGTCGGGCGATGGCCAGACCAAGCTGCCCGGACAGGTCGGCAAGGCGCCCCATGCACCCGGTGAATCCGATGCAGCCGACGCATCCGAGCAAGGCCTGCGCCTTCCGCACGAGCGCGACCAGAGTCTGGACGCCACCAGCGATGCGCCCGATCCGGTGATGCGCCAGGCCCATGACGACATTGTTTCCGGCCAGGTGGATACCGACATGCGGCAGACGCCGGGACTGGATGCCGAGCAGCGCAAGAAGATGGTACGCAAGCAGCCTTGATCGATTTTTTCCGGACGGTTTTCCCCCATGCAAAGCACAAGTTCCACACCAAGCCGCCGCACACCGGGAGACGCCCTGGGCTCCATGCCCGAGACCAGCAGTGCCTCGTATGCCGACCACTCGCGCCTGCTGTCGGCCTTCGATCATTTCGCCAGCAGGGTGACGCGCTGGGCCGGCACGCCCATGGCCTTTTGCGTGGCCCTGATCTGCGTGGCCGTATGGGCCGTGGCGGGGCCGATGTTCCACTTCTCGGAGAACTGGCAGCTGGTCATCAACACGGGCACGACCATCGTGACCTTTCTGATGGTGTTCCTCATCCAGCAAAGCCAGAACAAGGACAGCGTGGCCCTGCACCTGAAGCTCAACGAACTGCTGGCAGCCAACAAGATTGCCAGCAACCGCATGATCGGCATCGAGGGGCTGGACGAGGAGCAGCTGCAGCAAGTGGCGGCCTTCTACGTCAACCTGGCCGCCCGCGCGCGCGAAAGCGGAGCCTGCAAGGAATGCCACTCCATCGACGAGGACGACCCGGCACGGCCCGGCAACTGAGGCGGCCTGACTGCACTCCATCCAGGTAGAACCCATGCCAGACATTCCCGATTGGCTCCAGTGGCCTGCCTTTGCGGCCTCCCTCATCGGCGCATGGTGGGTGGGCTCGCGTTCCGCCGGGCGGCGCAATGTGGGCTTCTGGATCCTGATGCTCAGCAATGTGCTGTGGGCGCTGTGGGGATGGTCCTCCGGCGCCTGGGCGCTGGTGACGCTGCAGGCCTGCCTGGCCATCACCAACATCCGCGGCTCCATCAAGGCCGAGCGTTGAGCCAGCGCTAGCGCAAGCTGGCCAAGTAGGCAGCAATGTCCCGTGCATCCTGCTCGGCGACCCCCATGGCGGGCATGGCGGTTCCCGGCTTGACGGCGTCGGTCTGCACCAGCCAGCGCACCATGTTGTCGGGCGTGTTGTCCAGCACGCCGGCAATGCGGGTGCGGCGCGCCATGCCGTCCAGCGGCGGCCCCACCTGCGGGCTGGCCTGGGCTTGGCCCGCCACCGTGTGGCAGCCCACACAGGCGTACTGGTACAGGGCCCGCTGCCCGCGCACGGCATCACCGGGCCGCAGCGCCTGCACGGGCGGCCTGCACGGCTGGAAGGCATCGTCCCGGCCCGCGTGTCCTGCGGAGCCCACCACCCAGTCCTGCCCCGCCATCGCGGCGAACTGCGGCGGCGACAGCTGCGGCATCTTCTGCACGAAGGCGACCACCGCCCAGAGATCGTCCTCCGACAGGCGCAACTCCCAGGAAGGCATGCCCGTCATCTTCAGCCCGTTGCGCGTGAGCCAGTACAGCTGGCCGGCGTTCCATCGCTGCGTGGCGTCGATCAGGGGCCCGGGCAGTGGCTGCATGCCCTGGCCCGCCGCCCCCTGGGCCACGCCGGGGCCGCCGTGGCACTGCACGCAGTGCTGGCGATAGCACTGCGCACCGCGCGCCAGCATGGCTTCGTCCGCCGCGCGCGGCGGCTCCAGGCCCCGCGCGTGGTAGCGCACGGACTGGCGCATGGCAATGTCCAGCAGCTGGTAGACCGGCTTCAGGTGCTGGCGATTGGCGGCCACGTTGTAGACGCCGCTGGACACCAGGGCGGCAGCCAGCCCCGCTGCCGCGCAGGCAACGGCCAAAAGCGTGAGTGCCACGGTGCGCAGCTTGGTGGAGGCCATGAGAAATTGTCCTACCTGCCCTGCTGCGCGAATGTCAGCAGATCCTGATTGGGGACGCGGAATAATTTCCCCATGCCCGAGGCGCTCCCTTCCTTCCTGCACCGGCGCCAGCGAGTCGCCGCAAGCCTGTGCGCCGCTTTCTGGCTTGCGTGCGGCGGTGCGGCAGCTGGAGAGGAAAGCGCGTCGGTCGAGCGCGGCAGGCTCCTGCTGGCCCAGTACCGCTGCGGCAGCTGCCACAGCATTCCGGGGGTGGCCGATGCCCGGGGACGGGACGCCACGCCGCTGGACGGTTTCGGACGGCGCAGCTATATCGCCGGGCGGCTGCCCAACCTTCCGGACATCCTGAGCGCCTGGATCGTGCACCCGCAGGCACTGGTGCCCTCCACCACCATGCCGTCGCTGGGCGTATCGGCCGCGCAGGCGCGCGACATGGCGGCCTACCTGGGCAGCCTCCAATGAGCGGCGCGGCAGCCGCCACCCCCCAGTCATCGCTGCATGCGGGCAGCGTGCAGGCGGCTTTGTTCGGAGAACTCAGTGCCGTGCTGTCCGTGGGCGCGGCGGCGCTGCTGCTGGGCGTGATGCTGCTGCTGGCCCTGTCACTGGGCCGCGCGCGCCCGGTGCGCGTGCGCCTGTGGCTGGTGGGTGGCGGCATCGCCCTGCCCGTTGCCGTGCTGACAGCCCTGTTCTTCTACGGAGAAAGCCGCCGCCCCGACTGGCGCCCCATGCCCCCGGCCGACGCATTGGTGGTGACCGTGACGGCACACCTGTGGTGGTGGGACATACGCTACAGCGATCCGCGCACGGGCGCCGAGTTCGTGACGGCCAACGAGGTCCGGCTGCCCGTGGGCCGGCCCGTGTACTTCGCGCTGGCCAGCGGCGATGTGATCCACAGCTTCTGGGTGCCGGCACTGGGCGGAAAAATGGACATGGTGCCGGGCCGTCTGCAGCACCTGCTGGTACAGCCCACAGCCGAGGGCCGCTGGCGCGGGCAATGCGCCGAGTATTGCGGCGAGCAGCATGCGCGCATGGCGCTCGACGTACTGGTGGTGGCGCCGCAGGCGTTCGAGCGCTGGTCCGCCGGGCAGGCGCGGCCCGCCTCCGTTGCCGTGAACCACCCGGGGCTGCAGGCCTTCGAGAAGCACCGCTGCAGCTTCTGCCACCGCGTGCGCGGCGTGGCCGACGAGGCCTCGCGCGGCCTGGGGCCGGACCTGACCCATGTGGGCGGCCGCCTGTCGCTGGCCGCCGCCAGCCTGCCCAATACGCCACAGAATCTTCGCTCCTGGATCACCCATACGCAGCAGCTCAAGGCCGGGGCGCGCATGCCCTCGGGCGCCGGGCGTGTGCCCGACCACGAACTGGAAGACATCGCCGCATGGCTGAGCACCCTGAAATAGATGCTGCCCCGCCGCACGGCTTTCCCAGCGCCCTGCCCCGCCCCGCCGGCGAGCGCGAAGCACTGGAGCGTGCCTGGGCACGCCCGCGCGGCTGGCGCATTTTCAGCGCCGTGAACAACACGCAGATTGGCGCCTTCTACATCGTGACGGCTCTGCTGTTCTTCGTGCTGGGCGGCATCCTGGCGCTGGTGATGCGCGTGCAGCTGGCCGTGCCCGACAACGACCTGCTGGACGCCGCCACCTACAACCAGATGTTCACCATGCACGGCACGGTGATGATGTTCCTGTTCGCCGTGCCCGTGGTGGAGGCGATTGCAGTCTTTCTGCTGCCGGGCATGCTGGGCGCCCGGGACCTGCCCTTTCCCCGGCTGTCCGCCTATGCCTTCTGGGCCTATGCGATCGGCGGCCTGGCGTTCTTCTGCACCATCTTCTGGGGC
The DNA here is from genome assembly GCF_059567865.1 of Delftia sp. BGA-UO-ETr-SB1. NCBI lineage: Bacteria > Pseudomonadati > Pseudomonadota > Betaproteobacteria > Burkholderiales > Comamonadaceae > Delftia > Delftia sp. BGA-UO-ETr-SB1. Next base: position 818,773 of record NZ_JCAQOW010000006.1, on the reverse strand, counting down.
GTGTCGCCCGATGGCGGCTGGTTCATGTACCCGCCGCTCACGAACAAGCAGTACTCGCCCGGCATCGGCGCGGACTTCTGGCTGCTGGGCATCGGCTTCATCGAAATCTCGGCGATTGCGGGCGCCATAGAGCTGATCGTCGGCATCCTCTTCACGCGCGCACCGGGCATGACGCTGGGCCGGATGCCGGTGTTCGCCTGGGCCACCCTGGTCAGCGCGCTGATGATCGTGTTCGCCTTCCCGGCCGTGATCGCGGCCACCACGCTGCTGGAGCTGGAGCGCGCCTTCGACTGGCCCTTCTTCAATCCGCAGTCCGGCGGCGACCCGGTGCTCTGGCAGCATCTCTTCTGGTTCTTCGGCCACCCGGAGGTCTACATCATCTTCCTGCCTGCGGCCGGCATGGTGTCCATGATGGTGCCCGCCATGGCAGGCACGCCCCTGGTGGGCCAGCGCGCCGTGGTCTGGGCGCTGGCCGGCGTGGGCGTGGTCAGCCTGCTGCTGTGGATACACCACATGTTCGCGGCCGGCCTGGGGCTGACGGCGCTGCTGCTGACTTCCATCGCCAGCTTCGTGGTGGCCATTCCGAGCGGGCTTCAGGTCTTCGCCTGGATTGCCACCTTCTGGCAGGGCCGCGTGCGCATGGACACCCCCACGCTGTTCCTGCTGGGCTTTCACTTCATCTTCGTGCTGGGCGGGCTGACGGGCGTGATGGTGGCCGTGATTCCGTTCGACTGGCAGGCGCATGACAGCTACTTCATCGTCGCCCACCTGCACTACGTGCTGATCGGCGGCATGGTGTTCCCCGTGTTCGCGGCCCTGTACTACTGGCTGCCCGTGTTCAACGGCGCGGCGCTGTCCGAGCGGCTGGGGCGCTGGATATTCGCCCTGCTGTTCGGCGGCTTCAACATCGCCTTTTTCCCCATGCACCTGACAGGCCTGCTGGGCATGCCGCGCCGTGTCTACACCTACGCGGACGCGCTGGGCTGGAACGGGCTGAACCTGCTGTCCACCGTGGGCGCCTTCATCTTTGCGCTGGGCGTGCTGCTGCTGTTCATCGACGTGGCCCGGGCCGTGCGCCGGCCGGACCGCGACCATGGCAATCCCTGGCGCGCAGGCACGCTGGAATGGCTGCCGCCGCGCGAGTACGGCGTGCGCAGCATTCCCGAAGTGCGCGGTACCGAGCCGCTGTGGGACCGGCCATCGCTGGCGCAGGAAGTGGAGGAAGGCCGCTACTGGCTGCCCGGCACCGTCTTCGGCGGCCGGGAAACCCTGCTCACCGATGCGCGCAGCGCCCGGCCCGTGCAACTGCTGCGCCTGCCCACCGACGGCTGGCCGCCGCTGCTGGCCGCAGCGGGCACGGCCGCCTTCTTTTTGCTGCTGACCGTGGAATGGGTGGCGCTGGCCTTTGCCTGTGGCCTGGGCGCCATCGCCGCCATGCTGGCCTGGATCTGGCAGCTGGACCGCACTGCGCCGGCCCCCCGGGCCGAGGTGGCCACGGGCATCTTCCTGCCCGTGCAGCCGGCCGGCAGGCGATCGCATTCCTGGTGGGCCGTGCTCATCCTGTGCACCGTGGACTTCACGGTCTTCGCCTCCTTCGCCTATGCCTACATCCACCTGTCGATGGCGCTGGAGGTCTGCCCTCCGCCGGGCGCGGCCCTGCCCACGCCCTCCCGGGCCATGGCCAACGTGCTGCTGCTGGCCGCCAGTGCCCTGCTGCTGCGGCACTGCACGCGCTCACCTTTGGGAGACGGGCCGCACAGGCAGCGCCTGCTGCGTGCCTGCGCCTTGGGGGCCCTGGTGTGCGCGGTGGGGGCCTTTGGTCTGTCACTGGCAGGCCATCTGGATGCGGGGCTTTCACCGCGTGCGGACGGCTGGAGCGCGGCCGTGGGCGTCATCGTGGCCTACCAGGGCTTTCACTGCGTGCTGATGATGGTGCTAGGCGGCTTTTTGCTGGCCCGATCATGGTCCGGCCATCTGCAGCCCCGGGCGCGCGCCACGCTGGACAACGTGGGCCTGCTCTGGCAGGCCGCAGCCCTGCAGGGCATTCTGGGCGAGGCCATATTGCGCCTGGTGCCGGCGCTCATGGGCTGACCGGACCGCTTTCATCGAGAGACTGCGGCGCATGGCCGATCCCCGCACAAGCGCTCGGCTGACGGCCGATGGACCCGGCACTCGATACCTTGGTCTCTCCATGGAAACACCTCCGCTCCCCACCTGCAGATCCGCGCTGTTCCTCGACTTCGATGGCACGCTCGTGCCCCTGGCCGAGACACCGGACGCCATCCGGCCGGATCCCGCCCTGCTCCCGCTGCTGGCCGGCCTGCAGGGCCGGCTCGATGGCGCGCTGGCCATCGTCACAGGCCGTCAGATCGAGGTGCTGGACCACTTTCTGACGCCTCTGCATCTGCCCGCCGCCTGCGAGCATGGCCTGCAGCGGCGGGATGCCGCAGGCCGCCTGCACCCGCAGCCATTGGCCATGCCAGAGACCGTGCTGCAGTTGTGCAATGCCTTGGCGGCCGATCATCCTTTCCTGCTGGTGGAGCGCAAGCGCTCCTCGGTCGCACTGCACTACCGGCGCGCGCCAGAATTGGCGGCGCTGTGCCTGGATACATTGAGCCGCGCACTGCGGCACCTGCCCGGTCTGGAGCTGCTGCACGGCAAATGCGTGCTGGAGGTCAGGCCTGCGGGCGTGGACAAGGGCCGCGCCATTGCGGCCTTTCTGCGCGAAGAGCCGTTCGCCGGCCGCACCCCCGTGTTTGCCGGTGACGATGTCACAGACGAGAGCGGCTTTGCCGTGGTGCAGGCGCACGGCGGCATGGCGATCAAGGTGGGCGAAGGCGCAAGCGGGGCCCGCCACCGGCTGGACAGCCCGCAGGCCGTCCACGCCTGGCTGCAGTGCGCATGCATGCACCTGGCGGCACAGACCTGCGCGGAGGCCCTGCCATGAGCCGGCTGGTGGTGATCTCCAACCGCGTGGCCGATCCGGGCAGGACTGCAGCCGGGGGCCTTGCCGTGGCCATGGGCGATGCGCTGCGGCAGACGGGCGGCCTGTGGTTCGGCTGGAGCGGAACCGTCACCGACGACGGTGCCCAGGCCGCGCCTGCCGGCCATGTGCACCGCTCCCAGGCCGGCAAGGTCACGCTGGCCACGGTGGACCTGGACCGTGCAGACCACGACAGCTACTACGCGGGCTACAGCAACGGCGTGCTGTGGCCCGTCTTCCATGGCCGGCTGGACCTGGCGAACTTCGACACGGGCCTTGCGGCCGGCTACCGCCGCGTGAACCAGCTGCTTGCGCGCCGGCTGCTGCCCCTGCTGGCGGAGGACGACATCCTCTGGGTGCATGACTACCACCTGATCCCGCTGGCGGCCGAGCTGCGCGCCCTGGGCTGCCGCCAGCGCATCGGCTTTTTCCTGCACATCCCGCTGCCCCCGCCGACCCTGCTGGCGGCCATACCCGAGCATGCATGGCTGATGCGCTGCCTGTTTGCCTATGACCTCGTGGGCCTGCAGACCCGCCAGGACGTGCAGCATTTCGAGCGCTATGTCTGCGAGGAGGCGGGCGGCCAGGCCCTGGGCGACGGCGCATTCCGCGCCCATGGCCAGCGCCTGGTCTGCCGCGCCTTCCCCATTGGCATTGATGTGGATGGTTTCATGGCGCTTGCACAGGGCGGCGCCGCGCGGGACATGTACGAGCGCATGAAGCACGAATACGCCCAGCGCCGCCTGCTGCTGGGCATAGACCGGCTGGACTACTCCAAGGGCCTGCCGCAGCGCCTGCGCGCCTTCCGGGAGCTGCTGGCCCGCCATCCCGAGCAGCGCCGCAGCGCCACGCTGATCCAGATCGGATCGCCCACGCGCGAGGGCCTGGACGCGTATGCCGACATACGGCGTGAACTCGAATCGCTGTGTGGCGCCATCAACGGCGACTACGGCGAGCTGGACTGGATGCCCGTGCGCTACATCCACCAGACCCTGCCGCGCGATGGCATTCCGGGCCTGTGCCGCGCGGCGGCCGTGGGGCTGGTCACCCCGCTGCGCGATGGCATGAACCTCGTGGCCAAGGAGTACGTGGCGGCCCAGGACCCGGCCGACCCGGGCGTGCTGGTGCTGTCGCGCTTTGCCGGCGCTGCCGAGCAGCTGCAGGAGGCGCTGCTGGTCAATCCCTACGACGTGCACGGCACGGCAGCCGTGGTGCAGCAGGCCCTGCAGATGCCGCTGCAGGAAAGGCGCCAGCGGCACCAGCGGCTGCTGCAGCGCATTGCCGAGCAGGACGTGCACTGGTGGCGCAAGGCCTTTCTGTCTGCCTTGAAAGAGGCCAGGCCGATGGAGCACAGGGAAAGGGAAGGCTTCGGCATCCCCGTTCCCTCGATCAGGCAGGAGCAGGCGCCGCTGCGCCTGGAACTGGCCGCCTGCCCTGCCGATGGTGTGGAACGGGACGCCTGCCGGTCGGTGATCTCCGACAGGTAATGCCTTCCTGCTCCTGCGGCGCCGCGTTCATCCTCCCGGCACCATGGCAACGCCTGGCGCCTCCCCCCAATTCCAGGCTGCGCAAGGCACGAAAAAGGAAGGTGAGCGGTGATGGCCCAGCACAACGACGAGCACGCCAATGCGTGGACATGCAGCGACACGCTGGCCCAGGCCTTGCGCGGCCATGCGGACCTGTCGCCAGCGGACCAATTGGCCCTGCTGGTAGCGCAGGGCGCCGACCGCCTGCCGCTGCCGGGCCATGGCCACACGCTGCAGCGCTGGCGAGCACTGGCCGAAGTGGCCGCCCACAGCCTGGGCCTGGCCAAGCTCTATGAAGGCCATACCGATGCCCTGGCCATCCTGTCCGAACTGCAGGCCGACCTGGCCACCGAAGGACTGCGCTGGGCCGTCTGGTGCGCCGAGCCGCCGGGCGAGCGCGTGCAGGCCACGGCGGCATCTCCCGACGCCACGCAACGCACGACGCTGCAGGCAGGCTCGGCGGTTCGCCTGTCCGGCCACAAGCCCTGGTGCTCCGGCGCCCGCGCCGTGGACCGCGCCCTGGTCAGCGGCTGGCTGGCAGACGGCCAGCGCTGCCTGATCGCCGTCACCATGGACCAGCCCGGCATCCGCAGGGACGACAGCCACTGGCAGGCCGTGGGCATGGCCTCCAGCGCCAGCGCCGATGTGCACTTCGGCGGCGCCACCGGCGTGCTGGTCGGGGCCCCGGGCCAGTACCTGAGCCGCCCCGGCTTTCACCATGGCGGCGCAGGCGTTGCGGCCTGCTGGCATGGCGCGGCAGCGCGCATCGCCAGCCATCTGCAGCAGGCCGTCAGTCAAGGCGAGGACCCGCACCGCCAGGCCCACCTGGGCGCGCTGGACGTGGCGCTGGCCAGCGCGGCCGGCCTGCTGCGCGACGCTGCGGCCCGCATCGATGCCACGCCATCGGACCCCTGCCTGCTGGCCGTCAGCCGCGCCCGCCTGGCCGTGGAAGCCGCCGCCGAAGAGGTGCTGCGGCGCGTGCCGCGCGCCATCGGTCCCGGCCCGCTGTGCAAGAACAGGGGCCTGGCGCAGCTGATGGCCGACCTGCCCGTCTTCATCCGCCAAAGCCATGCCGAGCGCGACCAGGCGGCGCTCGGCCGCCTGCTGGCCGAGAAGGCACAGGCCTCGCAGGCACCGGGAGGCGCGGCATGGATGCTGTGAAGCCGCGCCTCATCGAGGGCCGGGGCACGCCCGAATCGCGCTGGCAGGCCTGGTTTGCGCAGCGCCGGCCAGCGCAGGTATCCATGGACGACCTGCTGGACGGCCGGCGCCGCGCCGTCATCGTCGCGCCACACCCCGATGACGAAATCCTGGGCTGCGCCGGCCTGCTGCACCGCTGTGCCGAGCGGGGCATGCCCTGCCTCATCGTCTCCGTGACCGATGGCGGAGCCAGCCACCCCGACTCGACGCTGTGGCCACCGCAGCGTCTGGTGCGCGAGCGCGTGCAGGAGAGCACCCAGGCCCTGGCCCTGCTTGCGCCGCAGGCGCAGGTGCTGCGGCTGGGCCTGCCCGACGGCCATATCGCCGAGCATGCCGCGCAGTTGCTGCAGCGGCTGGAGCAGTTGCTGCAGCCCTCGGATGCGCTGCTGTGCACCTGGCGCGAAGACGGTCACCCGGACCACGAGGCCACTGGCCAGGCTTGCGCCACGGCGGCCGCGCGCACGGGCTGCCGGCTTGTCGAATTGCCCATCTGGGCCTGGCACTGGGCCGAGCCCGGCGACAGGCGCGTGCCATGGCACCGGGCCGCCGCCATTGCGCTGTCACCCGGAGAACTCGCACTCAAGCGCCAGGCCCTGTCGTGCTTTCGCAGCCAGCTGCTGCCCGACCCGTCCACGGGCCGCGACGCCATCCTGCCGCCATGGGCCACGCAGCGCCTGCTGCGCCCGTTTGAAGTGGTGTTTCTATGAACGGCGCCAGGCAGCACTTCGAGCAGATGTACCAGGCCGACCCCGACCCCTGGCAGGTCGCATCGCGCTGGTACGAGCGGCGCAAGCGCGACCTGCTGCTGGCCGCCCTGCCGCGCGAGCGCTATGCCCACGGCTTCGAGCCCGGCTGCGGCAATGGCGAGGCCACGCAGCGCCTGCTGCAGCGCTGCGACCGGCTGTGCGCCGTCGATTTCTCGGACAGGGCCGTGGATCTGTGCCGCCAGCGGATTGCGCCGCAGGACCGCGCACGCCTGGACCTGCAGGCCCTGCCCCTGCCCTGGCAATGGCCACAGGTGCCACAGATGCCGCAGCAAGGCTTCGATCTCATCGTGGTCTCGGAGCTCGCCTACTACTTCGACGACGCGGCACTGGCGCATTTCAACCGCCAGTGCCTGGCCTCGCTGCAGGGCGGCGGCCACTGGCTCATGTGCCACTGGCGGCATGGGGCGCACGATCACCTGCAGACCACTCGCACCCTGCATGACAGCGTGTCGGCCCATGCGCAGCTGCACTTGCTGCTGAGCCACAGCGAGCCGGATTTCCAGCTGGACATCTGGCAGAAAACCCCTGAAAGGACGGACAGATGATCGGCGTGTGCATCCCAGCCCATGACGAGGAAGACCTCATAGGCCGCTGCCTGGACAGCGTGTTTTGCGCGGCCGCCCATGCCGACCTGCAGGGCGAGACCGTGGCCGTCGTCGTGGTGCTGGACAGCTGCCAGGACGCCACCGAATCGGCCGTGCGCCGCTGGCCCGCCATCCCGTTGCCGATTGCCGCGCGCAACGTGGGCAAGGCGCGGGCCCTGGGGTCGGAGTACCTGCTGCTGCTGGGCGCCCGCTGGCTGGCCTTCACGGATGCCGACACCACGGTCTCTCAGAGTTGGCTGGCCGACCAGCTGGCGCTTCAGTCCGACGTGGTCTGCGGCACGGTGCAAGTGGCCGACTGGTCGGCCCACGGCGTCCAGGCGGACACGGCGCGGCGGCACTTCGAGACCACCTACACGGACCGCGACGGCCACCGCCACGTGCACGGCGCCAACCTGGGCATCTCAGCCTGGCACTACCGCCAGGCCGGCGGGTTCGACGCACGCACCTGCGGCGAGGACCAGGACCTGGTGGACCGCCTGGCGGCCGGCGGCGCACGCATCGCCTGGTCGGCCCGGCCCCGGGTGATGACCAGCGGCCGCGCCTACTCGCGTGTGGCCGACGGTTTTGCCGGTGCGCTGCGCCAGGGATGGGCCCTGCCCGGCAACACGCCACCTGAGCTGCCCGTGCTCCAGGGCGCCCTGGCGCAGCAGGCCCTGGCCCTGCCTCAACCGCAGGCCGGCTCGTCCACGCGGTAGCAGTCCCTGAGGAACACCGGCAGGTCGTTGGCCGGTGGCACGAAGGGCACCTGGTACATCATGTCGCTGACAAAGCCACGGTGGTAGCTGCCGTGGTTCACCACGTGCAGCACGATCTGCTCGCGCGTCATGGCGCCCTGCCCGCCGCCCACGAACTCGAAGTGCACGACCTTCGCCAGTTCCTCGTCCGGGCATGCGTCGACGAACTCCACATACCAGCGGTCCATTTCCTGCACCGATTCCCACAGCGCCGGCAGCGTGGGCGTGTGGTCGGTGTTGCGCATGGTGTAGCCATGTTTGCGGCCCTGCAGGTGGTGCCTGAAGATGTCCTCCACCACAAGGACGTGGTTCAGCGTGCGCACCATGTTGCCGAAGCTCGTGGGCCGCTGCTTCAGAGCCTCGCCTTCGGGCAACTCCATCACGCTCTTGAAGGTCAGGCCGTTGGCCCAGGCCTTGTAGCGCACCAGCATTTTCAGGTTGGCCCTGGCCGATGAGACGGGAGCGCGCGGGCTCTCTTGGATCGCTGTCATTCGTGGGTTCTTTCGGTGTGGATCAAAGGCCGCTCAGTGCGCCTTCGACATGGGTGCGCGCAGTGCCGCCCACCCAGACCTGGCCCGTGCCGTCACGGGTCAGGAAAATGCGGCCGTCACGGCCCAGGCGGCGGCCCTGGGCGGCAACGTAGTCGCTGTCCATCACTCCCGTCGCAAACAGCCACTGCGCCAGCGAGGCGTTGAGGCTGCCGGTGACGGGGTCTTCGACGATGGCGCCCTGGTGATCGGAGAAGAAGGCGCGCACCTCGCAGGCGGCAGGGCTGGCACCGCCGACACCCCTGGCATAGGGTCCCACCACGCCCACGTCCATGCGCGTCGGCCACTGCCGGGCCGGGTTCAGCGCAAGCACCTGCTCGGCCGAGGCCAGGCGGATGCCCAGCCAGCCGGGGCCGTTGTCTATCCACGAGGCGGCCTGCACCTCTTCGGCAGTGATGCCCAGCATGCGCAGCGCGGCATCCAGCTCATCGGCGGTGGGCGCGCCAAAGCGCAGCATGGGCGGCGCGGCGAATGCCAGCCGCCCATGCTCCTGCCGTATCTGCACCAGTCCCGCCCCGCACTCCTGGACGATGTGGCCTGCGTTCCTGGGCGTACCGTGCTGGGACAGCCAGGCATGGCAGCTGCCCAGCGTGGGATGGCCGGCAAAAGGCATCTCCCGGTCCAGCGTGAAAATCCTCACGCGGTAGTCGGCCTGCGCCTGCGTGGGCGGCAGCAGGAACGCGGTTTCGGAGAGGTTGAACCAGCGTGTCAGCTGCTGCATCTGTGCGGTGGTCAGCGCCTGCCCACCGGTGATCACGGCCAGCGGATTGCCGGACAGCGGGCCGCTGGCGAAAACGTCGACCATATGAACGGCAATGCTCATGAAGACGGTCCTTGTTGCATGGAAAGGAAAAGAAAGAAAGGGAGACGGGCGGCGGGCCCGATCTGCGCTACGACTGCACATCGGCGCGATGCACCACATGGACCTTGTTGCCGTCGGGATCGCGCAGGTAGGCGCCGTAGTAGCCATCGCCGTAATGCGGGCGCGGGCCGGGCGGGCCTTCGTCGCTGCCGCCCCGGGCCAGGCCGGCGGCATGGGCCGCGTCCACCGCGTCGGGCGACGGGGCCACAAAGGCCACCATGGCGCCATTGCCCGCCGTGGCCGGCTCGCCGTTGAAGGGGCTGTAGACATAAAAGCGCGGCAAGGCCGCCGGCGGCGCCACCCAGCACAGCGCGGCCGGCCCGCCATCGGGCTGGACGGCACGGCGCTGCAGTCCCAGCGGGAAAAGCACCGCGTCATAGAAGCGGCCGGCCCGCTCGAGATCACGGGCGCCGACGGTGATGTGGCTGAACATGGAGTGAACGTTACACTATCGACAAATGAAATAGTGTCACGGCACACTCATTTTTTCCTTGCCCCGACCATGCTCCTGCCCTCCCCCTGGACGCCCCGTCTTGCGCGCATTGAAGCCAGTGCCGCCGAGCGGCTGGCGCGCGCCCTGGCCGACGACATCGTCGAAGGCCGGCTGGCCGGCGGCGACCGCCTGCCCGCCCACAGGGACCTGGCCGACAGGCTGCAGATCGGCCTGGGCTCGGTGACCAGGGCCTATGCGCTGCTGGAGCGCCGGGGGCTGACACGCAGCGTCAAGGGCCGGGGCACCTTCGTGGCGTCACAGCAGGCGCAGGCTGGCGAGGACATCGACCTGTCTTCCAACGCGCCGCCGGCCGCCATCAGTGCGCGCGTCCTGGCTCGTACGCTGACCGGGATTGCGCGCAGCATCGATGCCGATCATTTCAACTTCTATGCCCCGCCCCAGGGCCACCTGGAGCATCGGCGCGTGCTCGTGCGCTGGCTGCAGACGCTGGGCCTGAATGTGGAACCCGACCACATGGTGCTGACCAGCAGCGCGCGCCAGGCGCTGTCCCTGGCCTTCGATCTGGTCTGCCAGCCCCGGGGCCGGCTGCTGACCGAGCGCATCACCTACCCCGGCGCCATTGCCCTGGCCCGGCGCAAGGGCTGCGCCCTGCAGGGCCTGGCCATCGACGCGCAGGGCCTGCTGCCGCAGGCGCTGGCCGATGCGCTGGAGGGCATTCCCGCCGCCGAAGGCAAGGTGGTCTACCTCACCCCCACGCTGCACAACCCGACCACGGCCACCATGGGCGCGGAGCGCAGGCAGGCGATCGTGGACATCTGCCGCAGCGCAGGCGCCTGGATCATCGAAGACGGCGTGTATGCCGCCTGCTTGCCCGATCACGCCCCCTTGGCCCATCTGGCCACGCTGGCGCCCGAGATCACGCTGCATGTGAACGGGCTGTCCAAGTCGCTGGGCCCGGGGCTGCAGGTGGGCATGCTGGTGCTGCCCGCTTCGCTGTGCGGCGCGGCTGTGGAGCTTGTGCAGGAGATGTCCATGGCGCCTTCGGCCCTCTCCTGCGCCGTGATCGATGAATGGCTGTCGCACGGCGTGGTCGCTTCCCTGCAGGCCGACCTGCGCCATGAGGCACAGCGGCGCTGCCGGCTGGCCGCATCACACCTCGCCCCGCACCTGAGTGGCTCCGGCCTGGTGCTGCACCCCGAGGCCTACAACGCCTGGCTGCCCATGGAGCGCGAAGCCGCCGGCCGCCTGGTATCGGCCGCAGCGGCGCTGGGCTTGAAGCTGACCGATCCGGGCTCGCTCATGGTGGACCCGCAGGAGCAGGCCAGCGGGCTGCGCATCTGCCTGGGTGCGCCGCGTTTCGACGCGCTGGACGGCGCCCTGGCGCAGTTGGCCCGGCTGCTTACTGCGGCGCCCTGAGCTTGTGCTGCAGCGCCCTGGCCACGGCGCCCAGCACAGGGACCTTGGCGAAGATTTCCTCCACCGGGTCCCAGAAATCGCGGTGCACTGCCACCAGCCCGTCGCCATCGAACTGCAGGTAGCTGGTGCCACAGATGTGCATGGGCTGGCCGGATGCCCGCACAAAGCCCAGCTCCCACAGCAGAAAGCCGCTGTCCCCCTGCACCGCGCCGTGGCTGACGGCGAAGCGGGGCCGGTCGAGCTGCTCGAACATGTGGGAAAACACGCGCTCGATCGCGGCGTGGCCGCGCACCTCGTTGAACGGGTCCTTGAACAGGGCCTGCTCGGCATACAGGGACAGCAGCGCCGGCAGGTTGTCGCGGCGCAGGGCCTCGTAGGCCTGGGCCAAGCGGGCCAGTCGCGGATCGGATATGCCGCTGCTCATGGGTTTCATGCTCCGGTGAAGCGGCGGACCGCAGAGAAATACCAGGCGTCGGGCAGGCAGCGCAGCAGGCGCACCCAGCGTGTGAAGCGGCGCGGGAAATTCATCTCGAAACGCCCCTGCGCCCAGCCCTGCAGCATATGCCGGGCCGCCTCGTCGGCGCCGATCAGGGCCGGCATGCTGAAGCTGTTTTGCGCCGTCAGCGGCGTATCGACAAAGCCGGGATTGATGATGGACACGCCCAGGCCCAGGCCATGCAGGTCCAGATAGAGGTTTTCCGCCAGGTTGTTGAGCGCCGCCTTGGTGGGGCCGTAGGCCAGGGACATGGGCAGCCCCCGGTAGCCGGCCACCGAGCCGACCAGGGCCAGATGGCCCCGGCCAGCCTTGAGCAGCATGGGCAGCGCGGCATCGAGCAGGTGCAGCACGCCGCCATAGTTCACGGCCAGGTGGTGCTGCATCTCGGCCAGGTCGAACTCGGTGGCGCGCAGGGGCCGGTAGTGGCCTGCGCAGTAGAGGATCAGGTCGGGCGCCCCGCCCGCGTGGGCCAGCACGGCCTGGGCGGCCGCATCCACGGCGGCGGCATCGGTCACATCCAGCGGCAAGGCCAGGCAGCCCTCGCGGCTGCGCACGAAGTCCTGCAGCGCGCCGCCGTGCCGGGCGGAGACGATCACGCGGGCGCCGTGCCGGTGCAGCGCCTCGGCGGTGGCACGCCCTATGCCCGAGGAGGCGCCCACCACCCATGCCGAGCGTCCCTTCCAGTCAGCCAGGAGCGGGTTCAGCCCGCGCGAGAACAGCGGCATGGCCATCACTCCTTGACAAAGGACAGCGTCACATCGCCCAGGTGCACGCCGAGCTTGCTCATGGCCGTGCGGTTGAGCAGGGTGCGCCCGTCCATGAGGTACATCCAGTCATCCATGTGGACGTTCCAGACCCGCCCATTCACGGGCAGGGCCAGCACATAGCTCCAGCGGATGGCATTGCCCGCGCTCTGGCCCTGGGCCTCGCCCACCACGTCGTCGGCCCGGCCGCTGTAGCGGCCCTCGCCCAGGTGGCGGATATGCCAGACCCGCTCCTGGGTGCTGCCGTCGCTGTAGACGAAGTGCTCCTCCAGGGAGCCCTCGTCGCCATTCCAGCGGCCCGTCATGCGCACGGTGAATCGCTTGACCACCTTGCCCGATCGGTCCGTGAACATGCCGTGCGCCGTCAGCGGCCCGTTGAAATACTGGCGCAGGTCCAGCTGCGGCTGCTCCTTGGCGTAGTCCTGGACCGAAGGCCCGGCACAGCCCGCCAGGGACAGTGCCAATGCCGCCCCCAGGCAGACGCGCCGCAGCGGCGAAAACGAAGCGCAGTGGGTGATGTGGCTCATGTGTGACTCCAGGAAGAATGCAATCGCTCGGCGCGCCAAAGCAGCAGCGCCGCCGCCAGCTTGAGCAGGCAGGGCAGCCCGCCATAGGCCCAGGCCAGCGCCTGCAGCCCGGCCGGGTCGGTGCCGCCGCTGCGGTAGCCCGCGGCGGACAGCAGGGGCAGGGCCAGGCCCGCAGCCAGGGCCAGGTTGAGCTTGGTGGCGCAGGTCCACCAGCCCAGGTAGCGGCCCTCGCCCCGGCCGCCCTGGCCGGACTCGTGGATCACGCCCGTGAGCAGTGCGCCCGGCAAGGCCAGGTCCGCGCCCAGGGCCAGCCCGCTGGCCAGGCAGATCACGGCAAAGGCCATGGCGTCGCCCGCGCCCAGCCAGGGCGTGAAGCCGAAGGCCATCACGCTGGCCAGCATGCCCGCGCGCCAGCTGGGCGCCAGGCCCCAGCGCGAGACGGCCTTCACCCACAGCGGCAGGCCCAGGGCCGCCGCGCCAAAGAAGCACAGCAGCAGCAGAGGCTGCAGTGCAGGCGCCTGCAGCCTGTCGGCCACAAAGAAGGGCAGCAAGGTGGCGGGAACGGCCGCGGCCACGCCATTGAGCATGAAGATGGCCAGCAGCCGGCGAAACCCGGCATCTGCCCACGGAGAAGTGGAAGAGGCCAGGGCGGCCGAGGCCGGGGACTCCGATTGCGGCATGCGGGGCGCAAAGGACACATGGGACACATGGGGCACAGGAGCCACGGGCGCCCGGAGCCGGTACAGCCCCATCAGCCCCAGCACCAGGCCCAGTGCCAGCACGGCGCTGGTGGCGTCAAGGCCCATCACGGCCGGCAGCACGCTGGCCAGCAGCACGCCCGCCAGCGTGGCGCCCTCGCGCCAGGCCGTCACACGGGCACGCCAGGCGGGCTGCCCGCCCCAGCGGGTGCCCCAGGCCTGGTGGAGGATGGTGACGAAGCTGTAGGCCAGCGTGCACACCAGCAGGCTGCCGGCCAGCCAGCCCAGCATGGCGGCCTCGGAGCCGCGCGGCGGATGCCACAGCGCCCCGAAACCCAGCACCATCAGCAGGCTGCCCAGCGCAGCCGCACGCCAGGCCGGCCGCACACCGCCGCGCAGCAGCCTGTCGGCCTGGCGGCCAATGGCCGGATCGACCACGGCATCGAGCGCCCGCGTGGCCAGCAGCACCGCGCCCAGCCCGGCCAGCGGCGCGCCGGCCACGCTGGCGTAGTGGTAGGGCAGGTTCACATACAGGGGCAGGGACACAAAGGCCAGCGGCGCGGCCAGCCCGCCATAGGCCAGCCCTGTGCGCCAGGGCAGCACGGGGGCGGGAGCGGGGGCCGGGACGGAGGTCATGGCATGGTCCGCTGGCGTTCAGCCCTGGCCCAGCAGCGAGGTGCGCATGGCAGGCGCCGAGGTCTGCGGCGCCAGCCAGATGCCGAAGAACAGGCGCGCATAGTCGGCATCGCGCAGCTGCGCCGTCTGCCGGCCGTTGTGGAAAAAGCGCACATCGCCCTGGCCGTCGTTCAGGCCCAGCAGCCGGTCCTTGGCCACCACATCGGGAAAGGCCTGCTTCATCAGGTCCAGCCATTGGCGGGCCTGCTCTTCGGTGAAGCTGCCGACCCTGCGCATTTCGGCGATGGAGCGCTCGGCAATGGCCGCGCCTTCGAGCTTGCGGTCATAGACCAGCTCCAGCGCAAATGGGTGGCGGGCGTAGTCCTCGGGCAGCAGTCCGGGCGCGGCCCACAGCCGCGCCTCATAGACGCGCAGGCCGAAAAAGCGCAGCACGGCCGTGCCCATCAGGCGCGCGGACGGCAGGGCGCTGCGCAGTTCGGCCGGAAGTTCGGCGGTCGGGGTGATGGCGTGCAGGGCGTTGGACATGGTGATCAATGAAGGGGCAAGGACGCAGGCGGCGCCCCAGACCAGGGCCTGGCGGCGGGGGGCGCGGCGCGCGTGGGGTTGCGGGGCTGTCATGGCAGGGGCTTGCGCAGCGTGAACTGGACGACATCGGTGTTGCCGGTGTCGAAGGCCGCCTCGCAGTAGGCCAGGTAGAAGGTCCAGATGCGCACGAAGCGTTCGTCAAAGCCCTGGGCACGCACGGCCTCCATGCGCTCCTCGAAGGACTGGCGCCAGCGCCGCAGCGTCTCCGCATAGTCGCGGCCGAAGGACATGCGGCCTTCCACCACCAGGCCGGCGCGGCGCGCCTCCTGCTCGAAGGCGGGGATGCTGGGCAGCAGGCCGCCCGGGAAGATGTACTGCTGGATGAAGTCGGTGGAGCGCAGATAGCGCGCGAACAGGTCCTCGCGCAGCGTGATGGTCTGTATGCAGGCCAGCCCTCCTGGCTTGAGGCAGTCGCGCAGCGTCTGGAAGTAGCCGCGCCAGTACTCGCGGCCCACGGCCTCGAACATCTCGATGGAGACGATGGCATCGAAGGGCTCGCCCGCATGGCGCGCGGGCAGGTCGCGGTAGTCCTGGTAGCGCAGCTCCACCGCGTCGGCCAGGCCCGACTGCTGCATGCGCTGCTGCCCCCAGACCAGTTGCTCGCGCGACAGCGTCACGCCCGTGACCCGGGCGCCGAACTCCTGCGCCGCCGCCTCGGCCAGCCCGCCCCAGCCGCAGCCGATTTCCAGCAGGCGCTGGCCGGGCTGCAGCCGCACCTCGTCCAGCGTGCGCCTGAGCTTGGCCTGCTGGGCCTCCTGGAGGTCCGCGTTGCACAGCGCTTGGCCCGTGCGGCCCTGGAACCAGGCCGCGCTGTAGCTCATGCCCGGGTCCAGCCACAGGCGGTAGAAATCATTGCCCAGGTCGTAATGGGCATGGATGTTCCTGGCGCTGCCGGCCCGCGTATTGCGTTGCAGCAGATGGCGCAGGCGGTAGCTCAGCCGGCCCCACCAGCTGCCATAGACCAGGCTTTGCACATGGTCGCGGTTGGCCATGCACAGCCGCAGCAGGGCGGCCAGGTCGGGGCTGTCCCACTCGCCGGCGATATAGCCTTCGGCCAGCCCGATGTCGCCCGATTTGAGCGTGCGCTCCAGCGCCTGCCAGTCGTGCAGCACGCAATGCGCATCGGCAGCCCCCGACGGGGGGCGGGGCAGGTGCAGCAGGCGGCCATCGGGCTGCTCCAGGTCCAGCTGCCCGTGGGGCAGGCGTTCGAGCAGGTTCAGCACCCGGCGCGCCCGTGCAGGCGTGCGGCGCGGCGCTGCCGCGGAGGGGCTCAGCAAGGGGGCGGCGGTAGTGTTCATCGTGTGACGAAGCGCTTGGGCTCGGAGGGTTTGCCATGGAAAGGCACGCGCTTGGCCCAAAGGCGCAGCGCATGCCAGTGGATGCGGGCGACCACGCCCAGCGTCATCAGGGGCGTGCCGAAGAAGGCGCGGCGCACGGTGGCGCCGTCGAGCGGGTGCAGCACGCCGCCCACGCTGGTCTGCAGCAGCGGGCCGTCCTCGTCGTGCAGGTCCACGCGCGCCAGGGTGCGGTCTTCGCCGCGCTCGAAGCGGAAGCGGTACTCGCCGCGCACCTCGCAGAACGGCGAGACATGGAATTGCTTGCGCGCCACCTGCTCGCGGCCCCAGTCCAGGTCCGGCCCCGCCAGCAGATAGGCGTGGCGCTCGCCAAAGGTGTTGTTGACCTCGGCCAGCACGGCGGCCAGCGAGCCGTCGGCGCGGTGCGCATACCAAAAGCTCACGGGCTTGAACACGTAGCCCAGCACGCGCGGGAAGGTGTGCAGCCAGACCTCGCCATCGGCGTCGGCTATGCCTTCGCTGTGCAGCAGCTGCTCGAACCAGGCCAGTGCGTCGCAGCCGCCCTCGCCATGGTCGCTGTCATGAAAGCTCAGCCAGCCCAGCCGGTTGCGCCGCAGCGCGGCGTCCGGCTGCGTGCGCAGGCTGCGCAGCGGCAGCATCAGAAAGTAGCCGGGATAGCGGAAGGCATGCTCGACAGGCCGCAGGCGGCGGTGCCAGACATGGCCGAAGCCGATGAGGGGGCGGGCCGTCATGCAACCCCCTCGAAGGCCGCGCTGGCGGGCAGGACGGGTAAGGCCGGCAGGGCACGCAGCAGGCCATCGGCCGCGTCCAGGCCCGAGCGCAGGCCGTCTTCGTGAAAGCCGTAGCCGCACCATGCGCCGCAGAACCAGGTCCGGCGCTGGCCCTGCACGCCGGCCACGCGGCCCTGGGCCTCGATGGCCGCCAGGTCGAACACCGGGTGGCTGTACTCGATGCGCGCATGGACCTGGCCTTCATCGATCGGGCGCACCGGGTTCAGCGAAACCATCACGGGCTGCTGCCACGGCAGGGGCTGCAGGCGGTTGAGCAGGTAGTGCAGGCAGACGCCGGCCTGGTCCCGCCCCGGGTCGGCCGCGCGTTCGTAGTTCCAGGCGGCCCAGGCCGCCTGCCTGCGCGGCAGCACGCTGGCATCGGTGTGCAGAACGGCCTGGTTGGGCTGGTAGCGGATGGCGCCCAGCACGCTGCGCTCCTGTGGCGTGGCATCGCTGCCGAGCAGGCGCAGGGCCTGGTCGCTGTGGCAGGCCAGCACCACGGCGTCGAACGGCTCCGTGCCGTTCGCCGTCTGCAGCAGCGCGCCGTGCGCGGCGCGGCGCAGGCCCAGCACGGGCGCATTCAGGCGCGCCTCGTGGCGGCCGTCCTTCAGCAGCGCGGCCACCATGCGCCGCACGTACTGGCGCGAGCCGCCGCGCACCGTGTGCCACTGCGGCCGGTCCGTGACCTGGATCAGGCCGTGGTTGTGGCAAAAGCGGATCAGCGTGGCCACGGGAAAGCGCAGCATCTGGTCGGTGGGGCAGGACCAGATGCAGCCCATCATGGGCAGCAGGTAGTCCTGACGGAAGGCGGCGCCAAAGCCGTGGTCGTCCAGAAAATCGCCGATGGCGCTGCGCAGCCGCGCTTCATCGCCTTCCTGGGCGATGCGCGTGGCCAGGCGGTTGAAGCGCAGGATCTCGGCCAGCATCTTCAGAAAGCGCGGGCGCAGCAGATTGCCCCGCTGCGCGAACACGCCGCCCAGCGAACTGCCGCTCCATTCCAGGCCCGCGCGGCCATCCGCCTCAGGCACCTGCACGGAAAACGACATCTCGGCGGCAGCCGTAGGCACCTGCAGCTGCTCGAACAAACGCGTCAGCAGCGGATAGGTGCGGTGGTTGAAGACCAGAAAGCCGGTGTCCACGCCCTGGCTCACGCCGCCCAGCGTCAGGTCCACCGTGTTGGCGTGCCCCCCGAAATGGCCGCCCGCCTCCAGCAAGGTCACGGCAGGCCCGCCCGGCGCCGCGGCCAGGCGGCTCGCTGCGGCCAGCCCCGCAATCCCCGAACCGATGACAGCAA
Source organism: Delftia sp. BGA-UO-ETr-SB1 (assembly GCF_059567865.1). Taxonomy (NCBI): domain Bacteria; kingdom Pseudomonadati; phylum Pseudomonadota; class Betaproteobacteria; order Burkholderiales; family Comamonadaceae; genus Delftia; species Delftia sp. BGA-UO-ETr-SB1. Next base: position 800,592 of record NZ_JCAQOW010000006.1, on the reverse strand, counting down.
TGCGATGCATGGAGGCGCCCTTCTTGGTTGAACAGCCCGACTAGACCATAAAGACCAAATAGTGAACTGATGAGTTCAAACTATAAACCAAACATACCCGCTTTGCACTATTTGGTATCAGATATGACCTGCGAGGTCTAAAATATCGCTATGACTAGCCGCTCCTCCATCAAAGAACAGATACAGCGCGTGCGCGAGCAGGCCATCGTGGCGGCCGTCAACCGGCTGCTTGCCACCAAGGGCTACGACGCCATGACGGTGGACGAGGTCGCGGCCGAGGCCGGCATGGCCAAGGCCAGCCTGTACAAGCTGTTCACTTCCAAGGAAGAACTGGCGGGCGCCGCCATGGTGGGCGTGCTGGACCGCGCCCTGGCCTTTGTGGACGGCCTGCGCGACACGGCGGCCCAGGCCGCCGAGGCCGGCACGCCGGTGCGCCCGCTGGACCAGCTCAAGGCCGTGACGTGCTGGGCCATGCAGACCCAGCTGGAAGGCGAAATGCCCTCCCTGCCGGCGCAGAACTCCAACCTCAGCGCCTCCCTGCAATCCAACGATGCCTACATGGACCGGCTGATCGCCCTGAGCAACCGCCTGAGCATCTGGATCACCGAGGCCCAGACCAGCGGCCAGCTGCAGCCCGCGCTGCCGGCCGAGCTGGTGCTCTACACGCTGTTCGCGCGGGCCTGCGATCCGGTGGTGGCCCTGCTCAAGGAATCGGGCCAGTACACGCACGCGCAGATCATCGACTGGGTCACGAGCACGACCTTCGACGGGCTGGCCGCAGCCGGTTGAACGGCCGGCCCGGGCCACTGCGGCCTCAATGCAAATGAGAATTCATATCAACTGGATAAAATGCCGGGAGTTCTTTGACGCACAAGAGGAAAGGCCCGGCACGTGCATCCATCCACCGACAGTGGCGCCAGCCAGGCTCTGGGCAGCATGTACGCGCAGCACAACCATTGGCTGGTCGCGTGGCTGCAGCGCAGGCTGGGCAACCGCTGCGATGCGGCCGACCTGGCCCAGGACACGTTCACGCGCATCTGGGTCAGCGCCAGGACACAGGCCATCGAGGACATCCAGGAGCCCCGCGCCTACCTGACGACGGTGGCCCGTCGGCTGCTGGTCAACCACCTGGAGCGCCGCTCGCTGGAGCAGGCCTACCTGGCCTCCCTGCACCTTCTGCCCCAGGCCACCGTGCTGTCCGTGGAGGCGCGGGCCATCCTGCTGGAGACGCTGCAGGAGCTCGATGCGCTGCTGGACGCCCTGCCCGCCAAGGTGCGCACGGCCTTTCTCATGTCCCAGCTCGAAGGCCTGTCCTACGAGGACATTGCCGCCCACATGCAACTGAGCGTGCGCACCGTGACGCGCTACATGGCCCAGGGCTTTCGGCAATGCCTGCTGGTGATGCTGGAGCGCTGAGCATGCAGGCCGCAGACGCACGCATCCTGGACGAGGCTGCCCGCTGGCTGGCCCGCAGGCACGCCTCGGACTTCAGCGCCGCCGAGCAGGCCGAGCTGGCACGCTGGCGCAGCCAGAGCAGCCGGCATGAACAGATCTGGCAGTGCGCCGAGCAGCTCAAGGGCCGCTTCAACGCCGTTCCCGGCGCCGTCGGCATGGCCACGCTCAACCGCGCGCGTCCCTCGGCCGCAAGGCGCCAGCTGCTGCGCTCGGCCGTGCTGGCCCTGGCCACGCCCGCGCTGGGCTGGCTGGCCTGGCGCCACCTGCCCTGGCAGGACTGGACGGCCGACTACCGCACGGCCAAGGGCGAGCGCCGCGCGGTCACGCTGGCCGATGGCAGCCGCGTGCAGCTGAACACGGCCTCGGCCATCAGCGTGCGCATGGATGGCACGGCGCGGCGCATCCGCCAGCATGCGGGGGAAATCCTGGTCGAGACCGCGCATGCCCCGCCCTACGCCTCCCAGCCTTTCATGGTGCAGACAGACGACGGCCAGATGCAGGCCCTGGGCACGCGCTTCATCGTGCGCAAGCTGGAGCACGGCACGGCGCTGGCCGTGCTGGAGGGCGCGGTGCGCGTCACGCCGGCAGCATCGGCCACGGCCGTGGTGGTGCATGCGGGCGAGCAACTGCATTTCGACGGCCATGGCACCAGCGCCACCCGCCCGGTGGCGGCGCGGGACTCGGCCTGGACGCTGGGCGTGCTCTATGCCGAGAACCTGCGGCTGCAGGACTTCCTGGCCGAGCTGTCGCGCTACCGGGAAGGCCTTGTGCGGTGCGATGACGATGTCGCCGACCTGCGCGTCTCCGGCACGTACCAGCTGCAAGACACCGACCGCATCCTGGCCCTTCTGGCCCAGACCCTGCCGGTGCGCGTGCACGAACGCAGCCGGTACTGGGTGACGGTGGCGCGGCGCTGATTTGGATTTTTTTCTGCCAGGGCTGTCCGGTTTTTCACTCTCGCCTGTCAAGGGGTGTGAAAAGCACTTTCATCGACCGCCCAGAGGACAGAACACCATGCACTCCCCTTCTTCCACCGCCGGACCACGCGCCAGCCTGCGCGCCACCGCCTTGGCGGCCCTGGCCGTCAGCACCTCGCTGCTGCTGCACGCGCTGCCAGTCCAGGCGGCCGAGCCGGCCGCCAGCGCCGCTGCCCGGAGCTACCAGATCCAGCCGGGACCGCTGGGCCCGGCGCTGATGGCCTTTGCCGCACAGGCAGGCGTGAACCTGGGCATGGACCTGCAGCAGCTCGGCGGCATGGAGACACGCGGCCTGTCCGGCACGTTCTCCGTGGAGGACGGCTTTGCGCAGCTGCTGAACACGTCAGGCTGGACAGCGCGCCGCGTGGGTGCGGGCAACTATGCGCTGGAGAAGCCGCCTGCGGCGGCCCGCCAGGCGCCGTCCGCTGCAGCGGCCGTGCCCGCAGCAGCCCAAGCCGCAGCAGAGGCCACGGAACTTGCCGCCATCACGGTGACCGCGCGCACGCAGAACAACCTGGTCGCGCCCTCGCGGCAGGTCACGATTCTGGAAGGCCAGGAGGTGGAGCAGCTGCGCCAGGGCTCGGACAGCCTGGCCACCATGCTCAGCAAGGTGGTGCCTGGCATGGCGGACTCCAGCCACACCATCACCGACTACGGCCAGACGCTGCGGGGCCGCAACATGCTGGTGCTGGTGGACGGCGTTCCGCTGAACACCAACCGCGATTCGTCCAGGAACCTGGCCAACATCAACCCGGCCGACATCGAGCAGATCGAGGTGCTGCGCGGCAGCAGCGCCATCTACGGCAGCGGTGCGGCGGGCGGCATTGTCTCCATCCGCACCAAGCGGCCCTCTGGCGAGACGCGGGCCGAGACCATCGTCACCGGCTCGGCCCCGCTGTCGCGCCTGCGCGGCGCGGGGCTGGGCGGCGAGGTGCAGCACTACCTGTCCGGCGGCGGCGAGGTGGTCGACTACTCGGTGAGCCTGGGCGCAAAACACATGGGCGGTGCCTTTGACGCCAAGGGCAACCGCATTGCGCCCGAGCCCAGCCAGGGCGACCTGTTCGACTCCAACATCTACAACGCCTCGGCCAAGATCGGCTTCAAGCTTGACGCCGACCAGCGCCTGCAATTGACCGCCAGCCACTACAACGCGGCCCAGGATACGGACTACGCCTCCGACCCGTCGGTGGCGCGGCTGCCGGCCGGAACGGCGGCGGCCCGCCCCATCAAGGGCCTGGTGCTCGCAGACCAGAACCAGATCAAGAACACCATGCTGGGCCTGGACTACGAGAACCGGGACATCGCAGGCAGCACGCTGGCCGCCCAGCTCTACTACCGGGATTTCTTCACGCGGTTTGCGCCCTTCGACGCACGCGCCGTGCCGGTGCGGGGCGCCAATGTCGACCAGTCCATGCAGAACTCCGAGGTCTTTGGCGGGCGCCTGACACTGAAGACGCCGCTGGGCGCCAGCAAGAAAAGCCTGCTGATCTGGGGTGCGGACTTCCACCAGGAGCGCACCGACATGCCCATCGACATCTTCGACCCCAGGGCCTATGACGCCAGCGGCGGCCTGGTCTTCAACAAGACCGGGCGCCTGATCTACATGCCCCCGGTCACCACGCGCAGCATCGGCGCCTTCGCCCAGCTGCAGCACCAGTTCAGCGACCAATGGTCGGCCGAAGGCGGCCTGCGCTACGACCGCGCCCAGGCCAGCTTCAACGACTTCACGCCGCTGTCGCAATCGCGGGTGCCCAACCCCCAGTCCGTGAATGGCGGCACCGTCCAGTACAACGCCTGGACCTACAACCTGGGCACGGTCTTCACGCCGGTGAAGGGCCAGGAGTTCTATGCCTCGTACAGCCAGGGCTTCGAGCTGCCGGACATCGGCGTGGTGGTGCGCAATGCCACGCCGGCCTTCAACCTGGGCAACTCCAACCTGCAGGCGGTCAAGACCCACACCTATGAAATGGGCTGGCGCGGCAAGTTCTCCAACGTGATGGCCAATCTCAGCGTCTTCCAGTCGCGCTCCAACCTGGGCGCCGTGCAAAGCTTCAACAACGGCCTGTCCCTGCTGCGCACCCGCGAGAAGATCCACGGCATCGAAGGCGGCCTGGACTACTTCAGCGATGACGACCACTGGAGCGCGGGCGGCAGCTTCACCTGGATGAAGGGCCGCGAGCTGCCCCAGGCCGCCAGCGGCTACCAGGACATGACGGGCTTTCGCATCCCACCGCTCAAGCTGACGGCCTATGTGGAGTACCGGCCCGATGCCCGCTGGAGCCACCGCCTGCAGGCAACCTCGTATGCCGCCAAGGACTACCGCCTGGACGGCAAGACCGGCTTTGGCCGCTATGACACGCGGGGCTACACCACGGTGGACCTGATCAGCCAGTGGAAGATCGACCCCAAGAACCGCGTGTCCCTGGGCGTGGAAAACCTGTTCAACCGCCAGTACTTCCCGCTCTACAGCCAGCTGCTGCGCAGCAACAACAACACCAGCCGCCTGCCAGCGGCCGGCACGGTGCTGAAGATCAGCTACGCGCACACCTGGTGACCCGCGGGCAGGCACCGATCGCCGGGGCCTGCCAATACCCACCCGTGCAGCCCGGATGACCCCCTGGTTAAAATGAGAACCAATCGCATTAAGTCATTGATATCAGGGGATTCATCTTTGCGGTTGTGGGGGTCAGCATGTCATCCGGCGAATTCGCGCTGCACAACGAGGTCCAGTCGCTCTATCGTGACCATCACCGATGGCTGCGCGATTGGCTGCGCAGAAAACTGGGCTGTTCCCACCATGCCGCCGACCTGGCCCACGACACCTTCGTGCGCCTGCTCGGCCGCAAGGAGCGGGCGGACCCGGTGGACCCCCGCGCCTACCTGACCACCATCGCCCACGGCCTGGTGGTGGATTTCCACCGGCGCCGGGCGCTGGAGCGGGCCTATCTGGAATCGCTGGCTGCCCTGCCCGAGCCGCAGGCGCCTTCGCCCGAAGCACGCGCCATCGTGCTGGAGGCCCTGGTGGCCATCGACGCCATGCTCGACGGCATGAAGCCCGCCGTGCGCCAGGCCTTCATCCTCTCCCAGCTCGAAGGCCTGACCTATGCGCAGATCGCCGCGCGGCTCCAGGTGACCGTGCGCACCGTCAACAACTACATGCTCAAGGCGCTGGAGCACTGCTACCTCATCGTGGCAGACGGCGCATGACGGCCTTGCCCTCGAACAGCGACAGCGCCCTGGACGCGGCTGCACATTCGCCCACCCACACCACCACCCCAGCCCAGGCGCAGGCCCGCATCCGCCAGGAAGCGATTGCCTGGTACGCGCGCCTGTGCTCCGGCGATGCCACCGACGCCGACCGTGCCGCCTGGCAGCGCTGGCATGAGTCCCACCCCGAGCACCAGCGCGCATGGCGGCATTTCGACGCCCTGCAGTCCATGCTGCAGCGCGTGCCCGGCCACCTGGCCGCCTCCACGCTGCAGGCCAGCCGGCGCAGCCGCCGCCGGGTGCTGCGCGGCATCGGCGCACTGGTGGGCAGCGGGGCCGTGGCGGGCCTGTCATGGCAGTTGGCCGGCAGGCAGGGCGGCGTGCGCTCCTGGCTGGCCGACTACCGCACCGGCACGGGCGAGCGGCGCACCGTCACGCTGGCCGACGGGTCCGAGCTGACGCTGAACACCCGGACCTCGGTGGATGTGTCCATGGATCCCACGCGCCGGCTGCTGGTGCTGCGCGAGGGCGAGATCCTGGTGCAGACCGCCCATTCCCTGGCCGGGCCCGGCGCGGGCGCCAAGGATGGCCGCCCGTTCATGGTGCACACGCCGCAGGGCCGCATCCTGGCGCTGGGCACGCGCTTCACCGTGCGCAGCGAGGGCGGCGAGGGCGGTGACACCGTGGTGAGCGTGCTGCAGGACGCCGTGGAAATCCAGCCCCTGCAGGACCCCAGCCGCAGCCTGCGGCTGCAGGCCGGCCAGCAGGCCAGCTTCAGCCGCAACGGCATGCTGCCCGCCCAGGCCGCCGACCCGGCCCTGGTCAGCTGGCTGGGCGGCAGCCTTATCGTGGACGGCTGGCGGCTGGAGGACGTGGTGCGTGAACTCGCACGCTACCGGCCCGGCCGCCTGGCCTGCGACCCGGCCGTGGCCGACCTGCGCGTGTCCGGCGTGTTTCCCCTGGCCGACACGGACAAGGCGCTGGCCGTCATCACGCGCGCCTTCCCGGTGCGCGCGGCCGGCCTGTCGCGCTACTGGCTGACCCTGGTGCCCGTCTAGGGCCAGCCTAGGGCCAGCCTAGGGCCAGCCAGGGTCAGCCATTTCCCCATGCCGCGCAAAAAACTTCGCGGCCCATTTTCATCTTTTGCGATCTCGTTCGGCTCCCTTCATGAAAGCCCTTGTCTCACCGCTGTTCATGGCCAGGAAACCCGAATGCAAACGCCCTTCACACCGACACCCGCCCGCGCGGCGCTGACCTGCCTGCTGGCTGCGGCGGTGGCATGTGCGGCCCCCGGCCATGCGGCCGAGCCCCTGGCGCAGACCCGCCAGGCCGCCAGGGCCTATGAGATCGGGGCCGGCCCGCTGGCCTCGGTGCTGGGCCAGTTTGCGGCGGCCGCAGGCGTGGCCCTGTCCTATGACCCGGCCAGCACGCGCCAGCGGCAGTCGGGCGGCCTGCGCGGCAGCTATACCGTGGGCGCGGGCTTTGCAGCCATCCTGGCGGGCTCCGGGCTGGAGGCGGTGGAAGGCGGCGCGGGTGAATTCATCGTGCGCAAGGCGGCCATGCCTGCAACGGCGGGCGCTGCAGCGGCCGACGCCACCGAGCTGCCCGCCGTGCGCGTCGTGGCCCGGGCGGCCCCTGCCCCGGTCGATGCCGACGAGCGCTACCAGCCCACGCCCGATGCCTCCAGCCTGCGCACCACGGCACCCGTGCTGGAGATCCCGCAGGTGGTCAACGTGGTGCCGGCCCAGGTGATCCGCGACCAGCGCCCGCGCAACCTGGACGAGGCGCTGGCCAATGTCAGCGGCGTCACCCAGGGCAACACCCTGGCCAGCACGCAGGACACCATCATGAAGCGCGGCTTCGGCACCAACCGCGACGGCTCCGTCATGCACAACGGCATGCCACTGGTGCAGGGGCGCGGCATGAACGCCGCCGCCGAGAGCGTGGAAGTGATCAAGGGCCCGTCCTCGCTGCTGTACGGCCTCATGGACCCGGGCGGCGTGATCAACGTGGTCAGCAAGAAGCCGCAGCTGCGCCAGCGCACGGCGCTGTCGCTGCAGGGTTCGGGCTACGCGGGCGGGCGCAACGGCACGGGTGCCACGCTGGACACCACCGGCCCCATCGGTGAGAACGGTCTGGCCTACCGCCTGGTCGTCGACCATGTGGACGAGGACTACTGGCGCAACTTCGGCCAGCACCGCGAGACGCTGGTGGCGCCGTCGCTGGCCTGGTATGGCGACGACACGCAGGCCGTGCTCTGGTACGAGTACCGCAAGTACCTGACGCCCTTCGATCGCGGCACGGCGCTGGACCCGGTCACCCGGCGCCCGCTGGACCTTCCCGCCACGCGCCGGCTGGACGAGCCCTTCAACCAGATGACGGGCGAGACCCACCTGGCCCAGCTCTCCGTGGACCACCGCCTGGGCAGCGGCTGGGCCGCCCACCTGAACCTGAGCTACAACCGCGAGATCTACGACGCCAACCAGCTGCGCGTGAACGGCGTGAACACCGCGCGCGGCACCCTGCAGCGCAGCAACGACGCCACGCACGGCGCACTCAGCACCGACAGCTATGGCTCTGCCTATGTGGACGGCAGCGTGCAGCTGGCCGGCCTGCGCCATGACCTGCAGTTCGGCGCCGATGCCGAGTACCGGCTGATCTACCGCTCCGACCTGCTGCGCCAGGCCGTGACCTCCACCTTCAGCTACACCAATCCCGTCTATGGGCTGGAGCAGCCCTCGGCCACCGTCTCGGCCAGCGACAGCGACCAGAGGGACCAGCTGCACAACCAGTCGCTGTTCCTGCAGGACGCCATCCACCTGGGCGACCGCTGGGTGCTGACCACCGGCCTGCGCTACCAGACCTGGCGCCAGACCGCCGGCCGGGGCCGCCCGTTCAAGGCCAACACCCAGGCCGACGGCACGGCCTGGCTGCCGCGCGCCGGCCTGGTCTACCAACTGGCCAACGGCCTGTCGCTCTACGGCAACTACTCGCAGTCGCTCAGGCCCACCTCCACCATCGCGCCGCTGGCCAGCGGCACCGTGATCGACTCGGGCGTGGCGCCCGAGGAGGCCCGGTCCTGGGAAGCCGGCGCCAAGCTGGACCTGCCAGGGCAGCTCACCGGCACGCTGGCGCTGTTCGACATCCGCAAGAAGAACGTGCTGGTCTCGCAGTTCAACGACGCCACCAAGCTGACCGACTGGCGCACCTCGGGCGCGGCGCGATCGCGCGGTCTGGAGGTGGATGTGGCCGGCGAGCTGGGCCGCCACTGGAGCGCCATCGCGGCCTTTGCCTATGTGGATGCCAAGACCACGCAGGACCCGCTCTACCAGGGCAACCAGCTGTGGAACGTGGCGCGGCAGACGGCCTCGCTGTCGGCCGTGTACGACTTTGGCCAAGTCCTGGGCGATGTGCTGGGCGATGTGCTGGGCGAGGGCCGGCTGCGCGTGGGCGGCGGCCTGCAGTACGTGGGCAGGCGGCCCGGCGACTCGGCCAACTCCTTCTGGCTGCCGGGCTACACCGTGGCCCATGCCTTTGCCACGTATGACACGCGGATCAACGGCTACAGGACGCGCTTTCAGCTCAACGTGAAGAACCTGTTCGACCGCACCTACTACCCGTCGAGCGCCAACACCTACTTCATCTCGATGGGCGACGCGCGCCAGGTGCTGCTGCGCGCCACGGTCGAGTTCTGAGCGCGCGCCAGCCCCGCCCCCGCCCTTTCCTTTTCCGTGTCTGTCCCGGCCCGCAGCCGCATGCGATGCCGCGCATCACGCATCACGCATCACCTCCATGAACTTATCTCCCCGCTTATCGCCTCGCCGAACGCCCTGCCAAACGCTTTTTTCCTCTATTGACTGGCCATTGCGCATGCCTTCCTCCTTCCACACCCTCCCCACCATTGCCGGCATGCCCCGTTCCTGCCTGTGCCTTGCCCTGGCTGCCATCCCCGTGATGGCCTTCTCCCAGGCCGCCGACGCACCGTCCACGCAACTGGAAACCGTGCAGATCCAGGCCGAGAAGCAGCAGAACAACGAAGACAACTTCGTCGCCCGCAAAACCACGGGCGTGCTGCGCTCCGATGCGCCGCTGTTCGAGACCGCGCAGTCCATCAGCGTGGTGACCCAGCGGCAGATCGAAGAAAAACAGGTCAGGTCCGTGGCCGAGGCGCTGGAGAGCGTGGCCGGCGTTGCGTCCGGCTCGTACGGCCGGCGCGGCTGGGATGACTTCATCATCCGCGGCCAGATCTCCAGCGCGCAAACCTATGTGGACGGCCTGCGGGCGCAGACCTCCACCAATGTGCTGCGCTCCGAGGACATCTTCGGCATCGGCTCCATCGAAGTGGTCAAGGGCCCCACCTCGGTGGGCTTCGGCCTGGCCCTGCCGGGCGGCCTGGTCAACCTGACCACCAAGCGCCCGCAGGCCGAGTCGTTCTCGCGCGCCGGCATCAGCGTGGGCAGCTATGGATTGAAGGAGGCCAACTTCGACCTGAACTACTCGCCCGACGCAAGCCGCAAGGGCGCCTTCCGCATCGTGGGCCGCGCGTCCGACCAGAACGATCCCACGGACTACGTCTACTTCAAGAACCAGTACCTGGCGGGCTCGTACAACTTCGACCTGGACGGCAGGAACGAGCTGTCCGTCATCGCCAGCTACCAGCACCGCAACTACATCCGCAACCAGGGCATTCCGCAGAACTACGAGAAGTACGGGCGCAATGTCTTCATCGGCGAACCCGACCGCAGCTACGAGGTGGACTCCTACCGCCTGGGAGCCAACTACGCGCACTACTTCGACAACGAATGGGTGTTCCGCCAGAACTTCGCGCTTACCAAGGGCAGCAGCCTGAGCAACTCGGTCTTTGCGGCGGCCAATGCCAGGTTTCCCCTGGTGGCGCGCCAGATCAACTACCAGGACAAGCAGGACGTCAACATCGCCCTGGACAACTACCTGCAGCGCAACTTCCGATTCGACCGCGTGAACTACGAGCTGACCGCCGGCATCGACATGATGCGAGAGCGCAGCGACTACTACCAGCGCGTGGACAACATCAACCCCTTCAACGCCGACAACCCGGTCTATGGCGTCACCTCCATCAAGGAGGGCAAGCCCTCGCACAACCTGACCTACAGCCAGTACGTGGGCCTGTACCTGCGCAACACCATCAAGATCGATGAGAAATGGATCGTCGGCCTGAATGGCCGCCATGACTGGACGCGCGTGGAAATCCAGGACAGGCTGGCCGGCGGCTCGGTCAGCAACAGCAACACCGCCTTCACGGGCAGCGCCTCGCTGATGTACCAGGCCAGCGAGTTCCTGGCACCCTACGTCAGCTACTCCACCTCCTTCATGCCCGTGACGGATGCCGGCATCAACGGCACGCTGCTCAATCCCGAGGAAGGCAAGCAGACCGAACTGGGCGTGAAATTCCAGGCCCTGGACCGGCGCGTGCAAGGCTATCTGGCGGTGTATGACCTGCGGCGCAAGAACGTCACCGAGAACGACGCCACCCTGGGCTACGCCGTCCAGACCGGCGAGCAGACCACCAAGGGCTTCGAAGCGGAAGTCGCCGCCTCGCTGACGCGGCAATGGAATGTCTCGGCCGCCTACAGCTACATCCCCTCGGCCCGGACCTCCCAAAGCCTGACGGCCAGCGAAATCGGCAAGCGCATCAACCATGTGCCCAAGAACGCGGGCTCCGTCTTCACGCAGTACTACTTCAACCCCGACCGCCTGGGCTGGAACATGGGCGCAGGCCTGCGCATGCAGGGTGCCCGCACGGCACAGCGCGGCACGGCCTTCGTCAACCTGGCCAAGTACACCCTGCTCGACCTGAACCTGGGCTATGAAGCGAAGTCATGGGGCCTGAGCCTGGCCATCAAGAACCTGCTGGACAAGGACTACGTCCAGGGCACCACGCCGAACGCGCAGCTGCTGAGCTTCGGCAGCCCGCGCACGCTGATGGTGAGTGCCAGGTTCAAGTACTGAGGCTGGCTGGCTCCTTCAAGCATGCGAGCCTTTCAGCCAAGGTGCGCAACCCGGCGCCGCCGATAGGCGGGCGCCGGCTGCGCCCCGGCTTCATGGCCCCTTGCGCAGCGAGATCGGCGTGCCCCACACCGGGTCGGCCGCGCCCTGGCGGCCCAGCGTGGTGACCTGCATGGGCACCAGGCGTGCCATCAGCTTTTCCTGCTCGGCGTTGAGATTGGCGCGCGTGGCCAGATAGTTGCGCGTGAACTCCATGGGCGGCGGCAGTGTGTGGACGGTGAAGTCTTCCAGCGGGCATTCCACCTTCTCGGCCGCCACCTTGCGGCAGCCGGCCTGGCGGAACTGGTAGCTGGGCGTCTTCAGGTGCGAACGCTGGCTCAGCACCAGTTGGCCGCCCTGCAGCGTGAAGCTGGCCAGCGCCTGCCTGGGCGGCACGCGCACCTGGACCTTGAGTGCGGGAATGTCGCGCGAATCTGTGTCCTGGTAGTAGCCCGCCGCCATGCCCGGCGTGCTGTCGGTGACCATGCGCTCGCCCCAGGCCACGCAATTGCCCGAGGCGCGGTGCACCGTGGTGCAGTACTTCTCGATCCGGCTTTGCGAGTGCGTCGTGCCCTCCTTCCAGTTCATCTCGGTATAGAACTGGCGATAGGTTTCCGGCGACAACGTGGCCGTTCCAAGGGTGCCGCGGCCTGAGCCGGTCGCCCCGGCCTTGGCACCCAGCTGGTCAAGCTGGGCATTGAGCCGGTAGTCGTCACCCCCCGTCATCAGGTACTTGCCCGGCGGCAGCACATGGACCTCGAAGGCCTTGAACAGATAGGTGGTCTTGGGGTCGCGCTGCAGCGCGTTGTTCTGGAACTTGCGGCCAAACACGATCTCCGGCTTGTCCTCATGGGTCCAGACCACGTTGGGAGTCCACTTCGACATGCCATCGGCGTCGGCCAGCGACTTGTGCGGCGTCAGATCGGCCACCAGCACCACGGCCATATTGGCCTTCAAGGCCTCGCTGATCACCCACAGCGTCTTCGCCTGCTCCGCTTCCTCCTTCTCGAGCTGCCCGCTGGAAAGCGGCGCGGCACACCCTGACAATCCCAGGGCGAGCACCAGGGTCGGCAGAACGAAACAGGGGCGCTGCAGTGTCATCGTTGAAATCCTTCGGGGTTGATGCTGGAAAGGCGTCATTTTGCGGGGAGATCTCCGGCGGCCCCGGCCAGGGGCAGGCCCTCGACACGGAAAAGCCGCCCGAAGGCGGCCGGTTCCAGGGAGCGCTGCACCAGCGCTGGCTGCGATCAATCAGCGTTGCTGTGGCTGGCGCAAAGGCTGCCCTTGTTGGCGGACGTTCGCCTTGCACTGCATCTGGCTGTAGTTCCTGTCCGTGATGGGTTGCCCCATCTGCATGGGAACATGGACCGGATGCAGCGGGCCTCTCGTGGGAAGAAGCTGTTTCATGGTTCCATCCTCACGTCAAACGGAACGCCGCCCAGCCCGTCAGCGGGGCTGATTGGGCTGCTGCTGGCCTGGCTGGTTCTGGCCAGGTTGCTTGTGCTGGGGGTTGTCCTGCTGCTGCTGTCCCGGGTTTTGCTGGTTCGGGTTCTGCTGCTGCGGGTTGTTTTGCTGCTGCTGTTGCTGGTCGTTTTGCTGAGCCATGGGTATCTCCTTCACATGGTGGTCAAAGAGGCGCGTCAAACGAAGCGCCCGACTGCAGCGCAGATATGCACTGCGCTGGTAACCAGTGTGGGACCAGACATGCGGCTCAGCCGTAGGACCGGCCAGAGCGTGCGCAGCCCCATGTTGCGACACCGCAGGTAGGCCAGCCGCCGGGTGTCCGACGGACATTTCGCACAGGGGCAACGAAGGACCAGGGCAGGCCACGACCTGCGCCCTGCTGCCCCCCGGCGCCCTGCTGCCCCCTGCCTCACTCCACCGTCACGCTCTTGGCCAGGTTGCGCGGCTTGTCCACGTCGGTGCCGCGTGCGCAGGCCGTGTGGTAGGCCAGCAGCTGCAGCGGGACCACGTGCAGGATGGGGCTCAGGGCGCCGTAGTTCTCGGGCATGCGGATGACGTGCATGCCTTCGCTGCTTTCGATGTTGGTCTTGGCATCGGCCAGCACATAGAGCACGCCGCCGCGCGCGCGCACTTCCTGCATGTTGCTCTTGAGCTTTTCCAGCAGCTCGTCGTTGGGCGCGACCGTGACCACGGGCATGGCGCTGTCCACCAGGGCCAGCGGGCCGTGCTTGAGCTCGCCCGCCGGATAGGCCTCGGCGTGGATGTAGCTGATTTCCTTGAGCTTGAGCGCGCCTTCCAGCGCAATCGGGTAGTGGATGCCACGGCCCAGGAAGAGCGCGTTCTCGCGCTTGGCGAAGTCCTCGGACCAGCTGATGACCTGGGGCTCCAGCGCCAGCACCGATTGCAGGGCCACGGGCAGGTGGCGCATGGCGGCAAGGTACTGCTGCTCCTTTTCCTCGCTCAGCCGCCCTTGCGACTGGGCCAGGGCCAGGGTCAGCAGGAACAGGCCCGCCAGCTGGGTGGTGAAGGCCTTGGTGGAGGCCACGCCGATCTCCACGCCGGCGCGCGTGATGTAGGCCAGCTCGCATTCGCGCACCATGGCGCTGGTGGCCACGTTGCAGACGGTCAGCGTGTGCTTCATGCCCAGGCTCTGCGCGTGGCGCAGCGCCGCCAGGGTGTCGGCGGTCTCGCCCGACTGGCTGATGGTGACGACCAGGGTCTTGGGATGGGGAACGCTGGTGCGGTAGCGGTACTCGCTGGCCACTTCCACGCTGCAGGGCAGGCCGGCCAGCGCTTCGATCCAGTACTTGGCCGTGCAGCCGCTGTAGTAGCTGGTGCCGCAGGCCAGGATGAGCACGCGGTCGATTTCCTTGAATACGCGCCAGGCCGAGGTGCCGGCCTTGCCGTCCGAGCCTGCGCCGTCGAACAGCTCGGGCACGATGGCCTGCACGCCTTCCAGCGTGTCGGCAATGGCGCGCGGCTGCTCGAAGATTTCCTTTTGCATGTAGTGGCGGTAGGGGCCCAGCTCGGCCGCGCCGCTGTGGGCGTGCACGGTGCGCACGGGGCGCTGCTCGGGCGCCAGGCGCTCGCCGCCCTTGCCCACCAGCCAGTAGCGGCCGGGCTGCAGGTCCACGATGTCGCCCTCTTCCAGGTAGACGATCTGGTCGGTCACGCCGGCCAGGGCCATGGCGTCGCTGGCCAGGAAGTGTTCGGCACCGTCCTGGCCCACACCCAGGATCAGCGGCGAGCCGGCGCGCGAGCCGACCACGCGCTGCGGTTCGTCCTTGTGCATGAAGGCGATGGCGAAGGCGCCATGCAGCCGCTGCGTGGCGGCCTGCACGGCCTCGAACAGGTCGCCGCCGTAGAGGCTGTCCACCAGGTGGGCGATGACCTCGGTATCGGTCTGGCTGGCGAAGACATAGCCCTTGGACTGCAGCTCGGCGCGCAGGGCTTCGTAGTTTTCGATGATGCCGTTGTGCACCAGGGCCACGCGGGCCGGCTGGTCGGCATCGGCCACGGGCGAGACGCCGGGGCCGTGGCTGAAATGCGGATGGGCGTTGCGCACGGCCGGCTCGCCATGCGTGGCCCAGCGGGTATGGGCAATGCCGGTGTGGCCGATGACCTTGTCCTGCTGCACCTGGGCCATGAGTTCGGCCACGCGCGCCGTGGAACGGGCGCGCTGCAGGCCCTGGCTGTGCACGCCCTGGGCGTCCAGCGCCTGCACGGCCACGCCGCAGGAGTCATAGCCGCGATATTCCAGGCGCTGCAGGCCCTGGACGAGAACGGGGACGATATCGCGGAAGGAAACCGCTGCGACGATGCCACACATGGACAAGCTCCTTGTTTCGAGATGACGACGGATGCTACGCAGGTTGAAAAGAAATTTCTCGCCAAATTTCCTTATCTATTGAACTAATATTTCATCAAAACCAGCAAAAGAAATATTATTTCAATTCACAGAATTCAATGACACAAAATTCCATAGAACTGGACGCCACCGATCTGCGGTTGCTGCAATTGCTGCAGGTCGATGCCAGCCGCAGCAACCAGGCCCTGGCCGCGCTGCTGCAGCTGTCGCCGCCCACCTGCCTGCGCCGCGTGCGGCGGTTGCAGGAGACCGGGCTGATCGAGCGGCAGGTGGCCATCCTCCAGCCGGAACGCCTGGCCGCCGCCCTGGGCCACGGGCTGCAGGCCATCGTGGAAGTCTCGCTGGACCGCCAGGACAGTGATTCGCTGGACAGCTTCGAGCGCCGCGCCGTGGCGCTGGACGCCGTGCAGCAGTGCTGGCGCGTGTCGGCCGGGCCTGATTTCATCCTCGTGGTGGCCGCGCCCGACATGCCGGCCTACCTGGAGCTGAGCCGCGCGCTATTCACGGGCGACGCCAACGTGCGCAATGTCAAGAGTTTTTTCAGCGTCAAGCGCGCCAAGTTTTCCACCGCCATGCCGCTGCCGTCCACAAATCCCGGAACAGCCGCCGAATGAGGCCAGGAGCCTTGATTTTGTGAGTATTTGTGCTCATCAGGAAGCTACGCTGCATCGGGCCCGCGTAGGACAAGAGGCCTGCAATGTGTCCCGAACGCCAACTTTGGGCAACGTTAAACTTTAAGGCGTTGCGCACGCACGGGGACAATGATACAAATTGATGCAACAACACTTTCTGACGCGCTAGGCAATCGGCGCGCACTCGGCTCGCACCGCCATGTCCTTGCGCCAGCGCATCCATCGCCGAACCTACCCCTTGCGCGTCTCCAGCATGGCATTGGGCGGCCTCGTCGTGGGCACGGCCATGACCGAGATGGGCGCCAGCCCGGCGGTCTGGGGCTTTGTGCTGGTGAGCGCCCTGGTCTGGCCGCACATCGCCTTTTTGCACGCCCGCCACAGCCGTGACAGCCACCGCGCCGAACACGCCAATCTGCAGATAGACGCGCTGATCATCGGCAGCTGGATTCCCGTGATGCATTTCTGCGCATTGCCCAGCATTGCGCTGCTGGCCATCAGCATTGCCGACCGCAACCACACGGCCACGCGCGACGGCTGGCTGCAATCGCTGGTGGCCACCTTGCTGGCCGCCGCGCTGGTGGCCCTGCTGCTGCGGCCCGTGCCCGACTGGGAGGCCAGCCTGGCCGTGCAGCTGAGCATGCTGCCCCTGCTCCTGCTGCACAGCGTGTTCTCCAGCTGGTCCACGCGCCAGCTGGTGCGCAAGCTGGCGCGCCAGAACGTGAAGCTGCAGGTGCTCAGCCGCATCGACCCGCTGACCACGCTGTACAGCCGGGACTACTGGTGGCAAAAGGCCCGCGCCGCGCTGCGCGACTACCGGCAGACGCAGGCCTCGGCCTGCCTGCTGATCGTGGACATAGACCACTTCAAGCGCATCAACGACAGCTTTGGCCACACCGTGGGCGACGAGGTGCTGCAGGCCATAGGCCTGACCATCCGGCACTGCCTGCGCTCGCACGACGCGGCGGGCCGCTATGGCGGTGACGAGTTCGCCGTGCTGTGCATGCACACCCAGCTGGACGACGCCTATGCGGTGGCGCTGCGCATACGCAACCAGTTGAGCCAGCTGCGCGTGCGCGAGCATCCCCAGCTGCGCGTGAGCGCCAGCATTGGCGTGGCGGCGGCGGACCCGAGCTTTCTGTCGGTCAAGGACTGGATCAATGCGGCCGACAGCGCGCTCTACAGCGCCAAGGATGCCGGGCGCGACCAGGTGATTCCCGCCGCGCCGCTGATGGCCGGCAGCGCGCCTGCCCGAGCGGGAACAGGCTCGGACGCAGACCCCGATACAGGCTCCGACACGGGCCCGGACACCAGGGACTCCCGCCCCACCCACCAGCCCGAGCCGGACGACACGCTGATCTGAGGGCAGGCGCCAGCGGCAGGCGGTCTCAGAGCCCGCGATCGGCGCGCCGCACTTCGCCGCCGGGCCAGTTCAGGCAAACGCAGCAGCCGCCCGCGGGCGTGGCGCGGATGGTGGCCTCGCCGCCGTGGCGGCGCATGACGCCACGCACCAGGGCCAGGCCCGTGCCCAGGCCGGGGAACTCGGATTCGCGGTGCATGCGCTGGAAGATGCCGAACAGCGCTCCCGCACGCGAGGGGTCGAACCCCACGCCGTTGTCCGTCACGCTGAGCGTGATGCCGCCGTCGGCATGGCGCTCCACATCGATGGCAATGCGCGGCTGGTCCACGGGCCGGGTGAACTTGACGGCGTTGTCCAGCAGCGCCTCCAGCACCTGGCGCAGCAGGGCCGCGTCGGCACGCACGGCGGGACTTTGCTGCGGCAGGCTCCATTGCAGCCGCGCCGCTGCGCCGCAGGCCGCCCAGCGCGGCTGCGCCAGCACCGCCGTGCGCGCCTGCTCCAGCAGTTCCTGCAAGGCGACGGGCTGCCACTGCATGGGCGTGCGCGCGGCGCGCGACAGGGCCAGCAGGCCGTCGAGCATGCCGCCCATGCGGCGCGCCGACTGGTCCATGGTCTGCAGGAAGCCGCGCGCCTCCTGCAGCTCCTGCGGCGAAGGCGCGGCCTGCGACAGCAGCTCATCGACCAGGGGGCCGAAGGACAGCACATGGCGCAGCGGCGCGCGCAGGTCGTGCGACACCGCATGCAGCCATTCCTGCTGCGCGGCGCGCAGGGCCTGCAGTTCCTGCTCGCGCTGGGCCAGGCGCTCCAGCGCATCCTGCAACGTGCGGGGAGGGCCCTGCAGGTCGGCGGCGGGGTCGGGGGGCGGATGGGGTGCGAAAGGTTCCGTCATGGCATGGACAGGGTCAGGAGATTCGGCAAATCGGCGTACCCCGTACGGGACCCGCCGGCGATGCGGGCCCTCGAGCCCACGTGTCTCGGAAGTCTCAGGACTTGGGCAGTTTGACTGGGCGCTTCCAGCTGGTGATGCTCACCTGCCTGCCCCGCGATACCGTGAGCACGCCGGGCTCGGTGCTCTTGGTGACCGTGGAGCCGCCGCCCACCGTGCCACCCGCGCCAATGGTGATGGGCGCCACCAGCACGCAGTTGCTGCCGATGTGCACGTCGGCCTCGATCACCGTGCGGTGCTTGTTCACGCCGTCGTAGTTGGCCGTGATGGAGCCGGCGCCGTAGTTGACGCGCTCGCCCACCGAGGCATCGCCCAGGTAGGCCAGGTGGTTGGCCTTGGCACCATCGGCCAGCACGGAGTTCTTGACCTCGACGAAGTTGCCGATGTGCACTTCGCGGCCCAGTTGCGCTCCGGGGCGCAGGCGCGCAAACGGGCCGACCAGGGCGCCCTCGCCCACGCTGACGCCGGCCTTCTCGCCATCGACATGCGTGTACGGATGGAGGACGGCGCCCGCCGCAATCGTGGCGTTGGCAATGCTGCAATAGGCGCCGATGCGCGCGCCTTCGCCAATCTCCACATGGCCGCTGAAGATGCAGCCCACGTCGATCTCCACATCCTGCCCGCAGGCCAGGCGTGCGGCGCGGCCCGTGCGCGGGTCGTCGCGCAGGTCAAAGCGCGCGGGGTCGGCCAGGCGCACGCCCTGCTCCATCAGCGCACGGGCCTGGGCACCCTGGTGGGCGCGCTCCAGCTCGGCCAGTTGCAGCGGGCTGTTGACGCCCGCCACCTGCACCGGGTCGGCAATGCAGTGCGCGACCACGGGCACGCCGTCGGCCACGGCCATGGCGACCACGTCGGTCAGGTAGTACTCGCCCTGGGCGTTGTCATTGGTCAGGCGGGCCAGCCAGCCGGCCAGGTGGCGGGCCGGCACGGCCATGATGCCGCTGTAGATTTCCTGGATGGCGCGCTGGGCGTCATTGGCATCCTTTTGCTCGACGATGCGCTGCACCGTGCCGTCTTCGCCGCGCACGATGCGGCCGTAGCCCGTGGGATCGGGCAGGCGCACGGTCAGCAGGGCCAGCCGCTGGCCATCGGCCGCATCGACCAGGGCGCGCAGCGTGTCGGCCTGCGTCAGCGGCACATCGCCCGAGAGCACGATGACCATGCCGTCGCCCGCCAGCGCGGGCACGGCCTGCTGCACCGCGTGGCCCGTGCCCAGCTGCGGCTCCTGGCGCACGAACTTCAGCGCCATGGAGCCGCCCTGGCAGGCCGCCGCCATGGCGGGCTCCACCTGGTCCGCACCGTGGCCCGTGACCACCACGGCCGAGCGCGCATCCAGCTGCGCCGCCGTGGACAGCACATGGCCCAGCAACGGGCGCCCCGCCAGGCGCTGCAGGACTTTGGGAAGGCGGCTTTTCATGCGCGTGCCCTTGCCCGCGGCCATGATGACGAGATCCAGAGGTGCTGTCATAGGTGATTCATCCAAAACGCCAGAACCTGTGCCGGCAACGCCGCCGATTATCTGCCCGCCAAGGGCTGCGGCCGGTCACACGATTGACGTATGCTGGCGGCGCCATGCCCCATGCCACCACTGCACCCGTTCCCCTGCTGCGCACACGCGCCATCGGAGCCGGCCATCTGCGTGCCTTCCTGGCCGTGGCCCGGCACCTGAATTTCCGCGCGGCAGCCGACGAGCTGTCGCTGACGCAGTCGGCCGTGAGCCGCCAGATCCAGTCGCTGGAGGATGAAGTCGGCGTGCCGCTGTTCCTGCGCCACACGCGCGCCGTGGAGCTGACCGGGGCCGGCGCCCAGCTGCTGCGCTCGGTGGCGCCCGCGCTGGAGCAGATCGACGCCTCGGTGCGCCAGATCCGCCAGACCGTGGGCCGCAAGAGCGTGGCCATCACCACCTGGGCCAGCTTTGCCGCCATGTGGCTGATCCCGCGCCTGGAGTCCTTCCAGCGCGCCTGGCCCGATATCGACATCCGCATCGACACCAGCGACACCGTGATGGACCTGGACACCACCGACGTGGACCTGGCCCTGCGCTACGGCCGCGCGGGCGACGGCTGGCCCCAGGCGCAGCGCCTGTTCGGCGAGCAATTGGCCGTGGTGGCCAGCCCGCGCCTGCTGGCCGGCGGCCCGCCGCTCAGGACGCCGGCCGATGCCGCGCGCTACACGCTGATCGAGACCGGCGACGCCCACCGCATGCCCCAGCTGGAATGGCTGGGCTGGCAGCGCTGGTTCGGCGTGCAGGGCTGCGACCAGCTGCAGCCGCCGCGCTGGCTGTACTTCAACTACGCCCACCAGATCGTGCAGGCCGCACTGGCCGGCCAGGGCCTGGCGATTGCGCGGCTGCCGCTGGTGGCCGATGCGCTGGCGGCTGGCGACCTGGTCGAGGTGCTGCCCGCGCACCGGCTGGAATCGCCGCTGGCCTACTGGCTGATCGTGGGCCCGCGCAGCGCCGCGCGTCCCGAGGTGGCCGCCTTCTGCCGGTGGCTGCAGGAGCAGGCCGAGGTCACGCGCGAAACCGTCGAATCGCCCCCGGCTTGAAAAATGCCCCCCACGCTCCCCCGAAGGGGCCGTTTTCATCTTGGGGCGGCCCGGCGATGAAAAAAGGACGCGGGCATGCCGGCGTCCTTCATTCCAGTGCAGCCGGGCGCATGGCCCGGCGCGGGCATCAGCCCAGCGTCACGCGCGCAAACTTGCGCTTGCCCACCTGCACCACATAGGTGCCAGCTTCGAGCTTGAGGCCCCGGTCGCTGATGGCCGTGCCGTCCACGCGCACGCCGCCGCCGTCGATCAGGCGGTTGGCCTCGCTGGTCGAAGGCGCCAGGTTGGCCTGCTTGAGCAGGGCACCGATGCCCAGCGGCGCGCCCGACAGGCTGACCTCGTCGATCTGGTCGGGAATGCCGCCCTTGCTGCGGTTGTTGAAATCCTGCTCGGCCGCATCGGCCAGCGCCGCGCTGTGAAAGCGCGCCGTGATTTCCTTGGCCAGCAGCACCTTGGCGTCCTTGGGATTGCGCCCGCCTTCCACCTCGGCCTTGAGCGCGGCGATCTCGGCCAGGCTCTTGAACGACAGCAGGGTGTACCAGTTCCACATCAGCGTGTCCGAGATGCTCAGCACCTTGGCGAACATGGTGTTGGCGTCCTCGGTGATGCCGATGTAGTTGTTCTTGGACTTGGACATCTTGTGCTCGCCGTCCAGGCCCACCAGCAGCGGCATGGTGAGCACGCACTGCGTGTCCTGCCCGTATTCCTGCTGCAGATGGCGGCCCATGAGCAGGTTGAACTTCTGGTCCGTGCCGCCCATCTCCAGGTCGGCGCGCAGCGCCACCGAGTCATAGCCCTGCAGCAGCGGGTAGAGGAACTCGTGCAGGCTGATGGAGCTGCCGTCGGTGAAGCGCTGGTGGAAGTCGTTGCGCTCCATCATGCGGGCCACCGTGTACTTGGCCGACAGCTCGATCATGCCGCGCGCGCCCAGCTTGTCGCACCACTCGCTGTTGTAGCGCACCTCGGTGCGGGCGGGGTCCAGCACCTTGGCGGCCTGGGTGTAGTAGGTCTCGGCGTTGACCTTGATCTGCTCGGCCGTCAGCGGCGGGCGCGTGCTGTTGCGGCCCGAAGGGTCGCCGATCAGGGTGGTGAAGTCGCCGATCAGGAAGATCACCTGGTGGCCCAGGTCCTGCAGCTGGCGCATCTTGTTGAGCACCACGGTGTGGCCCAGATGGATGTCGGGCGCCGTCGGGTCCAGACCCAGCTTGATGCGCAGCGGCACGCCGGTGGCCTCGGAACGGGCCAGCTTTTGCACCCAGTCCGCCTGGGGCAGCAGCTCATCCACGCCGCGCAGGGTGGTTTCAAGCGCTTGGCTTACACCGTCGGTGACCGGGTATGTTGTAACAGCAGATTGATTCATAAGGGTTTTTCGCCAGGCCGCGTAGGACTGCGTCGGTATACTCCGGGGATTTTCCCGCTGCGGCGAATTCTAGACGCCCGCCTATCCGCACCGCAGAGCGCGGACTTGTTGCCCGTCTGGAGAGCGTATCCCGCCGCTGCGATGCTGTCCGGCCCCCGCAGGGCCGGATGCGCGCAACCCAAGGATCTGATGTTGTGAAATATGGCTTGAACCATGCCAGCGGTGCTCTTGTTGCGCGGCTGACCTCCGTGATCCAGCAACACCCCAAGCGTGTCACCGCAGCACTGGCAGCCATCTTGCTCACGGGCGGCGGCGGCGCCTTCGCCGTGGCCAACCTGGGACCCGATCCTGCCGACCTGCCGGTGCGCATGCTCTCCACGCCCGTGGAATCGCTGGCCGAAGGCCAGACCCTGGCCGAGCTGACCGACAGCGTGCAGGGCATGTCCCTGTACCGTTCCGAATACACGCGCGGCAGCGACACCGCCGAAACCCTGCTCCAGCGCCTGGGCGTGGCCGATCCGGCCGCCGCCGCCTTCATGCGCGGCAACGACCAGGTTCGCCAGCATGTGCTGGGCCGCGCCGGCCGCCTGGTGACGGCCGAGACCACGCCCGACCACCAGCTGTCGCAGCTGACCGTGCGCTGGGCGCCCGACGAGGACGGCAGCTTCCGCCGCCTTGTGGTCGAGCGCAAGAACAATGAACTGAGCACCCGCATCGAGACGGGCAAGCTGACGGCCTCGCCCCGCCTGGCCGGCGGCATCATCCGCAGCTCGCTGTTTGCCGCCACCGACGCGGCCTCCATCCCCGACGCCGTGGCCATGCAGATGGCCGACATCTTCCAGGGCGACGTGGACTTCCGCCGCAGCCTGCGCAAGGGCGACCGCTTCTCCGTGGTCTACGAATCGCTGGAAGCCGATGGCGAGCCGCTGCGCGCCGGCCGCGTGCTCAGCGCCGAGTTCCACAACAACGGCAAGGTCGTGCAGGCGCTGTGGTTCCAGGACGAAGGCAAGGCCAAGGGCGACTACTACACCATGGACGGCAAGAGCCGCCGCCAGGCCTACCTGACCTCGCCCGTGGAGTTCTCGCGCATCAGCAGCGGCTTTGCCATGCGCATGCACCCCATCCACAAGACGTGGCGCGCCCACCTGGGCACGGACTTCGCCGCTGCCACGGGCACCAAGGTGCGTACCGTGGGCGACGGCACCGTCTCCTTCGCGGGTGTGCAGAACGGCTACGGCAACGTGATCTTCGTGGACCACGCCAACAACCACACCACGGTCTACGCCCACCTGAGCCACATCGGCGTCACGCGCGGCCAGCGCGTGGAGCAGGGCGACATCATCGGCAACGTGGGCTCCACGGGCTGGGCTACCGGCCCGCACCTGCACTTCGAGTTCCGCGTCAACGGCGAGCACCGCGATCCCATGACCATCGTCCAGGCCACCGATGCCGCCCGCCCCGTCTCCAAGGCCGGCCGCGCCGCCTTCGACAAGATGGCCGCGCAGATGCGCATCGAGCTGCAGGCATCGAACGAAGCACTGGCCCTGGCCAGCGAACGCTGAGCCACCGCGCTCCCATCCCGCAAAGGCTGCCCTGGCAGCCTTTGTTGTTTCAGGCGCATCCTTTTGTGATCGCGGGTACCGGGCCGCAGGGCTACCATTGCCGGCATGAACCAGCCCATCCCCTCTCCCATCGCCCACCGCTACTGCATAGGCCTGATGTCCGGCACCTCGCTTGACGGGGTGGACGGCGTGCTTGTGGACTTTGCCGAAGGCACGCAGGTGCTGTGGCATGCCAGCCGGGGGTTCGACGCCGCGCTACGCGCCGAGCTGCTGGCGCTGAACACCCCCGATGGCCGCGACGAGCTGCACCGCGCGGCGCTGGCGGCCAATGCGCTGGCGCGCAGCTATGCCGAGGTGGTTCGGGAACTGCTGCAGGCCACGGGCCTGGCGCCCGCGCAGATCGCCGCCATTGGCGCCCACGGCCAGACCGTGCGGCACCGGCCCCAGATGTTCGACGGCACGGGCTACACCTTGCAGCTCAACAGCCCGGCCCTGCTGGCCGAGCTCAGCGGCATTGCCGTGGTGGCCGACCTGCGCAGCCGCGACGTGGCCGCAGGCGGCCAGGGCGCGCCGCTGGTGCCGGCCTTCCACCAGGGCGTGTTCGGCCGGCCCGGCGAGACGGTGCTGGTGCTCAACATCGGCGGCATTGCCAATCTCAGCGTGCTGGCGGGCGATGGCACGGTGCTGGGCTTCGACTGCGGCCCCGGCAATGCGCTGATGGACGGCTGGTGCCAGACCCACACCGGCCAGCCCTATGACGACGGCGGCCAATGGGCGGCCACGGGCCAGGTGCTGCCCGCCCTGCTCGACCGCCTGCTGGCCGAGCCTTTCCTGCAGCAGCCGCCGCCCAAGAGCACGGGGCGCGACCTGTTCCACGCGGACTGGCTGGCCGGCCATCTTTCCGCCAGTGCGACCAGCCCTGCCGATGCCCGCCCCGCCGACGTGCAAGCCACGCTCACCGAATTCACGGCCCGCGCCTGCGCCGGTGCCGTGCAGCGCTTCGGGCGTGGCGGCGGCGAGCTGCTGGTCTGCGGCGGAGGCGCCTTCAACACGCAACTGATGCAGCGCATCGCCGCCTTGCTGCCCGGCGTGGCCGTGGACACCACGGCCGCGCGCGGCCTGCCGCCGCAGCAGGTGGAGGCCGCCGCCTTTGCCTGGCTGGCGCGCCAGGCCCTGCTGGGTTTGCCGGGCAACCTGCCCGCCGTGACGGGCGCACGCGGCCCGCGCATCCTGGGCGCCATCCACCCCGCATAAAAAAACCATGCAAGGCATCCGCCAAGCATGGGCCCACCAAACATCTTGCCTGAGCCCAAAGCCTATGAAACTGGCGCGGCCCAAAAGCAGGGACGCCGAGCAAGAGCCGCCTCGCGGCGAGGGCGTCGTCCCCCTCCCGCGAAGCGAGAGAGGGCGCCGTGCATACGGGGGAAGGCGCGTAAGCGCCTCAGGGGGTGCTATCCGCCTATATAGACGAACTTGAAGAGGAAGACGCCGCCGATCAGCCACACCATCCAGTGCACTTCCTTGGCGCGCCCCGTGAACAGCTTGAGCACGGCATAGGTGATGAAGCCGAAGGCCAGGCCATTGGCCACCGAGTAGGTGAAGGGCATGAGCAGGGCCGTGACGGCAGCGGGGATGGCCTCGGTGGTCTCGCCCCATTCGATCTCGGTCAGCTCCTTGAGCATCAGGCAGGCCACGAAGAACAGCGCGGGCGCCGTGGCGTAGCCGGGCACCACGCCGGCCAGCGGCGACAGGAACAGGCAGCACAGGAAGAGCACGGCCACGGTCAGCGCCGTCAGGCCCGTGCGGCCGCCCGCTTGCACGCCGGCCGCGCTTTCCACGTAGGCCGTGGTGCTGGAGGTGCCCAGCAGCGAGCCCGCGAAGATGGCGCCACTGTCGGCCAGCAGCGAGCGGTTGAAGCGTCCCATGCGGCTGGGCACCAGCAGGCCCGCGCGCTTGGCCACGCCCATCAGCGTGCCCGTGGCATCGAACAGCTCGACCAGGAAGAACACCAGCACCACGTTGAGGATGCCGCCCGTCAGCGCGGACTTGATGTCCAGCTGCAGGAAGGTGGGCGCAATGGAGGGCGGCGCAGAGAACACGCCGTGGAACTCGTTGCCTGCGAAGAAGAACGAGGCCACGGTGACCGCGACGATACCGATCAGGATGGCGCCCGGCACCTTCAGGCGGTCCAGCACCACGATGATCAGAAAGCCCAGCGAAGCCAGGATGACTTCGGGCTTGTGCAGGTCGCCCAGGGTCACGAAGGTGGCCGGCGATGCGGCGACGATGCCCGCGCTCTTGAGCGCGATCAGCGCCAGGAACAGGCCGATGCCCACGGTGATCGCTATGCGTATGGACTGCGGTATGCCCTTGATGATCAGCTCCCGCAGGCCGAACAGTGTCACCAGCAGGAACAGGCAGCCCGAGACGAAGACCGCGCCCAGCGCGGCCTGCCAGGTGAAGCCCATGTGCAGCACCACCACGTAGGCGAAGTAGGCGTTCAGGCCCATGCCCGGCGCCAGCGCGATGGGATAGTTGGCGTACAGCGCCATGATGGTCGTGCCCAGCGCCGCGATCAGGCAGGTGGCCACGAAGACGGCCCCCTTGGGCATCCCCGCATCCCCCAGGATCGAGGGATTGACGAAGATGATGTAGGCCATCGTCAGAAAGGTCGTCAGGCCCGCGACCAGCTCGGTTCTTACATTGGTGCCGTGCTCACTGAGCTTGAACACCCGTTCCATCCAGTTCATCGCATTGTCTCCGTGTTGTTTTCGCATGCGGGGCGCAACGGTTGTGAAAGCGCCCAGGGTTGAGCACCGGCTGTCCAGGCCGGCACAAGGCATGGCACCCTGCCGGGCGGCCATGGACCTGGTGGCGCGCATCGCTGCGCGCCGATTCAAGGAATGAGGGGGCGGCGCCGGTCCGCTCAGCTCCCGGCGGCCTGCACGGCCTCGATGGCGCGCAGGATGGATTCCGGCGTGGCCGGCGATTGCAGCGGCGGGTTGCTGCGGTGCCCGCCCGCGGCCGAGACGGCATCGCGGATGGCGAAGAACACCGAGAACGGCAGCAGCAGCGGCGGCTCGCCCACGGCTTTGCTGCGGTGGATGGAGTCCTCGAAGTTGTCGCCCTCGAACAGCCGCACGTTGAACACGGGCGGGCAGTCATTGGCCGTCGGGATCTTGTAGGTGCTCGGGGCGTGCGTGGTGAGCTTGCCGCTTTGCGGGTGCCAGACCAGCTCTTCCGTGGTCAGCCAGCCCATGCCCTGGATGAAGGCGCCCTCGACCTGGCCCACGTCCACGGCCGGGTTCAGCGAGCGGCCCACGTCGTGCAGCACGTCGGCGCGCAGCAGCTTGAACTCGCCGGTCAGCGTGTCCACCACCACCTCGCTCACGGCCGCGCCGTAGGCGTAGTAGAAGAAGGGCCGGCCCTGCATGGTGTCCTTGTTCCACGACAGGCCGGGCGTGGCATAGAAGCCGTCGGACCACAGCTGCACGCGCTCGATGTAGGCCTCGCCCACCACGGCCTTGAAATCCAGCACCTTGCCGTTGACGTGGACCTGGTCGTTGGCAAAGCGCACGTCCTCGGCGCGGCCGCCATGGCGCTCTGCGGCGCAGGCGGCCAGGCGTTCGCGGATCTGGCGCGCCGCGTCCTGCGCGGCCTTGCCGTTGAGGTCGGCCCCCGTCGATGCCGCCGTGGCCGAGGTATTGGCCACCTTGGTGGTGTCGGTGGCCGTGACGCGCACGCGACCGAAGCCCACGCCCAGTTCATGCGCCACGACCTGGGCCACCTTGGTGTTCAGGCCCTGGCCCATCTCGGTGCCGCCGTGGTTCACGAGGATGGAGCCGTCGTTGTAGACATGGACCAGGGCGCCGGCCTGGTTGAAGTGCTTGACGTTGAAGGAGATGCCGAACTTGAGCGGCGTCAGCGACAGGCCGCGCTTGAGCACGGGGCTGGCCGCATTGAACTCGGCGATGGCGTCGCGGCGCGCGCGGTAGTCGCTGCAGGTCTCCAGCTCGGCCACCAGCTCGTGGATCACGTTGTCGGTCACGACCTGGCTATAGGGCGTGACATTGCGCTCGGTCTTGCCGTAGAAGTTGACGCGGCGCACATCGAGCGCATCGCGCCCCAGCTCGCGCGCCACCGTCTCCATGATGTTCTCGATGGCGATCGCGCCCTGCGGGCCGCCGAAGCCGCGGAACGCCGTGTTGCTCTGCGTATTGGTCTTGCCCGAGTAGCCGTGCATGGACACATCGGGCAGCCAGTACGTGTTGTCGAAGTGGCACAGCGCGCGCGTCATCACGGGACCGGACAGGTCGGCCGAGTGGCCGGCGCGCGAGACCATGGAGATCTCGGCGCCCAGGATGCGGCCCTCGTCGTCGTAGCCCACCTCGTACTCGTACCAGAAGCAGTGGCGGCGGCCCGTGATCATGAAGTCGTCATCGCGGTCCAGGCGCAGCTTGACGGGCCGGCGCAGCCGCGTCGCGGCCACCGAGGCCACGCAGGCGAACAGGGCCGACTGCGACTCCTTGCCGCCGAAGCCGCCGCCCATGCGGCGGCACTCCACATGCACGGCGTGCGAGGCCACGCCCAGCGCATGCGCCACCAGGTGCTGCATCTCGCTGGGGTGCTGGGTGGAGCAGTACAGGTGGACGGCGCCGTCCTCCTTGGGAATGGCGTAGCTGATCTGGCCTTCCAGGTAGAACTGCTCCTGGCCGCCCACGTAGAACGATGACTTCAGGCGGTGCGGCGCCTCGTCCATGGCGCGGCGCGCGCCGCCTTCATTCGTGCTGCGCGCCAGGTGCATGGGCGGCAGCACGTACTGGCCCAGCTCATGCGCCTGCTGGGGCGTGAGCACGGGCGGCTCGGCCGCGATGTCGGCCGCCGCCTTGGCCTGGGCCGCAGCCAGGCGCGCAGCCTCGCGGCTTTCGGCGATCACGGCGAACAGCGGCTGGCCCAGGTAGCGGATCTCGCCGCTGCACAGGATGGGGTCGTCGTGGATGATGGAGCCGCAGTCGTTGACGCCGGGAATGTCCTCGCCCGTGAGCACGGCCACCACGCCGGGCATGGCGCGGATGGCGTCGAGCCTGAGCGCATTGAGCCGGCCATTGGCCACGGGCGACAGGCCCAGCGCACAGTGCAGCGTGCCGTCCAGCTCGGGCAGGTCGTCGATGTAGGCGGCCTCGCCGGCCACATGCAGATGGGCCGATTCATGCGGGCGGCTGATGCCCACGCGCTGGCCCTGGGTGTGGGCACCGGCCTCGGCACGCTCGTCCACGCGGAAGGCGGTGTTCTTCAGGTAATGCGCAAAGGCCTCGGACGAGTGCAGCAGGGAGGGATCGATGGGGCGGTTCATTTCAGGCTCCTTGGTGCACTGCGTGGGGCATCACGCTCCAGACGCTGGTGGCCTGCAGCGGCAGCGGCTGCTGCGGACGTGTCTCCAGCCACAGGCGCTGCAGCAGGTTCTGCGCCACCTTGAGCCGGTAGTCGGCGCTGGCGCGCATGTCGGACATGGGCTTGAAGTCCTGGGCCAGCGCGGCCTGGGCGGCCTTCACTGCGGCCTGGTCCCAGGGCTGGCCCACGATGGCCGCCTCCGCCAGGGCCGCACGCTTGACCACGGCAGCCATGCCGCCAAAGGCCAGGCGGGCGGACTTCACCACCTCGCCATCGAGCTCGATGGCCAGCCCCGCGCACAGCGCCGAGATGTCGCAGTCAAAGCGCTTGCTGATCTTGTAGGCCCGGGTCTTGCGCCGTGCAGCGTCCAGCGGCACGGCCAATGCCTGCACGAACTCGCCCGGTTCCAACTGGTTCTTCATGTAGTCCAGATAGAAGTCATGCAGCGGCATGCGGCGCACGCGTGCGCCCTTGCGCAGCTCGATCTGCGCGTCCAGCGCCATCAGCACGGGCGGCGAGTCGCCAATGGGCGAGCCATTGGCCACGTTGCCGCCCATGGTGCCCGCATGGCGGATGGGCACGGAGGCAAAGCGCAGCCACACATCGGTCAGCCCCTCGAAGCGCTGCGACAGCGCGGACCAGGCCGATTCCAGCGAGGCACCGGCGCCTATGTACAGCTCGCCGCCTTCCAGGCTGCCCACGCCGCGGCGCTCCTCGACGCGCTTCATCTCGGCCACGTCGCCCACATAGACGATGTCGCCCAGGTCGCGGAACTGCTTGGTCACCCACAGCCCCACATCGGTGGAGCCTGCCAGCAGGCGCGCGCGGGGCTTGGCCTCGCACACGGCGGCCAGCTCATCCAGCGTGCGCGGAGCGTGGAAGCTGTCCACACGGCCACCCTGGGCGGCGTTGGGCGCGGCGTAGTCCAAGCCGGCATCCTGCGCGCGCAGGCCCTGCAGTGCCTGCACCACGGGGTCGGTGGCCATGCGCGTGGCGGGCAGGTCGAACATGCGCTGGCCTGCGTCCAGGATGGGACGGTAGCCCGTGCAGCGGCACAGATTGCCCGACAGCTCGTCGGCCAGCTGCTGGCGCGAGGGGCGCGTGCCGGCCTGCTGGTGGTGCTCGTAGGCCGACCACAGCGACATCACGAAGCCCGGCGTGCAAAAGCCGCACTGCGAGCCGTGACAGTCCACCAGCGCCTGCTGCACGGGGTGCAGCTCGGCACCGCCTGCGGGCGTGCCGGTGGCACAGCCCTGCTTGCCGGCGCACTGGCCCTTGACGTCCTCCACCGTGAACAGCGCCTTGCCATGCAGCGTGGGCAGGAACTGGATGCAGGCATTGACCGTCTGCAGCTGCAGGCCGCCCACGGCGTCGGGCGCGCCGTCTTCGGCCAGCTCGGCGATGACCACCGTGCAGGCGCCGCAGTCACCTTCGTTGCAGCCCTCCTTGGTGCCGGTGCAGCGCGCGTCGCCGCGCAGCCAGTCGAGCACCGAGCGCGTGGGATGCGGCCCCTGTACCTCGACGATCTGGCCGCGGTGATAGAAGCGGATGGGTTGGGAACTGGGGCTCTGGCTCATGCTCGTGGGGGCAACTGCTGGTGCGTGGACTGTTCGGATCACGACTTACGCAAATTCCGAGGAAGAAAGCCGCTGGCCCTGTGGCGATGGCGTGTTTGCGTTCCTGCTTGCGTAAGTCCTGCGGATGTACCCGAGATTAAGTCCAGCCCCGCCCAAACGCATAAGGCGGCCTCGATATTTCCTATGCGGGCTGCCATATATCCTTGCCAAAAACAAGGGTAAACCCGCAACAAAAGTGTGGATTGCAGCGGTTCAGGGTTCAAGCGCTATGCACAGCCCTCACTCGTGCTCGGCCGGCTCCAGAGGCTTGGGCCGCACATCCTCATCGTCGCCGAGCTGCGAGAAGATCATGGTCGAGGCCAGCGTCACCGCGCCCATGCAGACGAAGGTGGCGCGGAATGCATTGAGGGTGTGCTGCGGCGTGTCGCCGCCGAACCATTCGCTGAAACCGGCCAGCACCGCACCTGCGGCGGCCACGCCCATGCCCATGGCCAGCATCTGCACCATGGACAGCAGGCTGTTGCCGCTGCTGGCGTTGCCGGCATCCAGGTCCTTGAGCGTGACGGTGTTCATGGCCGTGAACTGCATGGAGTTGGTGGCGCCGAAGATCAGCAGCTGGACGATGACCACCCACAGCGGCAGCGCCGTGGAGACCGTGCCGAAGCTGGCGATCATCAGCGACAGCACCAGGGTGTTGCCCATGAGCACGCGGCGGTAGCCGATGCGCTGGATGAGGGTGGTGGTCTGGCGCTTCATGGCCATGCTGGCCAGTACCGTGGGCAGCATCATCATGCCGGCCTGCAGCGGCGAAAAGCCCAGGCAGACCTGCAGCACCAGCGGGATCAGGAAGGGCATGCAGGAGCTGCCCAGGCGCGAGAACAGGTTGCCCAGCAGGCCCACGCGCAGGCTGCGCACGGCAAACAGCTCGGGGGCGAACAGCGGGTCTGGCCGGCGCAGCGCGTGCAGCCAGTAGGCGGCCAGGCTGGCCAGGCCGAAGATCAGCAGCACGAAGACCATGGCGCCGTGGATGCCCTTGCCCGACATGCTGTCCAGCGCCAGCGACACGGCCACCATGCCGAAGGCCAGCAGCGCATAGCCCACGCCGTCGAAGCGCTTGACGGCAAAGCGGTCGCCCACCGGCATGAAGCGCAGCGTGGCGGCCAGGCCGATCAGGCCCACGGGCACGTTGACCAGGAAGATCCAGTGCCAGCTCACGTACTCCACCATCCAGCCGCCCAGCGTGGGGCCGATCAGCGGCCCGACCAGGCCGGGGATGGCCACGAAGCTCATGGCCTTGAGGAACTGCTCGCGCGGAAAGGCGCGCAGCACGGCCAGCCGCCCCACCGGCATGAGCAGCGCCCCGCCCATGCCCTGCAGCACGCGCGCAGCCACCATCAGCTGCAGGTTGGGCGCAATCGCGCACATCACCGAGCCCAGCACGAACAGCGCAATCGCCCACAGGTAGACACGCCGCGTGCCGAAGCGGTCCGCCATCCAGCCCGAGGCCGGGATCAGCATGGCCATGGTCAGCGAATAGGCGACGATGACCGACTGCATGCGCAGCGGGCTCTCGCCCAGGGCCTCGGCCATGGTGGGCAGCGCGGTGTTGACGATGGTGCCGTCCAGCGTCTGCATGAAAAAGCCGATGGCCACAAGCCATAGCAGCACCGAACGCGAGGAGGATGTGGAGGAGGCGGAAGCGCTTTTGTCTTCAGGAATCATGGCAAGGCAGGAAGGGCGCAGGCGTTAAAAAACCGCCTGCGCATTGCTGCGCGGCGGTTGGTGGCGTGTTGTGCGGCGGGCTGCTGCGGGCTTCACTGCAGCGCGGCCGACAAGGCTTACACCGAGAAGCTCGATCCGCAGCCGCAGGTGGTGGAGGCGTTGGGGTTCTTGATCACGAACTGCGCGCCCTGCAGGTCTTCCTTGTAGTCGATCTCGGCACCCACCAGGTACTGGTAGCTCATGGCGTCGATCAGCAGCGACACGCCATTCTTGGTCATGGTCGTGTCGTCGTCGTTGGTGATCTCGTCGAACGTGAAGCCGTACTGGAAGCCCGAGCATCCGCCACCTTGCACGAACACGCGCAGCTTCAGGTCAGGGTTGCCTTCCTCGGCGATCAGATCGGCCACCTTGGCAGCTGCGCTGTCGGTGAAGACGATCGGGGTGGGCATTTCGGCGGTGGTGGTTTCGGTGATTTCTGCGACGGCGCTCATGGGGATACTCCGAAGTTCTCAATTGGCCCGAATGGTACAGCAAAGGGCTCGGGAATTCCCGGGGCCGCCAGCTTGACGACAGTGCAAGTGGGGGCATTGGCCACCGACGGCGAAGGTGAATGCGAAGGGTTTGCATCGCCCAGAAAAAAACCGCCGGCAAAGGCGGTTTTTTTCTGGGGAAAGCCCCGGGGGACTTTCCTGCAGTGCCAGCGGATTAACGCTTGGAGAACTGCTTGGCGCGGCGTGCGGAGCGCAGGCCGACCTTCTTACGTTCGACTTCACGAGCGTCACGCGTCACGAAGCCGGCTTGGCTCAGGACGGGCTTGAGCGCTGCGTCATAGTCGATCAGGGCGCGGGTGATGCCGTGGCGGGTAGCGCCGGCCTGGCCGGATTCACCACCACCGTGGACGTTCACTTGAATGTCGAAAGCTTCCAGGTTGCTCGTCAGAGCCAGGGGCTGCTTTGCGATCATGATCGAGGTTTCGCGGCCGAAGTATTCCTGAATGTCCTTGCCATTCACGGTAATCTTGCCGGAGCCCTTCTTCAGGAACACGCGTGCGACGCTGGATTTGCGACGGCCGGTGCCATTGTTCCAATCACCAATCATCTAGGTCTCCTTAGATTTCCAGAGCCTTGGGCTGCTGGGCGGTGTGGGGATGCTCAGCACCGCCGTACACCTTGAGCTTCTTGATCATTGCGTAGCCCAGGGGACCCTTGGGCAGCATGCCCTTGACGGCCTTTTCCAGAGCACGGCCGGGGAACTTGGCCTGCATGTCGCGGAAGTTGGTGGCAGTGATGCCGCCGGGGAAACCAGAGTGGCGGTAGTACACCTTGTCCAGGCTCTTGGTGCCGGTGACCTTGAGCTTGGAGGCGTTGATGATGACGATGAAGTCGCCGGTGTCAACGTGAGGTGTGTAAATGGCTTTGTGCTTGCCGCGCAGACGGAGTGCCACTTCGCTGGCGACACGTCCGAGCACCTTATCGGTGGCGTCAATCACAAACCACTCGTGTTGCACCTCAGCGGGCTTTGCGCTGAATGTAGACATGAGTTTTCTCTTTCAAGAAAGGTTTGGCGGGTCCTTTTCCGCGGTCGGCGCTTCTTCAAAAAGGAAGCCTCTTAGGCGGGGATGTAAACTTCGCCGCGGGACCCTAGAATCGCTGCGAAGCCCTCCATTATACAAAAACGGCAGGTCTTCGCCATCCCCCGTTGCGCCGCCCTGGCTTCAGCGCCGGCCCCCATCCTTCAGCCGCCACGGACAACCACCCGGCAGCGCGGCTGGTTACCATACGCCTATGTTCAGTTACCGCCACGCCTTCCATGCAGGCAACCATGCCGATGTGCTCAAGCACACCGTGCTGATCGCCACCCTGCAATACCTCCTCCAGAAGGATGCCGCCCTCACGGTGCTGGACACGCACGCCGGCGCCGGCCTGTACCGACTGGACGGCGACTACGCCAACAAGAGCGGCGAGTCGGCCGACGGCATCATGCGCCTGGCCCAGGCCAAGGAGGCCGAGCTGGCCCCGGTGCTGCAGGCCTACCTGGCCACGGTGCGCTCCTTCAACCAGGGCGCGCAGCTGCGCAACTACCCGGGCTCGCCCTTCATCATCCAGTCCCTGCTGCGCGTGCAGGAGCGCGACAAGCTCAAGGTCTTCGAGCTGCATCCCACCGACATGCGCTCGCTGGCGGGCAACATTGCCCAGCTTGAAGCGGGCCGCCAGGTGGCCGTGCTGCACGAGGACGGCTTCGAGGGCATCAAGAAATTCCTGCCGCCACCGTCGCGCCGCGCCCTGGTGCTGTGCGACCCCAGCTACGAGCTCAAGAGCGACTACGCCAAGGTGCTGGACATGGCGGCCGACAGCCTCAAGCGCTTTGCCACAGGCACGTATGCGGTCTGGTATCCGATCATCCCGCGCCCCGAGGCGCACGATCTGCCGCGCCGCCTGAAGACCATGACCACCAAGGCCGGCAAGAGCTGGCTGCACGTGGAGCTCACGGTCAAGAGCAACAAGACGTCGGAGCGCGGCGGCCTGCCGGCCAGCGGCATGTTCCTGATCAATCCGCCGTTCAATCTCAAGGAACAGCTCAAGCCGGCCATGCCGCAGCTGGTCAAGCTGCTCGGTCAGGACGAGAACGCGGCCTTCACGCTCGAATCGGGCGGCTGAACACGGTTCAGCGCGAGCTCGACGCCGCAGAGGCCACTGCCGTGGCCGAGGCTGCGGCGGGCGCTGCGGCCTTCGCCACCGGCTTGGCGGCAGGGGCGGCACGGCTGGCCACGGCCGTGCGTGCATTGGGCCTGGATGCGGGCGCCTTGGCCTGCACACGCGGCCGGACCGGGGCCTTTGCCTGAACCTGGGTCCGCGCCTGTGTTTGTGTCTGTCCCTTGGCCTGCTGCGTCTTCTTGAGCGACTCTGCCTTCCTGGCCGTGACCAGGGTTTCGGGGCATTCTTCCTCGCCTTCGTCGAGCTGCCACAGCTCCACGGGCTTGATGCCCAGGCCGACCATGCCCAGCTCCTGCGCAGCGGCCTGGCTCAGGTCGATCACGCGGCCGGGCGCAAACGGCCCCCGGTCATTGATGCGCACCACCACCGTCCTGCCTGTCGCGGCGCTGCGCACGCAGACACGGCTGCCGAAGGCGAAGCTGCGGTGGGCAGCCGTCAGTTCTTCCTTGTCGAAACGTTCGCCGCTGGCCGTCAGCCGGCCATGCAGGCCCGGGCCATACCAGGAGGCCAGGCCTTGCTGGTCGCTGTCGCGCGAGGGGACGAGGGCGAAATCGGGATTGGAGGGAGTGTCGGCACTCTCTTCGGGCGAAGCCGGTTCGGAGGGCCTGGCATCCGCGGACCTGGTGGCGGGCTGCGCGGCCCGCGAGGCGCGGCTGCTGCGCTTGCCTGCGGAGGGAACGGCCGCAGGCGTCTGGCCTTCAGCCATGGCCTCGGCACCTGCCGAACCTGCAGAACCGGCCATCAGGGCGCCGGACTCGGCATCGGTTTCGGCCACGGGAGCCGGTGCGCAGCCAGCCAGGGTGGCGGTGATGGCACACATGGCCAGCCAGCGCCAGTGCAGGCGTCGAAAATTACGATCCATGGGCAAAAACCTCCAGGGAACGCCTGACCGTTCCCAAGTTCTAGAGGGCCGCCCGGGGCCGGCGCAGTGGCTGCGCGCTCAAAGGCCCAATCGATCGCAGATTTCCAGCGTGGCGACGCTCTGGTTCATCGTATAGAAGTGCAGCCCGGGAGCGCCCTGGCTGCGCAACTGCTCGCATAGACGGGACACGACATCGAGGCCGAAGGCGCGAATGGACGCCGTGTCATCTCCGTAAGCCTGCAGACGCAGGCGGATCCAGCGCGGGATCTCGGCGCCGCAGGCGTCCGAGAAGCGCATCAGCTGCGTAGAGCTGGTGATGGGCATGATGCCGGGAACAACCGGTGCATCAAGCCCCATGCCGCGCGCCGCATCAACGAAACGGCAGTAGGCGTCGGCATTGTAGAAATATTGGGTGATCGCGGAATCCGCGCCAGCGCGCACTTTAGCCGCAAACGCTTCCAGATCGGAATGTGGGGATTTCGCCTGCGGGTGGACCTCGGGATAGGCTGCCACCTCGATGTGGAACCAGTCGCCGAACTCGCGGCGGATGAATTCCACGAGGTCGCTGGCGTACTGGAATTCACCGCCCAGGCCATAGCCGCTGGGCAGGTCGCCGCGCAGCGCGACGATGCGGCGCACGCCCATGGCCTTGAGCTCCTGCAGCTCGGCACGCACCTTGTCGTGCGTGGCGCCCACGCAGGAGAAATGCGATGCCGCGCTGACGCCTTCGCTCTGGATGTCACGCACCATGTTGAATGTGCCGGCCTGCGTGGAGCCGCCCGCGCCATAGGTGACGGAGCAGAACTGGGGCTTGCGCGCATAGAGGTTCTTGCGCACCTGCACATGCTTGGCCGCGCCTTCGGGCGTCTTGGTCGGGAAGAATTCGAAGCTGATCGGAAAGCTCATGTAAGACTCACTGCTCAGTGTTTCATTCGTTGCGTTTGCGCAGCTTGGCGCGCCCCGGTCCGGGCACGCCGAACTCGGTGCTGGTGTCGATCACACGTTCGTTGCGCTGCTCGCGCAGCACGGTGCGGGACACGCGCTTGGGCGCGGCTTTCACGGCCGAACGGGGCTCGTCGTCGTCCTGCGTTTCAGGCTGCTCTGGCTCCTTCACCACGGCCGCCTGCTGGGCATGCACGAAGAATTCGCGGTTGCCGTCACCGCCTTCGATGGCCGACTCCATCCAGCCCTTGACCTCCAGGCCCAGCTCGCCCAGGCAGGTGCGGATGCGCTGCTCCACCTCGGTGAACAGGGCCGCATCGCGCACGATGCCGCCCTTGCCGACCTGGCCCGGCTGCAGTTCGAACTGCGGCTTGACCAGCATCAGCAGCTGGCCGTGCGGCTTGAGCAGGCGCGTGACGGCCGGCAGCACCAGGGTCAGCGAGATGAAGGACAGATCGCCCGTGACGAAGTCGAACTGCGGCGTGATGTCCACGTCGGCAAACTCGGCGCGGCGGCGGCGCTGCGTGGCCACCGTGCCTTCTTCCCGGGCCTTGCCCTTGGCCGCGCGCTCGGCCTTGAAGGCCTCGATCTCTTTTTCCTTGGCGTCGTCGCTATCGTCATAGTCTTCATCGACCAGACCGCCGTTGCGCATCCAGGCATAGGGCGCCACGGGCTGGGTGTCGTTGTCGTCGGGATCTTCTTCCCAGCGTTCGGACAGCACTTCCTCGCAGGACTCCTGCAGGCCCTCGGCCGTCACCGCGCGGGCGTTGACGCCCTCGACGCAGATCACACGCACATCCGAACGCAGCCGGTCGTGCAACTGGCCATGGCCCACATCCACGCCGATGACCTGGGCGGCGCCCGCCTGCAGCAGGCAGTCGGTGAAACCGCCCGTGCTCTGGCCCACGTCCAGGCAGCGCAGGCCCTGCACCGACAGCTTGGTGGCCGCCAGCGCGCCTTCCAGCTTCAGCCCGCCGCGCGAGATGAACCGGGCCTCGGCTCCGTCCAGCAGCTGCAGCTCGGCACCCGCAGGAATCTCGTCGCCGTTCTTGGCAACCTTCTTCCAAGGCGTCAGCGGCGTCATGCGCCATTGCACGCCGCCTGCAATCAGCCGCTGCGCCTGCGAGCGCGTGGCCGCATGGCCGGCTTCCACCAAAAATACATCTGCGCGCATAGCGTCGTTCCCAGGAAATCTCTAAACCAATGACGCCAAGCGGCGCCACACCCCACAACTGGCAGGGCCCAACTCAGGGACACCGAGCAAGGGCCGCCCCGCCGCGAGGGTGTCGTCCCCCTCCCTTGCGAAGCAAGTGGAGAGGGGGAAGCGGCGCAAGCCGCTCAGGGGGTGCTTAGTAGCGATAAGTTTCGGGCTTGTAGGGACCCTGCTTGCTCACACCGATATAGGCAGCCTGGCCGTCCGTCAGTTCGGTCAGCATGGCGCCGACCTTCTTCAGGTGCAGGCGGGCAACCTTCTCGTCCAGGATCTTGGGCAGCACGTAGACCTTGCCGACCTCGTAGGCATCGGGCTTGGTGAACAGCTCGATCTGGGCGATGGTCTGGTTGGCGAACGAGGCGCTCATCACGAAGCTGGGGTGGCCGGTGGCGCAACCCAGGTTCACCAGGCGGCCCTTGGCCAGCAGGATGATCTTCTTGCCGTCAGGGAAGGTGATGTGGTCCACCTGGGGCTTGATCTCTTCCCACTGGTACTGCTCGATGGAGGCGACGTCGATCTCGTTGTCGAAGTGGCCGATGTTGCAGACGATGGCTTCGTTCTTCATGGCCACCATGTGCTCGTGGCGGATGATGTCGCGGTTGCCGGTGGTGGTCACGAAGATGTCGGCCTTGTCGGCTGCCCACTCCATGGTCACGACCTTGTAGCCTTCCATGGCCGCCTGCAGGGCGTTGATGGGATCGATCTCGGTGACCCAGACCTGGGCCGACAGCGCGCGCAGCGCCTGGGCGCAGCCCTTGCCCACGTCGCCGTAGCCGGCCACCACGGCAACCTTGCCGGCGATCATCACGTCGGTGGCGCGCTTGATGCCGTCCACCAGCGATTCGCGGCAGCCGTAGAGGTTGTCGAACTTGCTCTTGGTGACGGAGTCGTTGACGTTGATGGCACGGAACTTCAGCGTGCCCTTGGCCGACATCTCGTTGAGGCGGTGCACGCCGGTCGTGGTCTCTTCGGTCACGCCGATGATGTGGGCGCTCTTGCGCGTGTACCACGTGGGGTCCTGGGCCAGCTTGGCGCGGATGGCGGCGAAGGCGATCTTCTCTTCTTCGGAGGCGGGGTTGTCCAGCACGGACAGGTCCTTTTCGGCGCGCATGCCCAGGTGCAGCAGCATGGTGGCGTCGCCGCCGTCGTCCAGGATCATGTTCGGGCCTTCGCCTTCGGTGCCGGCGGCGCCGAATTCAAAGATGCGGTGGGTGTAGTCCCAGTAGTCGGCCAGCGATTCGCCCTTGATGGCGAACACGGGCGTGCCGGTTTCCGCGATGGCGGCAGCAGCGTGGTCCTGCGTCGAGAAGATGTTGCACGACGCCCAGCGCACTTCGGCGCCCAGGGCCTTGAGCGTCTCGATCAGCACGGCCGTCTGGATGGTCATGTGCAGCGAGCCGGTGATGCGCGCGCCCTTGAGGGGCTGGGCAGCGGCGAATTCCTCGCGCGTGGCCATCAGGCCGGGCATTTCGGTTTCGGCGATCAGGATTTCCTTGCGGCCCCAGGCAGCGAGGGAAATGTCAGCGATGGCCGTGTCGGCGGAAACGGGACGAACAGCAGCGTTCATGGTTTTCTCCAAAAGATGAATGAAAAACCACGTTCTGCGGGAGACGGAAAAAAGCTCACCGCACAGAAAGCGTGGGCGAGCGTCGTTGCAGGTATGACTCCGAGCCTCGCGACCACGCCTGATGTGTGGGGGCCGCTGCAACGCTCCTCGGAGAGGCGCTGATTATACCGATCCCGGGGATGCCTCACCGCCCAGCCCCACAAGCCGGTAGCCCACCTGCAGCTCGGTCACCAGGTGGCGCGGCTGGGCCGGCTCGTCCTCGATCTTCTGGCGCAGATTGGCCATGTGCACGCGCAGGTAGTGGGCGCGGCCCAGGTACTCGGGGCCCCAGACCTGCAGCAGCAGCTGGCGGTGGGTCATCACACGGCCCTGGGCGGCGATCAGCGCCGCCAGCAGGCGGAATTCGATGGGCGTGAGGTGCACCGGCTGCCCCGCGCGCCGCACCTCATGCGTGGCCAGGTCCACCTGCACCGGGCCGAAGTGCACCTTGCTGGACGCGGCGGTGCCGCCCGCCCCCCCAGCGGCGCCCAGCTGCTGGCGGCGGCGCAGCATCACGCGCAGCCGGGCCAGCAGCTCGGGCACGCCGAAGGGCTTGACCAGGTAGTCGTCGGCGCCGGCATCCAATGCGGCCACCTTCTCGTCCTCACGCTCGCGCGCGGAGAGCACGAGCACGGGCACGGAGGACCACCCGCGCAGCTCGGTCAGGACCTGCTTGCCATCGGCGTCCGGCAGGCCCAGGTCGAGGATGACCAGGTCGGGCTGGCGGCTGGCGGCCTCGATCAGGCCGCGGCGCGCGCTGTCGGCCTCGAAGACCTGCCAGCCTTCGTCTTCCAGCACCAGGCGCACGAAGCGGCGGATGCCGGGATCGTCCTCGATCATCAGGATGCGGTTGGCGGGCGTGCTCATGGGGGGCTTTCGTGCATGGCGGGACTCTAATCCAGCGCAGGCTGCTCGGGCACGGGAAAGCGCAGCGTGAAGATGGTGCCCGGGCCGGGCCGCGCGGCGGCGGCCTCGATGCGCCCGCCATGCGCCTCGACAATGCTGCGCACCAGCGCCAGGCCCAGGCCGATGCCCGAGACGGTGGACTCGGCCGTGCCGCGCGTGAAGGGCTCGAACAGCGTCTCCACCGGCAGATGCGATGGCAGGCCCGGCCCGCCGTCGCGCACGGACAGCAGCAGCTCGCCGTCCTGCACACGCGCACTGATGGCCAGCGGCGTGCCGGCCGGCGTGTACTTGGCGGCGTTGTCCAGCAGGTTGACCAGCACGCGCTCCATGAGCAGGGCATCGAGCTGCAGCAGCGGCAGGCTGGCGGGCACGTCGGTGCTCACGGGATGCTGGCCCAGGCGCGCGCGCATCTGGCGCAGCGCGCTGCCCACCACTTCGTCCAGCGGAAGCCATTCGCGCTGCAGGTGCACGCCGCCTTGCTGCAGGCGCGCCATGTCCAGCAGGTTCTCCACCAGGCGCTGCATGGCCTGCGCCTGGATGCGGACCTGCTCCAGCATGTCGGCCGCGCCGCCCGGCGGCACATGGCGCTGCGCGGCCTCGGCCGCGCCCAGGATGGTGGTCAGCGGGGTGCGCAGGTCGTGCGAGACGGCCGACAGCAGGGTGTTGCGCATGCGCTCGCCCTCCATGGCGATCTGGGTCTGCTGGGCCACGGCCACGAAGTGCTGGCGCTCCAGCGCCAGCGCCACCTGGCTGGCGCAGGCCTCCAGCAGGCGCTGCTCCTCGGGCACCTCCAGGCGCTGCGGCGCACGCAGCTGCAGCACCAGCACGCCGCGCATGCGCACGGGCGCGGCCAGCGGCACATAGCGGGCCGGTGCGGCCGGCAGCGTGTCCGTACCCTGGCCGGCCTGCTGGCCATGGTCCATGGCCCACCGCGCGATGCTGTCGTCCATGGCGCAGGGGCCGCCGCCCGCGGGCCGCAGGCGCTCGTCGGCATCGGGCAGCAGCAGCCCGGCCTGGGCGTCGAACACGCCCGAGACCGT
Organism: Delftia sp. BGA-UO-ETr-SB1; assembly: GCF_059567865.1. NCBI lineage: Bacteria > Pseudomonadati > Pseudomonadota > Betaproteobacteria > Burkholderiales > Comamonadaceae > Delftia > Delftia sp. BGA-UO-ETr-SB1. The sequence goes on along the minus strand of NZ_JCAQOW010000006.1, from coordinate 758,720 downwards.
GCGCAGCGCGATCTCCACCACCTGCTCCTGCGTGAGCGCGCCCGACAGGTCGCGCGCCAGCCGTGCCAGGGCGCCTGCGCGGCGCTCGCGCTCGGCCGCCACGCGCGCCTCATGCCGCAGCCGCGCCATGAGCTGGCCGCAGACCAGGGCCACGCCCAGCATCAGCACGAAGGTGAACAGGTACTGCGTGTCGTTGACATGGAAGGAGCCGCGCGGCGGCACGAAGAAGTAGTCGAAGCACAGCACCGACAGCAGCGCGGCCCAGGCACCCGGGCCCCGCCCCCAGCGCAGCGAGGACAGCACGACGATGAGCAGGAACAGCATGACCACGTTGGCCGGGTCGAAGACGCGCAGCAGCTGCTCGGCCAGCGCCGTGGCGGCCAGGCAGGCCAGGGTGACGCCGGCATAGCCCTTCCACGGCAGCGGTGCGCGCCGCGGCAGCGCGGAAGGCGCGGCAGGAGCGGCCTCGGTCCGGGCCGCGCTGGAGCCGCCGGAGAGCACCAGCACATCGATATCGGGATGCAGGTGCGTGATGCGATCGGGCAGGCTGCGCGTCCACCAGCGCCAGGGCGACCAGGCCGGGCGTGGCGGCTGGGCCAGCACCAGGCGGCTGGCGTTGCGCTCGCGCGCGAAGGCGACCAGGGCCTCGGCCACATCGGCGCCCGGCAGCGTGGCCGTCTCGGCGCCCAGGCGCGCGGCCAGGGCCAGGGTCTTGAGCACGGCGGCCTGCACGCTGCGCGGACGGTGCTGGCGCTGGGGGGCGTCCACGTAGACCACCATCCAGTCCGCATCGAGCCGGCGCGCCATGCGCGCGACCTGGCGCACCAGCGCGTCGTCGCCCGCGTGGCCGGCCACCGCCACCAGCAGGCGCTCGCGCGCAGGCCATACCGTGCCTATGGAGCGCTCGCGCCGGTAGTCGCGCATGTCCTCGTCCACGCGGTCGGCCGTGCGGCGCAGCGCCAGCTCGCGCAGCGCCAGCAGGTTGCCGCGGCGAAAGAAGTTGCGCGAGGCCCGCTCGGCCTGCTCCAGCATGTAGACCTTGCCATCCTTCAAGCGGCGCAGCAGCTCGTCGGGCGAGATGTCGACGACGATGACCTCATCGGCATCGTCGAAGATCTGGTCGGGCACGGTCTCGCGCACCGTGATGCCGACGATGCCGCCCACGACGTCGTTCAGGCTTTCCAGGTGCTGGACATTGATCGTGGTCCAGACATCGATGCCTGCGTCCAGCAGCTCCTGCACGTCCTGCCAGCGCTTGGGATGGCGCGAACCCGGCGCATTGCTGTGCGCCAGTTCATCGAGCAGCAGCACGCGCGGCCGCCGCGCGAGCGCCGCATCCAGGTCGAACTCGCGCAGCGTCCGCCCCTGGTGCGGCAGCTCGCGCAGCGGCAACTGCTCCAGGCCATGCAGTTGCTGCGCCGTTTCCTTGCGGCCATGGGTTTCCACGAGTCCCACCAGAACCTCGCGGCCCCCCTGGCGTTCGCGCTGGGCGGCGGCCAGCATGGCGTAGGTCTTGCCCACGCCTGCATTCGATCCGAAGTAGATGCGCAGCTTGCCCCGTCCCTCCTGCGCCCGCTCATGGCGCAGGCGAGCGACCAGGGCGTCGGGATCGGGGCGCGGCAGACCGGGCGGCGCCGGCTCGGCAGAGGACGAAATGGGCATGGTTCTCAGCCTAGCACCAGAGCGTGCTCCCACACTAGAACGCCGCCGACAGCGACAGCACCCAGCCGCTGCGGCCCAGGCTTTGCATCTGGCCCGCCGCGTTGGCCGCGCGGTAGTAGCGCGTGTCGGCCGAGGTACCGGCCCAGGCCAGCGTGGCCGTCCACGGTCCCCAGCTGCGGGCCAGCGAGACGCGCCAGTCGGCATACGACAGTTCGCTGTAGTTGCGCACCTGCGTGTGGCCGGCATGCAGGCCCAGCACGGCCCAGTCGCCCAACGGGTGCTGGTAGTTCAGGTCCAGATAGCTGCTGCCGCGTGAGCTGCCGCTGCCGGGAAGTGCCTCGGCAAAGGCCGTGGCCGCCGTGCTGTCGCGCAGCCCGAAGTAAGGCGTCAGCGCCAGCGACCATTTGGCGCTGAAGCCGCCGTTGGTGACGCCCAGATAGGCCTCGGTGGTGTCGTAGCGCACGCCGCCGCTGCCATCCCCGCGGGGCACGCGCGCGCCGGGGTAGTTGTAGTGCAGCAGGCCGATGTCGCCCGTCCAGCCCGGCAGCAGCTCGGTACGCCAGCCGCCGTACAGGTCCAGCTCCAGCGCGCGGCCATCCAGATAGCTGTGGCGCGACACGCTGGAGCCGGACACGCCCAGGTAGGCGCCGCGCGGCAGCGACAGCTCCAGCCCGCCCTGCAGCGCCGGCCCCATCCAGCTTTGCGAGATGCCACGGAAACGGTAGTCGCTTAGCAGCGTCACGCTGCCGGTGAGGGCGTAGGCGGGTGCGGGCGATTGCTGGGCAGCGGCGCTGGCAGCACTGACGGGGGAGGTCTCGGCCTGCGCATGGCAGGATGCGGCCGCCAGCGACAGCAGTGCGGCCAGAGAGAAACGGGGGACGGCACCAGCGGCCGCCATGGAAGAAACGGATTTCATCTTGGTTTTCTTGAAGAGAAGAGCAAAGCGGGGCCTGCCCGGGCGGGCAGGCGGGCCGCACAGGGTCACGCCAGGTTCAGAGCTACCAGCAGCATGTCGATCAGCTTGATGCCGATAAAGGGCACGACCAGGCCCCCCAGCCCGTAGATCAGCAGGTTGCGCCGCAACAGGGCCGAGGCACCGATGGCACGGTAGGGCACGCCGCGCAGGGCCAGCGGTATCAGCACGATGATGATCAGCGCGTTGAAGATCACGGCACTCAGGATGGCCGAGCCCGGGCTGGCCAGCCCCATGACGTTGAGCGCCGACAGCTGCGGATAGGTGCCCACGAAGGCGGCCGGGATGATGGCGAAGTACTTGGCCACGTCGTTGGCCACGCTGAAGGTGGTCAGCGCGCCGCGCGTCATCAGCATCTGCTTGCCGGTCTCCACGACCTCGATGAGCTTGGTCGGGTTGCTGTCCAGGTCCACCATGTTGCCGGCCTCCTTGGCCGCCTGGGTGCCGCTGTTCATGGCCACGGCCACGTCGGCCTGGGCCAGGGCGGGCGCGTCATTGGTGCCGTCGCCGGTCATGGCCACCAGGCGGCCTGCGGCCTGGTGTTCGCGGATCAGGCGCAGCTTGTCCTCGGGCGTGGCTTCGGCCAGGTAGTCGTCCACGCCGGCCTCGGCCGCAATGGCCGCCGCCGTGAGCGGGTTGTCGCCCGTGATCATCACGGTCTTGATGCCCATGCGGCGCAGCTCGGCAAAGCGTTCGCGTATGCCGTGCTTGACCACGTCCTTGAGCTCGATCACGCCCAGCACGCGGGCGCCATCGGCCACCACCAGCGGCGTGCTGCCGCGCCGCGACACATCCTCCACCACCTTGAGCATGGCGGGCGGGAACTTGCCGCCCATGGCTTCGACGTGGCGGCGCACGGCGTCGGCCGCGCCCTTGCGCAGGCTGCGCGTGCCGCCGTCGGGCTGCGGCATGTCCACGCCGCTCATGCGCGTCTGGGCCGTGAAGGGAACGAAGACGGCATGCAGGGTTGCCAGGTCGCGCTCGCGCAGGCCATGCATTTCCTTGGCCAGCACGACCACGCTGCGGCCTTCAGGCGTCTCGTCGGCCAGCGAAGCCAGCTGCGCCGCATCCACCAGTTGCGCGGCCGTCACGCCGGGCGCGGGCAGGAACTCGCTGGCCTGGCGGTTGCCCAGCGTGATGGTGCCGGTCTTGTCCAGCAGCAGCACGTCCACGTCGCCGGCCGCCTCCACGGCGCGGCCCGAGGTGGCGATCACGTTGGCCTGCATCATGCGGCTCATGCCCGCCACGCCAATGGCCGACAGCAGGCCGCCGATGGTGGTCGGGATCAGGCACACCAGCAGGGCGATCAGCACCGTCAGTCCCACGACCTGGCCGCTGCCCGTCAGCTCCACCGCAAAGGACGAATAGGGCCGCAGCGTGACGATGACCAGCAGGAACAGCAGCGTCAGCCCGACCAGCAAAATGGTCAGCGCCAGCTCGTTGGGCGTCTTGTGGCGGCGGGCCGACTCCACCATGGAGATCATGCGGTCGAGGAAGGACTCGCCGGGATTGACGGTGATCTGCACCACCAGCCAGTCTGACAGCACGCGCGTGCCGCCGGTGACCGAAGAGAAGTCGCCGCCGGCCTCGCGGATCACGGGGGCCGATTCGCCGGTGATGGCGCTCTCGTCCACCGAGGCCACGCCCTCGATCACGGTGCCGTCCAGCGGCACGGTGTCGCCGGCCTCCACCAGCACCCACATGCCCGAACGCAGTTCTTCGGCACCCACGGGATGCCAGCGGCTCTGGTAGTTGGCCTGCTCCAGCTTCTTGGCGACGGTGCTGCGCTTCATGCTGCGCAGGCTGGCGGCCTGGGCGCGGCTGCGCCCCTCGGCCAGCGCCTCCGCAAAGTTGGCGAACAGCACGGTGAACCACAGCCACAGCGCAATCGCCAGGATGAAGCCCGCAGGCGCTTCGCCTTCGCCCGCCAGGGCCTGAGCCCAGAGCAGGCTGGTGAAGATGGCGCCCAGGTAGACCACGAACATCACCGGGTTGCGCCATTGCGCGCTGGGTGCCAGCTTGCGGATGGAGTCACCCAGCGCCTGGCGCACAAGCGAAGGATCGAACAGGGACAAAGCAGTTTTGCGCGACATGGCTTACTCCTTGGCGGCATGGACTGCCGCAGGCTGCAGCGTCGCGGCCGAAAGATCGTCCAGCGCCAGATTCAGCTGCAGCACGTTCACGCGCGGCTCGCCCAGCAGGCCCAGCACGCGCGGCTCCACCTGCTGGCGCAGCAGTTCCTGGACCTTGGCCACGGGCAGTTGGCGCTCGCGGGCCACGCGCGGCAGTTGCAGCTCGGCATTGGCCACCGAGATGTGCGGGTCCAGGCCGGAGGCCGAGGCCGTCACGGCATCCACAGGCACCGCAGCATCTGCAGCCAGGCCATTGAGTTCGCGGTAGGCCGCCACGCGCGCCGCCACGGACTCCTTGAGCGCCGCATGGGTCGGACCCTGGTTGGTGGCAGCCGACAGCGCAGCGTTGTAGGGCGCGGCCATCGTGGCATCGGCCTTGTCGGGATCAGGCGCCGAGGTGGCGCTGGGCCGGCCCTGGAAATAGCGCGGCGAGGCGAACTCCTGCCCGATCAGGGCCGAGCCCACGACCGAGCCCTGGCGCATGACCAGGCTGCCATTGGCGGTCTTGGGAAACGCAGCCTGGGCCACGAGTGTGGTGACCAGCGGATAGGCCAGGCCCGTGACCACGGCGACGAACAGCGCCGACCGCAGGCTGTGGCCGAACAGCGAGCGCAGCCCGCCTGGAACGGCCTGCGTTTGGGCCTGCGCATCAGCGCGCAGCACCGGCAAGGGGCCGGAAGTATGTGTTTGAACTTGCATCTCGAAACCTCCGCCGCACGGCCCTGCCAAGGCAGAACCGGCGGCCAAGAAAAAAACGGGCTCAGCTGGCTCAGGGATTCAGGGGTAGACCTGTCCTGACAGCATCTGCAGCTGCTCGACCACAGGCCCCAGGGCCAGCGAAGGCAGAAAGGTCAGCCCGCCGACCACGACCACCACGAAGACCAGCAGCCCCATGAACAGCGGCGTGGCCGTCGGGAAGGTGCCCGGCCCCGCAGGCACGGTGGGCTTGGCCGCCAGGCTGCCCGCCAGGGCCAGCATGGGCAGCAGCGTCAGATACCGGCCCGCCAGCATGGCCAGGCCGATGGTGGTGTTGAAGAACGGCGTGTTCGCATTCAGGCCCGCAAAGGCGGAGCCGTTGTTGGCCGTGCCCGAGGCATAGGCATAGAGCACTTCCGAGAAGCCATGCGGCCCCCGGTTGGCCAGGCTGGCCAGCGTGTCGGGCCAGACCGCCGCCAGCGCCGTGAAGCCCAGGACGGAGATGGGATGCGCCATCACAGCCAGCATCACCAGCTTGATCTCGCGCGCCTCGATCTTCTTGCCCAGGAACTCGGGCGTGCGGCCGATCATCATGCCGGCCAGGAAGACCGTGAGGATGGCGTACTGCAGCAGGTTGATCAGGCCCACGCCATCACCGCCGAACACGCAGTTGAGCATCATCTGCGCCAGCGGCACCAGCCCGCCCAACGGCGTCAGCGAGTCATGCATGGCATTGACCGAGCCCGTGGTAGCGGCCGTGGTCGTGGCCACGAACAGCGCCGTGTCGGCGATGCCGAAGCGCAGCTCCTTGCCCTCCATGTTGCCGCCCGGCTGGGTGGCGCTGATCTGCTGGTCGGCACCTGCGGCCGTGAGCAGCGGATTGCCGGCCTGCTCGGCCGTGAACACCAGCGCCAGAAAGCCCACGAACATCACCAGGCAGGCGCCGAACAGCACCCAGCCCTGGCGGCGGCGCAGCAGCATGGAGCCGAAGGCATAGGTCATGGCCGAGGGAATCAGCAGCATGCCCAGGATGTGGATGGCATTGGTCAGCGGCGTGGGGTTCTCGAACGGATGGGCCGCGTTCATGCCGAAGAATCCGCCACCGTTGGTACCGATGTGCTTGATGCTCTCCAGGCTGGCCACGGGGCCCAGCAGGATCTGCTGGCGCGCGCCCTCCAGCGTCGTCGCCCAGACCTGGCCATCCAGCGCCTGCGGCACCCCCTGCCACACATAGACCAGGGCCACCACAAAGCTCAGCGGCAGCATCACGCGCCACAGCACGCGCACATAGTCCACCCAGTAGTTGCCCAGGTCCGACGCACTGGAGCGCGCCAGGCCGCGGATGAAGCCCGCAGCCGCGACCACGCCCGTGATAGCACCCGCAAACATCATGAAGGTAATGGCCACCATCTGCGTGGCGTTGGACAGGCTGCTCTCGCCCGAATACGCCTGCCAGTTGGTGTTGGTCACAAAGGACGCGGCCGTGTTGAAGGCCAGGTCCGGCGTCTGCGCCGCATTGCCCAGCGCATTCAGCGGCAGCCAGCCCTGCAGGCGCAGCAGCGCATAGCCCAGCAGCAGCATGGCGCCGTTGGACAGCAGCAGCGCCAGCCCGTAGCGCTGCCAGCCCATGCGCTCGGCCGGGTTCACGCCCAGGGCGCGAAAGCTCAGCCGCTCGATCCAGACATGGTGCTCACTCGTGAAGCAGCGTGCCAGCCACTGCCCCATGGGCACGGCCAGCGCCGTCATCAACAGCAGCACCAGTGCATATTCCATCCAGGTCAACCACATGGCGGTCTCCTTTCAGGCAGTCAAATCCGGCCCAGCGCCGCCACGAAGGCCAGCAGGCCCCCGAAGCAGCCCAGGCTCAGGGCGATAAAGATCAGGTCTTGCATCTGCGCCACCTCAGAACTGCTCGGGCCGCAGCAAGGCGTATCCCAGGTAGACAAACAGAGCCAGGGCGCCCAAGGCGCCCAGCCATCCGGTGATTTCGGTCAGGGTCATAGGAATTTCTCCCGCATCGGCACCGCTTGGCGGCACCTGTTGTTGCGATGGGGAAAACTCTAGGGCCGGGGCTGTCAAAAGCGGATTGAGATTGCGGCATGCCGTATCAAGACGCCATCAAGATGTCTACCGATGCCTCTTATCGAATGGTTCAGAACCCCGCCCTTCACCCTCTGCCATCCCACCCTTATGACACCTGCATTCCCAGTGAAAAACACTTCCACGACAGGCCAGGCAACCGATGGCAGGACTTTCCTTCGTTTCTGGGGTTTGCTCAGCCTCCTGTACCTGGGATGGCTGCTGATCTTCTGGCCCGGCGTGCTGGGCGAGGACAGTGCGGCCGTCCTCATGGAAGTGGACAACCCGGACAAATTCCGCTCCGGCAAGGGGGTGCTGTGGTACTACTTCATCCGTCTCACCTACGGCGCCACCCACTTGGTGGAAGTACCCATCATCGCGTTGATATTGCTGTGCGCCATGTTCTTCGCCCGCATGCTGGCCTGGTACTGGACCTCGCGGCACCGCGCGCTGTGCGTCTTTCTGCTGCTCTTCATCTGCGCGGCGCCGCACATGGTCTATTTCACAGGCACGCTGTACCCGGACGCCATCTTCGCCGTGGCTTCTTGCGCGCTGCTGTTCGAGCTCTGGCTGCTGTGCAGCCGGCGCCAGCACAGTCGGGCATCCCTGGCCGTGATTGCCCTTGCCTTGCCCTTCGCCGTGTTCGTGCGCGCCAACGGGATCGTTTTCCTGGCACCTGCCATGCTGGCCCTGTTTCTCGCCGACCGCCGCAGCCGCTGGTATCTCGGGACCATCATCGCGTTCTGGTGCGCCACGGTCTATGCAGGAACCCAATTGCACAAATCGACCGCGCAAAGCGCCACGGATTCACTGGTCCTCTTCGAGACCGTCAAGCTGCTCCAGCCCAGGGCCATGAACGATCTATGGCAAAAGCAGCCCCTCATGAACGACCCTTGGGTACTGCAGGAGCCCAAGCTTTCCGCGCGCACCCTGGAAATCCTCGACAGCTACCGCCCCCGGGAGCTGATGCTCACCTACTCGGACCCAGCCTACTGGGACATGCTGGTGTTCCATCCGTCAGGCCCCCAGCTCTTCGGGCTGCCCGAGGGCCAGCGCAAGGAACTGGTGCAGGAATTCTTCCGCTACAACCTGTGGCACAACCTGCCGGACGTGGTGGCCAGCCGTGTGAACGTTTTTTTGGCTGCGGCGCTTGCGCAGGGTGGATTTCCTGCGCTGGACTATGCGCAATACGTCCTGAAGCGCACCCAGACACAGTCGCAGATGCGCCGGTTCGGGCTGGACCAGGCAGAACAGGCACTACGCGCCGTGCACAGATATAGCTACGCGTGGCGGTGGCTGCTGTGGACACCTTGGCTGGGCATGGGCCTGCTGGTCTTGCTGCTGTGGCGCAGTTGCCGCGGCAAGGACCTGCCAGCCCTGCTTGTGACAATTCCCCTGGCGTTTCAACTGGCAGGTATCGCTGCATTCGCTTCGGCAGGCGAATATCGTTACTTACTGCTTTTCTTCACCATCCCGCTGGTACTCATTCCCATAATGATTTCGTCAGCGCACGAAAACAGGTCGTAACAGCCCCCAGGCGGCAGGTCAATGCATGGGCCAATCAGGGACACCGTGTAAAAGCCATCTTTTGCCCACGCTCTGTAAAATGCGTCGATTCGCCACGGGTGCCAGACACCCGTGCGCTCTCGACAGCCCATCTCCTGGATTTCCCCTTGACTTACGCCCTGGAAACCCGGCGCCGCCGGACTTTTGCCATCATTTCCCACCCTGACGCGGGCAAGACCACGCTGACCGAAAAGCTGCTGCTGTTCTCGGGCGCGATCCAGATCGCGGGCGCCGTCAAGGGCCGCAAGGCCAGCCGCCATGCCACCTCCGACTGGATGGAAATCGAAAAGCAACGCGGCATCTCGGTGGCCAGCTCGGTCATGCAGATGAGCTACCGTGATCACGTGGTCAACCTGCTCGACACGCCCGGCCACAAGGACTTCTCGGAAGACACCTACCGCGTGCTCACGGCCGTGGACTCGGCGCTGATGGTCATCGACGCCGCCAACGGCGTGGAATCGCAGACCCGCCGCCTGATCGAGGTCTGCCGCCAGCGCGACACGCCCATCATCACCTTCGTCAACAAGATGGACCGCGAAGTGCGCGATCCGCTGGACATCCTCGACGAAGTCGAGCGCGAGCTGGGCATGCCCTGCTGCCCCGTCACCTGGCCCGTGGGCCAGGGCCGGCAGTTCGGCGGCATCATCAACCTGCTCACCCAAACCATGACGGTGTTCCAGCCTGGCAGCGAACGCCGCCCGCAGGACTTCGAGGCCATTCCCCTGGCCGAGGCCGACAAGCTGCGCGCGCGCTTCGGCCAGTCCTTCGACGATGCGCTGGAAAGCATGGAACTGGCCCAGGGCGCCTCGGCCCCCTGGGACCACGAGGCCTTCCTGGCAGGCAAGCTCACGCCGGTCTTCTTCGGCTCCGGCGTGAACAACTTCGGTGTCATGGAAGTGCTGGATGCCGTGGTCGACATGTCGCCCCCGCCCGGCCCCCGCAAAAGCTCGCTGCTGGTCAACAAGCAGCCTGTGGAAAAGATCATCCACCCCGAGGACGAAGGCTTCTCCGGCGTGGTCTTCAAGGTCCAGGCCAACATGGATGCCAACCATCGCGACCGCATCGCCTTCGTGCGCGTGGCCTCGGGCAAGTACACACCCGGCATGAAGATGAAGGTCCAGCGCACGGCCAAGGAACTGCGCCCCACCTCCGTCGTGACCTTCATGAGCCAGCGCCGCGAAGCCGTGGAAGAAGCCTATGCGGGCGACATCATCGGCTTCACCACGCACGGCGGCGTGCAGCTGGGCGACACCATCACTGACGGCACCAACCTGCAATTCACGGGCCTGCCCTTCTTCGCCCCGGAAATGTTCATGACCGTGGTGCTCAAGAACCCGCTGCGCACCAAGCAGCTGCAGCAGGGCCTGATGCAGCTGGGCGAGGAAGGCGCCATCCAGGTCTTCAAGCCCGAGGCCGGCGGCAACATGCTGCTGGGCGCCGTGGGCCAACTGCAGTTCGAAGTCGTCCAGCACCGCCTGAACGCCGAATACGACTGCGACATCCGCCTGGAAGGCTGCCAGTACACCGGCGCTCGCTGGATCACTGCCGACACCCCGGCCGAACTGCGCGAATTCGAGAACGCCTACCCGCTGCGCATGGCGCGCGATGCGGCCGATACGCTGGCCTATCTGTGCACGTCACCCTATGACGTGCGATTGGCGCAGGAGCGGTTTCCGAAGATCCATTTCCATCCGCTGCGCGAGCATGCGGGGTTGGCGCTGCAAGTCAACGCCTGATTTACTGACAATCTATAGGCGCACCAGCAGTCCGATGCTCAATAAAAAAATCATATCATCGGGAATTTATGAAAATATTGGATGGCTCGCATGGATACTCTACGAAGCTATCAAGCGCCTGATTCGATATTCTGGTGCGCTTCTTATTTAGAGGCTCATTGGGTTTACATAACCAATGCAAAGAGAAATCTTATCGACCCTTGGGAATTTTTAACGTAATCATCTGAAAGCTACCATGTAGTACCTATGGGCTATGTTTGGCCAGCGCTCTTGGGGGGAGCAATCTCGTGGACCACCAACTATGCATGCATTGATAGCGGCCATATTCCTACCAGCTGTAACCACCTCGGTGGGACAGGCTATCAATTTGAAGCTTGATGCGGGCATGCATACCTACGCAATCTCCGAGAACGATCAATTTCGCCCTGCTAGCACAGGCCATTTTGAGATCAGCTTTCCCTGTCCTCCAGAAACCCTGGTGACTTGGTGCGCGGCCGAATTGCTAGGTGTCGCTACTCCCCACGCCGCTCGTGTCTTCATACGAGATGGTATGCCTATTAATCCTTATCAAGAAGATACCCTACAATAAAGCAAGAAAAATCATTGATACTTCAAGGATTATTAATACTACAATATTAAAGATAATCTTCAATATTCTATTATGCCCAAAAAAATACATCACCCTTTTATTTTACTTTTCTCTCTGCTGATAGTCTTCTATGGGTACTGGCTCATGACTTTCTGGCCAGGGATTCTTGGCGAAGACAGTCTAGGAATCCTTTTGGAAGTTTTGGACCCAGCAAAGCAGAATTCAGGGAAACCGGCCTTCTGGTACTATTTTGTTCGAATTTTCTATGAGGGACATCAGAAGGCCGAAGTACCCATCGGAGCCATGCTTCTCATAAGTGCCGCCATCCTGGCTCGTATACTGGCATGGTGTTGGAATCAGAGAATATACAAGACAACGATCTTTCTTCTGATCTTTTTCTGCCTGACGCCACATTTGATTTTCTTTGCGGGCTCTCTTTATCCAGATGGAGTTTACTCCATCGCCATCGCTGGACTGCTTTTTGAAACATGGCTCACAGCAAGAGAAAAAAAGGCCAGTGTAGCCTCGTTGTTCATGATTGCGCTGACACTACCTATTTCCGCATTTGCCCGACCCAACGGAATAATATTTCTCATACCGATCATCATACTGATATTTCTCGTTGAACGTCGAAGCAAGATTTTATTGGGCGTCATTCTCCTTTCTTGGACCACATTAATGGCAGCAGGCATGAATGCCCACCGGTCTGCAAGCCATGGTGCCATCTACCCGATGGCCATCTTCGAAACTGTCAATTTCTTGCAACCTCGTCCCATGAATTTGTGGACGGCAAGCCCTCGACTGTCACCTCTGACTATCCAGACGATGCAAAAAAATCATCCTTTGGAAACTTACATAAAAAACTACGATCCTGATTATTGGGACACACTGAATTTCAAGCCGGATGGACCACGCGTAATGTCCATTCCCAAGCCCGACAGAAACATAATCACCAAGGAATTTCTGCGCTACAACATATGGCACAACATTCCAAAATTTATGGGCAGCAGAGTTAATATCTTTTTGGCATCAGCATTGGCTGACGGGGGACTTCCAGGATTTGGCTATGCCAAGCATGTCTTGGATTCCGTGAAATCAGAATCCATTTTCCGTAAATTCAATCTAAAAACATCAGAAGATTTTCTCTTCGGCATGTTTGACATCAGCTATACATACCGCTGGATATTCTGGACTCCATTCTTCGGAATCGCACTGCTGATATGGGCAATTCACCGGGGAGTCCATCTGCGCGATATACCATTATTGTTAATTTCCATTCCCATGCTCGTTCAGCTGGGGGCAATCTTCGTATTCTCGATTGCCGCAGAATATCGATATTTAATGCCATTCTTCACACTCTCAATAGTTTTATTGCCAATTTTTTCATTACGGAAAATTGGGCCCAGCAAACCATGATGTAATCCGGAAATCATTTTATGACACCGCTTCTCACGTCCCTCACAATACTTTGTGTTATATGCATCTCCTTGGGCCAGATTCTTTTCAAGAAGGCGGCCTTTGCCATTCCGATTGGTGCGACGTGGATTGACTGGGTCTTAAACGGGTGGTTGATAACATCTCTTGCGCTTTATGGGCTTACAACGCTGGGCTGGATTTGGATACTGCGCCAAGCGCCGTTGCACCTTGCCTATCCTTTCATGGGCCTCGCCTTCATCATTGTTCCTACTCTGGCGTGGTTGCTTCTGGGTGAGCCCTTGCACTGGCGCACGCTTGTCGGAGGCACACTGATACTTGCCGGTGTCGCTTTAGCGTCTCAGTAAATAGAAAGAACAGAACATGCGTATAGCCGTCGCCATACCCTGCTACAAGGTCACCCAGCATGTACTCGGTGTCATCCATGCCATCGGTCCCGAGGTCGAGTCCATCTATGCCGTGGACGATGCCTGCCCCGCAGGCAGTGGACGCTTCATTGAGGAGAACAACACGGATCCCCGCGTGCGCGTGCTCTTCAACCCCGAGAATCGAGGCGTCGGAGGAGCCATAGTCACGGCCTACAAGGCAGCCATTGCCGACGGCATGGACATAGTTGTCAAGATCGACGGCGATGGCCAGATGGATCCCACGCTGCTGCCGCTGTTCGTGCGCCCCCTGCTGCGCCACCAGGCCGACTACACCAAGGGCAACCGCTTCTACCGACCTGAGTCGGTACAGGACATGCCGCCGGTACGCCTCTTCGGCAATGCCGTGCTGTCCTTCATGACCAAGCTCAGCTGCGGCTACTGGAACGTGATGGACCCGACCAATGGCTATACGGCAGTACGCACCTGCGTGCTGGCCGAACTCCCGCTGGACAAGCTGGAAAATCGCTACTTCTTCGAGACCGACATGCTGTTCCGCCTGAACACCGTGCGCGCCGTCGTCAAGGATGTGCCCATGGATTCCGTCTATGCCGACGAGGAGTCCAACCTCAAGATCGGCAAGGTGCTGCCGGAATTCCTGCGCAAGCATGCTTCGCGCCTATGGCGGCGCTACGTCTACAACTATCTGGTTCGCGACTTCAACATAGGCACGGTATACAGCCTGAGCGGTATGTTGCTTGTCTTGGTGGGCACCCTCTTTGGTCTTTGGCATTGGATTGGCAGCAGCGGCCATCCCGCGACCAGCGGCACCGTCATGCTTGCCGCTCTGCCCATCATCATCGGCATCCAATGCCTGATCGCCTTTCTGCACTATGACGTCGACAGCGTTCCCTCCGAGCCCGTCAGCCTGTCTCTGGAAGAATCGGCCAATTGATCGGTTCAGCGCTTCCAGCACGCCACCCCGTTGCACATTCAATGCAAAAACATCTTCGTCTTTCCTTGGCGGTGATTGCGCTCGCGTGCACAGCCTTTGGCAGTGGAACGCAAGCGGCCTCACCTCCTCGGCCGCCGCTCATCATCGCCCCCAGCATCGAGGGATGGTTCATCTGCGATGAGGCCGCTGGCAATGTGAAGTTGAGAACACTCGAGGAACTGTTCAGTTTCTGCCGCACGAGAGGCCTTGATGGCGCTTCAGCCATCGAGCAATTGCTGAACGAGCTGGAGCCGGGTGGGCCTCAAGGCTCCGTCCAGGTCGGGTACACCATCACCCTGCCTCTATTGACGCTGTATCGGCCAACCCCCCAAGGCTGGGACATCGACGCATCCCGCGTGGATAGTTTCCTGAATGTCATTCGCAAGGTGGAGCGCCCAGTCGTGGTCTATCTCATGGCTGACCATTTCGACTCCACCGGTGCCATCGTCGACGAGCTTGCCAAAGACCCTCGCAATCTGATGCAGTTGCGCGACGGCAAATCGCTGGACCTGGGCTATTTCGGCTACCGGATCATGCCCTACACGCTATCGGCCGATCCTGCAGTTCCTGTCAACCAGTACCGCTTCAAGGCACTTCAGTACGTCGCAAAAAAAATCCTGGAACTCCCTGAGCCTGTGCAAAAGCGCATCGTCGCCTATACGCTGCCGGGCGAACTGCACCACATGTTCCCTGACTTCGAGAACGGCATGGGCGCCTACCAATCCATCCAGGTCACAGACTACAGTCCGGATTCCGTTGCAGGCTTTCGGCGCTGGCTGCAGTCCAAGTACAAGGATGTGGGACAGTTGAAAAAGCAGACCGGACTGGACTACCCATCGTTTGATGCCGTTCCTGCACCTTCCAAGGACATTCGCAAGGAGCGCCTGAGTTCCTTTGGCGAGCACTATGACGCCTTCTCAGATGGCACGCTGCCGATTGCAGGCTGGCTGTGGGACCCTGAGCAGGCCGTGAAAAAGCTGGATCTGTACCTGGATGGCAACTTCGTCGCGCCTGTTGCCCGCGGGCTGGGCAGGCTGGATGTCTACCGTGCCGTGGATGCAATCACCGATCCCAACACTGGCTTTCGGCATGACTTGGACTACCGAGACCTGCCACCAGGCAAACACATCGCGCAGGTCGTTGCCGCAACCCATGAACGACGTTACCTGCTGGCCAATGTGGAGTTCATGGTCGTCCCGCGCGATCAGAGCAAGGTATCGGCACAGCCTCCCAAGCGACTGGGATGGATGCAGCGGATCTCAACGCTGCGCGGAGTGCGCTCCTGGCTGGACATGCCGGCCGGCCCGCAAGACCTCTACTACAACCCGTTGGCGCAAGACTGGAACACCTATCGCGAATCGCAGGTATACGGCCTTCTGAAAGCCTTCCACAAAAGGGCCTTGGATGCAGGACTGCCGGCCGACAAGATCTACTCGCATCAGATCGCGGCCAATGTGAACTCGTCCTGGAACCCGCAGTTGCTTGCATCCGGGACAACGATCGGAGGCGACACGCCCTGGCGAACCGGCGTGAACATGTACGGAGGCACCACCAACAGCGAATGGATGCGCAGCTTCATGAAGCAGCGCGGCATCACCAGCTACGGCGTCCCCGAGTTCAACCCGCAGCAGTGGAAGCGCGAAGGAGGGCACCTGAAAGCCCTGCAGTCGCACTATGACGGAGGTGCAACCTTCATCAGCCCTTACTACTTCTCCCTGATTCCTGCCCGCCTGAGCGGCGCAGCCGAACACGGCGTCAACCGCATGGAGCTGTCCCCAGACAACCCCAAGGACGGCTCCGACAAGTTCTACAAGGCCATCGTCGAATTCGCCAGGCAGTAGGATGGAGCCCTAGCGCGCACGGTCCGTGCGCGCAAACGCTGCCCTTTTACAAGCCGCCCCGGGCGGCTTTTTGCATTTTGACGACCGTGCCTACAACCCTCCAGCCGCTGTCCCTCTGGACACCTCCCGCATCGCCGCTCGGCATCCTCACCGACATCGACGACACCCTGACCACCGAGGGCGTGGTGCCGGACCATGTCGTCGATGCCATCGCCCGGCTCAAGCAGTCCGGCCTGCGCGTGGTGCCGATCACAGGCAGGCCCGTGGGCTGGAGCGAGCCGTTTGCCCAGGCCTGGCCCGTGGATGCCATCGTGGCCGAGAACGGCGCCGTGGCACTGCGGCGCAATGCGCAGGGCGGGCTGGACAAGCTCTACCAGCAGGACCAGGCCACTCGCACCGCCAACTACGCGCGCATGCAGCAGGTGCTGGCCGAGATCGAGGCCACCGTGCCAGGGGCGCTGCGCGCCACCGACTCGGCGGGCCGCGAATGCGACATTGCCGTGGACCACAGCGAATTCACCCAGATGCCCCAGCAGGACATTGACCGCTGCGTGGCCATCATGAAGGCGGCGGGCATGAACGCCACCGTCAGCTCCATCCACATCAACGGCTGGTTCGGTGCGCACAACAAGCTCGAAGGCGCACGCTGGATCCTGCGCACGCTGTTCGACATCGACCTCGACGCCACGCTGGACCGCTGGATCTACATCGGCGACTCCACCAACGACCAGCTCATGTTCGAGCACATGCCCCACAGCCTGGGCGTGGCCAACATCGCGCGCTTCGTGCCCCAGCTCAAGCACCTGCCTCGCCATGTCACCCAGGCCGAGCGTGGAGACGGCTTTGCCGAAATGGCGCAGTACCTGCTGACCCAGCGCCCCTGATCCACAGGGCCGAGGGCCGGTGCAGCCCTTGCAGGCCTGCGCCTTCGCCTTCGACTACCCCATCGGTCCCTCCTGATCTGCGGGACCCGCGCTCCCCCCGCAGACACCATCACCCTCAGCACAGCCAACCGCCCGGCGCAGGCGGGCTGTGCACCCTCTTCCCCCCATTCGACAGAGCAAATCTAGGACTATTCCTAGATCAAGCATCAATTATCAGAATGCGCCCTATTTCATATAGTGGCGGTGCACACCTAGAATCCATCACATACCCAAAGAACAGGTCTTTGTTTCGCCTTTTTCTTTGACAGATTCTCTCCTGCATCCCATCCGCGCCATTGGGCACTGGTGTATTTGAAGAATTCAACTTCAAACATGCCAGAGAAACAAACCTCGCCCATCCCTCGCCAACGCTCCCTCATCCGAACAATTTCTCCATGTCAGCGCCACCACCTATTCCAGCATGATCGCAACCCCTGCAAATCCTTGACCATGCTGACAGTTACCAACCATTGGATTGATGAGGTGAACATGGAACACTGATGATTTATTAACCACTCAACCATTCACACACTCTCTTATTCCATCAGCGCATTCATCGCTGCTGGAATTTCATTTATCTCTTCAACTCGAGGGAATACCCATGAAAAAGATCGCATTGCTGACATCGGTTGCCGGCCTGGTCATGATGGCCATGAACACCGCTCAAGCAGCAGACGGCACCATCAACTTCACGGGCGAGGTGGTCACCACCACCTGCAAGGTGGACACCACGGTCGCCGGCGCCGCCAAGGACGGCGTGAAGCTGCCCAACGTGGCGAACAACCAGCTGGCCACCGTGGGTGCCACGGTCGGCCGCCAGGCGTTCTCGCTGGAACTCAGCGGCTGTGAGCTGGCCACCGCCACCTCCACAGCGCCCGTCTCCAAGGTCGCCGTGTTCTTCGAAGCCGGCCCCAACGTGGATCTGGTCACCGGCATGCTCAAGCCCGCAGCGGCCAGCGGTACTGGTGCGCCCACCGTGGCCTCCGGTGTCCAGATCGCCATCGTGGATCCCAGCAACAACGAGCGCCTGAAGATCGGTTCTGCCCAATCGCGCTTCGTGGACATCGACAACAAGGTCGGTGGCAATGGCCGGGCCATCATGCGTTTCGCCTCCGAATACGTGGCCACCGGCCCCGTGACGGCCGGCCGTACCGACACCTCGGTGACCTACTCGCTGGTCTATCAGTAATCACTGACTTTCAGGCATATCGGCCGCCTTGCGGTGGTCGATATGCCGTGTCTTCTGCTTTCCCGACATGGGCCTGGCCCCATTCTTTCGCTCAAAACCCAGAGAGTTCTCCGATGCTGACGATCAAACGTTCATATGGGCTTGCTGCCATCCTGTTGTCCCTTCTTCTTGGAACGGCGGCACAGGCCAGCGTGACATTGACGGGCACGCGCATCATCTTCCCCAGTGGCGAGAAGGAAGCCACCATCCAGCTCACCAACGAAGGCAGCAAACCTGCCCTGGTGCAGACCTGGCTGGACAAGGGCAACAACCAGGAATCGCCTGAGAACATCGACGTTCCCTTCGTCATCACGCCCACCATCATGCGCATCGAGGCGGGCAAGAGCCAGACGTTGCGCATCATCTATTCGGGCGAAGCACTGCCTGCTGACAAGGAATCCCTGTTCTGGCTCAACGTGCTGGACGTCCCGCCCAAGGCGGAAATGGAAGGCGACTCCAACAATCTCCAGTTCGCCTTTCGCACACGCGTCAAGCTCATGTACCGGCCCGGCAATCTGCCCGGCAATGCCCAGGAAGCTCCTGCCCAGCTTCAATGGTCGGCAGGCGTTGACGCCAAAAACCAGCCTGTGTTGAAAGCACGCAATCCCAGCGCCTTTGTGGTCAATGTGGCTGGCGTTGAATTGCAGCTCAACGGCAAATCCTTCGAGGCAGGTGTCGGGCCCGTTCTTCCCGGCCAGGTGGCCGCCTTCCCAATCAAGGAACCTGCGGGTGCCAATATGGCTGGCGCGACCGGTGCCACGGTGATGTTCAGCAGCATCAATGATTGGGGTGCCAGTCTCAACCACGAAGCCAGGATTGGCAATTCCGCCAATTAAACAGGGCAATGCGAGCACAGCCACACGAATCCCCCGTCCTCTCCGGTCTGATTATCTAATGCCACTGCATTTTCAGCCCGGCCAGCACACCGATACCCAGCGTTAATACCCAGCGAAACTGCATCGGTCTCTTTACCGGGACTGGCACATCGGCCTTGGCCGTTCGCTTTGCATCGGGCGCACAGCATTAGGAGATAAGCAAATGATCAGGCCAGTCTTTCCATATTCAGAAAAGGGAATCAAAAGCCGGCATACAAGGCAAGGACAAGGAACAATGCCGGGGCCAGGCCAAGGCCCTGCCGGATATTTCCAACTGAAGCCCGGCCATGCGCTGCTGCTCTCCGTGCTGGTGTGCTGGCAGTCCGAGGCCCAGCAGGGCCAGCAGGTCAAGGAAGTCACGACCTCCACGTCCACCGGCCAGTGGCAGCCCACGCCGGCTGCCGTCGACTTCGATCCCAGCTTTCTGAACACCGGCAAGCAGACCATTGACGTCTCGCGCTACTCGCGCGCCAACGTGGTCACGGCAGGCAGCTACAACCCAGACATCTACATCAACGGCAACTGGGTTGGCCGCAGCGAAGTGCAGTTCAAGGCACTGGCTGGTTCGCAAGACGCGCTGCCCTGCCTGGACAAAGCACTGCTGGAGAAGGTGGGCATCGACCTCTCGCGCCTGCCGCCCGAGGCCGCCTTGAAGCTGGTGGCCGACGGTGGCTGCAACCGTCTGGACCAGATCATCGCGGGCGCCTTCACCAGTTTCGACTTCGGCAAGCAGCGACTGGACCTGAGCGTGCCCCAGGCCGCGCTGCGCCGCTCGGTGCGCGGCTATGTCAGCCCCGACCAATGGAGCGCCGGCGTGCCTGTCGGCCTGCTCGGCTACCAGTTCAATACCTATCACGGACGCTCCAGCAACGCAGAAAACACCACGCAGAGCTACCTGGGCCTGAACGGTGGCGTCAACATCGACCGCTGGCATTTCCGGCACAACGGCTCCTTCAGCTGGGCGGACACTGGACGGGGCAACTACCAGAACATCTCCACCTACGCACAGCGCGACATTGCCGACTGGTCTTCCCAACTCATACTGGGCGACACCTACACGGGTGGCGACCTGATGGACTCCACCTCGTTTCGCGGCATACGCTTGAACAGTGACGACCGCATGCTGCCCGACTCCCAGCGCGGCTACGCGCCCGTGGTGCGCGGCGTGGCCAACACCAATGCCCGAGTCACCATCACGCAGAACGGCATCAAGCTCTACGAAACCACGGTGGCGCCCGGCGCCTTCGTCATCAACGACCTCTACCCCACGGGCTACGGCGGCGACCTGCAAGTCAGCATCACCGAGGCCAATGGGGCCGTGCGCAGCTTTGCCGTGCCCTACGCGGCCGTGCCGCTGTCGCTGCGCGAGGGGCAGGACCGCTACAGCCTCACGGCGGGCGTGGTGCGCCACCTGCCCAATACTTCGCCGCTGTTCTCGCAGGCGACCTGGCAGCACGGCTTCACCAACATGCTGACCGGCTACGGCGGCGTGTCCGTGGCCAAGGGCCATATCTCGCCCATGATTGGCGCGGCGCTCACCACGCCCTGGGGTGCCTTTGGTGCAGACATCACGCACGCCTCCACCAGCATTCCCAATGACGGCTCCTTTTCCGGACAGAGCTTGCGTGCCAGCTACGCCAAGTCCTTTGCGCAGACCGGCACCCACGTGGCCATTGCCGCCTATCGCTACTCCACCAACGGATTCTTCGGCCTCAACGACGCCATGCGCGCACGGGATCAGGCCAATCTGCTACGGCCCTCCACGGACCTGTACCGGCCTCGCAATCGCGCCTCTCTGGTCATGGGCCAGCAGTTTGGCCCCGGGGGAGGCAGCCTCAGCCTCACGGCGTCCACTGCCAAGTACTGGAACCGCCAGGGCTCCAACGTCGACTACGCCATTGGCTACAGCAACTCGTTCCGCAACATCTCCTACAACCTCTCCGCGGCGCGCCAGCGCGATGCATGGGGACAGTCCAACACGTTCCTGCACGTGGGCCTGTCGATTCCGCTCAGCATGGAGCGCGGCATGATGCTCTCCACCAATACCAACCGCGACTCGCGCGGCCGCGTGCAGGCCCAGGCCAACCTGTCCGGGCTGCTGGGCGACGACAACGCCATCTCCTACGGCCTCAGCGCCAACCACAACACCGGTGGCATGAATGGCAGCAGCACCAGTGCCAGCGCCAACGCCACCTACCGCGCATCGCAGACCGAACTCAGCGGCAGCGTCAGCGCCAGCAGCGGCTACCAGCAGTTCTCGGTAGGCGCGCGTGGCGCCATCGTGGCCCACCCGGGCGGCGTGACGCTGTCGCAATCGGTGTCTGACACCTTTGCCATCGTGGAGGCCAAGAACGCGGAAGGCGCGCGCATCAACAACGCGCCCGGAGTGAAGGTGGACAGCCGGGGCTATGCCGTCGTCCCGTATCTGACGCCGTTCTCGATGAACGAGGTCTCCATCGATCCCAAGGGCCTGTCGACGGACGTGGAACTCAAGGAAACCAGCCAGCACGTCGCGCCGCTGGCCGGCGCCGTGCCACTGCTGGTGTTCAAGACAGCCTATGGCCGCTCGGCCGTGATCCGCGCGCGGCAGGCCGGCAACATGCCTGTGCCCTTTGGCGCCAGCGTGCTGGACATGGACGGCAAGGAGTTGGGCATGATCGGCCAGGCCGGCAAGCTTCTGGCGCGTGGGCTGTCAGACCAGGGCGAACTGCAGGTGCAATGGAAGACCGACACCGGCATGGTGGGCTGCAACCTCTCCTATACCCTTCCTGAAAGAAAGCGCAACACCACCTACCAGCCGCCGCAAAGCCTGGAACTGCCGTGCGTGGCCAGCAATGACCTGGTTCCTCTGATGATGGCGGGCATGCCTGCCAAGGCCGTCGCAGCATCGGCCGACGCGGCAAAGATTGCAGCAAGCACGGCCCCATCGGCTTCAACCTCCGCGTCCTCGAATCCTGCATCCATGAACGCGTCCCCAGCCACCTCCGTGGCTCTGGCCCAGGCAAGCAAGCCCTTGGCAGAAGCCCAGCCCGCAACGAGGCCGGAGCGCGATATCGGTGGACTGCGCATGAGCATCAAGATCAGTGCACTGCCCACGACAACCCGTACCGCCAGGAGCCTGGACAAGAGCGTCTCTCCCGACGAAAAGTCCGCACAGCCTGCAGCCATGCCTCAAGCGCATGGATTCAAAACGAACCGCCAGATGGCAGTCTTGCAGCCCAGCCTGAAGATCAGCGCCTTGAGCCCCACCGGCAGGACATGAATACCCTCTGGTGCGTGCCTAGGACCGTGCTGCACGCAATCCTGCTTCGGCAGCACAATCCCGGCCCCGTTGCGCCACAGCCCCCTTGCCGCCTCGCCAGGCGGCACGGCCCCGCATCTGAATGGCTCATGACGGCACCAACAGCCGTCTTTTTCTTTGCCACCTGGAAGCAGCCAAGAACAATTCCAGGAATCAACGCAAACATCCCCAAAGAGCAGGAACATTCCTAGAAAAATCCGGCGAAATTCGGAGCAGGCCTATATTCATTCAATTGATATTTCGCCAGAATTTCTCGCATGACATAGTCTTGCTTGTAATGGGCAATCATTGCCCGGCCCTATCCACGGGGGCGTCTCCATGCACTGCGCCCTTAAATCCAACAATAGCGCCATATCTTCCGCTTCCATAGAGCAGCGGCTTTCTTGCTTCGCAGGAGCGAAGGACATCTCCTCCCAAACGGGACAGGAACCTTTGCTCAAACATTATCCAAGCCATTTCTGATTCATGATTTTCATGGGAGGATGTACATCAAGGAAAGCCAATTACAAGCAACCACATCACATGTATTCAAGCGATACACCAGATTCATGCAAACCATTCTCAACAGGCATATACAAATGAAGTTTTCAGCACTGAAACTCTTGATCGCCGCCCTATCCATTGGGGCATTTGGCTCTGCCCATGCACAGAGGGTTCTGGAGGGAAGAATCAATTTCACAGGCAACATTACTCCCGCCACATGTGAAATTGATTCAACCACCAGGAATATACCCGTCGATTTTGGTGCCGTGCCTCCAGACCGTACCGGCTTCGCCGGTGTCGCCGGCACCGCCGTTGCCGTTAACGACGTTGCAACCAACGACTACACAAAGACCTTCACCATCCGGCTACTTGGCTGCACCCCCGGCACCACTACCGGTCACCCGAACACCGGCCAATTCAAATTCGCAGCCGGGCCCGGCTACAACACTCAGAGGGCTGGAAATCTCTCAACCACAAACAGCAGTGTAGACATTCAAATTCTGGAATCAGGCTCCGCCATAAACCTGAATAATCCCAGCAGCCTGTTTGCACTCACAGATACTACAGTCACAGTCACCTACGGCGCCAGATACCGGGTAGCTGAGACCCTCAAAACAGGAATAGCAAACTCCGCTGCCACGTTCACTCTGGTGTATCCATAGGAGCCGGTCGTTTAATAAAAACGAAAGGCGCCAGCCGATATTTTAAGGCTGGCGCCTTCAATTCACCCACACCAGCGACATTTCTTCCAATCCCCAATAACAGGATCATCTATGTCGTGGAAAAATCGCCACTGCAGCATACTGTTGCACATGCTGGCCATGGCCTCATTGCTCCTTTGTGCCATTTCCGCCCATGCCAGCATCATTCTCTATGGAACGCGGGTCGTATTTCCAGGCGCTGAAACCGAAGTCACCCTCAAGATCTTCAATAAGGGGAAAAGGCCGGTGTTGGCACAGTCCTGGCTGGACAGGGGCGATGAGGGTGAATCACCCGACAGCATCGAAGTGCCTTTCGTGGTCACTCCATCGCTCACCCGCATGGAACCAGGTGATCAGCAGATGCTGCGCATCATCCATTCGGGCCAGGCCCTGCCGCAGGACAGGGAGTCGCTGTTCTGGCTCAACGTGCTCGATGTGCCGCCCAAGGTCGAGAACCAGAAGGACTCCTCCGGCGCTCTGGCGCTTGCATTTCGCACACGCATCAAGCTGATGTACCGGCCTGAGGGACTGCCGGGCAAGCCACGGGATGCACCCAAGCAGTTGCAGTGGATTACAGACACGGTCGAGGACGGGCAGATCGTGCTGAAGGCGCACAACATGACCGCTTACATAGCCAACCTGGGCCGTGTCGCCCTGGAGGCGGGTGGCAAAACCTTCGAAGCGGGTGTGGGCCAAGTACTGCCAGGGGAAACCGCAACGTTTGCATTCATCAGCAAGGCAAACAAAGGCGAGCACCCGCCGCCGCAGCCTCCCTCAGGCGCAGCCGTTGTTTATACCAGCGTCGATGACTGGGGCGGAACCGAGGGCCACAGGGTCGAGTTGGCGCGCTGACGTCCACCCATGCGCCACGACTGCACAAAAAGGCTTCACGCGCAGCCGGCGTATTCGGCCATGGCAAACAGCGCCGCGACACACGACGGCGCGCAAAAGCTAGCCCTTTGGGGAGGGATTGCAATGAAGAAAAGACCCGGCACGGGACGCCATGCAGGCCGATGGCCATTCAATGCCAGACCATTTCATGCCCTGCTGCTGACAGCTCTGGCCTGCTGGCAAGTGGACATGCGCGCCTCGCAGACGGAACGCACCACGGAACAGACGCCACCCGCGCGCCCTCAGCGGATGGAATTCAACAGCGAATTTCTGCGGGGAGGAGGCAGCGCGATCGATATCTCGCGCTTTGCCGATGGCAACGCGGTGGAGCCGGGTCTGTACCACCCCGACCTCCAGGTCAACGGCGACTGGGTGGGCCGGGCTGAGGTACGGTTCACCGAGCCTGCGCCCGGCACCGTCGCGCAACCCTGTTTCGACCCCGCCCTGCTGGAGGGCATCGGCGTTGATCTGGCCCGCGTGCCCGCCATCGAAGCGGATGCAGGCGACGGCCCGGCCTGCCTGCGCATCGAACAGTCGGTGCCCGGCGCATCCGCGCGCTTCAACATCGCTTCGCAGCGGCTGGAGGTGACCATCCCCCAGATCCTGATGCGGCGCGTGACCAGCGGCCATGTCGGCCCGGAGCAATGGGACGCAGGCGTGCCGGCGGGCCTCCTGGGCTACGACTTCAACACCTACCATGCACGCGGCGGGCGGGCTGGCAGCAGCACCCAGGGCTACCTGGGCCTGAACAGCGGCTTCAACTATGCGCGCTGGCATTTCCGGCACAGTGGCTCGTTCAGTTGGAGCGATCAGGGACCGAGCCGTTATCAGAGCATCTCGGCCTATGTGCAGCGCGACATCGCCGACTGGTCTTCGCAACTGATCCTGGGCGACACCTACACCGACGGGGAGATCATGGACTCGGTCTCCTTCCGCGGCCTGCGGCTGCGCACGGACGACCGCATGCTGCCCGAGTCGCAGCGCGGCTTCGCGCCCGTGGTGCGCGGCGTGGCCAATTCCAACGCCCGGGTGGTCATCCGCCAGAACGGCATCAAGCTGCAAGAGACCACGGTGGCACCGGGCGCCTTCGTGATCAATGACCTGTACCCCACCGGCTATGGCGGCGACCTGCAGGTGGACATCGAGGAGGCCGACGGCTCCGTGCGTTCCTTCTCGGTGCCCTATGCGGCCGTTCCTCGTTCGCTGCGCGAGGCCCAGCACCGCTACAGCCTCACGGCGGGCGCGGTGCGCGGCCTGCGTGAGAGCGCTCCGTTCTTCTCGCAGGCAGGCTGGCAGTACGGCTTCTCGAACATGCTCACGGCCTATGGCGGCGCCACGGTCGCCAGGGGCTATTTCTCGCCCACGCTGGGCGCCGTGTTCAATACACCATGGGGTGCCTTTGGCCTGGACCTCACACACGCCAACACCCGCATTCCCCATGACCGCAGCTACTCAGGACAAAGCCTGAGAGTCACCTACGCCAAGACCTTCCCGGAGTCCGGCACGGGCATCACCCTGGCTGCCTACCGCTATTCCACCAACGGGTTCTTCGGCATCAACGAGGCCATGCGGGCGCGCGACCTGACCCGGCCCGCTGCCAGCGGCGCACCGCCCCCGCTGTCGCGCCCGCGCACGCGCGCCGCAATGACACTGAGCCAGCGCCTGGGCGAGCAAGGCGGCAACCTGAGCATTTCCGCCTCCATGGACAACTACTGGAACCGCGCGGGCCGCCGCGTGGACTACACGCTCAACTACAGCAGCTCGTGGCTGGGCGTTCCCTACAACCTGTCGGCCTCGCGCCAGCGCGATGCCTGGGGCCGCCCCAGCACGCAGCTGTACGCAGGGGTGACAATTCCGCTGGGGGCGGGAAAGCCCAGAGTCATGAGCCGTTTCACACATGACTCGCGCGGCGGCAACCAGTTGCAGGCCAGCACCTACGGGCAGGCCGGCAGCGATCTCTCCTATGGCCTGAATGCCGAATACGGCAGCAGCGGCAACCAGGGATCGCGCCTCAATGCAGGCGCCAATGCCCTCTACCGCCGCCCGTACACGCTGTTCAGCGGCAGCGTGAGCGCGGGCCGGGCCGGCCAGCAACTGTCACTGGGCGCGCGCGGCGCCTTGGTCGCCCACCCCGGAGGGGTCACGCTGTCGCAGCCCCTGGGCGAGACCTTCGCCATCGTGCAGGCCCCGCATGCCGAGGGCGCGCGCCTCACCAATGCGCCCGGCGTACGCATCGATGCACGGGGCTATGCCGTGGTGCCCTACATGACACCCTATGCCATGAACGAGGTGTCGCTGGACCCCAAGGGCATGTCCATGGATGTGGAACTGCAGGAGGCCAACCGGCGCGTCGCACCGGTGGCCGGTGCCGCCGCCATGGTGGTGTTCAAGACGAGCTACAGCCGCTCAGCCGTGCTGCGCCTGACGCAGGCGGACACGTCGCCCGTGCCTTTCGGCGCCGTCGTGTCAGATGAGAGCGGCAAGGACCTGGGCATGGTCGGCCAGGCCGGCAAGCTCATGCTGCGCGGCCTGTCGGACCAGGGGCAGCTGCACGCCCAGTGGAAGGCCGGAGATGGCACGGCCCATTGCAGCATGGCCTATTCGCTGCCGGCGCGGGAGCGCTCCACCGGCTCCCGTGTGCCAGCCAGCATGGACCTGCACTGCGTGCCGTCCCATCTTGCCGCAGCGCCGTCCCATCAGGCCGCGCTGACACACAGAGCCGAGACCTCGCGTCCCATCGCCATCCGCCAGTCCAGCCTGCCCTTCCAGGCCGAGAAGCATCTTGGCGATTTGCGACTGAGCCTGCGCATCAGTGTCTTGCGCACCACGGCCGATGCGAAGCAGTACACGGGCCAGGCGCAACCGCCCTTGGCGCCGGACGGCCAGGCAGACAACAGCCCTGGCCTGCGGATCGATCGCAGCCTGGTGGGTGAATTGCGAGACTCGCCAACACAAGCCCAGGCCTCGGTCGGCGTCTGAACCGACGCGGTACATGGCGGTGCCCACCCCCTTTCCGGCACGCGGTCCGCCGGTCACCTGCCCTGCGATATTGAAATCCAAGAACCGCCTTTTCATTCAGCAACGGAGCATTTTCATGACCATTACCCGTGCCATCGCATTGTCCTCAGTACTCTTCATTTTTTCCATAGGCCAGGCACATGCGCAAGCTTTTTGCTCTAACGATGGAGTCGGCAATTCCATCAACGATGGCAAAAATCACTATGTCCTTCTGCCCAGTAGAACGCTGGAGGTCCCACTGCCGTTTGATATTGAATCTCGTGCAATCGGCAGTGTAGTGGGCCGCGTCGCCTTTCTCCCTTATATCATCAACAAGAAATATACTGGAATGAAAGGGGGTGCAATGTTCTGTGCAAAATACCAAACCTCTGGCTGGTATGGCGTGGGCACCTTTCACCAGAAGCACCGGGCTTATGAGAGCTCCATTCCCGGCATAGGACTGCGCATAGATTTCAGAAAAATGCCTATTCCGACCGACCCAAGCAATGCAATACAGAGCTACTTTCCCATCCAGGAACTGTCCGATGCTCCCATCTATATCTATCTGGTGAAGATTGGCCCGATCAAACAGGCAGGGCCCCTCAAAGGGGTTTTTCTTCAATACAAGGTCGACGACGTGGTCATTGCCCAATACCAGTTTGACCGTGAGGCCGCCGCTCCGACCGGTCCGTTCTGCACCGCGAGCCTCAGCGCAGAGAACCCGGCCACGGCCGCTGTCGCCCATTCTTCCGGTCGCCCCGCTGCTGAGGGCAGGCTGCCGGAAATGATCGCCAAAGCTCCATCCTGCCTTGCTGATGCACTGCCAGGCATCAAGCCGGTCATGGGAAGTTCCAGTGTCGCCCAGCTTTCGCTCAACCGCCACTGATCCCAAGCCTGCCTTTGCGAGGGCCTTGGAGCAGGCGCTGCACTCCTCAGAGATGCCATGCGCCTGCACATGCCAGGGCTAACGGCACACGGCACAAGACGCCGCGTTGTTCTTTCGAACTGCCGCCTTGATTCCAGATGGAGAACCAGAATGAATATGTACAAGCTTTTCGCATTTTCCATGGGAATCATTTTTTCCACCATTTCCGAATCCCATGCAGCATTCTGCATGCCGGCTGACTCCAATCCGACCACTGATGGAAAGAACCATTACATTGCATCTTACCCCGTGAATCAGGCCCTGAGTTTACCCATCAACATAAACTCCGAACCAAACGGCAAAGTGTTTGCAGTAATTTCGCTTAACCCAGTAATCGACAACAAGAGATATTCCTCAATACCTGCGCGAGTGGTTTGCTCAGGCTTTGGCAGACCTTCATTTTCAGGATTCGGAGTCCCTGATGACAGAATCTATCCCAGCAATGTCCCCGGAATAGGATTGCGCATGTCAATGGAAGGGATTGGAACAATTCCCAGCGATCGACCTACACTAACGAATTCATACACCATTCCCGAAGGAGAAAAATCCACCATTACAATAGATTTCATAAAAACAGGACCCATCAGTACTATTTTTGGAGAGATCCAACTGGCAGGACCATACATGGAAATGAAAATTGCCGGAGCACTCGCCGCGCAATACGTTTTCTCCGGTGTCACCCTGGTCCCCATCAATCCCACCTGCACGCTGGTGTCGGACAGCATCAGCGTACCGCTGGGCACGCATCCCGACACACGCTTCACGGGTTTGGGTGCGACCACGGACAAGGTGCCCTTCTCCATCCAGCTGAGCTGCTCCGGCGGCGACCCGAACACCCAGATCAAGCCTTTCGTGACGCTGTCGGGCACGACGGACACGCAAGTCCCCTCGGTGCTGGCGCTGACCGGCTCGCAGGTCAGCGGCGTTGGCGTGGAGGTGCTGAGAAATGGCGCGATCCAGGGCTTTGGCGCAGCCAACGGCTGGCAGGCGGGCACGATTTCGCAGGGCACGGCAAATTTCCAGATCGACCTGGAGGCGCGCTACCGGCAGATCAGGAATACCGTGAGCGGCGGTGGCAGTGCAAATGCCTTGGCGACCTTCACCATCGACTACCAGTAGGCCGGTCGCAGCACGGCCGCAACACGGCGGTATCGGCTTGGGCCATGAGACAAAAGGGTTAACCCCAGTCCAAAAACGTCGCAACCTCTGCGACATTTCAACCAAGCAAGGTTGCACCATGTTTTCTTCATGGTGCATGTCCATTCGCATTTCCCCACCTTTTCCATTCCTCACTGGCACACCATGTCCACCACCGTAGGCATCAAGGTTGATGACGCTCTGCGCGAGCGCATCCGCATCGCCGCCCAGCAGATAGGGCGCACACCGCACTGGCTGATCAAGCAGGCGGTTGTCCAGTACGTCGATGCCCTGGAGCGCGGCGCGACCACCATCCGGCTGTCCAGCGCGGGCGACAGCCAGGGCGATGTGGCGCTGGAAGAAGCGCAACCCAGCAGCCCGCAAGAGGTGCAACCCTTTCTGGAATTCGCCCAGTCCATCCTGCCGCAGACGCCGTTGCGCGCTGCCATCACGGCCGCTTGGCACCGACCCGAGCCCGAGTGCCTGCCGGTGCTGCTGCCGCTGGCACGCGCCCAGGATGCCCAGCAGGCCGACAAGGTGCGCGAGCTGGCGACCCGGCTGGTGCAGGGCCTGCGCGATGCGCCGGCCGGCAGCGGCGTGGCGGCGCTGGTGCAGGAGTTCTCGCTGTCCAGCCAGGAAGGCGTGGCGCTGATGTGCCTGGCCGAGGCGCTGCTGCGCATTCCCGACCGTGCCACGCGCGATGCGCTGATCCGCGACAAGATCAGCAAGGGCGACTGGCGTGCCCATGTGGGCCGCTCGCCCTCGCTGTTCGTGAACGCGGCGGCCTGGGGCCTGGTGCTGACGGGCAAGCTCACGTCCACCAGCAGCGAGAAGAACCTGTCGTCGGCGCTGACGCGCGTGATCGGCAAGGGCGGCGAGCCGCTGATCCGCCAGGGCGTGCACCGCGCCATGAAGCTGATGGGCGAGCAGTTCGTGACGGGCCAGGACATTGCCGAGGCGCTGGCCAACAGCCGCGCCTATGAAAAACAGGGCTTTCGCTACAGCTACGACATGCTGGGCGAGGCGGCCGCCACCGATTCCGACGCACAGCGCTACCTGCAGGCCTACGAGCAGGCCATCCACGCGATTGGCGCGGCCTCCAACGGACGCGGCATCTTCGAGGGGCCGGGCATCTCCATCAAGCTGTCGGCCCTGCACCCGCGCTACAGCCGCGCGCAGTACGAGCGCGTGATGGCCGAGCTGCTGCCGCGCGTGCTGCAGCTGGCCGAGCTGGCCAAGCAGTACGACATCGGCATGAACATCGACGCCGAAGAGGCCGACCGGCTGGAGCTGTCGCTGGACCTGCTGGAGGCCTTGTGTGCCGCGCCCTCGCTCAAGGGCTGGAACGGCATAGGCTTTGTGGTCCAGGCCTACCAGAAGCGCTGCCCGCAGGTGCTGGACTACCTGGTGGACCTGGCCCGCCGCAGCCGCCGCCGCCTGATGGTGCGCCTGGTCAAGGGCGCCTACTGGGACAGCGAGATCAAGCGCGCCCAGGAAGGCGGCCAGGCCGGCTACCCCGTCTATACGCGCAAGGTCTATACCGATGTGAGCTACCTGGCCTGCGCGCGCAAGCTGCTGGATGCGCCCGATGCCATCTACCCCCAGTTCGCCACGCACAACGCGCAGACCCTGGCCAGCATCTACCACCTGGCCCAGGCCGTGGGCGGCAGCTACTACAGCGGCCAGTACGAGTTCCAGTGCCTGCACGGCATGGGCGAGCCTCTGTACGCACAGGTGACGGGCCCGGCCTCCGAAGGCAAGCTGGCCCGCCCCTGCCGCATCTATGCGCCCGTGGGCAGCCATGAGACGCTGCTGGCCTATCTGGTGCGCCGCCTGCTGGAGAACGGTGCCAATACCTCGTTCGTGAACCGCATCGGCGATGCCTCCGTGCCGGTCTCCGACCTGGTGGCCGACCCGGTGGACGAGGTGATGAAGATCGCGCGCAACGAAGGCCGGCTGGGCGCCCCCCACCCGCGCATTGCGCTGCCGGCAGATCTGTTCGCGCAGCAGGGAGACAAGGCAGGGCAGGCCCGGGCCAATTCCCAGGGCCTGAACCTGGCGCACGAGCAGCAACTGGCCTCGCTGGCCGCCGCGCTGCTGCACAGCACGCGCCAGACCTATCTGGCCGCCCCCGCGGATGCCGACCTGCCTGCCGACCCGGCGCGTACCGAAGGCTGGCAGCCCATGCGCAACCCGGCCGAGCTGTCCGACATCGTGGGCTGGGTGCGCGAGGCCACGGCGGCCGAGGCCGAAGCCGCCGCCGCGCGAGCCGCACAGGCCGCGCCCATCTGGGCCGGCACACCGCCCGCCGCCCGCGCCGACGCGCTGGCCCGCGCCGCCGACCTGCTGGAGCAACGCAGCCAGCCGCTGATGGGCCTGATCATGCGGGAGGCGGGAAAGACCCTTTCCAACGCCGTGGCCGAGGTCCGCGAGGCCGTGGACTTCCTGCGCTACTACGGCGCCCAGGCGGCCGCGCATTTCGACAACGCCGCGCAGCGCCCTCTGGGCGTGGTGCTGGCCATCAGTCCCTGGAATTTCCCGCTGGCCATCTTCTGCGGACAGGTGGCTGCGGCCCTGGCCGCCGGCAACACGGTGCTGGCCAAGCCTGCCGAGCAGACACCGCTGACGGCCGCCGCCATGGTGGCCCTGCTGCACGAGGCTGGCGTGCCGCGCGACGCGCTGCAGCTGGTGCCGGGCACGGGCGAGACCGTGGGCGCAGCCCTGGTGGCCCATGCCCAGGTGGCGGGCGTGATGTTCACGGGTTCCACCGAGGTGGCGCGCCTGATTGCACGCCAGCTGTCCCGCCGCCTGTCGCCTGCAGGCCGCACCATTCCGCTGATTGCCGAGACCGGCGGCCAGAACGCCATGGTGGTGGACTCCTCGGCCCTGGCCGAGCAGGTGGTGGCCGATGTGCTGGCCTCGGCCTTCGATTCGGCCGGCCAGCGCTGCTCTGCCCTGCGCCTGCTGTGCCTGCAGGACGAGGTGGCCGACCGCACGCTGACCATGCTGCGCGACGCGCTGCAGGAGTGGAATCTGGGCAATCCCGACCGCCTGAGCACCGATGTGGGCCCCGTGATCGACGATGCGGCGCGCCGCCAGATCGAGCAGCACATAGAGCAGATGGCCGCAGCGGGCCAGAAGGTCACCCGCGTGGAACGCAAGGACGGCGTGCTCAATGGCCACTACGTGGCCCCGGCCCTCATCGAGATCGACAGCACCACGCGCCTGCAGCGCGAGGTCTTCGGCCCCGTGCTGCATGTGATCCGTTTCAAGCGCGAGCAGCTGGACGCGCTGGTCGATGGCATCAACGCCACCGGCTACGGCCTGACCTTCGGCGTGCACAGCCGCATCGACGAGACCATTGCCCACCTCACCCAGCGCGTGCATGCGGGCAACATCTATGTGAACCGCAATGTGATCGGCGCCATGGTGGGCGTGCAGCCCTTTGGCGGCATGGGCCTGTCCGGCACCGGCCCCAAGGCCGGCGGCCCGCTGTACCTGCACCGGCTGGCGCAGGGGCCGGCCAGCGCGGCGCTGTCCGTCTTTGCGCGGGCCGAATCGTCCGCCCAGGCACCGCTGCAATTGCTGGGCCTGCTGCGCGAGACGCTGTCCAAGGCACCGCCCCAAGACATGTCCGCCGATGAGCAGGTGCAGGCCCTGGCCGCCTGCGACGAGGCCCTGGCCGCCTCGCGCCTGGACGCCGCCATGCTGCTGCCCGGCCCCACGGGCGAATCCAACCGCTACCGCCTGCTGCCGCGCGGCCCCGTCTGGGCACTGCCGCGCACGCCGCTGGGCCTGGTGGCCCAGGTGGCAGCAGCCCTGGCCAGCGGCAACGCCTGCCATGCGGTGCTGCCCGACAACGGAACAGGCGCCGACAGCGGCTGCGCCGCCACCTGGCAGGCGCTGCGCGCCGCTGCGGGCGATGCCGGCGTGTCGTGGCTGCACAGCGCCAGCGCCGACTCCCTGGCTGATGCACAAGCGCCCATGGCGGCCTTGCTGTTCGAGGGCGACGGCGACGCCCTGCTGCAGGTCTGCGCCCAGGTCGCCGCGCGCGACGGTGCCCTGGTGCGCGTGGAAAGCCGCAACAGCGACGAGCTGCATGCGGGACGCGGCTATGACCTGGCCGCGCTGTTCCACGAGCAATCCATCAGCACCAATACCGCCGCCGCAGGCGGCAATGCACAGCTCATGACCATGGCTTGAACCGCCGGGGCCGGCACAACCGGCCCCTGGCAAGCGCCCCGCACCACCCGAGAAAACACGACCAACGCAGGACACTTCAATGCAATTCAACTGGAACGACCCGACGGCGATCATGTTCGCCATCTACCTGGTCGCCATGCTCGGCATCGGCGCCATCGGCTACTTCAGCACCAAGAATCTTTCCGACTACATCCTGGGCGGCCGCAGCCTGGGCAGCTTCGTGACGGCGCTGTCGGCCGGCGCCTCGGACATGAGCGGCTGGCTGCTGATGGGCCTGCCCGGCGCCATCTACCTGTCGGGCCTGTCGGAAGCCTGGATCGCCATCGGCCTGATCCTGGGCGCCTACCTGAACTGGCGCCTGGTGGCGGCGCGGCTGCGCCTGTACACCGAGCGCGCCGGCAATGCGCTGACGCTGCCCGACTACCTGGCCAACCGCTTCGAGGACCACTCCAACGTGCTGCGCATCGTGACGGCCGTGGTGATTCTGGTGTTCTTCACGCTGTACTGCGCCTCGGGCGTGGTGGCGGGCGCGCGCCTGTTCGAGAACATGTTCGGCATGCCCTACAGCACGGCCCTGTGGGTGGGCGCGCTGTGCACCATCGCCTATGTGTTCATCGGCGGCTTCCTGGCCGTGAGCTGGACGGACACCATCCAGGCCTCGATGATGATCACGGCGCTGATCCTGGCGCCCGTGATCGCCTGGCTGGCCGTGCAGGGCCATCTGCAGCCGGGCCAGGACCTGCACGCCATCGTGGCGGCAGAGAAGTTCGACCTGTTCCGTGGCGCCAGCTTCGTGGGCGTGGTCTCGCTGCTGGCCTGGGGCCTGGGCTACTTCGGCCAGCCGCACATCCTGGTGCGCTTCATGGCAGCCTCGTCGGTGCAGACCATTCCCTCGGCGCGCCGCATCAGCATGACCTGGATGATCCTGTGCCTGGCCGGCGCCGTGGCCGTGGGCTTCATCGGCATCCCCTACTTCGCGGCCAACCCCGGTGGCGCCGCCGCCGTGAACGCCAATGCCGAGACGGTGTTCATGGAGATCACCAAGCAGCTGTTCAACCCCTGGATCTCGGGTGCGCTGCTGGCGGCCATCCTGGCGGCCGTGATGAGCACGCTGTCGTGCCAGCTGCTGGTGTGCTCCAGCGCGCTGACCGAAGACATCTACCGCACCTTCCTGCGCAAGAACGCCAGCCAGATCGAACTGGTCTGGATCGGCCGCGCCATGGTGCTGCTGGTGGCCTTGATCGCCATCGCCATCGCCAGCAACCCCGACTCCAAGGTGCTGGGCATGGTCAGCTACGCCTGGGCCGGCTTCGGCGCCGCCTTCGGCCCGGTGATCATCCTGTCGCTGTTCTGGAGCCGCATGACACGCGGCGGCGCGCTGGCCGGCATCATCACCGGCGCCGTGACGGTGCTGGTGTGGAAGCAGTTCGGCTGGCTGGGCCTGTACGAGATCATCCCCGGCTTCATCCTGGCCTGGCTGGCCACGGTGGTCGTCAGCCGCATGGGCCCTGCGCCTTCGCAAAGCATCCTGAAGGCGCATGCGGCGGTGGAGAGCGAGTTCGAGCGGATCGGGGCACGCTGAGCCGTGCGTACGAAGACGGCACCCCTGCCATGACGCAAAACGCCCGATGCCTGCGCCTCGGGCGTTTTTGCTTTGATGCACGCAATCAATAGGCCATACAGCCGCTTTACGCCTTCGGCATGCCTGTATAAAATTTTATACAAGGATCTTCCATGGAGCAGGACAAAGACATCCGCTGGGTCGGATCCTCATACGACGATCTGCGGGACTTTCCCGCAGGCCCCAGGCGAGATGCGGGCTTTCAGTTGAGCAAGGTTCAGGCAGGCCAGGAACCGGAGGACTGGAAACCCTTCGACGACGTGGGCGCCGGGACACGGGAGATCCGCGTGAGGGACGCCAGCGGAGCGTTCCGGGTGATGTATGTGGCCAAGTTCGAGGAAGCGGTCTATGTCTTGCACTGCTTCCAGAAGAAATCACAGGTGACAAGCCGGCACGACAAGGACATCGCATCGGCGCGCTACCGTGCCGTGGTCCACATGAGAAAGGCCAACAAATGAAGATCGATACAGAAATCCGCCATGTGACCAAGGCGAAGGCAAACCTCTTTCTGGAGCTGGGCTTTCCTGAAGACGAGGCATTGAAGCTGCAAGCCGCATCGCGCCAGCAGATCAACGACACCCATCTTCTCAAGGAGCAACTGATGGCGGAGCTGGCGCAATGGATTGCACAGCACCACCTGAAGCAGTCAGACGCGGCAGAGATCCTGATGGTGTCCCGCCCGCGCATCTCGGATGTGGTGAACAGAAAGACTGCAAAGTTCACCATTGACGCCCTGGTTGAAATGTTGAGCCGCGTGGGAAAGCCGGTGCGTCTGTCCATTGGTTGATATGCCGATCGCTGCCCACGACATCGCCAAATCAGATGCACCTCAACGCACATGACGAGCGCTTTGTACGTGGTCGCCACAAGGGGAGTGGTCACTACAATCCATGGGCTCTTTTTTTCATCGCCGGGCCGCCCCAGGATGAAAAGCGGCCCCCTGCAGGGGACCGCGGACCTTGCCCTGCAAGGGGAGCGTGGGGGCCATTTTTCAACACACAACAAGTGAGACTGCCGCTATGCAAATGATCCGCCGCACCCTTCTTTCGACCTGCGTGGCCGCCATGGCGGCTGCTTCGGCTGGCGCCGTACTGGCCCAGACCAAGGAGGTCAAGGTGGGCTACGCCCTGGCCGTGAATTCGCACTACGGCGCGGCTGCCCAGGCCTGGGCCGATGCGGTGGAAAAGGGCACGAACGGCGCCTACAAGTTCAAGCAGTTCCCCGCGTCCGCCCTGGGCGGCGAACGCGAGCTGATCGAGGGCCTGCAGCTGGGCACGGTGGAGGCGGCCATCGTCTCCACGGGCGCCATCAGCAACTTCGTGCCCGATGTGGGCGTGGTGGACATTCCCTTCCTGTTCCGCGACACGCAGCATGCGCGCGCCGTGCTGGACGGCGCCTTCGGCCAGGAGCTGCTGGCCAAGTTCAGCAAGCGCGGCCTGGTCGCGCTGGCCTGGGGCGAGCAGGGCTTTCGCCACCTGTCCAACAACAAGCACGCCGTCAACGGCGTGGCCGATCTCAAGGGCCTGAAGATCCGCGTGACCGAGAACCCCGTGCACATCACGGCCTTCCGCACGCTGGGCGCATCGCCCACGCCCATGTCCTGGCCCGAAGTGATCGGTGCACTGCAGCAGGGCACGATCGACGGCCAGGAGAACCCGATCTCGGTGCTGGCCTCGGCCAAGCTGTGGCAGGTGCAAAAGCACCTGACGCTGACCGCCCATGTGTACGCGCCCATGGCCCTGCTGGTGTCGCCCTCGTTCTGGGGCACGCTGAACGACAGCCAGAAGGCGGCCTTCACGCAGGGCGCCAAGTCGGGCGCCATCGCTTCGCGCGTGTTCGTGGACACGGTGGAAAAGAAGGGCGTGGAAGAGGCCAAGAGCCACGGCATGCAGGTGGTGGAGAAGGTGGACCAGGCCGCCTTCCGCACCGCGCTGGAGCCGGCCTACAAGGAATACGCGAAGAAGTTCGGCCAGAAGACGCTGGACACCATCGCCAACGCCAAGTAATCCTTCCTGCCACGGGCGGCCTGCCCGTGGCACCGGGCCGCCGCTGCGGGCAAGCCCCATGGCCCCGCACGGCGCCCACGCCGATGATCTGACCTCCGACGGCAGCCCGGCCCTTGCGCCACTCCCCTCCTGCCCTCGCCCACTCCTATGCTCAACCGAATCGAACGCGCCCTTGTGGCCTGCAACCGCTGGCTGCTGATCGTGCTGCTGCTGGCCATGGCCTGCATCGTATTTGCCAATGTGGTGCTGCGCTACACCACGGGCGACTCCATTGTCTGGGCCGAGGAAGTGGCCCGGCACATGATGATCTGGGTCACCTTCCTGGGCGCGGGGCTGGTGCTGCGCTTCGGCGGCCATGTGGCCATCGACAACCTGCACCGCTCGGTGGGCACGCGCAAGGCGCAATGGCTGCGCCGCCTCGTGGTGCTGGGCGTGGGCCTGTTCTGCGCGGTGATGGCGGTGGCCTCGTCGCAGTACGTCTGGGCCACGCGCTTCCAGACCACGGCGGCCACGGACATTCCGATCTCCTTCGTCTACGCGGCCATGCCCGTGGGCTTCGTGCTGATGCTGGTGCATCTGCTGTTCATTGCGCGCGGGTATATCGCAGACGGCTCGTTCGCGGAGTCGGATGAGATGGATGCCGACGCAGCCGCATCCATATGACCCCCCTGAGTCGCTGCGCGCCTTCCCCCAGGGGACGACACCCTCGCTGCGGGGCGGCCCTTGCTTGGTGTCTCCTGCCTTGGAGCGTGTCAGTTCCATCGCTCTGCCATGAATAACTGATTCGAACGCACATCATGGGTATCACGCTTTTCATCGCCATCATCGTCCTGCTCACGCTGGGCTTTCCGGTGGCCTTCGCGCTGGCGATCTCCGCCGCGCTGGCCGTCTTCGTGGGCGGCCGCTATCCGCAGCTCATCGTGTTCAAGGAGATGTTCACGGGCATAGACAGCTTTCCGCTGATGGCCGTGCCCTTCTTCATCCTGGCGGCCGAGCTGATGTCGGGCGGCGCGCTCACGCATGTGCTGCTGCGCTTTGCCGCGCAGTTCGTGGGCCATCTGCGCGGCGGCCTGGGCTATGCCAATGTGCTGTCGCTGACGCTGTTCTCGGGCATTTCGGGCTCGGCCCTGGCCGATGCGGCCGGTCCCGGCTCGATGATGGTCAAGATGATGGACAAGGCCGGCTACGCGCGCTCCTACGCGGCGGCGCTGACGGCCAGCACGGCCATCGTGGGGCCCATCATTCCGCCGTCGGTGAGCATGATCATCTACGCGCTGCAGGATGAGAACGTGTCGGTGGGCGGGCTGTTCATGGCCGGCTTCATCCCCGGCATCCTGATTGCGCTGGCCATGGCCGCCGTGAACTGGTGGGTGTGCAGGAAGCGCGACTACCGCTCCACCGAGCCGCGCCCCGACGGCCGCACGATGTGGATCAACAGCTTCAAGGCGATTCCCGCGCTGATGCTGATCGTGCTCATCGTGGTGGGCATCCGCTTCGGCATCTTCACGCCCACCGAGGCGTCGGTGGTGGCCGTGTTCTACGCCCTGGTCTGCGGCAAGTGGGTGTACCGCACGCTGCAGTGGTCGGCGCTGCCGGGCATTGCGGCGCGCTCGGCCATGCTGACGGCCTCGGTGCTGCTGGTGATGGCGACTTCGGCCGCCTTTGCCTGGGTGCTGACGGTGGAGGGCATTCCGCAGTACCTGTCCGAGCTGATCGTGAGCTGGGAGCTGTCGCCCACCCTGTTCCTGGTGGCGGTGAACATCCTGCTGCTGGTGTTCGGCATCTTCATGGAGCCGCTGCCCGGCGTGATGATCCTGGTGCCCATCCTGGCGCCCATTGCGTTCAGCCTGGGCATCGATCCCACGCACTTTGCCATGGTGGTGATCGTGAACCTGACGCTGGGCATGATCACGCCGCCCGTGGGCGGGCTGCTGTTCGTGACCTCGGTGGCCACGCGCGTGTCCATCACCGATCTCACGCGCGAGATGCCGCTGTTCCTGCTGGCCCACTTCGTGGTGCTGTGCCTGCTGACCTTCATCCCCGCGCTGTCCACCTGGTTGCCGCATACGCTGGGCTTCCAGTGACGACAAGGGCCTCCGAGTGAGGCCCTTTTTCTTGCCGCCGGGCCGCCCCAAGGCAAAAAGCGGCCCCCTGGGGGCAACGGACCTTGCGCAACAAGGGTAGCGTGGGGGCCTTTTTTCTGGGGTGCCCAGCGCCTCAGAAGAGCAGGCCGGCCATGCGCTGGGCCGTTTCCTTCAGGTGCGGCAGGCCCTCCAGCGCCTGCGCCAGCGGCATGCGCGCCTCGGGCGCATGCACGGCCAGCGTGGCGCGGCACTGGCCCTTGGCATCGCGTACGGGCACGGCCACGGCGATCATGCCGCGCATGAATTCCTCGCGGTCGCAGGAGTGGCCTTCGCGCACGATGCGCGCGCACTCCTGTGCCAGCGCCTCGGGCGTGGTCAGCGTGTTGGCCGTGCAGGCGGTGAGTTCCACGCTGTCCAGAATGGCGGCGCGCCGGGCCGCAGGCATATGGGCCAGGAACAGCTTGCCGCTGGCCGTGGCGTGGATGGGCACCATCGATCCGGCCTCCAGCTGGATGCGCAGCGGCCAGTGGGTCTCGACACGGTCCAGGTAGCGCACGCGCGTGCCGTCCAGCACGGTGAGGTTGCAGGTCTCGCCCAGACGGGCCACCAGTTGGGACAGCAGCTCATGGCGCAGGGCCTGGCGTGGGTCGGCTTGCAGGGCGCGCACAGCCAGGCTCAGCAGCTTGGGGCCGGGGGAGAAGCTGCGGTCACCCTCATGGCGCAGCAGCCATTGCCGCACCTCCAGGTGGGAGCACAGGCGCGAGGCCGTGGCCTTGGGCAGGTTGAGCGCGGCTGCGATGTCCATGAGGCCTGGCGGGGCCTCGGCCTGGGTCACGAAATCGAGCACGGCCAGGGAGCGATCGGAGACCGAGTTCGCTTCGTCCTGCCGTGCAGGGGTGGGGTCCGGGGCAGCGCTGGCAAGGGATGGCGGCATGGGGCGGTGTCGTGTCGTGTGGAAGGCCGGAAACGCTTTCGATCATGCCTGATCGCCAGGAGGCGGCAAGGGTTTGCGCGGGGTTGCAGTCCACGGCGGCAACGAATAAGTTTCACCCAAAGGAACAAATAGTTCCTTCAAAAGAAACTCAAAAGGAGCCACTGCATGCCGGACCCCATCGACAGCTATGACTACGTGATCGTGGGAGCAGGCTCGGCCGGCTGCGTGCTGGCCGCGCGCCTGTCCGAGGACCCGGCCACGCGGGTACTGCTGCTGGAGGCCGGCCCGCCGGACCGCTCGCCCTGGATCCACCTGCCCATCGGCTACGGCAAGACCATGTGGAGCCCCGTCTACAACTGGAAGTTCGAGACCGACCCGGACCCCAACATGAACGGCCGGCGCATCTACTGGCCGCGCGGCCGCACGCTGGGCGGCAGCAGTTCGATCAACGGCCTGATCTACGTGCGCGGCCAGCGCGAGGACTACGACCACTGGGCGGCGCTGGGCAATGCGGGCTGGTCGTATGAGGAGGTGCTGCCCTACTTTGTGAAGTCCGAAGGCAATGCGCGCGGCGCCTTCCCGGGCCATGGCGCGGACGGGCCGCTCAAGGTCTCGGACATCGGCGCACAGCATCCGCTGATCGAGGCCTTCATCGCCGGTGCAGGCCAGGTCGGCGTGCCCCGCACCGAAGACTTCAACGGCCGCGACCAGGAGGGCGCAGGCTACTACCAGCTCACCACCCACAAGGGCCTGCGCTGCAGCACGGCCAAGGCCTATCTGGGCGAGGCCCGACGCCGCCCCAATCTGCGCATTGAAACCGACGCCATGGCCACGCAGCTGGTAGTGCGTGGCCGGCGCGCCGTCGGCATCCGCTACCGGCAAGGCGGGCAGGAGCGCCAGGCCCAGGCGCGGGCCGAGGTGATTCTGTCGGCAGGCGCCATCCAGTCGCCGCAACTGCTGCAACTGTCGGGCATAGGCCCGGCCGCGCTGTCGCAGTCCCTGGGGATTCCCGTGGTGCACGATCTGCCGGGCGTGGGCGAGAACCTGCAGGACCATCTTCAGATCCGCCTGGGCTACGAATGCAGCCAGCCCATCACCACCAATGACCAGCTCAATTCCTGGGTGGGCAGGACAAGGCTGGGGCTGGAGTGGCTGCTGTTCCGCTCGGGCGCGCTGGCCGTGGGCATCAATCAGGGCGGCTGCTTCATGCGTGCGCTCAGGGACGAGCAGGGCCGGCCCGTGGCGGCCACGCCCGACATCCAGTTCCACGTCTCCACGCTGTCGGCCGACATGGCAGGCGGCCAGGTCCATCCGTACTCGGGCTTCACCATGTCGGTCTGCCAGCTGCGGCCCGAGTCACGCGGGCAGTTGCGCATCCGCTCGCGCGATGCCTTCGAACCGCCCTCGATCCAGCCCAACTACCTGGCCACCGACCTGGACCGCCGCACCAACGTGGCGGCCGTGCGCGCGGCACGCGCCATTGCCGACACGCCGGCCATGCGCCCTTTCGTGAAGCGCGAGGTCAAGCCCGGCCCCGATGCGCACAGCGATGCGGAGCTGCTGGAGTTCTGCCGCAACCACGGCGCCACCATCTTCCACCCCAGCGGCACCTGCCGCATGGGCAGCGACGCCCTGGCCGTGGTCGATGCGCGCCTGCGCGTGCACGGCATCGCCGGCCTGCGCGTGATCGATTGCTCGGTCATGCCCACCCTGGTCTCGGGCAACACCAACGCGCCCGTGGTGATGATGGCCGAGAAGGCCGCCGACATGGTTCGCGAAGACAGGCACGGAGAGACAGGGCAGCTCAAGGTCGCATGACTGCCCGTTCCTGCATCCCGGCAATGCGACAGACAACCAGGAGACAGCATGACGACGGCAACCGATCCCAGGGTCATCCGCAAGGTGGTGACCTCCGCGCTCATCGGCGCAACCATCGAGTGGTATGACTTCTTCCTGTACGGCGTGGTCGCCGGCATCGTGTTCAGCAAGCTGTACTTTCCCAGCGACGATCCGCTGATCTCCACCCTGCTGGCCTACACCACCTTTGCCGTGGGCTTCGTCACACGGCCGCTGGGCGGGGTGATCTTCGGGCACTTCGGCGACCGCGTGGGACGCAAGAGCATCCTGGTGGTCACGCTGATGATCATGGGCGTGTCCACCTTCCTGATCGGCCTGCTGCCCACGCATGCGCAGATCGGCGTGGCCGCGCCCATCCTGCTGCTGCTGTTGCGCGTGGCCCAGGGCATAGGCCTGGGCGGCGAATGGGGCGGTGCCGTGCTCATGGCCTACGAATACGCGCCCAAGGAAAAGCGGGGCTTCTATGCCTCCCTGCCCCAGGTGGGCCTGGCCATCGGCCTGTTCATGGCCTCGGGCGTGGTGGCCCTGCTGTCCTGGCTGTGTACCGAAGAGCAATTCATGGCCTGGGGCTGGCGCGTCGCGTTCCTGATCTCGGGACTCATGGTGGCCGTGGGCATGTACATCCGCCTGCATGTGAAGGAGACGCCCGAATTCGCGGCCGTCAAGGCACGCAATGCCGAGACCGCGATTCCCTTCATGGACATGATGCGGCGCTATCCGGGCAATGTGCTCAAGGGCATGGGCGCACGCTATATCGACGGCGTTTTCTTCAACGTCTTCGGCGTGTTCTCGATCAGCTACCTGACCTCCACCCTGCAGATCAGCCGCACCGACGCATTGATCGGCGTGATGATCGCCGCCGTGGTGATGTGCTTCACGATTCCGCTGTTCGGCCGCCTGTCCGACCGCATGGGCCGCAGCCGCGTGTATCTGTGGGGATCGCTGATCACCGCGGTCTCTGCCTTCCCGGCCTTCTGGCTCATGGCCCACAGCGGCGGCAATGTGCTGCTGATATGGATCGCCATCGTCGTGCCCTTCGGCATTCTCTACGCGGCGGTCTACGGTCCCGAAGCCGCCCTCTTCTGCGACCTGTTCGACGCCAAGGTGCGCTACACCGGCATTTC
Organism: Delftia sp. BGA-UO-ETr-SB1; assembly: GCF_059567865.1. NCBI lineage: Bacteria > Pseudomonadati > Pseudomonadota > Betaproteobacteria > Burkholderiales > Comamonadaceae > Delftia > Delftia sp. BGA-UO-ETr-SB1. The sequence continues at coordinate 715,363 of NZ_JCAQOW010000006.1, read as the reverse complement.
CTTCGTCTACCAGTTCTCGGGCATTTTCGCGTCCGGCATCACGCCCATCATTGCGACGGCGCTGGTCAAGACAGCCGGTGGCAGCCCATGGCTGGTGTGCCTTTATGTGGTGTTTGCGGGAGCGGTATCGGCCTGGTGTGCCTGGGCGATCGGTCGGGATGGACAGGGTGCCCGCGCCTTTCGGCCCGTGGGCAATGCCAGGGCAGGCCTGTGAATGGATGGAATTCGGGCGCTTTCAAGAAAGTTGAATACGCACGCCGGAAAACACATTGCCGGCGTACGAACCCATTTCAGGGACTCCAGCAAAAACCACTCAAACCATCGCACTGTTTCTCTTTGTAAAGACGATGGCTAGAATGCCCATGCATTTTCTTAATCAGACAGAGAGGGACCATGTTCAAGAAAACATTGGCAGCAGCCATCTTGCTGGGCTGCGGCCTGGCACACGCGTTCATGCCCAGCAATGGCACCTGGGTCGTGACCTCCGAACTCAACGGCAAGCCCGGCCGCGGTCTGGCCCTTGATGCGCAAAACGGCACCCTGGTCATGCAGATGTATGCCTACGAGCCCAGCGGGCAGCCGAGCTTCTACATGACGTCGGGCGCGTTGACCAACAACCGCTTTTCAGCGCCGCTGATGCGCTACAAGGGCGGCCGCTATCTGGGCAGCGGCCCGCTGTCGGGCTCCGAAGACCGCAATATGGGCCAGGTCAGCATGCGCTTCACCAGCGGCGTTTCGGGATTCATCACGCTGCCCGGCGAGCCTGAAGTGGCGATTTCACGTTTCAACTTCGGTTATCCCGCCGTGGCATCCAGCCTGCGGGGCATCTGGGCGCTGACTTCGTTCGGTGGCGAAGGCGTTTTCTCCGACGTCGTGAATATGCAGCTGCAAACGCCTGCCACCGCAAACGGCAATGGCCTGATGGAAACGACGGACCGGCTGTTTGGCTGCGAACACCAGGTCCGGGGCAATCTGGCGGGCGGCGTGCTGTGCGTGAAGATCACCAGCTCCGGCCAGTTGCTGCGTTCCTACTACTTCGTCTACAGCGTGAACGAGGGCGAAGGCAATTCCCGCACCAATGGAACCCGGCCTGAACAGGTGCTGGTGGTCAAGCGCCTGCTCGACCCACAGGGTGTGGGCACCGGCATCGTCTACGCGGCCGATGCGCCCGTGGACCCGACGCCCACCGTGCTGCACGACATCATCGAGAACCTGTCCTTCAACGCAGCACCTCTGCCAGCCGAGCAGGAGTGACGCCCCCGCTGCCGGCTACCCCTCAGGGCAGTGCCGGCAGCTGCTCAGCATGCCGCAGGTCCACATGCGCCTGCAGAAAGTCGAGCACGGCACGCGTGCGCGGGGGCAGGCGGTCGGGCTTGCCCAGGTAGACGGCGTGGATGGGTTCCAGGTCGCCCGTGTTGAATTCCTCCAGCACGGGCACCAGCCGGCCGGCGAGCACGTCGGCCCAGGCGTGGTACAGCGACAGGCGGGCCAGGCCCGTGCCGTGCAGCGCCAGCTCGCGCATCACGTCGCCGTCGTTGACGCGCACCACCTCCCCGATATCGACGGCCACGCGCTGGCCGTCCACCAGAAATGGCCAGTGCGGTATGGCGCGCTGGTAGCTCCAGCCCAGGCGCACATGGTGGCCCAGCTCGTCTGGATGCAGGGGTCTGCCCATGCGGGCCAGGTACTGCGGTGAGGCCAGGATGACCTGCCGCGTGTGGCCCAGCAGCCGCGCCACCATGTCCGAGGGCGGAAGCTGACCCCAGCGCACGGCGATGTCCGTGCCGGCCTCGACCAGGTCCACGATCTGGTCCGTAAAGCTCAGTTCCAGGCTCAGCCCGGGATGGCGCTGCAGCAATTGCGGCACCAGGGGCACGAGCAGCATTTTTCCGGTCGATGAGCTGGTGTTGATGCGCACCAGGCCGCGTGGTTCGCTGCGCACGGCCACGCAGGCCTCCAGTTCCTCCAGGTCGGCCAGCACGCGCTTGCCGCGCTCGAACAGCTGGCAGCCTTCGGGCGTGAGGTGCAGCCGCCGCGTGCTGCGCTGCAGCAGTTGCACGCCCAGGCGCGCCTCCAGCCGCGACATGCTCTTGCTGACGGCCGAGGGCGAGATGCCCAGGTGGCGTGCAGCGGCCGAGAGGCTGCCGCGCTCGGCCACCAGGATCAGCATTTCCAGCTCGGCAAAGCGGTTGGCCTCGGCGTTGCCTGTGTCGGTGGCCGTGAGTGGGGCAAGTGCGGGCATGGCGTCTCCTGAAAAGAGGTCATCTATTCCACACAGGAACAGATCCGTTTCCATTATTCCATCTACACAAAGGTATGTTGCAGTGCGACATTAATGGACATCACACCAAGGATCACAAGGAATCCGTCCATGCCTCTTTCCCTACTCGCCCTGGCGGCCGGTGCCTTTGGCATCGGCACCACGGAATTCATCATCATGGGCCTGCTGACACAGGTCAGCCAGGATCTTCACATCAGCATTCCCACGGCGGGCTCGCTGATTTCGGGCTACGCCATCGGCGTGGCCGTGGGCGCGCCCGTGCTCACGCTGCTGACGCGCCAATGGCCGCGCAAGCGCCTGCTGCTGGCGCTGATGCTGATCTTCATCGCCGGCAACCTGGCCGCCGCGTTCGCGCCCAGCTATGAATGGCTGATGTCGGCGCGCGTGCTGACCTCGCTGACCCACGGCACCTTCTTCGGCGTGGGCGCCGTGGTGGCCACGGGCCTGGTGCCGGTGGACAAGAAGGCGTCGGCGATTGCGCTGATGTTCTCGGGCCTGACCCTGGCCACCCTGCTGGGCGTGCCTGCCGGCGCCTGGATCGGCCAGATGTTCGGCTGGCGCAGCGCCTTCCTGGCCGTGGCCGCGATCGGCGTTCTGGCCTTTGCCATCCTGGCCGCCTTCGTGCCGCGCGACCAGGGCCGCCCCGAGGTCACGCCGCTGGCGCAGGAGCTTGCCGTGCTGGCCAACGGCCAGGTCTGGCTGGGCCTGGGCATCACGGCCTTCGGCTTTGCGGGCGTGTTTGCGCTCTACACCTATGTGGAGCCGCTGCTGACCCAGGTGACCCGCATGGGCGACAGCCTGGTGGCACTGACCCTGCTGCTGTTCGGCGCGGGCCTGGCCGCAGGCAATCTGCTGGGCGGCAAGCTGGCCGACCGGGGCGTGATGCGCGCCCTGGTGTGGAGCATTGCGGCGCTGATGGTGGTGCTGGCGGCAGGCCGCTGGGCCTTCGGGAACCAGGCCGTGGCCATGGCCTATGTGATCGTGCTGGGCATCGTGGCCTTCGCCACGGTGGCCCCCATGCAGATGCGCGTGCTGGACCAGGCCGGCCCCCAGGGCGCCAACCTGGTCTCCAGCCTGAACATTGCGGCCTTCAACCTGGGCAATGCCCTGGGTGCCTGGGTCGGCGGCCTGGCCCTGGCCGGTGGCCTGGGCCTGGTCAACCTGGGCTGGGCCGCCGCCGCGCTGACGGCCGTGGGCCTGGTGCTGGTCTTCTGGAGCAGCCGCCTGTCCGCAGGCTCCGCACGCAGCGCAGGCGTGGCCTGCGCCTGAGGCTCAACGGGCCAGCACGGGCTTGAGCGCCTTGCCCGTGTGCGTGCCCGCAGCCACCAGATCCTCGGGCGTGCCGGCCGCAATGATGCGGCCGCCGTCCTTGCCGCCTTCGGGGCCGAGGTCGATGATCCAGTCGGCCTCGGCGATCACGTCCAGGTCATGCTCGATGACGACCACGCTGTGGCCCGCATCCACCAGGCGGTGCAGCACGCGGATGAGCTTGTCCACATCGGCCATGTGCAGGCCCACCGTGGGTTCGTCCAGCACATAGAGCGTGTGCGGCGCCTTGTTGCCGCGCCGGGTCACGTCGTCGCGCACCTTGGTCAGCTCGGTGACGAGCTTGATGCGCTGGGCTTCGCCGCCCGACAGCGTGGGCGAGGGCTGGCCCAGCGTGAGATAGCCCAGGCCCACGTCCTTGAGCAGTTGCAGCGGGTGGGCGATGCTGGGCATGCTGGCGAAGAACTCGACGGCCTCGTCCACCTCCATCTGCAGCACGTCGCCAATGCTCTTGCCGCGCCAGGAGACGGCCAGGGTCTCGGGGTTGAAGCGCGCGCCGTGGCAGACCTCGCAGGGCACCTTCACGTCGGGCAGGAAGCTCATCTCGATGGTGCGCATGCCCTGGCCCTCGCAGGCCGGGCAGCGGCCTTCGCCGGTGTTGAACGAGAAGCGGCCGGCCGCGTAGCCGCGCGCCTTGGCCTCCAGCGTTTCGGCGTAGAGCTTACGGATGGTGTCCCAGAAGCCGATGTAGGTGGCCGGGCAGCTGCGCGGGGTCTTGCCGATGGGGGTCTGGTCGACCTCGAGCACGCGGTCAATGCCCTCGAAGCCCTGCAGGCCCTTGCAGCCGGACAGCGGCGGCGCCTTGCCGGCGTCCATGGCATCGCGCCCGGCCTTGGTGGCGCGCTGGCCCACCCAGGCGGCCACATTGGCCAGCATCACGTCGCGCGCCAGCGTGGACTTGCCCGAACCGCTGACGCCCGTGACGGCCACCAGGCGCTTGAGCGGCACGCGCGCATCCACGTTCTGCAGGTTGTGCAAGTGGGCGCCGCGCACGGTCAGCCAGCCCAGTGCGTCGGAGGCGGGTTCGGCGTCGACAACGACAGGCGCGGCCTTCTTTTTGGATTTGGATACCTTGACAGGCGCGGGTTCCGGCACCGGTTCGGCCACGGCGGCAAGCTCGGCGGCCGCCTGCGGCGGCTGGCCTTCGCCCACCCAGCGGCGCGGCTGGAACGGGTGGCGCATGGCATGCAGCAGGTAGCGGCCCGTGATGGAGTCCTCGGCCGCCATGATGTCGGCCGCCGTGCCCTGGGCCACGAGGCGGCCGCCGCGAATGCCGGCGCTGGGACCGATGTCGATGATGTGGTCGGCGCGGCGGATGGTGTCTTCGTCATGCTCGACCACGACCAGGGTGTTGCCCTTGTCGCCCAGCTTGTGCAGGGCGTTGAGCAGGATCTGGTTGTCGCGTGCATGCAGGCCGATGGTGGGTTCGTCCAGCACATAGCACACGCCCTGCAGGTTGCTGCCCAGTTGCGCGGCCAGGCGGATGCGCTGGGCCTCGCCGCCCGACAGCGTGGGCGCGCCACGGTCCAGCGTCAGGTAGCCCAGGCCCACTTCCTCGAGGAATTCGAGGCGGCTCTGGATCTCGGGGATGAGGTCGCGGGCAATGTCGGACTCGCGTCCGGACAGGGCCAGCGCCTGCACCCATTGGCGCACGTCGTTGACCGACAGCTGGGCGATCTCGGCAATGCCCACGCCATGGAAGCGCACGGCGCGCGCCGTGGCGTTCAGGCGTGTGCCCTGGCAGGTGGGGCAGGTCACTTCGGCCAGGTCCTCGATTTCCTGGCCTTCGAACTTGACCTCCCGGCCCCGGTTGTCCTCGACCAGCAGGGTGTCGTCATAGACCTTGCGCTGGTCCTTGGTGAGCTTGACGCCCGTGCCCACGCAGTCGGGGCACCAGCCGTGCTTGCTGTTGTAGGAAAACAGGCGCGGGTCCAGCTCGGCATAGCTGGTGGCGCAGACCGGGCAGGCGCGCTGGGTGGAGAACACCTGCAGGCTGCCGATGCCGGCCGTGCTCCGGCCGCCGGCCATGGCATCGGCCAGGTTGTCCAGGCCGGACAGCACATGCAGCACGCCCTTGCCTGTTTCCAGCGCCTGCGCCAGGTGGCCGCGCAGTTCGCGCTCGTTGGCCGCCGTGACGGTGACGCTGGCCACGGGCAGTTCGATGGTGTGCTCCTTGAAGCGGTCGATGCGCGGGAATCCCGTGGTGGGCAGGAATTCGCCGTCCACGCGCAGATGGGTGTAGCCGCGCGGGCGCGCCCAGTCGGCCAGCTCGGTGTAGACGCCCTTGCGGTTGACCACCAGCGGCGCCAGCAGGCCGATGGTCTGGCCCCTGAACTGCGTGAGCAATTGGGCCGCGATGCTTTCCGCCGTCTGCGGCTGCACGGCGGCGCCGTCGTGGATGCAGTGCTGCGTGCCCAGCTTGACGTAGAGCAGGCGCAGGAAGTGCCAGACCTCGGTGGTCGTGCCCACGGTGGACTTGCGCCCGCCGCGCGACAGGCGCTGCTCGATGGCCACGGTGGGCGGAATGCCGTAGACCGCGTCCACCTCGGGCCGGCCCGCAGGCTGGACGATGGAGCGCGCATAGGCGTTGAGCGACTCCAGGTAGCGGCGCTGGCCTTCGTTGAACAGGATGTCGAAGGCCAGCGTGGACTTGCCCGAGCCCGAGACGCCCGTCACCACGTTGAACTTGCCGCGCGGGATCTCCACCGACAGCTGCTTGAGGTTGTGCTCCTTGGCGTTGACGATCTCGATGGCATTCCTGGCCGCGGCGCCCGACATGGCATGCGCCTTGCGCTGGCTCTTGTAGAGCATGGGAGCGACCTCGCGCACCGCCTCGCCGCCCACGCCCATGGCCAGGTCGTACTCGCGCAGCGCCTGGGCCGTGTGCGAGCCGGGAATCTGGCGCACTTCCTCGGGCGTGCCCTGGGCCACGATGGCGCCGCCGCCGTCGCCGCCTTCGGGGCCGAGGTCGATCAGCCAGTCGCTGGCACGGATCACGTCGAGGTTGTGCTCGATGACGATCAGCGAGTGCCCGGTCTCCAGCAGCTTGCGCAGCGCGCGCATGAGCTTGGCGATGTCGTCGAAGTGCAGGCCCGTGGTGGGCTCGTCGAACAGGAACAATGTGCCCTTCTTGGCCAGCGCCTGCTTCGACTTGGCCTGGGACTTGGCCGCCTCGGCCAGGAAGCCCGCGAGCTTGAGGCGCTGGGCCTCGCCGCCCGACAGCGTGGGCACGGGCTGGCCCAGCTTCACGTATTCCAGGCCCACGTCGACGATGGGCTGCAGGGCGCGGATGACCTCGCGGTCCTGCGCGAACAGCAGGGCCGCCTCGGCCACGGTGAGTTCCAGCACATCGGCCACGTTGAGCTTGCGCGGCTGCAGCTCGCCGGCCGCGTGGCGCTCGATCGTGACTTCCAGGATCTCGGGGCGGTAGCGCGTGCCGTTGCAGTCGGGGCAGCGCAGGTAGACATCGGAGAGGAACTGCATCTCCACATGCTCGAAGCCCGAGCCGCCGCAGGTGGGGCAGCGGCCGTCGCCGCTGTTGAAGCTGAACTTGGCGGCCGTGTAGCCGCGCTGGCGCGACAGCGGCGCAATGGCGAACAGCTCGCGAATGGAGTCCCATGCACCCACGTAGCTGGCCGGGTTGGAGCGCGCCGTCTTGCCGATGGGCGACTGGTCCACGAACATCACGTCGCTCAGGTGGTCGGCGCCCAGCAGGCGCTCGAAGGCGCCGGCCGCATCCGTGGGCTTGCCGAAGTGGCGCATCAGCGCGGGCACCAGCACGTCCTGGATCAGCGTGGACTTGCCCGAGCCGCTGACGCCGGTGATGGTGACCAGGCGCTGCAGCGGAAAGTCCACGTCGATGCTGCGCAGGTTGTGCTCGCGCGCGCCTTCGAGGATGAGGCGTGGCGTGGACTCGGTCACCATGCGCTTGAGGCCGAAGCCCACCTGCTTGCGGCCGCCCAGGTAGGCGCCGGTCAGCGTGTCGGCATGGCGCAGGTCCTCGGGCGTGCCGTCGAACACGATCTGGCCGCCGCGCGCGCCGGGGCCGGGGCCCATGTCGATCATGCGGTCGGCGGCGAACATCACGGCCGGGTCATGCTCGACCACGACCAGGGTGTTGCCCGCATCGCGCAGGCGCTGCATGGCCTCGGTGATGCGTTCCATGTCGCGCGGGTGCAGGCCGATGCTGGGCTCGTCGAGCACGAACAGGGTGTTGACCAGCGAGGTGCCCAGGGCCGTGGTCAGATTGATGCGCTGCACCTCGCCGCCCGACAGCGTGCGGCTCTGGCGGTCCAGCGTGAGGTAGCCGATGCCCACGTCGCACAGGTACTGCACGCGCGCCATGATTTCGGCGTGCAGCATCTTGAGGGCCTGGGCCTCGCCGTCATGCAATGGGGCGTCGGCAGCCGGCGCCAGCTGCTGAAAGAAGTCGCGCAGCCGCACCAGGGGCAGCTGCATCAGGTCGTGCAGGCACAGGCCCGGCAGCGCGTCCAGCTGCTCGCGGCTCCAGGCCACGCCCTTCGGCATGAAGCGGCGGTAGCGGCCTTCGTCGCCGGGCGGCAGCACGGCATCGGCAGCCTGCTTGCCGCCCAGGCGCCACAGCAGGCTTTCGGTCTTCAGGCGCGCGCCGCCGCAGGTGGGGCATTCGGTATAGCTGCGGTACTTGGACAGCAGCACCCGGATGTGCATCTTGTAGGCCTTGCTCTCCAGGTATTCGAAGAAGCGCTTGATGCCGTACCAGGTCTGGGTCCACTTGCCATTCCAGTTGGGCGAGCCGTCCAGCACCCAGCTTTTCTGCGCATCGGTGAGCTTGGCCCAGGCCGTGTCGCGCGGAATGCCTTCGGCCTCGGCGTGGCGCATCAGGTCATCCTGGATCTCCTTCCAGGCCGGTGTCTGCACGGGCTTGATGGCGCCCGTGCGCAGGGTGAGCTTGTCGTTGGGAATGACCAGCCCCCAGTCCACGCCGATCACGCGGCCAAAGCCACGGCAGGCCTCGCAGGCACCCACGGCGGAGTTGAAGGAGAACAGCGAAGGAATCGGCTCCTGGTAGCTCAGGCCGCTTTCGGGGCAATGCAGGCCCAGCGAGAACTTCCACAGCTGGGGCTCGGTGGGCTGGGCACCTGCGGCTTCCACGGCGGATTCAGGCAGCACATAGACCGTCATGTGGCCGCTGCCGCGCTTGAGCGCGACCTCGATGGCCTCGTAGACACGGGCCCGCTCCACATTGCCCAGGCGGAAGCGGTCGGCCACCACGTCCAGCATCTTGACCTTGAGCGGCGCCGCCGCCTTGGCCTTCTTGCCCTTGGCGTCAGCGGCAGGCTCCACGGCGCCGGCCTTCTCGGCCTCGCGCTCGGCCTGGACCTTGGTGAAGCCGCTGGCCGACAGCCATTGCTCCACCTCGGCGGCCGTGGTGTTGGCGGGCAGCTCGACGGGGAAGGTGATGGCGATGCGCGGATCACCGGCCTGCCGGCAACGCTCGGCCAGCTCCTCCAGCACGCTGTCGGGCGTGTCGTGGCGCACGGGCACGGCGGTGTCGCGGTCGAACAGCTGGGCTGCGCGCGCGAACAGCAGCTTCAGGTGATCGTTGAGCTCGGTCATCGTGCCCACGGTGGAGCGCGAGTTGCGGACGGGGTTGGTCTGGTCGATGGCGATGGCCGGCGGCACCCCTTCCACACGGTCCACGGCCGGCTTGTCCATGCGGTCCAGGAACTGGCGCGCATAGGCCGAGAAGGTCTCGACATAGCGGCGCTGGCCTTCGGCATACAGGGTATCGAACACCAGGCTGGACTTGCCCGAGCCGCTGGGCCCCGTGACCACGGTCAGCTCGCCGGTACGGATGTCGAGATCCAGGTTCTGGAGATTGTGCTGGCGTGCGCCGCGAATTCGAATCAGACCGTGCGTCATGGGTGTTCTGTGGTCAGTGGGAGCCAAACATTCTAGGCAGTCCATGCGTCAGGCATCAGACGCTTCTCAATACCTGTATTTTCATACAGGTTAAACAAAAAGACACCGCCTCGACGCATCCGCGCGACCATTAAAAAACCCCGGAACCAGTCCGGGGCTCGTGCCTCTTGCCGAGGGCTTACTTGGCCATCTGCACGGAGGCAGGCATGGCCTGCTCACCCGGCACACCCTTCACCTGGGTGACGGCCAGCAGCGAGACGACGACAAAGGCCAGGCAACCGGCCGCGATGATCCTCATGGTTTTTTCCTTGATCAGGCTTTGAAAAGACGAGCCCAGACAAAAAGGCCCCGCACCTTTCGGTACGAGGCCTGATATGGCAGGCAGGTGCTGATTGGAACAGACCTGCTTTGCTCGCGGCTTACGCCGCGCGGCGATCAGAATGCGTGACGCACGCCCAGGGCGAAGGAGGAGAAGTCCGCGCCCTTCACACCGGTCATGTAGTTGGCGCCGGCCTTGTTGTCCACCTTGGTGTAGTAGCCGTAGACCTTGGTGCGCTTGCTCAGGTTGTAGTTGTAGCCCAGGGTCCACTGGTTGGCACCGGAGTCGGCAATGTTGCTCCACTTGTTGGCGTGGCCCAGGTTCACGTGGAACTCGGAAGCGCCCAGGGTGTACATGCCCGACAGACGGAAGTTGTTGCGCGTGCCGCGGATCTGCTCGTCGTTGCGCTGGTAGTAGCCACCGACCACGAACTGGCCGAAGGTGTAGGCAGCGCGGAAGGCGGCCTGCTTGTCTTCGTCCACCTGGCTGTAGCCGGCGCCCAGGGCCAGAGGGCCCACATCGTAGTTGACGGCCAGGTCATAGCCGTTCTTGCGGGCGGGCGTGGCCTTCTCGTGCATGGAGACCGAGCCTTCGACCGTCAGGCCACCGATGTTGGGGGTGGTGTAGGAGATCTTGTTGGCGGTGCCCAGGCCGCTGGCGAACCAGACGGGATCGAAGTACAGCGCGTCGGACGAGGTACCCGTGTCATGGTTGTGCATGCTCACGTAGTCGGCCGTGGCGAAGTACGAACCGGGGAAGAAGTTGCCCATGCGGATCTTGCCGAAGCTGCCCGACAGGTTCACTTCGCTCTGGCGGCCGAAGGTCAGCGCGCCCGTGGAGGAGGAACCCATGCCGGTGTCGGAAGCGAAACCGCTTTCCAGCACGAAGCCGGCCTTCAGGCCGCCGCCCAGATCTTCGACACCGCGCATGCCCCAACGCGAGGAGTTGTTCTCCATCTTGTTGACGGTCTGGTCACCGATCTTTTCGCGTTCGATGGTCGTGTTGATACGGCCATAAATCGTCACGCTGCTTTGCGCCATCACGGTGGTGGAACCCAGCACGGCCAGCACGGCCAGGGCAACGCGGTTCATCTTGATCATCTCGGCATCTCCTTGGGATTGTTGAGTGGGTATTCTTGAAATCTCAGGGCCGACTCCGGCTCTAGATCAGTGCCATTTGCGGCTGCTGCGGATTCTAGGTGCGGGCATGTCAAAAAATGTATGCCCGCCTCTGAAAATGCGCCATCTGATGCTTTGCTGCCACAGGCATGACATGGAAAACCATTAGAAGCACCCAAAGAAAAAGCCCACGGCAAACCGCCATGGGCTTTCATCAATGCAGAGCCGCAAAACACCGCCGGATACTGCGCATACCGCATGCAACCGGCGCGGCCCAACTCAGAGACGCCGAGCAAGAGCCGCCTCGCGGCGATGGCGTCGTCCCCCTCCCGCGAAGCGAGAGAGGGGGAAGGCGCGTCAGCGCCTCAGGGGGAGCCCTCAATCATTCGCGTAGATATCCACATCCTTGGTCTCGCGCAGGAACAGCGTGCCGATGATGGCCGTGGCGCCTGCAATGACGATGGGGTACCAGAGGCCGCTGTACATATTGCCGGTCTGGGCCACGATGGCGAAGGACATGGTGGGCAGCAGGCCGCCGAACCATCCATTGCCGATGTGATACGGCAGGCTCATCGAGGTATAGCGGATGCGCGTGGGGAACAGTTCCACCAGCATGGCGGCGATGGGCCCGTAGACCATGGTCACGAGGATGACCAGGTAGGTCAGGATGGCGACCATCATGACCTTGTTCATCTTCGCGGGGTCGGCCTTGGTGGGGTAGCCGTCCTCGGCCAGCACCTTGGCCACGGTCTTCTTGAACTCGGCGTCCTTGGCCTTGGCTTCCTCGGGGCTCAGGCCCTTGATGGAGAACGAGGGGATCTCGGTGCTGCCGATGCGGATGAAGGCCGTCTTGCCGGGCGCTGCGTCCTCGGAGTCATAGCTGACCGAGCCTGCGGCCAGCAACTGCTTGGCCACGTCGCAGGAGCTGGTGAACTTGGAGGTGCCCGTGGGATTGAACTGGAACGAGCATTCCTTGGGATCGGCGACGATGACCACCTTGTTCTTGGCCTGTGCCGCAGCCAGGTCGGGGTTGGCCGCTTCGGTCAGCGCCTTGAACACGGGGAAGTAGGTCACCACGGCCAGCACGCAGCCCAGCATGATGATGGGCTTGCGGCCTATCTTGTCGGACAGCGAACCGAAGATCACGAAGAACGGCGTGCCGATGATCAGCGCCGCCGCGATCAGCAGGTTGGCCGTCACCGCATCGACCTTGAGCTGCTGCGTCAGGAAGAACAGCGCATAGAACTGCCCCGTATACCAGACCACGGCCTGGCCGGCGGTCAGGCCGATCAGCGCCAGGATCACGATCTTGAGGTTGCGCCATTGGCCGAAGGACTCGGTCAGCGGGGACTTGGAGACCTTGCCCTCGGCCTTCATCTTCTGGAAGGCAGGCGACTCGGACAGCGTCATGCGGATCCACACCGAGATGCCCAGCAGCACGATGGACAGCAGGAAGGGAATGCGCCAGCCCCAGTCCGCAAAGGCCTGCTCGCCGATGGAGGTGCGCACGCCCAGGATCACCAGCAGCGACAGGAACAGGCCCAGCGTTGCGGTGGTCTGGATCCATGAGGTGTAGGCGCCGCGCTTGCCGTGCGGCGCATGCTCGGCCACGTAGGTGGCCGCACCGCCGTACTCGCCGCCCAGGGCCAGGCCCTGCAGCATGCGCAGGCCGATGAGGATCACCGGCGCCGCCACGCCGATGCTGGCGTAGGTGGGCAGGATGCCGACGATGAAGGTCGACAGGCCCATGATCAGGATGGTCACGAGGAAGGTGTACTTGCGCCCGATCATGTCGCCCAGCCGCCCGAACACCAGTGCGCCGAAGGGCCGCACGATGAAGCCGGCCGCGAAGGCCAGCAGCGCGAAGATGAAGGCCGATCCCGCATCGAGCCCGCTGAAGAATTGCTTGGCGATGATGGCCGCCAGCGATCCGTAGAGATAGAAGTCGTACCACTCGAAAACCGTGCCTAGCGACGAGGCAAAGATCACCTTGCGTTCTTCCGGAGTCATGGGCCGCGGGGTCGCCTTGACCCCCGCGCCTTGCGATGCGTTGATAGCCATGTCTGTCTCCTTGATTTATTGAATATTTAGCGGGCTTGCCATAGGCCCGCCGATTCACTATCCGCCTGCCTGCTGACGCGAATCTGACTCACCTCTTACAGAAATTGACGGCGAACTGAACGATTTCTTACTAACTCAGCAGCAACCCTGATGCCGTCTTTTTCCATGTGAAAAGCACCGTAAAAACCCTGCCAAACCATGCTGCACTGCGTAAGCACTCGGTCAGAAGCGCTTTCCAGAATGCGCCGCAAGGCTGCAGATCCATGGGGCTGCCGCCGCGATTCCAACTTCAGGAGACAAACCATGACCGATCCGGTGGTAGACAAAATACAGCGCCATCCCAAATACCAGGAGTTGCGATCCAGACGCAATCGCCTGGGCCTTTTTCTGACGCTGCTGATGCTGGTCGTTTATTACGGCTATATCGCGCTGATTGCCTTCGACAAATCATTTCTGGCCCAGCCCATTGGCGCGGGCGTGACCTCGCTGGGCATCCCGATCGCCATGGGCGTGATCGTCTTCTCGGTGATCATCACCGGCCTCTACGTGCGCCGCGCCAATGGCGAGTACGACAAGCTCACCCAGGACATCCTGAAGGACGCCACGAAATGAAGAATTCCGCACAACGCATGCTGCTGGCGCCCGCCGTGGCGCTGGCCCTGACGGGGCCCGTGCTGGCCGCCGGCGGCGATGTCGGCGTGGCCGCCAAGCAGGCCACCAACTGGACCGCCATCATTCTCTTCACGGCCTTCGTCGTGGCCACGCTGTGGATCACCAAGTGGGCCGCAGGCCGCACCAAGTCGGCCGCCGACTTCTATACGGCCGGCGGCGGAATCACGGGCTTTCAGAACGGCCTGGCGATTGCGGGCGACTACATGTCGGCCGCCTCCTTCCTGGGCATCTCGGCCTCGGTCATGGCCAGCGGCTATGACGGCCTGATCTACTCCATCGGCTTCCTGGTGGGCTGGCCCATCCTGACCTTCCTGCTGGCCGAGCGCTTGCGCAACCTGGGCAAGTTCACCTTCGCCGACGTGGCAGGCTACCGCTTCTCCCAGACGCCGTTCCGCGCCTTCGCGGCCAGCGGCACGCTGGTGGTGGTGGCCTTCTACCTGATCGCGCAGATGGTGGGCGCGGGCCAGCTGATCAAGCTGCTGTTCGGCCTGGACTACTGGATCGCCGTGGTGCTGGTGGGCGGCCTGATGATGATCTACGTGCTGTTCGGCGGCATGACGGCCACGACCTGGGTGCAGATCATCAAGGCCTGCATGCTGCTGGCCGGCGTGACCTTCATGGGCTTCATGGTGCTGGCCAAGTACGGCTTCAGCCCCGAGGCGCTGTTCGCCGAAGGCGTGCGCGTGCGCTCCGAGATCGCTGCCAACAACGGCGCCGACCCCTCGGCCGCCGCCAAGGCGGGCCTGGCCATCATGGGCCCGGGCGGCTTCATCAAGGACCCGATCTCGGCCATCAGCTTCGGCATGGCGCTGATGTTCGGCACGCTGGGCCTGCCCCACATCCTGATGCGCTTCTTCACCGTGCCCGACGCCAAGGAAGCGCGCAAGAGCGTGTTCTGGGCCACGACCTGGATCGGCTACTTCTACGTGCTGATCTTTATCATCGGCTTCGGCGCCATCACCCTGGTGCTGACCAACCCCGAGATGGCCGATACGGTCAAGGGCGTGATCCACGGCGGCGCGGGCACGGCCAACATGGCGGCCGTGCTGGTGGCCAAGAGCGTGGGCGGCGACGTGTTCTACGGCTTCATCTCGGCCGTGGCCTTCGCCACCATCCTGGCCGTGGTCGCGGGCCTGACGCTGTCGGGCGCCTCGGCCGTGTCGCATGACCTGTACGCCACCGTGATCAAGAAGGGCAAGGCCGACAGCGCCGCCGAGCTGCGCGTCTCGCGCATCACCACGCTGACGCTGGGCGCCATCGCCGTGCTGCTGGGCATCGTGTTCGAGAAGCAGAACATCGCCTTCATGGTGTCGCTGGCCTTCGCGGTCGCGGCCTCGGCCAACTTCCCCCCGCTGCTGCTGTCGGTGCTGTGGAAGGACTGCACCACCAAGGGCGCGGTGATCGGCGGCTTCATGGGCCTGATCTCCTCCGTGGGCCTGACCGTGGTCTCGCCCCCGGTGTGGGAGGCCACGCTGGGCAACCCCGCAGGCTCGGCCTGGTTCCCCTACGCCTCGCCCGCGCTGTTCTCCATGACCATCGGCTTCGTGGGCGTGTGGCTGTTCTCGGTGCTCGACAAGAGCGCCCAGGCCGCCAAGGAACGCGCCATCTTCCCCGCGCAGCAGGTGCGCTCGGAAACAGGCCTTGGCGCCTCGGGAGCTTCGGGCCACTGAGCCACTGAGCCCCTCAGGCTCCCACCATGAAAAGCCGGGCCCAGCGCCCGGCTTTTTCGTTGGCGTGGCAGCAGCCGCCCTCAGATTGATCGGCTGGAGAAGGCGAGTGATCGGATCTGCGATGGCCGGCGCCGTCCAGGCCTCTAGACTTGCGGGGTCTGCGCAGCTTCGCCTGTGCAGCACCGCTTCCCTCTTCAACGCACAGGACAGATCCGACATGCAACTCATCAGCCAAAGCTTCCAGGACGGCCAGGCGATTCCCGGCGAATTCGCGTTCGCGGTGCCCGATGCGGCCTCGCACGTGGCGCTGTCGTCCAACCGCAACCCGCACCTGGCCTGGAGCGGCGCGCCCGCAGGCACGCAGTCCTTCGTCGTGGTCTGCCATGACCCCGACGTGCCCAGCCGCGGCGACGATGTGAACCAGGAAGGCCGCGAAGTGCCGGCCAGCCTGCCGCGCGTGGATTTCTTCCACTGGCTGCTGCTGGACATTCCGGCCGCCACCACCGAGATCGCGGCAGGCGCCCAGTCCGACGGCGTCACGCCGCGCGGCAAGAGCGGCCCGGCCGCCCCCGGCGGCCTGCGCCACGGCATCAACGACTACACGGGCTGGTTCGCGGGCGACGAGCAGATGAAGGGCGACTACTTCGGCTACGACGGCCCCTGCCCTCCGTGGAACGACAGCATCGTCCACCACTACATCTTCACCGTCTATGCGCTGGCCACGCCCACGCTGGCGGTCTCCGGCGAGCTGACCGGCGCCAATGTGCGCGCGGCGCTGCAAGCCGGCCAGGTGCTGGGCAAGGCCAGCATCACCGGCCTGTACAGCCTGAACCCGTCAGTCTCCGCCGCTTGAGCGAACGCCTTTCCGGGCGCCCTACGTCGCGCCGGCCAGCCTGCGCAGCTTGATGAAGGCCAGCGCCGCCATCACGGCGTCGTTGAGCGCGTCGTGGGCCTCGCGCTGCGGCAGGCCCAGGTCGGCCATCAGCGTGGCAAAGCGCAGGTCGATTTCGGGCGCCTGCTGCTGCCAGGGCAGCAGTTGCCGGAAGCGGTGGTCGTAGTACAGGGCCGAGACCTCGATGCGCTCGTTGGGCAGGCCCGTGCCCAGCCAGGGGCGCAGCACGCGCTCGATCATGGCCACGTCGAATTCCAGGTAGTAGCCGACCAGCGGGCGGCTGCCGATGAAGCGCAGCAGCTGCGCCAGCGCGTCCTCGATGGCCAGGCCCCGGGCGAGGTCCCGCTCGCGCAGGCGGTGGATGCGCACGCTGTCGCCAGGCACGCTGCGCGAGGGGCGCACCAGCAGTTCCAGGCGTTCGCTGGACAGGATGCGCTCGCCCACGATGCGCACGGCGCCGATGGAGATGATCTGGTCGCAGCGCACATCCAGGCCCGTGGTCTCGCAGTCCAGCGCCACCCATTCGCCGGGCGGCGGCGCGTCGAAGAGAAAGGCATAGGCGGGGTCCGCCAGCCTGCGCCGCTGCCAGTTGCGCCGCAGGCCCGCCAACCAGCGCTGCAAGGGCGCCGCGCTCATACGGCGTCCAGCCGCAGGCGCTGGCGCAGCAGTTCGCGGAAGCGCCGCACCACGGCCAGCGTGTCCTTGAGCAGGTCGCGCTCCAGGCTGCTCAGGCGAGCCGGGTCCACATGGCCGGTGACGGGGCGGCCCAGGTCGATCTCGGCCAGTCCCGCCTGCAGGCGCAGGCCCATGAGGAAATGCAGGCCCTGGAGCAGCTCCTGGCCCTGGGCACCGTCGAGCACGCCCTTGTCCACCAGGGCCGCGATGCGCTCGGCCGTGCCGGTGGCGGCGATGCGCTGGGACAGCGCCAAGCTGCGCACGCCATGCACGATGGGGAAGATGCCGGCCTTCTTGAGGTGCACGGGCGCGCCCTCGCCGCCGCGGCCCAGCAGCCGCTCCCACCAGCTGCCCGGCTCGTGCGCGAAGGCGTCGACGGCCGAGGCGAAGCGCGCCACCTGGGCATCGCTGTCCAGGGCCAGCGCCATCAGGTCGCGCCGCACCGTGGCCAGCAGCGCGGCATCGCCGGCCACGGCATGGGCGTCCAGGAAGATCGCCAGGTGCATGAGGCCCTCGGGGCCGGGCAGGATCAGCCATTCGCGCACCTGCCTGCCGAAGCTGGCCACCGTGCCGCGCCACTGCGGATTGCTGAGCATGATGCCGCCCGGGCATTCGGGGTAGCCAAAGCGCTGCAGCTGCGCGGAAAAGCGCGCGCAGATGGCATCGAGGTCCTGGGGCGGCGCATAGCCGTCGCGCAGCAGCAGGCCGTTGTCCTGGTCGGTCTTGAGCAATTGCTCGCCGCGCCCCTCGCTGCCCATGACGAAGAGGCAGCTGTGGGCCACCAGGTCCGGCGGCGCCAGCATCTGCCAGGCACGCTCGAACAGGCGGGCATTGAGCTGCTGCACCAGCCGCGCCATCAGCGCCACCCGCGTGCCGCCCCGGTGCAGGGCGGCCACCAGGCGCGTGATCTGGGCGGCGGCCTGCTCCAGCGCCTGCAGGTCGGCGGCCTGCTCGATCTGCACGGTGATCAGGTGGGAGTGGTTGGCCAGGAAGCTGAACAGGTCCAGCGCCTCCAGGATGCCCAGCACCTGGCCCTGTGCATCGAGCACGGCCAGCCGGTGCACGCGTGCACGCAGCAGCACGACCAGGGCATCGCCCAGCTGGTCGTCGGCGCGCACGGTGAACACGGGCTGGCTGGCGAACTCGCCCACGGCCAGCCGGTCCAGCGGGCGGCCGTCAAGGATGGTGCGCTGCAGCGTGGTGCCCGTGAAGATGCCCAGGCCGCCCTGCGGCAGTCCCGAGACCAGCACGCAGGTCGTGCGCTCGGCATGGAACAGGCGCACCACGGAGACGATGTCGGTGGCCGCGTCCACCACATGGGCGGCACGCAGATAGGCCTGGTCCACGCGCGCCAGCGTCAGCGACTGCAATTCGTGCCGGTCGGCGCGCTGGGCCAATGTGCCCAGCTTGTGGCCCAGGTCGGAGAACAGCAGGGCGCCAAAGGCCGTGTTGCGCGCGATCAGTTCGCCCACGGTTTCGCGCGCAAGCTGGTAGGCGATGAGTTCCTCGGCCACGGTGAAGCGGCTGCCCGTGCGGCCGGCCACCAGGGCGCGGCCGTCGAAGCTGTCGTCGGGGCCGTAGCTGGCCAGCACCTCATCGCCCTCGGTCTGCACCACATGGCCCTTGATGATGACGAAGAGGTGGGTGGGCGCAGAGCCGGCGTCCAGCACCACGGCGCCTTCGGGGAAGTAGGCGATGTCCACGCCATCGCGCACCAGCGCCTGTTCGTCGGGCGTGAGGCAGTCGAAGGGAGAGGCGGCGAAGTTGAAGGCGTTGGGCATGGGGCGGGGCCGTTGTTCCAGCCCCGCCATTCAAACCTTCAGGCCTTGCTCCACGCTTGCAGCCGCGTCCCAGCCGCTGTCGAACCAGCCATCGCCTTCCAGGTAGGCACGCAGCATGGGCAGGCTGTCCAGGCCCCAGAAGAGGCGGCCATCGACCTCCCAGGCCGGCACGCCGAACAGGCCTTGCGCGGCCGCGGCCTCGGTGTTCTCGCGCAGCAGGCGCTTGGCGTTGTCCGCCGCATCCGTGCGCAGCTGCGGCGCCAGCGTGGCGCGCAGTGCGTCGAGCCGCGCGGGGTCCAGCGCGTCGGCGCCGCCCAGCCAGACATGGCGCAGCACGGCGTCCGCCACAAAGCGGTTGATGGTGCCGTCATCGCTGCACTCCAGCGCCAGGCGCAGCAGCGGCAGCGGGTTGAACGGATGGCGGGCCGGCATGTCCAGCCCCACGCCCGTGGCATGGCCCAGCCAGCTCACATGGCGGTAGGTCCATTCGCGCTTGCCCGCGATGCCGGCCGGTCCCGGGTTGGCGTGGCGCTGCAGCAGCGCGCCCAGCAGCACGGGGCGGTACTGCATGTGGTGGCTGATGCCCTGCAGCGCCTGCGGCAGTTGCGCGAACGCCAGCCAGGCATAGGGCGAGATGAAGTCGAGATGGAAGGTGATCTGCTTCATGGCGGGTGCGTCGTGATGGGGATCTAGGGTGCGGTGGCCGCGATGCCTGCGCGCTCCAGCAGCGCGTTCCAGATCGCCAGGCGCTGCGGCGCATCGGACTTGGACCAGGCGCGGATCTCGTCGATGGTGCGAAAGCACCCTTCGCAATGGCTGCGGTCGGGCGTCATGCGGCAGACCGAGATGCAGGGCGAGAGCACGGGCTCCTCTTCGGCACGCGGAGCGTATGCGGCGCGGGCCTTCTGGGCCAGCATTTCCTTGGGGCCCATCATGCCGCCACCTCCTGCACCACGTCGGCCCAGGGCGCACCGGCCAGCAGTTGCAGCGCGGCCGGCGTGGCCGCGAACACCGCATGCGGATGGCCGGCGGCCGCCCAGACCGTGTCGAAACGCTGCAGTTCCCTGTCCACCAGGGTCACGGGCGTGTTGGCATGGGCTACGGGGCTGACGCCACCGATGGAAAAGCCCGTCTGCGCCTTGACGAAATCGGCGTCGGCACGGCCCACGGGGCCGACCAGGGCGGCGACTTTCTTCTCGTCCACGCGGCGGTCGCCCGAGGCCACGACCAGCACGGCCACGCCGTCGCTGCGGCGGCGGAAGATGATGCTCTTGGCCACCTGGCCCACGAGGATGCCCAGCTGGTCGGCCGCTTCCTGGGCCGTGCGCGCGGCGCCGTCCAGCATGCGCGGTCCGTCGCCGTGGCCGGCCTGCTGCAGGAAGGCCGCCACGCGCTGCACGCCTTCGGGAAGATGGTGGAGTTCAGATCCGCACATGCTCACACCGCCTCGCATGCAGCCGCGCTGGCGCGCTTGGTGAGCAGTGCCTTGGCCACGCGCGACTGCGTGGGGCGGCCCAGGTGGTCGCTGATGAACTGGCCGGCGTCAATCAGCTTGTCCAGGTCGATGCCGGTCTCTATGCCCATGCCCTGCAGCATGTAGACCACGTCCTCCGTGGCCACATTGCCCGTGGCGCCCTTGGCGTAGGGGCAGCCGCCCAGGCCCGCCACCGAGGTGTCGAACTGCCACACGCCCAGCGACAGCGCGGCCAGCGTGTTGGACACGGCCTGGCCGTAGGTGTCGTGGAAGTGGCCCGAGACATCGTCGATGGCGAAGTGCTGCAGCGTGGCCTCGATGGCCTTGCGCACCTTGACGGGCGTGCCCACGCCGATGGTGTCGGCCACGCCCACATGCTGCACGCCGATGCCCTTCATGAGCCCGGCCAGGTAGGCCACGCGCTCGGGGGCGATCTCGCCTTCGTAGGGGCAGCCCACGGTGCAGCTCATGGCGCCGCGCACGTAGATGCCCTGGGCGCGTGCGGCCTCGGCCACGGGGGCGAAGCGTTCGATGCTTTCGGCAATGGAGCAGTTGATGTTCTTCTGGCTGAAGGCCTCGCTGGCTGCGCCGAAGACCACGATCTCGTCGGGCCACAGTTCGCGCGGCGCCGACAGCGCGGCCTCCAGGCCCTTCATGTTGGGCGTGAGCACGCTGTAGCGCACGCCGGGGCGGCGGACGATGCCGGCCATGACTTCGGCGTTGTCGGCCATCTGCGGCACCCATTTGGGGCTGACGTAGCTGGTGACCTCGATTTCCTTGAGGCCGGCTTCCTGCAGGCGGTGCACCAGCTCGATCTTGACGGCGGCGGGCACGGGCTGTTTTTCATTCTGCAGGCCGTCGCGGGGGCCTACATCGACGAGTTTGACGCGGGAAGGAATGCTCATGGGGTGTTCTCACCGGGATGACGGGTACGGCCCCTATTGTCCAGTCTTGCAGGTCCGGGCACCACCCCATATCCTGCCGGGCCATGCACAACGGCTGCCAGCACCCCCTTCAGCCCGGCAGGGCCGCCATTTCCTCGCGCAGCATCTCCACCATGCGCGCGGCAGCCGGCGACAGGCGGCGGCCGCTCAGGCGCACCAGGCCGATGGGGCGGCGCAGCACCGGCCGTGCCAGCGGGCGCGCCACCACTTCCGGCCGCTGCACCACCTGGGCGGCCAGCAGGGGCAGCGCGCTCACGCCCAGATCGGCAGCCACCATGGCCGCGATGGTGGCCAGGTGCTCCACGGCGTACTGGGGCGCAAAGCGTATGCCGTGGGTCAGCAGGGCCTCGTCGGCGTACTGCCGCACGCTGGTGCCGGCCGGCATGGAGATGTGGGGCAGATGGGCCACGTCGGCCCAGCCCAGATCGCCGCGCCCGCGCGCCAGCGCATGGCCGCTGCCCAGCAGCAGCACGAAGCGGTCGGAGGCCAGGGGCAGGTAGTCCAGGTCGGCATAGGCGGGGTTGGCCGCCGTGAGCGCAAAGTCCACGCGGCCCGCGCGCACCATGTCGAAGGCCGGCCCGGCCAGGCTGTCGAACAGCTCCAGGTGCACGCCCGGATGCTCGGCCGCAAAGCGCGCCAGCACGCGGGGCAGCAGGCCCGCGGCCAGCGAAGGCAGGGCCGCCAGCGCCAGCCGGCCCACCTGCACCTGGGCCACCTCCTGCACGCGGCGCACGGTCTCGTCCATCTGGTGGCGCAGGATGCGCGCCTGCTCGGCGAAGACCTCGCCGGCCTGGGTCAGTTCCACGGCGCGCGTGGTGCGCTCGAACAGGCGCGCGCCCAGCATCTCTTCCAGCCGCGCCAGCGTGCCCGAGACGGCCGACTGCGACAGGTGCATCTGCAGCGCCGTGCGCCGAAAGCTCAGCGAATCGGCCAGCGCCAGAAAGACATCGACCTCGCGGGCCGACCAATTGATCTTCATGGCCGATCAGTTTATCGAAAAATGCGTCTTTACCGTTCAATGACGGCTACCTAGACTGCGCCTCAAATCCATGAAATCAGCAGGAGACAGCATGCACAGCAGTTCGCCGCGCAACGCGCGCACGGTGGTCGTCGGGGGAGGCACCATGGGTGCCGATGTGGCCGTGGTCCTGGCCCGGGGCGGCGCCCTGGTGACCGTGGTCGACCCCGGCGCGGCACGGCGCGAGCTGCTGCTGCAGCACATTGCCATCGAGCTGGCCACGGCCGGCTTTGCAAGGTGCGCGGCCCAGGTCTCGGTCTGCGCGGCGCTGGAGGATGTGGCCTGGGACGGCGTCGCCCTCGTGGTGGAATGCATCACCGAGCGACTGGATGCCAAGCAGGCGCTGTTCGCCGAACTTGAGGCGCATGCGCCGGCCGACGCCGTGCTGGCCAGCAACAGCTCGGGCTTTCCCATCAGCGCCATCGCCAGCGGCCTGCCCACGGCGCAGCGCATGCTGGGCCTGCACTTCTTCATGCCCGCCCACCTGGTGCCACTGGTGGAAGTGGTGCTGGGAGAACGCAGCGATCCGGCCCTGGGCCAGTGGCTGCATGCCTTCATGCGCGGCTGCGGCAGCGTGCCGGTGCTGGTGAAGAAGGACAAGCCCGGCTTTCTGGCCAACCGCATGCAGCACGCGCTGTCACGCGAGGCCTTCGCCCTCATCGACGAGGGCATTGCCTCGCCCGAGGATGTGGATGCCGCCGTGCGCTTCGGCTTCGGCTTCCGCTTCCTGGCAGCCGGCCCCGTGCTGCAGCGCGACCATGCGGGCATCGAGGTGCACTGCGCGGCGGCCGCCACCATGTACCCCACGCTGTCCAACACCGATGTGCCGGCCCAGGCACTGCGCGATCGCGTGGCACGCGGCGATCTGGGCATGAAGACCGGCAAGGGCTTCTTCGACTGGCCCGAGGAGCGCCGCCTGGCCGAGCGTGCCCGCTACGACGCGCTGCTGCGCCAGGGCCTGGCCCTGCTGGCCAGCGAGCTGCCGGTGCCGGAGCAGGCACAGGACACGCCATGAGCACGCCGGTCCCCACGTCAACCGCGTCGTCCACAGCGCCCACGTCAACCACGTCGCAGTGGAGCGACCCGCTGATCATCACCGTGGCCCCCAATGGCGCCTACAAGCAGCCGGCCGACCACCCTGCACTGCCGATCACGCCACAGAGGCTGGCCGCCACGGCACGCGCCTGCCTGGATGCCGGCGCGGCGATGATCCACATGCACATCCGCGACGCCCAGGGGCGCCACAGCCTGGATGTGGACGGCTACCGCGAAGCCTGGCGCGTGGTGCGCGAGGCCGTGGGCACGGACATGGTGGTGCAGATCACCAGCGAGGCCGCAGGCGTCTACCGCGCGCCCGAGCAGATCGCCATGGTGCAGGCGCTGCGGCCCGAGGCCGTCTCCATCGGCCTGCGCGAGATCGACCAGCCCGAGATCGGCGATGCGGGACTGGCGCACTTTTTCACGGGCCTGGTGCGCGACCAGGTCATGGTGCAGGTCATCCTCTACGACGTGGCCGACCTGCGCCGCTGGCAGGCGCTGCGCGCCCAGGGCGTGGTGCCCGAGGCGCCGTGGTTCCTGCTCTTCGTGCTGGGCCGCTACAGCGCGGGCCAGACCTCGCGGCCGCAGGACCTGCTGCCCTTTCTTGCGGCGCATGACGGCGGCGAGCCCTGGGCCGTGTGCGCCTTCGGCGCCACGGAAAACACCTGCATCGCGGCAGCCGCCGCGTTTGGCGGCCATGCGCGCGTGGGCTTCGAGAACAACCTGCTGGCCAAGGACGGCCACACCGCGCCCGACAACGCCGCCCTGGTCCGCCAGGCCGTGGTGTCCGCCCAGGCGCTGGGCCGCCCCCTGGCCACGGCCGACGACATACGCCGGCGCTTCACACCGGGCTGAGCACCAGGCGCCTTACAGGCCCATAAGCCGATAGGCCCATGAGCCCGCACAAGACGGGCCTTCCATTCCAACCACAGGCAGGAGACACAACCATGCAACAGCCCACCCACGGCACGCGGCGTGACGCCATCGCCAAAATCAAGGCAGCCACCGCATTCACGGCGCTTCCCCTGGCCTTCATGGCCCTGGGCCTGGCGGGCCAGGCCTCGGCCCAGACCCCGTCGCCGGCGTTCCCCAGCAAGACCATCCGCTTCGTCGTGCCCTATCCGCCCGGCGGCCCCACCGACCTGATGGCACGCATGCTGCAGCCCGAGCTGCAGCAGCGCCTGGGCGTGACCGTCATCGTGGAGAACAAGAGCGGCGCGGGCGGCAACCTGGGCAGCGCCGAGGTGGCCCGCCAGGCGCCCGCCGACGGCCACACCCTGCTGCTGGCCGCCAGCGGCCCCATGGCCGTGAATTCCTCGCTGTACAAGAGCATGCCCTTCAACCCGCTCAAGGACCTGGAGCCCGTGGTGCAGCTGTCGGCCTTCCCGCTGGTGCTGGAGGTCCATCCCTCGCTGGGCGTCAAGTCCGTGGCCGAGCTGCTGGCCCTGGCCAAAACGGGCAAGACGCTGAGCTTTGCCTCGGCCGGCAACGGCACGCCCCAGCACCTGGCGGGCGAGCTGTTCAACTCCATGGAGCAGGTCAAGCTGGGCCATGTGCCCTACCGGGGTGCGGGACCGGCACTCAACGACCTGATCGGCGGCCAGGTGGGCGTGATGTTCGACATCGTGGGCAGCTCGCTGCAGCACATCCAGGGCGGGCGCCTGATCCCGCTGGCCGTCACCTCGGCCGAGCGCACCAAGGTGCTGCCCGATGTGCCCACCATGGCCCAGGCCGGCGTGCCCGGCTACCAGATCACGGGCTGGCATGGCATTGCCGTGCGCGCGGGCACGCCGCCCGCCGCCATCGACAAACTCAATGCCACGGTCAACGCCATCTTCAAGGATCCGGCCTTTCGCACGCGCTGGGAGGCCATCGGCACGCCGGCCGTGGGCGGCACGGCCGCCGAATTCGGTGCCTTGATCAAGAGCGACTCCCAGCGCCTGGGCGCGCTGGTGCGCAGCACCGGCGTGACGCTGGACTGAGCGCGCCCGTCAGTAGCCGCGCTGCAGGTCCACGCGGCCGCTCACGGCTTCGCCCCGGCTCAGCGCCGCGACCTTGCCCACGATCTGTTCCACGCTGTCGCGCGCCAGGGTGCGGGCCGAGGTGTGGGGCGTGAGCGTGATGCGCGGATGCCGCCAGAAGGCATGGCCGTCGGGCAGCGGCTCGGTGCGGAACACGTCGAGCAAAGCGCCGGACACATGGCCCCCGTCGATGGCGGCGATGAGGTCCTCGTCCGCCACATGGCCGCCGCGTCCCACGTTGATGACATAAGCGCCCGGCTGCAGCAGGGCCAGGCTGCGCGCGTCGATGATGCTGTCGGTCTCGGGCGTCAGCGGCAGCAGGTTGACGAGGATGCGGGTGGCGCGCAGAAAGGCGTCGAAGTCCTGCGGGCCGCAGAAGCCACGCACGCCGTCGATGGCATGCGGCGTACGGCTCCAGCCGTTGACGGGGAAATCGAACACCGTCAGCGCGCGCGCCACGCGCTCGCCCATGCGGCCCACCCCCATGACGCCCACGGGGTAGTCGGCACGCCGGGGATTGGGCCGGTGCTGCCACAGGCCGGCGGCCATGTCGGCCTCGTAGCCGTCCAGGCCGCGGAAGAAGCGGATCACGGCCTGGCTGACGTATTCGGCCATCTGCACGGCCATGCCGGCGTCCTCCAGGCGGTAGACGGGCAGCCCGGCCGGCAGGCGCAGCGGCAGCAGCGCATCGACGCCGGCGCCGATGTTGAACAGGGCCTTGAGGCCCGGCTGCTCGTCGATGAAGCGCTGGGGTGGCGCCCAGACCAGGGCGTAGTCGGCCTGCGGCGCGCCCGGCGACCAGATGTCCACCTCGGCGCCCGGCAGGGCCGCGCGCAGTCCTTGCAGCCAGGCGTCGGGCCTGGTGTCTTCGCAGCAGAAAGTCACTCGCATAGGTGGACAAGCCTAACGGCCTGGCGACGCCCACGCGCGACTTTTGCGCAAAACTGTCTTGCCTGCGGGCTCAGCTTTCCAGGCGCAGCAGCTCGGAGCCTTCGGTCACCTGGTCGCCGGGCGCATACAGCAGCTCGGCCACCACGCCGTCGCCGGGCGCGGCGATGGTGTGCTCCATCTTCATGGCCTCCATCACGGCCAGCGGCTGGCCCTTGCTGACCTTGTCGCCGGCCTTGACGGCAAAGGAGACCACCTTGCCCGGCATGGGCGCCGTCAGGCGGCCGCCTTCGGACTGCACCTCGCCCGCGTGGGCCAGCGGATCGGCCAGGCCCAGCACGGCTGCGCCCTGGGGGGCGAACACATGGCATTGCTCGCCCAGCACATGGACCTGGGCGCGCAGGCGCTGGCCCGCGAACTGCACGTCGAAGGCGCCGTCCCCGGCCTGTTGCCAGGACAGCAGGCCCTCGGCGAGGGACTCGCCCTCGCCCACGGCCAGTTGCAGCGCGCCGTCATGCAGGTAGCGCAGGCGCGCGGGCACGGCGGCCTCGCCCTGGCGGAAGTCCCAGCGCCGCTCGGCCAGGCCGTGCGAGCGCCAGCCGTCGCGGCGGCTGAAGGGGTCGGCGGTTTCCTGCGCGCGCTCGGCCTGCAGCACCTGGGCCACGGCGGCGGCCACGGCCTGGGCCTGGGGCAGGCGCTGCTGGTGGAACAGGTGCTGCTTCTCGCGCTCGATCAGCGCCGTGTCCAGCTTGGCGGTTGCAAAGGCATCGCTGGCGATGACTTGGCGCAGGAACTGCACATTGGTGGCCAGGCCCACGATGCGTGTCTCGGCCAGGGCGGCATCGAGCCGCGCCAGCGCCTGGTCGCGCGTGTCGCCATGCACGATGAGCTTGGCGATCATGGAGTCGTAGAAGGGGCTGATGGCATCGCCCTCGCGCACGCCGTCGTCCACCCGCACGTCGCCGACATGGAAGCTGGCGCAGTCGGGCTTGCGGTAGACATGCAGGGTGCCGGTGGCGGGCAGGAAGCCGTTGTCGGGGTTCTCTGCGCAGATGCGCGCCTCGATGGCGTGGCCGGTGATGCGCAGCTCGTCCTGGCGCTTGGGCAGGGGCAGGCCGCTGGCCACGCGCAGCTGCCAGTCCACCAGGTCCTCGCCCGTGATGGCCTCGGTCACCGGGTGCTCGACCTGCAGGCGGGTGTTCATCTCCATGAAGTAGAACTTCATGGCCTCGGGCTGGTCGTAGCCGCCGGGCTGCTCGACGATGAATTCCACCGTGCCCGCGCCCACGTAGTTCACGGCCTGGGCGGCGGCCACGGCGGCCTCGCCCATCTTCTGGCGCAGCGCAGGCGTCATGCCGGGCGCGGGGGACTCCTCCAGCACCTTCTGGTGGCGGCGCTGGACCGAGCAGTCGCGCTCGAACAGGTAGACGCAGTTGCCCTGGGTGTCGCCAAAGACCTGGATCTCGATATGGCGCGGGCGCAGCACGTATTTCTCGACCAGCACGGCATCGTCGCCGAAGCTGTTGATGGCCTCGCGCTGGCAACTGGCCAGGGCGGCGGCAAAGTCCTCGCTGCGCTCGACCAGGCGCATGCCCTTGCCGCCGCCGCCGGCACTGGCCTTGATCAGCACCGGGTAGCCGATGCGGTCGGCCTCGCGCTGCAGCAGCTGCGGGTCCTGGTCGGCCCCGTGGTAGCCGGGCACCAGGGGCACGCCGGCCTTTTCCATGAGCTGCTTGGAGGCCGCCTTCAGGCCCATGGCGCGGATGGCCGAGGGCGGCGGGCCGATGAAGACCAGGCCGGCATCGGCGCAGGCCTGGGCGAATTCCTCGTTCTCGCTGAGAAAGCCGTAGCCGGGGTGGATGGCCTGGGCGCCCGTGGCCTTGGCGGCCTCCAGGATGCGTTCCCAGCGCAGATAGCTGTCCTTGGGCGCGCTGCCGCCGATGTGCACGGCCTCGTCGCAGGCCTGCACATGCTTGGCGCGGGCATCGGCGTCCGAGTACACGGCCACGGTGCGCACGCCCATGCGGCGGGCGGAAGCCGCGACGCGGCAGGCGATTTCACCGCGGTTGGCGATCAGGATCTTCTTGAACATGCGTTATCTCCAGTGTTTTCTCTGCAGCCCCGGTCATTCGGCGACCGGCGGCTATGGTTTTTGGTTCATCGCGGGAGACCCGCCCAACAGCGAGCCCAGGCGCTGCACCACGGCCTTGAGAAAGCGCCACAGCGCCCAGGTCAGCAGCCACAGGGCGATGACCACGACCAGCAGCACGGCGGCGAAGGCCAGCGGATGCGTGAGCGCCAGCCAGATCGCGCCCACCGAGGCACCGTCCTCCACCAGGCTCGCGCCCACGTTGGAAAACGGCTCGGGCGAAGTGTTGATGGCCGCGCGCGCCGTGCTCTTGGCCACCTGGCTGGACAGGGCCAGCGAGCCGCCCATCAGGGCCGCCATGGTGGCCATGGTCGCGCTGTCGGCGCCGAAGACGCCGGCCGCCAGCGCCGCGCCCGCCGGGATGCGGATCACGCTTTGCAGCAGGTCCCAGACCGAGTCCACGCCGGGGATCTTGTCGGCGAAGAACTCCACGAACAGCAGCGCGCCGCTGGCGAACAGCAGGGCCGGATGCTCCAGCACATGCAGCCCGCCCGGCAGCGCCACCCAGCCCAGCGCCCCCAGCAGGCCGGTCACGAAGACCACGGCGTAGAGCCTAAAGCCGCTGGCCCAGCCCAGTGCGGCGGCCAGCGCCAGCAGGCCGGCCATGTCCATGCCGCTGGTGGCCTGGCCCACGCGCTCGGCCACTTCGCCAGCCGCCTCGCTGACCGTGTGGTGCACGGCCGGGCCCGGGTACAGGCCCACGGACTGCAGCCACTGGACGAGGGAGTCGGTCAGGGTGCTCATGGTGTTGACTCGGCGTTGGCTCGGCGTTGCTCGGTGGTGGCGCGATGAATGGGCAGCCCGCGCGTGTCAGGCCAGCCAGGCCGGCTTGCGCTTTTGCAGGAAGGCCTGCACGCCCTCCTTGCCCTCGGCGCTGGCGCGGATGTCGGCGATGCCTTCGACGGTGGCGGCGATCAGCTGCTCGTTGATCTCGCGCTCGGCCACGTCGATCACCAGGCGCTTGCAGGCGCGGGCGGCGGCGGGACCGGCGCTGACCAGGTGCTTGAGCAGGCCGTCCACGGCGTTGTCCAGCTCGTCTGCCGCCACCACGCGGTGCACGAAGCCGATGCGCAGCGCCTCGGCCGCGTCGAAACGCTCACCGGTCAGGAAGTAGCGGTGGGCGGCGCGCGCGCCCATGGCGCGGATCACGTAGGGGCTGATGGTGGCGGGGATCAGGCCGATCTTCACCTCGGACAGGCAAAAGCCCGCGCCCTCGGCGGCCACGGCCATGTCGCAGGCAGCGACCAGGCCCATGCCGCCCGCATAGACATCGCCCTGCACGCGCGCGATGGTGGGCTGCGGGCATTCGTAGATCACGCGCAGCATTTCGGCCAGCAGGCCGGCGTCCTCGCGGTTCTCGTCGCGCGAGTAGTCGGCCATGCGGCGCATCCAGTTGAGGTTGGCGCCTGCGCAAAAGGCCGGGCCCTCGGCGGCCAGCACCACGGCGCGCACGTCGCTGCGCTTGCCCACGGAGTGGAAGGCCTGGGTGATGTCGGCGATGACCTCGTCGCTGAAGGCATTGCGCACTTCGGGCTGGGTCAGCGTGATGGTGGCCAGGGGGCCCTGGAATTCGAGGGTCAGTGCGGTGGTTTTCATGAAGTACCTCGCTGCAAGGAAAGAGGGGCCGCCGTCACATGCGGAACACGCCGAAGCGCGTGTCCTCTATGGGAGCGTTGCGCGTGGCCGCCAGGCCCAGCGCCAGCACGCGGCGCGTGTCGGCGGGGTCGATGACGCCATCGTCCCACAGGCGCGCCGTCGCGTAATAGGGGTGGCCCTGATCCTCGTACTGCTGGCGGATGGGGGCCTTGAAGGCCTCTTCCTCCTCGGCCGTCCACTGGCCACCCTTGGCCTCGATGCCGTCGCGCTTGACGGTGGCCAGCACGCTGGCCGCCTGCTCGCCGCCC
This sequence comes from Delftia sp. BGA-UO-ETr-SB1, assembly GCF_059567865.1. NCBI lineage: Bacteria > Pseudomonadati > Pseudomonadota > Betaproteobacteria > Burkholderiales > Comamonadaceae > Delftia > Delftia sp. BGA-UO-ETr-SB1. Next base: position 685,228 of record NZ_JCAQOW010000006.1, on the reverse strand, counting down.
ATGACCGAGATGCGCGCGTTGGGCCACATCCACAGGAAGCGCGGCGAGTAGGCGCGGCCGCACATGCCGTAGTTGCCCGCGCCGAAGGAGCCGCCGATGATGATGGTGAACTTCGGCACGGCCGCCGTGGCCACGGCCGTGACCAGCTTGGCGCCGTGGCGGGCAATGCCTTCGTTCTCGTACTTGCGGCCCACCATGAAGCCCGTGATGTTCTGCAGGAAGACCAGCGGGATCTTGCGCTGGCAGCACAGCTCGATGAAGTGCGCGCCCTTGACGGCCGATTCGCTGAACAGGATGCCGTTGTTGGCGATGATGCCCACCTGCATGCCCTCGATGCGCGCAAAGCCGCAGACCAGGGTGGCGCCGAAGCGGGCCTTGAACTCGTCGAAGCGGCTGCCGTCCACCACGCGGGCGATGATCTCGCGCACATCGAAGGGCTTGCGCGTGTCCACGGGGATCACGCCGTACAGCTCGCCGCCGTCGAACAGCGGCGCCTCGGGCGGCAGGTCGCCAGCCGAAGGCTGCTTGGCATGGTTGAGGTTGGCCACGGACTGGCGCGCCAGCGCCAGCGCGTGGGTGTCGTTGTGGGCCAGGTGGTCGGCCACGCCCGACAGGCGCGTGTGCACGTCGCCGCCGCCCAGGTCCTCGGCGCTGACCACCTCGCCCGTGGCGGCCTTCACCAGCGGCGGGCCGCCCAGGAAGATGGTGCCCTGGTTCTTGACGATGATGGACTCGTCGCTCATGGCCGGCACATAGGCGCCGCCGGCCGTGCACGAGCCCATGACCACGGCGATCTGGGCAATGCCCTCGGCGCTCATGTTGGCCTGGTTGAAGAAGATGCGGCCGAAGTGCTCGCGGTCGGGAAACACATCGTCCTGGTTGGGCAGGTTGGCGCCGCCCGAGTCCACCAGGTAGATGCAGGGCAGCCGGTTCTGCGCGGCGATCTCCTGGGCGCGCAGGTGCTTCTTCACCGTCATCGGGTAGTAGGTGCCGCCCTTCACCGTGGCGTCGTTGCACACGATCATGCAGTCCACGCCGCTGACGCGGCCGATGCCGGCGATCAGGCCCGCGCCGGGTGCGTCGTTGCGGTACATGTTGAGCGCGGCCAGCGGCGCGATCTCCAGAAAGGGCGTGCCCGGGTCCAGCAGCATGGCCACGCGGTCGCGCGGCAGCAGCTTGCCGCGCGCCACGTGCTTGGCGCGCGCGGCCTCGCCGCCGCCCTCGGCGACCTTGGCCACCTGGGCCTGCAGGTCTTCGACCACGGCGCGCATGGCGGCGGCATTGGCCAGGAAGTCCGCCGAACGCGGATTGAGTTGGGTGCCCAGAATGCTCATGTGTGGCCTCTTCTTGTGTTTGCCCGATGCGGGCGCTTGGTTTTTTCGAATGTGCTGCAAAGAACGGCGGCCCGGGCTGGGGAAAATGCCGTATGCACACCGTTGAAATCGTCTTGCTCGTTTTGCTGCTGGGGGCACTGACCGGCATTGCCGCGCGCTATGTGCGCGCCATCCCGCTGCCGCTGATACAGATCGCCCTGGGAGCGCTGATCGCCTGGCCGCAAAAGGGCCTGCACATCGCCTTCGATCCCGAGCTGTTCCTGCTGCTGTTCATCCCGCCGCTGCTGTTCGCCGACGGCTGGCGCATCCCCAAGCGCGAGTTCTTTTCGCTGTACCGCCCCATCCTGCGCCTGGCGCTGGGCCTGGTGCTGTTCACGGTGGTGGGGCTGGGCTGGCTGATCCACTGGCTGGTGCCCGGCATGCCGCTGACCGTGGCCTTCGCGCTGGCCGCCGTGGTCTCGCCCACCGATGCCGTGGCCGTCTCGGCCATCACGCGCAACCTGGGCATGCCCGAGAAGACCATGCACATCCTCGAGGGCGAGTCCCTGCTCAACGACGCCTCGGGCCTGGTGGCGCTGAAGTTCGCCATTGCCGCCACGCTGACCGGCCTGTTCTCGTGGACCGAGGTGGCCAAGGAATTCATGTGGATGGCCCTGGGCGGCCTGGGCGTGGGCACGCTGATCGGCTGGGGCTTTTCCTATGCGCGCAGCACCATCACGCGCCGCCTGGGCGACGTGGCGGCCACGCAGATGGTGCTGCTGCTGATCCTGCTGCCCTTCGCCGCCTACATCGTGGGCGAAAAGATCGGCGTGTCGGGCATCCTGTCGGCCGTGGCCGCGGGCATTGCCACCAACTTCGCCGACCTGGAGCGCAGCAGCTACATCAGCGAGCGGCTGCAGACCGAGGGCACCTGGAGCATGGTGGAAGCCTCGTTCAACGGCGCCATCTTCCTGCTGCTGGGCCTGCAGCTGCCGTCCATCATCGGCGTGACGCTGCACGATGCGGGCAGCGAATGGTGGGTGCTGGTGGGCTATGTGGTGATCATCTCCAGCGCGCTGCTGCTGATGCGCTGGATCTGGCTGACCCTGGGCGTGCAGCGCAGCCTGGCTCGCGCCCACTTCCAGGGAAAGATGGCAGAGCGCCCCTCGCACCTGCTGAACCTGGCCACCACCATGGCCGGCATACGCGGCGCCGTGACGCTGGCCGGCGCGCTGTCCGTGCCGATGCTGCTGAACAACGGCCAGCCCTTTCCGGGCCGCGAGATGCTGATCTTCCTGGCCACGGGCACCATCTTGTTCACCCTGGTGCTGGGCAGCATCGCCCTGCCGCTGATCCTGCGCCGCATGCCCCAGCCCGGCGAATCGCCCACGGTGCGCGAGGAGCGCCTGGCGCGCGTGGCCGCCTGCCAGTCCGCCATTGGCGGGCTGACGCTGAGCGAGGAAGAGATCCAGGGCCACACGCCCGAATGGGTGGCCATGCACCAGGAAGTCATGGGCCACCTGACGCAGGAGTACCGCAACCGCGTCCAGCTGCTGGACGACGGCAGCGGCACGGCCTCCAGCATCGAGATCCAGCGCGAGGCGCCCGAAGTCGTGCGCCAGCGCAAGCTGCGCTACCTGCTGGAGATCGAGCTGCGCCTGCGCTGCATCCACCAGGAGCGCGACGCGCTCTACGCCGAGCGCCAGGCCCACCGCATCAACGACGAGTCGCTGCGCCGCCTGGTCAGCGAGCTGGACATGCAGGAGATCTCGCTGCGCAAGCGCCTGGTGGTGGCGCGCCGCGCTGCAGCCTCGGCCGTGGCCGCGCCCGAAGGCGGCACGCACTAGGCGGCACGCGGTGGACAGCTGGCGGCAGTGCATGAAAGCAGCCCTCAGGCGGTCCTGGCCGGGCGCAGATCCAGCATGGCGATCATCTCGTCGCGGATCTTGAATTTCTGGATCTTGCCGGTCACCGTCATCGGGAAGGCCTCGACGAAGCGGATGTAGCGCGGCACCTTGTAGTGGGCGATCTGGCCCTTGCAGAAGTCGCGCACGCCGTCTTCGGTCAGCGCCTGGCCGGGCTTGACGATGATCCAGGCGCACAGCTCCTCGCCGTAGCGCGCGTCGGGCACGCCGACCACCTGCACGTCCTGCACCTGGGGATGGCGGTAGAGGAATTCCTCGATCTCGCGCGGGTAGATGTTCTCGCCGCCGCGGATCACCATGTCCTTGATGCGGCCGACGATGTTCACGTAGCCCTGCTCATCCATGGTGGCCAGGTCGCCCGTGTGCATCCAGGCATCGTCGTCGATGGCCTCGCGCGTGCGGGCCTCGTCCCCCCAGTAGCCGTGCATGACCGAGTAGCCGCGCGTGCACAGCTCGCCCGAGACGCCGGGCGCCACGACCTCGCCCGTGGCCGGGTCGACGATCTTCACTTCCAGGTGCGGCTGCACCTTGCCCACGGTGGACACGCGGCGCTCCAGCGGCGTATCGGCATCGCTCTGGCAGCTGACGGGGCTGGTCTCGGTCATGCCGTAGGCGATGGTGATCTCGGACAGGTGCATGTCGCTGACCACGCGCTTCATCACCTCGATGGGGCAGGGCGAGCCGGCCATGATGCCGGTGCGCAGCGTGCTCAGGTCGAACTCCTTGAAGCGCGGGTGGTCCAGCTCGGCGATGAACATCGTGGGCACGCCGTGCAGGCCCGTGCAGCGCTCGGCCTGCACGGTCTCCAGCACCAGCAGCGGATCGAATCCGTCATTCGGGTAGACGATGGCCGAGCCATGCGTGAAGCAGGCCAGATTGCCCAGCACCATTCCGAAGCAGTGGTACAGCGGCACGGGAATGCACAGCCGGTCCTCGGGCGTCAGCCGCATGCACTCGCCAATGAAAAAGCCGTTGTTCAGGATGTTGCGGTGGGTCAGCGTGGCGCCCTTGGGAAAGCCCGTCGTGCCGCTGGTGAACTGGATGTTGATGGGGTCGGTGTTCTTGAGCGTGGCGGCCACGGTGTCGATGCGCGCATCCTGCGCATCACCGCGCGCCAGCAGGCTGGAAAAGCGCAGCATGCCGGGCTGCTCTTCGCCCTGGCCTGCGACGTCGATCCAGACCACGCTGCGCAGCTGGGGCAGGCGCGCGCAATGCAGGCGGCCGGGCTCGGCCGTGGCCAGCTCGGGGGCCAGTTCGCGCAGCATGCCCAGGTAGTCGCTGGTCTTGAACTGCGCCATGGTCACCAGGGCCTTGCAGCCGACCTTGTTGAGCGCGTACTCCACCTCGGAGGTGCGGTAGGCCGGATTGATGTTGACCAGCACCAGGCCGACCTGGGCGGTGGCCAGCTGCATCAGCACCCATTCGGCGTTGTTGTGCGACCAGATGCCGACGCGGTCGCCCTTGTCCAGCCCCAGGCCCAGCAGCGCGCTGGCCAGGCGGCGCGCCTCGCTGTGCAGGCCGGCATAGCTGTAGCGCAGGCCCTGGTGGCGGCTGACCAGGGCCTCGCGATCGGGCTGGCGGGCCGCCATGTCGGCAAAGAAATCGCCGATGGTCTGCTCGATCAGCGGCACATCGGTGCGGCCTTGGGCATGGCTGGAAGCGAGCGGGGCGTTCTGGGCGGGCATGCGTTGTCTCCTGTGTCGTCGGCGGCGCCTGGGACGGGCAAATGCAGTGGCCTGCCCCGTCACGGCAGCTATTGCGTGGCAGCATAAGGGCCAACCCCGAGCAGAACAGGCCACGAAGGTTGCAATAATTGCCAGCATGTTCACCCCCTCGCTGGTCAAGACCCCCCTGCCCCAGGCGGCCGCCACCATGGCCTCCGCACACCCTGCAGTCACGCCCATGGCCTTTGTGCAGGCCATTATGCTGGCCTACGAACGCCGGGGCATCAGCGCCCTGTCCGCCTTGGAGAAGGCACAAATCGCGCCAGACTCCGTCAAAGAGCGCAACGAGTGCATCACGGCGCTGCAGATGGAGGCACTGTCCGATGCCGCCATGCGCGAACTCGACGACGAGGCCCTGGGCTGGTTCTCCCGGCGCCTGCCCTGGGGCAGCTACGGCATGCTGGCACGCGCCAGCATGGGCAGCGAGCAGCTGGGCCTGGCGCTGGCGCGCTGGTGCCGCCACCATGGCCTGCTGGCCGACGACATCCGCCTCACGCTGACGCAGGAAGACGGTTTGGCCACGCTGGCCATCGAGGAGCTTTCCACGCTGGGCGCCATGCGCGAGTTCTGCCTGCTGTCGGTGCTGCGCAATATCCACGGCCTGGCCAGCTGGTTCATCGATGAGCCGCTGCCTCTGCGGCGCGCCTGCTTTCCCTTCGCTCCCCCGCCGCATGCGGGCGTGTATGCGCTGCTGTTCCCGCCGGGCGAGGTGGAGTTTGGCGCGGCCCGGGCCTGCCTACAGTTCGACGCGCGTTTTCTGGATATGCCGCTGACGCGCGACGAGCCTGCGCTGCAGCGCATGCTGCAGCGCGCCCTGCCGCTGCAGGTGCGCCCCTACCGGCGCGAGCGCCAGCTGGTGCAGCGCGTGCGCCAGCTGCTGGCGGCCGACGCCGAATGCCTGCAGACGGCCGACACGCTGGCGCGCCAGCTGCACCTGTCCCAGCGCAGCCTGCATCGCCAGCTCAAGGAAGAAGGCGCCTCGCTGCAGGCGCTCAAGGACGAGGTGCGGCGCGAGCGTGCCGTGGCCCTGCTGCTGCGCACCAGCCGGCCCATCAAGCGCATCGCCCAGTCCTGCGGCTTTCTCAACGACAAGAGCTTCATCCGCGCCTTCAGGCTGTGGACGGGGCTGTCGCCTTCCGAATTCCGCAAGAGCGCGCGAGTCCGGCCCGAGTGAGGGCCGCGCGCATCCTGGCGCGATTTGCATCCTGCGCGACTGCCGCCGTCCGCGCATCTGGCCTAGGCTTTGCGCATGCACCATCTCCACCATTGCGTCAGCGCGCGCTCCTTCCGCGCGCTGTGGATGCTCGAAGAACTGCAGCTTCCCTACACGCTGCACATGCTGCCGTTTCCGCCGCGCGTGCTGCAGCGCAGCTACCTGGAGCTCAACCCGCTGGGCACGGTGCCGCTGCTGCGCCACGGCGAGGCCAGGCTGACCGAGTCAGCCGCCATCTGCGAATACCTGGCCGCCCTGCACCCCGGGGCGGGCCTGTCCGTGCAGCCGCAGGAGGCGGGCTTCGCGGCCTACCTCAACTGGCTGCACATGAGCGATGCCACGCTGACCTTCCCGCAGACCCTGGTGCTGCGCTATGCGCACTTCGAGCCGGCCGAACGGCGCCAGCCCCAGGTGGCCCAGGACTACCAGCGCTGGTTCCTCGCGCGGCTGCGCGCCGTGGAGCAGGCCGTGGAGCAGCGCGACTGGCTCACGGCAGACCGCTTCACCGCTGCCGACGTGGCTGTGGGCTATGCGCTGATGCTGTCGGCGCACCTGGAGATGGAGCCGCAATGGGGGCCTGCCACCCAGGCCTACTGGCAGCGCCTGCAGCAGCGGCCCGCCTTCCAGCGGGCGCTGCAGGCCGAGCAGCAGGCCGCGCGTGCGCAGGCCGTGGACGAGACGCCTTCGCCGCGGCTGCGCTAGGGCCGGCTCAAGTTCAAGCTCAAGCGCTGGCGCTGGCCTGCCCGATGGCGCGCAGCATGGCCGGCAGCTCGCCCATGTCGCCGAACACGCAGCTGGCGCCGGCTTCGAGCAGTTGCTCGGCCGAGGCATGGCCCTGGTCGGCCGGGAAGTAGCCCCAGACCGTGGCGCCTGCGGCCACGCCGGCGGTGACGCCGGTCACCGTGTCCTCGATGACCAGGCAGCGCGCCGGCTCCACGCCCAGGGCGGCGGCGGCGGCCAGGTACACATCGGGAAAGGGCTTGCTGCGCGGCAGCTCATGGCCGCTGAAGACGCGGCCCTCGAAATACGGGGCCATGCCGACCTGGGCCAGCTGCATCTCCACCTTGGCGCGGTCCGCGCCCGAGGCGCAGGCGATGCGGCCAGCGCACAGCGCATGGGACTCGCTGACGGCGGACAGCGCGCCGTCAATGGCCACCAGCTCGGCGCGCAGCGCGGCGTTGCGGCGCTCGTAGAAGGCGGCCATCCATGCGTCGGTCAGCGGCTTGCCGGTGCGCGCCTCGATCAGCGCGGCCTGGCTGCGCACGGTCTTGCCGATGAATTCGCGCAGGCATTCCTCGGTGCTGATGGGCCAGCCCGATTCATTGAGCATGGTGCACAGCACGCGGTTGGTGATGGATTCACTGTCGACGAGCACGCCGTCACAGTCGAAGAGCACGGCCTCGAAAGCAGTCATGGATGGATTCTCGAAACAAACTGAGCAAGGGCGCCCTGGGGCGCCCTTGCTGCGGAAAATGGCCGGATTATGCGCCGGCCGCGCATGCCTGTGCCCTGTTCAGGGGAAGGAGGCACCGGCCAGCGGATGGACCATGCGCTTGACGTTGCGCACCGAGATGGAATGGAACTGGCCATCGTCGGTGACCACATCGCCGAAGGCGAAAAAGCCTTCGGCCGCGTTGCGGTTGAACTGCTCCAGGCGCTGCGCGAGGCTGGCGTTGTTGGACACGGATTCGAGGCGGTACTCGATGGCGCCCTGCTGGTCGCCGCTCTTTTCGTACAGCTGCACGCCTTCGGTATTGCCGCGCAGCACCAGGGCGCCACGCAGCAGGTGGCCCTTGGCACCCATCTCATCCAGGCGCTGCTTCAGCGCCGTGCCGTTGGCCATGCCGAAGGGCGCGGCCAGGGCGAACACCGCGTACTCGAAGGCCGGTGCCTTGGAGTCCTTGACGTAGAGGTTGAACATCTCGTCGCCCGAGATCAGCGGGCCCGTGTAGCGGAAACCCCGGCCGCTCATCTCGGCCAGTTGCTGCGTGAAGCCGGACGTGTCCAGCGCACCCACGGCGGGGCGCGTCTCGTAGCTGTAGGTGGCGGCGGCGCTGCTGCTGCGCACATAGAGGTTGCGCAGGTCCTGCGTGCTGCTGGGGAACGCCATGCCCGACTTGTACAGGTAGCCCTGCGCACCCTGCGCATTGAGCTGGGCCACCAGGGCCGAGACGCCCGCCACGTCGGCCACCATGCGGTAGTCCAGGCGCGTGCCGGTGTGGGCCGTGTCGGTGACGTAGAAGTCACCGATGGGAACGGGGAAGGTCGTGCCGCCCGAGGCCAGGCTGTAGGTGAAGGCATAGCCTTGCGCCCCCAGCGTGTTCATGGCGGACAGGGCCGCGTCGAAGTTTTCGGCAGCCGTCTCCATGCGGTACTGGCCGGTCACCGGGGTCGTTGTGCCGCCGCCGGGGTTGCCGGGCGTGCCGGGGTTGCCAGGATTTCCGCCATTGCCGGGATCTCCGCCGCCCGGCTCTCCCAATCCACCACCACCGCCGCCGCCACAGGCGGCCAGGGTTCCCAGAAGCATCAATGCCGCACTGCGGCGCGTGAGCTGTACCATCTTCATGACTATCTCCCCTTCTCGTTGAATACGTGCCCGTTCCATGCGGAATCTCAGGGCATCGGCGGCGATTTTGGGGAGTTGGCCGACATCCGGTCACCCCCCGGCCGGGGGGTAATCGTTACGATGTGCGCAAGGTGTATCCGGGCGCGCCCTGGCGCTCCAGCCCTTTCGACATGCCTTTGCGCGGACCATGCACAGCCATCCCCTCCTGACCGATTCCTCCTGTCTCCAATCGGGGCGCTATGCCCTGGTGATCGACGACCACCCGCTGACGGCCATGGGCGTGTCCGAGTTCCTGAAACAATTCGGCCTGTCCGAAGTCCATGCCGTGGCCGATGCGGGCGAAGGCCTGCAGTGCATGGCCGGCAGGGGATCGCCGCATCTGGCCATCGTGGATTTCTGGCTGGGTGCCAGCGCGGGCACGGACGTGGTGCGCGAAATCCGCACGCTGGCGCCCGCCTGCCGCGTGCTCATGACCAGCGGCGACACGCATGGCGCGATTGCCCTGAAGGCACGCGCGGCCGGGGCCCATGGCTTTGTGCTCAAGTCGCAGCCGCCGCAGGTGCTGGAGCAGGCCCTGGCGGCCCTGCTGCGCGGCGAGACCTGGTTCCCCGCCGCCCCGCTGGCGCCGCAGTCACCGGGCGGCGCCCATGCCATCCGCATGACGGCGGCCGAGCTGGGCCTCACCCCGCGCCAGGCCCAGGTGCTGGACCTGGTGCTGCGCGGCCTGCCCAATCCCAGCATTGCGCAGTTGCTGCACCTGTCGCCGCACACGGTCAAGGAGCATGTGGCGGGCGCCCTGCAGCGCCTGGGCGTGCACAGCCGCATCGACGCCATCACGCGCATGCAGGGCATTGCGCTGGAGCTGCCGCCCTCCGTCCCGCCGACCGATACGGTTCAGGCGCCGGCCACGGCCAGCCTGCGCTGAAGCAGGGCCAGCAGCGCCAGCGGGTCCACGGGTTTGCGCAGCAGCAGATAGCCCAGTTCCTGCGCCTCCTGCTCCAGCGCCGGTGACGGCTCGCCGCTGAGCAGGGCGCCCGCCGCCTGCGGCGATTGCGCCAGCACGTTCTGCAGCAGCGCAAAGCCGTTCTCGCCCTGGGCCAGATGGTGGTCGCATAGCACGAAATCGGGATGCTGCCCCGCCGCCAGCCAGTCGGCCACCTCGCGGCCCGTGGCAGCCACATCCACCTGCAGCCCCCAATCGCGCAGCAGGCCGGCCAGGGCCCTCGCCACCTGCGCATCGTCATCGACCACCCAGCACCGGCCCTGGAGCAGGGGCGGCCGGGCCTGCGCCTGCGGTCCTTCGGACGGTCCCTCGGACTGCGGCAAGGCCGCCTGCACATTCAGGCTGGACGGCAGTTGCAGCCAGAAGCAGGACCCCCGCCCTGGCGTGGACAGCAGGCCGTGGTCCACGCCCATGCGCCGCGCGGCTGCGGCCACGACGGCCAGGCCCAGGCCCTGGCTGCTTACGCCGGGCAGGTGGTCGGCCGCAGGCTGGGCCGCGCGCCGGGCCGCCTGGCCTGAGCGCGCGCGAAAATGCGGTGCGAAGACATGGGGCCGGTCTTCGGCCGCAATGCCCAGGCCCGTGTCCCAGACCTCGATACGCCAGCCCCCGCCATGCACGCGGGCGGCCAGCAGCACGCCGCCGCGCTGGGTGTAGCGCAGGGCGTTGTGCAGCAGGTTGAACACCATCTGGCGCAGCAGGGCCTCGTCGGCACGCACCAGGCTGTCCATGCCGCGCGCCACGCGCCAGCGCAGCACCAGCCCGCGCTGGCGCGCCTCGGCCGCGAACAGGCGCGTGGCATCGCCCAGCAGAATGCGCAGGTCCATCACCTGGGCGCGCAGCTCCCAGGTGCCGTTCTCCAGCCGCGACAGGTCCAGCAGGTCGTTGCACATGGTGCCCAGCGACTGGGCACAGGCCTGGGCATCGTCAAGCACGCCTGCCAGTGCGCCGTCGGCATTGCGCTGGCGGGCGGTTTCCACCAGCAGGCCCAGGGCATGCAGGGGCTGGCGCAGGTCATGGCTGGCGGCCGACAGGAAGCGGCTCTTGGCCTCCAGCGCCTGTTCGGCCTGCTCCTTGGCGGCCAGGTAGCGTTCGGCCAGCAGCTGGCGGTCGCGCTCCTGCGCCCATTGCTGCAGCATGAGCTGGCGCGCCCCCCAGGCATGGCGCGCGATGGTGGCGCCATACAGCATGAGCAGCGGCAGCAGGTACAGGCCCCTGTTCGGGAAGTACCAGACCACGGCCAGCAGCATGGCGCCGTACAGCACGCCGAAGAAGCGCTTGAACACGGCAGATGCCGGCGCCAGGAAGGTGGCGGCCGAGGCCACGACGCCGCACAGCACCAGGTAGATGAAAAGCCGGAATTCATGGCCGCTGCCATGGGTCAGCGGTATCGCCAGCGCCCAGGAACCGGCGTTGAGCAAGGCCATGCGGCCCATCACGCGCTCCCAGCGCTGCAGCCGCGCTGGCAACTCGGCCGAGGGCACGGCGGCACCCAGGTCCCGGCGCAACTGGCGCCGCAACCCGACAAAGACGCAGGCCATGAACGCCATGCCCAGCCACCACAGCAGCAGCGGCACCTGGAAGGCGCCCGTTTCGTGCCGCTGCAACCAGACCACGATGCCGGGGATGATGAGGGCCGCCGCCTCGGACGAGCCCCGCGATGCGATGGACAGCAGCAGCCGCTGGCGCTGCTGCAGTTTCCACAGCGGCTCCGCAGGGCCGCCGCCGTGTTCAGAACTGGTCGCCATCCACGTAGAGCCAGCGCCCGGCTTCGCGCACGAAACGGCTGCGCTCATGCAGGCGCACGGCGCGGCCGCCCACGCGGTAGCGCGCGACGAATTCCACCTCGGCGCTGTCCTCGCCGGTGCTGCGGAAGTCATTGACCGCCAGCCCCAGCCAGCGTGCCGAAGGCTCGAAGTCCAGCGTGGCAGGCCGCTGGCTGGCGTGCCAGGTGGCCAGCAGATAGGCGGCGTCCTCGCGCACGAAGGCGCTGTAGCGCGAGCGCATCAAGGCCTGGGCGTCGGGCGCAGGGCAGTCGTCGAAATGGTCCAGGTAGCGGCCGCAGCAGGCATCGAACGCCAGGGGACGGCCCTTGGCATCCTGAAGACCGCAGGGACAGGCCGGGGAGGTGGCGGCAGCGCTCATAGCGGCTGGCCCTGCGGAACTTGCGGAACTTGCGGAATTTGGGAGAGGACGGCGCGGGAGCAGGAATGCATGTCAGTCACGGCCGCCTTGCTGCGACCGGGTTCTTGATGGAGGACAGGCGGGCCATGATACTGACCGCGGGCCCTCGGGCCTGTAAGGAGAGCCCATGTTTTCAATGTCGGTCCCGTGGTGGGAGTTCGTGGTGCGCGGCGTGGCCGTCTACCTGTTTTTGCTGGTGTTCCTTCGGCTGACGGGGCGGCGCCAGACGGGGCAGTACGCGCCCTTTGACCTGGTGCTGCTGCTCATCCTGTCGAATGCGGTGCAGAACTCCATGAATGCCGGGGACAACTCGCTGATCGGCGGCATGGTCTCGGCCTCCACGCTGATCCTGTGCCATCTGCTGCTGTCCTGGCTGACCTTTCGCTTTCCCGCGCTGGAGCGGCTCATCGATGGCAAGGCCAAGGCCCTGATCAGGGACGGACACCTGAACAAGGACCTGATGCGCGAGGAACGCATCACGCGCGACGATATCGAGGCCGCGCTGCGTGCGGGCGGCTGCCTGCACCTGCGCGAGGTGGAGCGCGCCACGCTGGAGACCGACGGCAGCATCACCGTCGTCCTGCGCCGCCGCGACAGCGAGAACGACGGCGATCCGCCGGTCTGAGCCTAGTCGAGCTGCTCCAGGAAGCGCTCGATGGCCAGGTTCACGGGCTGCGGATGCGTGAGGTTGGCCGCATGGCCGGCACCCGGCACCTCCACCCACTGCGCCCTGGGCAAGGCCTTGGCCATGGCGCGTGCACGGTCGGGCGCGATGGCGGTGTCGTCCGTGCCATGGATGACCAGGGCCGGCACATGGATGTCGGGCAGGCGTGGGCTGATGTCATCGCGCTGGGCCAGCGCCAGAAAGCTCTGCCCCAGGTTGATGGGCGTGGCCTTCTTCCATTTGGCACGCCAGGCGGCCGCGCCGCTCCAGCCCTGGCCCAGGATGGTGCGCTCCACCGTGGTCGCCATGTCGTCGCTGAGGCCATGCTCCATCCAGGCGCGCAGCAAGGCTTCGTGGTGGGGCATCTGCTCGGGGTCTTCCAGCATGGCCTGGGTGTCGATCAGCACCAGCGCGCGCACGATCTCGGGGTGGATGAGCGCGCAGCGCAGCGACAGATAGCCGCCCTGCGACATGCCGACCAGCACCGCGCGCTCCACGCCCAGGTGCTCAAGCAGGGCGGCCAGGTCGTCGGCCGAGTCGTAGTAGTCGAAGGGTGCGCACTGCTCGGGGTCTGCCGTCTGGCCATGGCCGCGCTCGTCCCAGCTGATGCAGCGAAAGCGCCCCTGCAGTGCCTGGACCTGGGGGGCGAACATGGTGTGGTCCATGAGCAGCCCGTGCGAAAACACCAGGACCGGGCCTCTCCCGCCCGTGTCTTCGTAGTACAGGTTCTGGCCGTTGACGGAAGCGATGGGCATGTCGGGATCTCCTGCGAAGGTGGTCACAAACCTGCCGGAAACGGCTGCCCGCCTCTCTCGGGCACCGTGCCGGCGATGCTCCATGCTAAGCCCTGCGGGTGTCAGGGCCATCCGGCCCGACCCGCAGCGTGGGGGATTGGCCTCAGGCCAGGGCGCGCTGGATGAGAATTTTCTGCACGTCGCTCGTGCCCTCGTAGATCTGGCAGACGCGCACGTCGCGGTAGATGCGTTCCACGGGGAAGTCGCTGACCACGCCATAGCCGCCCAGGGTCTGGATGGCGGCGCTGCACACGCGCTCGGCCATTTCGCTGGCAAAGAGCTTGGCCATGGCTGCTTCCTTGAGGCAGGGCAGGCCGGCATCGCGCAGGCTGGCCGCATGCCAGATCAGCTGGCGCGCGGCCTCGATCTGCGTGGCGCAGTCGGCCAGGCGAAAGCCCACGGCCTGGTGGTTGAAGATGGGCTGGCCGAAGCTCTCGCGCTCCTTGGAGTACTGCAGCGCGCAATCGAAGGCCGCACGCGCCATGCCCACGCTCTGCGCGGCAATGCCGATGCGCCCTCCTTCCAGCGCCGACAGCGCAATCCTGTAGCCCTCGCCCTCGGCGCCAATGAGGTTGGCGGCGGGGATGCGGCAGCCCTCGAACTGGATCTGGGCCGTGTCCGAACTGTGCTGGCCCAGCTTGTCCTCCAGCCGCAGCACCTGGTAGCCGGGTGCGGAGGTCGGAACGATGAAGGCGCTCATGCCGCGCTTGCCCGCCGCCTTGTCGGTGACGGCGATGACGATGGCCACGTCGCCGTTCTTGCCGCTGGTGATGAATTGCTTGACGCCGTTGATCACGTAGTCGCTGCCGTCGCGCGTGGCCGTGGTGCGCAGCGCCGAGGCGTCCGAGCCCACATGCGGCTCGGTCAGGCAGAAGGCGCCCAGCATCTCGCCGCGCGCCAGCGGCGCCAGCCATTGCTGCTTTTGCGCCTCGCTGCCGTAGCGCATGAGGATGGCGTTGACGGGGCAGTTGGTGACGCTGATCACCGTGCTGGTGCCGCCGTCGCCGGCTGCGATCTCCTCCAGCACCAGGGCCAGGCTCAGGTAGTCAAGGCCGGCGCCGCCGTACTCCTCGGGCACGCAGATGCCGTAGGCGCCCAGCGCCGCCAGGCCCTGGTGCACGTTCTTGGGAAAGTGGTGTTCCTTGTCCCAGCGTGCGGCATGGGGCGTGATTTCGGTGCGCACGAAGTCGCGCACCGCGTCACGGATCATTTCCTGGTCTGCGTTGAGCAGCATGTCTTGTCTCCTGATTCTTGTTTCGTTGTTCGTTGTCCGTTGCGCTGGTCGGATCTACCGTCGGATCTACCAGGCGATGCGCTGCCCGTCATGCCGCAGCATGCGGCCCCGGTCGGCCGGCGTGACGCCGGCCAGCGTGCGCACCAGGCCCTGCACGCTTTGCTCCACGGTGAAGGTGGCAGCCGCGCCACCCATGTCGGTCTGCACCCAGCCCGGGTCCAGCGCGACCACGGTGGCGCCCGGCCATTGCGGCTGGGCGCTGGCCACGACCATGTTGAGCGCAGCCTTGCTGACGCGGTAGAGCCAGGCGTCGGATTCGGCGTCGGCCAGCAGCGACATCTGGCTGGAGAACAGGCCGAACACGCCACCCGCCGCCTCGACCAGCGGCGCCACCTGGGGCAGCACCTGCATGGCGCCCAGCACATTGGTGTGCATGACGCGGTCGAACTGCTCGCGCGTGGGCGGCGTGGCCGAGCTGTGGGCATCCCACACTCCGGCCACGTACAGCGCCAGCTCGATCTTCTCGCCGTCGAGCTGCCAGGCCAGGCCGCTGACGCTGGCCGGGTCGGCCACATCCACCAGCAGCACCTTGGCGCCCGTGGCCTCGACGCGCTCGCGGTCGGCCTCGCTGCGCACCGTGGCGACCACGCTGCGGCCCTGGGCCGCATAGGCCTCCACCAAGGCAAAACCAAGCCCGCGCGAGGCTCCCAACACCAGAGTGACTGCCATGTCTTTCGACCTTTCAAATGGAATGCGGTCAGCGGCCCTGCTCGTCCGCGATCTGTTTTTCGTAGCGCTCGACCATGGCCTCCTGCGTCTCGGTGGGCGCAGGCAGGCCGATCTGCTGGTGGACCATCTGGTTCACCGAGGGCATGACGTTGCGCGACACCTGGGACTCTGGCTTCCAGAGCCGGGCGCGCATCAGGGCCTTGGCACAGTGCAGATAGGCCTCGTGCACCTGGATCTCCAGAACGATCTTGGGCCGGAAGCCTTCGCTGGCGAACAGCGCCGTGTAGTGGGCCTCGTCGCGCAGCTTGGCCACGCCGTTGACGCGCAGGGTCTCGTCGAAACCAGGCACCATGAACAGCAGGCCGATGCGCGGATCGGCGATCAGGTTGCTGAAGCTGTCCAGGCGGTTGTTGCCGCCCGAATCGGGAATCAGCAGCGTCTGGTTGTCGGGCGCCTTGATGAAGCCCGGCTTGCCGCCGCGCGGCGAGGCATCCATCATCGCGCCCGCCCCGCCCCCCGTGGCCACGATGCACAGCGGCGACAGCGCGATGAAGCGCAGGCAGTGCCGGTCCAGGTCCACCTGCTGCTTGAGCAAGGCCCTTTCGGCCGGCATGGCATACAGGCTGCGCAACTGTTCTTCGCTGGTAATCATGGTCGAGAGGTTAAGGTAATAGCGGATCGGCCGATCCAAGTCTAGCTCTCTGGACGTCTGTGGCGCTGCCCATAAAACTGGCGCAATGCAAATCAGAGACACCGAGGAAGGGCCGCCCCGCACCGAGGGTGTCGTCCCCCTTTCAGGGGGAGGGCGCGCAGCGCCTCAGGGGGTGACCATTTCTATCGCCATGGCTGTTCCCTCGCCGCCGCCTATGCACAGCGTGGCCAGGCCGCGCTTGCCGCCGCGCGCCTGCAGGGCGTGCAGCAGCGTGACCAGGATGCGTGCACCGCTGGCGCCAATGGGGTGGCCCAGCGCACAGGCGCCGCCGTTGACGTTGACCTTGTCGCGCGGCACGCCCAGCTCGGCCATCAGGGCCATGGGCACGACGGCAAAGGCTTCGTTGACTTCCCACAGGTCCACGTCCGCCGCCGTCCAGCCGGCCTTCTTGAGGGCCTTCTGCGTGGCGCCCACGGGGGCCGTGGTGAACCATTCGGGCTCCTGGGCATGCGTGGCATGGGCAACGATGCGCGCCAGCGGCTTGCAGCCCAGTTCCTTGGCCGTGGACTCGCGCATCAGCACCAGGGCGGCGGCGCCGTCGTTGATGCTGGAGCTCGATGCGGCCGTGATCGTACCGTCCTTCTTGAAGGCGGGCTTGAGGCTGGAAATCTTGTCCAGCTTGGCCTTGGCCGGGCCTTCGTCGATGCTGACCGTGACGTCGCCCTTGCGCGTGGAGACGGTGACGGGCGTGATCTCGGCGGCGAAGGCGCCGCTTTCAGTGGCCGCCTGGGCGCGCTTGACGCTTTCGATGGCGTAGGCGTCCTGCTGCTCGCGCGTGAAGTGGTATTTGGCGGCGCAGTCCTCGCCAAAAGTGCCCATGGAGCGGCCAGGCTCGTAGGCGTCCTCCAGGCCGTCGAGCATCATGTGGTCATAGACCTTGTCGTGACCCATGCGGTAGCCGCCACGCCCCTTCTTGAGCAGGTAGGGCGCATTGGTCATGCTTTCCATGCCGCCGGAGACCACCACATCGCGGCTGCCTGCGACCAGCTGGTCGTGCGCCAGGATGGTGGCCTCCATGCCGGCGCCGCACATCTTGGACAGGGTCACGGCGCCCGTGCTGCGCGGCAGGCCGCCCTTGAAGCCGGCCTGGCGGGCGGGCGCCTGGCCCTGGCCCGCCATCAGGCAGTTGCCGAACAGCACTTCGTCCACTTTCTCGGGCGCCACGCCCGCGCGCTGCACGGCCGCCTTGATGGCGGCGCCGCCCAGATCATGGGCCGCGAGGTCGGCGAAGTCGCCCTGGAAGGCGCCCATGGGGGTGCGGGCTGCGCCGACGATGACGATGGGGTCTTGCATGCTTGTCTCCTGGGGTGTCGTGATGGTGAAAGAAAGGGAAAACGGGTCAGGCCAGCCAGCGGCTGCGCTCGTAGGGGAAGACATCGTGGACATGGCCTTCGCGGATGCGCTGCTGGTGCGCCTGCCAGAAGGCGGGGTCGAGCAGGTCGGCATGGTGGCGCATGAAGACTTCGCGCACGGCCGGGTTGCCCAGCAGAAAGGGCGCGAAGGTTTCCGGGAACACATCGCGCGGGCCCACGGGGTACCAGACCTCGCCGCTGAGCTCGTCCTCCTCGTTGCGCGGAGCGGGCACCTGGCGGAAGTGGCAGTCGGTCAGGTATTCGATCTCGTCGTAGTCGTAGAACACCACCTTGCCGCCGCGCGTGATGCCGAAGTTCTTCCACAGCATGTCGCCCGGGAAGATGTTGGCCGCGACCAGATCCTTGATGGCATTGCCGTACTCGATCACGGCGCTCTCCAGCCGCTGCCGCGGTGCCGGCAGGTCCAGCCCGTCATCGAAGCACTCCTGCAGCAGCATGTTCAGCGGCACCATGCGCCGCTCTATGTAGAGGTGGGAGATGATGACCTCCTGCCGGCCATCGCCGTCGCGGTCGCTGATCTCGACCTGGCTGGGCGCATGCTCCAGGATCTCGGCGATCAGCGCATCCGAAAAGCGCTCGCGCGGGAAGGCCACCAGGCTGTACTCCAGCGTGTCGGCCATGCGCCCCACGCGGTCGTGCTGCTTGACCAGGCGGTACTTGGCCTTGACCTGTTCGCGCGTGATCTCCTTGGGCGCGGCGAAGCGGTCCTTGATGAGCTTGAACACATAGGGAAAGCTGGGCAGGTCGAACACCAGCATGACCATGCCCTTGATACCGGGCGCGATGCGGAACTGGTCGCGCGAATGGCGCAGGTGGTGCAGGAAGTCGCGGTAGAACAGCGTCTTGCCCTGCTTGGCCAGGCCCAGGGCGTTGTACAGCTCGGCGCGCGGCTTGCGCGGCATGAGGCTGCGCAGGAACTGCACATAGGCGCTGGGCACGTCGGTATCGACCATGAAGTAGGCGCGCGCAAAGCTGAACAGGCCGTGGAAGTCCTTCTCGCCGAACAGGGCCGCATGCAGAACCAGCCGGCCGTTGTCGCCGTGCAGGATGGGCACGGCCCAGGACAGCTCGGCAAAGCCGTTGATGATCTTGCCGACGATGTAGGCGCCCTTGTTGCGGAAAAACAGGCTGGACAGCACCTGGATCTGGAAGTTGGCGTACAGGCGCATGGCCTGCAGCTGCGGCTCCAGGCGCTCGGCCAGGCGGGCGATGTCGCGCTCCAGGTCCTCGAAGGGGCGCTGCAGCGCGAATTGCTCCACGACTTCGCGAAGCGTCTGCGGCAGCGTCTCGCGCGTGGGGTAGAAGGCCAGGTAGGCCGGGCGCGCAGCCGGCTCCTGGTTCTCTATGTATTCCGTGCTGACGGCGGGCCGCACGAAGATGAAGTCGTTGTGGAAATGCGTGCGGTGCAGGATCTTGGTGGTGACCGAGTTGAAGAAGGTCTCGGCCAGCTCCGGCTGCAGGTGGTTGACCATGAGCCCGATGTAGTGGCGCTTGATCTGCTGCCAGACCGGCATGGGCTGGGCGCCCGCTGCAAATTCCTTTTCAAGCCGGCGCACGCATTCGCGCACACGCAGGTCGTAGAACTCGATGCGCTCGCGCTGGGCACGCTGCTGGCCCAGCCAGTCGGCGGTTTCGAAGCGGTGCTTGGCGCGGGCGGATTCGGCGCGGAACAGGCGGTAATGGCGATTGAAGCCATCCATCATCGCCCGCGCTATGTCATGGGCAAGCAGGGTGTCCTGGGCAGGCATCGGCATGAAGTCTCCCGGGGTCCCGCCTGCCATGGCCGCTCAGTCGCGCTGGCGGCTGGCGACCAGCTCGACAGCCTCGGCATGGATGTTGGCGATGCCGCCGACACCGGGCACGGTCATCTGCAGATTGGTGATCAGGCCGTCCTTGAGGCCATAGCACCAGCCGTGCAGCGTGACCTTCTGGCCGCGCGCCCAGGCATCCTGCATCACCGTGCTCTGCGCCACATTGATCACCTGCTCGATGGCATTGAGTTCGCACAGCGCATCGTGGCGCCATTGCGGGGACAGGCTGGCCAGCAGCGCCTGGTGCTTGTCGCGCACATCCTTCACATGGCGGATCCAGTTGTCGGCCAGGCCCACGCGCACATCCTCCAGTGCCGCCAGCACGCCGCCGCAGCCATAGTGGCCCACGACCATCAGGTGCTCGACCTTGAGCTGGTCCACCGCGTACTGGATGGTGGACAGGCAGTTCAGGTCGCTGGGCACGACCACGTTGGCCACGTTGCGGTGCACGAACACCTCGCCGGGCTCCAGGCCCGTGATCTGGTTCGCAGGGACGCGGCTGTCGGAACAGCCGATCCACATGTAGCGGGGTTTTTGCTGCGACAACAGCCCGGTGAAGAAACCGGGCCGGTCACGCTCCATCTGCTGGGCCCATTCGCGGTTATGGACAAACAGTTCTTCGATGGAGGTTGTGCTCATAAGCAATCCTTTTGTTGGGTCAAACTCAAGAACGGCGCGGCAGGCGGGTGCGGGATCAGCAGGTCTCTGCGAACAGCTCGCGGCCGATCAGCATGCGACGGATCTCGCTGGTGCCGGCGCCGATCTCGTAGAGTTTCGCATCCCGCCAGAGGCGACCCAGTGGGTATTCGTTGATATACCCATTACCTCCATAGATTTGAACGCCTTCGCCGGCCATCCATGTCGCCTTCTCGGCGCACCACAAAATGACGCTGGCACAGTCCTTGCGAACCTGGCGAACATGCTCCGTTCCCAGCAGATCGAGGTTTTTGGCGACCGTATAGGCAAATGAGCGGCCCGCTTGCAGCACGGTGTACATGTCCGCCACCTTGCCCTGGATGAGCTGGAACTCGCCAATGCTCTGGCCGAACTGCTTGCGGTCATGGATGTAGGGCACGACGTTGTCCATCACCGACTGCATGATGCCCAGCGGCCCGCCGGTCAGCACGGCACGCTCGTAGTCCAGGCCGCTCATCAGCACCTTGGCGCCGTTGTTCAGCCCGCCCAGCACGTTCTCGGCCGGCACCTCGACGTTCTCGAACACCAGCTCGCCCGTGTGGCTGCCACGCATGCCCAGCTTGTCCAGCTTCTGGGCAATGGAAAAGCCCTTCATGCCCTTCTCGATCAGGAAGGCAGTCACGCCGCGTGCGTTCAGCTCGGGCTCGGTCTTGGCGTAGACCACCAGGGTGTCGGCATCGGGACCATTGGTGATCCACATCTTGGTGCCGTTGAGCAGGAAGTAGCCGCCCTTGTCCTCGGCCTTGAGCTTCATGCTGATCACGTCCGAGCCGGCACCGGGCTCGCTCATGGCCAGCGCGCCCACATGCTCGCCGCTGATCAGCTTGGGCAGGTACTTGGCCTTTTGCGCCTCGTTGCCGTTGCGGTTGATCTGGTTCACGCAAAGATTGCTGTGCGCGCCATAGGACAGGCCCACCGAGGCACTGGCACGCGAGATCTCCTCCATCGCCACCATGTGGGCCAGGTAGCCCATGTTGGCGCCGCCGTACTGCTCGGACACGGTGATGCCCAGCACGCCCAGATCGCCAAACTTGCGCCACAGGTCCATGGGGAACTGGTCGTCGCGGTCGATCTCGCCGGCGCGCGGTGCAATCTCGGCCTGTGCGAACTCGCGCACGGCATCGCGCAGCGCGTCGATGTCCTCGCCCAGTTGGAAGTTCAGGCCCGGCAGGTTGGAAAGGCTCATCTCGTGTCTCCTGTGGAAATTTGGTGAAAGAACGCCGCCCGGCTCAGTCGGCCAGATCGCGGCCCTGCACGCACATCAGCGTGCAGCCCATGGTTGCAATCAGTTTTTCGCGGCCTTCGTCGATGGCATGGGCGCGCCCCTCGGTCACGATGATCGTGCGGCCCGGCTTGATCACCCGGCCTTCCATGCGAAAGCGCTGGCCCTTGGCGGGGGCCAGCAGATTGATCTTGAATTCGATGGTGAGCACGGCAGCATCGGCCGGCATCAGGGTCAGCCCTGCATAGCCGCAGGCGGAATCCAGCGCCGTGGAAACCATGCCGGCATGCAAAAAGCCATGCTGCTGCGTCAGCCCGGGGGCCCAGGCCAGGCAGACATCGACGGCACCGGGCTCCAGCAGGGACAGCTCGGCGCCCAGGGTGTGCATCGCGCCCTGGCGTGCAAAACTGTCTCGCACACGGCGGGCAAAGTCGCTGTTGGCAGGTTCCAGGCGGGGCACGGTCAAGGCAAGCCTCACAAATTACGTTTACGTAAACGTCAATTATGAAGCATTTTTCCCATCCAGGTGTTTCAACAGAGTGCGGGCCTCGGATTCCTGTTCTCGCACCTCGGCCAGGTTGGCCTGCAGATCGGCCAGGCGGTCCTCGAGCTGGCGGCGATGCACAGCCAGCACTTCCAGGAATTTGCGCAGTTGCACGCCAGTGTCGCGGGGGCTGTCGTAGAGATCGATGATCTCCTTGGCTTCGTTCAGAGACAGTCCCAGCCGCTTGGCCCGCAAGGTCAGGCGAAGACGTGTGCGATCACGCGCGCTGTAGACGCGATTGCGCCCGCCAGGCCCGGCGCGCTCGGGCTCAAGCAAGCCCATGTCTTCATAGAAGCGGATGGCCCGGGTCGTGAGATCGAACTCCTTGGCAAGATCGCTGATGGTGTAGGTGGTCGACATGGCTGGAGAGTCCGCCAGCATCCACAGCCGGCGGCCATGGGAATGCGACGTTGACGTTAACGTCAATGCTAGCGGAATTGGCCACAGGAAACTGCGCCGGATGTCGCATCCGGGTGCGGGAATAAAAAGAGAGCGCGTCAGCGCTCTCTTTTTTTTGGGATGCCCGTTTTGGATGTTCGTTTTGGCTGTTTCCCGTTTCCTGCACCCCAATGCAAAAAACCCCGTAGCTTTGGGCTACGGGGTTTCTTGGGCTGTAAGAGCCTGACGATGACCTACTTTCACACGGGAACCCGCACTATCATCGGCGCAAAGTCGTTTCACTGTCCTGTTCGGGATGGGAAGGAGTGGTACCAACTTGCTATGGTCATCAGGCATAACTTGTTGTCATGCTGCTCACGGAGCAACACAACGAATTCATAGAGTCTGTAATCAGCTTTGTATTTTGACTGCGCCTTACTTGGCATAACCACCTTGATGATCACGTCATCAAAGTTATAGGGTCAAGCCTCACGAGCAATTAGTACTGGTTAGCTTAACGCATTACTGCGCTTCCACACCTGACCTATCAACGTCCTGGTCTTGAACGACTCTTCAGGGGGCTCAAGGCCCCGGCAGATCTCATCTTGAAACGAGTTTCCCGCTTAGATGCTTTCAGCGGTTATCTCTNGACCGTCGACAGGTTCACCGGGCGCAGGGCCAAAGCCCCAGAGCGTGTCGCCATCGCCGCTGACCGCGAGGATGGCTTGCGGGTTGCGCACCAGTGCCTGTTCCACATGCGACCACCGAGGATTGGCGGCCCAGGGCGCAGTACCTCCGTCCGGCTCCGTGCTGCCGCCGCGCAGCAGCCAGATGTCCTCGCTGGCACTGTGCAGCTGGCCGCCCGGCACCAGAGGCTGGTCGAAGGTGATGACGCGGCCGCTGGCATCCAGCAGCAAGGTGGCCTCGTCCTGCAGGCGGATGCTGAGCTCCTGCAGCAGGTGCCAGCCATGGCCCAGCAGGCCGCAGGCCGCGCCGTGCTCGGGGTTGACGTAGCTGCTGTACTGGCGCTGCCAGGCCACAGGCAGCGCAGCCGAGGGCAGGGCAAAGTCCAGGTCTTGTGCGCCCAGCAGGACCTTGGCGCCCAGCTGGGGGTTGACGGGGGAGCTGACGGTGATGCCGTCCGGGCAGACGGAGCAGGCCAGGCCCCCCTGGCTGCCGATGAGCACGGTGAGCGAGCCGGTGACGATCTTGCCCTTGACGACGCTGTCGGTGATGCGGGCTGCGGGTTTGCCACTCATGCAGACTTCTCCTGAGTGGACTTGATGGCGCAGTCGCACTGTATCGCTGTATCCAGGGCGGCAATTGCTTCACATTGCCTCATTCCGGGTAGATGGAAACAGTGGCGGATTCTCTGATGGCCAGGCATTTCATGAGAATGCAGTGGCTCGCCCCATGGCGTGCGGATGGCAAATGGTCGTGTCATTGTGTCAACCGCCCTACGGACGGCCCCCTCTCTCGATGAGCGGGAATCATAGACAGGCCACTGGCAATGGCGCAATTGATTTATGCGTCAGACTCCTCTTATAAATGTAAGCAAATTGATTATCTTGGATACATCAGCAATTGAATGCCGCCTCACCAATGGAAGGACATATCGATAAATTTCTCATGCCATTGGTGCAATGGGGATGAGGCGCCTGCTGACCCGCATCAAGGCGCGCCAATAAAAAAAGCCCCTGCCTCGAAAGGCAGGGGCTGTCAGGGGCCCGGGGCGCCATGCGTGGCACCGCCGGGCCGGCTAGCAACGGGTTGGCATCAGCCGGCAGCCGCCTCCGGCGAGGGCTTGGGCTGCAGGCGCTTGAGCACGCGCGGCACGATGAGCACGCAGGCCACGATGATGATCAGCGTCAGCGACATGGGGCGCTGCAGGAAGATCCACCAGCTGCCTTCGCCGATGGACACGGCATTGCGCATCTGTGCCTCGGCCAGGGGGCCCAGGATCATGCCGACCACGACGGGCGCGGTGGGGAAGTCGAAGCGGCGCATGATCACGCCCAGCACGCCGATGCCGTACAGCAGGAACAGGTCGAAGGCGCTCTGGCGCATGCCGTAGGCACCCACGGTGGCGAAGATCAGGATGCCTGCGTACAGCTGGGGACGCGGGATCTTGAGCAGCTTGACCCACAGGCCCACCATGGGCAGGTTGAGCACCAGCAGCATCAGGTTGCCGATGTACAGCGAGGCGATCAGCGCCCAGACCAGGGCAGCCGAAGAGCTGAACAGCTGCGGGCCGGGGTTGATGCCGTAGTTCTGGAACGCGCCCAGCAGCACGGCCGTGGTGTTGCTGGTGGGAATGCCCAGGGTCAGCAGCGGGATCAGCGCGGCGGTCACGGTGGCGTTGTTGGCGGCCTCTGGGCCGGCCACGCCTTCGATGGCGCCCTTGGTGCCGAACTCGGCGCGGTTCTCGCCCTTGGCCAGCTTCTTTTCGGTGGCGTAGCTCAGGAAGGTGGGGATCTCGGTGCCGCCGGCAGGGATGCAGCCGAAGGGTGTGCCGATGACGGTGCCGCGCAGCCAGGCGGGCCACGAACGCTTCCAGTCGCGGCCGGTCATGTGCACGCGGCCCATCCTGTTTTGCGTATCGACGACCTTGCCTTCGTACATGGCGGCATACAGCACCTCGGCCACGGCGAACAGGCCCACGGCCACGAGCACGATGTCCACGCCGTCCAGCAGTTCCATCTTGCCCATGGTGTAGCGCGCAGCGCCCGAGATCTGGTCCATGCCGATGCAGCCCAGCGCCAGCCCCAGGAACAGGGCCGTCATGCCGCGCAGCGCGCTTTGGCCGAGCACGGCACTGACGGTGGTGAAGGCCAGCACCATCAGCATGAAGTACTCGGGCGGGCCCAGCTTGACGGCAAAGTCGGCCACCGACGGCGCGAACAGCGTGACGACCACGGTGGCCACGGTGCCGGCCACGAAGGAGCCGATGGCGGAGGTGGCCAGCGCGGCGCCCGCGCGGCCGCTCTTGGCCATCTTGTTGCCCTCCATGGCCGTGACCATGCTCGCGGTCTCCCCGGGCGTGTTCAGCAGGATGGAGGTGGTGGAGCCGCCATACATGGCGCCGTAGTAGATGCCCGCGAAGAAGATCATCGAGGCGGTGACCTCGACCTTGGCGGTAATGGGCAGCAGCATGGCCACGGCCACGGCCGGGCCGATGCCAGGCAGCACGCCCACGGCCGTGCCCAGGGCGCAGCCGACCAGGGCCCACAGCAGGTTGGCGGGTGTAATGGCGGTGGCGAAGCCCGCCATCAGTGCGTCAAAGATTTCCATTACAGCCACCCCGTCTCAGTCAGGCCCGGCAGGTTGATTGCCAGGAATTGCGTGAAGGCCCAGAACACGGGCGCCGAGATGAGCAGCCCGGTGACCACGTCCTTGACCCAGGTGATGGGTGCGCCCGCCTGGGCCTGGCCGCCAGCACGGCGCAGGCCCTGCACGGCCAGCACGTAGCAGACGGTGCAGCTGACGATGAAGCCCACGGTGCCGATCAGTGCGGCGTTGACCATCAGGCCGGCCGACACCCAGACGAAGGCGCCGATGTCGGCGCGTGGATGGCCGCCAGGTGCGGAGGCTTCGCGATAGCCGCCCGTGCGCGCCTCCCAGACCAGCCAGGCGCCGCAGACCGCGAGCACCACGGCGCACAGCCAGGGCAGGAAATTGGGGCCGACGCCGCCGTAGCCGGAGTCGGAAGGAATCTGCAGCGCGCCGAAGGCCAGGCCTGCAGCGACGAGCAGCACGCCAGAGCCGACGATGGTCTGCGCGCGAACCGAGGGAAAGCCGCTGGGCTCATCGGCCTGGGCGGCATCCGTGGCAAGTGGATTGGGTTGTGAGGACTCGGACATGGTCAGTTCCTGGCCGCAGCGGAACCGGCGACCGGGCTGGCCACCGCTGCAGACGTGGGGAAAAATTAAGCCGCCGGGGCCTGCGGGCCGCTGGCGCGGCGCGCGGGCATCTTCCGCTTCTTGAAGCAGGCGCTGCGACTGGCGCCTGCCGTGGCCCGCAGGAGTGCAGGCCTGTGGCCGCACCGGCCCCGCAGGAGGCCGGTGCAGCCGTTCGATCACACCATGCCGGACTTGACCATGGTGGCGCGCAGGCTCGCGAACTCCTGGTCCACGAACTCGCCGAAGGCATCGCCGGCCAGCCACGCGGGCGTCCAGTCGTTCTTCTGCAGAGCCTCGGCCCAGGCCTTGCTCTTGGTGGCCTTCTCCAGCATGGCGACCAGCGCATCGCGCTGGGGCTTGGTGATGCCGGGCGCGCCGTACACGCCGCGCCAGTTGCCGATCTCGACGTTGATGCCCTGCTCCTTGAGCGTGGGCACATCCACGCCCTTCAGGCGCTGGCCCGAGGTCACGCCGATGGGCTTCATCTTGCCGGTGCTGATGTACTCGGCGAACTCGCTGAAGCCGCTGCCGCCCACGGTGACGTTGCCGCCCAGGATGGCGGAGATGGCCTCGCCGCCTCCACGGAAAGCCACGTAGTTGATCTTGGAGGGATCGACGCCGACTTCACGCGCGATCATGGCCGCCGCAATGTGCTCGGTGGAGCCGCGCGAGCCGCCGCCCCACTTGACGGAGCCCGGGTCCTTCTTGAGCTGGGCGATCACCTCGGCCATGTTCTTGAAGGGCGAGTTGGCGGGCAGCACGAACACGTTGTATTCGCTGGTCAGGCGCGCCAGCGGCGTGGCCTGCGTCAGGTTCACGGGCGGCTTGCCCGTGATGATGCCGCCCAGCATGACGGCGCCCATGACCATCATGGCGTTGGGATCGCCCTTGCTGCCGTTGACGAACTGCGCAAGACCGATGGCGCCGGCGGCGCCGCCCTTGTTGTCATAGGTGACGGAAGCAGCCTGACCAGCGTCCTGCAAAGCCTTGCCCAGGGCACGGCCCGTGGTGTCCCAGCCGCCGCCGGGGTTGGCCGGCAGCATCATCTTGACGGCGACCGCAGCCTGGGCAGACAGCGGCAGGCTGCCTGCGGCGGCCAGTGCGGCCAGCGACTTCAGAAAAGTATCACGACGCATGGTTTGACTCCTTGTGTTGTAAGGCTGTCGATGATCGGTTCGCTACCTGTCAAATGGCTGTCCAAACCCCTAGGGGAATCCCTAGATCGCTCCTGGCGCGATGGCCTGCATCGCGCCCGGTGCTAACGTGCGGGCCATGCAATTGCTGCTCGTAGAAGATGACAACGCCATGCGCACCACGCTGCAGCGCACGCTGATCCGGCGCGGCATCCAGGTGGAGACGGCGGCCGACGGCCCCTCGGCCCTGGCGCAGTGGCTGGTGCGCGAGCCCGACGCCGTGGTGCTGGATTTGAGCCTGCCCGGCCTGGACGGCCTGCAGGTGCTGGAGCGTGCGCGCGGCCAGGGCCTGCGCACGCCCGTGCTCATCCTGACTGCGCGCGGCACCGTGGGCGACCGCGTGCTGGGCCTGAACGCCGGCGCGGACGACTACCTGGCCAAGCCCTTCGACCTCGACGAGCTGGAGGCCCGGCTGCGCGCCCTGCTGCGCCGCAGCAGCGACAGCTTCGCGCCCAAGCCGCCGCCCGAGACCATTGCCATGGGCGCGCTGCGCTACGACAAGGCCAGCGGCGCCATCCACCGCGATGGCGAGATCATGGAGCTGACGCCCCGCGAGCTGGCCCTGATGCACGCCCTGCTGGCGCGCCCCGGCCATGCCGTGGCCAAGGAACGGCTGTTCGCGCTGGTGTTTCCCGGCGAGTCCGACGTGCAGTACGAGGCCGTGGAAGTAGTCGCCTACCGGCTGCGCAAGAAGCTGTCGGGCACGGGCGTGCAACTGGTCACGCTGCGCGGCCTGGGCTATCTGCTCAAGGCCGAGTCGGCCTGACACATTGCCGCATTCCCGCACCGCAAGCCCATGCGCGACCCCGGTCTTCCCCTTCCCGCCCCCGCCCGCGCGCGCCAGCCCTGGTCGCTGCGCCGCCAGCTGCTGACGGGCATTCTCGTACCCGTCATTCTGTTCATTGGCTTCAATACCTGGAGCCTGTACCACCAGACGCTGGCTGCGCTGAACACGGCCTATGACCGGACGCTGCTGGCATCGGCCAAGAGCATCAGCGAGCAGCTGGATGTGACGGGCTATGACGAGTCCGCCCAGTTGCATGCCATCGTTCCCTACTCGGCGCTGGAGATCTTCGAGGCCGACAACCAGAGCCGCATGTTCTACCGCGTCTCCACGCTGGACGGGGAAATGGTGTCGGGCTTTGGCGAGCTGCCCATGTGGCACGGCGTCATCCCCCAGCGCCCGCCCTACGCGGCCCTGGTCGATTTCTACGACGCGCAGTTCCGCGGCCGGCCCGTGCGCATGGCCGTGCTGCTGCAGCCCGTGGCCAGCGCCAACGGGCGCGGCATGGCCGTGATCCAGGTGGCCGAGACGCTGGAGCTGCGCGAGACCCTGGCCCTGCAGATCCTGCGCACCACGCTGGCACGCCAGGCCCTGCTGGTGGCTGCCGTGGCGCTGATCGTGATCTTTGTGGTGCAGCGGGCCACCCAGCCCGTGCGACAGCTCAGCAGCGACCTGCGCTCGCGCCCGCGCGGCGACCTGAGCCCGCTGTCGGCCCCCGCTGCGCCGCGTGAACTGCAGCCCCTGCTGGAGGCCATCAACCAGCTCATGCTGCGGCTGCGCCAGCTGCTGTCGGACCAGAAGCGCTTTGTGCGCGATGCATCGCACCAGTTGCGCACACCGCTGGCCGTGCTCAAGGCCCAGCTGCAGTCGGCCCAGCGCGGCGATGTGCCGGCCGAGCAGGCCTTCGAGGAAATCGGCGCCACCGTGGACCGCGCCACGCGGCTGGCCAACCAGATGCTGGCGCTGGCCAAGGTCGAGCAGCTACGGCAGGAAGACAGCGCCGAGCCGGCGTCGCCCGCCCCCAGCCTGCTGGACGAAGTGGTGCGCGACGTGGCCATCGAACTGTCGCCGCTGATTGCCGAGCAGGACATCGATTTCTCCATAGACACCGAGCCCTGCCCCGTGCCGGCCCATGAATGGATGCTGCGCGAGCTCACGCGCAACCTGCTGCACAACGCCATACGCCACATGCCTGCAGCCGGCAGCCTGCACATCAGCGTGCACCAGGCCGGCAGCCAGGCCGTGCTCAGCCTGCGCGACAGCGGGCCAGGCATAGACAGCGATCTGGCCCAGCGGCTGTTCCAGCCGTTCTCGGCCGGCAATGCGCGCAGCGGCTCGGGCCTGGGGCTGGCCATCTGCCACGAGATCGTGCAGACGCTGGGCGGCGCCATCGAACTGCGCAACATCTACCGGCAAGGCCTGGTCTGCGGATTGCACGCGCACGTGGCGATTCCGCTGCAACCGGCCACTGGCAAGCACCCCGCGCCGCGCGCACAATAACGCCATGACCGATATCGAATCCATGCGTCTGGACAAATGGCTGTGGTGCGCGCGTTTCTACAAGACGCGCAGCCTGGCGGTAGAAGAGATCGGCAAGGGCCGCATCACCGTCAACGGAGCCCTGGTCAAGCCCGCGCGCGAGGTGCGCTGCGGCGACACCGTGGCGCTGCGCCAGGGCCAGATTCCGCGCACCGTGGTCATTCGTGGCCTGTCCGGAATGCGTGGCCCCGCGCCCGTGGCCCAGGCCCTGTACGAAGAAACCGCCGCAAGCCTGGCCGAGCGGGAGCGCCTGGCCGAGCAGCGCCGGCTGGCGCCCGAGCCCGCCAGCAGCATTGCCGACCAGCACGACGGCCGCCCCACCAAGCGCGACCGCCGCCAGATCGATCAGGTGCGCGAGCGCGGCAACTGGGACAGCCGCTGGAGCGCATCCATCGACGACCTGGACCGGCGCTGAATCCCGCGGCCCTGCCCGCCTCACGCCTCTTCCAGCAAAAAGGCCATGCGCAACCGCTGCGCATGGCCTTTTCTCATGGGTTTGCGGGCGCAGACCCCTGCGGCGTTCAGACCACCTGGTCCTTGGCCGGTGCGTCGTCCCCCTGCGCACGGGGCAGGATGAGGTTCATCACCATGGCGGCCATGGCCCCCACGGTCACGGCCGAGCCCAGCAGGTACTGCAGCATGTCCGGCAGGGTCTGGACCCAGTCCTTGGGAGCCAGCGTGGCGAAGAAGGAGCAGATGATGGGCACGCCCACCACCAGCATGGCGCGCTCGTCCAGGCGCACATGGCGCAGGATGCGGATGCCCGCCATGGCAATGGTCACGCAGACCACGGCGAACATGCCGCCGATCACGGGCGAGGGAATGGCCGCAATCAGCGCCGAGAACTTGCCCAGAAAGCCCAGGCAGGCCAGCACCAGGCCGGCTGCAATGAAAACCATGCGGCTGGCCACGCCGGTGATAGAGATCACGCCCGCATTGGTGGAGTAGCCGGTGACGGGCGTTGCGCCTATCAGGGCGGCCACGCTGCAGCTCAGGCCCTCGCCCACGGCGCCACGGTCGAGCTGGCGGCTGGTGATGGGCTGGTTGATCACGGCCGATACCGCAAACCAGGTGCCCGTGGTTTCCGCCATGACCACCAGATAGATCACGACAAAGGTCAGCACGGCAGGCAGGCTGAACTGCAGCGGGTAGTCGATGCCGGCCAGCTTGGGCAGTGTCAGCCAGGGCGCATCCGCAACCGGCTGCCAGGCGAACAGGCCCATGGCCCAGGCCACGGCCGTGCCGCCGGCCAGCGCAATGATCACCGACGACAGGCGCATCCAGCGGCCCAGCCGGTTGTCAAAGCGCAGGCCCAGCATCATGGCCGCGATCAGCAGCGCCGCCGACACCGAAGCCAGGGCAATGGACTGGTTGACCGTCATGCCGCCATGCACCGAGAACACGTTGGCGCTGAGCGCAATCGGCAGCAGCGACAGCCCCACCACGAGGATGATGGTGCCGCCGACGATGGGCGGCACCAGCCAGCGGATCACGCGGTGGAACCAGCCCAGCGCCCCCAGCGCAATGACGATCAGCGCTCCCGGAATCAGCGCGCCATAGACCGCTCCCATGCCGCCGAAGCCACCGCCCGCGCCAAAGGCCACGGCCAGGATGGCACCCAGCGGAATGTAGGAAGGCCCTTGCGCAACAGGCATGCGCATGCACCAGGCGGTCTGGATCAACGTGCCCACGCCTGCGGCAAGAAAAGTGGACTGGATCATGGACGCCGCATCGGCCTGCGACAGCGCCAGGGCCGAGGCAATGATGAAGGGCACGACATACACGTCCATGGCCATCACATGCTGCAGGCCCAGCAACAGGGCCTGTGACAGCGAGACGCGGTCGTCGGGGCGGGCGATCAGGCGCCCTTCGTAGGAGGAGGTCGGTTCGGTCATGGGACGGAAAAATGCGGAAAACGGCCGCAGCGCAAAGACTGCGGCGCTCAGACAGCAGTGACAGCGCCGGCGGCCTGGCGCCGGTGCACGCACTCGCCCTGCACCCAGGTGCTGGTCACATTGGCGCGCGTGGCGTGGTGGATGATCTTTTGCAGAATGTCGGCCGGGCCATCCGCGCCGGGCCAGATCTGGACATTGGAGTCAGGCCCCTGGCAGTCGATGGCCAGGGCGTCCATGGCATGGCCGGGCTCGATGCGGCCAATCGGCAGGTCCAGCGCATCGCCCCCCGCCGCCGTGGCCAGCCACAGCGCAAAGACGTGGTCGATGCGGGCCTGAACGCCCTGCCCCGCCCTGCCGCGCTGCAAAGCGCCCAGGGCCGGGTCCACCCCCTCATGCAAGGCCAGCGAGGCCGTCATGGCGTGGCGGCAGGCATCGAGCATGCTGGGGCTGTAGCCGCCCGAGATGTCCGTGGCCAGCCCCATGCCCAGGCCCTGCTCACGGCCGCTGCGGGCCGGGAACACGCTGTTGGCGAAATAGAAGTTGGACAGAGGGCAATGCGCTACCGAGGCGCCCGTGCGCGCCATCAGTGCCACGTCATCGGCCGTGAGGAAGTTGGCATGGGCCACGACCGTGCGGCGCGTGAGCAGGCCGAAATCATGCAGCGCTTGCGCATCGGTGCGGCCCTGGCGTTCCAGCACATGGGCATGCGCCCAGTCGCTCTCGGAGCAATGGGTTTGCACATGGGCGCCGGTGCGTCCAGCCAAGTCGCCCAGCCCGCGCAGCAGCTCGTCGGTGCACGAAGGAATGAAGCGCGGCGTGATCACCGGCAGCACACGCTGCTGCGCGTTGTCCGGATGCTGGCGCAGCCAGTCGATGAAGCGTGCCGTCTCGGCAATGCCTTCGGCGGCGCTGTCGTCCTTGTAGTACGGGGGGCATTGCGACGGCTCGTCCATCGCCACCTTGCCCACCAGGGCGCGCTGGCCCAGGGCCAGGCAGCGTTCGGCCAGCACCTGGTTGCCCACGGCGTGGATGGTGCCGAAGTACATGGCCGTCGTCGTGCCATTGGCCAGCAGCGTGCGTACCACGCTGTCGTAGACCGATGTGGCAAAGCCGGCATCGCCGTAGCGCGCTTCCAGGGGAAAGGTGTACTCCTGCAGCCAGGTTTCCAGCGGCACATCCAGGGCCTTGCCGCTTTGCGGCCATTGCGGGGCATGCACATGCAGGTCCACCATGCCGGGCAAAAGGTACTGGCCCTCGGGCAGGCGCTGCAGCGTGCCTGCGGCCGCATGCGCGGCCTCCAGGGCGGCGCGGCGGGGATCACCGCGCTCCAGCACGGCATCGATCATGCCGCGGCCATCCACCACGATCAGCACGTCCTGCTGGATGCGCAGCGCATCCGGCACGGGCGCATCGAAAGCAGTGCACAACAGGGCCCAGCCCCGGCCAGGGTCAGCGGAATTCATCATGGAAACGCGGCTCCTTGCCTCACTTGGCCTTGAGCTTGGCCAGGTCCTCGGCCGTCAACCATCGCCACTGGCCCGGCTGCAGGTCCTCGGTGAGCTCCAGCTCGCCGATCTTCCAGCGATGCAGGCCCTCGACGCGGTTGCCAACGGCCGCGATCATGCGCTTGACCTGGTGGTACTTGCCTTCGGTCAGCGTGAGGTCCAGCACATGCTCGCTCACCTGCTCGCAGGCAGCGGCCTTGACGGGCTTGGGGTCATCGTCGAGCACCACGCCGTCGAGCAGGCGCTGCACCTGGCCGGCATCGACCGGATGCTTGGTGGTCACGCGATAGATCTTGGGCACATGCTTCTTGGGCGAACTCATGCGGTGGATGAACTGGCCGTCATCGCTGAGCAGCAGCAGGCCCGTCGTGTCCTGGTCCAGCCGCCCCACGGCTTGCACGCCCTGCACGGCACCCTTGTTCGGGCGCAGCCGCAGCGGCAAGGGCAAAAGCGAGTAAATGCTCGGATAGGTCGACGGTTTTTGCGAGCACTCCGTGCCCGCCGGCTTGTGCAGCAGCACATAGCCCAGCGCGTGATAGGCCCACTCCACGCCCTGCACGCGATAGCGCAGGCCTTCAGGATCGATGTCCTGCGTGGAGTCGAGGCAACGCACCCAGTCATTGGCCTCGGTGTCCCACAGTTCCACCCAGCCCTGCTGGACCAGTCCGGAACACACGCGGCGGATGCCGAACCCTTGGGAATACAGAATGTCTTGCAGTTGCATGTTCATCTTTCAAGCCGTTTGCGCCCACCATGGCGCACGCACATCGCGCAGGCGACGATACAAGTACTTCTGCGCAAACAAGCAAAAAACCCCGTAGCTTTAGGCTACGGGGTTTCTTGGGCTGTAAGAGCCTGACGATGACCTACTTTCACACGGGAACCCGCACTATCATCGGCGCAAAGTCGTTTCACTGTCCTGTTCGGGATGGGAAGGAGTGGTACCAACTTGCTATGGTCATCAGGCATAACTTGTTGTCNACGTCATCAAAGTTATAGGGTCAAGCCTCACGAGCAATTAGTATCAGTTAGCTTAACGCATTACTGCGCTTCCACACCTGACCTATCAACGTCCTGGTCTTGAACGACTCTTCAGGGGGCTCAAGGCCCCGGCAGATCTCATCTTGAAACGAGTTTCCCGCTTAGATGCTTTCAGCGGTTATCTCTTCCACACTTAGCTACTCGGCAATGCCACTGGCGTGACAACCGATACACCAGAGGTGTGTCCACTCCGGTCCTCTCGTACTAGGAGCAGGCTTCCTCAAATCTGCAGCGCCCACGGAAGATAGGGACCAAACTGTCTCACGACGTTTTAAACCCAGCTCACGTACCTCTTTAAATGGCGAACAGCCATACCCTTGGGACCGACTACAGCCCCAGGATGAGATGAGCCGACATCGAGGTGCCAAACACCGCCGTCGATATGAACTCTTGGGCGGTATCAGCCTGTTATCCCCAGAGTACCTTTTATCCGTTGAGCGATGGCCCTTCCATACAGAACCACCGGATCACTATGTCCTGCTTTCGCATCTGCTCGACTTGTCAGTCTCGCAGTTAAGCACGCTTATGCCATTGCACTATCGTCACGATGTCCGACCGTAACTAGCGTACCTTCGAACTCCTCCGTTACGCTTTGGGAGGAGACCGCCCCAGTCAAACTGCCTACCATGCACTGTCCCCGATCCCGATAAGGGACCTGGGTTAGAACCTCAAACGCACCAGGGTGGTATTTCAACGTCGGCTCCATGAGAACTAGCGTCCTCACTTCAAAGCCTCCCACCTATCCTACACAGATCCGTTCAAAATCCAATACAAAGCTACAGTAAAGGTTCATGGGGTCTTTCCGTCTTTCCGCGGGGAGATTGCATCATCACAAACATTTCAACTTCGCTGAGTCTCTGGAGGAGACAGTGTGGCCATCGTTACGCCATTCGTGCAGGTCGGAACTTACCCGACAAGGAATTTCGCTACCTTAGGACCGTTATAGTTACGGCCGCCGTTTACTGGGACTTCAATCAAGAGCTTGCACCCCATCATTTAATCTTCCAGCACCGGGCAGGCGTCACACCCTATACGTCCACTTTCGTGTTTGCAGAGTGCTGTGTTTTTATTAAACAGTCGCAGCCACCGATTTTTTGCAACCGCTTTGGGCTCCCTTTGTTCAAGTTCACCTACTTGCGGCATACCTTCTCCCGAAGTTACGGTATCAATTTGCCGAGTTCCTTCTCCAGAGTTCTCTCAAGCGCCTTAGAATACTCATCTCGCGCACCAGTGTCGGTTTGCGGTACGGTCGTGTGTAGCTGAAGCTTAGTGGCTTTTCCTGGAAGCAGGGTATCACTCACTTCGTCTGCAAGCAGACTCGTTATCACCCCTCATCTAAGCCCGGCGGATTTGCCTACCAGGCA